>NZ_BMHE01000054.1 GCF_014640555.1 Paenibacillus marchantiophytorum | reverse complement strand
ATGAGAGGATCATGCGGACTTAAGGCTGAAAAACAGCACTAAGAAGTGGCATCCTGCTGAAAGTGCCGCCGTAACGCTGTTTTTCACTCTTACAGCAAGGTGATTGGAGGAAATGAGAGGATCATGGAGTAAATGAAGGGATCACGCGGACTTAAATCGTGAGCAGCGCGGACACGCTGCTCACGATTTACCCTTGCGTGTCATCTCCGCAAGGGTAACCCACTGCTCGTCGGTGACCTCGAGCAGGTCGTTGAACTGCCCGGCGCCTTGCAGCCATTCGCCGCCGTCGATCGTGATCACTTCGCCGTTAATATAGGCGGCGAAGTCCGAAATTAGATAAGCCGCGAGGTTCGCGAGCTCATCTTTCTCGCCGACCCGGCCCAGCGGCACGCGGTTCAGAAGCTTCTCCGACAGCTCGGGTGTCGGAGCCAATCGGCTCCACGCGCCGTCGGTCGGGAAGAGCCCTGGCGCGATGGCCACCTGGCGAATGCCGTACCGCGCCCACTCGACCGCCAACGAGCGCGTCAGGGCCAGCACGCCGGCTTTGGCCGCAGCCGACGGGACGACGAAACCCGAGCCAGTCGAGGCGTAAGAGGTGACGATGTTCAGCATCGTACCGCCGCGCCCTTGCTCGATCCATCTTTTGCCCACTTCCAGGGTTGTATAGAACGTGCCGTGGAGGACGATATTCAGCACCGCATCAACTGCCCGCGGAGACAGATTCTCCGTCGGGCTGGCGAAATTGCCGGCCGCGTTATTGATCAGTACATCAATGCGGCCATAGTGATCTTCTACCGCGGCTACCATGTCGGCCACCTGCTGCGCATCGCGCACATCGCAGCTATGGTAGAAAACTTCCTTGCCGTCATGCCCCATTTCAGCGGCCGCTTTGACCAGAACCTCTTCACGACGGCTCGTAATCGCCAATTTGGCGCCAAGCGTCAGGAATTTCTCTCCCATCGCCCGGCCAAGTCCGGTGCCTCCGCCCGTAATGAGAATGACCTTATCCTTCAGTAAGCTCTCGTCGAACATCAAGAACGCACGCCCTTCATCGGTTATTTGGTTCGAACGCTGCTTCGAACAGTTCAATTCGGCTCGCTAAATCTAGCGGCAGCGGGGTGCTTTTTTGAGTATGGGCATCGATGTACACACCTGTACTCGTGGCGAAGCTCACGACCTGTTGGGTATCTCTTTGGACAATCGCATAGTGAGTCTCAATCGATGATCTCCCGAGTCGGTGTACCTTCATATAGATATCCAGGGTATCGTTGAAATGCGCTTGCGACTTATACTCGACGGACTGACTGACGAGAAAGAAGGTTTTATCAACCGCCTCACCGGCTGTATCGGCAAAAAATAAACCTAACCCATTCATATACTCACAACGCGCTTGCTCCATATAAATAACGGATGAAACATGACTCAAATGTCCATTCGCATCGGTCTCGCAAAACCGAACCTTCGTCGGTGAATAAAAGCGAAAGCCTGCTAATTCAGGATTGGTCATAACGATTCTAGTCTCCTGTAAAATAAGTTTGATACTGCTCACGCAGCTCGCGTTTCATAAATTTGCCGACGGAGGATCGCGGGATTTCCTGAAGGAAAATAACGTCGTCAGGAATCCACCATTTGGCGAATTTGGGCGTCAAAAAATGCAGTAAATCGGCTTTGTCGCCCGCTTGCAATGCGAAGTCTTTCAGGACGACGAAGGCAAGTGGACGCTCACCCCATTTGGGATGGGGGACGCCAATCACGCAGGCCTCGAATACATTCGGATGGGCCATCAAAGTGTTTTCCAAGTCAAGGGAGGAGATCCATTCACCGCCGCTCTTCACTAGATCCTTAGCTCTGTCAACCAGTTTGACAAAGCCTTCCTGGTCAATGACCGCGATATCTCCGCTATGAAACCAGCCGTCATGGAACGATTCTTGTGTGCGCTCATCTTGGTAATAAGCAGTAGCGACCCAAGGGCCTCGCAGCAGAATTTCACCCATTTCATGTCCATCCCAGGCGACTTCGCCGCGAGGGCCGACGATTTTCATTTCCAGGCCAGGCACTAGCAAGCCTTGTGTGGCTCTGGTAGTGTACTGTTCATCGTAAGAGGCAGCATCTTGATAGCTTTTGAGTCTGGCGACGGTGACCAGCGGACACGTTTCCGTCATGCCATAGGCATGATAGAAAGGTATCCCGAGCCGCTGTTCGTAGCTTTCTATCAGACTTCTCGGGGCGGCAGACCCTCCGCAAACGACGGCTCGCAGGGTGGAGAGATCCGCTTGTTTGGCTTCTTGCGCTTTCAGCGCCGCCGTCCACACGGTGGGTACTCCGGCTGCAATCGTAACCTGTTCATCGGCCATCAGGCCAAGCAGAATACCCGGTGTGGGCGCTGGTCCCGGCAGCACCTGCTTGCTGCCGAACCAGACAGATGCGAAGGGGAGTCCCCACGCATTCACATGAAACATCGGCACAATGGGCATGACCGTATCCCGTTCGGATAAACCGAGTGTATCGGCAAGGCCGATGGACAAAGAATGCAGGTAGATGCCGCGATGCGAGTACACCACACCCTTAGGTTTGCCTGTCGTAGCCGAGGTATAACACAAACCAGCGGGAGCGCTTTCATGTATGTCGTCGCTAAACATGTATTGCGGATCTCCATCATTTAATATGTTCTCATATCCATAGACGGGCTGTAAAGAAGTAGGCGGCAATTCCTGACGATCAGTCATAATGATATAGCCTTCGATGGTTGTAAGTTGATCTTGAATCTTCTCGATAACCGGGAGCAGGGTCTCATCAACGAAAAGAAA
This sequence comes from Paenibacillus marchantiophytorum, assembly GCF_014640555.1. GTDB lineage: Bacteria > Bacillota > Bacilli > Paenibacillales > NBRC-103111 > Paenibacillus_E > Paenibacillus_E marchantiophytorum. The sequence continues at coordinate 42,773 of NZ_BMHE01000054.1, read as the reverse complement.
GCGGTCTTGGGCATGGTTCAAAATGTACACAATATGCTCGAGGGGGAGACGAATATTGACGGTATGCAGCACAGCGCCCATGCAAGGGATTGCAAAATAGGCCTCTAAGTGCCAATGATGATTCCAAGCGAACGTGGCTATTCGATCACCGGGCTTAACGCCAAGTCCTTGCAAAGCACTGGATAGCTGCCGTGTACGTCTGCCGAAATCAGCGTATGTATAGCGAGAGATGCCGGAGTTAGTGCGGGAAACGACCTCTTTTTTGCCAAACAGTGATTGGGAACGGTCGAAGAGTGCGCGCAGTGTTAACGGATAATTTTCCATGTGGAAACACCTCCGGAAATAGTCTGAGTCTACTGTAATATATCAACGGCAGAGACAGGATATGTCCATTTAACGAGCAAATACCAAGAAAAAACCGACTCTGGCTGGCACAAGTCAATCATGCAGCTGGAATCGGTTGAAATTCGAATTAAGCGTTCAAAATAAATTTCTCGATGACATGGCCCACACCGTTATCATTATTGCTTTTGGTGACGTAATTCGCGAGTGCCTTAAGCTCTGGCAAAGCATTATCCATCGCTACGCCAAGCCCAGCGACTTCAAGCATTTCACGATCATTCCAGGCATCTCCGAGAGCGATGACTTCTTCTAAGGAGCAGCCGATATGCGCGGCGAGGAAGGTAATCGCATGCCCTTTGGTCCCTTCTTTGTGCATGAATTCCAAATAGTGCGGCTTGGATTTCGTGATATGCATCTGGTCCCCGAGCAGAGGAAGCAGCTCTTCGCGAATTTGATCGCAAACCTCAGGCGTATCCACGATCAGCAGTTTTGGCTGCGGAATATCGATCCATTGGCGGAGATCCCCGATAATGTACGGCGTTTTGGAAAGACGAACATAGTTTTTGATTTTATCATTATCTTCACCTGCATAAAGCTGGTCGCCATGGTAAAGCTGGAGATGAAGGTTTCTCTTTTCGCAAAAGTCGAGCAAGAAGCGGGCGCTTTCCACGGGAACTGTGCGCTCGTAGAGCACTTCTTCATCTAATAGATTTTTGATTAAGGCGCCTTGGTACGTAATGATCGGGACGTTGAGGCCGATTTGGTTGGCAATTCGGGCCGCAGACGGGAAGCTTCTTCCCGTAGCAATGGTCACCATGACACCCTTGGCAACCGCTTGATGCATGGCATCGATCGTTTCTTGGGCAATGGTCAAATCATCGCGAAGCAAAGTATCATCTAAATCAGCAGCAACTAACTTGTAAGTCATCTGTTTCTCTCCGATCCGGGTAAGTAGTCTATGTGAAAAATTCTGCTATAAGCATACCCGAATCATGACGGAATTGCTAGCATAAAGCGTAGCCAGAATTAGGCTTAAGGAGGCTTACATACGATGGCATCACCTTATACGGGCGGCTGTCCGTTCATTCGTTGCGGAGAACGAGCTTTCACCATTAAGTGTGAAGGAAGCTTTGAAAGTTATGCAGCGGAAAGAAGCGCAGGAGATGTAGTTAGCACCTGAGCGAGCGTAGAATTTAAAAGTACCTAGCCGCAGCCCCAGGCTAAGGTTTTTTTATTTCGCCCGAAACGTTACATAATCTAACACATATAATAATAAAATAGAATATATGACATATATATTGACATATAAGTGACATTGGTTTAAAGTTAGTGAAATTCTTTGAAATGAGTTGCCACAGTTGGCCTCGATTTTATCCAATCTAAAAAGAAGGGAATGATAGAAGATGGCACACAATCGGACGCTTGAACTGTTATCGCGACTGCCCAAAGTTGATCTTCACTTGCACTTGGATGGGAGTGTGAAGCCGGAAACGATCTTGGAGCTCGCTCTGCAACAAGGCATCGATCTTCCCGTTTACCATAAAGAAGGCTTAATTCCCCATATGCGTGTAGGTAATGAATGCGGCAGTCTCATTGAATATTTGAGCAAATTCCATTTCACGACGAAATTCATGCAATCTGGCGAAGCGCTGGAGCGGATTGCCTATGAGGTCGCCCAGCAATCGGCGGCACATAATTGCAAGTATGTAGAGGTTCGTTTTGCCCCGCAACTGCATCGGAATAACGGTTTGACGGTGGAGGAAACGATACATCATGTTGTGGAGGGGATGAAGCGAGGGCAGCGGGATTATGGCGTGAAGGGCGGCGTCATTGTTATTTGCATGAGGAATCATTCCAGTAAAAGCAATCTAGAAGTCATCGAGGGGGCAGCTCAATTTGTCGGGAAAGGCGTGGTTGCCGTCGATTTGGCTGGAGATGAGGCAACGTATCCACCAGAGTTTTTCCGGGAAGTGTTTGCAGAATCCACAAGGCTGGGCATCCCTGTCACGATTCATGCAGGAGAAGCTGCTGGAGCGGTCAATGTGTATGAAGCAGTCACGAATCTGGGGGCAACCCGCATCGGGCATGGTGTGAGATTGAAGGAGAACAGGACGATTCTGGACATGGTCAAAGAACGACGCATCCCCTTGGAAATGTGCCCGATCAGCAACATCCAAACGAAAGCCGTTCCTGGTTGGGAGGCTTATCCGATTCGTGAATATTTGGACGAAGGACTGCTCGTCACGATTAATACGGATAATCCGAGCGTTTCGGGAACAGATATTACGAACGAATACCGCGTGTTAGCGGACCGGTTTGGCTTTACGACACCGGAGCTTGTGAAGCTCATTATGAATGGCGTTGACGCGGCTTTTCTGGATGCGGACGATAAATTATCGCTGCGGCGTGAGATGGAAGACGAGATTAGATGTTTGGGTGTAAGCATGTGATGAATGATGAAGTGTAGAGCTGATTTCTGGGTACATACTACTCGGAGACAGCTTTTTTTAAATTAAGGGCTTGATATAGGGTAGGGGGGTATGCTATATTGGAGTTGTGAGGAGGTTATGGATATGGAACATCAGGATAAGGCGGAAGGCCATGAGGCGAGCTGCCACTCCGGCAGTGACCGCAAAAGTCATCATTCCGATAAGACCAAAAGCAATTTGGTTACACGACTTAATCGCATCGAAGGGCAAATCCGCGGTGTGAAAGGTTTGATTGAGAAGGATACGTATTGCGACGATGTGTTGAATCAGATCGCTGCGATTCAATCAGCATTGAACGGCGTTGGCAAGCTGCTTCTTGAACATCATCTTAACAGTTGCGTGATCGAACGGATTCAAGAAGGTGATAATGAGGTTATTAAGGAACTCATGATTACCGTGAATAAATTAATGAAATAATAAGGGAGAGATCCAATATGCAAAGCGTTACATTGAAAGTAGAAGGTATGTCCTGTGGTCATTGTGTGAATTCCGTCGAAGGCGCGGTCAAGAAACTAGGTGCTGCGGGTAAAGTGGATTTGAGCGCTGGCTCTGTAACTGTAGAATTCGATGAATCGAAAGTTTCTGTGGACACGATTAAGGAAGCGATTGAAGAGCAAGGCTATGACGTCGCGAAATAAGAGGTTGAGCCGCTTCCTTGCGGCTTTTTCTATGCAATACCTATTTTTTTTGAAAGAAATATACCCCATGGGGGTATTCGGGCTGGAGGGTGGACATGGACAAACAAGGTGAACAGCAACAAACGAGTCTGCAAATCACAGGGATGACCTGCGCGGCGTGTGCGAATAGAATCGAAAAAGGATTAAAGAAAATGGATGGCGTTGCAGAAGCTAATGTTAACTTTGCGCTGGAGAAGGCTTCTGTCACCTTTGATCCATCTCAAGTAAATGTGGCTGATCTCGAAGGCAAGATTCAAGCTTTGGGGTATGACACGGTTAAGGACACTGCGGATTTCACGATCGTCGGCATGACTTGCGCAGCTTGCGCTACGCGGATTGAAAAAGGGTTGAACAAGCTGCCAGGCATTAGCAAAGCTGTGGTTAATCTTGCGCTAGAAACAGCGCATGTTGAGTATAGCGCCGCCGAGGTTTCAACCCGTGAGATGGTTAATAAAGTAGCGCAATTGGGCTACAAAGCCATCCCCAAGGAGGAAGCTGCCGGCGATCACAAGCAGCAGGAGATTCGCCATAAGAAAATGCAGCTTGCTGTGTCTGCGGTGCTCTCGTTTCCGCTGTTATGGGCAATGGTCAGCCACTTTTCATTTACATCATGGATTTATCTGCCTGAGTTTCTGATGAATCCTTGGGTGCAGCTAGTGCTAGCTACGCCAGTTCAGTTCATCATAGGCCGACAATTTTACGTATCAGCTTACAAAGCACTTCGCAACAAAAGCGCGAATATGGATGTGCTTGTCTCTCTCGGGACGTCAGCGGCTTACTTTTATAGCTTGGTGTTGACACTGCAATGGGCAGGTTCAACGGATGTTCATCGCCATGCGCCAGATATGTACTACGAAACTAGCGCGATCTTGATTACTTTGATTATTTTAGGGAAATTATTTGAAATTTTGGCCAAAGGCCGTACGTCGGAAGCCATCCAGAAATTGATGGGGCTTCAAGCCAAAACAGCTTTGGTTATCCGTGATGGCGAGGAAATATCGATACCGGTGGAAGAGGTGCTGATTGGCGACCTTGTGCTTGTGAAACCTGGTGAGAAAATTCCTGTTGACGGTGAAGTCGCAGAGGGATTTTCGGCGGTGGATGAGTCGATGCTCACAGGAGAAAGCCTACCGGTTGAGAAAAAAGCGGGTGATGCGTTGATCGGTTCGACCGTGAACAAAAACGGCAGCTTGAAGATGAAAGCGACACGTGTCGGCAAAGACACAGCGCTCGCTCACATCATTCGAGTTGTCGAAGAAGCGCAAGGTTCCAAAGCGCCGATTCAGCGGATCGCTGATGTGATATCGGGTATTTTTGTCCCTATTGTTGTGGGGCTGGCTGTTGTGACTTTTATGATTTGGTTTATTTGGGCGGCTCCTGGTGAATTTGCAACAGCCTTAGAGAAGGCCATTGCTGTTCTAGTGATTGCTTGTCCGTGTGCGCTGGGACTGGCAACCCCGACTTCTATTATGGCGGGATCGGGCCGCGCGGCGGAGCTTGGTATCCTGTTCAAGGGTGGCGAGCATTTGGAAGCTATGCAGAAAGTGCAAACGATCGTGCTGGATAAAACAGGCACAGTGACCAAGGGCAAACCGGAACTGACCGATGTTCGTATGGAGGCGGCCATGGATGAGGCGGGCGTTCTTCGTCTAATCGGCTCAGCGGAAAAACAATCAGAGCATCCGCTAGCTGAAGCGATTGTTGCGGGGATCATTGCCAAAGGGATCGAGCTGACCGCTGCCGAGCAGTTCGAGGCAATTCCTGGTTACGGGATTCGAGCGGTTGTCGCAGGCCGCGAGGTTCTGATAGGAACTCGCAAGCTGTTGCAGCGTGAAGCCATTGATTATGGCAAAGCGTCAGCCGTGATGGAAAGACTGGAGTCCGACGGCAAAACAGCGATGCTTGTCGCGGTCGATCAACGCTATGCCGGTTTGGTTGCCGTAGCGGATACGATCAAGGACTCATCCAAAGAGGCCATCTCTCAGTTGAAGCATATGGGGATCAAGGTCATCATGATGACTGGCGATAATGAGCGCACGGCACAAGCGATAGCTCAACAAGTCGGCATTGATCATGTGCTCGCAGAAGTTCTTCCCGAAGGTAAGGCGGAAGAAGTGAGAAAGCTTCAAATCCAAGGCGTAACCGTGGCTATGGTTGGCGACGGCATCAATGATGCCCCGGCTTTAGCGACGGCTGACGTGGGCTTGGCGATAGGCACGGGAACGGATATTGCAATGGAAGCGGCAGATGTGACACTCATGCGCGGGGAACTGACAAGTATCGCGGACGCGATTGTCATGAGCCGTAAAACGATGACCAATATTAAACAAAACTTATTCTGGGCGCTCGGGTACAATGCGCTTGGAATCCCAATTGCAGCTCTAGGCCTGTTGGCGCCTTGGGTAGCAGGGGCGGCTATGGCACTTAGTTCGGTATCCGTTGTGTTGAATGCGTTGCGACTGCAAAGAGTGAAACTATAATCTCTTTTCTTATTGAAAATCATTCTCAATTGACGTAAGATGATCCTATCAGGGAAGAGATGGGGTGGTCGTGTATCGAACAGGGAGCAAATTTGGAGCATGACGATTTTCGTGATTTCTATTATCAATATTTGGGAATGGTAGATGTATTGAACGTCAGCGATTCCTCCATGGACAGGATCGATATGTTAGATGACTACGGCGCAGGTACCGTTATTCGAACGAAGCTGCGGCCAGGTATCGAGCTGATTGTTGCAGACTGCCGTTTTTACCAGTCGCAGACGCTCCGTTTCCAATCCGATGTTCCGATGATTGAACTCAGCTTCTGGTTAAACGGAGCAAGTGAAATCAATCTGTCAGGACACCATTTGCATATACAGAACAACCAGTGTCAGCTTGCTTTCATACGGAATTTGGAGGCGGAGATGTGTTATGACGCCAAGGAACCTATGTTAGCCTGTGAGATTAGAATAGCAGAGTCTGTCTTCCGAGAGTTGGTAGATGCGTTTGGCGGCGACGTGAATTTGGATATGAACAAGCTGCTCGGTTCTCAAGCTGTTCGGATCTTCCAGCAGGCGATTCCGCCAGCCGAGGAGCAGCTTGTGCGTCAGATGTTGACATGCCCCGTGGCGCCGCCTTTGCGTAAAATGTACCTGGAAGGGAAAGCGCTGGAACTGCTAGCCATTTATATGCAGCGGTTACTGTTTGACGTCGACAGTTCGACTCCGGGCAGAGGCAGGGGGTTGCGAAGAACCGATCTGGATAAGATACGCGAGGCGGCGAATATACTGGCATGCCGGATGGAACAGCCGCCCTCGCTTCTGGAATTATCCCGTCTGACCGGGATCAGTGATTTTAAGCTGAAAGCGGGATTCAAGGAGTTGTTCGGTACGACAGTATTTGGTTATTTGCGCAACAAAAGAATGGAACGGGCCGTGTTTCTGCTAGAAACGGAGCGGACCAACGTCTATGAAGCAGCTATAGCGGTCGGTTATTCCAATCCTGGACATTTTGCCGCCTTATTTCGCGAGACATATGGGATTAATCCGGGACAATGGCCCAAGAAGGCTGGATTTCCGGGAAACTCGCTCAAACTCCCGTTACATGAGGGAGGTGCGGAATCAAGATGACAGATTTTCATCAAAACTTTAATCTTTTTTTCGATGGGCTTGAGATGTCTCGACAACATCAGAATCGTTCCGAACAGCTGAAGCTTCATTCCCATATGGGCGAGGGGGGAATTCGCCGCTTTGTACCCAGGCCGGATATTGAGGTTGTGATTTCGGACTTTACCTTCCATCGCAATCGGAAGCTTCTCTTTGGCACACAAACAGCGATGGTTGAGCTTAATTATTGCTTGCAAGGGAAGCGAGAGATTCATGTCGATGGAGCCCACTACGAATATGTTCCGGGAAGCTGCTCGCTCCAGTTTATGAATGAAGTGGATGTTGAATTTCAATTTACCGGGAATCATCCTTATCTGATGCTGGGTATAGGTATTCCTGTCTCAACGTTTCATCATTATATGGAGGAGGTTGGGGGCACGAGATCCTTCGACTTTTTTCAAATTATGGGTCAACGCTCATTCCAAATGTTTCAGGAGGCGATTGATCCAGCAGTCTCTGTTATCCTTCAGCGAGTTTTGCAAAGCACCCAATCTAGTGGCACCAAGAATATCGAAATGGAATGCCGAATACTGGAGCTCATTTCCAGCACTTTTCAGTCCTTCCTGATTGATGGAGAGCCATCTCATACTAAACTGCCTAAACGTGATTGGCACAAAATTCGGGAAGCAAGAGACATCATATTGGAACGAATGACAGATCCCCCCACGCTGATTGAATTGTCCAGGATGATTGGTTTGAACGATTGCAAGCTGAAAAAAGGATTTAAAGAGTTGTATGGGACTACGGTGTTCGGGTACTTGCGGGATAAGCGGCTAGAGAAGGCTTACCAGTTGCTGCAGCAGGGAATGTTGAATGTGACGGAAACTTCCTGCGAAGTAGGTTACTCCAATTGCAGCTATTTCTCTGAGGTGTTCCGTGACAAATATGGCGTGAACCCGGGAGAATTTATTCGTCATTCTGCCGCTAGGCGCGATTCAAACAATCATATTGAATTCCTGTAGACTGCTCTCCTTGAGAGCAGTTTTTTTGTCTCGGATATCCTTATAACCAGTCCAATAGTCCGGCTGCTGGTAGAAGCTCATCTTGGATGCGTAGTACCATGGATAGGAAAGGAGAGGGTATGACTTGAAATATAGACTTGTTATTATGTTTCTAATTGTCTTGGGCGGGATGATATCCATAGCTGCTTTCAATCCTATCATTGGTCCACTTTCACGTAATCTGGGACTGAGTGATGTTCAATCCGGAAGCTTAGTATCGATTGCAGGCTTATGCTGGCTCCTTGGCGGATACTTCTGGGAAAAGCAAACGTTCATGAGCCGCAAAACGCGGTTAGCTTCCATTATAATTATCTATGTGGCGACGCTGATTATTTTTGCGCGGTTAGCTGACTACTCAACACAGGCTAGCAGCTCAACCAGCTTGTTTTGGAGTTTCTTCTTGCTGCGGGCGATCGCTGGTTTTTTCTTTGGCGGCATTCCTGCGCTAGCCCAAGCCTACATCATGGGCTGGACAACAGAGGAAACGCGGACCCGAGGCATGGCCCTGTTCGGTGCTGCCAATGGATTAGGTTTCGTGTTAGGACCTGCGATGAGCGGCGGCATGGTGGCACTCGGTCTTACAGCTCCGATGTACGCGGCTGCTCTCCTGCTTTTTCTGCTTGCGATCCTTTTTCTAGTTGCGATTCCAAAAGAACAGGAAAAGGCCATAGAGCGTCAGGCCAATGCACTGTCACCTAATGATGGACGGATTCGCCTCTATTTGTGGATCGGACTGGTGCTATCGTTTGCCTTAAATATCGTTCAGGTAACGATTGGATTCTATGTGCAAGATAGATTGGGATACAGTGCCAAGCAAGCTACTCAGTTAATTGGGCTTGGGCTTGCTATTTCCGGTGTTGTGGTCGTACTTTCGCAAATTGTCATAAGTAAATATCTCAAATGGCCATACAAGAGGATTATCATCATTGGACTCACTTTTGTCGCTTTAGGATTGGTGGGGCTTTTAACGGTTATCCGTTTCGCTTACTTGGATTTTGCTGTGCTCGGAATTGGAATCGGATTTACTTTGCTTGGATATAGTGCCGGAGCCTCTGCAGCCGTTCAAAATCATGAACAAAGAAGCGTTGCTGCTTTCATTGCCGCTTTGCAGGGTGGAGGATCATGCTTAGGACCTATCGCAGGCACGGCTTTATATACGGCTAATTCGGCATTTCCTTACTCCTTTTGTGTGCTCTTGATTGGCATCTCCAGCTTTTTTGTTCTGAGGAAAAGGATAACTGCGCCAGTAAAGGCTTTTCAGGAGATGGACTGTTAAGCAATACAATGAAGGGGCCCTGCATTTTGCGGGGCCTCTTTTGTTACCACAATAATATGTTTTTGGGTTAGGGGGGAGGGTGAAGAAAGTATGGGAGTGATCCAGTAGGAGTTACCTTACTGCCTCGCGCGGAGGGAACTACAGTACGCGATTCCAGTAAAAAGTGTCATTATTGCGAAGTTGAGGGAACTACAGTCCGCTATTCTAGCCAAAAGTAACCATATCGCGGGGGTGAGGGAACTCCAGTCCGCTATTTTGTTGTTTCAAGGCAAATTCAGCGTTTTTCGTGGAAATAAGACCCTGTAGTTCCGCTAATACCATAGCATCCCTGCTATTTGCCTATATAGCGTCCTCTAGTTCCCTTAACAGGTTTTGTCGCTACTAAGAGGCCATCTCTCAGGGCGGCGAAGCTGTTTTCTCGTATTTCAGCATTTATCTAGAAGGAACATATTCGGATTTAATGACATTTGTTCGCTAAAATGCGGAAATGTTACGCGATTTGCGATTTACGGTCCTTGAAAGCAGGTGATAATCTAGGTTGGAGAGAGCGAGGGAGGATTTAGAATGAGAACTTTCACAAAAAATAGCGCTTTACTGCTTATGACATTACCTGGTTTGCTTCTATTGATTGCGTTCCATTACTTGCCCATTGGCGGCATACTGATCGCGTTCAAAAATTTCCGTTATTCGGGGGGAAGCTTCTTCACGAACTTCCAAAATAGCCCGTGGGTCGGCTTCAAAAACTTCGAGTTTTTTTTGAAAGCGCCGGATGCATTCCTTATAACACGCAATACCGTCGTCTACAATTTGATATTTATTGCATTGGGTTCTCTAATTGCCCTATTTCTTGCAATCGCTTTAAATGAGATCAGAAATAGACGGCTAGCCAAAGTGTATCAGACGACGATCTTGCTGCCCTATTTTCTATCATGGATTGCGGTCAGCTACCTGTTCTACGGATTTCTTAGCGTCGATAAAGGGATCATCAACCAATTGATTTTGCAGCCGCTTGGCATAGATGCCGTGCAGTGGTACAGCGACACCAAGTATTGGCCTTATATCCTTGTCTTCACGAATATATGGAAATATGCCGGTTATAATTGTATCGTCTATTTGGCGTCGATTACGGGGATAGCTCATGAATATTACGAAGCTGCTGCACTTGATGGCGCGTCCAAATGGCAACAAATTCGCCATATTACGATTCCATCCATCTCCACAGTCATAACGTTACTCGTGCTGTTAGGAATCGGACGAATGTTCTTTGCAGATTTTGGTTTATTCTATCAGGTTCCCATGAATTCCGGTGCCCTGTTTGACGTCACCAATGTAATCGACACTTACGTTTTCCGGGCATTGATGAATAGTGGGGATATCGGAATGTCTTCAGCCGCAAGCACGTTCCAAGCGTTCGTAGGATTTATATTCGTTCTTTTATCGAACTACGTGGTTCGAAAAATAGATAAAGATAAAGCCATTTTCTAAGGGGGGAGATAGATGAAATCTGCCATAAAAATCAATTCCATATCGACTACGGCCAACTTGATTATTCACGCGTTGTTTATCCTAATGGCTTTGACTTGCTTAGTTCCGCTGCTCCTGGTGGTAGTGGTTTCCATAACCGACGAACAATCCGTTGTTATTGACGGATACAGGTTCTGGCCTCAGCAATTTTCATTGGAGGCTTACAAGTACCTTTTGCAGGAAGGTAAAACCATTATTCAAGCTTATAGCGTAACAATCTTCGTAACCGTAGTAGGAACGATATTGAGCCTGCTCGTTATCTCATCGTTTGCGTATCCATTGTCTAGAAAGGATTTTGCTTATCGCAAGCTATTTACCTTTCTGGTGGTATTTACTCTGTTATTCTCAGGTGGCATGGTCTCCTGGTATATGGTGACGACGCAACTCTTTCAACTCAAGAATAATGTGTGGGCATTGATCGTTCCGTATCTATTTAATGGATGGTATGTAATGATCATGAGGACCTATTTCATGACATCGATTCCTGACGGGATTGTTGAATCAGCGAAAATCGATGGAGCCGGTGAATATCGAATCTTCTTTTCGATTGTGTTACGGCTGTCCTTGCCAGGCTTAGCGACGATCGGTCTGTTCAGTTCCATTGTATATTGGAACGATTGGTGGCTGCCCCTTATGTTAGTTCAAGATGACAAGATATTGAATATTCAATATTTGTTATATAAAGCGCAGAGTACAGCGGACTTCCTATCCTCTGTGAGTGGACAGAATTATGGAACCGTTATGCAGATTTCGCCACCTTCGCTTACGGTTCGCATGGCTCTTGCCGTGGTCGGAATAGGCCCGATTGTGCTCGCTTATCCGTTTTTCCAAAAGTATTTTGTCCAGGGCTTGACAGTAGGCGCAATTAAAGGCTAAATCCAATCATATTGGTTAGCATAGATACTCACAAATTGGGAGGTTATCAAGATGGCAAAGGGGAAAAAGCAGGTGCAAGCGTTGACAGTGGGGATGTTGTCACTGTCTATCGTATTAGCAGGCTGCAGCAGCAACAGCAACAGCAATCAGGCAAGTGTTACCAATACGCCAAGTCCGAGTGCCAAAGGTGCTCAAGCGGAGTTAGCGCCGTATCAAATCGACTGGTATATCATTGGCACAGCACCTCAACCGGATAATGAACTGGTAGAAGCCGAAATTAATAAGATTACGCAACCAGCAATCAATGCTACTGTCAAGATGCATGTTATTCCTTTCGGGGATTATGACAACAAGATGACAGCGTCGCTGGCAACAGGAGAGAAAGTAGATCTCATGTTTACCTCCAATGGGAATATGAACTACAATACGATGGTAGGGAAAGGGGCATTCGTCGATCTGACGGATAAGCTCGATAAATTAGCGCCTGATGCGAAAAAGCTGTTGTCGGAAGGTTTCTTGCAGGCCAGCTCGATTAAGGGACGAAATTACACATTGGCTGCGTATAAGGAGAAAGGCTCCTGGCTTGGCCTCATAGCTAGTAAAAATTTGATGGAAAAGTATAAAATCAATATTTCTCAGATGAAAAGCATAGAAGATATGGAACCAGCTCTGAAAATCATCAAAGAGAATGAACCAGGAATTACGCCATTTCTAGCTACCATGACAACCCGAGCTCCTAATTTTAATAATCGGGATTTCTGGAATGTATCGCCGATTCAATCGCTTATGTTGAAAAAGGACGGAAGCGGCTATACACTGGAAGTGGATGAGCCGGGATACATGAATACGTTGAAAACGATGAATAAATATTACAAAGCGGGATACATTCCGGCAGACGCGCCTGTTAAGAAGATTACGAATGATGATAAAGCCAAGTCGGCCTTTATGCTTTCTCAATTGAAGCCGTATGTTGATGTTCAAGTGGGGAATGCCATCGGAATACCGATGGTGTACCAGAACTTCGGTAAACCAATTACAACAACCAACGATTTGGTCGGCTCTATGATGGCAATTCCTACGAATTCCAAAAATCCAGACCGCGTATTGATGTTTTATAATATGATGTATGCCAATGAGAAGCTGATCAATTTGGTAGGGCGGGGAATCGAAAACAAGCATTATGTCAAAAAAGGCGATAAGCGGATCGACTATGCACCAGATACGGATAATGGGAAAAAGTCAGGATACAAGCCCAATACGACTTGGGCGTATGGTAACCAATTCCAGACCTATTTGATGCCTGGCGAACCGGACGATATCTGGGCGCAATTCAAGAAATTCAATGACGAATCAGAAATTGTTCCGGATTTGGGCTTTAACTTTGACAGTTCGACTTTAACGTCAGAGGTCGCAGCCATCAAAAACGTGGAAAGCGAGTTTAGGCCTATCTTGGAAACCGGTTCGGTCGATCCGGAAGCTTACGTGCCTAAATTCAAGGAAAAGCTGAAAGCGGCAGGCATTGATAAAGTGCTTCAGGAAATGAATAAGCAATATGAGAGCTGGAAAGCTTCAAGTAAAAAATAAATAGGGTTGTTGACAGGGGGAGAAGTAATGAAAGTTCGGTCTCGCATGCTGGAAAGTCGTTACTTCTCCAGCCTGTTCGTTTATTTATCGACTTTAATGGCGGTCGTTGTGCTCGCTGTATCTTTTATTTTGTATCTCCAGTTTGTGAAGATCGAACAGAGAAAAATCTATACGTTTTCCGAGGAATCGTTGTCGCAGATCAGTTCGGCGGCGGATTCTGTGCTGGAGAATGCCAAAATGGCCATAGCCCAAATTCTGCTCGATAAGGATATGTCCAAAATTTTTTATCCAGCAGCGACCGATCCCGTCGATATGAAAAACATCACGGATAGGCTCAATCTGATTGCCTCAATGCCGTTCCTCCACTCTGTCTATCTGTACAATGGCAAGCTGGATGTTTATTATATCAGCAATTACGGCTTGCAAAAAAAGTCCAATGTCGATGATCAGGAAATTGTGGATATTATCAAGGATTTTAAACCAGCTATGAATTTGAAACCGATTACACGTACCATCAAAAGGCAATCCAACTTCGTCGGAATCGAATACAATGTGTATACCTTTATTTATTATGAAGCAACGGGCTCGGAAGAAGGAAGCGCTATCGTCTTGAATGTCTCTGATTCCTGGATGAAGAAGGTCATTGAAGGCATGGATAAGAACCGCAATGGAAGCATCATCATGATGGATTCGCAAGGAGTTATGTTTAGCAGCATCTATAAGGACAGTATGCTAAGTGCCTTATCGGATCAAGAATTCGTACAGGATATTTTGCATTCCAAAGAAAAGTCGGGACATTTCATCGGGAAAGTGGATGGCGTCAAGTCTTTAATCACGTTCGCCTCATCGGATTCCCTTGATTGGAAATTCGTCCGGTATACGCCTTATGAGGTTGTTGTTAAGGATGTCAATACGATGAGAACGAGAACGCTGGGAATTTGCCTGTTGCTGATCGTTGTAGGCTTTGCGTTATCTTATTTATCTTCCAAGAGATTGAACCGCCCAATGACCGCTATGCTGAAGAGGGTAGGGATACAAGATCAAGCCTTAAGAGAAAATTCCTACAAATTGAAGCAGGATTTCTTAAGACAATGGATGTTATCGGATGGTCAAGTTTCTAAGCCTATTCTGATAAAGCAATTGGAACATTTCGAGATTAGTTTGGATACCCATCGTCCCATTGTGATCCTCCTTTTGAAGATCGATCACTTCAAAGAATTTTCTATGCAGTATAGCTTCAAGGACAGAGGCTTGTTCCGATTTGGAGTTATGAATATTGCTTCGGAGATTCTATCCGGTTATATGTCTTGCGAAGCGGTAGATCTCGGAGATGATCACGTGGTCTTCATGATGAATGAAAGTAGAGGTGTAGATCTCGACAAACTGATTCCGGACATTCAACAGGCGATCAATAAGCATCTGAAAATGTCGGTTACGGCCGCTGTCAGTCGACTCGGTTTAGACATTTGGGATTGCCGTCAATGTTATACGGATGCTCTTGATGCCTCTCAGTTCCGGGTCTTTTACGGGTGGGGCTCGCTCATTCACGCGGAGCTCACGGCTGAAAGAAACTGTCGAACGTTCCGCTACCCGATCCAACAGGAGGAACAGTTGACGGATGCTTTAATGTCAGGTCGGATGGAAGATGTGAAGAATCTTTGCTCTTTGATTCTGGAGTCGACGGAAGGGTATGCGTACAAAGATCTTCAACTGACCGTATTCCGCTTATTTTTTGCCATTAATATGGTCGTAGATACGCTCGAAAAGGCGTCTGGATATGGATTCTCTATCAATTTTGGTGAAGTGTTTGCAGAGTTATCTGAATTAGAGCGGCTCTCGGATATTCAGAACCAATTTCTAGAGTTGTTCCAACGTATTGAGGAGAAGCTGGGCGAGCGAAAAAACACCAGATATGATGAATTGATGCGGAGAATACGCGGTATCATTGAATTGCAGTATATGAAAGATGATTTAAGCATTGATAGTATCGCCGATATTTTGAATATGTCTTCCGTTTATTTGGGCAGGTTGATCAAGAAATATACATCCAAGACCATTAACGACTACATTATTGAAGTCAGAATCGAGAAATCAACGGAAATGCTAGCCTCTACGAATAAGACGATTACGGAAATATCCAAGGATACGGGCTTTGCCAGTATGAGCTATTTTGGCAGAGTGTTCAAAAAAATACAAGGGATTACGCCAAACGAGTATAGACAAAAAATGAGGGATACGTCCCATACGAACGGAAATGAAAGTTGATGTAGAGGTGAAACAAATAAGGAGGGATTAATAATGTTAAAAATGATTAAATTAGTAAACTTACATAAACGTATTCTTAGTTTGTATGTAGTTCTTTTGCTCGTTTGCATGTCGCCGATGTCGGCCTTTGCTGCTGTACCATCACTTCCCGGACCGTCGAATCCATTGAACTATGATGATTTTGCAGGAGGCGGTACCTTCAAGTCGGTTTGGGCCAATTGGTATAACCAGAGTGGAGGTACGGGCACCTTTGCGAAGACGACGATTGACAGTCGGACTGTCGGGAAATTCACGCAGACGCCAGCTTCGAGCTCGTCATGGGCCAAGTTTGAACCTCAGCATGACAATGGTAATTTTGTCGGCTATCGCTATGTAACGCTGGAAATGAAAAATTCCGGATATGCCAACAGCCGAATACGATTCGAAATTTCCGATGATACAGGAAAAACCTACGATCTATCCAGTGGATTCATAACGGTTCCAACGGATTGGACCACCTTCAATTTTGACATGAATCAATTTCCGAAGCTTAACAAGAAAAGTGTTCATATCGCGATATGGCTGAGCCAAACGGGTGGACAGTATGGAGAAATGTTAGTCGACAATATCAGAGCTACTTCCGTTCAAAGCGGCACAGCACCAACGATTACGGGGACCAGTCTGAACGCAAGCTCTGGAGACGAGAACACACGGTTTACCTTCAAGGCAACTTATACCGATGTGGATAACGAGAAGCCGTTAGCGATGCAAGTCGTTATAGATGATAAGACCTATGAGATGGACGAAGTAGATCGAGGGGATTTCACCTATACAGATGGTAAAGCCTATTCATTCTCGACGAAACTGGCAGCCGGCAATCATACGTATTATTTCCGCACAGGTGAAGGTACATCAGATCCGGTTGCAACGACAAGTCAAAGTATAGCAGTCGGCAGTGTAGCTCAAACCGTCGATGTTAATGACAGTGTTGTTGGAACCGTTTACAATCAGTTTCAATATGCAGGAAGCGGCTGGATATACGATACTGCTCCGGCGGGAAGCTACCAGTTGGATAACCATTATTCCTCAAATGCGAACGATACGGCCTCGTTTCCTTTTATCGGAACCTTGGTGAACGTTTATGGTGCAAAGGACCCTGCTGGCGGCATTGCGGCGATCTCTATGGACGGGGGAACGGAGCTGAATGTTGACACGTATGCTTCCACCAGACAGGAGAATGTACTGCTGTACACGAGTCCACAGCTGTCTAAAGGGATTCATACCGTAAAAGTTAGGGTCACCGGACAAAAGCAAGCGAGCTCGACAGGAACCCGCATCTCTGTTGATCGGGTGCGTGCGACGCTCTATGTCGGGAGCTTGATCGACAGTATCAATGTTTCTCAAGGGGGATACAGCTCAGGGGATTACAAGTATGCCACGGTTACTGCTACGGATTCCTTGAGTGATACCACCTATCAGGTCTTGAACGGTGCCAACGTAGTTGCTTCCGGGATCATGAAGGATGAGGGGAAGACGTGGGGGAAACGGGTATATGCCATTGATTTTTCATCGGTGGCTCAGACGGGGACGAATTTCACGATCAGAACGAATGGCGTTTCTTCTTACGTCTTTCCCATTCAGGCAAACATGTGGAACTCTTATAAGGATGAAATGACGGCCTTCTACAGGCTGCAGCGCACGAACGATACAACCAAAGCTTATCCGGCCGGCTACAGTGATATAGCGCCATCCACGAAGATATTTCACCCGGATTCATTCCTGGATGATGCCTACAATTATAATACAGGTGTCCGTTATGACCTGTCAGGAGGCTGGTTTGATGCTGGCGACTATGGCAAGTACGGCGGAAACCAATGGGTACAAGGCGAAATCGCGTTGTCCTATGCCAGACATGCGAATTCGGCCTTGGTTAACTATGATAATGATGCCAATGGCATTCCTGATTTGATTGACGAGGCCAAATATGGCAGCGAAAATTTAATCAAATTTGCTAATCAATTCGGCGGAGCTATGTATAGTATCAAACATACGGCAGGATTTGTGCATCCTGAGAAAGTGACGGATAATATCGTCGGTACGCAAGATGATCCCTATTTTGTACCCATTGTCCAGGTAGGGGGTTCTGGGAAAGCAGCCGGCTCTCTGGCAGCAACGGCGCGCGCCATCAACCTAGCTTTGGCAGGCGGTAAAATTGCTGCAGCCAAAATAGCGGAAATGCAGTCATTTGCCACGGCATGCGCCAATGCTGCCGTTACTTTCTATAACTATACCGTAGCGAATCAGTATGGATCACAGGGATCTTATGAAACGATTGGCGGTATTCCGAATACCTTGCTATGGGCGGAAGTAGAACTATACCTGCTGACGAATGATGCTGCCTACAAAAATAGCGCGCAATCGCGAATTGCACCGCTCACCGAGAAAGATATCAAATCGACAAACTATTGGGATTTGCGGCCGATGACATTGGCGGAGTTTTATCCAGTTGCCGATGCGGCAACACAGGTACAAATCCAGAGTCTGCTTAAGAAACAAATGGAATATTTCGTATCTTCGATGGACGATACACCCTATGGGGTACTGAACGAATTTAGCAATTTCGGCGTCAATGAACCGTTGGCATCTTATATTGGCGATGCGATCAGGTACAATGAGCTTTTCCCAGATCCGACCGTCATGCGCGCTGCTTTGAAGGGACTGTATTGGATATTCGGCAATAATCCGTGGAACATGAGCTGGGTTTCGGGCATAGGTACAGATTACGTGGACTTCTTGCATACGCATCTGGATGAGGATTCCTACGATCTGAATAATAAAGGGGTCGTGATCCCGGGAGCGATGGCATCCGGGCCTAACATGAAGGATACGAAGGATCCAGCAAGTGTAAGCCCGTGGTATATGGACAGAGGTCTATACGCAGACGATATGAGCCAATGGCGATATAATGAATTCAGTATTAGCATTGTAGCCGGACTATTTTATTCGATTATGGCCCTTTCGGATACGCACGGAGCTTCAATTGGGGGGACAGAGCCGATCAAGCTGCCGATTACTTCCCCGCAAACCGGAGATTTCGTGACGGGGGATGTGACTATTTTTGCCCAGCCATCTGCGGCCTTGAGCGCGGTGGAATCCAATGTAGCTGGCAGTGTCTATGCACCTATGACCGTCACGAATGGGATTTATTCGGATATTTATCACGCAGGTGGCGATGCCCCCTATACCAATAAGCGAATTTATGTAAGAGGCACCGATGCGCTCGGAAACTTCACTTACAGCGCTGCTCATTTCACCGTTGCCGCTCCATTGCCGGATCCTGCGCATCCGCTCCTGTATGACGACTTTGGCGACATGGGAACCTGGGGGAAATCCAAACAGGGGTGGGCTAACTGGTACAATCAGAATGGAGGCACAGCCACCTACAAACAAGACTTAGTGGATGGACGAACGGTTGGTCGATTTGCACATACGCCAGCCTCATCCACATCACAGGCGAAATTTGAACCGTGGAAAGATACAGTGGACTTATCTGGCTATAAATATATCAACTTCGTGATGAAAAATCCTGGTTATCCGAACAGTCAAGTCAATATAACCGGTCTCAGTCCTGGTTGGATAACCGTTCCGAACACCTGGACAACGATCACTTATGATTTGGATCAAAATACGAA
Source organism: Paenibacillus marchantiophytorum (assembly GCF_014640555.1). GTDB lineage: Bacteria > Bacillota > Bacilli > Paenibacillales > NBRC-103111 > Paenibacillus_E > Paenibacillus_E marchantiophytorum. The sequence goes on along the minus strand of NZ_BMHE01000054.1, from coordinate 23,422 downwards.
ATTAGATAAAAAAGCGGTTCATCTGGAGCTGTTCCTCAAGCAGACAACCGGCGTTTACGGCGAATTGCTGATCGATGAAATCTATGCCTCCAATCAAGTCAGCGGCACAGCGCCTACGATTACCGGAGCTGGCTTGAATGCAGCGGCAGGCGATGAGGCCACCTGGTTTACCTATCAAGCTACTTATACCGATGCAGAGAATCAGAAGCCATTCCGGATGCAGCTTATTATCGATGGTGTAATTAAAGATATGCAGGAGTTAGACGTAAACGATACAACTTATACGGATGGCAAGACCTATACGTTCACTACCAAGCTGCCGGCGGGAACGCATTCCTACTACTTCCGTACAACCGATACAACAACGAATGTCGTAAGTACGGCTTTGCAGACAGGGCCAACGGTACAACCGGGAACGAATACGAAATATGAGGCAGAAAATGCTGTTCTTTCCGGAGGAGCTGCTGTGAAGAGCAATCATACCGGATATTCCGGAAGTGGGTTTGTTGCGGGCTACGGTGCCGCAGGAGCGGGAACCACGTTCACTGTCAATGCGAATTTATCCGGCTATCATGAGGTTACCTTGCGATTTGCCAATAGCAACCCAACGGCAAGGACGCTTAGTATTTATGTGAATGGAGTTAAAATAAAACAGACCAGTCTTCCGAATATAGGCAATTGGGAGACATGGGGCAATAAGATGGAAGTATTGCTGCTTAATGCCGGCACCAACACGATCGCTTATCAATTTGATTCAGGTGACAGCGGAAGTGTCAATCTTGACTATGTGATTGTTAATTAGCCTCCAGTAGGCACCAAACGCTTGCGTTCCCGCTGTTCGTTCAGAAGCATTGCCATGTACGTTTGAATGGAACGCGATTCTTCCGTTGCGAAAGCTGGATAGGCCAGGTTTCTCACTTCAAGCGGATCGTTCGTTACATTGTAAAGCTCATATTCCTCGGGAACAGGCTCGGTTTTCACTGTCATGCTGCAGTGAGTCGAGTCTGTTCCTTTCACCGTTTCAAGTGTCACATCACGCTTCCCCGGTTGGCTCCAGAATTGAGGGTTGTCAAAATAACGCGTGTATTTCCACAACGCTTTATTCTGATGTCTAGTTAGATAGACAAGAATAGTTTCGATGTGATTCGGCTGGATAACAGACGGATAAGGAACTCCTAAAGGATTAACCTGATGTTGGCCACGGGTCACATCGTCATCCGTCATAAAGTAGATCGGCTCATCCATAGGATCAATCTCTTCAGGGAAGCCCAGAATAGAGGCAGAAAGATCCCGTCCGATTAAAGGACGGACTTCACTGAACCGCTGTTTCAAGCGATTTTGGATCTCTCCCGCATCGGCATGAGCGAGTCCCAACAGTGTCGGCAGCAGATCAACATGGCTTGTCAGTTTATCGATGTTTTCATGTTGTGTGAACAAGTGGGGATTATGAATGATAAGCGGCACATGCAGCATCTCTTCGTAAGCGCAATACCATTTTTGATGCAGATCCCCATGAGAACCAAGCAAATCGCCATGATCCGAGGTGAAGATGACAATCGTTTGCTCATAAAAGGAAGAATTCATCAGGCTGTCCAGCACCTTGTTCGCTTGCTCATCGGCATTTTTTTGCAGTTGGTAGTATAACTGACGATAGTGAGGTTGATTCCAAATGGGCTGGAGCGCTCGCGGGTAGGTATCTCGATAGCTGGCTTGGCAGCGCGGTTTGGTACTCAGATCCTCAGACTGGGTAGGAGGGGGACTCACTTGCGGCATAGGTTCTACGGCGAAATTGAACAATGGATTGTGGGCTGTCAAAGCGCCGTATAACACAATATCATGAGGGTTCAAAAAGGATGAAACGATCAACCAAGGCTGTTCATCCCCTTGGGTCTGTTTCCTATGATCAAGCGACTCGATGAGTTCAACCACTTCTTCTGCATAGACGACGTCCCGGCCGCTTACACCGCTGGAAGCGGAAGAAGCGGAATTTCTAGGGTTTTTCCCGTGTGGCTCAGGTCCGACCCAATCCGCAAATCCGTAATTGCCAAGGGGATTAGCCTGCATATATAAGTCGGATTTCCTCACATCAGGGACGCCGTTTGCAGGGTTATAACTCGTTAAGCTTTGGTGCGTGCCTGGCGTGACGATGTCCGCATGCGAAATATGCCATTTACCTTTATAGAAGGTACGATAGCCTGCTTCCTGAAAATAATCGCCCATCGTGGGCACGGTGTTTTGGTTTAGCCAAAACATATCCGAGTCGAAGGCATCTTTGGCAATGCCATTCGTCTGGCTGACACCATGCAGGGACGGATATTGCCCCGTAAATAGGGTGGCTCGGCTGGGACAGCAAGCAGCGCTGCCGATGTAGTGACGATGAAATTCAAGACCCTTGGATCTTAAACGCTCGTGTGCAGCAAAGTTGTTTTTGCGCCATACGTGGGTGTCATGGCTTTCATAAGGAGGCGGATAGCGTTCTTCATCGACGAGTATGACAAGAATATTAGGTTTCTGAGGAATTGGCTTTTTACTCATAGTTGATCACTCCGTTGCTCGTTTTTAGAATATATGAGGGGGAGTTTTCCTACATGCCTTCGTTCGAGAGGAGAACAGCACTTCGTTAGATCATAATAGAGGCTGCTCGCTAGGTAATGAACCTAATGAGTCAGCCTCTTTCTTGTGTTTAACCGCAATTGGCTGATTTTAACCGTACAGTGGCGGACATTCTCTTGTGGAAATGATAATCTTTCTCATAAGAAAGATGATATTCTGAATGGAGGAACTTCGATGAAAACCAAAACACTCGCTGCAAACATTCCGTTGCCAAGTTCAACGCGCAAAAAAAGAGCATGGAAAACGAAGGACATCCTTGTAGCAGGGATGATTGCGGTTGTTTTCGCATTTATACAAATTGGCGCAACGTACGCATTCATGGCTATGACTTCAGCCGTTGGCCCTGTGTATGCCCGACTGCTCAACGGGCTGTGGTTCATGTCAGGCTTCATGGCCTTGGCAATTATTCGCAAGCCAGGTATTGGCTTTACTTCCCAGATCATTGCAGGTCTTGTGATGAGTCCGCTCACCCCGTTCGGGATTATGATGCTATTCGGAACCTTCGTGAATGGATTGCTCACGGAGCTGGTTTTCCTGGTGACGCGGTACAAACGGTACAACACGGCGGTCATGGTGATTGGAATGAGTGTGTTAAGTCTGATATACACGTTGGCAGAGTATGGATCTTCTGGTTATGGGGGGCTTTCAACGCCAATTCAAATCGGACTAATGGCATCCAGCGTAATCAGTGGCGGGCTTTGCGGATGGTTGTGCAAACGGCTGACGGATTCGCTGCTGAAGACCGGGCTGCTCTCAGGCTATGCTGATGCGCACTCCTAGAACCAGGGGAGCGTGCGGACAATGAGTATCGAAGTTGAAGATGTCATCTTTACTTATGCAGGAAACAGCAGGACGACTAGAAGCGGTCTATCTATGCAGATTGCAGAGGGGGAAACGGTCTTGCTGCTGGGCCCATCCGGATCCGGCAAAAGCACGCTGGCACTATGCATGTGCGGCCTCATCCCACATGCCGTTGTAGGGGATATGAAAGGACGGATCCGACTTGCGGGTATCGATACCCGAGAGACAGAGCCCGCTGAATTGGCCGAGGTGATTGGCACCGTTTTTCAAGATCCGGATGCCCAGATTATCATGATGACAATGGAAGATGAAGTGGCGTTTGGCTTGGAAAATATGGGCGTGCCCGCTGGTGAAATGAGCGCGCGCATTGCTGAAGCCCTCCACATGGTAGGCTTATCGTTACCCAGAGGGACGCCGATTGATCAGCTCTCAGGGGGGCAGAAGCAGCGGCTTGCCCTTGCTTCCGTGCTGGCGATGAAGCCGGCAATACTCCTGCTCGATGAGCCGACAGCTAATCTGGATCCGGTAGGAACGTCTCAAGTATTCAGCACGCTGCGCAAATTGAAAAGGTCCGTCAGGCCAACGATTGTGCTTATCGAACATAAGCTGGATGGCCTGATGGATCTGGTTGACCGTGTTGTTGTGCTGGATCATACGGGGGCGTTGGTATGCAGCGGGTCGCCGAGAACCCTATTTAATGACAAGGCTGCGGAGCTGCATCGTCTTGGGGTCTGGTTTCCGCAAGCCATAGAGTTGACATCTGCTCTGCGAAATGCTGGCTTCCCCATCGCAGGTAGACCGCTCTATTTGAATGAACTGGCTGAAATGGTGCGGCATACACTGCTTGCCAGGGGGGACATGGAAGCAAGAGAAACACAATCCGCGCCATCAAAGGTTAGAGCAGGCAGGCCGTTGCTGGACATACGTCCAACGGCCTGTTTGTCCCGAAAAAACGGATGGTTAAAGCCGCTCTCGCTGCAAGTGCATCAAGGACAATTCTGGGCGATTGTCGGAGAGAACGGAGCTGGCAAAACTACGCTAGCTCGCCATATCATGGGTCTGATTCCGACGCGGCCAGGTACGATTTATATCGATGGTTCCGATGCGACAACGCTGCCTGCGAGCGAACTTGCTCGCAAAATTGGTTATGTCTTTCAGAATCCGGAGCATCAGTTCGTCACGGAACGGGTGAAGGATGAGATAGCCTTCGGGTTGAAAAATTTAGGCTGGCAAGCGGAAGATATTGCAGCTAGTGTGGAGCGCCATCTTGCGCGATTTGGTTTAACTGAATATGCGAACTCACATCCTTTTGGCCTGAGCCATGGACAGAAAAGAAGGTTGAGTGTAGCTGTTATGTTGGCGGTCGGTCAGGATTTGCTTATCCTCGATGAGCCAACCTTCGGTCAGGATCAGCAGCATACAGCGCAGTTGATGAACATGCTGACAGCCTTGCAGAGAGAAGGCAAGACAATTCTGATGATTACGCATGATATGACGCTTGTTGCTGAGTATGCCGATCATGTGGCTGTCTTGTCTGAAGGGGAATTGCTCCTGTCTGGAACGGTGGACGCTCTATTTACTGATGATAAGCTATTGGCCCGAGCTGGGTTAAGACGTCCCCCTGCTGCGGAATTAATTCACCTGCTCTCAGACCTGCTGCCGCGCAGGAACAAAGAAGGCGTACGGCCATTTACAACCGAGGATTGGGCCCAGCGGTGCATGGAGGCGCTGGCTTCCTGTAAGGAAGGGGAAGGTGTGCAATGACAGGTCTGTACATCTCGGGAAATTCACCCATTCATGGGCTCAATCCCTTAATTAAGTTAAGTTCGGCTGTGCCCGTCATCTTGTTTTTAACCCTGGTGACGGATGCATGGACACCGCTGGTCTTCATTCTGATCAACAATGCACTTGTGATCCTGGGCGGTCGCATTTCCCCGCTGTAATTCGCGCGAAGCAGCATGCCGATGCTTGTGATGGCCTGTGGAATCGCGGTAGCTTACCCATTTCTAACGAGTTCCCGCATAACGGCTGGCTCGCCGATCTGGCTTGATTTGGGCCCAATCGAAGTGTATAGGGCTGGTGTTATTTATGGGGCAGCAACAGCGCTAAGGTTGTATGCAATTTACAGTGTTACGCTGATGTTCGTGATGACGACAGACCCAGCGGACTTCATTCGGGCGATGATTCAGCAATGGAAGCTGCAGGATCGATTCGGCTATGCCACATTAGCCGTTTTCCGGTTTATTCCGGACCTGCGACGTGAGTTGGAGGCTGTGCGTGCAGCGCATTTTGTAAGAGGGATGGGAGGCACTAAGCGGAAAGGAAGTCTTGTAGAACGACTGCGCAGGTATATGGTGCCGCTGCTGGCAGCGGCAATCCGGCGAGCGGAACGCACATCCTATGCGATGGATGCCAGAGGAATCGGCTCGCGTCGCGTGCGCACCTATTATCGGCAGTTTTCCTTTCGCGCGCGCGATTGGTTTTTCTTGGCTGCATATTGGCTCATCTCGTTAGCTGTTATTATGGGGATTGCTCATGCCGGGCTGTTGGGGCGGCTATCATTTATGAAAATGTTCGGTTAGAGAGGAGCGTGACTGGTTGAGCATAGCGGATGTGATTCAAGCTCGCAGAACGATTAGACGTTTCAACGAAAAATCCGTTTCTGTAGAACTGATTAACGAGCTTTTGGATATTGCTGTCTGGGCGCCGAATCATGGGATGCGGGAGCCGTGGCGATTTATCTGTGCGGCGAGCGATCCGGCAAAGGAGCAGTTGGCGGAAGGTGTTGTTAGGGCAATCTCGGAACTCAAACGGTACAAGTGGTTGCCGGGGAAACTGAAAGAGATGTACAAGCAGAAAATGCAGCAAATTCCGGCCATTTTATTTGTTGTCGTCAAACAAGACAAAAATCGTTTGAAACGTGAGGAAGACTTCGCTGCTAGTTGCGCCTTGATCCAGAATTTACAGCTATGCGCATGGGAGCGGGGAATCGGCATGATTTGGTCGATGGAAGATACGGTATGCGGCAATCCAACCTTATGCAAGGACATTGGGGTTGGTTCCGAGGAATGCGTTGTAGGGATGTTGTATATGGGATATTTCGATCACATTCCAAAATCAAAATCCCGTACGCCGGCGAAGAAGAAAATGACAGTCCTGTAGGAGAAGCGTGAGAAGAGTGAGAAGAGACTCGTCCTTGTAGTTATGGTAAAATGTTCGCAGCCATACTTACGAAATGAGGTCACTACTTATGCATATGTATCTCATCACAGGAGGCTCCAAAGGCCTCGGAGCTGCGCTGACGCGGCAGCTCGTGCAAGACGGCGCAGCGGTTCACTGCATCTCCCGCAGCGAGAACGAGACCCTGCGCCAAGAGGCGCTGCGCGCGCAAGGTGAACTCACCTTTCACGCTTGCGATTTGGCGCAGACCGCAAGCCTGGATTCGCTGCTGGCGCGCATCCTGCACAATCTCGATGGCGTGGAGTCCATCACGCTCATCAACAACGCGGGCCAGCTCGAGCCGATGACATCGATCGGCCGGGCTGACCCGCACGACCTGCAGCGCAGCTTGCAGGTCAATCTGATCGCGCCCGCGATCTTGACGAACAGCTTCATCCGGCTGACGCAGGCGCTGCCGATGAAGAAGCGGGTCGTCCACATCTCTTCGGGCGCGGGGAAGAAGCCCTATCCCGGCTGGGGGGCGTATTGCACCGCCAAAGCCGGGCTCGACATGCTGACGCGGTGCATCGGCGTCGAGCAGTTGAGCCAGCCCTACCCGGTGGAGGCATACGCCATTGCGCCGGGGGTGGTGGACACCGATATGCAGCGGGAAATTCGCGCTGCTTCAGAAGACGACTTTCCGCAGGTGCAGCGCTTCATAGGGCTGCATGACAGCGGCGAGCTGCAGTCGCCGGAGGACACCGCGAAGCAACTGCTTCATCTGCTGCACAGCGATGCCTTCGCGCAGGGCGAAATCGCCGATCTGCGCACCAAAAAGCCCGAATCGTAAACGCCGATTCGGGCTTTTGGCCTATTGAATGCTGCCCGATACGCTCGGACCAGAGGATAGTTCTGACGTACAGAACTTGCAGCGCGTAGCCTGTGCCGGAATTTCGGACAAGCAATGCGGACACGATTTGGATGTAACGACCTTTTCTTTATGTACTTCTTTTTTACGCAATTTGCCGAGCTGTTTGACGACAAGGAAGATAACAAAAGCAACGATTAAAAAGTCCAAAAACGTCGAGATGAATTGACCATAATTAAATGTTGGCGCACTAGCTTTGACGGCATCAGCCAAAGTGTCATAGTGTGTGCCATTCAACGAAATGAACAGATCATTGAACTTCACTTTGCCTAGTAGAAGGCCTACCAAAGGCATAATTAAATCATTTACAATCGATGTAATGACCTTTCCGAAAGCGCCCCCGATAATGACCCCGACTGCCAAATCAAGCATGTTTCCTTTGAATGCAAAGTCTTTAAATTCCTTTAACATAGTGAACCTCCAAAAATTGCAATTGTTAGCATTGTAGCATATTTTGCCACGCGCAAACAAATCGTTAGGCCCTGTTTCCGACAATTTATTTGAGCCTGTAAGCGGTTTGATTTTCATTTCGACGGCATGTGTCTATAATGAACATCAAGCAGCGCTTATTTTCAGCTAATTAGAGGGGGAGCCTCATGTCGAACTTGTCGATGGAGAAGAAGTTGATCATCGTCTTTGTTTTTCTTATTATTTTGCCCATCATGCTAACCGGCTATATTTCTTACCAAAACTATTCGAAATCAATTAAGAAAAATACAAGTTTATATGCCTCGCAACTCACCAACAATATTACGAATCGGCTGGACGATTACATTGGCGATATGGAACAGATCTCACAAATTCCGCTGTATTTAACCCCCCTCCAACAGCTATTGGAGGATAAGTCGCAGAGCCTGACGGCTAAGCAGGTAGAGATGGAAAGCTATATACGAATCATGAACAATATCAAACGAGGCACCAATTCGATCTATATTTTTGATAACGATAATAACAAATATTACATGATTGTTTCTGGCGGGGTTCGCACAGATTTGGCTGAAAGATCGGATCAATGGAAACGTCTGGCCCGGGATGCCGGCGGCAAATCAATTTTCTTGAGCACACAGCAAGTGGCGAATTGGCAAACAGGGAAGTTTGCGTTTACTGTAATTCGGGATATTCGCGATTTCTACACGCAAGAACCGATTGGAACTATTGCTGTGGATGCGAATATCAGCGTTATTCAGAATTTAGTGCGAGATCTGGAAACGGCAGGCAATGGCAAGGTGCTGATGATCGATCAGAATGTTCATGTCATTTATGATACGGAGCAGAAAAGAATGACGGAACGAATTTCCGATGATCCGCTTGTGAAACTGGCCGCAGGAACGTCCGGTGATTTCATTAAAGAGATTAACGGTATTAAATATTTATGCATTTACTCGCAGTCTTTGAAAACCGGCTGGAAAACGATCATTCGGATTCCCTTGGATCAATTGATGAAAGAAGCGATGCAAACACAGAATATTACGCTGCTTGTTACCTGTTTAGTGGTTAGTTTTGCGCTCTTTGTTTCGATCTTGCTCTCTTTTGCGCTAACGAAGCCGATGAAGCGATTAATGAGATTAATGAAAAAAGCGGAGAATGGTGATCTGGACGTAAGTTTTAATGTGCAAACCCGGGATGAAGCGGGGCGGTTGGGCATGCATTTCAATTCGATGCTGGAACGAATGAAAGAACTGATTGGACAAGTCTATTACATCGAGGGACGCAAGAAAGAGGCGGAGCTGTCTGCCTTGCAAAATCAGATTAATCCACATTTTCTGTACAATACGCTGGAAACGATTCGGATGACGGCAGAAATCAATGATGATGAAGAAACGGCGGAAATGATCGCGGCGCTAGGCAAATTGTTCCGTCACAGCACGAAGTCGACCAACGGAGTGGTCACACTGGGCCAGGAATTTGAGCATTTGGAAACGTATATCCAAATCGTTAATTACCGCTACCACAACAAATTCACCTTACATTTGGAAGCTATGCAAATGCTGCACCACTATCCGGTCATTCCCCTGATCTTACAGCCTATTGTTGAGAACACCGTTGTTCACGGGCAAACGGAAGCTGGCAATGAAACGATAGATATTCATATCTCCTATGAAATCAGCGGCCATATCCTCACCTTTCATATCCGGGATAACGGGGTTGGCATTCGCAAGGAACGCTTGAACATGCTGCATGAGCGGCTCCTAAGCGGAATAAAGCCTGATAAAGAGGAGTCGACTACGGGCATTGGTTTGCTGAACGTCGATGAGAGGCTCAAGCTTCATTATGGACCTGCCTACGGATTGGAGCTTGCAAGTCAAGAAGGAGAAGGAACGGTCGTCATTTTGACGCTGCCTTATAATTTGTGAAGCCTTGGAGGGTACTTTCTTATGAAAATTATGATCGTTGATGATGAGGAAAAGATACGTCTAGGTCTATCCAAATTGATCGTTAAGGCGTCTGCGGATTATGAAATTATCGGTGTGTATGCCAGTGGTGCTGAATGCCTGGAAGCGTTGCGGGACAATCAACCGGATGTCGTCGTTACGGATATCAAAATGCCGGGCATGTCAGGATTAGAACTTGCAAAGACGATTCATCAACTCTATCTGCATATCAAATGTGTGATTTTAAGCGGATTCGGCGAGTTTGAGTATGCGCGAACAGCCATTGCAGCAGGCGTCTCTGCCTATTTACTGAAACCGGTCGATAAACAGGAACTGTATGAATTATTAGCCAAATTGCAGAGGGAAAATCAGAATTCTCAGCATGCTGCGGTTCCTGTCCAGGAGGATCATCTACTAAAAAATAGGCTGCTAGGCAAAACGGTTACCCAAGCAGATACCGCATCTGCGCAGCAATTAGCAGGGATTACAGAACTGTCATCGTATTGCGTCGTTGTGATTGTCACGGACACGGTTGTGCCGCGGACGGCTTTTCGACATTGGCTGCAGCCCAATCAACCGAATCGTATTGCCTCCTTGGAGTTGGTCGAGATGGATGAACGAACTCTCGCCATGATCGCTGTTTTTGCTGCGCAAGAGGAAGTTGCGCTGCACGCATTAGAAAATCATATAAATTACATACTAGCCAATGAGCATGCGTTCCAAGCCTCTGTGGGAATCAGCTGCACACATAGTCATGTCGAAGAACTAGCGGAGGGATATCGCGAGTCGCTGGACGCTATTGAGATCAACTTTTACAGTACTGAGCGATGTCCGCTTTCACGGGCCGCTCAAAGTCAGTTTGGCACTCTGCACCGTGTGGAATCTTATCGCAAGCGTGTCTTGGAGAGTATGGAAATTCTCGATATTGCGGGTATGGAACTGCATTTAAGAGAGATGCTGCGAGAAATCGGTGCGGTGAAGATTCGGATGAACCATCTGATTGAGCTTGTGGAAACGTTGTTCTATGCCTTGCATAAAGAAGCGGGGAAGCGGCAGGAAACAGCCAATCAGGGCGCCGCCCAATGGGATTGGGGGAATACGCTCAAGCAATGTTTCACGTTTGGTGAAGCCAAATCCTTAATTGAGACTAGTCTCGTAGAAGGACTCAGCTTGCTGCTGAATGAGAGAAATGTGCAGGGGGCCGGAACCATTTATCAAATCAAAAAAATTATCGAGTTGGAGTATGCGGACTCCTTGGATTTAAATAGCTTGGCCAAACGGGTATTCCTGACGCCGAGTTATTTAAGCAAGCTTTTCAGACAGGAAACAGGCACGACCATCATCGAGTACATGATATCTGTACGTATGAATAAAGCCAAGGAACTGTTGATGAATCAGATGCAGTTGAAAACCTATCAGGTTGGTGAATTGGTTGGTTACCGAGACCCCGCCTATTTCAACAAGCAGTTCAAAAAGGTAGTTGGTCTCACGCCAAAGGAATTTAGGGATGTTGTTAGCTAGTTTGTTAGCATAATTTTCGAGAATAATGCGAAGATAATACAATAAAAACAAAAAAAGTGCCTATTAATCCCTTTTGAATCGCCATATAATAGGAATGTAAGCGATAACAAATGGATTTTCAAACTTTCAAGGGGGTTTTTGAATATGAAAAAGTGGCTAACATCCAGTATGGCGTTAGTATTGGTTATGTCTATAACAGCGGCATGTGGTAAAACAACAGATAACGGCTCGGCAACTACGTCACCTGCGGGAACGAAAGCACCGGCAACAACAGATGCAGGTGGAACTGCAAATGCGAACATCAAAGGTAAAATTACTGTCGTTACGCACCGTACCGACTTAGTGGATACAAAGTTCAAAGGGTGGACGGACGCTTTCAAGAAAAAATACCCAGGCGTAACAGAAGTAGCGATTGAATCGATCAAAGACTATGGTCCAACTATGAAAGTCAGATTATCAACAGGCGAGCTGGGCGATGTCAATATGATCCCGGACGGTGTGCCTAATAACAAATTGGCTGAGTACTATGCTCCGCTTAATGACCTTGGCTTGAATGATAAAGTTTATTTCCCTGACATTAAAGCGTCTGATGGCAAAACACTTGGTCTTCCAAGCGGTGTAAATACAAATGGTGTTGCTTACAATAAACAAGCATTTGCCAAGGCCGGAATTACATCCGTGCCCAAAACATTGGATGAACTTTATGCAGCCGCCGAAAAATTGAAAACGGCTGGCATCACGCCACTGGCAACGAACTTCAAAGATAAATGGCCGTTGAGCGAGTGGGATATCATTGCTTTTGAAATTTCAGGAGATCCAGAATTCCGGGGTTCGATGACGAAAACAGATGCGCCATTCGCAGAAGGAACGCCTTACAATAAAGCGCTGACCATTCTGAAAACGTTTGTTACAAAAGGATATACCGAGAAAGATTTGATGTCGACAGATTGGGAATCCTCCAAGAAAGATGTAGCAAGCGGTAAAACAGCTATGTACTTCTTAGGAAACTGGGTTATCCCGCAAATTATCGAGAACGGGGCCAAATCAGAGGATATCGGATTCTTCCCTATGCCTTATGACAACAGTGGTAAATACAACGCTAATATGGGCCCTGACTATATGTATGGCGTTGCAAAAAACAGCAAGAACATCGACACAGCCAAAGCTTTTGTGAAATTCATGATTGAAGAATCGGACTATGCGGACTATGCGGGTATGATTCCTCCTTTGAAATCCAAAGAATCCACGATGCCGCAGCTCAAAGAATTTTTAGCTATGAAGCCTAACACATTGCAAGGCAAACCCGATCCGGATGCTTACAGTGCAATCGCCAATAAAGCGCAAATCGACTTCATGGGTGGAACGTATGTTCAAAAATTAGTTCTGGCGAAAGATTTTAAAGCGGGATTAGAAGAGTTGAACAAAAAGTGGGCAGATGCCAAAAAAGCGGTAGGTCAATAATCACATAATCCATACCTCTGTTGCGGTCATTCACCTATGAGCGACCGCAAATAGAGGTCATTTGTGTTCGAATTTTGTTTGAAATTATCGGGAAAAGGAGGGGTTGTCATGCTAAATCTGACCTACAAAACACAGCGCGTGATTATTTTATTATCCTTTTTGACCATTCCGCTCCTTTTGCTTGCAACCTTCACGTTCTACCCAGCACTGCGTTTGGTTCAGCTAAGCTTTACGGATTGGGACGGTGTAGGGAAGTCGTTCAAATGGATTGGATTTGCGAACTACAAAGAGATTTTCTCGAACAGTGAGATTTTTGGCGTCTTTAGCCATAACTTGTATTATTTTGTCGGCGGTATCATTCAGAACATTCTTGCTCTGTATTTCGCGATTATTTTGAATTCCAAAATAAAAGGACGCAATCTATTTCGGGTCTTTTTATTTTTACCTTATATTCTAAACAGTGTCGCAACGGCGTATATGTTCCAGTTTATTTTCAATACCGATCACGGCACACTCAACACGCTTTTGGATGCAGTAGGTTTGGGTGCTTATAAGCAAAGTTGGCTGGGCAATCAGAGCTTGGTCAATATTTCATTAGCATCTGTTTCCTTGTGGAAATTCATGGGCTTTAACATGGTCATTTATTTAGGTGTCTTGCAATCCATTCCTAGCGATTTATACGAGGCTGCCAAGATTGATGGAGCGAATGCTTTCAAAACGTTAATATACATTACCTTGCCAAATATTCGGAAAATCATTGAGCTGAACATGCTGCTCACGGTTTCAGGGGCACTGGAAGTGTTCGATATTCCGTACATTATAACCGGGGCTGCGCCAGGCAGTGATACCTTTGTAACCAAGGTGAATGATGTTGCCTTTAAATTCAATAGCATTGGCTTAGCCTCAGCGATGGCCATCGTGCTGTTAATCATCGTTACAGTTGTTATTACTATTCAACGTAAATTCATTTTGCGCGGGGAGGATTAAATCATGGAAAACAGACTCTCTGCGAGTGTTTTGAGCGTGCTTAAATATGTGTCGCTGCTGCTTGCTGTGCTAACTGTGTTGATTCCTCCTTATGTGGTGGTCGTCAATGCCTTCAAAAGTGCAGCGGAATATGCGGCCTCTAGTCCCTTCAGTTTACCAACGAATATCTTTAACTTTGCGAATTTTGCGAAAGTGTTGGAAGTAGGCAAATTAGGTCAAGCTTTTAAAAATACAGGCATTATCGTTGTTTCTTCGCTTCTGATCAATATTGTGCTGGGCACGATGGTTGCTTACGCTTTGGGGAGATTTACTTTCAAAGGGAAAGGCCTGATTCTGGGTGCTTATCTTATTGCTACGTTCATCCCCTTAATTACAACGCAAGTGGCTACCTTCAGCATTATTCAGGGTCTGCACTTATTCAACTCGCGGGGGGCAGCGATCCTGCTGTATGCAAGCACGGATGCTGTGCAAATTTACTTGTATTTGCAGTTTATTAGCAAAATTCCGTATTCCCTCGATGAGAGTGCCATGATGGAAGGGGCTTCCCTGTTCCGGATTTATCGCACGATTATTTTCCCATTACTGGGACCGGCTACGGCTACGGCCATTATTTTGAAAACCATTAATATTTATAACGACATGTATATCCCGTATCTCTATATGCCTTCACAGAAGCTGGGGGTTGTTTCAACGTCACTCATGCGCTTTGCAGGGCCCAATAGTGCGCACTGGGAACTTATTTGCGCGGCCATTCTGATTGTTATGCTGCCGACGATGATCGTTTATTTGATTTTGCAGCGTTTCATTTTCTCCGGAATTGTAAGTGGATCTGTGAAAGAATAGGCGGCAGGTTTAGAGAGCGCGAACTGACAAAGATAAGGACGTGTGGAAAGTGGAATATATCAAAGGCATGACATGGGGCTGGGTTGGTACTCGCGGGACATGGGCGAATGAAGCCGCAGACTTTTCGATGACAGAAATGACGAAGCTGGGCGTTAATTGGACGGCGATTGCTTTGTCAGCTTTGCAGGATCATCCGCAAGCGACCCAAATTAACTATCAACATGAGCCTACGGTGACGGATGCCGAGGTCATATGGGCGATTGACACAGCTCGCGATTTGGGGCTGAAGGTCTGTTTGAAACCGGTTGTGAACTGTGCGAATGGCGTATGGCGCGCACATATTAATTTCTTTGATGTGGATGTGCCCTGTGAGCCCAAATGGAGCGAGTGGTTCGCAAGTTATACAGCATTCATTCTTCATTATGCCGGAATTGCTCAGGATACAGGCTGTGAAATGTTCTGCATCGGCTGTGAAATGGTGCAAACCGATCGGCGCGCAGCGGAATGGAGGGCTCTGATCAGCCAAGTGCGAGAGGTCTATACGGGTGTTATTACGTATAACTGTGACAAATATCAAGAAACGAACGTAACTTGGTGGGATGCCGTTGATGTGATCTCATCGAGCGGTTACTACCCGATTGATGCATGGGAAGAACGTGTTGCGACGCTGGAGGCTTTTGCAGCCAAACAGGACAAGCCGTTCTTCTTCATGGAAGCAGGCTGCCCAAGCCGGCAAGGTTCCTCGTTCCTGCCGAATGACTGGGGCCTTGAGGGGCCGGACAGCATGGAAGAACAAGACGAATACTACCGCGTCATGTTGGCGAAGATCGGCAGCAAGCCATGGTTTCACGGTTTCATGCTGTGGGATTGGCCTGCGCAGCTGTATCCTGAAGCCGAGGCTGCGCGCAACGACGACTACTGCATGTACGGCAAGCCGGCTGGGAAGACGATTGAGGCTTTCTATCGTCAGCAGGTTTAAGGATTGGATTGTACCCGCCCTGGTTATGGGCGGGTTTTTTGTGTTTAACGCTTGAACCGCTCAACCACTTCAAAACAAGCGCGGCTGTTATGATACGGGCACTTCCAAGCATTGACCTTCTGGTCCTTGGCATAGGGGACGCGGTCCTGGGACACGCGGCCATGCCACTCGCCATGTTCGCGGTCAATGAGGGTCGTCTCGATGAAGTCCCACGTCTTCACCGCAGCTTCGAGGAACTTCTCCTCGCCGGAGGAAGTGTAGGCATTGACGAAGCCGACGACAGCCTCGGCCTGCGGCCACCAATCCTTATCGGCATCAAGGACCTTGCCGTGGCCGTCTGTTTCGTTCCATACGGCTCCGTCTATGTCCAAGCCGTGTTGAAGCACGGCTTCCGCCATCTCTAGCGCCACTTTCTTAACCTTGGCGATCAGAGTTTCATCGCCAAGGATATGAGCGGCTTCATCTAACAGCCAACTGCCCTCGATATCATGCCCAGGCGATACCTCATGGGAAGTCACCTGCCACTGGGCATCGAAATACAGCGCAAAACTTTCATTGGACGCGACCACGATATGTTCCAGTGTCACTTCAATCAGTTCCTTCAGCCTGCTGCGCAGATGGGGCAGATCCCAGGCGCGAAGCAAGTTCGTGTAGGCTTCCATAATGTGAAGATGGGAGTTCATCGATTTCGCATCATTTTGAGCGTAGATGTTGAAGCGCGCGTCACCTTCTTGCCGTGACCAATCTTGAGCAAAAGCCTCATAATACCCTTTGTTTACAGGGTCATAGCTGTAGGCTTCCATCTCGGCATAGAGCTTCTTGGCCTTTTCCAAAACTTCCGGGGAACCAGAGGCCAGATAGAACTCCGATAACGCGTATAGAGTAAAGGCCTGCCCGTAGATATGCTTTCTTGGCTCTAAAGGTTGGCCTTTGTAATCAACCGCCCAGTAATAGCCGCCATAAGTTGGATCATAGAAGTAAGTGGTCAAATAGTCATAGGCACGCTGCGCCAAGTGCAGGTATTGCTCTGTTTGGAACATGCGGTAACCTTTGGCAAACGTCCATAAAATGCGCGCGTTGAGAACCAAGCCTTTAGGGGCTTCTGCTTGCACCGTCATATCGCTGTCGATAGCGCCGAGGAAACCGCCATGTTGTTCATCAACTGTGTAATCTGCCCAGAACGAGAGAAGAGATAGAAGTTCCTTGTGCATGTGCTCCGCTAAAGTCGATTTTACCGTTTCTGTCGTTGTCATGTTGTGCATATCTCCAATCTTTTTTGAAATCGTCTAAAATAGGTAGCACTAATTTTGTTTGTTATGATAATATAATGCTAACAAATAGTATACACCAATCTAGCCTTGGTTGCTAAATGAAATGGGTGAACCCTAGTGTCACAAAAGATAACGATGCAAGAGATTGCCGATCGTCTCAGTGTCTCCAAATATGTCGTGTCCAAAGCACTTTCCGGAAAGTCAGGTGTTAGTGAAGCGACCAGGCAGCGTGTCATGCAAATGGCAGGGCAGCTCGGTTACCTTGCGCAGAAAAAAACGTTCGCTGCACCGACAGATTCGGATAAACGTTGGGGAACCCAAGGGTTGGAAGAGGGGATAGGTACAGTCCTTGTGCTGATGCCTAACATCCGGCATCAAACGAAGGAATCGACGTATTGGGGGAAAATTCTCGATGGAATCTCCAAAGAGCTGGAGAACAGAGGGGCAGATATGCTGACACTCACGCTGAATTCAGCGGAAGGACTCAATAGCAGTTTGCGGCCGCAGGGGCTCGCTGGAGTCATCGGTGTCGGTGAAATCTCCCGTTCGCTTTTGCTTGAGGTTCAGCGTCTTGGATTGCCGCTTGTTCTGCTAGACCATGATGACCCTTTTATCTCTGCGGACCAAGTGTTTGCCAACAACCGTGACAGCGCCTATCGCATTGTGCAATATTTATTGGGACTTGAACATCGCTCTGTCCAATTCATTGGCAATACCGCTTTTTCCAAAAGCTTCCGTGAACGTTGGCATGGTTTCCGAGAAGCGCTTGAGGAGGCAGGCATAGCTTACTCGCCGGAGCCTTTTCAGAAGCTGCTTCATCTTGAATACCTCGATGCGCACATGCAAGAAGAGCAGATTCGCGAGGCGCTGCGGCCTCATTTGGAGCGAACGACGCTACCCTCAGCGCTTGTATGTGCGAACGATCGCGTCGCTTTTGCAGCGGTTGCTGCTTTACGCTCGTTAGGAGTTTCCGTTCCGGATGAAGTATCCGTGACGGGATTCGATAATAATGAGCCTGATTATCCGGGCGTTCAAGAGCTTACGACAGTGAACGTAACCAAAGAAACAATTGGCAAGCGAGGGGTCGATGTGCTGTTTTGGCGAATCGCCAACCGGGACTCGCCAGCCGAAACGATCCAGATACGCGGCGATCTCATCGTTCGCAAATCGGCAGTAACCCCTAGAATTCACAATCTTCCTCCTATGTAACAAAAAGAGGCTAACTCAAAAGGTTATAAACCTAGAGAGCAGCCTCTATTTTGTTTCGATTGGGAACGAAATCTAACAGGAATTTCTCCAAGCTTCTTACAGCACTTCGCGAAGGGCGATAAGGAATGCTTCTTGTTCTTCCGCTGATCCGATGGATATCCGCACATGATTGGGGAGATTCCAACCGGCTCCGTAACGAACGATAATCCCTTTGCACATCAGTTTATCATAGATTGATTTGGCTTCAGGTCCAAGATCAATTAAGACAAAGTTACTCATGCTGCGTGTAAAATGGATCCCTAACGCTTGCAAGTTTTCGTATAGTTTTTCGCGTTCAAGAGCATTCAAATTGCGTGTGGCTTGCACATGTTCGTCATCCAAGATAGCCGCCACAGCGCCTACTTGGGCTAGCGCATTGACGTTAAAAGGCTCTTTGACCTGACGAATATGCTGCAGAATAGACGGTGACGCGATGCCATAACCAACCCGGATGCCTGCCAACCCATATATTTTGGAGAAAGTTTGGGTCACAATGATCGGATAGCCCGCTTTGACAAGCTCTAGGCCATCGCAGTAATCGTCTGCAGTCACGAAGTGACTGTAGGCACCGTCAAAAATCACCAAAACGTGTGCAGGAAGCTGATCTACCAACTGGTGCAAATCCTGTTTCTTCATATATGTACCTGTTGGATTGTTAGGGGAGCAAATGTAAAGCAGTTTGGTTTTGGCAGTTACAGCGGCAAGGATATCCTGGATATCATAGCTGTAATCTTCACGCAGAGGCACCTCGACGACGTGGGTTCCCATCAGATTCGCCCCGAATTCATATTCGCTGAACGTTGGAGAAGGAACAACGATTTCATCGCCTGGTTCCAGGAAGGCTTCCGATATGAGCGTTATGAGCTCGTCGGCGCCATTCGTAACAAGCACTTCATCAGAAGTGAACTGATACTTCTTGGCGATCGCAGCACGCAGATCAACGGTATCCGCGTCAGGGTAGCGGTGGATATCCGAGAGATAATCTTGAATCGCCGCAAGCGCAAGTGGGGAGGGGCCGAGCGGATTCTCATTGGAAGCGAGTTTAATCACCTTTTCGATGCCTAATTCACGTTGGACCTCCCAAATCGGCTTGCCAGGGGAATAAGGTTTCATGTCACTTAACACGTTGCGAGGACGAATATTTACGGTAGTTCGGTTGCTCATACAGAGTCACTCCTATTCATAATTGCTTTACTGTAATAATACATTAACTTGGTAAAGTAGTAAAGTATTTAAATGATAAAAAGCCTCTGACCTCATCCAACATTCGGACAAGATCAAAAGCTCTAAGTACAAATGATAGCTGCTACTATTTTTTCAAATCCAAACGCACATCGCGTCCATCGTCTTGCACGGACAGTTGCTTGCCTGCAGCCTTCAATGATTTCGCATAATCTACCCAAGCATCCAGCATAACGGCTCCGTCTTTCCAGTCTTTCACTTCCCCGAAAACGGTAAATCCGTCACCGCTGCCCGTTGCCATGAAATCATTGGTTGTCACTTTGAAGGTTCGATCCGTATTGAACTTGCCATCCACATAAATGGGAGTTCCATCTACGAGGGTGATCTTCGAATATTTCTCGCCAAGCGGTTTCGTGCTATCCCACTCGACTTTTAAGCCAGAGAATTGGATAGCCGGGAGATTGGAGTACTTATCGGTTACTTCCAAAGCCTTCTTGATTTGCGCTGCTGTCATGGTACCTGTAACGTTGTAATTGCCGAAAGGGAAAACTTCAAACATTTTACCATACGTCAGATCGCCTTTATCCAAATCAGCACGAACGCCGCCGATGTTGGTGAAGGCAATGTCCGACTTCTCGGTAGCCCGCATCGCATCCGTGATGCTGTTTCCGAGCTGTGTAGCGCCATCGCGTTCAACGCTGCCATTCGCTGCATAACGGAATGATTTCCGGGTAAGCGGTTCAGCAACAACAACTTCCACTTCGCTGGATTTCGTTGAGATTTTAGCTTTGTAATCCTCGACCGTTTGATGAATCTTGGCATCAGCCGTGGTTAGGTTCGTATATGTTTCTAGCAAACTAGCATTCGATGATACGACTTTTTTAGTGGTTTTATCAACGAATAGTTGAATATGGCCGACCGCATAAAGCCAGCTTTGCGCTTCAACCACGGGGATTCCGTTCACAATGCCGGATACACGCAAGTGCGAGTGTCCGCCAACGATCGCATCCAGCGTTCCGTTTCCTGTGCCATTGGCCAAATCGGCTAGTTCACTGATGATTTCCTGTGATTTTTGGTTCTGCTCACCAGGCAGGTGGGAAGTGACCATAATGATGTCAACGCCTTTGGCGCGCAGTTCCTCGGACAATTCCTTGGCTAGCGGAGCTGGATTTACAAAAGAGAGTCCTGCGATATTGGTTGACTTGGTCGTTGTCTTTGTTTGCGGTGTGGCGAAGCCGATAATGCCGATCTTGAGGCCATCTTTTTCAACAATGACGTACGGTTGTGTCCAGTCGACACGTTTGCCGCTTTTGTCATCAATAATGTTCGCTCCCAGAATTGGGAACTTGGCGTTTTTGATGTTGTTGATGAGAACGTCGCGGCCAAAATCGAATTCGTGGTTGCCAATTGCGGCAGCATCATAGTTGACCTGAGCCATAGTATCCATCACGGACTGACCGTTCGTCGTATTGGAAATCAGTGTTCCCTGCCAAGCGTCTCCGCCGTCAACAACGACAGTGCCTTTCGGATTAACAGCACGGAAATCATTCACAATCCCACCGAGCGTTTCGATGCCGCCTTGCCCTTGATTGCGTTTTTTGTCAAAACCGACTTCGATTTTACCATGAATATCATTTGTCGATAAAATATCAACCACTTTAAATAGCACAGGCTTCAGTGCTTTAGCGACTTCATCGCGCGTGACAGCGGCGGTCGGATTGAAGTTGCCGTCGAGTGAAGGAGCGAAAATCCCGCTAATGACGGCATAGGCCACATAAGGGCGAGACGCTTGGGCGATCGAAGCGGAGTCTTTGAAATAGTTCAAAACATTCTCATTCACCTTCGGCATCTGACCGCCCGTGACAACTCTCACGATCAGCTCAGCCAGCTCTTGGCGTGTAACAGAAGCATTCGGGTGAAACGTCCCGTCAGCGAAACCGCTGATCAACTTAGCTGCAACCGCATTGGCTACAGCTTGTTTCTGCCAAGCAGCAAGGTCGGAGAATGTCGCAGAGCCGGCATCCGCCTTCGTTAAATTAGCAGCACGATTGATCATGGTCACAACTTCAGCACGTGTTGCTTCATTAGCACCGCGATAGTCACTATCGCCGTAACCCTCAACTACTCCTTTGTCAACGGCAAGGCGCATGTCTGATTTAATCGTAGTTGGGGAAGTGGCTGCTGCGGATTCAGCGAAGGCCATACTGCTGGCGAATGAACTGGTAAGAACGGTTACAAGAGCAAGTGCAGTGAGACGGGTGGTCAATGTTTTTTTCATAAAGTGAAATCGTCCTCCTTCAAATTAATAGAACGTAGGTTAATAATACGTCTATTAGTATATAGGAGATTGCTAGTTTTTGAGAAGTGAAGAAATTATTATTATAAAAATACACAAAAAAAGCCGTTCACCTTCCAAAGGTTAATTGGCTTTACGATCCATATGAACTTCAAAGTGATATATCGTGTTGCGAGTCAGCACTCGGAAATCCATGCCGTCTCGATCTATCGCTTGCACGCTGGTTGTTCTGAAAGGGATATAGCGGTTTACAGCAGTTAACATCATAGAAGACCCGACCTCGGTAGGGTTCATCTCACAGAAAGTCTGCCCTTGAATCTGATCAAAATCGAATCGTTCCGAACGATGCTTAGGGGTAAATCCATCCACTTCGTAAATTTGAAGAAGCTTTAGCAACCTCATGATCTGTACCCTCCAATCGGATCCTTTATATTCAGTATACACCGAGTCTAACTCTGAAGTGAAATTTCATGACCTAACAAATAACTAATAGGATCTTCACACTTTCCTAGTTTCCAATATATACAATTGAACTATCCGAATTGGGGGTGTTGCCGGCATGATGCATACAAAAATAGTAGTTGAAGGAAAAGAGGTTCTTGTGTTTTTTGAGCCCAATTATCAGGGCTACATCCATGTGGTTGCCGAGACGATAATTAAGCATCTAGCGAATGCTCAGGTGAAAAAAATATTTGATGATCTTGGCTTAGTCAATATTACGAGTCAAGAAGTAACGCTTTATTCGTTAGACGGCGAGATGGAGACACTTTGTATTTCTTAACTTCGAGATCTAGCCCTCCTGCGCTTATTTCATTACAATAGAAGAAGATGAATGTGGGAGGTAATCGTATTGGCAGTTTTGAAATTGGAGCATGTCGGCGTCATGGTTGCAAATTTGGAAGCGTCCATTCGTTTCTATGAAGAAGTCAGCGGGCTTAAACACAAAGGTACGCTGCTTCATACCAATGGTGTGATTCGACTTGGATTTCTGGGATTTGAACAGTTGAATGAAACGGAAGTAGAATTGATCGAAGGTTATAACGGAAACCTGCCGCAAGAAGGCAAAGTTCATCATTTAGCTTTTACTGTGGATGACATTGATTTAGAATTTGCTAGAATACAAGGATTGAACGTTGAGCAATTGGATACGGAAATTACTGCGCTTCCGAACGGCTCGAGATACTTTTTCTTTAATGGTTTGGATGGAGAGCGCATCGAATTTTTTCAATCGACGCGATGATCCTTACTATCCTATTCAGGTAAATAGGGGCATCCTTTTATTAGAGTCGAACAACTCTGGTAAAGAGGTGCTTTTTTATTTGCAAAAGTATGAGAGAACATTCAAAACAATGGCAATAGTGGAACATTTCCAAAGGGGTTGTAATTGCTGGCTGAGCATGGTACATTAGTCCTCGTTGCTTTTGAAGCAGCAAACACCGACAGATAACGACAGAAATTGTTGAGAAAAATAAATGCTTGCAATTGATGAACGAGCTGTGGTATATTACTTCTCGCTGCTCCGGTAACACGGCAGTGAACGAAAGAAATTGATCTTTGAAAACTGAACAACGAGTGAGTAAGCACGAACGAGCAATCGTTCAAAAAGAGATTGTAAAATCTCGCTAGCAAGTCAATTGAGCATTTCAGCTTTCAGATATACGGACAAGCAATTGTTCGCTACTATGGAGAGTTTGATCCTGGCTCAGGACGAACGCTGGCGGCGTGCCTAATACATGCAAGTCGAGCGGATTTGTTCCTTCG
>NZ_BMHE01000053.1 GCF_014640555.1 Paenibacillus marchantiophytorum | reverse complement strand
CGGGAGCCGCAGGGGTTACGGGACCAACAGGAGCGACGGGAGCCGCAGGGGTTACGGGACCAACAGGAGCGACGGGAACCGCAGGAGTTACGGGACCAACAGGAGCGACAGGGGCCGCAGGGGTTACGGGACCAACAGGAGCGACGGGAGCCGCAGGGGTTACGGGACCAACAGGAGCCACGGGAACCGCAGGGGTTACAGGGCCAACAGGAGCAACAGGAGCAACTGGAGATACGGGACCAACAGGTGCTACAGGAGATACCGGAGCCACAGGTACAAGTTTGACGGACAATTCAGCTTTTGCAGCAAATACATCAGGTACCTTGCTGGTTGTTCTAGGTGGATTGAACATTCCTTTGCCCAACAATCAAAACATCGGTTCAGGCATCACGATTAATGGCGCTAATACAACGTTTACACTTACGAATGCTGGACGTTACTACATTTCTTATAAAATAAATGCTACGGCAGCTGTTTTAGCTCAATCCAGAGTGTTGTTGAATGGCGTATCCGTGCCTGCATCAGTAAATACACCCGCATTAAGTGCTACTGGTTTTTTAGGAGACTTTATAATTACAGTGCCGGCTGCATCCACCATTATTCTTCAAATGTTTGGCCTGATTGCAACGGTTGTATTAGCTCCGCCTGGTGCCACGATTAACATTATCCGACTAAGTTAGACGGTATTTTTAGGAATCTACTGTGTTAATAAACATCAATAGGAGGTACACTGTCATAGCTTAATATGTTTTGGAGTGATTGCAGAGTTAACCTGGGCAGCCTAGCGCGGAGATAAAGGAACTACAGTTCGCTATTATAGGAAAAAATAGCATTATTGGGAGTGTGAGGGAACTACAGTATGCTATTTTGCGGTTTGTTGCGAAATTTAGCTCATATCGTGGAAATAAGGCCCTGTAGTTCCGCTACTACCCTAATATCTTCGATATTTGCCTAAATAGCGGCCTACAGTTCCTTTAATAGGATTCTGGACGTCTGGATGTGGCTCATCGTCTCCTAAGGGGAGCCGATTTTCTTAGAACGCTTTTTACGGGGTTAAACCATGGTAAATAAGGTTGCTGAAAGTGTTATTAGCTCAATGGAACCTTCTATGGAGGGAGCGCTGTCTCATATGGCTGATAATGGTTGGGATGTAGGCTTAAGCGAGAAGGGAACATCCTTGTATCGAACCTATGAAACGCCCCTGCGATATGCTGAATTTCTCTGGAAAAAATAAGCCGGCTAAAATTTTCACCTGTACTCATATTGCAGCAGGCTATAAAGTGGGATAAACTGAGTCAACAGATTCCCATTTATCTAGATAGATTTTATAAGGAGCGATACTCTTTTGAAGACTTTAATTATTGCGGAAAAACCTGATATGGGGCGAAATATAGCCGCCGCAATAGAACCTAAAGCCAAGAATCTCAGGTCCTATCTGGAAGGTGAAGAATATATTATCACCTGGGCGATCGGGCATTTAATTGAGCTGGCTGAACCGGATAAATATGATGATAAATATAAAAAATGGAACATCAATCACTTGCCCATCATTCCGGATGAATTCAAGCTGATTCCCAATCCAAGGACTTATGATCAATTGAAAGTCATCGCAGAACTGGCTAAGAAGTGCGATCAGCTCGTCAATGCTTGCGATGCGGGGCGGGAAGGGCAGCACATTTTTTCACTGATTCAGCGGCATTTGGGACTGAAACAGCCTGTAAAACGCCTATGGATCTCCGATTTAACGTCGGAAACCATTCGGCATGGCTTTGCCACACTGAAGGACGGCGCAGAATACGAAAACTTGACACGCGCTGCCCGCTCTCGCAGTGAAGCAGACTGGTTGATTGGTATGAATGGCTCACGTGCATTTACAACGAAGCATAATGTCCTGCTCTCTGTAGGCCGTGTTCAAACGCCAGTGCTCGCGCTTATTTATGATCGACAGAAGCAGATTGAAGCTTTCTCGTCCCTCAAATTTTATGAATTGGAAGGACATTTTACCCAGGGCGAAACGACTTATCGCGGCATGTGGCAAGGCGAGCGATTGACAGATCAACCCAAAGTCGAAGCTCTCGCCGCCAAGGTCAAAGGGAAGCCAGCACGCATCATTTCCTATGAAGTGAAGGATACGAAGGAATACCCGTTCAAATTATATGATTTGACGCTTCTTCAGCGTGAGGCGAACGGCAAATACGCTTTCTCTGCTAAGAAGACATTGGATACGGCGCAAGCGCTGTATGAGAAGCACAAGGTAATTTCATACCCAAGAACGAATTCGAACTATGTGACGGAACAAAATATTCCCGAAATGCATAAATCGTTGTCTGCTTTGCAAGGAACTGCATATAACGATTTAGTGCAAGGGGCTAACCGCAATCTGGTGCATAAAAACAACAAATTTATTTGCAATCCAACGAAGGTAGAAGATCATCATGCCATCCTTCCGACGAATCGCAAAGCTTCGGGACTTAGTCCGGATGAGCAGAAGCTATATGACTTAATTGTCCGACGGTTTTTATCGCAGTTTTATCCGCCAGCCGAGTACAAGGTCCACACCGTGATGACGGAAGTGGAGCAAGAGATGTTCAAGACGACAGTGAAAGAACTGCTCGATTTGGGCTGGAAGGTCATTTATGCCGATCAGAAGAAGGAAAAACCTAAGGCTTCCAAAGGCAAGGACAAAGACGACGAAGAGGATGAGGAAGTGGAAGTTAGCGAGCCATTCTCCGTTGATTCTCAGGGCAATGTCATTTGTCATGATGCGATTGTGAAAGAGAAGGACACGCAACCCCCTAAGCATTTTAACGAAGGAACCCTGTTGAAAGCGATGGAAAGCGCAGGCAAACAGATTGAGGATGAAGAGCTTCGCGATGCGATGAAAGATTCCGGCCTGGGCACACCTGCAACGCGAGCTGCTACGATCGAACGACTCAAAAAGGTCGGGTACATCGATATGCAAGGCAAGAAAATTGTGCTGACGCAAAAGGGACGGACGGTTGTAGAGCTTATCCGCGGCGCAGGTATTGAGCTGCTGACATCACCAGAGATGACGGGGCAATGGGAACGCAGATTGAATGAAATTTCTCGTGGTACCGCATCGGACGAGCAGTTCATGCTCAATGTGAAGAAGTTTGCAACTTTGATTGTGAACAAGGTTCGTGTGCAGACCAAAGCTTCCAAAGATGCTTTTGAAGGGGAGACGCCTCCAGCAGGAGGAGCCAAACGGGGAGCAGCAAGATCATCTTCCGCGTCCTCCGAAAGCAGTGCTAAGAAAGCGGCAGCCCCCAAGAAGACAGCTGCGGCGAAACAAACGGATGGCGCGAGCACTTTTCTGGCAACTTGTCCAAGACCTGGCTGCGGTGGTTCTTTGTTCATGGGCCGCAAAGGATATGGCTGTTCACACTATAAGGAAGGCTGCAAATTCGTGATTTGGAAAGAAAGCTTCGGGCGGAATTTAACAGATGCGCAAGTACAAGCGCTAGTCAATAAAGGGAAGACGACGAAGCTCAAGCTCGTTCTGGCTGACGGAACAGCAGCGGATGGTCGGATTGTTTTGAAAAACATCGATACCGGGGAACTGGGAGTCGAAACGGAATAAAGGAGACAGACCGTGAGTGACTTAACACACTTAACGAACGATTGGGCTTCCTGCCTGAGATCCGAATTTGAGAAGCCCTATTTCCAAAGCCTGCGTGCTTTTATGGAAATTGAATATCAGACGCAAACCATTTTTCCTGAACAAAATGAGATTTATGCGGCCCTACAGTTCACCTCATATAATGATACCCGAGTTGTTATTTTGGGACAGGATCCCTATCATGGAAGAGGCCAGGCGCATGGCCTCAGTTTTTCCGTTAAACCAGGTATAACACCACCGCCATCCTTGCAAAATATATACAAAGAATTACAGAACGATCTTGGCTGTTTGATCCCGGATAACGGCTACCTCAAGAAATGGGCTGATCAAGGCGTTCTTCTGTTGAACACGGTGTTGACTGTACGTGAGGATACTCCGAACTCGCATAAGGGAAAAGGCTGGGAAACGTTTACGGATAACATCATCCGAACGCTAAGCGATCGCGAACAACCCGTCATCTTCGTGCTGTGGGGAAGTCATGCCCAGGCCAAGGAACGGCTTATCGATACAACAAAGCATTATATAATCAAATCGGTACATCCTAGTCCGCTGTCTTCGTATCGCGGATTTTTTGGCAGTAAACCTTTTTCCAAGGTGAATGCTTATTTGAGAGGACTAAACAGTGAAGAAATCGATTGGCAATTGCCAAACTTGAATAGGAAGGAGCAGGAAGGATGAGCGATAAGCAAGAATTTATATATGTCATACGATTGCAGCCTGCTTATTTTGATCGAAGCCTTTGGACGGACAAAGAAAATAACATTATAGAAGAGCATTTTCAGTATCTTTTGCAGTTAAAAGAAGCAGGAGAGCTCATTTTAGCAGGACGCACGCAAACGTCTGACGAGAAAACATTTGGCATCGTGATCTTGCGCGTAGATAATGAATTAGAAGCCAGATTGATCATGGAGCAGGATCCGGCTGTCGCCAATCAGCTGATGACAAGTGAATTGTATCCGTACAGCATCGCTGTCATGTAAGTGGAGCAAATAGTCAAGGACGAAGGAGAGATTCGCATGAAATTTCAAGATTTTAAGTATGAAAGGCCTGACTTTCAAGCTTTTGAAACCAAGTTCAAAGGACTCTTGGAACAATTTAAACAAGCTTCTTCGTTTGCCGACCAAGATCAAGCGATGGAAGCAATCGTTCATCTGCGCAGTGAATTGGATTCTATGGAGTCTATCGCAAGAATTCGTCATAGTGTGGATACAACGGATGAGTTCTATAAAGCGGAGCAAGAGTTTCTGGATGAAATAGAACCGTTATATCAAGGGTTGATTACTGATTTCTATCAAGCGCTTATTGATTCTACATACCGCACGGAACTTGAGCTCAAATGGGGGAAGCAGCTGTTTAGAATTGCTTCGCTCGCTCTGAAAACATTCTCACCGGAGATTGTTGAGGATTTGGTTCAAGAGAATAAACTAGCAAGTGAATATTCCAAGTTGTTGGCTTCAGCCAAGCTGGTTTATGAAGGAGAAGAACGGAATTTATCGCAACTTGCTCCTTTTCAAGTGTCGACAGACCGAAAAGTGCGCAAAGAAGCGAATGATGTGAGATATAGCTTCTTCATCGCGAATGAAGCCAAATTGGATGAGTTGTATGATCAATTAGTGAAAATCCGCTCTGTAATTGCCCGCAAATTGGGATTCACTAATTTTGTTGAGCTCGCTTACGCGCGCTTAAACCGATCAGACTACAATGCGAAGGATGTTGAAACCTTCCGTAAACAAGTACATGAGCATATTGTCCCCGCTGCAACCAAGCTCAAGGATCGTCAGAAAGCTAGAATAGGTGTAGATTCGCTGCACTATTATGACGATAAGTTTGGCTTCCCATCCGGGAATGCGACACCCAAAGGTGATGCGGATTGGATTGTAGAACAAGCCAGCAAGATGTATGCCGAGCTTTCACCTGAGACGGATGAATTTTTCACATTCATGATTGAGAATGGATTAATGGATCTAGTCGCCAAGAAAGGCAAAAGAGTTGGTGGGTATTGCTCGTATATCAGCAGTTACCAAGCTCCGTATATCTTCTCGAACTTCAATGGCACTTCTGGTGATATTGACGTCTTAACTCATGAGGTAGGCCATGCTTTTCAAGGATTTAGCAGCCGTGAGTTCCAAGTGCCGGAATATATTTTCCCGACGTTGGAAGCCTGTGAGATCCATTCCATGAGTATGGAGTTTTTGGCATGGCCGTGGATGTCGTTGTTCTTCGCGGAGGAGACAGATAAGTACAAGTTTAAACATTTAAGCGAGTCGCTTTTGTTCATCCCATATGGCGTTGCCGTTGATGAGTTTCAACACCGGGTATACGAGCAGCCGGAGCTGACACCTGCAGAGCGGAAACAAGTCTGGCGTGAAGTTGAACGCAAGTATTTGCCGCATCGGGTCTACGAGGATAACGATTATTTGGAAAGAGGAGGCTTCTGGCAGCAGCAGCCCCACATTTACAAAAGCCCGTTCTATTACATCGATTACACATTAGCTCAAGTGTGCGCATTTCAGTTCTGGAAACGGGCCAATGAAAATCCGGAGACAGCTTGGCAGGACTACTTGCGTCTATGCAAGCAAGGGGGAAGTCAGAGTTTCACCGAGCTTGTTGAGGTAGCGGGACTCATTTCTCCGTTTCAGGACGGCTGTGTCGCTTCTGTCATCGGCCAGATTGAGTCTTGGATTGACCAGATTGACGATAAAAGCCTCTAGATTATAGGCTTCACATGCTTGATTTGTAAGCCGCTGTCGCAAGGTTTGCCAGTTTCATAAGAACGATTGCCGAGTCTTTCATGCAACAGGCTAAAGTCGGCCGCGGAGCCGCTTTGCAGCGCTTGTATGGCGGATTGGACAACAAGCAGCCCATCTTCCATCGCAAGGTCCCACAGGTCCCAAACACTGTACGTGTAAGTTTCGCCCTGTGCGGTAGGACAATTCCAAACAGTCTTGGCTTCGTTGAGGTAATCCAGCGGAGCCGGATGTTTGGTGTAGACTAGCGGCGAGATTTGACCCAAGGTCAACAGACGTTTGATCCCTTTTGGATCATGAAATAGCCGCTGCGCCCGAATCATATCCCTATAGGCGTCGTTCCAATCCTTCTCGGTAATTTGCGATGCTCGATCCTTATACTGATTAGCAGCAGCATTCGCAAGCGCTGGAATAATCCCTAGCGGGAGCGTGTCACCGACGTAGATTTCTTTCCAAACTGGTGTTTTCCAAGTTTGCATGCCCAGCTTCTGACGAACGATCAGCGTGTCCAGAATAATCTCAAAACGTTGATGATCCCACTTTTTGAAACCAGATTTGTAGAATACATAGGGATGCATGTTGCGATCAAGGATGTGATGGGTGATGAATCCTAGCGCATACACAACAGCAGGATTATACAAGCCTCTGCCTTGTACATGATGAAGGATGTCTTCGATGAAGGGCCCGCACTGCTGTGCATGCATAAGAGAGCCTAATTCATTCATCTTCTTGTCTTTTTTCCAAGGCAGAAAGTTATGATAGAAAAGGAAATCAGGCCCCTGACAGCCAAGAGAGAAAATATTTCGCAGTTGTTTATCATTCAGCATAGGAGCATGGCCGAGCTGTTTCATTAATTCTTGTCCGAAAATAAGATGCGTCCAAATATTTGGCAACGGTGGACCTCCTCACAGGAAATAGTAGAAATTGACCCCTTCCATTCTATCACAGGAAGAAATGTCAAGGGCACATTTTGTGAACTATTTCAAATCCAACTCTTGCAAAGGCAGGAATATTCTTCAAATTGTCGAATTCAAACTATCGGTGATGGTAACCATCCAATGTAAGTTTAAAGATGGGAGATATAGAATGAATAGGGTCAATAATCCGCTGAATGTCACAACCAGTGCAGATCCAGACAATATTCAGGGTCTGCTTTCGAGAACGGAACCGTCCTTTGCCTCAATCTTTGAATACACGACGGTTGGTATGGCGCTTATTTCACTTCATGGACACTGGATGAGAATGAATAGCAGTATGTGCAGTTTGTCAGGTTACGCGGAAGAAGATTTGTTATACAAAGAGCTGCATGAGCTTTTTCTGCCTGATGAGAAGATAAAAATGCGAGCGCGCATTTCGCAATTGCTATCCGGAGATATTCGCACCATTCACATGGAGAAGAAACTGATTCAGAAGGAAGGCAATATTTTAGGCGTAGAATGTGACATGTCATTAGTAAGAGACGCTTACAATCAACCGCTTTATTTTATTTCTCAAATCAGACCTTTACCACCAAAATCAGAAATGGAACAAAAGCTTGCTGAGAGTGAACAACGCTACAAATCATTAATCGAACACAATCCAGCTGGGATTCTGACGTGTGATCTGAACGGTTTGATTAAAAACGTGAACCCTGCGATGGAACGAATTCTGGGCTATATAGAGTCGGATATGATAGGACAGCCTGTCAATCACTTTTGGGGCAAAGAAAATGAGGACATAGGTTCATCCGATAATGTCGTTATGCAAGCTGACAACTATATGCTTAGAGTCTCACATAAGAATGGCGGAATCATAGAACTTGGACTGAAAAATGTGCCAATCATTGTCAATGGGACAATAGAAGGCGTTTACTTAATAGCAAGAGATATAACGCAGCATAATAAGGATCGTGAATCCTTGCGGGTAGCGCAGCAGGATCTCCATGACACTGTTCGCAGACAGCAAGGGATGACGATGAAATTCAGACAGATGCGCGGGAAATTCATACATACGCTATGTGATGGGGAACTGCTGTATCGATTGGGGTATAAGCCGTCGAATATATTAGGCAATGATTTATATAAAATTTGGCCGTTCTATATGGCAGTCAACATTGAAAGCTACTACAGCAAATCCTGGAATGGCGATCAAAATGTGATGTACGAGACCACGTTCCGAGGGATCACTTATCTGACCTCACTGCGTCCCATTTATGAAAATGGCCGCGTAGTTGAAGTCATCGGATCTTGTGTGGATATTACGGAACGCAAGCGGATGGAGACGGAGCTTAGAGAAACGAAGGAACTGCTGGAGTCATTCATCAATAATACAACGGATGCGATCTGTGTGCTCGATTTGCATGCGTGTGTCATTTCCGTAAATACCGCGTACGAGCAAATCTTCGGATGGCACTCCAACGAACTGCTCAATCGAACTTTGCCCATCTATCCGGCCTATCTGGAAGAACAGCGCAGGGAAATATACGAAATGCTCAAGGCGGGCAAGCAGATTTCCGGTTTGGAGACGGTTCGCTTGCGCAAAGATGGACAGCTTGTGCATGTGAGTGTGACCAAAACACCGATCAAAAACGAGAAGGGCGAAATTATCGGATTCGCCGGTATCACGCGAGATATTACGGAGCGCAAGCGAACGGAGGAGCTGCTGCGCAAGTCGGATAAGCTGTCTGTCGCGGGTCAATTAGCGGCAGGGCTGGCGCATGAAATTAGAAATCCGTTAACCTCGCTTCGCGGCTTCTTGCAGCTGCTGCAGAGTGATATGAAAGGAAAGCAGCACTATTTTGACATTATGCTGTCTGAATTGGATCGGATTAATTTCATTGTGAGTGAGTTCCTAGTGATTGCCAAGCCGGAAGCCATTCATTATAAAAAAAGCGACTTGCAGGGGATTCTGCAAACCGTGGTGGCTCTATTGGAAACACAAGCAGTGCTTTGCAATGTGGAGTTAATCCTGGAGTTCGAATCCGAGATACCTGAGTTGATTTGTTCGGAGATGCATTTAAAGCAATTATTCATTAATTTGGTTAAAAATGCGATGGAAGCCATCCCCAAAGATGGCCAAATCAAGATGACAGTTTCCCTGCAAGGGACTGATTTGATTAGAGTCAGAACTGTGGATAACGGCTGCGGCATCCCGGAGGAACGACTGAAACAGCTGGGAGAACCTTTCTACACGACGAAGGAGAAGGGGACAGGACTCGGTTTGATGATGTGTTTCAAAATCGTAGAAGCCCACAAAGGGACGATGACGATTCAAAGTCAATTGGGTGAAGGAACGATGATTGACGTATTTCTGCCTACCCAACCGAATAACGGAGAGATCGTGGAAAGCACGTAGGAAAAAAACAAAAACCGCCAAACCTGTGATCAGGAACGGCGGTTTTTTCATTTTAGTAATTAATGCTGAACTCGTTGGATTCACGAGAATACCATTGTGAGATTGAAGGATCTTGTTCATTATGAATTCGTACTCCATCAGGTGTATATTTCATGATAATTCCCGAATTAACCTGATAATAAACGCCTAAAGGATCTAACGACCAAACATAGACAGGTGTTTTGCAGAGAGCTGCAATAAATAACTCTATATCTGTATCCAGTAGTTTAGTTCCGTAAATCATTTTCACACCTCTGTCTTATTATTTTGATGAAATTGCACATATAAGTAGTGACAGTATGAACGCAGAAACAATCACAAATCATTTTCAATTTTTTGCTGGTAAGTTCATATTGCCAGGCAGGGTGTGACCGTGAAAGGTAAAAAAAGAGGGTTCCCTCCTCTTTGATTTCCTTGTATAATAGGAAAGCTTTAGATTAATTGACTGTTGGTAAATTCAAGTTGGGCTAGAAGGGGAAAGGGGTCAATGGCAGTGATTGTGGTTGGGGGAATGATCGGTTTAGGCAAGACATCCGTATCCACTTTGTTGGGTTCTGAGCTTAATTCAAATGTATTTTATGAGAGTGTGGACGATAATCCGATATTGCCATTATTTTATACAGCAACTCCGGAAGAAATTGAGAAGAAACGTTACCCGTTTCTGCTGCAATTACACTTCCTGAATACTAGATTTAAGGCGATCAAGCAAGCATTAGTACATAATCGCAATGTGTTGGATCGAAGCATCTACGAAGATTGGTACTTTGCGAAAGTGAATCGCGAACTGGGACGCATTTCTCAGCTGGAATTCGATGTTTATGAAGGTTTGGCAGACAATATGATGTCTGAACTTGCTGAACTTCCCAAGAAAGCGCCGGATTTGATGGTTTATCTCAAAGCCTCTTTCGAAACGGTTATGTACCGCATTGGTTTGCGCGGACGCAGCTTTGAACAAGATCAGTCATTAGTTGAATACTATCGTCAACTGTGGTCGGGTTACGATGATTGGGTGATGAATCACTATCAGGCATCTGAAGTTTTGATTATCGATATGGATGTTGTGGATGTCGTTAACCGTTCGGAAGATGCCTTAGCACTAGTAGATCAAGTTCGCGCTAAACTTTCAGAATTGTCGATCGTTTAATTAGGAAAGACCCCCTCAATTATGAGGGGGTCTTTCGTATTATATAACTAGCCGCTAGCAAGCGGGATGACGTCGTATTTTGTTGTAATTAAAGGGTTTTCTACTATTTTCTACCATTATAATGCTGAGTTATTGTCGAATGTAAGGATTTTTTTGCATTTTTTTTGAGCGCCTGTTTGATATTTATTACACGCGGGTATATAGTCCTGAAAAGTTGCCTAAACATAGCGCGAATAGTGGCGTTAATAATCTGATCTTGTCGGGAATCTAATAATGTGATACAATTTGTATCAAGAACTAAAATTCATTGAAGGTTAAGGTGATGAATTTGTTATTTACGGTCTGTTACCAAGGAAAGCCAATGTGTAAACCGATGCCCAAACTAGCTGCAACGGAGAAGATGGCAAAGTTAAGCCGGTTTTTCTCAAACTTGGAGCTTGTAGAAGTTCAACAACAATTGATTGCTACCTAATAAGCATCCTATCACCCAAACAACTGCGTGCATGTCTGCATCCTAACTCCTTAATGTGATCCTTGAGGAGTTTTTGTCTTGTCCAGATTGTGGTACAGTAGATGGAAAAGACAGGCAAGAGGGGAGGCTGACATGAAGAACAATGTTGCAGCTTCTAAAAAGGCGCTTATTCTAGGAGCGGGAATCGGCGGTCTGACCACAGCGCTTTTTTTGCAAAAGCAAGGGTGGGACATTGCCATCTATGAGAAGAAGCAGGAACTCTCTGAATTTGGTGCGGGCATTGTATTGGCTGCGAACGCCATGCATGTATTAAAGAAACTTGATGTAGCAGACAAAGTTAAGCAGGCGGGCGCAAGGGTAGGGAAAGCTGATATCCGTGCTTGGCAAGGCCGGGCCATCACGTCTGTACCCGTCGATCTACAAGCTGATAAATATCAGACTTACAGTTATTTAATACATCGCGCCAAGCTGCAAGCTATTTTGGCTCACGAGCTCGGTGCCCATGTAACACTCCATATGAATAAAAAGCTGAATGTTATCGTTCAGGACGAAACCGGTGTGACGCTTAAATTCGAGGATGGCAGCGAAGATAGCGGGCATCTCTTGATTGGTTCCGATGGTATTCATTCGCAATCGGTTGCCTTGTTATTCGGGCACCAACCGCTGAGGTACTCGGGGTTTCATGCTTTGCGCGGCATAACAACCTTTGCGGATCAGCGGTATCCACGAGAGATCGGTGGCGGCTTTGAGGCGTGGGGAAAAGGGAAGCGCTTCGGCTTTTCACAAATTGGCGAGAATCAGGTTTATTGGTTCGCTGCTGTTAACTCCGCGCCAGGAGCCAAGATTCTTCTTAATAAAGATCATGCCCTTCAGCAATTCAAGGGTTGGTTCCAACCGATTGAGGCTGTCATTCAGTCCACCGCGGAGGCATCCATTCTTTTTCATGATATTTATGATCGGGTACCGCTTCAAAGTTGGAGCAAAGGGCGAGTAACGCTGCTAGGAGATGCCGCGCATCCCATGCTGCCTAATTTGGGGCAGGGAGGAGCACAAGCGATGGAAGATGCCAGTGTCCTTGCGGATTGCCTATCTCAAGTTGAAGTTTCCCGCTTAGAAAATCTTGAAGCAGCGTTGGCTGCTTACGAACGAACTCGAATGCCCCGTGCACATCGCGTCGTTCAGCAATCCAGACGGATGTCGCGAGTCGTTCAAATGAGCAATCCGATAGGGCTGATGCTTCGTAACAAGGTTCTTGGTATTATGCCTGTTAAAGTCCAAATTAGCCAACTGGATTGGCTGTTGGGACATCGTGTGTAAACGTGTTTAATAGAAGGAGGGTGTTGTAGAGAATGGTCTTATTAGAAGTCATTGCAACTACATTGGAAGATGCAAGGAATGCCGAGGCCGGTGGGGCTGATCGAATTGAACTTGTAGCTAACCTGGAAGAGGGTGGATTGACCCCATCATTGAAATTGGTTCAGGAGATTGCTTCTGAACTTACAATTCCTGTTCACGTCATGATTCGGCCTCACAGCCGTTCTTTTCACATGTCAGAAGAAGATGTGGCTCAGATGATTAATGATAGCAAGCGGGCTTATCAAGCTGGTGCTAGCGCTTTGGTTCTGGGGGCGCTAACTTCGGAGAAGACAATTGACCGCAACGTTCTCGAATTGCTGCTGGAGGCTACGCCTTTGCCTGTTACCTATCATCGGGCTTTTGATGAAATTGTCAATCAGGAGGATGCTGTTAGTACCCTGCTGGACTATGCACAAATTCGCTCCGTATTAACTTCAGGAGGGGCTGCAAGGGCTCTTGATGCTGTAGAGCAAATGAAACGACTGGTTAGACGGACAGAAGGGCATACCCTTCAGATTATGGCGGGTGGCGGTGTGACGCTGGCAAGTTTGAAGTCTTTTGTTAATCAAACTAAGGTGCCCTGTATTCATATGGGAACTGGCGTGCGGGAACAATTGAGTATAGATAAGCCTGTTTCTGTGGAAAAAGTCATGGAGGCTAGACGTTTATTAGCAAATTTAGACGTTTAATCGTTGGAACCTAGAAAAATTTTTCGTAAATGTGAGAAAATCCATAGAATAGATGGAAAACTCCGAATATAATGAAAGAGTAAACTTTGAGAAAAAGAGGTGTTGTCCATGCATGATTCGACGGATATTCAAAACAATAAGGGAATGGCAATCGTTGCTTACATCTTGTTTTTCATTCCGCTTATCGCTGCCAAAGATTCTAAATTCGCTTGGTACCATGCGAATCAAGGTCTCACATTATTAGTAACGGCCGTAATTGTGAATGTGATTTTAGGTATTATTCCGTTTATTGGTTGGATTCTGCTGCCGTTAGCTAACTTGGCTATTTTTATTCTTGCCATCTTGGGTATCGTAGCCGCGGCACAAGGTCAAGCCAAGCCATTGCCGCTGATTGGGAAGTACACGCTTTTGAAATAAGCATACATAATGAAGCAATGGGCTGCCCTTAGGGGCAGCCTGTTTTTAATATTGCAGAATTGATATGTTTTGAGTGAGCGAGGAATTACCCCAGCTGCCTCGCGCTTAGATGAGGGAACTACAGTGCGTCAGTTCGAACTCGCCGCTGCCGCAAGTTCAGCGATGCGACTGTTGACGTTGTCGCGATACAAGCCACCGTGAAAGCAAATCACTTGGTCAATATCCAGAGCGGTGAGCTTCTTGACGGACTGCATCGCTAGGGCATAATCGACACAGTAATCAGGCACAGGTCCTAGGAGTTGACCGTTATGAACAACGAGAGCATCTGCTGCGATCAAGGTTTTACTGGCTGGGTGGTACAGACTGATATGACCCGGTGTATGTCCAGGTGTATCGATGACAAGAAGACCGCCGGCATAGGGAAGCTGCTGATTGCTGCTTAGCAGCCCGGTGACTTGGCCTTTGGGTGGATTTTCTAAGGTTGTGCGAAATGCTTGGCGCCACTCTGATGAAACATTTGCAGGCAAGCCTGCCACAGCTTTATCAATGGCCTCAGGCGTAATTTTAATCAGCATTTTCTCACCTTGAATATAGGGTTTTTCGATCTCGGTAGCCAAAATATTCAATTTCTGTTCCGATTCGGATAATAAAGTTGGCAAACTCCCGATATGATCGATGTCTTGGTGGGTAATAATAATGGAGTGAAGTTCTTGAAGAGACACGCCTTCTTGCTCCATCGCTTGGCGGATAAGCGGGAGAACGCCGGGGAAACCAGTATCCACTAAGACGGCGCCATTCTCATCAAACAAAAGAGTAGGGTGAATCACGTCGATCCCGCCCATTACAGGGACAGAAAGCTCAAGCATAAATAGACCATTAGCAATTTGCATGCAAAACCCTCCAACAGAAAATGATTTGAAAGAATATGGCTATCATATCGAGAAGGGTGGGGGTAAGTCAATAAAATATTTTATTATAACACAAATATATGAAAATGTCAATATTATTTTATGTGAAGTCTCGCTGACTTAATTTTGTCCAAAATTTGAGCGACGTGTGAATAAAATATGAACAAAATTCATTTTTTGTGTTATACTATATTTATAAAGCACTTACATCAGAGTTTGGAGTGATATTAATGGCGAATAGAGCTATTTCGGTCAGTAGTATTGAGCGCAGTGAGCGCGATGTTATGCCACTTGTGAAGTTGATGACGATCGCGGCTTGGGCTTTACTTGGCATAGGATTAGTTTTGAGCTTGCTCAACATAAATCATTTTAGCGATCGCAATGCTTCTCTTATGGTTGGCGTAGGCTTCATGGTAGGTAGTGTTCACATCTATGTGATTCGGACCGCTATCCACTTGGTTCATTCACGTGCTGCTTCAAAGGCTGAATGAATTCGAAACAACGAAAATGTGAATAAAGCCTTTCAAGTAACTAACTTGAAGGGCTTTTTGATTTTTCATACATTTTCATAATAGTCAACAAACGTTCTGTGACATTTGTTTTACAGTAAAACGTCGATCCTTTGACGTATTTGTTAAGTCATATCTGTGCATGTGTACTTTTAAGCGCAATTTGTTATCTTGGTAATAGAACGATATCATGCAAGTTAAATAAAACGAAAACGCAATTTGCAGATTTGTGGATAGGGAGGTTAGTTGGATGAAGAAAAGAAAACTCGTACGAGCTCTACTGCCCCTGATGATGATTGCTTTCATCGTTGTCTTGTCAGGCTGCAGCCAAGCCATGGTACTGGATCCCAAAGGTCCCGTAGGAGCGCAGCAGAAAGATTTGATTATGATTTCAACCGTTTTATGCACGATTATCCTTGTACCAGTCCTTGCACTTACAGCTTGGATTGTATGGCGGTATCGAGATAAAGCTGGTAACAAGGCTTCCTATAAGCCGAATTGGGCACATAGTACAACGTTGGAAGTGGTGTGGTGGGCGATACCGATTATTATTATCGCTACACTTGCTGTTGTGACCGTGCGTTATACGCACGCACTCGAACCTTCTAAACCTTTGAAATCCGATAAGGCACCCATCACGATTCAAGTTACATCGCTCGATTGGAAATGGCTGTTCACTTATCCGGAACAAGGCATTGCCACAGTCAACTACTTGCAGATCCCGGAAGATACGCCGATTAAGTTTGAACTTACTTCCGATGCGCCGATGAACTCATTCTGGGTTCCGCAGCTGGGAGGACAAATTTATACGATGTCTGGCATGGCGATGACGCTCTATTTGCAAGCGGATGAGATTGGCCATTATTTTGGAACGGGCGCTAACTTTAGCGGCGAGCATTTTGCTGATATGACCTTCGACGTGAATGCAACTTCACAGCAAGATTTCGAAGAGTTTATCGCCAAAACGAAAAAAGTTCCGGCGAAGTTAACGATGGAAAGCTATGAAGCTTTAGCTAAGCCAGGCAAGTCTGGCGTGCAATATTTCTCAGCCATTCCAGATGGCTTGTTCGAGAAAGTTGTTACCAAGTATACAAAAGGTCAATCCGCACACAGTGGTCATGGCGGTGGAGAAACGGCGACAGAGGCGAAGAAAGCCTCGGGGTCGGAGACATCTAAGGATATGGACAAGATGGACCACAGTCAAATGAAAATGACCAAATGATTGACGGAAGCTTAAGGAAAGGAAGTCGTGCTCATGTTGGATAAAATCAAACAGTTCGCATCGGAGTTTTTCGTTACCGGCGATCCGCTCATTTTAGGCGCTCAAGTAAGTATCGGACTCTCGATGGTGGCCATGATTTTTGTGCTGACCTATTTCAGAAAATGGGGCTGGCTTTGGAAAGAATGGTTAACAAGCGTTGATCATAAACGAATTGGGATCATGTATATCATCTGTTCGATTATGATGTTGTTCCGCGGCGGTGTCGATGCGCTCCTTATGCGTCTGCAGCTCGCAATGCCGAATAGTGAGTTTTTGCAAGCAGATCATTATAATCAAATTTTCACTACCCACGGCGTAATCATGATTTTGTTCATGGCGATGCCATTGATGTTCGGTTTGTTTAACATTGTTGTCCCTCTTCAAATCGGAGCCAGAGACGTAGCCTATCCGTTCTTGAACTCACTCAGCTTCTGGATGTTTTTCTGGGGCGCAATGCTGTTCAACGTATCATTCGTTATCGGTGGTTCACCGGACGCAGGATGGCTCAGCTATCCACCGCTTTCGGAGATGTCGCATAGTCCGGGCGTAGGGCAGAACTTCTATATCTGGGGGATTCAGATTTCCGGTATTGGTAGTTTGGCAACCGGGATCAACTTTATCGTAACGATTCTGAAAATGCGTGCACCAGGCATGAAGCTGATGAAGATGCCTATGTTTACTTGGTCCGTATTTTCAAGCTGTATTATGATTATCTTTGCTTTCCCAATCTTGACGGTAACTTTGGCTTTATTATTCCTGGATCGCTTTCTTGGCGCACATTTCTTCACCTTGGATGGCGGCGGAAATCCGATGATGTACATCAACTTAATTTGGATGTGGGGGCACCCCGAGGTTTACATTGTCGTCGTACCCGCTTTCGGGATTTTCTCGGAAATTGTGTCGACGTTCTCCAAAAAGAAATTATTCGGCTACAAATCCATGGTTTTCGCCATGTTGATTATCAGTCTATTGTCCTTCTTCACATGGGCTCATCACTTCTTCACGATGGGTTCGGGTGCGAATGTGAACGCCTTTTTCGCCATCAGTACCATGCTGATCGCGATTCCGACGGGGGCCAAAGTGTTTAACTGGCTCTTCACGATGTACCGCGGTAAAATTCGCTTTACAACACCGATGATGTGGACGGTCGCTTTCATTCCATGCTTTGTTATTGGTGGTATGACAGGGGTTCTGCTCTCTGTAGCTCCTGCGGATTTCCAATTTCATAACAGTTACTTCTTGATTGCGCACTTCCATCAGGTTCTAATCGGCGGGGTCGCGTTCGGTTACTTCGCAGGCCTTTACTACTGGTGGCCAAAAATGTTCGGCTTCAAGCTTAATGAGCATTTAGGCAAATGGGCTTTCTGGCTGTGGAACATTGGTTTCTATGTATGTTTCATGCCGCAATATTTCTTGGGCTTGGATGGAATGACTCGCCGTACGTATACGTACGATTTCGATATGGGCTGGGGACCGCTTAATCTCGTGTCCACTGTTGGCGGCTTCTTGATGGGAGTCGGGTTCATCTTCCAAGTGTGGCAAATTGCCCACTCAATTAAATTCAGAGAAGCGGATGTGAACGGTGATCCGTGGGAAGGCCGTACGCTCGAATGGTCCATTCCATCACCAGCTCCG
Source organism: Paenibacillus marchantiophytorum (assembly GCF_014640555.1). Taxonomy (GTDB): domain Bacteria; phylum Bacillota; class Bacilli; order Paenibacillales; family NBRC-103111; genus Paenibacillus_E; species Paenibacillus_E marchantiophytorum. The sequence continues at coordinate 27,468 of NZ_BMHE01000053.1, read as the reverse complement.
ATCTATAACTTTGCGGTGCTCCCGCAAGTTAGCGAAACAGATGCTTGGTGGGAAGAGAAAGAGAAGCGAGCTGCCTCTGGCAAACCCGCTGCACCAATTGTCTATGAACCTATTCATATGCCTAAGAACTCAGCGATTCCATTCATTATTTCGACGTTCTGGTTCTTTGCCGGATTCGGCTTCGTATGGGGTTGGATGTGGCTGACGATTCCGGCTTTAATCGGAGTAGGGATCTGTATGATTGCACGCTCGTTCTCGTATGATACGGATTACTATATACCGGCTGATGAAGTGAAACGGACAGAAGCCGCATTGAAAGGAGCGAAACTCTAATGGCAAATGCAGCCGCACACAGTGGCGAACACGCCCATGACCACGATCATGAACATGATCATGAATCGCTCAAAACGTTTGGTTTTTGGATCTTTTTAATCACGGACGTTATCTTGTTTGGTTCGTTATTCGCGACCTATATGGTACTTCACCAAAATACAAATGGCGGACCTACACCGGAAGAACTGTTCAAAATGCCGGGGATCATCGCCGAGACCTTCATCTTGCTCACCAGCAGCTTCACAAGCGGTCTGGCTGTCCTAGGAATGAACAAAGGTAACTTAAAGCAGCTAATTGGCTGGCTCGCTGTTACAGTGGTTCTAGGGGCTTCGTTCGTTGGACTTGAGCTAAGTGAATTTATTACGATGGTTAATCACGAAGGAGCAACCATCAGCACGAGCGCTTTCTTATCGGCCTTCTTTACCTTAGTTGGCACGCACGGATTGCACGTATCGGTTGGTCTGATCTGGATGATTGGTTTGATTTTCCAATTGAGACGCAGAGGAATTACGGCTGTGACCAAACGGAAAGTAGCTGTCATTTCGTTATACTGGCATTTTCTTGATGTCGTGTGGATCTTCGTATTTACGATTGTATATCTGATGGGGGTGATGTAAATGAGTGGGCAGCATACAAGCTCGCATCAGAATCATGATGCTCATGGATCATTGAAGTCTTACATCATAGGCTTCGCCTTATCGATTATCTTAACGATTATTCCTTTGGTTGTTGTCATGAACCACATGCTCAATAAAACGGGTACACTGTTGGTGATTCTCATTATGGCCGTGCTGCAGTTCGGTGTTCAACTTCTGTTCTTCATGCATGTGAAGGATGGCGAGAATGCACGCTGGAATATAATGGCGCTAATCTTTGGTCTCATTATTCTAGTTACGATTGTAGGAGGCTCCATCTGGATTATGACCTATAACCAAGTGGCGCACTAAGTTTACTATTGTACAACGACAAGACGCTCTCACCTAAGGATCTTAGGTGGGAGCGTCTTTGTGTACATATAAGAGTTTATATGTTTTGGAGTGAACGCGGAGTTACTCCAGCTGCTTCGCGCGGACGTAAGGGAACTACGGTGGGCTATTCTAGCTAAAAGTGTCATTATCGGGAGGTTGAGGGAACTACGATCCGCTATGTCACCATTTCCCGGTTGGAATCAGCAGTTTCCGCTTAAATAGCGGAACTAAGTTCCCTTTCATGCTACGTTTACCCCAATTCCCGCTTTATAGCGGATCATAGTTCCGTTCACCGACGCTCTCTGTCATTGCAAAGGCCAAAGGGAACTAGGATTATAACGCCATTTCAGTTCATTAGATTGCCAAAGTGAAGGTTATTTTGGTCTTCTGTTTTGTTCCTTAGCTTCCTGTTTTTCTTGCTGAACCGCTTTTTCACCGAATTGATCTAAGCGAGAAGGGCTGCTGGCAGGTCCAGTGTTTTTGGGTTTGCTATTTCGTCCACTCATCGTTCATCACCTCCGTCGTTCAGTTTTTGCTGATCGGGGGCAGTTCATGCAGGGAAGCAACAAAACAGTTGTCTTTCTATATTACTCGTGATACATTATGTATCAGAGATACTAAATGTATCACGCAGCGAGATTGGACAAGCTACTCTATTGAAACGGAGAGGAGCCTAATGATTCGCCACCAACAACGATTTCAGAGTCACCTGGATGACAATTTGATTCATCTGCACAAAAACTTTTTCGTAAGCCCCTCTGATCCCCAATATTATGAGAAGGTGATTCGGTATCTGGATGCCAATTCGCCAGAAGCACATTATAAGATTGGGCAGAAATTTCAGTTAAAAGGGAATCTCAAGAGAGCTGTGTTTCATTACAAGGAAGTTTTGAAAACGTATCCTTCACCGTTCTATTCGGCTGCCAATCGCGCCATTCAGCAGCTGGATCAGCAGCAAGCGCAGCACGCAGCCAGTCTTCAGCAAGCTTTCCCAGGTAAGAATAAAGGACTGCTGCCCCCTTTTATGAAAACATTGCTTATCGTCCTGCTCGTGTTTAACTTGCTGTTGGTATTATTATTTGTTGGGGATAAGCCAATTTACAAAACGATTTCCAACATGAAGGTGTGGGGAGTCGGGAGCAGCATCACCTACGAGACTGTGGATACGCCGTTTATTATGTATTTAACGCCTGAAAGCGCCAATGAAGAAATTGAGGATGCTCTGCATAAGCAAGCTGTTGCCTTGGCAAAGGAAATGCCCAAACGCAGCATTATCATCTACGGAATTGTTTCTCAGGATCAAACGCTGAGAGGAAAGACCATGGTCCTCACCAATGAAGAGATGGCCAAGCGTGCGATCGTTGTTGCTCAGTACCATCCGGAAACGGACAACTCGGTAAGAATACGCTTCCTGAATTCGGCTTATGACAAGCACCAACCGCTTAGTGCGATTGGTGCTAATTTAGTTCGTACAGCTCTAGCTGCCTACATGAAGGACAATGGGAAAGCTCCAGAGAGCCTGAATAAGCTTCTGCAAGATTATCCGAATAATTACCTAAGCTTTATTCCTTTAGAGTCTGAGTCAGGTTCTAATGACGTCTCCGCGGCTAATAATGGGCAGGGGGGATGGGTTTATAACAGTGGAGCAGGTGATGCTGCAGCTATGTTTTATCCAAATACGGTAGGCTCGGAGGCGATCCCCTTTGAACCTGTACTTATAGAAATTAATCAGGTTGAGCATCGATTGAGGCTTATGAGCGGGAATTATTTGTTAGGGGATAAGGTGGTTGGCCTCGGCGCTAATGCGGCAACACCACTCGGAGATTTCATTGTGAATGACCGTGTTCAGCATCCAAAAGGAAAAAATGCTTCCAGTTATGGCGAAGCAGGCCTCGGTCTAGGTGACATAGCGCTTCACGGCACGTACGATGAGAGCTCAATTGGAAGCGATAAATCATTGGGCTGCGTCCGTCTCACGAACGAGGATGTTCAAGCGTTGTTTCCTTTTGTTCCTAAAGGCACGGTTGTTCAAATTGAAGCCACACAATGGAAATCGAGTGCTGCAGAGCTTATCAAAAACACAGAAACCTTGATTCCGCTGAAAAAACCTGAGCTTGATCAGTCGCCTGAGCATGTTGTATTTCATTGGCTAGGTTAACTATCAATGATTAATGCCCTTAATTAGAGGGTTAAAAAAGCAGATAAAGTACTCCGATCGAACGGATACTTTACCTGCTTTTTATTTTATTACATTAAGTTTTCGGGGTTCAACTTCTCTAATTCAGGAATGACGAAGCGCCCGTCCTTGCGGATTAACACATCGTCGAAGTAAATTTCGCCGCCGCCGTACTCAGGTCGTTGAATCAGGACCATGTCCCAGTGGACGGAGGAACGGTTCGTGTTGTCGGCAGTCTCATATGCTTGACCTGGAGTGAAGTGAATGCTGCCATCAATCTTCTCATCGAAGAGGATGTCTTTCATTGGATGCTGAATATGAGGGTTTACGCCGATTGCGAACTCACCAATATAACGAGCGCCATCATCCGTATCCAGAATGTCATTCAACTTCTTCGTATCATTGCTGGTGGCTTCTACAATTCGCCCATTCTCAAAACGCAGAACGATGTTTTCAAACGAAGTTCCCGAGTAAATGGTTGGCGTGTTGTAGCTGATGATGCCATTCACGGAATCCTTCACAGGAGCGGAATAGACCTCGCCATCCGGGATGTTTCGCAAGCCTGAGCAAGGAACGGCTCCGATATTTTTGATGGAGAAGCTGATATCGGTTCCTTTGGCTACAAGGCGGACACGATCTGTGCGGTTCATCAGATCCACAAGCGACTCCATGGCGACAGCCATTTTGCTGTAATCAAGGTTGCAGACTTTGAAGTAAAAGTCTTCGAATTCTTCGGTGCTTTTGCCGGCTAACTGGGCCATAGAGGGGTTCGGATAACGCATTACACACCATTTGGTGTTGTTGATTCGTTCGTCGAACAGCGGGCGTTGGAAGTGCTTTAGATACAATTTCATTTGATCATCCGGCACATCGGAAGACTCGGTAATATTATCTCCGCTTCGCACAGCGACGTAGGAATCCATTTGCTTCATACGCTGCAGTTCGAAATCAGACCATTGGCTGAACTGCTCTTGCGAGCCTTTCATTTGCAAGCTTCTGGTGATGACAGGATCACGCAGTTCGATGAATGGTTTTCCGCCAACGGCATAAACTTCTTCAATAAAGCATTTGGCAAGCTCAGGGTCTTTAACGCCTATCATTTCAATCAATATGTTCTCGCCAGGCTGTAGGCTAACAGAGTAACGAATAATGTTGCGGGCGAAGGTTTGTAGTCGTGGATCTCTCATTATAGTGGTCTCCTTCAATTGAAAATTAATACTTAGAAATTATAGCGTAATGGGCGCTCTAAATCCAATGAACGAATCATTTCGTCCGTTTACTGGGATATGCTACAATAGAGAGCTAGCAGGATATGGAGCATAGACGAACAACCAGAGGACACAAACAGAGGAGGAAGCCATGGCAAGAGAGCAGATTAAAGTGCCATTCGGGTACGAACCGCCAGCCCAAACACGCAAAGGCACTGTGTTTGTGTTCGAAACGTTTGAGGATTGGACAGCATCCGATATGAATGCTTTTATCAAGTGGGCCGAAGAGCGCAAATTCGTTAGGGCCATTTTCTATCCACAGCATGAAGAAACCCTTCGCAGGATGGAAATTCCGAGCAAAGAGCCTTATTACGCGCGCGTGAAGCATTTGGAAGCCTTGCTTAGACAGACAACGACGACCCTTCAACTGGATTTGGATACATGGGAAGGGAAGCGCAAGAAGTATACGCCTATCGATACCTCATTGAACTTTTTGACCGATAAAACGCCGGGACCTCATTTCTTATGCATCAGTGATCGCTATGCGAATCAATTTATCACGTATCCTTCTTTCAAAGAATGGATAAAAAAAGTCAGACTTTTCATTATCAATCAATTTCATGTCCCGCTTCACGGCAAGTTGAATGACTACGCAGAAAGATGGGAAACTGTGGATTTAGGCAACGATGATGCTTAACCTCATTAATTTATGCCAAACAAAGGGGGATATCCCTCTATGAATCTTGAGGCAAATCCCCCTTACGAACTCAATACCCTTTATTTGATCAAAATGGGTCATTTTGAAAATCTAATGAATTCCCAACGAGTTATTTCATACAAATGATTTCCATTCCGCTTATTAACTGCTCGATAACGTCAACTCAGTTCATTAGATCGCCAAACAAGCCATTTTCTCGTCAATAAGCATCATCCAAGTTCATTAAAATGACAGATTGGCGTGCGGACGTCGCGGCTTCGTGACGGGGCGCAGCTGTTGCGCGCTCTAGGTCGGTTGGCTTTCTCTTGCAAAATGGATACCAAAACAAAGGGACTAAGCGTGAGTAAACTGCTTAGCCCCTTTTTCTCCTGGTGAATTAACCAATTTCGTAGCTGGCAGCCTGGTCTGTCATGTAGCGTTCGGTCAAAATAGTCAACATGGAAATGCCGATTTGGTTTTCTCCGCCTTCTGGGATAATGATATCCGCGTATTTCTTGGAAGGCTCAATGAAGGCATCATGCATCGGTTTTACTGTCGTTAAGTATTGATCAAAAACCGATTGCAGCGAACGACCGCGTTCATTGATATCCCTGGAGAGCCGTCTAAGAATACGTACATCGGGATCCGTATCGACGAATACTTTGATGTTCAGAGCGCCGCGAAGCTCTTCATCTGTCAAAACATGAATGCCCTCAAGCAGCACAATCGGTTTAACATCAATGCGAATCGTTTCCTGTGAACGGGCATGTTGCGAGAAATCATAGACCGGAATATCAACCGGATTGCCGTTTTTTAGCTCATTTAAATGCTTGAGCAGCAAAGTATTCTCGAAGGCACGGGGATGATCATAATTAATGCGTTCCCGTTCCTCAAACGTAAGGCCGCTATGATGAAGATAGTAATTATCCTGTGAAATTAATGTCACTTTGGTCGAACCAAGCTTGTTGATGATCGATCTTGCTACTGTTGTTTTTCCTGATCCGGTCCCACCGGCAATTCCGATAACGAGCATGAAATGTAGTGCCTCCCCAAATAACTTGAAAACCTTCCACAGTAGTTTACCATAGTCTTGCTATAAAAAGAAAAAGCGATCGAATTTCGATCACTTTTAATATCCATCGGCTATCTAATTTGTTTTGGGGTGCTGAACTTGTTTTGATTGGCATCGAGATCTTGAGAAGCTTGCGTCAATTGCTCCATCGTTTGCTGGATCTGCTGTCCGAACTGCTCGTTGTTGAAAGTTTGAAGCTGCTCGTGCGCTTGATGTACCTGATGTTTGGCTTGCGTAATTGCAGCTTGCGCAGATTGAATCGCATGAGGGTTCGATTCTGTGATAGCAACTTGCAGTTTATGTTCAGCATCCTGAGCTTGAAGAATGGCATGATCTGCTGCATCAATGGCGTGTTGGACGGGTTGTTGATGCTGATTCGTGTTCGTCATAGGGGAGAGCCTCCTAAGGATAGTAGATGTGTCGTTGAAAAGAGAAATGTGACTTTACTACATTGCTCCAAAAGTGGGGAAATCATTCTTGGCTTGGGAAATGAAATTATTTCCTGGGGAAGCGCAAAAACTGCGCGTTCTTATGATATTTCGACATTAGAATTCAGAAAATTTAGAATACAGAAACAATTAGGTTGAATACCCAATTTATGCAAAATATAAGTGGACAAACCTCGCGATTATTCATAAGCTAAACAAGATAGCTTTTTTTGACAACATCAGACAAATTGGGTCAGATACAGGGGATGAAAGTATGAAAATAGTTAAAAGTATGTGTTTAATTGCGGCTGTAGCCCTATTGATTTCGGGATGTGGATCTACTAAAAGCAATAAGACAACTGAAAGTGTGTATAAACCTACGCTCGATGCGAGTATTGAAATAAACGGTGATACGGCTACGCTTAAATTAACAACGGATTTGAAATTGTCCAGAGAGCACTACGATCAGGTGCGCAAAGAAGGGGAGGGGCATGTCCATCTTTCCTTTGACAAAGGAGAAAAAGAAATTCTTACCGAGAAAGTGAAAGTATATGAACATGTAAGCAAAGGCCAGCACGAAATTAAAGTTTCCTTGCACAATAATGATCACACGCCCTATGACGTCAGTAAAACCGTTACGTTCGAAGTGAAGTAGGGGAAGCTTACATATGAAATCTCAACCCAAGAAAGTCAGTCTGCAAAAACGCATTGTTTTCCTCGTGACCATTGTCACGGTCAGCATGATTTCGACGATGATGATTTTTGACACGAGGAGCTTAAATACCTCAATCCGACAAGCCTATGTGAGTCAAATTAGCGGAATGACGATGGCGATCAATGGAAGGTATGAAGAATCGCGGTCGATTAATGATGTTCAGCAAATTTTTGATTATATTCAGTATAAAAATATACGTGTTCTTGAGATGAAATTGTATAACAAAGATGGCGAAATTCTCGCTGCGTCCAATCGCAAAGAAGTGGGGAAGCATATGCACCCTGCCAACATTATTATCCCCAAACAGGATCAGACAATCGTTGACCGTGTTCCGATGGAAACAAGTGAGATTCCCATTGTTCGCCTTACAGCCCCGCTTCAAGAGGATGGCATGGTCGTTGGTGCGGTAGAGGTTATTTTTGATTCGTCGGAGGAAGCGGTACTGCTCAAAGAACGGACCAAGCTAATCTTTATCGTGGGCCTAACGATCGCGATCGTTCTATCGACGGTATTGTGGCTTATTTTACGCGTCATCGTCATTCGGCCCTTGAGTCGTTTGCGGGAAGCAGCGGTAAGGGTCAAGCAGGGAGGCGAATTACCGAATCTGCAATTCAAGGCATCTCCAGAAATTGAGGAAGTATCCGAAGCATTCAATGAGATGGTTACGGATCTGGATGAGCGATATCACGAGCTCCAGCATGCGCTGCAATCGCTCCAAGTGACACAAGATCAACTCGTTCAATCTGAGAAAATGGGAGCACTGGGAAATCTGGTAGCTGGTGTTTCACATGAAATTAATACACCTATTGGCATTGGGGTTACCGCAGTATCCTATTTGGATCAAAAGACGAAGGATTTCAAAAGCTTGTATGAAACTGGTAAAATGAAAAAGTCGGATTTGGAACAGTTTCTTCTTGTCGTTAGTGAGACGAATGCCATGGTGCAGTCCAATTTGGAACGTGCGTCGTCCCTTGTCCGCAGCTTTAAACAAATCTCAGTCGACCAAAGTGTGGAAGTGAAGCGTACTTTCCTTCTGCAGGAGTATTTAGAAGGGATTATTGCCAGTTTAAAGCCGACACTGAAGAAAACCAGGCTGCGCGTGGATGTTTACTGTGATCATGAGCTTAATCTGTACACGTATCCAGGTGCCTTATCGCAATTAATTACCAATCTAGTGATGAATTCTTTAAACCATGCTTATGAGATGGACGAAGAAGGCAGTTTAAGCATTCGTGTTACACATGATCGGGATACGATAACAATCGGTTATTCCGATGACGGCAAAGGGATGAACCAAGAAGTGCTGGATCACATTTTCGACCCATTCTTCACAACAAGCCGTGGCAAGGGCGGCACAGGATTAGGGATGAATATTGTCTACAATCTCGTGACACAATCGATGAACGGAACGATTCATTGCTCCAGTGTACTGGGACAAGGAAGCTTATTTGTGATTACAATCCCGAAAGAGGAGGAAGCTGAGCTATGACAAGTCAAGATCGGTCCATAGACCAAGATGAGCTTCTTTTTGCTGAGGAAGAAGTTGCTGATTCTACGCAAGTTAAAGCGGTTGAACAAGAACCTTGGATTGCTTTGATCGTAGATGATGAGAAGCAAATCCATCAAGTGACCAAAATGGTACTCGATGACTTCGAATTTGATGGCAAGAAGCTTGAGTTTCATAGTGCATATTCTGCGTTGGAAGCCAAGCAATTATTAACGCAGCATCCAGATGCCGCCTTAATTTTATTAGATGTGGTGATGGAATACGAAGATGCAGGACTTCAAATCGTTAAATATATACGCGAAGAGTTGAAAAATTCCTCGATTCGTATTATCCTGCGTACTGGCCAGCCTGGTCAAGCGCCTGAGCGGACAGTGATCATGGATTATGATATTAATGATTACAAAGAAAAAACAGAATTGACGACGCAAAAGCTTTTTACCACGGTAGTTACGGCACTGCGCTCCTATCGAGATTTGAAAACGATTGAGAAAAGCAGAGCAGGTCTGGAAGAGATTATTAAATCAGCTTCAACATTGTTTGAATTGCAATCGATGAAGAAATTTGCCTCCGGCGTTTTGACACAGATGACCTCTATTGTGAATCTGCACAAAAATGCCATCCATTGCAGCTTTGCAGTGACCAAAGGGGTCGAGGATATTTATATTCTGGCTGCAAGCGGAGACTATGCCACCAATCAGGATGACCGTGCACGTGATGTCGTTCCGTCGGAAATGCTGGATGAGATTGAACAGGCGTTTCAAACCAAAACAAGCCGCTTCGCTTCCGATCGTTTTGTGATTTATTTCCAAAGCAAGATGGGGATGGAGAATGTCATTTACATGAACGGTTTCAAAGCACTTAGCGAGTGGGAACGTTATTTGGTTGATATTTATTGCACCAATGTTTCCGTAGCTTTCGAGAATATTTATTTGAATGAAGAGTTGGAAAGCACGCAGCAAGAAATCATTTATACAATGGGGGAAATTACAGAAACAAGATCCAAAGAAACAGGTCATCACGTGAAGCGGGTTGCCGAATATTCACATTTGCTCGCGATTAAATACGGGTTGCCAGCGCAAGAGGCAGAAGTAATTCGCTTAGCTTCTCCTATGCATGATGTCGGCAAAGTAGGGATTCCAGACGCAATCCTGAATAAGCCTGGGGCGCTAACCAAAGAAGAATTCGACATTATGAAAACTCACTCGAATCTGGGTTATGAAATGCTCAAGCATTCGAACAAACAAGTACTGAATGCGGCTGCGATTATCGCGGGGCAGCATCATGAGCGTTATGATGGGACAGGCTACCCATTAGGGTTGAAAGGCGAACAGATCCATCTCTATGGCCGAATAACTGCGCTTGCTGATGTTTTTGATGCGCTATGCAGTGATCGTGTGTACAAAAAGGCATGGGAGTTGGATCGTGTATTGGATTTACTGAAAACGGAACGCGGCAAACATTTTGACCCTGATATCGTCGATATTTTCTTAACTAATCTAGATCAATTCTTAGTGATCAAAGAGCAATACAAAGAACAACGGTAATAGCATTCATTCATTTAGCAGCAAAAATGCGGATTATCAGCGATAATTACGGAAACTGTCTATAAAAATGGGTTATAATCTGCTTCTTTGTCTCTTTTACGGAGATGAAGGAGCATTTCTTTTGATTTACATTTCCTGTATGCTAGAAAGGGGCTTGAGACAGATAGAAAGAAGGTGTCACCATGGAAGACGTTGGACTCGTACTGGAAGGCGGAGGTATGCGAGGGGTGTATACCGCAGGAGTCTTGGAATATTTTATGGAACAGGATTTATATTTCCCCTATGTAGTCGGAGTATCAGCTGGGGCATGTAACGCGGTGTCCTATATAGCGAAACAACCTGGACGAAACAAAAAAGTAACCATTGATTATATTGGAGATCATCGGTATCTAAGCTATCGCAATTTGGTGCGCCACAAAAGTATTTTTGGCATGGATTTCATTTTCAATGAATTGCCGAATAAATTGGTTCCCTTTGATTATGATGCTTTCTATAATTCAACACAGCAATTTGCGATTGGAACTACGGATGCGCATACCGGTGAACCGATTTATTACACCAAGCATCAGCTGATGAAAGAGACAATGCCTATTGTGCAGGCTTCTAGCTCACTGCCGTTTGTAGCAAAGCCGATTCATTACGAAGGCCGCACGTTATTCGATGGCGGATTGGTCGATCCGATTCCGGTACAGAAGTCAGTTGCGGATGGCAATAAGAAACATATTATCGTGCTGACCAAAGAACAAGGATATCGCAAGAGTCCGTTCAAACAACGGTGGCTTGCCAAAAGCTTTTATCCGAAATATGACGGTCTCGTGAATGTGCTTGTGAATCGAAGTGAAATCTACAATGCAACCTTGGAGACCATTTCCAAAATGGAAGCCGATGGCAGTGCGATCATCATCCGTCCTTCTGCCAAAGTACTTGTAGGCCGGATGGAGAAGAATCCGAAGAAACTGGAAGAACTGCACGATTTGGGCTACTCGGATGCGAAGCGGATGGGTTCCCAATTAAAAAGCTGGTTATTGACATAAGTGACAAAGGAGCTGTTCGTATGGGCGTATCTCATCAAAAAATCACAACATTCTTGATGTTCACTGGCCAGGCCGAAGAAGCTATGAATCTGTATACTTCTGTCTTCGATCAATCTGAGATCGTCAGCATAAAGCGATACGGCCCGAATGAAGCGGGAGCGGAGGGCAGTGTGCTGCAGGCGAGGTTTTCCATCCATGGACAGGAATTTATGTGTATAGACAGCAGTGTGGAGCATGCTTTTACGTTTACGCCATCCATTTCACTCTATGTAAACTGCGAAACGGAAGCGGAGATTGAGCGTGTTTTTGCTCAATTATCGCAGGATGGTCAAGTCTATATGGCGCTAGGGGCTTATCCGTTCAGTAAGAAATTTGGTTGGGTTGGGGATAAGTTTGGTGTTTCCTGGCAGTTGAATCTACTTGGGAATGATAAGGAATAGGCTGCCGAAGTACATCGGAACTTGCTCTTGGAAAGGAGTACTCGTCATTGTTGTTAACTATCCTGCTTTTCGTAATCGCTGGGATCGCTGAAATTGGCGGAGGATACCTGGTTTGGCTTTGGCTGCGAGAATCCAAGCCACTCTCGTACGGTATTGTAGGAGGAATAATCCTTGTCTTGTACGGTATTATTCCAACTCTGCAGAGCTTTCCATCCTTTGGGCGAGTCTATGCAGCTTACGGCGGTGTATTCATCATTCTTGCCGTGCTGTGGGGATGGTTTGTAGATAAAAAAACACCTGATATGTACGATTGGATTGGAGCTGCTGTTTGCGTTGTAGGGGTCTCCATTATGCTTTGGGCCCCTAGAAGTTAATAATTTAAAAGGTAAGCTTGCTTAATTCAATAAGTAGGGGTATATTTCTCTTATGTGAATTGAATAACCACCAACCGGGAGCTTGATTAGTCAGGCTGAGAGTGCGGGATATACCGCTGACCGTTCGATCTGATCTAGGTAATGCTAGCGCAGAGAATGATAGTACAACTAATTAGTGTACTAATGTCAACGTATAAGCCGCACGAGACGATTTTGTCTTTTGCGGCTTTTTTGTATCTATGGTAATGCCAGCGTAGAGAATTCACACAAATGCACGTCCTTTCGGTCAAGCTTCGATAGGGTTTATCATTTTCTACTTATGGCGCTCCCGGATAACGGGAGCTTTTTCTTGTGGTTGGATGTAAAGACGAGAGGGGAAACTAGGAATGAACTGGAAGAAAATCGCACCATGGATGCTGGTAAGTCTGTCTGTCGCGTTGGCAGGGTGTGGCAATGAGGCCGTGAAACCGACGGAATCGGCCAAAGCAACGGAATCTGCTAAACCGGCCAAGGCATTGACGAATATTAAGGTGGTTTTGGACTGGACGCCGAATACGAATCATACGGGACTGTACGTGGCTAAAGATCAAGGCTTTTTCGAACAAGAAGGTTTGAATGTGCAAATCATCGCTCCCGGAGAGGGCGGCGCAGATACGATGATCGCTTCAGGAGCTGCTGAATTCGGGGTTAGTTATCAAGAGAGCATTACACAAGGTCGTATCCAAGGTGTTCCTTTGGTTTCGCTTGCCGCAGTGATCCAACATAATACATCAGGATTTGCTTCACCGGTGGCGAAGAACGTCAAATCGCCGAAGGATTTTGAGAATAAAACATACGGTGGTTGGGGCGCTCCAGCTGAAAATGCTATGATTGAATCTCTAATGCAATCAGAGAAAGCGGATCCGAGCAAAGTGAAGATTGTTAATATTGGTGAAGCTGATTACTTCACAGCGGTGAAACGTGATATTGATTTCGCTTGGATATACTACGCTTGGACAGGCGTGGATGCCGAGCTGCGTGGAGAGCCGCTAAATATGATTTATTTGAATAAATACTCCGATAAACTGGATTATTACACGCCGGTTCTGGCAACGAATGAGAAAATGATCAAAGAAAAACCAGAAGTCGTGAAAGCCTTCATGGCAGCAGCGACCAAGGGCTATCAATTCGCAATCAGCAAGCCTGAGGATGCGGCGAACATTTTGATCAAAGCTGTTCCCGACTTGGATAAAAAGCTTGTGCTTGCTAGCCAAAAATGGCTTAGCACACGTTACCAGGATGATGCCCCGCGTTGGGGTGAACAAAAACGGGCAGTCTGGGAAAATTATGCGAATTGGATGCTGGAGCATAAGCTTCTGGAGAAAAACCTGGATGTAGACGCTGCTTTTACGAACAATTTCTTGCCAGCTGCTGCGAAATAAGCTTGAACTGAAATCAGACGATCAATTGGAAGGAGCAATTCCCATGGCTAATGCACTTGTCAGTATTCAAATCATTCCCAAAACGAAAAATAATGAAGATGTGATTCCTTATGTCGATCGAGCGATTGAGGTGATCGCGAAATCTGGTGTGAAATATTTCGTTTCACCGTTGGAAACAACGATGGAAGGGGAATTGGATCAATTGCTGGCAATCATTCAGGATATGAATGCCGCAATGATTGAAATGGGCAGCCCTAACGTTATTTCCCAAGTGAAAATATATTTCAACCCCTCTGGAGCGTCGATGGACAAGTTAACGGAGAAATACAGATAATGAAACAGCAACGCTGGTTCAAAGCAGGATGGCCACCTATTGTCGTGGTCATCCTTCTGTTGCTTATATGGCAGCTAGCAGTGACTTGGGGAGGAACAGCCAGTTGGCTGCTGCCGAGTCCGCTCAAGATATGGCGAGACGGTACAACGGATATGCCGCGCGTCTGGATGCATAGCTTCGCCACTCTGCGATTGATGTTAATGGGCTTCGCTGTCGGTGTAACAGGCGGCGCTGTCGTCGCTGGTTGTCTGCACCGGATACCCGCGCTCAAAGCCGGATTCTATCCGTTGTTGATTCTTTCACAGAATGTTCCTACGATTGCGTTGGGCCCTCTTTTAATTATTTTATTTGGATTTGGTCTTTTACCTAAAATCTTATTAATTTCACTGGTTTGTTTCTTCCCGGTAACGATGTCTACCCTGGATGGCTTCATGCAAACAGATCGGAATATGTATAATTACATGCAGATGATAGGGGCTAGCAGAAGGCAAATTTTCTATAAGCTTGAGGTGCCTCATGCATTGCCGGCTCTGTTTACCGGACTCAAAATATCAGCAACTTACAGTGTAATGGGAGCGGTTATTGCGGAATGGTTGGGTGGCGGTGTTGGCCTTGGTTATTATATGATTTTACAGAAATCGGCCTTTCGTGCGGATCGTGAATTTGTTGCGATATTTATCATCGTTATACTAAGCTTGTTGTTCTTCTGGTTCATTGCCGGGCTGGAGAAGCTGATCATTCGCTGGAATGCGAAGAAGTCATCCTAGAGATGAAGGAGTACGAGCATGAATAAGTTAGAACTTCAAGGAATTCAACATACATTCGCGGGCAAAAAACAACGTGTGACCGTGTTATCTGATATTTCACTGCATGTAAAAGAAGGCGAGTTCGTGACCATCATCGGCCCGTCCGGCAGCGGAAAAAGTACCCTATTCCATATCATTGGCGGTCTCGTCACGCCTACAGCAGGCGATGTTTGGTTGGATGGAGCGAAGGTGACGGGCATCAAAGGCTTGATCAGCTACATGCCGCAGCAGCCCGCATTGTTCCCCTGGCGGACGATTGAAGCCAATGTAGCACTAGCTCAAGAGGTTGCTGGTGTACCAAGGCAGGACGCGGTGGCAAAAGCCAGAGAGTGGCTGCCCAAGGTTGGCCTTGCCGGGTACGAACAGGAGCTGCCACACGTCTTGTCAGGCGGGATGCAGCAGCGTGTGTCGTTTCTCAGAGCGCTGCTTAGTCCGCAGGAAGTCATGTGCCTGGATGAACCCTTCGGCTCATTGGACGCGCTGACGCGCCAAGATATGCAAGCCTGGCTGCTCAATATTTGGGAGAAGAACAGGCGGTCTATCTTATTTGTGACCCATAGTATCGAGGAAGCTCTTTTCTTATCTGATCGGATCTATGTGATTTCGAATAAGCCTGCCGAAATACTGGAGGAACTGGTAGTTCCTTTCGCCCGGCCGCGTCAGGAGGAAGTCAATCTTGAGCCCGCATTCCACAAGCTTCGTAAACATATACAAAGTCTATTGCGTCAGGAGGTCCAATCATGATTCTCGCTATTGATGCCCATATACATCTTGATATGTATACAGAAGATTCTGCTAAGCAAATCGTTTCTGATTTAGCCAACAGCCAGATTGAAGCTCTTATTGCGGTGTCCAGACATTTGGATTCTTGTAAAGCGACGAAGCGATTGAAAACATTCGCAGAAGGTAAAGTTTTCGCTGCTTATGGCTTCCATCCTGAACAGGCGCTGCCTGATGAAGTAGAAGTGGAAGAACTATTCACTTGGATTCGCGAACACGCAGATGAGATGGTTGCAGTTGGAGAGATCGGCTTACCTTATTATAATCGGGTTGAAGCCGAAGAAAAGGGGCACGCCTTTAATCTTGCTCCCTATGTGGCGCTACTGGAAAGCTTCATGAAACTGGCTGCGGAATTGGATAAACCAGTCGTGCTGCACGCGGTTTATGAAGATGCGGAAATCGTCTGTGATCTGCTGGTGAAGCATCGGATTCGCAAAGCTCATTTTCACTGGTTCAAAGGGGCTCCACATGTGGTGCAACGCATGATTCAAGCCGGTTACATGATCTCCATTACTCCTGATGTTTTGTATGAAGAGGAAATACAAACGCTTGTTCGTAATTATCCAATTACGCAACTAATGGTTGAGACGGATGGTCCTTGGCCCTTCGAAGGGCCTTTCCAAGGGCAAGAAACACACCCGCAGATGATTCATGCGGTTATTGAACAGATAGCGCTGCTGCATGGTGTGCCAAGAGAAACAGCAGCCGTGATCATTCATCGGAATACCCAACAATTCTACGGTCTTCCTATTAATTAATTTGGAACTGGACAAGTGTTCGTATTGGTTTTATAATGAATGAGAACGCGTGTTCTATATCTAGGTGAGGTGAACGTAGAAATGACTGTCCGCTGCGGTTGGGTCAATGAAGATCCGTTATATATCCATTACCATGATCAAGAATGGGGAGTACCGGTCCATGATGATCGTCATTTGTTTGAGATGCTTAATCTCGAGGGTGCACAGGCAGGACTCAGTTGGTATACCATTCTGAAGAAACGCGAGAACTACCGTGAAGCATTCGATCAATTTGATCCGTTAATCATTGTGAATTACGATGATAACAAGATGCAAGAGCTTTTGCAAAATGCGGGAATCGTACGAAATCGCTTGAAAATCGCAGCTGTTGTTCAGAATGCGAAAGCTTTTCTCAACGTTCAACAAGAGTTTGGCACGTTCGATCAATACATATGGGGATTCGTAGGCGGCCAACCGATTCGCAATCATTGGCGCAGTATGAGTGAAGTTCCAGCAACATCGGAAATATCAAATGCAATGAGCAAAGATTTGAAAAAGCGCGGATTCAAATTCGTAGGGTCAACCATTTGTTATGCCTATATGCAAGCGGTAGGAATGGTGAATGATCACTTCGAGACTTGTTTTCGATATAGCGATGTGTAAATAGAAGAAAAGGCCATCAGATAAGGGAGCCCCCTTGTTTGGTGGCCTTTCTTTTGGAGAACTTATGCGTATTGAAGTTGTTTCTCCATAAGGTTCGTTTTAATAAGGTAGATACGCTTGCGGATGTAGAAGTCATAAACAGCTCCTGTTAATTCTCGTGGTTTAATGCGAATGTTGGTGTCGTTGTCTATGATTGTCACCGATCCGTCATCATAAAACTTGAACGTATAATCGGCGTAATAGGCATGTGCTTCATCGAGCATGGCATCTATCTGTCCGGGAAGAAGATGGTCAGTGTCACACAATGCCTTGTGGTACCAATAATCTCTCTCAATAAAGCGAAAATTGTGACTAGTGTTCATCATGTTAACAACCTCCTCATCTAATTGGAACATTTGTTCTTGTTTTTATTATAACAAACAAACGTTCGTATTGGAAGAGGAAACTTTGAAAAATGGGAAATATTTTCATATAAAAAACGTTCAATCAGCTAGATTGAAAGGTTTTTGGGTCTGTGGTGAGCGATTACCCCAAATGTCGTTTAGAGAGGTACTCCTTTCCAAGCGCTGTAGCAACTCGATTTGATGGAGTGTCTCAATGCGCTGAGAAAAGGTAACTGTAAGTGCTTATTGCTTCGAATTGCTGCTGTCTTAGACTTTCTTAGTGCAATTTGTATAGTCTTTGCCAAAATAATCACCCGTGCTGCTGCGCAGCTCCACGAAGAATGAAATTGTGGAGTGAATTCTTAAGGTAGAGGAACGTCGTTCCCTCTGAAGTGGATTTTCTACTGGTGGTGGAGTTAGATGGATGGTTGGGAGAACGCGGAGATTAGCAGTACGGGAAAGAAGCTGATTGTTTGGGCGTAAGGCAGCCGTCAGTGGCAAGAGGAACTATGATCCGCTATATGTGGCAGATCGGCCGATGTGCACATCCATGCGGAACTACGATCCGTTATTTGGTGCGAATCCGCCCACTTCGGGGGCGAAACAGCGAAATAGAGGAACAGAGTTCCGCGTGAGGTCCAATTAGCGCGGTTTTTGCCAGAATAGAGGAACGACGTTCCCTCTGGAGTGGATTTGCTGCTGGTGGTGGAGTTAGATGGATGGTTGGGAGAACGCGGAGAGTTAGCAGTACGGAAAAGTATCTGATTGGTTGGACGGTATGGCAGCCGTCAGTGGCAAGAGGAACTACGATTCTCTATATGTGGCAAATCGACCGATGTGCACATCCATGCGGAACTAGGATCCGTTATTTGGTGTGAATCTGCCCATTTCGGGGGCGGAACAGCGAAATAGAGGAACAGAGTTCCGCGTGAGGTTCAAATAGCGCGGTTAATGCCAGAATAGAGGAATGACGTTCCCTCTGGAGTGGGGTAGAGGAAAACGTCGTTCCCTCTGAAGTGGATTTTCTACTGGTGGTGGAGTTAGATGGATGGTTGGGAGAACGCGGAGAGTAGCAGTACGGGAAAGTAGCTGATTGGTTGGGCGGGAGAGGCAGCCGTCAAAAGGAACTACGATCCTCTATATGTGGCAAATCAGCCGATGTGCACATCCATGCGGAACTAGGATCCGTTATTTGGTCTGAATCTGCCCATTTCGGGGGCGAAACAGCGAAATAGAGGAACAGAGTTCCGCGTGAGGTCCAAATAGCGCGGTTAATGCCAGAATAGAGGAATGACGTTCCCTCTGAAGTGGATTTGCTGCTGGTGGTGGAGTTAGATGGATGGTTGGGAGAACGCGGAGAGTTAGCAGTACGGAAAAGTAGCTGATTGGTTGGACGGTATGGCAGCCGTCAGTGGTAAGAGGAACTACGATTCTCTATATGTGGCAAATCGACCGATGTGCACATCCATGCGGAACTAGGATCCGTTATTTGGTGTGAATCTGCCCATTTCGGGGGCGGAACAGCGAAATAGAGGAACAGAGTTCCGCGTGAGGTCCAAATAGCGCGGTTAATGCCAGAATAGAGGAATGACGTTCCCTCTGGAGTGGGTTTGCTGCTGGTGGTGGAGTTAGATGGATGGTTGGGAGAACGCGGAGAGTTAGCAGTACGGGAAAGTAGCTGATTGGTTGGGCGGGAGCGGCAGCCGTCAGTGGCAAGAGGAACTACGATCCGCTATATGTGGCATATCGGCCGATGTGTGCATCCATGCGGAACTAGGATCCGTTATTTGGTGTGAATCTGCCCATTTCGGGGGCGAAACAGCGAAATAGAGGAACAGAGTTCCGCGTGAGGTCCAAATAACGCGGTTAATGCCAGAATAGAGGAATGACGTTCCCTATGGAGTGGGGTAGAGGAAAACGTCGTTCCCTCTGGAGTGGATTTGCTGCTGGTGGCGTCCGCCGCAGATTTCTTTGCTACGGCAGATTTTAGGTGGAAAGGTGATCGTATGCTTGAAATAGCGCCTCTGGAATTCATTAGATTTTCAGAGTGAGCGATTTTGGTCGAATAAAGGTTATTGAGTTCGTTAGGGGCCTTGGGTTTGCCTCAAGGTTCAATGATTTGACTGGACTTGACTGGATTTAGTGACCTAGCCGCAAGCTAGGTTTATTTCGGCCATGATATGTTTCGTAATGGCTATCCCATGCATCCGTCCCGTTTCAATGAAGATTTCGTTCGCATCGTATTTGGAAGATGCAACAACGCCAGCGACATATAGTCCCGGAATATTCGTTTCCATCGTCTCGGGATTGATCAGCGGAGCATTCGTTTCTTCATGAAAGTTCACACCAATGGATGTCAGCAGTTGACGATCAGGTCTGAAGCCTGTGAGGGCAAGAACGAAGTCATTCGCCAAAATGACGCTTTCGGAGTCTCTGCGTACAACAATCGCTTGTTCTTCGATTCGTTCAACCTGAGAGTTAAACCACATGTGGATGCGTCCTTTGTTTACCATGCTTTCGAAGATCGGACGAACCCATGGTTTAATATTGGCAGAGAAATGGGGTCCGCGGTAAATAACGGTTACTTCAGCGCCGACCCGCATCAAATCCATGGCCGCGTCAACAGCGGAATTATTGCCGCCGATAATAGCTACTTTGGTACCTGCATAGGGGTGAGCTTCCTTGTAATAGTGGGTCGTCTTAGGTGAATCCTCGCCGGGGATCCCAAGCAAATTAGGATGATCAAAATAACCGGTAGCAACGATGACACGACGAGCGCTATAAACTGTCGCTTTGCCAAACTGATTTACCGTATGCACATGGAAGCCTGTTTCGAGCTGTTCTATGGCAACGACTTCCTCATAAGAGCGAATACGAAGTTGTTCTCTGCGAGCGACCTCTCTGTAATAGACCAATGCTTCTTGACGATAGGGTTTATCATGAGGGGTTGAAAATGGATAGTCTCCAATTTCAAGCAGTTCAGGCGTGCTGAAAAATTGCAAATACGTAGGATACAAATAAATGGCATTGACGATGCTGCTTTTTTCTATAAGTAAGGGTGAAAGACCTTCGCGTTGTAAAGCGACTGCGGCAGACAACCCGCAAGGGCCTGCACCAATGATAATGACATTTTCCAAAATGACTGACCTCCTCAAGACTGAATCTCTTTCCATAGTAGCGCAACCCGAGAGGGATGCCAAGTTTTCGGTCGCAAAAAAAGAACAGGAGTCGCCCGAAACTCGGAACTAGCTGCCTGCTCATTTTAACCAGATGATCTTATTTCTGATTCAATTGGATTTGTTCGTTTTCTTCACTAATATCATCTTTGGCAATGTTAACTGAGTTTGTGTTTGGGGCGTTTTCTAAGGTGTCATTGACGAAGGCCAAATCTTGATTTTGGGCGTTCGTGTTCGTGGTTCCGGTGTAATTGCCGGCATGTTTTTTGTTTTCCATGAGAGTCATCCTTTCTGGACAAATTAGCGTTCAGCCTTAACCTGTACACATACGTTCGATTTTATGCTCCATATTATGGACAAAATCCGCTATAATAGAGGCAGATCATGAAAAAGGAGCACAAAGACGATGACTTTAGGAAATATTCAACATATGGTTATTTTTAATTTGCATGCTGGTAAAGATACACAAGAGGCTGAACAATTTCTAACAAGCAGCGCAGAGGAATTGGCGGCGATTCCTGGTGTAGAGGAGTTCCGTGTTCTGCGTCAAGTAAGCGTGAAAACGGATTTTGACTATGGTTTCTCGATGGTATTTGCCAATCAAGCGGCATATGACGCTTACAATATTCATCCCGTACATACGCAGTATGTTGCCGAGCGTTGGATGAAAGAAGTTAGCCGGTTTCAGGAAATCGATTTTGCGGCATTCGAATAGATCACTCTGAGGGGAGTTAGACAGTATCTTGAACAAAACCGAAGAGATATTTGATATTTATGATAAAAACATGAATTGGCTTGGCGCTGCTCCACGTTCGGAAGTGCATGCGAAGGGACTTTGGCATCAAACCTTTCAATGCTGGATTGTTACACATGAAGGGGGAGAACCGGCTCTTCTTCTGCAATTGAGGCACCCAGACAAAGATTTATTTCCGAATTTACTGGACATTTCTTGTGCTGGACATCTTGCGGCCGGCGAAACAACAAAAGAGGGAGCGCGCGAGCTGGAGGAAGAGCTAGGGCTCAAGGTTAACTTCGATCAATTAATGCCATGTGGCATATTTGCGGAAGAGGATCTCATCTCCGAAAACCTTATCGATCGTGAGTTTTGTCATGTTTTCGTGCATCGTTGCGATCAGCAGCTTCAGGCGTATGTACTGCAACCTGATGAGGTCAGTGGGATTTTTGCGGTGAAAGCGGCCAGTTTTGAACGATTAATTCATTCTGAAATGGATGAATTGACGGCGAATGGATATCGACTGAACGCGGCGGGTTTCCTGGAAGAGGAGAATCTAGTGGTGCGTTTGGAACAAATTGTTCCCCACCCCACTGCGTATTATGAGCTGGTGTTTCGGAAACTGAGGGAATACGGCTTTATTCCACAGGCATAGACAAAGAACCGATGCGCATGTTCCGCTCGGTTCTTCTTTCATCTAATTAAAAGTCTTAAACAAAATACTTATTCGCTATGTAGGCGTAAGCAATATAACAGACAACGGAAAGTCCGATACAGATAATTCCCAGAGCTGTTTTGCGCTTAAAAAGAAGCAGGAATCCGGCACTGAAGGCGGAACCCATAATTAACATCGAAATAAAAGTCAGAACACCCATTACATCTTATCTCCTTACCCTTTGTTTACGTAATCACGCACCATGTCCTCATTTACATAAGAACGGAGCGGAGAAATGCCCTCTTTCGCATGGGCGATGATTTGGGCTGTAATGGCGTTGATGGCATCAACGGTGAAGGGTAGCCCACGTTTGCACAGATCAACGGCAGCATCGATCGCTTGCTCACGCTTTTCATCCAGTTCCGCAAAGCGCACGAGATGCAAATGCTGTGCATTCGAATGTTTGGATATCGCTTCATGTACGTTCATCTTAAAGATCTCCTTTAGTGACCAGATTCTATCTAAGTATACACGATTGCTTGCGGAAGGAACAGCAGAAAGAGAATAGAGGTATAAAGTTGAAACCAGACTTCTACATAGCTCGGAGTGAAACAAATGAGTGCATTGCCGATTGAATCTGTTCTCCCCCAATTAATGGACGCATTGCGCGGGAGCCCCTGCGCCGTGCTGGTTGCTCAGCCTGGAGCGGGTAAGACGACCCGGGTTCCGATTGCTCTCCTGCAAGAAACATGGCTGCAAGATCAGAAGATCTTAATGCTTGAGCCGCGAAGGTTGGCCGCACGGGCTGCTGCGGGCTACATGTCCAAGCTTCTAGGTGAAGAAGTAGGAACCACAGTGGGTTATCGGGTAAAAAATGATACACGAGTCGGCCCGAGAACACGTATTGAAGTCATTACGGAAGGCGTACTAACAAGGATGCTTCAAACTGATCCAGCGCTAGATGGTGTAGGTGTCGTTATTTTTGATGAGTTTCATGAACGCAGTTTGCATGCTGATCTGGGACTGGCTTTGAGCCGGCAGACGCAGACCTTGCTGCGCGAAGACATGCGCATCCTCGTGATGTCAGCGACCATTGAAGCCGAACCTGTCGCTTCCATGCTGGATCAGGCCCCTATTATTAGAAGTGAAGGGCGAACTTACCCGGTTACAACGCATTATTTAACAACCAAAGTGATGGGCAAGATAGAAACTGCAGTTATCAAAAGTATTCAACAAGCAATAGCCGAACAGGCAGGGAGTTTGCTTGTTTTTCTGCCAGGAGCAGCAGAGATTCATCGCGTAGCTGGCAGTCTCGGCGCACTGCGATTAGGTCAAGAGGTGGAGATTGCGCCGCTATATGGCAATCTTTCTCAAGAAGACCAGGATCGGGCGCTTGCGCCAAGCGCCGCGGGTCACCGCAAGGTCGTGCTGGCGACGTCGATCGCAGAGACGAGCTTGACCGTTGAAGGTGTCACGGTTGTTATCGACAGCGGCTTGATGCGTGTGCCGCGCTTCTCGCCACGGACCGGCATGACCCGTCTGACGACGGTTCCAGTTTCGGCAGCCTCTGCTGATCAGCGCAGAGGCCGGGCTGGTCGTCTCGGTCCTGGCGTGTGCTACCGCCTATGGACCGAGACCGAGCAGCGGCAGCTCCCGCTAAGCAGCACGCCAGAAATCCGCGAAGCGGATCTGGCGCCGCTAGCGCTGGAACTGGCCGCCTGGGGCGTGTCAGACCCAGCCGAGCTGGTCTGGCTCGACCCTCCGCCTGCTGCTGCTTACCAGCAGGCTCGGGATCTGCTCGTGCAGCTCGGTGCCTTGCACGCGCACGGGGCCCTAACGGCGCACGGCAAGCGCCTCGCGCCGCTAGGGCTGCACCCGAGGCTTGCGCACATGGTGCTGCAAGCCATACCGCTTGAGCTCGGCGCCATGGCGTGCGAGCTCGCGGTAATGCTGAGCGAGCGCGATTTCATGCGCGCTGCGGAAGGGCGGGATGCGGATGTTCGCACCCGCATCGAAGTGCTCTGGCGCGCTGCGCAGGGCGAGCAGCGCGCAGATGTTGACTTTGGCTTGTGCCGGCGCATCGCGGCGGAAGCCAAAGTGCTCATGCAGGCGCTCGGCATCCGCCAGAGCGCCAGGCGGGCTTCGGCGAGCGGGCTGCTGCTCGCCTTCGCTTACCCCGATCGCGTCGCGCAGCGACGATCGACGGGCCGCTTCCTGCTGAGCAGCGGGCGCGGAGCTGTGCTGCCTGAGCTGCAGCCGCTATCCAACGAGCGCTATCTCGTAGCTGCCGAGCTAGACGATAATGGCCCGGAAAGCCGTATTTATTTGGCAGCGCCCATACAGGAAGATGAACTGCTTGCAGTATTTGAAAGTCTTTTGCAGCAGGAGAAAGAAGTGCTTTGGGATAAGGCGACCGAATCCGTAAAAGCAAGGCAACGCTTGCGGTTTGGAGCGATTATCCTCAAAGACAACCCCTTGCAGGAGCTCAGCCCGGAATTATATGTGCAGGCGCTGATCTCCGGCATTCGTGCCGAATCTTTGGAACTGCTGCCTTGGACAAAGAGTGCGCGTCAATTGCAGGAGCGTGTTACCTTTATCCATAGGCATGAAGAGGAGTGGCCCGATATGCGGGACGCAACTTTACTGGCTACATTGGAAGATTGGCTGGGGCCCCATCTGTATGGACTGAAAACCAAAGGTGCCATAGGGCGGCTAAATTTGACAAGTATATTAGAAGAAATGCTAACATGGGAGCAGCGACGCCGATTGGACGAGTGGGCACCCACGCACATTCAAGTGCCAAGCGGATCTCGTGTTCCCGTTGACTATAGGATGGGTGAATCTCCTGCAATTGCAGTTCGCTTGCAAGAAATGTTCGGCCTTGCAGATACTCCGCGGATTGCGAAAGGCAGAATCCCAGTGACTTTGCACTTATTGTCGCCAGCCCAGCGTCCTGTTCAGGTGACGAAGGATTTGGCCAGCTTTTGGCGAGAAGCCTACTTTGAAGTTAAAAAAGACCTCAAAGGCCGATATCCTAAACACTACTGGCCGGATGATCCGATGACTGCGATGCCGACCAATCGCGCTAAACCGCGTTCCTAACCCATTTCGCAGAAGAAGGGAATTGACGTACCCATGGCCAGGTACTCCGCTGCGGAGGAAGTCGTCATTATGATATCAGCGGGCTTTGCGACGGCACCTTATTTTTTGGATGCTTTTGGAATGGCGTTGTCCGCTCAGTTCAATCAAGAGGGTATTGCGAACCGCGTTGTTGTTCACTATCCCTATGGGGATTGGACACGTCATCGGGGGCGGCAGCTCAGTGAAATTATAAGCGATCTTTGGCGCAACGCCCATGGCAAACCATCCATATATGGAGGGGAAAGCTTGATATCCTATCTAACCGCTAACTTATCAGCCAGACAACAGGTTCTGCTTATAGGGCATAGTGCAGGCGGGGTAGCTTCTATTCAAGCTGCTGAAATGGTCATACAACAAGGATATTCACTTCTGGGTGTGATCCAAATCGGGTCCCCGAAATGTGCGATACCGCCTAATCTTAGGAATCAAGTGCTTTATCTGAAAGCAGCGAACCAGCTGAATCAAGCCAAAGATCCGGTGCCGCGTCTGGGCACTTGGGGCGGATGGTCCAAGACCCGCCTTGGTTTAAGGCGTTGGAATCGAGTGAAGCATGCACCGAATCACCGGCAGACGCTGCCTTTGATAGGCGGTCATGCCGATTATTTTAGAGATCATAATCCTTATATTTGGCAGGATACAACTAACTTGCAAACCACAATGAAAGCCATATGGACTTGGCTAAAACGATCAGAAAAGGATGATGAACATGATTGAAGTGCTAAAAGCGAACATGGAGTTCGCCAAAGAAGATGGCTATGTAGGCAAGGTTGAATTCAAAGTAAACGGGCACGAACATCCCTACGAAATCACCCTGCACAGCAAACGCGGGAAAGATGATTGGAGCTACGCTTTAAACTTTTTGAACGAGTCCGGGAAAGAAGAAGACATTGAAGCTGTTGAGGAGCTGCTTGAAGACGATGAGTACTTCGACCAGCTTGTGGATGCCGCGCAAAAGGCTTTGGTGAAGTAAAACGCAACTTGCATGAAGGGAGGAAGACCGATTGGATGCTCAAGTGAAACAAACACTCAAGGCTAGCTACGATCAACAAGCCCGTTTGCGCAACGAGGAAACGATTCAAATCTGGAAAAGCGAAGAAATGGACCGTTTTCTTAAACGACTGCATGAGGTTTCTCCGGATACGAGCAAGCGGGTGCTGGATCTGGGCAGCGGTCCTGGTCATCAAGCCGTCTATTTGCAAAATCAAGGTTGCGAGGTCACATGTGTTGATCTTTCCGAAGAAATGGTAGCTATATGCAAGGAAAAAGGGTTGGCTGCCTTTGCAATGGATTTCTATAATCTGGGCTTGCCTGAGCAATCATTTGATGCCGTTTGGACGATGAATGCATTGCTTCATGTACCCAAGGAGGGACTTCACCAAGTTCTCACCAACATAGAAACTGTGCTCAAGCCGGAAGGGTTGTTGTACTTGGGACTTTACGGCGGGTACGAGAGTGAGGGGATTTGGGAGCATGATACGTATCGGCCTCAGCGATTCTTCTCCTTTTATGAGGATGAGCACATCCAGCGTAAAGTGGCCGAAGTATTTGACATCGAACAATTCACGGTCCTCCCAATGGAAGGCACGCAAGTGGATTACCAAGCTATTCTAGCGAGAAAAAAATAGTGAAACCCATCCGGCAACGGATGGGTTTTTTGCGCGAATAAAGGGTATTGAGTTCGTTAGGGGGCATGGGGCTTTTTCGGTCTCAAAGGGCATCTAACGAACTGTATGATGCTTATAGACCGTAAAATGGCTGCTTTGGAGATTTAATGAACCGAGTTGGCGCTACTGAGCAAATTTTAGGCGGAAAGGTGGTCATTTTCTTGAAATAGAGCATCTGGTATTCGTTAGATTTTCAGAATGAGCGATTCTGGCCGAATAAAGGGTATTGAGTTCGTTAGGGGGGCATGGGGCTTTTCGGTCTCAAAGAGCATCTAACGAACTGTATGATGTTTATAGACCGTAAAATGGCTGCTTTGGAGATTTAATGAACCGAGTTGGCGCTACTGAGCAAATTTGTAACTACTTAGGTATCAGTTAGTTGAAAATAAATTGCCCCCGAAATGCACGGAAAAGAGAGTCGAAAATTGGGCGAGCTTGTTTTTGTAGAGTGGAGATCACACTGCGGATTCTTAGGAATA
>NZ_BMHE01000052.1 GCF_014640555.1 Paenibacillus marchantiophytorum | reverse complement strand
TGGGTGCAGCACCCAATCTATTTTTCTCAAGCATGAAGGTCATCTCCTAGAATAAATTCTGACCTCTACACCTTCGACAAAAGATTGGAAATACCTGCTAGTTAATTGTGCTGTCGTAGTTTTTTTCAGTGTAAGTGACCTTATATAACCGTTCTCACTGTCGGCATTGAAAATAACCTGATAATCACCAGCATTATAATTTAGGTACCATCCATTTTCGAATTACATCATTCTTTGATGCTCCAATACCAAATTCAATGCCTGTTATCTTACCTTCTGATGAAAAAGAAAGAAAATCCTTATCTATAGTCAGTTTTTTACTTAAATTAGTATCTTCAATTAAAATACTTTTCGTTTCATTTTAATATTTCACTATTTTCCCAATAGTTTCTCCCACGAAACGGACGGGTACATACGCGTGCCCATTATGGTTTAATATGGGATATTTTTCAGTGTTTACGGGTATTTTGGTTCCATTATATACAAATTTCACAGGAAATAAGTACACTTGAATTATATCAGATGCAAAAACAGCCGATGTTGTAGCTAAGGCACCTCTGACAATAAAACCAATAAGAAATTTCTTCATTAACTTCACTCCCAGCACTTTTATTATAACTAATTGAATCAATTTCATAATGCTTTTGTATGAAGCTTGTGCTATCCGAAATTTACGGTCTATTTTTCAAAAAAACTAAGCTGCAGCCTTGTTGAATTGGCTCTTTCTAACACGGTCTGCTGTTAATTTGCATGCTGTATAAACTAAACAAGATAACTGAAAGTCAATGCTTGCTAGTTTTCCTCGATGATGGATATTGTTGAGCTGAAAATACTCCTTAAGACGTGTTTGCACGCTCAACAGCTGTTCGTTTTTTGTATAACTCGTAGTAACAATCGCATCCGCGAGCTGGAACTGTGTAATTACGAATATCAGATTCGGACTTTTACTTTGTGTATTTTCTGGTATTCTCCATCGTTATATGGACAGCTCCCACATTCCTTTGGTGACGTGTACTTGAGCGTTTCATACTTAGGAACGAAACTATCGTATCTGTAGCTTCTTTCCTTCTTTGCAGGTAGGGCGAAAATACTTGTCTTTTCCTTCGATGCTTCGGGTTAATCTTTTGATGAGATCTTTCATTGTTGGAATTCGCTCCATGATGCGAACGAACAAAGAAGCTAACATTGCAGCATAATTAAGCTGTGTCGGTTATCCAATTAAGCTCTTTTTGTATACCACTTTCAGGAAAGGCATGATGTCCAGAGTCTCAAACACCGGGGTGTACATATCCCTGGGTGACATTTCTAATAATTCTTGCAGGGAAAGTGTGGTAGTGGCACTAAATACTTCAAGATTTGGGGATGTACTCCCTTTTTTGCGTCTTAAAAACGCATGCATGGTAAGGCTTTTGAATTATGAAATTCTCTCAGATAAAAAAAAATTTAAAATAAAAGGGATTTAGTGGAATTAATTGAATAATTAGATTGTAAAATTAAATTTTAGGAGGTTATTTATGAAATCGAAATTTTTATCAGTAGTTCTTATTTTATTTCTTCTTTTTACTTCATTAGTTACATCGACTGCTTTAGCTGCTTTGCCCCAGAATAATAGTGACGAAGAACTAGCACGGAGTATTAATTACAGAGAAAAAATGGGCTTCAATAAGGATACTAATTATGTGAAAAATGTCACATCAGATCAAGCCGCAAAAGAATATATTAAAAATCATGGGATAGCATTAACACCTGCTGAAGCTAAAGAAGTTGAAAGGCGGATTAAAATTCAAGAAGAAGTACCGAATATAAAAAAAATCCTTGAACGACATTTAGATTCTGAAGATTTTGGAGGCATTTATATTGACCATAAGGAGGGATACTAAAAATAGGGGTAACCAAAGAACGTACAAGCCTTAATACAAAAATTAATAATGTGGTTAAAGACGTACAATTACCAGAAGGAACTACCTTCATTGAGGTAAAATATAGCATGAAAAAATTAGATGAATTGCATGATTTAATTTTAAAAAGGAAAGAGGAACTAGCCAAACTTGGGGTGTCTATTAATTCTATAAATACAAACACTTATACAAATCGTGTCGAGATTGGTGTTGATTCTAAGAAAAATAATGTAGAAAAAACATTACTGGACATGTTTGGAGAAGCAGTAGTCGTTATTGAGGAAAAAGTTGAACCAACTCGTACTACTTATAATGGTTACTTGGAATCTGGATTACATATTGTGAAAAACTCTTCTAGCTATTGTACCTCTAACATTGCTGTCCGTGATAGTAGTTTTAATTATTATTTAGTTACTGCAGGACATTGCTTGTGGGGCGGAAGCTCTAGTTGGACTCAAGGCAGTCAGTATATAGGCTACGGGGCTACGTGGAATACAGGCTACGCGGATGTGGGAACAATAAAAATTTCGTCTTCGGATGCTACAAAGTACGTGTATTTAAGCTCCACCCAAGCTAATTATTTTACAGATGTTCAACCAGTTAACACTAATACTGTCGGTGATTATGTATGTCAATCTTCAGCAACATCAGGATATGTCTGCGGTTATGTAACCTCTATAAATGCTTCAGTTACTTTTGATGGATATACTTTTACAAAGCAAGTAAGAGCAAATTATACTGTTAATGGTGGCGATAGTGGTGGTCCTGTCTTCACTTGGAGAACTATAAAAGGCATACAATCCGCAAAAATGAATGCTTCTGGAGAAGCTGTCTTTTCACAGATGGGTTATGCACTTCAAAATATAGGAAATCCCACACCGATACTAAATTAAACATAAAAAATTATCCCCTAGCTGCATAAGTTCGGGGGTAATTTTTTATGTTTAATTATTTGATTTTTTCTGCTTTTTTTACAGCAGCAATTAAAGGGTAGGAAGTACCAATATCTCCCTTTAGCCAAACACGTAATTTATCTCCTTTCTTAAAAGAAGTTGATTTTATGTTGGAAAGCCAGTAAACATTGTAACTTTGGTAATGAGATAAAATATCTTCAATCGAAATACCTGTATCTAAATCTATCTTCTCAGCGAATAGCACTTTATTATCCTTAGTATCCAGTATTGTCCCTTCAATAAAAGTATTGTTGTTTGCGTTACAACCAACAATCAAAAGGAACACTAATAATAAATTAAACGATAAAAAAAACATCTTATATTCATTCCCATTCTCCTCATATAAATCAGTTGTTTTCCATGAAATAAGTTATATATTCCGTTACTTCTGATATCACCAACTGAACGCTCGAACAAATAATCGGAGAAAATCGAAAGCTGTTTTCAAAACCAGCTTCTTAAAGCCGCCGCTTAATAAGGCTACGGTGTTGTTCAGAATGCGTACTTGATGACCGCTAATGTTTCGGTTATGATAATAATATCATGTCCGCTAATGTAAGTCAATATTTGGAGGCTTTGTTTAATGAGAGAGACACCGGGGATTTCGGAACAGGGCGAGCAGATCATTCAGGACTTCATTCACGCTCTTACCACCCACGAAGATTTGAGTCCCAAGACACTAAAGGAATACGCAAGCGACTTGAAACTTTTTATAGGTTGGTTTGAGACAGCCGACCACCAAGAGGAAGAGGTTATATTTCGAATTGAAGATGTGGGTACTTCAACATTAACACGATATCGGGAAGCCTCGCAAAAAGTAATGGAATTGAAACCGGCGACCATTAATCGACGGCTTATAACCCTGAAACGTTTTTTCGAGTGGGCTGTGTCGGAATCCAGAATTCGCCGCGACCCATCGAAGCCGATTAAATTGGTTCAGGAAGAAAAGATAAGTCCTAGGCAGATGACAGACAAAGAAGAAACTGCATTGATCGCTGCGGCTGAGCGCGGTGGTTCCCTTCGGGATCAGACGATTCTTATTGTGATGTTTCATACCGGCTTACGAACAATGGAAGTATGCGATCTGGCTCCCGGAGATATTCAATTCGGTAAACGCAGCGGTCAGCTTACGGTTCGATCCGGAATACGGAATAAACAGCGGGAAGTACCTTTGAACGTTACGTGCAGAGCTGCTTTAGAGAAATATCTGGCAGTTCTTCCTTCGGATAGTCCGTATCTGTTTCCATCGGAGAAAACCGGTGATCGATTAACTGAACGAGCTTTACGCCATGTGATTCAAAAATACATGAAATTGGCCCGGCTAGAAGGATTGAGCGCCCACGATCTACGTCACCGGTTCGGGTACGTCATGGCAGCAAACACCCCGTTGCACCGTTTGGCGCAAATTATTGGTCACGATAGTCTGGAAACAACGAAGATTTACGTCAAAGTGACTCGTGTGGATCTGTAGTAACTAATTAATTAGAAAGCCATTTTGTAACAAATTATTTAAGTTCGAATCTGAGACGCATTATCATGCTCATTTTGAGCTGCTTTTTCCTGCAGAAACCCACAGCGAAATGATCCGCGAACTTTTCTTTACTCGTTAGAGCTAGTTTATGTTGCTTTTGTCATAGAAGTACAACGCTTTGTAAGTCTTATTCAATTGTTCTGGCCACCTCATTGTGCAATGCTTCTTTGGGTTAAATCTGAACCCCAGACAAGGTGTTACGACGAAGTGCATAACTCATGATAATCAATGTATGTAAAAATCGAAATAGTGCCTCAACAATAAAAAAGGATTATATAATTAGCCTTTGGCTAGTTATACAATCCTTTTTTATTTGGTAGAATGAGACTATGCCCAGTAGTCTAATTTTTCTTTTGATTCTTTTTCTCTACCAGATGCGGTTGTACTAAAAGTTTTTATAAGGGCTTCGGACTCTTCTCTAGATAATTGTGAAGCAACAGTTGCAGAATGGAATGTATTTTCGTATAAATTGAAGCGCTTTATTGAATGGACTGAATCCATCAATTTTTCATTTAATTGGATTATTGACATAGGTATCGCTCCTTTCGACATTAATAAACTACAATAGGATTATAGCAAATTAATCAAACTTGGAGGAGATGAAGATTAAAATTAAAAATAAATACTTAATTGGTGTATGCGTAATGATTTTCGCTTGCTTACAAATTTGGTGTTCCTATATTACTTTTAACTTTCCTTACAACGGCATATCTCTTGAATTGAACGATGAAAATAAATGGACTATACATAGTTTGGAGCAAAACGGCACTAAGTTAGATGTTCAAATCGGAGATATTATCAAAAAAATTGATGGTAAGGAGCCGAGAGATTCTAATATTGCCATGAATTTTAAGGTTATTGAGCAGGCACGTACTATAATAATCTCTAGAAATGAACATGAGTACGAGATACAGTTAAAAATGAATAATACCACCATGTTTGATATGATTCCTTTATTAGAGGAAATAATTTGTCTTTTTATGGCAATATTGCTTGTTTCAAAAGTT
The DNA here is from genome assembly GCF_014640555.1 of Paenibacillus marchantiophytorum. GTDB lineage: Bacteria > Bacillota > Bacilli > Paenibacillales > NBRC-103111 > Paenibacillus_E > Paenibacillus_E marchantiophytorum. The sequence goes on along the minus strand of NZ_BMHE01000052.1, from coordinate 40,500 downwards.
AGTCATTCACCTTCAGCAAAATTGCTTTCAACTGTTTTCTTAAGCTCTGCAATAATTTTTATGAGCCTAGGAGCTTCAATGCGTGGAGATGCGCTTGGAAAATTATTGATTACTAGTTCAATGATGCTGTTACCTATTATTTTTCTGCACTTTTTTGTGGTCTTTTTTAATGAAAAAAGTAATATTAAGCTACCAAATCGAGCTTTTAAATATTTATATGGTATAGTCATACTTTCGTTAGGTATCAAAATTATATACTTCGTTCCTTCATTAAAAGATATATATCAATATGATGGTATAGTCACTATGGTTTTTTTTGTAATTGCTATTTTGCTTAATATGATTCTTTTAACTATGCTGTACATCAGAGTTAGAAAAGAAAATTCGTATACATCAAGTATTGTAAAGATTATATGGTTCTCACTAATGCTTTCATTCACACCAATAATCTGCCTTTCTTTTCTTCCGCGATTAATTATAGGTTATTGGATTATTGACCCGTTATATTCTAGTCTAATTATTTTATTTTTTCCTGTATCTTTTGCATACTTAATTGCATCTAATCAACTATATGACATCGGTTTAGTTATTCGACGTTTTTTATTCGCGGGGGTCGTATCGGTTGTTCCAGTTATTCTATTTACAGGCATCTACGTTTTTTTATTCAGCCAAGAAGTTAATCAGAAACAGATTCTATTTATATTTGTGGGTTCTCTTATTTTAGTATCAACAATGCTCTACGCAGCCGAATATTGGACAACCCGTCTGGAGCCATTCCTGTTCCCAAGGAAATTTATTCTACAATCTGCTCTTAAGAAAATTTCGAAAAATTTAGGTTCCATCTCTAACTTGCGAGAATTAAAAGAAATTATACTCGTTGATATTGTCAATACACTTCAAGTGCTCGGAGGAGCTATTGTTTTTCGGCATAAGGACGATACAGAAGTTATTTACCATGGTGAAATTGATACGTTAGAAATCGAAAAATTGGTTAATTCGTCAACTTTACTTGAACACCCTAGCTATACCTGTATTGAAATGATGGGACATGAAGCGTATACCGGCTATTTAATCATGGCACGTAAAAAGACGAATACACTTATTGCGAAGGAGGAGAAACAGTGGCTGCAGCTTATTACCTCCTATCTTGAAGTTAGTTTGGAAAATGTTCATTTGATACGTAAATTAACCGTCAATTTACAGCGATTTGCTAGTCAGCTTCCTCATGAAGCTACTGCTCAAGATATTCAATGGTTTAGGAAAGTGATGTTTGAACTGCAGGAAGAAGAACGGATACGAATTGCAACTGATCTACATGATACAACTATGCAAGATCTTTTCTTTCTCAAAAGAAGGCTGTCTACGCTAGCGGATAAGTCCACTTTACACAAGTCAGATCAGGAGCAGTTAAGTAGTATGAATAACTTTGTAGATATGATTAATGCCAGTTTACGCCAGAGTTGTTTCGAGTTGAATCCTCATTTATTAAAAGAAGTTGGTTTAATAAAAACCCTTAAAATGTATATTGAAAAGGAAGCTTATTCGACGCCATTCGAACTTATTTTTGAAGTCGGCTCCTCTTCCTTTATTGAAAGCAAGGATCTTCCTACCAAACGCCATATTTTTCGAATTGTGCAAGAATTACTGAATAATGCGAAGAAGCATTCCCAAGCTACAAGAGTTACCATTAAAATGGATGATACTAATCATTTCTTTTATATGAATTATGAAGATAATGGGGTTGGATTTAATGATAACAAGGGGCCAGAATTAGAGATAGGGGCCTCAGGGATGGGTATTGAACAAATGCGTAGCAGAGTCTTGCATCTGGGTGGGCAGATGGATTTTCTGACACAACAGGGAAATGGAACGATATTTAAAATTAGAATTCCCATTGAGGAGGTCATTCCTGCATGAGTGAGATTGTGAGAACCCTTGTTGTGGATGATCATCCCTTGTTTGCTCGAGCAACCAAAGCATTACTGGAGCAAATCGAACACATTGAGGTCGTTGGTGTTGTTGGAAACGGAAAGCAATGCCTGGAACATGTGGAGCGCTATCAACCTGTACTGGTTTTTCTTGATTATCAGTTACCGGATCAATCCGGTATAGAGATTGCTACTATAATTAAACGTAACTATCCAAATATTCATGTTGTTATTTTCACAGGGATCGAATTGAGTGGGATATTTAATAAACTGATTGAAATTAAAGTAAGTGGCGTTTTATCAAAGGAATCAAGTGAGCGAACGATAAAAAATATGGTGAACTGTATTTTAGATGGGCACACGATGCTACCTTTATCGTTCTTTCATCAAATGCAATTAACAGAAATAGCAGTTCAGGAAAGCTTTGCGTTGGTAGAAGAAGAGATTCTCATGATGAACATGTTGGTAAAAGGAGCTACCCATGATCAAATTGCTGACCAAATCTTTATGAGTAAGAGAACGGTCGATAACTATCTACGAAAGATTTATGATAAATTAGGTGTGAAATCTAGGACTGAAGCTCTTGAGAAGTTTATAAAAAGTAAATATTACTCGTAGTCACCAGGGGGAAAGAAATTGCACCAGGACGTAAACCGCCACATGAGTAATATGATGGATGACTTTGTCTATGTGGAGGATTTAAATAAATTATTTAAAACCTTTATGAAGGACAAAGAGAAGGATAAGGATACGTGGGTAAGTATCACATTGTGTGCGCATTTCATGTTAGGGGGGGCTTCTCCTGACATTTATAAATTTGCCGCAATAACTGAAATATTTGTTTTGATATCAGATATCGTCGACGATCTACAGGATCAAGATCAAGCAGACAAGCCATGGATGCAGTCCCCCCAAGCCTCTACGCTGAATGCCATTCTAGCAATGCTCATGGGCGTGGTTGGCGAATTGGGACATTTGCAGGTCCACGGGAGAGTGCTTGTAGAGATTACTCGAATTATCGCGCGATCCATCAATGGGCAGCACAAAGATATAATCAACGCGTCTGTGTCAGTGGATGACTATCTGATCATGACGCAAGAAAAATCAGGCTCTCTATTCCGATTGGCTTGTTTCATGGGGTATTTATCGCTGGATTGTCCGGAGGAAACGATTGAACAGCTTCATGAGCTGGCGGACTGCATAGGACTCATCCATCAGATCCAGAATGATATGCGAGACCTCGTGCGATATGATGTGAAGAATGATTTGTACTGCAAAAAGCGCACACTGCCCATTCTATACCTGCTCTCGGTCGAAGATGAAGCCTTTGGCCCACTAAAAGACTACTACGCAGGCAAAATTACCGCAGATACTCTTCTTCACGACAAAGAAGCTTTCATTCAAATGATTCATGACTCCGGCTGTTTGGAATACTCGCGTGTTGTGCAATCCGTGTGTCTACAGAAAGCGGAGGAGATTTACGCAAAGCTGCAAGCGGTCGAGCCTTGGAAAGAAAAATTTAGAGAAGTTGCGTATGGAGATTTCCTTCCGAAATAGAAGCTCACGTTATTGTTCCTGAATAAGGACGGTAACGTGAGCTTTTTTATTTGAATGGAGTTAACTGCGAATGCGCTGATGTCTCAACCCCATTGATCATGGTATAATAGTAAGGAAAAGGAATGGAGCTGACGCTATGTTCGATAGACTTGACCCGAAAGTCGATTTTGTATTTAAGCGTATTTTCGGAGTGGAAGAGAATAAAGACGTACTGCTCGATTTTTTGAATGTAACGTTAAGGGAAAGCGAGCCGCGTCCATTGACCGACATTCACATTCTGAATCCCTACATCGACAAAAATGCTTTGCACGATAAACAGTCCATTCTGGACATACATGCCCGCACGGCAGACGGGAAACAAGTGAATATTGAAATTCAATTGTTTAACCGTTACGACATTGAGAAGCGGACCTTGTATTATTGGAGCAAAATGTATGCCAGCCAACTAGAAGAAGGACAAAAATATAAAGAGCTCAAAAAGACAATCACCATTAACATTTTAAACTTCAAATTTATTCCTAACGATCGTTATTATAATTTGTTTCATTTGAGGGAAGACCATATGGGACTCGTTCTGACTGACCATATTGAGATCCATTTCATGGAGCTTCCCAAACTAGAAGAGCAGAAGGTCAGGTTCTCGGATAAATTGGTCAAATGGCTGTTGTTCTTAAAAGGTGTGGATAAACCAGAAGTATGGGAGGAGATTTCGATGAACGAACCGGCTTTGCAAAAGGCGATGGATACGCTTGAATTTTTGAGCCAGAATGAAGAGGCTCGAAGACTTTATGAAATGCGGCAAAAAGCGCTGCATGATGAGGCCTCGATGATTGATGGGGCTAGGGAAGAGGGAATGCAAAAAGGTATGCAAGTAGGCATGCAAATAGGCATGGAAGAAGGTATGCAAAAAGGTATGCAAGTAGGTATTGAAGAAGGTATGCATAAGAGCAAAATCGAAATAGCCAAGAACTTGCTCGGCATAGGCATGGACGTAGCTAAGGTAATAGAGGCCACTGGTTTAACTAAAGATGAAGTTCAAAGTATAAAAGAAGAATTGATGCAGTAGTCAAAAGATCGATCGTTCTTTCACAGGACGGTCTTTTTTGATTCTTATGTCTCAATCAAGTCGAGGATGGTATAATTAGAAGTATAAAGGAATGGAGCTGACGCTATGTTCGATAGACTTGACCCGAAAGTCGATTTTGTATTTAAGCGTATTTTCGGAGTGGAGGAGAATAAAGACGTACTGCTCGATTTTTTGAATGTAACGTTAAGGGAAAGCGAACCGCATCCATTGACCGATATTCACATTCTGAACCCCTACATCGATAAAAATGCTTTGCACGATAAACAGTCCATCCTGGACATACATGCCCGCACGGCAGACGGGAAACAAGTGAATATTGAAATTCAATTGTTTAACCGTTATGACATTGAGAAGCGGACCTTGTATTATTGGAGCAAAATGTATGCCAGCCAACTAGAAGAAGGACAAAAATATAAGGAGCTCAAAAAGACAATCACCATTAACATTTTAAACTTCAAATTTATTCCTAACGACCGTTATTATAATTTGTTTCATTTGAGGGAAGATCATATGGGACTCGTACTGACCGACCATATCGAGATCCATTTCATGGAGCTTCCCAAACTAGAAGAGCAGAAGGTCAGGTTCTCGGATAAATTGGTCAAATGGCTGTTGTTCTTAAAAGGTGTGGATAAACCAGAAGTATGGGAGGAGATTTCGATGAACGAACCGGCTTTGCAAAAGGCAATGGATACGCTTGAATTTCTGAGCCAGAATGAAGAGGCCAGAAGACTTTATGAAATGCGGCAAAAAGCGCTGCATGATGAGGCTTCGATGATTGATGGGGCTAGGGAAGAAGGCATGCAAAAAGGTATGCAAATAGGTATGGAAGAAGGAATGCATAAGAGCAAAATCGAAATAGCCAAGAACTTGCTCGGCGTAGGCATGGACGTAGCTAAGGTAATCGAGGCCACGGGTTTATCTAAAGATGAAGTTCAAAAATTAAAAGATAAATTGACGAAGTAGTCACAAGGCCGTCCCTCCAAAGGGCGGTCTTTTTCAAAGTATAAGTTTTTTTGATGGATTTAAGGGGTACCCCCCTTTTTAGTTGACGTCCACCGCAGACCTCTTTGCTTTGGAGGTTTTCGGTCTCAAAGGCATTTAATGAACTGTAGGATGCTTATAGACGAGAAAATGGCTACTTTGGAGATTTAATGAACTGGATTGGCGTTATCGAGTACTTTATTGGCCCAATGGGTATCAATTTCTTGAAATAGCGCCTCTGGAATTCATTAGATTTTTAGAATGAGCGATATTGGCCGAATAAAGGTTATTGAGTTCGTAAGGAGGCTTGCGAAGGTGCATGGACTTGAAGACCTAGCCGCAGGCTAGGGTTTTCTTGTTTAAAGGGTGGCTAGCAAGGAACAACGAGCCGCGGATAGCCCCTCGTACATGTTTAGTTATTGACAACCATTATCACTTAGAATAAAATAAATACTATATTATAATAATTATAAATAAGAAATTACTATTACAAATTCAACCTACAAAGGAGAATGCAAATGACTCATAATCACTTAACGACGAATCAAGGCGCACCAGTAGGCGATAATCAAAATTCACGGACGGCTGGCCAGAATGGCCCTACGCTTTTGGAGGATTACCATCTTCTAGAGAAGATTGCTCATTTCGATCGGGAGCGTATTCCGGAGCGTGTGGTGCATGCGCGTGGAGCGGGGGCGTTTGGAACATTTACGGTTGAAAATGCGATGAAACGCTATACGAAAGCTGGCTTTCTTGGCGAAGCGGGCAAAGAAACGCCGGTGTTCGTTCGCTTCTCGACCGTGATCCACGGTCAAAGCTCACCGGAGACAGCGCGTGATCCGCGTGGTTTTGCGGTGAAGTTTTATACGGAAGAAGGCAATTATGATTTGGTCGGCAACAATTTGCCTGTGTTTTTTATCCGCGATGCAATGAAATTTCCTGATATGGTTCATTCGTTGAAGCCTGCGCCGGACACGAACGTTCAGACGCCTGATCGCTATTGGGATTTCATGTCACTGACACCGGAATCTACGCATATGCTGACATGGGTATTCTCGGATTATGGTACGCCCGCGAACTACCGAGAGATGAATGGCTTTGGTGTCCACGCATTCAAATGGATTAACTCCGTTGGCAACTATGTGTATGTGAAATATCACTGGAAGCCGCATCAAGGCGTGCGCAATTTGAGCAAGGCAGAAGCCGCCGCTGTTCAGGGTGAGGATTTCAGCCACGCAACGAGAGATTTGTATGACGCCATCGCGCGCGGCAGTTTCCCGAAATGGGATCTGCATGTGCAATTGCTGCAGCCGGAGGATCTGGATGCTTATGATTTCGATCCGCTGGACCCAACGAAGGTTTGGCCGGAAGATGTGATTCCGCTGCACAAGGTAGGGACGATGACGTTGAACCGCAATCCGCAGAACTTTTTTGCCGATGTAGAGCAGGCGGCATTTGCACCTAGTGTGTTGGTTGCCGGAATCGAGCCATCGGAAGATAAGTTGCTGCAAGGACGGCTGTTCTCCTATCCCGACACACAAAGGCACCGTCTGGGCGCGAATTACTTGCAAATTCCAGTAAACTGTCCCTACGCAACTGTGCAAAATAACCAACGGGACGGCGCTATGCAAATGAAGCCCCAGGCCGGTAGTATCAATTATGAGCCGACTCGTCATGCGGATGAGCCTAAGGAAGCGCCCGAGTATCGCGACAGCAGCACTCCCCTTCACGGCAGCGCAACCCGGCAAAAAATTGCCAAAACGAATGATTTCGCCCAAGCCGGCGACACCTTCCGCAGCTTCAGCGAGCAGGAGCAGGCGAATTTCATTTCCAATTTGGTCGGTGACTTATCCTCGGTGCATGAGAAATCGAAGCTGCTGGCGATCTGCAATTTCTATCGGGCGGATGCGAAGCTGGGGGAAAGCCTTGCGGCAGGGTTGAACGTGGATATTTCAGGCTATTTACAGCACTTGAACCGCTAATTTATAAAAGCAGCAACTCGTAGAGGAGGTTTCCAGAATGGTCCATCATGATCTTGAACAAGCGCTGCAGCGCATGCGTTCCAAAAACATTCATTTAACCCCGCAGCGGTATGCGTTATTGGAATATCTGTACGCGCAACGCAGCTATACGACGGTGAAAGATATTTGTGAAGCGTTAATGGTCAAATATCCGACGATTAATGCCATGACAGTGAACAGCAGTTTGCACGTATTTAAACAGCTTGGTTTGGTGAAAGAGCTCGCCGTGATCGGAAGCTCCATACGATATGAAGCTGCTTTAAGCTCATAAGGGTAAAAAGAAGCGCCCCACTCGCTACAAAGAGGATCTAGCCTCGAGTAGTCGATTGGGGCGCTTTAGCTATCTTTATTTTGCCGCTGCAAAAGCAGACAATGGAATCGGGAATTCTAGAATGCCCATCACATAAGGAACATATTCGTACAGGCCAAAGTACACGACAACCGTGTCATCTTTCAAATAAAAGCCCTGATCGTCACGGATGGATTCGAATGGTTCGAGTAGATCGGACTCTATTTGTCTTTCTTTCAATTGCTTTTTAATCTCTTGATTGATGATGGTCTTGTAATTGGTATTATTCGAAGTCACCTGCTGAAGGCTCAGCTCATTCCCCGTATCCAGATCGAACGTATGAGCATCATGCGTTGTGAACCCGTGGGCGCCGCCTGTAAATGTATATACCTCAAAGTAGAGACTAAGTTTGTGCTTCTGATTGTACGTGATCTGATAATTGACATCCATAGAATACGGGTACTCGTTGCCGCTTTTGCTTAGCTCTTTGTTGGCAGCATCTTTATATTTCTCTACCTCGCTTTGAATGAATGCGTTAATTTTCGCGCTTGCCGCGGAATTGGCCCATCCTTCAATTTGAGGATAATCTATCGTAATATTTTGATTGTCGGTTATTTTTTTCGAATCGGACTTGTTCGTCAAGGTGAGTTCGTTTTCTTGAATTTTAGTAATGGAAACTACATGGTTTTGATCGTTGTATCCGATTTGGTAGCCCATTTGTTCAAGGAGCAAACGCAGCGGCAAGTAGGTGGTTCCGTCCACGATGACAGGCGGCAGAGGTTTGTAAAATTCACGGCCATTCATCGCATATTTCGTACTTTGATTCATCATGCTCATTTTCTTGTTGGGGGCGCTGACGGTAACTGTTTTTGTGGCCTCATCCCAGGCTGTCGTTAAGCCAAGCTTTTGGCTGAGAAAAGAAAGGCCGACATAGGTGTCGCCGTCAATCGATTTGCCACCTGGCACTTCCAGGAGTTGATCTTCGATCTGGATTTTCAAAGGGGCAAGCTTAATCTCGAAATCGCTGCTTTCCGTCTGGGCATAAACGCTTGCCTGCTGGAGCAGGGCTGGGCTTGCAGCGACTAGCAGGGCTGTGGCCAAAGTGATTTTCAGTAATGCGGGCATATTCTTTTTCATTAATATCTCTCCTTTGTGGCATTTATTTAATGATTTATGAATTAGACGGTGCGTCTATTTAGAAGGTTCGAAGTATTTTTTTTGGATTTGTCGAAAATAATTGAACGCGCTTTCCTCGAATCTCTCCGAGTATATGGATCACGTAAGGAGGAGCGAAAACGGAAAAGAAGATATAAACCGGTGTTTATTGGAAAAACAATGCCTAAAAACGAACTATACGAAAGAAATAGTTGAAAAACGTTCGCTTTTTGAAATTGACATGGCACGTCAGTTGGTAGTAAACTAGGGAAGCGGGAAATGAACCCGCACTAATTGAAAATGTCGAATCAACTCGTATAAAATCAGGGATAAGGCCTGAAAGTTTCTACCCAAAAACCATTAATTTTTGGACTACGAGGAAGCGAATGAGGGAAACCATAGGAAGATGATGGTCTTTTTGCATTCGGTTCTTTTGCTGTCCACGGATAGAATCATGTATTCTAGCTCTGGGCGTTTTTTGGGTTTAGAGGTTGACTGGATTGAATTTATTGGAAATGAAAGTTTTAAGAGCCAAGCTTTTGAAACGACTTAACTATATGAGAGTGGGTTTGAGATGACGGTACGTGTTGGTGTCATAATGGGAAGCCAGTCGGATTGGGAAACGATGAAGCACGCATGCGACATGTTGGAAGAGCTCGGAGTGCCCTACGAGAAAAAGGTGGTATCCGCGCACAGAACGCCAGATTTGATGTTTGAATATGCAGCCGCGGCGGCAGGCCGTGGGATCCAAGTGATTATTGCCGGAGCAGGCGGGGCGGCGCATCTACCAGGAATGGTAGCAGCCAAAACGGAGCTACCGGTTATTGGTGTTCCCGTGAAGACGTCCACGCTGAACGGACTGGATTCCTTGCTGTCCATCGTGCAAATGCCAGGCGGCATTCCGGTGGCCACGGTGGCTATCGGCCATGCGGGAGCTACGAATGCAGGCTTGCTGGCGGCGCAAATCCTCGGCGCCTTCGAACCGGAGCTGCAAGCGAAGGTCAGAGCACGTCGTGAGCGCATCGCGCAAACGGTGATCGAAAGCAGTGACCTGCTATGACAGCAGCAGATGACAAGATCATCAAACCAGGCGCCACGATTGGCGTCCTGGGCGGCGGGCAGTTAGGCCGCATGCTGGCCTTGGCCGGCCGCAATATGGGGTATCGCTTCGTGACGCTCGACCCGACGGAAGACGCGCCTTGCGGTCAAGTCGCCGATGAGCAGATCCTGGCGAACTTCGACGATGTCGAGGCCGCGAGGAAGCTGGCGGCGCGCTCGGATGTGATCACGTACGAATTCGAGAATGTCGATGCCCATGTCACGAACATTTTGATGAACGAATCCTATGTTCCCCAAGGGAGCGAACTTTTATATACAACCCAGCATCGTCTGCGGGAAAAGAGAGCGATTGAAGCTGCTGGCGTGCCTGTTGCGCCTTACGCGGAAATCGGCAGCGCAGCGGAGCTCCAAGAAGCAGTCATTCGCTTCGGCACACCGAGTGTGCTCAAGACGGCTACTGGCGGCTACGACGGCAAAGGACAGTGGGTCATTCGCTCTTTAGATGAAGTTGAAGAAGCCTACGAGACACTGAACCGCGCCAAAACGGAGCTGGTGCTCGAACAATTCATTCATTTTGACAAAGAATTATCCGTCATTGCCGCGAGAAGTCCTCGTGGGGAAGTGAAAGCTTTCCCGGCAGCGGAAAACATACATGTACATAACATCCTGCATCAATCCATCGTACCGGCTCGCATTCCAGTCGAAGTGCAGCAGGAAGCGGAGCAGCTGGCCATTCGCATCGCCGAATCGCTTGGCGTCATCGGATTGATCGCTGTTGAGCTGTTTTTAACGAAGGATGGTCAGCTTTATGTGAATGAGCTGGCGCCACGCCCGCACAATTCCGGTCATTACACGATGGAAGCGTGCCGAACTTCGCAGTTCGAGCAGCATGTTCGCGCGATTTGCAACCTGCCGCTGGGTTCAACTGAGCTTCTGACCCCTGTCGTGATGGTGAATCTGCTTGGTGAACATATCGAGCCGCTGCAAAGCTTAATCGACCAGCCAGGCTTCCTGGAAGCTGAAGATTTAGGCGTAAGCGCGAAGGTTCATCTGTATGGCAAGAAAGAAGCCAAAGAGAAACGCAAGATGGGACATATCAATCTCCTGGCAAGCAATGTGCAGCATGCACTGACTTGGATAGAACGCACGAGCATTTGGGAAAGTAAGTAAATGATAATTATTGGAGGAACGGCACAATGATCGAACGTTATACGCGCCCGGAAATGGCGAACATTTGGACGGAACAAAACAAGTTTCAAGCATGGTTGGAAGTCGAAATTCTTTCTTGCGAGGCTTGGTCTGAGCTTGGCGTCATTCCTAAGGAAGATGTGAAGGTACTGCGCGAAAACGCGAGCTTCAACATCGACCGCATTTACGAAATCGAGCAAGAGACGCGTCATGACGTGATCGCCTTCACAAGAGCCGTGTCCGAAACGCTCGGGCCTGAGCGCAAATGGGTTCACTACGGTTTAACATCGACCGACGTTGTTGATACAGCACTTGGCTACTTGTTGAGACAAGCGAACGAGATCTTAGACAAAGACATTCAGAATTTCATTGAAATCCTTCGCAATAAAGCGATTGAACATAAAGATACAGCGATGATGGGCAGAACGCATGGCGTACATGCAGAGCCGACGACTTTCGGTCTGAAAATGGCGCTTTGGTACGAGGAAATGAAGCGTAATTTGGAGCGTTTCCGTTTTGCCGCTGACGGCGTACAATTCGGTAAAATCTCCGGTGCTGTCGGTACTTACGCGAACATCGACCCCTTCGTTGAGCAATATGTCTGCGACAAATTGGGTACGAAAGCTGCTCCAATCTCGACGCAAACTTTGCAGCGTGATCGTCACGCGGAATACATGGCAACAATTGCTTTGGTTGCTACTTCCCTGGATAAATTCGCAACAGAAATTCGCGCGCTTCAGAAGAGTGAGTTCCGTGAAGTGGAAGAGCCGTTCGCTAAGGGTCAAAAAGGTTCCTCCGCGATGCCGCACAAGCGCAACCCGATCGGCTGCGAAAGCATCTCCGGCCTGTCTCGCGTAATTCGCGGACATATGGTTTCCGCTTATGAGAACGTGACGCTATGGCATGAGCGCGATATCTCGCACTCCTCCGTAGAGCGTATTATCCTGCCGGATGCAACGCAATTGCTCAACTACATGCTGAACCGCCTAGGCAACATCATCAAGAACTTGACGGTGTTCCCTGAGAACATGAAACGCAACATGCGCAGCACGTATGATGTTCCTTTCTCTGGCCGTGTGATGACGAAGCTGATCGACAAAGGCTTTTCGCGTGAGCAAGCGTACGATACGGTTCAACCAAGAGCGATGCAAGCTTGGGAAGAACAACGTTCTTTCCGCGACATCGTAGAGAATGCTTCCGTTATTACTGAGGCGTTAAGCCCAGCAGAAATCGGAGATTGCTTCGATCCAAGCTGGCATTTGAAACACGTGGACACGATCTTTGACCGTTTAGGTTTGAAATAGCATTTGCAATGAGGGGAGAGGGGAATGTTGGCTGTGATCACGAAAATCCTTGATTCAGCGGTAGAGCTGTTGAAAGCGCCGCTTGTTCACAAAGGCAAAGTGCGCGAGTTGTATGATTTGGGAGAGAACTTCTTGATCGTCGTAACGGACCGCATCTCGGCGTTCGATTATATGTTGAAACCGGATGTTCCGGACAAAGGCTACGTGCTGAATGCACTGAGCAAATACTGGTTCAACGTGACGAGCGGCTACATGAAGAACCATATCGTGCACACGGACGTGGAACAACTTCACGCTATCATTCCTGATGCAGAGGCGAGAGAGCTTCTGAAGGAGCGAATTATTGTCGCCAAAAAAGCAGAGCGCATCTCCATCGAGTGTGTAGTTCGCGGCTACATCACAGGCAACGGCTGGAGACAGTACGCTCAGACTGGCGAGATTAACGGCCGCAAGCTTCCTGAAGGACTGCGGAAGAATCAACGGCTGGAAGATCCCATTTTCACGCCTGCGGCGAAAAATGATGTCGGTCATGATGAAGACATTTCCGTGGAACAAATGGCGGCGTTGGTCGGTGAGAACCTGACTTACGAGCTGCAAGAGAAAAGCATCATGCTTTACACGCTTGCGCATGCGATTTGTGAGCAAAAAGGCATTATTTTAGCAGACACGAAATTCGAATTCGGCATTTATGCCGGTGAACTTATTATTATTGATGAGATTTTCACACCGGATTCCTCCCGTTATTGGTCACAAGAGAATTATGCGCTCGATATCGAGATTGATTCGATGGACAAAGAGCCTGTTCGTACGTACTTGGCGGGTTCGGGCTGGGACAAAAACAGCGAGCCAGACGAGCTTCCGGCTTCTGTTGTGGAAGAGACGTCCAATCGGTATAAAGAGATTTTGCGTCGTTTGACGGAGTAGTGGATTGCAGGGGGCTGAATTACCGGGGCTGACACGTAGTGGGGCTTTAGTTTGAGCGGATGCTCGTCCTAAGATTACGCATTCGTGCGTGCCCCCGCCTCGGAATGGGGAATAAGAGCCTTTAGGGCCTCTTATTTTCAGGGAAATGAGCAATAAATGCAGAATAAGAGCCCTTAAAGCCTCTTATTTGCATGAAAACCAATGAAATAGCTGCCTTTTAGAGGAATAAGAGTCCTTAGGAGCTTCTATTTCATCAAACGTGGAAGAAAAATGAGAAATAAGAGCCCTTAGGGACTTCTAAATGGGCTCCTAACTATGCCGCTGCCAGATCAACTGGCGAATAACGCTAAGGAGAGATTACAAATGAAAGCAACGGTCTACGTAACGATCAAGCAGAACGTATTGGATGTTCAAGGAACTGCGGTGCAAGGAGCGCTTCATTCGATGGGGTTTGAGGAAGTTGGCAAGGTGCGCATTGGCAAATATTTGGAGCTTGAGCTGGGAACAACGGATAAAGCAGAAGCAGAAGCACGCGTGAAGGCGATGTGCGAGAAGCTGCTTGCGAACACGGTTATCGAAGATTACCGCTACGAGTTGGCGTAACATACCGAATAGGCTTACCACTTAAAAGGAGGAACACGTCATGAATTTTGCGGTTCTCGTTTTTCCGGGATCGAACTGCGATATCGATTTGTACAAAGCAATCGAAGATTCAATCGGTGAACCGGTTGACTACGTATGGCATACAGAAAGCGACTTGTCTAAATATGATTGCATCCTAGTTCCAGGCGGATTCTCTTATGGAGATTACCTGCGCTGCGGAGCTATTGCACAATTCACGAATGTTATGAAATCCGTTGTGAAAGCGGCGGAAGAAGGCAAATACATTCTAGGTATTTGTAACGGATTCCAAGTGTTGACGGAAGCAAGATTGTTGCCAGGAGCGCTGCTGCGCAACAATGGCATGAAGTTCCGCTGTCACCAAACGGCGCTCAAAGTAGAGAACAACACGACGGCTTTCACGCGTGACTATGCGGAAGGCGAGATCATCACGATTCCTATCGCTCATGGCGAAGGCAATTATTATTGTGATGATGCAACACTGAAGGAATTGCAAGAAAACAAACAAATCGTGTTCCGTTATGAAGCAGGCAGCAACCCGAACGGATCATTGGACGATATCGCAGGAATCAGCAACAAAGCAGGCAATGTTGTTGGCATGATGCCCCATCCGGAACGTGCGGTTCACGAGATTCTGGGCTCAGCAGACGGCAAGAAAATGTTCACATCAATTCTAAGCGCTTGGAGGGAGAAACATGACGCAGCAGCTATCCGCTAAGGAACCATCAGCCGAACAAATCGCGGAACAGAAAATTTACAAGCAAATGGGCGTAACCGACGAAGAGTTTGCCAAAATTTGCGGCTTCCTTGGACGCAATCCGAACTATGTGGAGATCGGCGTATTCAGCGTTATGTGGTCCGAGCATTGTTCTTACAAAAATTCCAAACCGGTGCTTCGCAAATTCCCTGTGACAGGACCTCGCGTTCTGATGGGACCTGGCGAAGGCGCAGGAATCGTAGATATCGGCGACAACCAAGCCGTCGTTTTCAAAATTGAAAGTCATAACCACCCTTCCGCCATCGAGCCTTACCAAGGCGCGGCGACTGGTGTGGGCGGTATTATTCGTGATATTTTCTCCATGGGCGCTCGCCCTGTAGCGCTGCTGAACTCCTTGCGTTTCGGCAAGCTGCAAAACGATCGTGTGAAGTACTTGTTCGAGCACGTGGTATCCGGTATCGCTGGTTATGGGAACTGCATCGGGATTCCAACGGTTGGCGGCGAAGTGATGTTCGACGAAAGCTACGAAGGAAACCCGCTTGTTAACGCCATGTGCGTTGGTCTGATCGACCACGACATGATCCAACGCGGTGTTGCCAAAGGTGTTGGCAACCCGGTGTTCTACGTAGGGCCGGCAACGGGCCGCGACGGCATTCACGGTGCGACTTTCGCGTCCGAAGAGCTGACGGCTGAGTCTGAAGCCAAGCGTCCAGCGGTGCAAGTCGGCGATCCTTTCATGGAAAAGCTTGTGCTGGAAGCATGCTTAGAGTTAATCGATTCCGGCATCGTGCTCGGAATTCAAGATATGGGCGCAGCGGGACTCACTTGTTCCAGCGCTGAGATGGCAAGTAAAGCAGGCAACGGCATGGAGCTGTACCTGGATGAAGTTCCACAGCGCGAAGACGGCATGACGGCATATGAAATGATGCTGTCTGAGTCTCAAGAGCGTATGCTTTTCGTGGTTGAACCGAAGCATGAGGCGCAAGCCAAGGGCATCTTCGAGCGCTGGGGTCTCCACTGCGCCAAAGTCGGCAAGGTAACCGATGACGGTTACCTGAAATTGATCCACCACGGTGAAGTCGTGGGGAACATGCCTGTCGGCGCACTCGTCGACGAGTGCCCGGTGTACAATAAGCCGAGCAAAGTGCCGGCTTATTACGAAGCTAGCGCAGCCATCGATACAACTCGTTACCCAGAGGTAACGAAGTTGACAGATGCGCTTAAGGCTGTTCTCGCGTCCCCGACGGTAGCGAGCAAAGAGTGGGTGTACAACCAGTATGACTACATGGTTCGTACAGAAACAGCTGTGCGTCCGGGATCGGATGCGGCGGTTGTAACCATTCGCGGAACCCGCAAGGGCCTCGCGATGACAACCGACTGCAACGGACGCTACGTGTATCTGGATCCGGAAGTTGGCGGACGGATCGCCGTTTCCGAAGCAGCGCGCAACGTGGTCTGCTCCGGCGCTGAGCCGCTGGCTGTAACGGACAACCTGAACTTCGGCAGCCCGGACAAACCGGAAATCTTCTGGCAGTTGGAGAAATCCACTGACGGTATGGCAGAAGCTTGCCGCTTCCTGGATACGCCGGTTATCGGCGGGAATGTCTCGCTGTACAACGAGAATTCCAAAGGCGCGATCTACCCGACGCCAGTCATCGGAATGGTTGGTCTTATTCACGACATCGACCACATCACGACACAAGGCTTCAAAAACGAAGGCGACATCATCATCCTGCTCGGCGAGACGAAAGCTGAACTCGGCGGCAGCGAATTCCAATATGTGATTCACAATGTAACCGAAGGCCGTCCGCCTGAGCTTGACTTAGCAACAGAGAAACGCTTGCAAAATGCGGTATTGAAAGCCATTCAAGAAGGTCTTGTCGCTTCTGCGCATGACTTGTCCGAAGGCGGATTGGCTGTAGCTTTGGCTGAAAGCTGTATCAGTGGCAGCGTTGGCGCAGCAGTAAATGTAACGTCTGAGCTTCGCCCTGATTTCGCATTGTTCAGTGAAACGCAGTCCCGTATTCTACTAAGTGCAAAACCTGACAAAGCAGACGCTTTGAAGCACTGGATTGCTTCTCAAGGCGTGCCGTATGAAGAAATCGGAACCGTAACGGGTGCAGATTTGACGATCCAAATCAACAACGAACAG
The DNA here is from genome assembly GCF_014640555.1 of Paenibacillus marchantiophytorum. GTDB lineage: Bacteria > Bacillota > Bacilli > Paenibacillales > NBRC-103111 > Paenibacillus_E > Paenibacillus_E marchantiophytorum. The sequence continues at coordinate 23,513 of NZ_BMHE01000052.1, read as the reverse complement.
CGTCTCCAGTCTCCGGTAAGCGAGCTGGCGAAAGTCTGGAAGGATGCGATCCCATGTCTAATGGCATAAAACAATCCGAGGCCCTGAAGCTTCCTGTGGCTCCCCTAGTTACACTTGGGGAGGCTCAGCATGAGCTTTGGACTGGCGAGTATTTCAACGAGGGTGTAGGCGGCCAAGGCGGATTGTTGGATAAGCTGAATGAAGAGTGTGGCGTGTTCGGGGTGTATGGTCATCCCGATGCCTCCTCTCTGTGCTACTACGGGCTTCATGCCCTGCAGCATCGCGGACAGGAAAGTGCCGGCATTTGTACAGTTGAAGACGGTAAGTTCAATTATTATCGCGGCATGGGACTTGCCAAAGAGGTGTTTACGAACGATAATCTGCATCCTCTGACAGGTTCTACGGCGATCGCGCATGTGCGTTATTCAACAGCTGGCGAAAGCAAGCTTGCGAATGCGCAGCCGCTCGTATTCAAGTATCGCGAGGGCGATCTGGCGATTGCAACGAACGGCAACCTCGATAATGCGAACATTATCAAGCGGGAGCTTGAGCGTAAGGGATCTATTTTCCAAACGACTAGCGATACCGAAGTTCTGGCGCATTTGATTGCCCGTTCGGAACATGATGATATCGTGGATGCGGTGAAGGATGCTTTGCATCAAGTGGTTGGCGGATTCGCCTTTTTGATCATTACCAAAGATAAGTTGATTGCTGCGCTTGATCCGAATGGATTGCGTCCTTTCATGATTGGCCGCCTTGGCGATGCGTACTTGTTCGCTTCCGAGACTTGTGCTTTTGATGCCGTGGGAGCGACGTATTTCCGTGATGTGCAGCCTGGTGAGATTATTGTGCTGGATCGCGACGGCTTCCATTCGGAACAGTTTGTTGAGGGTGGCAAGCGTGCGATCTGTGCGATGGAGTACATTTACTTCGCTCGTCCAGACAGCGATATTGATACAGTGAACATTCACTCTGCGCGTAAGCGGATGGGGAAACGTTTGGCGATGGAGGCGTTCGTGGACGCGGATATCGTGACGGGCGTGCCGGATTCCAGTATTTCGGCGGCAATTGGTTTTGCGGAACAAACGGGTATCCCGTATGAGCTGGGTCTGATCAAGAACCGCTATACAGGCCGGACGTTCATCATTCCAAGCCAGGAGCTGCGGGAGCAAGGGGTCAAAATGAAGCTGAGCGCTGTGCGCAAAGTGGTTGAAGGCAAACGCGTTGTCATGATCGATGATTCCATCGTCCGTGGAACAACGTCGCTGCGCATCGTCAACTTGCTGAGAGAAGCTGGCGCTACGGAAGTGCATGTGCGGATTTCTTCGCCGCCATTCATGAACCCTTGCTACTACGGGATTGATACTCCGGACCGCAAGGAACTGATCGCTGCGATGAATTCCATCGAAGAAATTCGCAAAGCGATCAATGCGGATTCCCTTCACTTTTTAACCAAAGAGGGACTGCTTGATTCGATCGGTCAAGGCTCTGCAGGTGCAGACAGCGGCTATTGTACGGCTTGTTTCGATAACAGCTATCCAACGGAAATCGTCGATGTGACGAAAGTTGGTTGTGCTTGCGATTAATTGGGTAATCAATAGGGAAATGCTAAAAATTGGGATACACAACGGGAGGGCCGGATGCTTAGGCGGACGCCCCCCGATACATAGACAAAACTAAGGAGTGGAAGCGACGTGTCAGATGCTTACAAAAAGGCTGGAGTCGATATCGCAGCAGGGAACGAAGCCGTAGAACGGATGAAAAAGCACGTCAAACGGACATTCCGTCCTGAAGTGTTAACGGACCTCGGAGGCTTCGGCGGGCTGTTCAGCTTGAACAAAGACAAGTATGAGGAGCCTGTGCTCGTATCGGGTACGGATGGCGTGGGCACGAAGCTGAAGATCGCTTTTGCAATGGATAAGCACGATACGATCGGGATTGACGCTGTTGCGATGTGTGTGAACGATATTATCGTTCAAGGTGCGGAGCCGTTGTTCTTCCTTGATTATCTGGCTTGCGATAAAGTTATTCCTGAGAAAATTGAAGCAATTGTTAAAGGGATCGCTGATGGTTGTGCGCAGTCTGGCTGCTCACTCATCGGCGGGGAAACGGCGGAAATGCCGGGCATGTATGCGTCAGGGGAGTATGACATTGCCGGCTTTACGGTTGGAATCGTTGACAAGAAAAAAATAATCGACGGTACAACAATTCGTCCTGGAGACGTAGTTCTAGGTCTGGCTTCAAGCGGCGTGCACAGCAACGGGTTCTCTCTTGTGCGCAAGCTTTTGCTGGAAGATGGCGGTTATACGCTGCAAGGGCATGTGGAAGAGCTGGGCGACAAGCTGGGTAATGTGCTTCTTGAGCCAACGAAGCTGTATGTGAAGCCGGTTCTGGCGATGCTGGAAGATGTAGCGATCAAAGGGATGGCGCATATTACAGGCGGCGGTTTCATCGAAAATATTCCACGGGTTCTGCCGGAAGGCGTCAATGTAGAGATTCAATACGGCTCATGGCCGATTCTTCCGATCTTCGCGCTGATGCAGCGTGAGGGCGGCATTTCGAACAACGATATGTTCCGTACGTTCAACATGGGGATTGGTATGGTTGTGATCGTGAACGCAGACGATGCTGAGAAAGCTATTGCAGCAGCGGAAGCGCAAGGCGAGAAAGCCTACCGTCTGGGTGTTGTAACCGAGGGCGAGCGTGTCGTGACGTTCCAAGGAGCTGAGGTGTAATGCAGCCTTACCGGATTGCGATTTTTGCTTCGGGCAGCGGTTCTAATTTCCAAGCGATCGTGGACCAGGTACAGAAGGGGAAGCTTGATGTCAGCATCGAGCTTCTTGTCTGTGATCGGCCCAAAGCCTACGTGGTTGAGCGCGCCAAGGAAGCGAAAGTGCCTATGTTCGTGTTCAGTCCAAAGGAATATGAAAGCCGCGAGGCTTATGAAGCTCTTATACTGAAGGAGCTTGTAGAGCGTCAGGTTGATCTGATCGTGATGGCTGGCTACATGCGGATTATTACGGATGTGCTGGTTGGGCCTTATTATGGGCGGATGATCAACATTCACCCATCGCTGCTGCCGTCTTTTCCGGGCGTGCGCGCGATCGAGCAAGCTGTCGAGTACGGCGTGAAGCAAACCGGCGTCACCGTGCACTTCGTGGACGGCGGCCTGGACTCCGGCCCGATCATCGCGCAGCGCGCCGTGGAGATCCACGAGCACGAGACCGCGGAATCGCTCGCGGAGCGGATTCATGCGGCCGAGCACGTGCTGCTGCCGCAGGTGATCCGCTGGCTGCGCGAGGATCGCGTGAGCCTGGATGGCCGCAGGGTAGGCGTGCGGCTGTAGGGTTGTTCCGCAGCGCTAAGTCAGGCTGTTGGTCAGAATTGGCTGCTTTAAGGCTGATTAACAGCGTTAAAGAGGCGGTTTTCCACCATGAGGCGGAGTCAGGCTGCCCATCAGAATTGGCTGCTTTAAGGCTGTTTAGCAGCCTTAAAGATTCGGTTTCCCCGCAGAGGCAGAGTTGAGCCGAAGTTATTTTCATTTTTCAACGCTAAAAGTACTCGTAAACGATATATAAATATCTATTTTCTGGGAGGAAGCATAGTGGCAATCAAAAGAGCACTCATCAGCGTTTTCGATAAAACGGGTATCGTTGAATTCGCAAGCGAGCTGACGAAGCTGGGCGTTGAGATCATTTCCACAGGCGGTACGCTAAGTTTGTTGAAGGATAAAGGGGTACCGGTTATCGGTATTTCGGAAGTGACAGGATTCCCGGAGATCATGGATGGCCGCGTCAAAACGCTGCATCCGAACGTTCACGGCGGATTACTGGCTGTTCGTGACAACGTAGAGCACCAAGAGAGCATGAAGAAGCTTGGCTTGGAGTATATTGATTTGGTTGTTGTGAATTTGTATCCTTTTGCGGAGACGATTGCGAAGCCGGATGTGACTTACGAAGATGCGATTGAGAACATCGATATCGGTGGACCGACGATGCTTCGTTCTGCAGCGAAAAACCATGCGTTCGTTTCCGTTATCGTAGACACGACTGACTATGCCAAAGTGTTGGAAGAAGTCCAGGAGACAGGCGACACGACGCTGGAAACGCGCAAGCGTTTGGCAGCCAAAGTGTTCCGTCACACAGGAGCTTACGATGCTTTGATTGGCGACTATTTGACTGGCCTGCAAGGCGAGCCTTACCCAGAGCGCTACACCGTAACTTATGAGAAAATGCAAGAGCTTCGCTACGGGGAGAACCCGCATCAAAGCGCGGCTTTCTACCGCAAGCCGAATGCAGCTGCCGGGAACATTACGACGGCTGAACAATTGCATGGTAAAGAATTATCCTACAACAATATTAATGATGCGAATACAGCTCTCCAAATCGTCAAAGAATTCAGCGAGCCTGCGGTTGTAGCCGTTAAGCACATGAATCCTTGCGGCGTAGGCATTGGTACAAATGTACTAGAAGCTTACACCAAAGCGTACAATGCTGATCCTACGTCCATCTTCGGTGGTATCGTAGCGGCCAACCGTGCGATTGATGAGGCGACAGCGCAATTGCTGCATGAGATTTTCCTGGAAATCGTGATCGCGCCTGATTTTACACCGGAAGCACTCGATATCCTGTCCAAAAAGAAAAACATCCGCTTGCTTAGAGTTAGCGGCTTAGATACGATCGCTGGTCGCCAATCAGAGCCAGTGCTGACAACTGTTGAAGGCGGCATGCTCGTTCAAGCCAGCGATGCTTACCAATTGACGGAAGCGGATCTGAAAGTTGTCTCTGAGCGTCAACCGACAGCGGAAGAGATGAAGCAATTACTTTTCGCATGGAAAGTAGTTAAGCACGTTAAATCCAATGCGATTGTCCTCGTTGCAGACGATATGACGGTAGGTGTGGGCGCTGGTCAAATGAACCGCGTGGGCGCTGCCAAAATTGCCATCGAGCAAGCTGGCGAGAAATCCAAAGGTTCCGTGCTTTCCTCCGATGCTTTCTTCCCAATGGGCGACACGCTTGAAATGGCAGCAAAAGCCGGCATTACGGCGGTCATTCAGCCAGGCGGCTCGATCAAAGACGAAGAATCCATTCGCGTTGCCAACGAAAATGGCATTGCTATGGTCATGACGGGCGTACGTCATTTTAAACACTAAAAACAACTGAGAATGCTCACGATCGTTTCTGAGACCGTGGGCATTCCCCATGAGAGGGGACTTTAACCATGCGTGTACTAGTTATTGGACGAGGCGGGCGTGAGCACGCGATTGTGTGGTCACTGAGCAAAAGCCCAAAAATCAGCAAATTGTTCTGTGCGCCGGGGAATGGCGGAATTGCCGGATTAGCAGAGTGCGTGCCAATTACGGAGCTGCAATTCGAGGAAATCAGCGCATTTGCGAAGGAGCAAGCGATTGATCTGGTCATGGTAGCGCCTGACGATCCGTTAGCTGCAGGCTTGGTCGATCATTTGGAAGCCAACGGCATTGCCGCTTTCGGACCGCGCGCTAATGCAGCGATTATCGAGGGCAGCAAGGTTTTCATGAAGGAACTTTTGAAAAAATACAGCATTCCTACAGCTACTTATGAATCCTTTGATGCATATGAGCCAGCACTGGCTTACTTGCGTACACAAACAGCGCCGATCGTAATCAAAGCGGACGGTTTGGCTGCTGGTAAAGGCGTGACCGTTGCCCAGACGATGGAAGAAGCGGAAGCTGCGCTTAACGATATTATGGTGGATCAAGTGTTCGGCAAATCCGGCGCGAGCGTCGTTATTGAGGAATTCCTGACAGGACAAGAGATGTCCTTGCTGGCTTTCGTGGACGGCTCCACGGTTCGTCTAATGGTGCCTTCGCAGGATCACAAGCCTGTGTTTGACAACGATAAAGGGCCAAATACGGGCGGAATGGGCACTTACTCCCCGCTGCCGCATATCCATGAATCCATCGTGCAAGAGGCGCTTGAGAAAATCGTGCAGCCTACGGCTGATGCCATGGTTGCAGAAGGCCGACCTTTCAAAGGCGTGCTGTATGCGGGGCTGATTTTGACCCCGAACGGTGTGAAAACGATTGAGTTCAACGCGCGCTTCGGCGATCCGGAGACGCAGGTTATTTTGCCAAGACTGCAAACGGATCTGCTGGATATTTTCCTGGCGATTAATAACGGGACATTGGCTGAGCAGCCGATCGAGTGGAGCGAAGATGCAGCGGTTTGTGTCATTGTGGCTTCACCGGGCTATCCGGCCGCTTATCCCAAAGGTCTGCCGATCACGGGGCTGGATCAGGTTCAAGATTCGCTCGTGTTCCACGCGGGGACAGCACTAGTAGATGGACAAATCGTCACCAACGGCGGGCGCGTTCTGGGCATCACAGGAATCGGCAAAGATATCATCGAAGCTCGTCAGAAAGCTTATGCGGATTTGGATCGGATCCATTTTGACGGGAAGCATTACCGGACGGATATTGCGATGAAGGCTTTGAAATAAATAAAACTCGAAGGGGAAAAGGGATATAAGTTCAAGTCTTTTATTGTCCTCCGGCAAGTCATCACCACCCGGGGGGATACAAAACTGTGTGGTCTATCATGTTTCTTAACTTTCAACAAAATGTCTGTTTTGTTGAAAGATTGAACGGGAACAAATGATTTGGTAAGAGGTCATGGTAAGTCTAGTACCGCAAAAAAAAGGCTGCCAAACAAAGAATTTTCTTGTTGGCAGCCTTTTTCATATCAATTATGAGTTATGTCCTAATAATGAACTAAAAAATGAATTACCGTAAAGACAAAAACCTTGAAGTATAGCGACATTAAGTACCCTCCTGGCCTTTTCTGTGCTGCAGTCCTATAGAAACTACATATTCTCTAGTGGGTTAGATGAAACCATTGATCTCATTTTTCCTTATTAACCGTAGTATAAATTTTTGTTGTGTTTGGATCCTTATGACCTAATAATTCCGTGATGGCCAATAAATCGACGTCTTTTCCTTCGTTGTAGAGCACAGTTGCACATGGTGCCTCAGTTTATGAGGAGATACTTTAAAGCCAGCTCCTGCTTTTGCCCCGGATACTGATGCGATTTCTTCAATGATAAGTTCAACTCCCCGCCTGTATAACCGATCGCCACGTTTCTCAGAAACGAAGAGGCAGGTTGATTAAGTCGTTTTCGTCGACAAAGAATATCCTCCCTAATGGGCTTATACGCATCTAAAGCACGAACGATTTTGGGGGTAAGCATAAGTTTTCACTCTTTATCCCCTATACCAATTATTGATATCGTACCTTCGTATTCATCGATATGAATTAAATCAATACTAACGAGTTCAGACACTCGGAGTCCGAGTAAGAGGAAGATAACTGTAATAAGATAATCACGCTCCACAATCTTTCGCTGGGCAGCTACACGTTCCATCTTTACAGCGTCTTCCAAAGTTAGACTTTTGGGGATTCTAGTCTCAAGTTTAGGGGAGTCAATTGACTGAGCAACATCCATAACACAAATGCTAAAGATAAAGTGCGATTCGCGTATCTCGAAGATGAGTACACATGGGAGAAATTCTTGAGCTCAAATGATATGGCTCAGAGGAGTATAAATTATTGGTAGCTGCTTTTTTTGGCAGCAACTCAAGAGACATTAACAGCGGTAAGGCTGATGCTATGAATAAAAGATTACGTTCAACCCAATAGCGATGTGTGGACTAATCGCGGACAGTTTCTAGAAGACTCTACAATAAAAAACAATAGAATCCTCCACCAAAAACACGCACCAAAGAATAAGGGCACAGAAGAAGAGAGATCCCTTTTAAATAAGGAATCTCTCAACTTTTGTGCTGGATTTATGCATTGATTATGTTAAGAGAATAGGCAGCTCACCATATTCAGTCATGAACGTGTGTTTGAAACCCCCTTAATGACGGTTCCCGATAAATAAAAAATATGCAGTAATTTGTAATATGATGTAAAATATTATTGTATGATATAACCTACATAGGAAGATTTAACTTCATGATGAAATAATATTATGTAATTCCGGCATCAATTACTATTGCGGTGGGCATCTTTTCGGCCGGTGTTTATGCGGATGGGGTAGTCAGTTGGGGACTGTCGAAGAAGAAGAAGAGTAATTGGTTATATTTAGGAGTTGAATAGAGATTATTAGAGGAGCAGGATGCATTTATTGAGAGTTCAAATCTCTCTTCCTCTTTTTATTATGGGACGAAAGGGTAACACCCTAAGAGTCTCAAAAATACATAAGAAGCGCGAGGAATAGAAATGAAGAATTTATTCAGTAAAAAAGTTTCAGCAATCATTGCAATTGTATCACTAGCTGTATCGGCAGGAACTTTAGCCTATGCTGATTCAGCACTTAAGCAAATCACAGCATATCAAAATCAAGCATTAAAAGTAACTGTCAATGGTAGTGAAGTTGATATGTCCAGTGAAGATGGGACTATGTATCCAGTGGTTTATGATGGCCATAGCTATGTATCCGCGAAAGCAGTTGCAGAAGCTATGGGAGGTTCTGTTAAATGGAATAACTCAACTCAAACAGTTGAGATCACTAGTGGAACTCGTACTGGTTCTGGAATTCCAGACAAAGACAATACTACTAAACCAACACCTAAACCTACTGCAGCACCTACTCCTCCTCCAGTAACTAAACCGTCTGAAGGATCTTCTAACTCTGGTACAGTATCCAGTGGGGTGTCGGTGGCCTATACAGATATTTATAACAATCCTTACTCAAAAGGTCAGTGGAAAGCAAATTATAAAGTAAGCGTAAATAAAGTAACGCCAGTTACTGCTGAACAGGTTGTAGATTTAGGATTCAAGAAACCGGATGATACTTCTACTACTAGTTGGGCTTTAGTTGATGTTACAGTGAAAGCTGACAACATTACTTATACTCAGGTAAAACCAGATCCAGGTAGTGAATATGGCTACATATCTAGTATTGTTCCTCAGTTCTCAGGAGTGACTGTAGCTGATAAAAGTGCTAAGATTATTGGAGTAACTGATTATGGATTCGATGGTTCTTTTAGTAGAAACTTGGATGATGCTCTTGGTTCTGATAGAAAGATTAAACCGGGTGAGACAAAGTCTTATAATGTCTCTGGTAAAATCTTAGTTACTCTATTTAAAGGTCAAAGTAATATGCTTTGGATTCGTCAACAGGATAGTACCGTAGAGTTTGACTCAAGTGCTCTCTATATTAAACTTAACTAATCTGCTATAATTCGTAGTTATAAAAGAGAGACTCAATCTACTACGGATTGAGTCTCTAATTATATCAATGAATATGCAATACAATGGATGTATGTTGAGTTGCAGGAAAGTACATCAAGTAGTTGATTATTAATTAGCAATATATAATTAGGAACATGTACCGTTTGCTACTATAAGCAATGCAAGACACTGTTTATAATTTATATTGACATAATAGTTGGTATAACACTGGTCATAAAGTCTTCAATATTATAGTTAAGATACTAGGAAGTGAGGTGGAAAATAAATCCACACTCACTTTTTCTTTGTATTACGGAAAGAATAGATAAACAAAATATACACTATATTGACCAATGTCAATAAACTATTGCTATGTTAGCAAAGACAATTCTACATACAGTAAATACAAGCAATATAAATGACACTTATGTAACTAATTCAGACCAATTAGTTAAACTAGCATATACGGTATGTGGAGATGTAGTGAAGACAAACATTATTCTTGCGCCAACCTTACTTCTTATCATTAGTGCCCCTAATGAGCTTGTCCTTATGTTTATAGACGAACCATACCGCAACTAGTACACCAACGATTAAAACAAGGGACAGCCACTCTTGAGAAATGAAGTTCCAGAGGTTGTGCATGGGAGTGCCTCCTTCCGTTTATGCGTGAGGATAGTTTTGGCAATAGTGTCAGGATTCATGCATATGTCGCAGTCTAGAAGGAGTTTCCAAAGCAAAAAGCGAAATTAGCAAGATCATACGCGTTCTTTGGCACGGGATAGAGATAGATGGGGGAAGCTTAGTGAAAAGAGATGGAATTCAGACACGGCAAGTCTTGTATGTAGTGCTTTTGATAAGCTTTGTGGTGGTAGCCTTAGTGTATAGATCGAACATGAAGTCTGTCGTTCAATCGACCGCTGAGGTCACTCAGCCGAGGGAGTCGGAGCTGCCTATAGAAGCAGTTCTAGCTAAGGTGGGCTCGGCGCCTGAGATGGCGATTGTAATATCAGAGCCGACAGTACAGCCAACTTTGCAGCCTGTTGTGCAAGCAGTGGGCGAAGCTGAAGCGCAGGCAATGGCACAACCAACCGTGAAACCAACACCGGGGGCTGCTGCCCACAAGGCCAAGTCGTCCGGCAAGCTCGTCATGCTCGACCCAGGACATCAGCGCCAAGGGAACAACACGCCTGAACAGGTGGGCCCTGATGTTAGGGACACCAAGCCAGCTGTCAGCTCCGGGACGGTCGGTGTCCGCACGAAAAAAGCGGAATATGTCCTCAACCTGGAGGTTTCGTTGTTGATCAAGGCTGAGCTCGAACGTCGCGGCATCGAAGTTGCGATGACGCGTGAGACGCATGACGTCGATATCAGCAACAAACAGCGCGCAGAGATGGCGAATGAAGCCGGAGCAGCGCTCGCTGTGCGCATTCATGCGGATGGGGATAGTTCACCCAAGACCAAAGGGTTCTCGGTGCTGTACCCGTCTGCTTCCACGGCAGCCGTTAAGCCGATTGCGGCAGAGAGCCGTCAGGCGGCGGGCTACCTTTTGGAACACTTGAAGGCTGCAACTGAGGCGTCCGGAAGAGGACTCTCTGCGCGGAGCGATTTGTCCGGGTTTAATTGGTCCCAAGTGCCGGTCGTCTTGGTGGAGCTGGGCTTTATGACGAATCCGGAAGAGGACAAGCTTATGTCAGAGCCGGAGTATCAGAAAAAGCTTGCGGCAGGCATTGCTGACGGGATTGAGCAGTTTGTGACAAGCAGATGAGATGATGGCTGGGATTCATTGTAGAGAAGTTAACCACATGCTAGGTTTATCTTATGCCTAAAGGCTTATAATTTAGGGAATAGGATGGATTTACCAACACGTGGATGGAATCTAGAGGCGTTGGTTCGATACGACGAAAGAGCGCCTAATGCTGGATGATGGCAACGGTCAGGAATTGCTTGGCTACCTCTTGGCGTTTGAATGGCGAGGAAGGTGATGGACGCTCACTTGGTGGAAAGAGCTTGTTGACAGCGAAGCTGCACTCCAATGACTAGGATAGGACGATGAATCGAAGATGGTGTTTACGGAAGGGAAAGTGGCGATAATCTTCGATACTACAGTAGGTTTGCGCACGTTAATTATAAGTAATTTTCTAATGTCAACGTTACAGAAGCATCAGCAGGGGGATCTGGAATTATTATTTGCGACAGAAACACTGCTTCCCTTCGCCTTATGGTAATTAAACAAAGAAAAAACGAGTGATGAAAGCTGCATCCACGGCGAAATGGTTAACAGCCTCTTCCATACTCATTGTCAGGTCTGCACAAAATGCCACAAAGGTATTCAGCGAATCTATGTGGATTTTGATTTACAAGCGCAGCAATTTGCAAGTTATTTTGATTTATTTTGGCTGGAGCATTATCTGATAAAGTTCTTTAGTAAATCATGTGAAAATCATCAAAATGAAAACCTGGAGCAACTATGCAGGAGACCAATACAGGTTCTTCGCCTAATATTCGTGCACTTTGCCATGCCTTGGAAGGCACCAGTGCTTGAGGCTGTTGCCCATTTGCTACATCTGATCCTAAGATGATGTCTTGCTCCGCTTGTGGATGCTCACTAGTCCCACCCAAAGTCAATTGTAAAGGGCTTCCTGCGTGCCATAACCAGAGCTCTTCTGAAAGCACCGTGTGCCAACGAGAAACCTCGCCAGGCTGGAGCACGAAATAGATGGATGTCGCTGCGTGCCGGGGACCAGAGTAAGGGAAGCCGAGAGATTCCTGTGGAATTTGTACATTTGCTTTCCATATCTCCTTATACCATCCGCCCTCAGGATGGGGCTTTAGATCAAGGAGTTCTATAAATGAGGATGTCGTTTGAATTTGATTTCTCATGTTTTTTGACTCCTGTCCATAAGTAATCTAGCTTTTCAGGTAGAGCATGTTGCGATGACTGAATTTGTTGGACGAGACACATCCCTATTCTTTATTTTTTTAAGAAAAACATTACTTCTCCCCATGCAGCATCCGCGCTCTCGGGACAATAACTATCCCCAGCTGAATTGGCGAACCCGTGTGCTGCATCATACCAGCGAGTGTCAATATGCTCACTCATTGACTCTAAGGACTTTTGAATTGTTAGAGGTTCAAAAGCTGGCTCATTGAGGGCGAAAAGAAGTAGAACCGGGCACTTGGGCTGTGTATGCATATAATTTCGAATACGAGATCCATAGTATCCAACTACCCCATTTATCAGTGATTCAGAGCTGCAGCGCCATGCAATTGTGGCTCCTACACTAAATCCAAGGACAACGATGTGCTGATATTGGGATCGGAGGGGGTGTATGAGTTCTAAGATCCGTTCTTTAGGCTGCTCAAAGCCAATGTTATTAAGGAAGAAAGTGTGTGGATTATCTCCTCTGTTATAAGCAAAAGGATTCACAAGCGTATAAAGATCAGGGCATAGGACATCTGCACCCGTACTTTGGATTCTTTCGCATGTAACTTTAATGAACGGAGTGATGCCATGGATATCGTGCAGCACTACAACCAGCATACCAATATTAGGCAGAGACATCTTAATATGTCCCTCCTTAGTACACTACAGGCATAGTCGTAATGCCGTGAAAGGTCGGATTCTTTGTCCATTGAGGATTGTCCAGATCATAAACAGGCTGCAGGTTGGGAAAACTCTTCAGGACTCCTTGAAGAATCTCCACGATCTCGGCACGAGCGAACACCGCTGCAATGCACGCATGGAAACCACCACCGAATCCAATATGACGATTACCACTGCGGATGATTTTAAACTCTTCTGGATTCTCAAATACGGAATCGTACCTGCCTGCTGAGCCGAGAAAAAAATATACAGAGTCACCCTTCTTAATCTTTACACCACGGATCTCGATATCCACCGCAGCATGACGGGTGATATACTGTATCGGTCCTTCAAGTCTCATACATTCTTCTAACACCTTGGGTAGTAAAGATAAATCGGATTTCAGTTGATCGAAAATATGTGGGTATTTAAACAGAAGGTGCAAGGTATTGCTCAACATGAACTGAGGTATCTTATGACCTCCAAAGATTAGATGGATCGTTTGAGCAATGACCTGATCGTCTCGGAGTTCGCCATTTACACCAGGTGTATCCGCGATGATTCGGCTGAGCAGGTCGTTCTTCTTCTCTTGGCGTCGGTCTGCAATTGCCTTGGATAAGAACACATACATTTCTTTCATACTGCCTTTGGTTTGTTCGGAGATTTCTTTGTCAGGCGTATGTGAAACTACAAAGTTCTGCATGAACAAGGCAATATCGTCCGACCATTTAATGAAACGATCGACTTCTTCGCTTGGAATGCCTAGCATTCGGCATAGTACCATCGCAGGAATTGGAAGGGCGATATCTTGGATGAAATCAAAGGAACCAGATTTGTTATCAATTACTTTTTCAATAATTTCTGTAACAATTTCTTTAATAACTGGTTTAATGAGCTCGATCTCATTGGTCATGAATGCTCGGTTCATGTGATTACGTAGTTGAGTATGAACGGGACGGTCGTTATAGATCATCCATGTAGAAATAATATCTGTGATGTCTTTGAAATGGGCGTCTTCTCCCTGTGGCAAATTATCCATCTTTTCTGATATCAGATGGCTAGTGATGAACGTCTCGCCAATGAGGTATTTACTTACATCCTGATACTTCACAATGAACCAAGATTTCATCTCTTCATTCCAGAAGATAGGTTCATTATCCCTTAACTCCTTGTAATAATTGTACATGTCACGAAGATACTCGTCGCTGTACACGCTAAACTGATTAACTGCTTGGTTAGTTGCCATTTGATTACTCATGGGATAATAGCCTCCAATATTCTAATAGGTATATGAACAAAAGACCAAGGGGTCTTGTTGTTTTCGAGTGGAATGCCAAACTTCAACATCTGTAAAGCAGCATAGGATATCGCATACGGCTCTCGCTCTCACCTTGTCATCAACCGCCTTCTCTAACAAGGGAAGGTAGGCATTGCCTAGAAGTGGAACGTTAACATGTCCTTCATACAATCCATGAAACATCCGCTCAATGGCGTCACGTATGTCTTTTTCCATTTGGATGTTTATGGCATCGTCAAGGAAACATAACTTAACAATGGCTGAAGTAACAGCAATCTGTAATCGCAGGTAGCGAGGTAACAAGATTTGAAGCGTAGAAGGATCATCCTGATTTGTTGTAATTATAAGGGCATCTATATAAGAAAAGCAGGCATACTCTAAGGCAGCACTTTCCAAACAGGGATTCATGGATAGTAGAGCACGTAATACACGGTTCTCCAAATCATTCAATATTTGAGCGATTTCACTCTCCGACTCAACATGTTCATGAGTAATGGAATGTAATTGCTCCATTACTCGTGTTGGCGTAACAAAGGAGGTGTATCTTTTAAGAAATTCATTTTTGCCATAGAAGTGAATAAGATCTCTTAAGTCATAGATAGCATTTGCCACATCGTCTGCAATATCAACAATTGGATTCTCAGGTAAGTGATTTCCGTAATGTTCAAAAAGCTCTTCTACGATATCAGTCGAATCCCAATAGTATCCTTTTATAAATCCATCTTCGGTACCTCTCACCAGAGGTATTGCACACTTATGCTTTAGCACCGTGGCTAATGTACGTTGAGAAACTTTGAATTCACTTTGTGTTAATAGTCGGATGGTCTGTGCATTTGACTCGAATCCTCCGGCTGATTTCATTAGCCCATCCAAAATACGCTCACCCGCATGTCCGAAGGGAGGATGACCTATATCGTGTGCGTAGCTAGCTGCATGAATCAAATCTATATCCAACGGTTCCAAGGATGACCATACTGATGTTGCATTCACTTTTCTTGCCATTCCTTCTGCAATATGGCTAACTTCCAAAGAGTGTACAAGCCGATTGCGAAGTAAATAGTTATAAGGATAAGGAATCAGTTGTGTTTTATGCTGTAGCAGACGAAAATGAGGGGATGACAAGAGACGAATGTTATCCTGTGGGATAGCAAAGGCCGAATCGCCTCCTTTTTCTCTCTGTTTTATACAATCTGTTGATATATAAATGTTTCTTTTTTCAAACATGAATTTGACCCTGCCTTATATTCATCCAGAATTGTCTAGTTTTTTTCGCTAATCGGTTTATCTTTTGAAGGTCTGACACTCGAAGGGGTGGTCCCTAATCCTCGTAAAGACGGTATTGTTAACGTGATGCTTACAGACAAAAATCCAATCAAAGTCCAGAAGGGACCCCATGGCACAATAGCAAGCCCCATACATGCAGGCCCAGCTGCCCCTCCGATGTATTGTACGAGTTTATAGAATCCAAGTGCAGACGCTTTATTATCTGGAAAAAAATCGACAATCAACTTAAGGTGAGCCGGTAGACTGAGTCCAGAAGAGAGACCTAGTAGAAATGAACCGGCCAAAAGAGCAGTTATACCCGTTACAGTTTCACTTGTAATTGTTGTTAATAGTAGAAGCACCTGTGCCGAATGCAATACAAAAATACCTAAGCAAGTGGTGTAAGTTGGGCCAATTCGATCAGAAAGTTTACCTCCCAATGAGAAAGTCATCATGCTGACGATACCTAGGGAAAGTGATACCCAACCCGCATAACGGGCATCTAAACCTAAATGGTCCCTCACCAATATAGGAACTAATGTGTGGCTGGCAAAAAGAACAAAGAATTGCAGCCCACCTACCAAGGAGATCCAGATCAATTTGTTGTTCTTTACTTTATTGGTTTGAGCGTGGGGACGTACTGTCGCTGGAATCAAAAATGTTTTGCGGATTAGCCAGGGAAGTAGCAGTAGAATCCCAAGAAGAATGTGTGCTATGAAGACCGTGCGCCATCCTGCATAGTAAGCAAGATAGGCTCCGATCAATGGGCCAGCCAGGGGACCAATCCAGGATATGGTTTGTGACGTGGCAATTTTTCGTCCGATTACATCTTTGCTAAACAGGGACGATATTAGTGTAGTGGTTACGATAGTTATGGGGGCAATGCCTAGCGATTGGATGAATACACCTGCAATCAACCAGTAAATATTCGGAGTATAGAAGGCGACCAGCGCTCCCAAGACAAAGAAAAGCACGGATGGTACGATAATTCTTCGTTCACCCCAACGGTCAATAATCCAACCCATAAAGAGCCTGCCGATAGCAGTTGCCAAGTGAGCGGAGGAGACGCTAAACGTAACTAGCCACCAAGACACAGAAAAATCATTTTTAATATCAAGTAATACTTGCTGGTAGCTTGTGGAAGCTATCCCAGCTAGCGCACTAGTCAGAGATAGCAAAACCATAAGCAAATTTGCATTTCGATTGGATGACAAAAGATTCTCTCCCTTATTCAAGATGAGATACGAACAGTACTATCGGCCAAACGGGTTGTAAGCTCCTCTTCGTACTGTTCTATGAAGGTAAATTTATTCAGAATATGTGGAAGGAAGGTAGTCAACCTTGACTCGTTATGAAAATAATGAAACTGAAGAGGACGTAGTTCGTTCAACCGAAACCAGCGGTACAACTCCGGAATCATTCTGGCTTCCTCGGCTAAAAGTGGAGATATTGAGCAATATCCTCTCACAAACGAAGAAGCCAAGCGAGCTGTTGCCTCGAAAGAGCTAGGTTGTAGTAAGTAGGCTCCGAAAACGTAGCTAATCTCCCAAAGCTTGGGCCCGCTGCATGTGAATTCCCAATCTATTATTGACTGTATGTGACCTCGGTGAAACAGGATGTTTTGAAACCAAAAATCGCCATGCAAAACCTGTTTCTTAGCGGAACGGTAAAAGGGCAGCACTTTGGTGCCTGCAAGCAGTCTTTTCTTAACTTCTCCCGAAAATAACAGGGCGTAGTCTGCAAACGAATCCATACGGTTACGGATCATGCATTCGACGAACTCTAAATCCTCCATGGTTTTGTCTGGCTCCACACAAACATTTTGAACCAGTGATGGCAATTGATCCGCTGAGAGTGCCTCAAGTACTATGTGAAGGCGACCAAGCATCTCCCCTAATAATTTTGCCTTTTCTTCATCCAGCGAAGCTGCGGCAATACTTGAGCCTTCGATCCATGATGACAAACTCCAATAACCTTCATGTTCGTAAATTGTCTCGTTTTCTATGGTTTTCTGAATATCTGGAATTGGAATACCTCCCAGCTGAGCGGTTTGCATAACCAGTTGTTCTCTCTGGATTGCCTCCAAACTTCTATTCCGAATATATTTGAGCGCGTATATTGCTTCGTTCGTATGAATCTGCAGCAGCTCATTAATACATCCAGAGGTAATAGGGATGATGGCTTGAGGGATAATGCCGAAGGCAGCCAGAACCTTGCTGTATACATTAGGATTTATATTCATTAGCAGTCCTCCAAGTATTAATTGAAATTAATATTTTTACCATATTTAAATAATAAAGTAAATTATTTATTTAGTTATTTATTTAAAAGATAAAATTTTCAAAATAGTAGAAGTTAATAAGGCGACAGAAAGCCGCCTCGCTTGGTTGTCAGCCAAGACGAGGCGGCTTTTTGCACGCTTGCAGGTTGTATGTTAGCTATAAACAATCCATCTTACTTGCGTTTGCGTTTCGTTGAGCTGCCGGTTTTGGAGCGGGAACCGCCTTGTTTGCGGCGAGCAGCACCTGATTTCTTCCGGCGTTTGCGTTTAGGCTTGAAGATTTCCTCTACGTCTTTGGAGGCGTTTACCTTGCCTTTGCCTAGAGAACCGAACAGCGTCTTCACCATCGGGGCCATCTGCTGGAAGGTAGACATGAACTTCTGCACCTTGCCCATCGAGCCGATGATGCCGTCGATGCCGCCCATCCGCTCAACGAAGCCGGAAATTTGCTTCAAATTCAGGCCGCTCAGCGGGTTCGAAGAACCGCCAGCTGCGCCACCACCGCCACCGCCTAAGAGGTTGCTGAGGAAATTACCGCCACCGCCTGTGCTCGCGGCTGGAGGGCCGCCGCCGAAGAAACCGCCGCCAGCGTTACCGCCCGGAGCACCGCCACCGAAGAAACCACCAGCGTTGCCGCCAGGGGCACCCCCGCCAAAAAATCCCCCGCCGCCTCCTTCAAAAGGAGCAGGAAATCCGCCTCCACCCAAACCGGGATATTGGCCGAAACCGCCTTCCCCCAGTTGGGGTGGTAGAGTAAGGCTTCGTGTATGCACCTCAGGACGATGACCGCCATTGCCAATGATTTGTCTTTGATTACTCACTAGAATTCACGACCTTTTTATAAGATTTAACTCCTACAAGATATGTCACTTGCCTACCGTTGGTATGGACGAATGTCACGGGTCATGGTTATTTGTCACAATTTAACTCATTAACGCATAGAAATTTTAACGTTCTGCAATCCTAAAGGCAGGATTTATTCTCGGCGTGTCGAAAGTTACACAGGGAGCTTACTGATTTCAGAAGCCAAATTGCTTTTCTACCGGGAGTTGACAACGTATGCAATTAAAAAAATTAAACGATAAAGCGATAGACCAGCTTTTTGAAGCGATCCTGACGCTTAAGGATATAGAGGAGTGCTACGTCTTTTTTGATGACTTGTGCACAGTCAATGAGATTCAGTCGCTGTCCCAGCGTCTCGAGGTAGCTCGCATGCTGCGCAAAGGCTGCACGTACAACCAGATTGAAGCCGAAACAGGGGCATCCACCGCGACCATATCACGGGTCAAAAGATGCTTAAACTACGGCAACGACGGCTATGTGCTGACACTTGATCGTCTAGGTCGATAAGCAAGGTTTGGCAAATAGGGTCGGAATCCTGCGTTACGATTGTAATGCGGGATTTTTCCTGTTTCACCGTTGTTCAATTGACATGAGAGAACACTTTCGTTAGCATAGGATTGTAGCTATTGGTTGGAACGGGTGGGGAATACAAGTATGCGTACATATGGAGTGTTAGTTATAAGCCATGGATCTCGGGATGAAGGCTGGGTTCAGCTCGTCGATGAGGCCGTGGCAGCCGTAAGAATGCCGCAAGGGATTCCGATTTATGCCTCCTATCTGGAGCTCGTGCAAGGGCAATTAATCCAGGATGGGATCTACAGCTTAGAGGCGCAAGGTGTGACAGACATCATCGTCGTGCCTCTGTTCGTGTCCTCTGGGAGTACACATATCGATGAAATCAGCTATGCGCTGGGTGTTGTGGAACAGCCGCTGCTGGAGACGGATTTGGAGCCTTTCCACATACAGGCACGCATCCACTTCACATCGCCGATCGATGATGATCCTGTGATTGCTGAGATTATTTATGACAAAATCAAAGAACTGTCCGAATCCCCCAGCCAGGAAATTCTCCTATTGGTCGGTCACGGGAGTAAGGAAAAAGGGTTCCATCTGAAATGGCGTCACGGTCTCGAGCTGCTGGCAGAGCGGTTGAAAGCTCTAGGCGGATACGATGAGGCGGATGTCGCTATGCTTTTGCCGGATCAAGTGAGCAGGAAGATGGCGTGGTGGGCCAAGAAGAAGCCCAGGCATACTGTCATTGTGGCACCGCTTTTCCTGAGTGAAGGCTATTTCACAACGAAAGTGATCCCTTCTCGCATGGATGGTTTCGCATATACATATAATGGACGGGCATTGCTGCCTAGTCCGCTAATTTCCAAATGGATCGAGAAGCAGATAGCTTCCGAAATATCAGACGGCGAACAGGTGATGAGACACGATGGTCAAAAGAGCAAGACTGATCTATAATCCGACTTCTGGCCGGGAGGAAATGAGAAAGCGTCTGCCTGAAATCCTGCAGCGCCTTGAGCGCGGCGGTTTCGAGACATCTACCCACGCCACCATTGGCGAAGGGGACGCTACCCTGGCGGCGGCTCAGGCCGTTAGCCGAGGGTTCGATTTAATCATCGCGGCGGGTGGAGACGGCACCCTGTGCGAAGTCGTTAACGGCATGGCCGAACGCGAAGGAAGACCGCCGCTGGGCATTCTGCCGCTGGGGACGACCAACGATTTTGCCCGTGCGCTAGGCATTCCGAAGAACCTGGAACAGGCCTGCGACCTGATCGTGCAGCAGTACACCACCGACATTGATGTAGGCAAAATCAACAACCGTTACTTCATCAACATCGCCGGCGGCGGCTCGATGACCGAGCTGACGTACGAAGTCCCGAGCAAACTCAAAACGATGATCGGCCAACTGGCCTATTATATGAAGGGACTCGAGAAGCTGCCTAGACTCAAGCCTATCGAGCTCTATGTCAAAGCCGGCGAAATGGAATTCCATGACGAAGTCATGATGTTCCTCGTCGGCAACTCCAACTCCGTCGGCGGCTTCGAGAAGCTGGCCCCGGATGCGAGCATGAATGACGGTCTGTTCGACGTCTTGATTCTGCGCAAATGCAACCTCGCGGAGTTCATTCGCGTGGTCACGCTCGCGCTTCGCGGCGAGCATCTGAGCGACCCGAATCTGATTTATTTTCAGACCAATCATATTGAGATCAATTCGCCAGACTATGTCCAGTTGAACCTCGATGGCGAGTTCGGCGGCACACTGCCTTGCGTCATGACGAATTTGCAAAGCCATTTGCAGATCATCGTGGATCAATCGGGGCAGTCGATTTATAAGAAGACGCTGCTGGAAACATTGACTACGCCGTTTCATTTGAAGGGGCCTGTGGATGATGGGCATAGGGAAGAATAGGATTTAATGGGAAAACAAGAAAAGCCATTTTTTAATTTTGTATGGGGATTAAAGTGAGGGTACTATGAAAGATAAACGCAGTTCTGGCTCTCGGCCAGGTAAACATAGAGAACAGAGTGGGAAGCCCGCTGGGAATAGATCGGGGCAACAGGCGGGAAGAGCAGGCGTGGCTGCTGCGAAAGCGGCGCCCGCTTGGATGGCGGATCTGCCAGTGCAGATCGGGCAGCAATATGAGGCTGAGATCATGGGGATCAGCCATGATGGCGAAGGGGTAGGCCGTGTGAATGGCTTTACCCTTTTTGTTGCGGGTGCGCTGCCGGGTGAGCGTGCGCTGGTGCGGGTGAACCATTTGAAGAAGCAGTATGGCTATGCGGCTCTCGTGGAAGTGCTGGAAGTGAGCCCGGATCGAGTTGATCCGAATTGTAAGATCTATGAAGAGTGCGGCGGCTGTCAGTTGCAGCATCTCAGCTATGAAGCTCAGCTTCGTGTGAAGCGACAACAGGTGGTCGATAATTTGGTGCGGATTGGGAAGCTGACAGTTGCCAGTGAATCCAACGAAGAGGGCATTATTGTTCATCCCACACTTGGGATGACCGATCCTTGGCGTTACCGGAACAAAGCTCAGGTTCCTTTCGGGGAAGAGCGGGGCGGCCTCATCGGCGGCTTCTATGCGCAGGGCAGCCATCGCATCATCGACATGGAAGAGTGCTTGATTCAACATGAGTCCAACGACGAAGTCGTGGCTCGGGTGAAAGAGATCGGCGCGCGTCTTGGCATCCGCGCTTATCGCGAAGAGACGGGCCTCGGACTGCTGCGCCACGTCGTCGTCAAAGTCGGTTTCCGCACGGGGGAGCTCATGGTCGTCCTTGTTACTAATGGCAGCGTGATACCTCGCGTGGATGAGTGGGTTGCTGGTATTCGTGAAGCTCTCCCAGCTGTTGCAAGCATATGTCATAACATTAATGTGAAACAGACGAATGTTATTTTTGGGGATGAGACTCGCGTCCTGTGGGGCAGCGAAGTCATCTATGACTATATCGGCGATGTGAAATTTGCGATTTCCGCGCGATCGTTCTATCAAGTGAACCCCGTGCAGACGGAAGTCTTGTACGGGAAGGCACTGGAGTACGCCGCGCTGACAGGCGGCGAGACGGTGGTCGATGCCTACTGCGGCATCGGTACGATCTCCCTGTTCCTAGCGCAGCGCGCGGGACAGGTGTACGGCGTCGAGATCGTCGAAGAGGCGATCGCGGATGCACGGAAGAATGCCGAGTTAAACGGCATGACGAACGTGCACTTCGAGGCAGGCCCCGCCGAGGTGGTCCTGCCCGAGTGGACACGCCAGGGCGTCCGGCCTGACGTGATCGTCGTTGACCCGCCGCGCAAGGGCTGCGACCCGGCGCTGCTCGCGACGATCCTCGAGCTGCAGCCGCGGCGCGTCGTGTACGTGTCGTGCAGCGCGTCGACACTCGCGCGCGATTTGCGCGTGCTCGTCGATGGCGGTTACGGCGTCGCGGAGGTGACGCCGGTGGATATGTTTCCGCATACGGTGCATGTGGAGTGCTGCTCACTGTTGGTTTGGAAAGGAAACAACGAGTGAGAAGTCAATGTGGGTTGTCCTCTCATAATAAAAGTTAATGTCATTGAGAAAAGTATTCTTTTTATTAGTAACGATACGATAACAACTTTAGATGTTGAAAAGCCCTTTTAGAGGGCTTTTTTGCGTTAACAGCAACAATCGATATTGCCAGACTAATATCCTGAATTTGTAAATCGGTGATATAATAAGGCGTCAGTGGATAGCAATCAGTAAGTCTTAATCAAAGAATGATTTTATTTGAAGTAACAGTGCGCTTAATGACCTCTTACTTAAAGGGAAGTCCATAATAGGGGGAGCGATAATGGAGAACAATTGCTTAATAAGATTTCATACGCTAAATGGATACCAATTGATGATTTTTGTATTGGAAGCAGTATGTTGAAACATTAGAGATTTTTACATTTTAAAGAGTTATATAGTTACATAAATAATTTATATGTTAGTAAAGTAGTCATTTATCGATTGCTAGATGACTATGAAATTCCTTATACGCGAAACTTTTCAAAACAAGGACTATATCAGCATTTTGCGCGGAAGATTACCGAGCACAAAATATTTATTAAAATGATTGAAGGCAGAAACAAATAAAACGAGTCTATTATAAGCCAATTGAATATATGTACGAACCTTATGGGGGTAAAAATGTGAGCATTTCTTACTATGGGCTTATTCTATTTTTAATACTTTCACTTACTCCAATATTCATAAGTTATCGTACTGCACTTCGCTTAATTAAAAAGACAAATTCATTTTGGAGTAATTTGATAATAATTAGTACGTTTAATGTTCTCATATATGTTCTCTTGGTGGTAATTTGGTTAGTGTTTTGTTTTTCTGCTACAATTGGTTGGGATATTGAAACCCTTCCATTTATTGGAATTATGGTAGGTTTATTTGCATCCGTTATTAGTACATTACTTTTAAACATTATATTGATTATTAAGAGGAAACGTTTGTTAATTGTTTTTAGAGGGAACTCAGGAAGGAGATTGATTCAGTTGTCGTATTC
>NZ_BMHE01000051.1 GCF_014640555.1 Paenibacillus marchantiophytorum | reverse complement strand
CGAGGTTGATAGGTTCGAGGTGGAAGTGCGGCAACGTATGCAGCTGACGAATACTAATCGGTCGAGGGCTTAACCTAATATAGGGATCTTTAATCGTAGATTAAAGTCTCTCAGTTTCAAACCTAAATGTTACTTTACGCACGTTTCGTATCTAGTTTTCAAGGAATAAATCCTTGTAATAAGTTTTCTATTCCCTGATAGCTCAGTTGGTAGAGCACTCGACTGTTAATCGAGTTGTCACAGGTTCGAGTCCTGTTCGGGGAGCCATATGGAGAGGTGTCCGAGCTGGCCGAAGGAGCACGATTGGAAATCGTGTAGGCGTCACAAGCGTCTCGAGGGTTCGAATCCCTCTCTCTCCGCCACTATCTTTCTAGCAAGGCCCGTTGGTCAAGTGGTTAAGACACCTCCCTTTCACGGAGGTAACAGGGGTTCGAGTCCCCTACGGGTCACCATTCATTACTTCCCATGGAGGCTTAGCTCAGCTGGGAGAGCATCTGCCTTACAAGCAGAGGGTCGGCGGTTCGATCCCGTCAGCCTCCATCAAGTTTCCTTTTAAAGTGAGACTTGCAAAGCACGGAGACGTGAATTATAATTAACGACGCGGGGTGGAGCAGCCCGGTAGCTCGTCGGGCTCATAACCCGAAGGCCGCAGGTTCAAATCCTGCCCCCGCAACCAATTCATCTTCTTGTAGAAGATATTGTACTTAGCATGGAGCTGTGGTGTAGTGGCCTAACATGCCTGCCTGTCACGCAGGAGACCGCGGGTTCGAATCCCGTCAGCTCCGCCATTTTTCTTCAAATATTCAGCAAGGCTTTGTAGCTCAGTCGGTAGAGCAGAGGACTGAAAATCCTCGTGTCGGCGGTTCGATTCCGTCCAAAGCCACCATTTCTTAATTAAATAAGCCGTTGTAGCTCAACTGGTAGAGCAACTGACTTGTAATCAGTAGGTTGGGGGTTCAAGTCCTCTCGACGGCACCACAAAGGATCAAAGGATTTACATCATGGAGGCTTAGTGAAGTGGCTAAACACGGCAGACTGTAAATCTGCTCTCTCCGAGTTCGGTGGTTCGAATCCATCAGCCTCCATTTACTTTTTCTAGGGGCATAGTTTAAGGGTAGAACAAAGGTCTCCAAAACCTTTGGTGTGGGTTCAATTCCTGCTGCCCCTGCCAAAAAAGTAAACAACTTAATATTGTGGCGGTCGTGGCGAAGGGGTTAACGCACTGGTTTGTGGATCCAGCATTCGCGGGTTCAAGTCCCGTCGTCCGCCCATTATTACCAACATGCAAGATAATGGGGATTAGCCAAGCGGTAAGGCAACGGACTTTGACTCCGTCATGCCAAGGTTCAAATCCTTGATCCCCAGTTTTATATGCGGAAGTGGCTCAGCGGTAGAGCATCGCCTTGCCAAGGCGAGGGTCGCGGGTTCGATCCCCGTCTTCCGCTCCATTATTACTAAGGCGCCATAGCCAAGTGGTAAGGCAGAGCTCTGCAAAAGCTTTACCCCCAGTTCGAATCTGGGTGGCGCCTCCACATTACTTTATAAGCCGGAGTGGCGGAATCGGCAGACGCACAGGACTTAAAATCCTGCGGTAGGTGACTACCGTACCAGTTCAAGTCTGGTCTTCGGCACCATTGTTTTACAACGTATATGCCGGCATGGCGGAATGGCAGACGCGCTCGACTCAAAATCGAGTCCGAAAGGGTGGAGGTTCGAGTCCTCTTGCCGGTATAGAAGAAGCTCATGAAATCAATTGATTTCATGAGCTTTTTTATTTGTCTTGACGGTTGTCCATCACGAAGGTTACCCTATAAGTGATTATTTGGGAGAACATGTCAACGACAAAGGGATGCGATCGTGATTGAACTGGAGAAAATCTCTGACTTTTAAATTTGTGGCCGGATTTGTGATTATTATTTCTCCACTTATTATTTTCTTGTACTATAATAACCATTACGCGATTACTGTCGTAAGGGAGCAAGTCTCAGGAGCCAACAGGAACCTATTGGCGGATTATGTGAAGCAAGTGGATAAGCAGATGAAGGAAATCAATAATTATTTGAATTTGGTCAACGATCGTGAGCCTGACGTGAATCTCTTGAATTTCATGGAATACGGCACGGATGATTATATGCTGACGAAGCAAAAGATTTTCACGCGGTTTCAGGTGGATTTGGGATACTTCCAAGTGATCGACACCATTTTTTTATATAATATCAAGGATAAAGATATTGTGCTGAATACACGATCCGACTATTACTTGAACGAGAAAGTGATCGCAGATTACATAGAAGCGCATCCCAAAGACGACGAGATGCAGAAGATTGGTTCTTGGCAGCTCATTAAGGTGGGCGATGAGACTGCGTTCCTCAAACTAATCCGCAACAATAATTTAGTGGTTGGATGTTGGATTAAGGCGAACACCGTGGCTGAGCCTTTGAAGTTTTTGGATGTGGAGAACAGCGGCGGCGGGGCTGCACTGATGAGTTTGGATGGCGAGGTGGCATCGGGCACCAAATTGACGGAGCAGCAAATCGCAATGGCAGCCAAAATGCCGGAGCCTCAAGCAAAGCCGTATCAATCTGTAACCGATTACACGAATGAACTGTCGTATTTACTGGTTGCTATTCCAGCAACGATGGTACCGATCAAGTATGTTGTTCTTATTCCGGAAGCCAGTATGCTGAGGAATTTACCCTTTTTCCGATTGGCAATCTATATGATTCCACTTGGCGGGCTGCTGATTTTATCCTTTTACTTCATATTTGTTAGAAAAGTATTGCTTACTCCGATGAAGAAGCTCATCCGAGGAATGCAGCGGATTACCCGTGGGGACTGGGATGTTCAACTTGAACCGGACAATACGACGGAGTTTGCTTTTGTAATACGTACGTTCAATAATATGGTCGGAGAAATTTCCAATCTGAAAATTGATATCTATGAGCAGCAGTTGCTTACGAAAGAGGCCGAATTTAAACATTTGCAGGTACAGATTAAACCGCATTTTTACTTGAATACGTTGAACATTATCACGAGTCTCGCGGCAACTAAGCAATACGATGTTATTCAGAAAATGGCCCGCTACTTGGCTGAATACTTCCGGTTTAATATCACAACATCAAGAAGAACGGTGACCATGGAGGCGGAGATCAGGCATATTCAGAATTACTTGGAAATTCAGAAGCTTCGCTTCCCAGGCAAGCTTACTTATGAGATCAATCTTCCAGATGAGCTAGGTCACTGTTCGATTCTTCCGCTCACGATTCAAACGTTGGTAGAGAATTCAATTATTCATGGTTTCATGAATCGCCGTGAGCTTTTTATGATCAAGATTGAAGTGAGAGAAGTCGTGCTCGTGAAAGACGGCGTTGAAGCGAAGACCATTTGGGTGCAAGTGAAGGATAATGGCATCGGTTTTAAGCCGGAGATCCTCGACAAGCTGCGAATGAACCGCTGGCATGAACATGCGGGTGAAGAAGGACATCTAGGTCTTCAGAATGTGTTATTAAGACTGCAGATGCGCTATGGGGATCGTGCGCAATTGGTATTTAGTAATGACGAGGCTGACAAGGGCGCAACTGTCCAAATCGCTATTCCCGCAATCTATGTAGAAGATGAGGCTGAGATGAACGATGACATACCAGATATTGGTCGTTGATGATGAGTTTTATGCCGTCCAAGGAGTTACTCAGGGGATTGAATGGGCTTTCCTGGGGATCGAACAAGTCTATGAGGCGTTAGATGCAGAAGAAGCGAAGATGAGGCTCATACAGTCTCATATCGATGTTATGATTTGCGATATTGAGATGCCGAACATGAACGGGCTTGAGCTTATTAAATGGGTGAAGGAACATTCCCCATGGACGGAAACCATATTCCTGACGGGGCATGCGGATTTTTCGTATACGCGAACTGCGCTGCAATCGGGATCTTTTGATTATATGTTGAAGCCTTTTGACTATGAGGAATTGAAAGATGTTGTCAGGCGAGCGCTCGAGAAGATTCAGGAAACTAGGGAAGCGCAAGGCTTTCATGAGATTCAGCAAAGATACTATGCTTTATTTCAAACGCATAAACCGTTGCTGGAGGAAAAGTTTTGGCAGGATCTCTTGGCCAGGCGGATTCCGCCATCCCGCTCGTCGTTAGAATCGCTCATTGCTTTGTATGAGCTGAGTTTTGCGCCAGAGAGCCGCGTACTGCCTGTGCTGATCTCTGTGGAGCTGTGGAAGAAAGAGTTGAGCGCACGCGACGAAGACATTATGGAGTATGCGCTCCGCAACGCCGCAGGGGAACTGATCTTAGGCAGTGACGCTGGGGCAGTCCTGCAGGACCGCAGCGGCAATAACCTGGTGCTGTTCTACCTGCCACCGGAACAATCATTCGATCGGGGCGATCTTGCCGAGCGTTGTGAACATTATATTCGTTCCTGCAACGAATATTTCTTTTGTGATTTAAGCTGCTATGTCGGAGAAGCTACGGAGTTTAGCAGTCTATTGGAAATGTACGTGCAGTTGTTGGAAGCTGAACGAAGCAATGTTACTGAGTCTAATAGTGTTATTCCATTTGACGAACAACGCGAGTCGTCTCGACAGGCGCTTATGATTCCTTGGATATCAGGAATTTCCGTTCTATTTGATCTCGGCAGCAGGGAAGATGTCTTGCGCAAGCTGGATGAAATTTTTTCCATGTTGGAGGCAGAGCCAAGTCTAACGATCGAAACGTTGGAATCGTCGTATCACGCTTTACTGCACATGATCTTTCAAGTGTTTCATAAACGTGGTCTCACCCTTCAGGATGTCTTTGCGCCACGCGATCTGTCCGACAGTGCCTCGGTGACACGTTCATTATTGCAGTTCAAGGTATGGTGCTACCGCGTCATTCTGAATGGGATGGATTTCGTTATTAATAATGAAAAAGGCGAGGCTTCGGTCATTCAGAAGATTTCCTCCTATATTGACGATCATATGCGTGAAGATATTACGCGTGAGCAAATTGCCGAGTATGTTCATTTTAACCCGGCGTATTTGTCACGATTGTTTAAGAAGGAAACGGGCAGCTCGCTAACGGATTATATCTTGGTCAAACGGATGGAAAAGTCGAAGGAATTATTGATCTCCTCCCAGCTCAAGATTGGTGATATAGCAGATATTGTGGGATACGAGAACATCCCTTATTTTACCAAGATGTTCAAGAAATCAACCGGTCGAACGCCAAGAGAGTATCGCAAGGAACGATCTACTTCCACATAAGCAAGGGGCCATTTCAATAGGAAGTGGCTCTTTTTTTTGCACAAAAGGAAGAAATCGGATGCGAAAAGTAACAAAAGTAGCAGAAATGAGGTCACAATCGGTTATAGAGCAGACGTTCATTCACTTCTATAATAAAGACATAAGAGAGAGAAACACAAGACCATACGAACTCAGAGCAGATAGGGGGAAGATCAATGAGCAAAGCAGCAACCGAGCAATTATCTGCGAAGATCAGCGATCCCGCGCAAGTCAGACCAAAGAAAGTCAGCTATTTTTCTCAGAAGAAGGCTTTGTACTTTATGCTTATTCCAGGCGTGCTGTATTTACTGCTTAACAATTATTTGCCGATGTTCGGCATTCTCATTGCTTTCAAGAAAATCAATTATACGGATGGTATTTTTGGAAGCCCATGGGCTGGATTCGAGAATTTCAAATATTTGTTCGCAACGGCAGACGCATGGACGATTACCAGAAATACCTTGCTCTACAACGCCGTATTTATTGTGTTAAATTTGGTTTTCGGTGTCGCCATTGCGATATTGCTGAATGAAGTGAAACAAAAGCTTTTATCTAAATTTTATCAGTCGGTCGTGTTTCTGCCTTATTTCTTATCCATGGTAGTTGTCGGTTATGTGGTTCTTGGATTTCTGAGTATGGAAACGGGATTTATCAACAAATCCATTCTGGAACCGTTAGGTTTCGAGGGGATTGATTGGTACTCGGAAGCGAGTTATTGGACACTCATTCTGCCAATCGTTAATACCTGGAAATATGTCGGTTACTCATCGGTTATTTACTTGGCGGCGATTGTCGGCTTTGATCAGGAGCTATATGAAGCAGCTACACTTGATGGAGCAAGCAAGATGCAGCAGTTCCGCTACATTACGATCCCGCTGTTGTATCCGCTCATCATTATTACGACGTTACTGGCCATCGGCCGGATATTCTACTCGGACTTTGGACTATTCTATCAAGTTCCCTTGAACTCAGGTACGTTGTTTCCGACAACGAATGTTATCGACACCTACGTATATCGAACGTTCTTAATTAACGGTGATATCGGCATGTCATCTGCTGCTGGGCTGTATCAAGCGATCGTTGGTTTTATTCTCATCCTTGCCAGCAATATGCTTGTCCGCAGGGTCAGCAAAGAAAACGCCTTATTTTAAACCATACTCGAGCTCAGTTCTAGGGGGTAAACAAGTTGTCACAAGCATCTGTGCAAAATAAAAAGGTCAGCGGACTCGACATATTCGTCCATCTTCTCTTCATCGTCATCTCTATCTTGTGTATCGCGCCTCTCATCTTGGTGATATCGGTTTCCTTTTCCGATGAAACATCGATTATCGCCAACGGGTTTAAGTTTTATCCTGAAGTGTTCAGTCTAAAAGCCTATGAGATCCTGTTCAAAGATTTTGAGCAGATTCTGCGCTCCTACGGGATCTCGCTTTTCGTAACGATTGCAGGCTCCGTTTTAAGCCTAATTTTGATTGCTTTATATGCGTATCCACTGTCCAGGGAAGATTTGAAATACCGCAATGCCTTTGCCTTCTTTATCTTCTTCACGATGCTGTTCAATGGCGGTTTGGTCCCGTGGTACCTCGTGTATGTGAATATTCTGCATTTGAAAAATACAATCTGGTCCCTGATTTTGCCGCTCTTAATGACACCGTTCTTCGTTATCGTGATGCGAACTTTTTTTGCCACGACAATCCCTACAGCCCTGCTTGAATCCGCCAAAATAGATGGAGCCAGCGAGCTCAAGACGTTCATTCGAATCGTCATTCCACTGTCCTTGCCAGTGCTGGGCACGATCGCTTTGTTTAATACCGTCAATTACTGGAACGACTGGTTTCTCAGCTTGGTGTTTATTAGTGATAGTCACAACATTAGCTTGCAATATCTCATGTACAAAACATTGCTCAACATCCAGTACATTACTTCGAACTCAGCTGTCCTTAACGGGATTTCAAGCGGTGGGGGTCAAATCGACCTGCCTTCCCGAACTCTCCAAATGGCAATGGCTGTTGTAGGCATCGGACCTGTTGTGATCGCCTATCCGTTCTTCCAGCGATATTTTGTGAGAGGTTTAACGATCGGCGCGGTAAAAGGCTAGCCCCGGGTGACACCGGTTACGATAGAGGTTAGTATTCATTTATAAAAACATATTTTAGGAGGGTTCTAAATGAAGAGAGTGAATAAAACAATGTTAACAACGCTTTCAGGCATGATCGCAGTTAGCATGGTTATGGCTGGGTGCGCAAAGTCCACTACATCAGAAACGACACCAGCGCCTGCTTCGACGGCAGCAGCAACAACGGCAGCAACAGCGACACCGGAAGCCAAACCAAGCGCGAAAACAGAGCTAGTAACGCTGTACTACCCTGGCGCGGAGCAGAAGGATGTGAAATCCGTTGAAGAAGAAGCGAACAAATATTTGAAAGATAAATTAAATGCAACGATTAAAATCAATGCGATTGATTTTGGCCAATGGAACGATAAATTGAATCTGATGATCGCTTCCGGAGAAGAAGCCGATATTATTTTCACAGCCGCATGGCAGAACTATACGGTAAATGTAGCGAAGGGCGCGTTCTTGCCGCTTAACGATTTGCTAGCTAAAAATGGTCAAGACATTGTAAAAAACTTGGATCCGGCATTCCTTGAAGGTTCCAAAGTCAATGGTAAAAACTACGGAATCCCGACCAATAAAGAATTAGCAGCTACACGTGGCGTACTGTTGCGCAAAGATCTGGTAGACAAATATAAAATGGATCTGACGAACGTGAAAACATGGAAAGACCTCGAGCCCTTGCTGAAAACCGTGAAAGAGAAGGAACCGGGCATAACCCCATGGTTTATCGCCAATCAAGGTAACGGCGGCAGCAGCGGTATTCTGGATAATTTGGACTGGGATTACCTCGGCGATGCTTCTGTTCCTGGCGTTATTTCCAAAACGGGGAAAGATACCAAAGTATTGAATGCGCTGGAAACACCGGAATACAAAGAAGCTGCCAAGTTGATCCGTACCTACTACAAGGCAGGCTACGTCAATAAAGATGCTGCAACTACAACGGTATTCCCCAAAGATCAAGCGAAAGCCGGCAAAGTGTTCATGTGGACGGATGGCTTGAAACCTGGCAAAGATGCTGAAACGGAAGGCTATGTAGGCTTCAAATTAACTCAGCTTGATTTGACTGTTCCTACAATCTCTACAGGTGATGCATCAGGGGCGATGCTCGCTATTTCCAAAACATCCAAACACCCTGATTTGGCTATGAAAGTCATTAATTTGCTGCACTCGGACAAAACATTCAATAATTTAGTTAACTTCGGGATCGAAGGCAAGCATTATGTGAAGAAATCCGAGACGATCATTGATCTGCCAGCAGGTAAAACTGCGCAAGACACAGGCTACAACCCAGGCGCACAATGGGAGCTTGGCAACCAGTTCTTGAACTACCTGTGGACAAATGAAGATCCGAACAAATGGCAAAAGTTCAAAGATTTCAATGCCAAAGGCATCAAATCGCCTGCACTTGGTTTTGCATTTAACAGTGAGCCGGTCAAAAATGAAATTGCCGCTTGCGCGAATATTGCGAACCAATATGGTCCAGCACTTTCGGCGGGGACGGTGGATCCGGATGAAGTCATTCCGAAGTTTCTGGAAAAATTAAAAGCTGCCGGCGTGGATAAAATCATCGCTGAAAAGCAAAAACAATTAGATGCGTTCTTGGCAGCTGCCAAGAAGTAAATAGTGTCTATGTAGAAGGAGCCAGGTTCAATGAACCTGAGCTCCTTATTTTTTGTGGCCGAGAGGCCAGTAAATTCACCAAATTACCAAGCGTAAGTCATTGTAACGATTACGAGCAAAATGAATAATACCAGAATAGCAGCAGAAGAAGTTCCATGTCCGTAACCTACAGCAGCACCGGCAGCAACACCCATTGATGTCACCCCCATTCCTCAATAATGCTCTCTGTGTATTTGGATGAGAGTCTATACATCCTATGGTCGGATGTACGGAATTGATTGGGTAATAAGCCCATTAACTGCTTAAAAATGGAGAGTTAGGCAGGAGCCTTTTTTGCGAAATTGGTCTAGGAAGCTGAACCAGAGGTACCTGCCCTCCATATGGTAGAAAAGAGAATGATATGCCATTATGGAGGTGCAAGTGCTATCGAATACTTGGATATGTTAGCTAAACTTGGGGTGGGTAATGCACATCCTGGGGGATTCGGCGAGACGGTGGAACAATTGAAGAAGTATCCCATAGAGAAAGGCAAGCGCGTGCTGGAAGTTGGTTGTGGGACCGGGAGGACAGCATGTTATTTGGCCGAACAAGGCTGTGAAGTGACGGCCATTGATATTCGGCCGGAGATGATCGCGAAAGCGAAGATTAGGGCTGAGAAGCAAGGGGCCCAGGTTGACTTGCAGGTAGCGGATGTCTGTGAGCTGCCTTTCGAAGACCTTAGCTTCGATGTCGTGCTGGTGGAGTCTGTTACGAATTTCGCTGAAGCACAGAAGGCAGTCTCGGAGTATTTCAGGGTTCTAAAGCCGGGAGGCAGGCTCTATGATCGAGAAGTCATCCGTGTCAAAGACATGTCAGCCGGCGTTCATCGTGCGCTTTGCAGCTTCTATGGTGTGAGTAAAATCTACAGCGTGGAAGAATGGCGAGAGCTGCTGGTGAACAGCCAATTCAATCCTGTAGATTTCTCGGGGATTCATCCGTTCCCTTTAACGATGTTTGAAGATCAAGTCCAACATCCGGACCCGGTTCATTTGTCTGATAAACAGTCATTTATGGATCCTCGCATTTGGCAAATCACAGCCAGATATGATGAGCTTGTCAGTAAGTATCATCAATATATGGGATATACCCTAATGATTGGATCGAAGGAATAAGTAAGTTGACGGCAGGATTTTGGGCTCCCTATGGCGAATTAGATGAGAAAGATTATCATTGGGGGCTGCTTCTTTTGAATGTAGATGTCATTACAGAGCGAATATCGAATTGGAAGGCGAAGGAAATCTATGATCGCATTTGCCGTCAATCGACGGTATCCAAAACCGAGCTGTTAGAGCAAAGCGGGATGACCGTTTCTACGCTGACGCGGCTTTTGGAGGAATTGACGAGCCAGGGACTCATTCTGGAATCTGGATTCGGTGCTTCAACAGGTGGGCGCAGGCCGATTCTGTATGAGAAGAATCCGGCCTATGCGTATATATTTGGCTTGGAGATATCAAGAACCTTATCGAAGCTTGTCCTCGTTGATCTGGGGATGAATAAGCTGGATACGTACAGCTGGACGATGACGGCTGAGATGACGCCAGACGTGCTGATTCGCCAGATTGTGGAAGCAGCGAACAGGATGCTGGAGCAGCATCACATACCGAAAGCTGCGTTGTTAGGGATAGGGATTGGCGCAGTCGGTCCTGTCGATCGACTAACGGGCACAATTCTGGAGCCCTCGTACTTTCTGGCGAAAGGATGGAAGCATGTAGAGATCGGCAGGCTGCTAACGGAAGCGTTAGGCATTCCGGCGCTCTTGGATAATGGCGCGAATACCGCCATTCTGGCTGAATCATGGCATCAAAGAACGCGGAGTTTCAAGCATCTGCTGTATATACATGCTGGGGTAGGTTTGCGTTCTTCCATGGTCTCCGAAGGAAAGGTCATCTACGGAGCAGTGGATATGGAAGGCTCCGTCGGGCAAATGATTATTCAAACCGACGGGGTCGCCCATCGTAATGCCTCGGGCAATTACGGGGCTCTGGAGTCCTACGCCTCCTTATATGCAATCGAGAAGGCGGCAAGATCTGCACTTAAACAGGGACGATCGACGATATTGTCCCATTACGTGGAGGATCCCGAACAGCTGACTTATCAGCACGTTCTGGATGCACTCAAAAAAAATGATCCCCTGGTTGTGGAGATCATTACGGAAGCTGCAACCTATTTTGGCATCGGACTCGCCAATTTGTTAAATATTTTGCACCCCGAGAAAGTTATTCTGGGGGGGCCGCTCGTGGCGGGAGGGGAGTTATTTTTCCAAACGGCTACCCAGGTAGCCATTCGGAAAACGTACTACTACCCCGCTTATCAGGTTGTATTCAGCAAAGGGCAGCTTGGTGAAGAAGCCCTTGCTATAGGAGCAGCCGTATTGGTCATGAACCAACTGGTTAGGCTGTAGCGTTCTTTAAGAACTCAATAAGCAGCGCGTTGAATGCTTCCGGGTTCTCCATCGGCGTCAAGTGCGAAGCAGCCGGGATCACTTGAAAGCTGGAGCCACTGATTTGGTCAGCCATCTTCTTCATGACATCAGGCGGAGCGATTGCATCGTGTTCCCCTGCGATGACGAGTGTTGGGACCGAGATGGTGCTTAACAAGTCGGTAGCGTCCTCACGGAACGCCATAGCCAGACTTGCATGGACAAGCCCTTCGGCAGCCATCGATTCCATCACAAGGCTTAACGATTCGACAAGTCCAGGTTGATCTTTCCTGGTTTGTTCCGTGAGCAGTTTAGGAAGCATGGCATCCTTTGCCGCAGCAGCGCCTTTGTCATATAGCGAAACAGCCATGTTCATCCGATTTTTGCGTGCTTCCGCCCCGTCAGCCTCCGGACGCGTATTCGCGAGGATCAGGGAAGTGAAGCGGGAAGGCGCTTTGCGAAGCAGCGCAAAAGCCACATAACCACCCATTGAAAAGCCGCCTAGTGCGGCTTTTTGTATGTCCATTTTGTCCATTAAAGTTAAAATGTCGTCCGCATATTGGTTAATGGAAATGTTCGTTACAGGAACATCAGATTGGCCCATTCCCCGCAAATCAGGAGTGATTACGCGATAATTAGCCGCTAAGGCTTGGACCTGAGAGGCCCACATGCGATGGTCCAATGGAAAGCCGTGCAATAAGATAACAGGCGCACCCTGTCCTTCTTCCTCTACGAACTGTTCTGCTCCGATAATATGATGTTTCACGTTCTCACCCTCCATTGTCGTCAAATATCGCTTATAAAGTCCTGGTTCATACCCGAAAAGTAGTTCTGGAGGATCAAAAATGAAGTAAATTAGCGAAAAAGTTATGTCTTCATACTTTCATTATGGTTAACTCATACTTCTTTAACATTTCGTTGGTATCCTCTGATTATACCCTTTGTTAGTAACCATATAAAGTAAGAACGAAACATTCATTCTAAAGTGAGGTTATTGATATGACTAAAAAGCCCTGGTCTACACAAGAATTGGACAAGTTAGTCCGCTTATCGTCTGAATGCCCGCCTGTTGTTATTGCAAGAGAATTATCTCGTCCTGTAACATCAGTGCGCAAGAAAATGCGTGAAATTGGTATAAGTTATGTGACCGGGGAACAATGGAAAAAGAGTCAGATTCAATACCTCATTTCGGATGAAGGCATTTCGTATAACCATAAACATAAACTGACCCAATCTTCCAAAGAAAATGAGTTTGATTCCCCTGTGCTCGATGAGTTCTGGACAACATTAGTGAAAATGGCCAGAGTAGCAAAAAAGAGGGGGAAGAAAGTGGATGTCCTTTCCTTCATTGATACATACCGTAAGATTCGTATTGGCGGATAATAGCTTTGTAATGACTTCATAAAAGGTGAAATCCGTTATAACGAGATTTTACCTTTTTCTTTTGCCTGCTTCCTTCTAAAATGAGAAGACCACGACAGCCAGGAGGATTTATGCACAGAATTCCGCTCTTTTCATTAATCAGTAAGTACGACACCGCAATCTGGGTACGGGTGGTCGGAACTATTTTAACATCATTAGCCGGATTTATGATGAGACCTTATCTTGTCTATTATTTGTACGACAAACTCGATGGCTCCATTCTGCTATCCATGTTAATCGTAGGCTTACAGCCGTTAGTCGGCATTTTCGTAAATTTGTACGCAGGCAGTCTAAGCGATCGGTATGGGCGAAAGCCGATGATACTGGCGGCGCTTGTCATCCAGGCGTTCGCTGTTGGCGGATATATGTTTGCCAGCCATGTATGGGAATTTGCCTTAATTTCGATTATAAACGGGATTGGACATGCGATGTATCAGCCAGCCGCCAATGCGCAGATCTCTGATGTGGTCCCGGAAGAGAAACGGGCGGAAGTTTTTGCATTGCTGCATACAGCTTTGAATATGGGATCGGCGTTTGGACCGCTGCTAGGGTTACTGCTTTTCACCTGGAATCCCACCATTATTTTTCTAACGTGCTCAGTTGCACTCCTCGCATACGCAGGTTTGGTCGTTTGGAAGGTGCCAGAGACCTTGCCCATGAAAAGTGCGGCGCAACAAGCAGCGGCAAAAAATAAGCAGAAAATTAGATGGCGTGATCACAAGCCATTGCTCTGGATAACGCTTTTGATGATGCCGGTAACTATGCTCTATGCCCAAGTAGAAACAACGTTCCCTCTGCATTTGCAGCAGCATTTTGAAAATTATAAAACGGTCTTTGCTGCGATCATTACATTTAACGGGTGTGTTGTGATCGCCTTGCAGCTCTGGATCGCCAAACGAACCGAACGCGTAGCTCCTTATTTGATCATCGCTGTATCTTATGTACTATTTGCCGTAGTCTCCGTTGGCTATGGGGTGGTTCCATTTTTCGCTTTACTACTTTTTGTTGAATTTTTATTTACCATAGGTGAAATGTTGAATGGTCCTCATATTCAAAAGGTCATCTCCATTATTGCTCCCGAGGATCAAAGAGGCTGGTACTTCTCTATTTTCGGCATGAATTGGCAACTATCGCGCGCAATTGGACCTGTTTTGGGAGGATTCCTCTTCACCCACTACGGTGGAAAAATGATGTTCATCCTGCTTGGCGTGCTCCTTTTGTTCGCTGGCTTCGCCCAAACGATGTATGTACGAAACTTAAACCGCAAACAGGATGAACTTGCACTTGTGTCTAAACCTGATCTGCAAGTGCAAGCTTGAAGGGAACAAGGTGAGGAGGGAAAATCTCATGGGTTCACTCGTTCTCGTTGTTGATGATGA
Organism: Paenibacillus marchantiophytorum; assembly: GCF_014640555.1. Lineage (GTDB taxonomy): Bacteria > Bacillota > Bacilli > Paenibacillales > NBRC-103111 > Paenibacillus_E > Paenibacillus_E marchantiophytorum. The sequence continues at coordinate 34,852 of NZ_BMHE01000051.1, read as the reverse complement.
AACGAATATTATAGATGTGTGTACCGTTTATCTGGAGCGGGAGGGCTATCAGGTCATATCAGCGGGAAATGGCGAGGAAGCCATCCGCTTATGGCGGCTGCATCACCCGCAGCTGATCATTCTGGATCTCATGATGCCGGGCAAGACCGGTTGGCAGGTTTGCGAAGAAATTCGCAATGAACAGGACGTGCCCATCATCATGCTGACGGCTTTAGGCGATGAAACGGACCGGCTTATGGGACTGACCATGGGCGCAGATGACTATCTGACGAAGCCGTTTTCGCCGCGGGAGCTGGTGTTGCGAGCCAATGGCATCATGCGCAGGATGCAGCGCAGCAAGCCTGAGGCTAGGAATGCAGATGTGAAGCTGCCAGCGCATCTCCTGAAATTTCCTGGGCTCGAAATCAATGTACTGCACCGAAGTGTTCGTGTGAACGGCAAGGAAATTGAGCTGACCTTGAAGGAATTTGAACTTCTACATGTGTTCGTAGGACATCCGGAACAGGTATTTTCAAGGAACCAACTGCTTAGCAAAGTATGGGATACGGATTATGATGGGGACACAACGACCGTGACGGTTCATATCCGTAGACTAAGGGAGAAAATTGAGGCGAACCCATCGGAGCCGCGATATATCAAGACAGTTTGGGGCATTGGCTATAAATTCGAAGGGAGGGAGCTAACCTGAAGCTTCGCCTATATTTGCTTATTGCCAGCGGTGTGAGTACAGGTATTACTCTGCTTACCCTGTTTATTTGCTACCACTTTATGCTGCTCCACTGGAAGGATGTCGTGTTGCTATCGACAGTAACTTTAATCGCGGCAGTGGTTTCCATGCTCATTCACTATGTCATGACAAGACCTTTGGAGAAATCCATTCATGCCATTACAGAAGAAACCGCGCGTATTTCCGAAGGACAGTTTGAGGGACAAGTTCCGCTAATCGGCCCTGTAGAATTTCAAAAACTGGCTGGACAATTCAACCATATGACGAGCAAGCTGAACAAAAGCTTCCAGAAGCTGCGTTCGGCTGAAGTTTCGCGCAAAGAGCTTGTGGCGAACGTATCACATGATTTACGAACACCGATGGCTTCTATCCTAGCGTTTGTTGAGGCGCTCCAGGACGACGTTATCCAAGATAAAACGACCTTCAATCGCTATCTCCAAACCATTCGTCTTGAAACAGGACGTCTTGATGGACTGATTCAGGAATTATTTAAGCTGTCTCAGCTTGATGCCGGCGGTACCGAATTTACTCCTGAACGATATCATGTGGATCATCTATTGCTCGATAGTCTGCAAAGTTTGTCTTTTCAGCTCGAAGAAAAGAAATTGCAAGTGCAAGTTGATCTTCCGGATCACTTGCCTGCTGTCGCTACGATGCCTAGCGAAATGAAACGAGTGATTTCTAATATTTTGGATAATGCGATACGTCATTCACCCGTTGGTGGAACCATTCGAATTAAAGCAAATAAGCTTTCGGATCCGTTTGTTCAGCTGTGCATTCAGGATGAAGGTGAGGGTATTCGTGGAGCTGATAGCGATAAAATATTTGATCGTTTCTATCGTGCCGATCCTTCGAGAACACGAACGAGCGGTGGCGCAGGTTTAGGACTTGCGATTGCCAAATCCATCGTGGAGCTGCATGGAGGATCAATTGGCGTGAATGTTGAAGAGGGTCAGGGTAGCAGATTTTGGTTCACGCTGCCTATTTATTAAGGTGCTGCTTCCCATGGTTGTGACTAAGGTCACCATCGAGTTAGGAGAAGGAGTGAGGGGAAATATTGTCAAAAAACATCATGCTTGCTGACTATATTTTCACAGTTCCCGGTATTGTGCTGCTTCTGATACCTGGGCATTTGATGGCTGCTAAACAGGGTTACTCCTTGGCAGAGTGGAACTGGGTAACCGCATCCTTATTGTTATTCTCTCTATCTGGCATCTTATGGCTAGCTTTCTTACTCCCCCTCCAGCGTAAAATGATCCTCTACAGCGAAGAGTCCCTGAGGCTTGGACAACAGACATAAGCTTATCGGCGTGTATCAAAAAAGTGGGATATCCTCGGAACTATAGGGACGGTTCTTGGAAGTCTGACATCTAAGGATGTCGGGCTTTTTTTATTGGTGTCCACACTGACTTCTTTGCTTTGGAGGTTTTCGGTCTTAAAGGGCATCTAATGAACTGTATGCTGCTTATAGACGAGAAAATGGCTACTTAGGAAATTTAATGAACTGAGATGGCGCTACCCGGCACTTTATTGGACTTATTGGACGAATAGTGATCATTTGCTGGAAATAGCGCATCTGGAATTCATTAGATTTTCAGAATGAGCGATTTTGGCTAAATAAAGGTTATTGAGTTTGTAAGGAGGCTTGCCATGGTACCTTGACTGGGTGATCTAGTCGCAGAGACTAGGTTTTTCTTGCGTTGAGGTGGGCGCTATCCCCTTGGCTCAGAGGCTGGGGGAACAGTAAGTAGTGGGCGCTATTCCTTAGGCTCAGAGGTTGAGGGAACAGTAAGTGGTGGGAGCTATCCCGTAGGATCAGAGGTTGAGGGAACAGTAAGTAGTGGGAGCTATCCCGTAGGCTCAGAGGTTGAGGGAACAGTAAGTGGTGGGCGCTATCCCATGGGCTCAGTGGGTTGAGGGAACAGTAAGTAGTGGGCGTTATCCCGTAGGCTCAGAGGCTGGGGGAACAGTAAGTAGTGGGCGTTATCCCGTAGGGCTCAGAGGTTGGGGGAACAAGGTTGTGATCAATCCGTTTTGGGGCAAACTATACCCTAGGATAGGAGATGCTGTGAGGGTTCTGAGTCAAGGGGATAGTGGCAATAGTGAAGTAATATAATTTAACCTATTGGAATCCGAACAGTAGGTTGTTCATTCCAGCTTATAGATGAAGCGGGCAACTGGAAAATATCCAGTAGAACTGCTATCGAAATTTCCAATCATATTTAAGAACTTAAATATTCGTAGGTTTGTAAGCCTTTTTTAATATTTATACGTTATGATTAGAGTAAACAGGCAGTTTGGATAAAGGATGTGAGCGTGTGGATACGAAAAGAGGCTGGTTGAAGCAATCTTTTGGAAAGCGATTAAATTCGATACATAGCTGGAATGCTTGGATTGTGCTGCTTCTGACGGTTACAGGCATTGTGCTGAGTATTGGGGCTGTTCGGGGAGAACTCGGGAGTCTGCGGGTGACGTTGAAGCAGCTTCATATTTATTTGGGCGTCGCTTCGATTGTACTCATCGCGCTGTATGCGCCAATGATTCGGAAGCATTGGCACCAGATTCGCGCGCGGCGCAATCAACGCGCGAATCTGGTGTTCGTGCTCGCGCTGCTGGTTGGCTGGGCTGCTTCCGGTGTGATTCTGTGGCAGTTCCGGCATCTGCCACCAGCTCTGAACAATACGGCACTCTTCGTGCATGACCTGCTCACCTGGGTCGGAGTGCCGTATGCCCTGTACCACGCCATCTCGCGAAGCCGATGGCTTAAGCGCCAACAGCGGCTGGACCAAGCCGCTGCCAAAGCCGCGCCGCCCCCAGCGGCGAAGCCCACACCCGCGGCGGCGGAGGACGCCACGGAGAAGCGCTCTGCAGCGCAGGCGGTGATCGCCGCGCTGAAGGAGTCGCCGATCACACGCGCATCGTTCCTGCGACTAGTCGCAGGGGTGCTGCTCGTGATCGCGGTAGGCCCCGCCTTTTATCGGTGGATAAAAGGCGCATTTGATACCGGCGGGTCAACGACCGCCGAGTATATCGCCAGCGACGGCAATAAGATGCTGCCGCCGCCTGCGCCATTGCCGGACTCCGCCGCTGTGGTCGGCGGAGGGGCGAAGGGGAATTTCCGTATTTATACGGTGACGGAAATTCCGGCTTTTTCCTCGGATTCGTGGAAATTTGCCATATCCGGTCTTGTTGATCAGCCCAATACGTGGAATTGGGAAGAGTTCCTGAAGATGAAACGAACGGTACAAGTGAGCGATTTCCATTGTGTAACGGGATGGTCCGTATATAAGTGTACATGGGAAGGTATTCCGCTCAAACAATTGCTGGCCGCAGCGGGGGTCCAATCCAAAGCGAAATTTGTGAAGTTCTACTCCGGAGACAAGGTGTATACGGATGCTCTATCTCTGGATCAAGCAAACGGAGATGATATCATGGTTGCTGTGATGATGGACGGGAAACCCATTCCTCAGAAACTGGGCGGTCCTGTCAGACTCATTGTTCCTCAGATGTATGCCTATAAATCGGTCAAATGGCTGCAAGCCATCGAGCTGATTGAGAAGGAACATATGGGATATTGGGAAGTTAGAGGTTACGATAACGACGCATGGGTAGATGCTTCGAAGGCTTAGCAAGGCTGCGATAGAAGTAAGGATAGGCCTGACTTTCCGAGCGCTTTTTGGTATAGTAAGACTAAGAAGCTAGCTTGGAAATGAGGGGAATTGGTCATGGAAATTGTATCGTTAAATGTTGGTTTACCCCAAGTCATACAGGTGCAAGGAAAAGAGCTGATCACGGGTATTTTCAAATCCCCGGTCAGCTCATCTTTGTTTGTATCCAAAGTGCAAGCAGAGGGCGATGGACAGGCTGATTTGTCTGTGCATGGCGGGCCTGATAAAGCGCTATGCGCATATCCTGAAGAACATTATGCGTTCTGGGAGCAGGAGCTGGGCAAGAAGCTGGAAGCGGGCACGTTCGGCGAAAACTTAACGGTACGAGGTTTGCTCGAAACGGAAGTCTGTATTGGTGACACGTTCGCGATCGGTGAAGTTGTCGTTCAGATTACGCAGCCTCGTCAACCTTGTCATAAACTGGCCAAACGGCTTGATTTGGGCACTGCACCTTTGCAGATGCAAGAGACTGGCTACACCGGCTACTATTTCAGAGTATTAGTTGAAGGCAGGCTGGACAAAGATTCGGCAGTAAAACTGATTAGTAAGGATAAAGAAGGAATTACCATTGCATATGCCAATCAAATCAAATATAAAGAAAAGACAAACGCAGAAGCGATTGGACGTATAGCGGAGCTGCCTGCTCTATCAGCAAGTTGGAAGCAATCTTTTCTCAAAAGGCTGGTGGAGCTCCAAGCATGATTACAGGCGTTATTCTCGCAGGAGGACTCAATCGCCGGATGGGTGGGAAGCTCAAAGCTCTTTTGCCCATACAAGGTCAGCCCCTCATCATTAAGCAATTGAATGAAATGAAGAAAATTTGCAAGCAGATCATTCTTGTCTCTAATGAGCCTGAGAAGCTGCTACCTTGGATCGAGAAGAGTCCCGATGTGGATGTGCAGTGCATCAAGGACTTTTATGTTCAACAGGGCCCTTTAAGCGGTATTCATGCAGCTTCGCTTGCGGCGACGGAACCTCTTATGTGGATTGTTGGCTGTGATATGCCTTTTATTTCAGCTCAAGCGGCTCAAGCTATGGGGAAATTATGTCAGGAAGCGAACGTGGATGCCGTCGTTCCAGTTATTGAAGGACGTACTCATCCGCTTCACGCTGTATATACACGATTGATTGGATCAGAGGCGGAACTGCTGCTGAAGCAGGAGAAGTTTCGTTTGATGGGCTTGTTGGATCATATTGACTGGCAGCCTGTGGAAGAGGAATTTTTTGATTCGCATCATATAGCGCCTCATTTTGCTGCGAATATAAACACACCTGAAGAATATGAGAATATGTTAGTTAATCTATCATCACCATGAATACAAAAGATGAATCTATGATGGAATCTAGGTTTTTGTTAGGAAATATGCCATAATGGTTAAAGAGAGAAGGTGAACTCCTATGCCTAAGCAGCTAATGGATCGGTTCGGACGCATGCATGATTACTTGCGTATTTCTGTCACAGATCGCTGCAATCTTCGTTGTGTCTACTGTATGCCTGAAGAAGGTATGGAATTTGAACCTGATGAGAAGCTTATGACTTTTGAGGAGATTACCGATGTTGTCCGCGTGCTTGCAGGACTGGGTGTTCGCAAACTGAGGTTGACGGGTGGCGAGCCGCTCGTGCGTAAAAACCTGGAGCAACTGATCGGCATGCTTTCTCCAATTCCCGGTATTGAAGATATTGCGTTGACTACGAATGGGATATACTTTGCTTCACGAGCTGAGAAGCTGCGCGCTGCAGGTTTAACCCGTGTAAATATTAGTTTGGATTCATTGAAAGCGGATCGGTTCTCCTTAATTACCAGAGGTGGCGATATTCGCCGCGTCCTTGCTAGTATTGAGGAGGCATACCGTGTTGGAATTACGCCGATTAAGCTAAATGTTGTCTTGATGAAGGGCATTAATGATGATGAAATTGAAGATTTCTTACAAATGACAATAGATCGTCCTATTCAGGTTCGTTTCATTGAATACATGCCGATCGGTCATCAGGATGAGAATTGGAAAAGTCGTTATTTGTCCTTGACCACGGTTTTGGATCGCTGCAAGGAAAAAGGCTGGCATGCTGCAGCATCCGATGCTGTTTATGGGAATGGACCTGCTCAGAATTACCGCATTGAAGGCGCTCTTGGTTCATTTGGTCTCATTCATCCGATCAGCGATCATTTCTGTGAGACCTGCAATCGTCTGCGGATAACGGCAGATGGCAATGTGAAACCATGTTTGTATTGGTCTGATGAATTTAATGTTCGCAAATATATTGGCAATGATGAAGCGGTGGAAGAACTATTTTTCCGAGCGCTCGATATTAAACCGCAAAATCATGAGATGGCGCAGGCGTTGATGAATGAGGAACAGTCGCATACCCCAACACTTCGCCGGATGTCGCAAATTGGTGGCTAATCTAGCCTAGGAGGAACAGAAGGTCGTGAACAGCGATACGAAGCTAAAGTTCGGGCGAAAGGTTATTGCTGTAGATGAAGCTCGAAGCCTGCTGTATGAGCATGTGATTCTCACGAATCCGGAGTCTGTTCCACTGTCTTCATCTTTTGGGAGAAGGCTGGCACTTGATATCTACGCAGATCATGCTGTTCCACATTTTCGTCGATCAGGTGTTGATGGCTACGCGGTGTGCTCAGCGGATATCCAACAAGCATCGCCAGAGAATCCTATCAGCTTGCGGGTCATAGAGCGAATCCCCAGTGGTACCATACCCAAGCTAACGATTCAATCTGGACTGGCCTCACGGATCATGACAGGGGCTCCTGTTCCAGGCGGAGCTGATGCGGTAGTCATGCTGGAGATGACGGATTCATGTCGAGAGGAAGGCGGGCATCATACATCTGTCTGTATCAAAAAGAACGTTCCAGCAGGCAGTAATATTACGCCAATCGCAGGTGAAATCGGTTTTGGAGACTTATTGCTAGCGCAAGGAACAAGAATAGGTCCAGGAGAAGCCGCGATATTGGCAACTTTCGGCTACTCCGTTGTAGCTGTTTATCGAAGGCCGCGAGTGGGCATTTTCTCGACAGGATCAGAGTTGTTGAATGTGGGGGATCAGCTGCAGCCGGGACGTATTCGCAACAGCAACAGTTATATGTTAGCCGCGCAAGTGGAAGCGGCAGGCGGAAGCCCCGTTATTATGCAAGCTCTCTCTGATGACGCAGGAGAGGTGGAATCCGCTCTGCGGGACGCCCTTGCCGATGTGGATTTGGTCTTAACTTCCGGTGGTGTTTCTGTAGGGGACTACGACGTGCTAGTAGATGTTTTTGGGCGGTTCGATGGCAAATTGCTCTTCAATAAAGTCGCAATGCGGCCAGGTACGCCAACGAGCGCGGCTGTGTGGAACAATCGGCTGCTGCTTGCTTTATCGGGGAATCCAGGCGCATCTTTCGTTGGCTTTGAGCTGTTCGCCAAACCGCTGATCAAAGCGATGGCAGGCTCAAGGGAACCTTACCCAGAAGCCATATCAGCCTTTCTAGACGTGGATTACGACAAAGGTTCTGCCTATCCTCGATATGTCAGAGGGATTACGCATGTTGAGAACGGCTGCTTGCGGGTTAAGCCTTCCGGTATTGATAAATCGAGTATTATGGTATCGATTAAAGACGCGGATTGCTTGATCTATTTGCCGGCAGGCGGCAAAGGGTTCCATCGCGAAGAGCCCGTTATTGTTTACCCTATTGTGTGAAGGGCTGATCGTTCTTCACAGCAAAAAGCCGCAACCAGAGTTCAACTCGGTTGCGGCTTTTTGATCATTTAATGCGTGTGTGTGCTCATAGCCATAGCCTTGGTCAATGTGATGGACCAGTCTGCTTCACTCCATTGAACATTCCATCCCAATAATTCAGTGATGAAGCGAAGCGGAACTTGTGTGCGGCCGTCTTTCAGGACGACACCAGCGCCGATTTCCTTTTTCACGCCATTCACTTCCATATAGTCTTTGCCAACCCAGAATGTTAAGGTATCGTTTCCTGCTTTGACCCATGCTGTTTGGGAGGCTTGATCCCAAGTTACGACAGCGCCGATGCCTTCAGCCAGGAAGCGCAGAGGTACATAGGTGTTGCTTTCCCACATGAATGGCGCAGTATCCATTTTTGTTATTTTGTCGTTAATCGTAAAATCGCTGCTGCCAATTTTCATCCATATTTTCATATCCATCGCGGCAGGCGCTTTAGGGTCATGGAATTTATCTTGGAATTGAGCGACGATTCCTCCAGCTAAATAATCGCCAGTATGGGCCATATGCGCGTAGGCTTCACGCGTGCTTGCATAGGTTTTGGCGTAGTCTTTATTGACGTAATTATCGAACGCACTAATTAATTGAGCGACGTGAGGCTTCAGGGCAGCTGCGATATCAGCTGTTTTGAAGTTATTCGGATTGGCTCCCTCTAGGAAGGCACCGAAATCGGTTCCGTATTGGTTTAGTTTATCCAGGGTTTCTTTGCGTTTGGTTTCATCTTTGGCTGCTGTTGCTTTCACATAATCCACGAAAAAGCCAATGTGTGTGTTCCACAAACCTTTGAATGCTTTGCCTGCGTCATCTCCATAGATAGACGTGATGGCCGCACTTAAATCATCGCTGTTCGCAAGAAGTGCGCCAGCTGCCGCATCAAAATCAGGAGCTCCATTGATTCCCTTCTGCATAGCTAGAACGGCTAAACCCCCATGCTCGCTTAGCAAGCGGTCCAAACCTGAGCGGAGATTGACGGAAGCAGCGGAAGCTCCTACATTCGTGAATTTGTCCGGGTACTGTTTCACAATTGCGTCTGCTAGAATTTGTCCGAAATGCACCATATGGGCATAAGCTTCGCGTTCGCTTTTGTAAGCACCCGTGTAGTCTTTGTTCACATAGTCATCAAAGGCGGTGATTAACTGACTGACATGAGCTTTCAAGCCTTCAGCGACGTCAGCTGCTTTGAGGTTTGGATTAGCGCTTTCGAGGAACGCACCGAAATCAGGGCCATATTTGGCTAGCTTATCTAAGGCTGCGGCACGACCTGCTTCATCCTTTTTGGCAGTAGCAGTAACATAATCTACGAAAAATCCGATGTGCGTGTTCCATAGTCCGCTGAACGCCTTGCCGGCATCGGCTCCGTAGACGGAACCAACGGCTTTGGATAAATCATCGCCATTAGCGATTAGTGCGGCCGCCACATCATTGAAGTCAGCAGCGCCGTCGATGCCTTTTTGCATCGCGATGACGGCTAGTTCAGCATGCTCACCGAGCAGGCTTTCCAGAGTGACACGTAAATCGGCAGCGCCGCTTTTCACAGTAATCGAATGAGCGCTCGCCATTGTTGGGAAGATAAGGGTAAGGCCCAGTGCAGCTGTTGCTAATGTTTTGATCATAGGTTTCATAATCGTTCGCTCCTTTGAATTGGGGGATTGTTTGTTGCTCTCGGTTAATAGAACGAGGGATAAACAGATATGGATCACAAGGATCACAAACAAATTTTTGTTTTTTTTCATATCATCCAATACAAGAGATTTTGCGAAGTATATAATAGACAGGAGACTTTGGGAAAGGGGATCCTTCATGAATGGTACGAATACCGACCAAGAACTAATGAGGCAAATCGTGGCTAAAGATGCCGATGCGCTCAAATTTCTATATGAGAAGTATGAAAAACCGATCTATGCATTTGCTTACCGCATTGTTCAAGATACGATGATGGCAGAAGAAGTGGTGCAGGAATTATTCCTGCGTATCTGGAAGGCTGCTGAGCGGTACGATGCCGAACAGGGGAAGCTAACCAGTTGGATGTTTACGCTATCTCGCAACATCGCCATCGATTTGCTGCGCAAAAAGCAAAATCGAACCACAGGGCAAACAGCGGATATGGAACAATTAAGCCGCATTCCCGACATGGGCAAAAGTACGGAAGATGCAGCGCTGGATGGCTGGAGAGGGCAAGAAATACGCGAGGCGCTGCATGAGCTTAATCCCGATCAAAAGCAAGTGCTAGAGCTTATCTATTATCAAGGCTACACCCAGCAAGAAGTGTCCGATAATCAGGCAATTCCGTTAGGTACGGTGAAAAGCAGAGTGAGGCTGGCCTTGAAGCAATTGAAGGGGCGGCTTGCAGGGGTAGGAAAGGAGGAACTTCAAGGATGAATAAGCCGGCAAACGGATGTGAAAATCTAGAGATGTATGCAGTAGGTGGACTAGACCTGGAAGAGCGGGCTGAATTTGAAAGGCATTTGCAAGAATGTGCGGCATGTACCGCTGAACTGGCCGAGCTTATCGAACTTGTCGACCTTTTGCCGATGGCCGCGGAACCTGTGCAAATTCCCGTTGGTATGAAGGAACGCGTGCTTGGTCATATTTTCAGTGATGATTCTGTAGAGGTGCCAAAAGAAGTAGAGGTGCCAAAAGAAGTAGAGAGTGGATTTGCTGTAGGCCGAAAGCGAAGAGGTACCAAGAGAAGTCCATGGAAGCCTTGGATTTATGGAGGACTTTCAGCTGCCGTGCTTATTCTCGGTGTTTATAGTTATCATTTGCAGCAGGATAACCGGGATTTGAAGTTACGCATCGCATTGCTGGATCGGCCGCCAGAAGCGGTTAAAGTCAATGACGTTGTCACCTTGAGCGGCACCGCGCAAGATATTGTAGCGAAGGGCTTAGCTACGATCGTGATTGACGCAAAAGGCACACACCTGCTCGTCCAAGCAGAAAAATTGCCGGAACTGAACAATAACGAGGCCTATCAAGTCTGGTTGATCAAAGGGAAAGATACCCCTGTCAATGCAGGAACATTCCTGACATACAATGGAACAGGCGGATTATATTATACCTTCGATCCTAATAATTATGACACGATTGCCATTACGCTTGAGCCTGATGCGCATGGGGATAAGCCGAGAGGGAAACCGATACTAGCTGCTAATCTAGTAAAAAGCTAAATGTAAATAAAGGCTGTCTCAAAAGGTTATAAACCTAGTGAGCAGCCTTACTTCAGGATAAACCGATAAGATTAATAGGAATATAGGGTAATTAAAAATAATAGCATAGATGAAGAAGGGATTGCAAGAAAAAGATTGCATAATAGTCAAAAGTATAGTAATTTTTAGAAGAGTAAAAATCAGAGGAGGAATTCAAATGGAAAAAATGTGTATGCAAATGATGATGAATATGTGTATGGACGACATGATGAGCCGTATGAAATCGATGAAAATGATGATGAGCACAATGAAAGACATGAACATGATGGAAAGCATGGATATGGACAACATGATGATGAACATGCAAGAGTGCGATGAAATGATGACGATGATGATGAATATGATGCGTGAAATGAAACAAACTTCCATGTAAAAGGATTGACATAAGAATCTCCCAATTCTTATGAGAACCAATCGGCAGAGCAGTCATCTGCATGCCTTAGAACGTAATCAGCCAACCATGCCAGTGGGGCTGAACACAATGTTAAACTTCATGGCAAAGCAGTCCTCTGTATGCCATATTCTCCTTCGTTTCTAACCGTCCGAATCTTCTATTTAAACACAATCCTACATTCTTAAACCTTATTTGCTTTAATTAACTTCACAATCTCAAGTCGTCTCAGCTTTAGCTCCCATACTTTCTCCCGCAGTTGCTCTTCTTCGGTGGAGTTCTGCTTGTGATCTTTTAATTGTTGAAATAGTTTCAGCATATTTCGGTTGATGGAATCAAACATTTGCCATAGTTGAAATTCAAATTGACGAGTCAAATGAAGCTCAAATTGTTTTAATGTTTGGAGGATTTGTTGCTGCCATTCCGTATCTCCTAGTGCTAGAGCATAATTGTATAGATCAAGATGATCATTAATCCAGGTTTGGGCAATGGGGTGTTTGTAGGTGAACATCTTGAACAGCTCCTTTTTTTAAAACCTTATACCGAGTATTATACTAGGAATTATCAGAAATTCAAGTGGTATATATAAAAAAAGTTGGATTTTGTGAAAAAAGATCTCACAAATCCAACTTTTTATTTGTTTAATTTGATAATTTATATACTTTAATGGTTTGGATGCCGAATTTTCTTAATGTCGTCTGGGAACCAGGAACAAAGATATCCAAGTGCTTTCCTTTAACAGAACCGCCAGTATCTGTTGCGTAGGCATACATGCCGCCTGCTGGTAACCCATTGAAGGTATAACCTTCTATATAGAGCTTTGATCCAAGCGGGATTACAGATGGATCAACAGCTACAGTTCCAACGGAAAGAGGATTGCCGAGAAAATCTAGAGCTGCATATCCGCCATTTTCAGCCGGATCTGCGGAATAGACCGTCGATTGAAAGAGTTCATAATCGGGTGCATGGTTATTGCCATCCTTGCTAAGTATCGCTATATTGCTGCTAGCGTCCCACTGAACGGGTATGTCGGAAGCATTGCTAAGAAAACGAAGAGGCACATAAACGCGGCCATCTTGGAATTCAGCATGGGTATCCATCATGACGGTGTTATTATCGATTTCAGCTTCTTTTTGACCCGAAACCAAAGTGATGGTGTGCTTGTCATTGTTCAGTACGACTTTGATTTGATTGCCTTCTTTGTGCCATTGCACGTCATAACCTAATTTCTCTGTTACGAAACGCACGGGTACTTGCGTGGCATGATTGCCATCCAGATAGGGCTGTGCATCCGGAAATTGGACCAGATCATCATTGACTTGCACTTTCACATCCATCTCGGCCGCATGGGCGGAAAATGGGGAAAGAAAGCCTCCTGCCAAGACTGTTAAAGACACAGCAAGGCTAGTTAACCCTTTTGTAAGCTTATTCAATTGGTGAGCCTCCTTCATGAGCCTTCGAGGTTAGTTGACGGGTTCGGGAAGAAGGTTCTCCCTAGTCTGCTCCGCGAAAGAGCAAATATTCACCCCAAGTAAATCGTCCCCCGTACCGGCACTTTGTCTGTGCACCGGACTCGGCTTTAAATAGTTTACCATCGAACATTCAGGCGGAACAACGACCAAAATATGGTTGGTCGCAAATCCATACTGGACTTAGGTCTAGGAACAAAACAGTCGCGAGTCCGTTTTGAGCGGTACTTGTTTCAGCTAGAATGAAGACATGAAGCAAACACGAAGGGCGGTTGGCAAGATGAGGTTGGATCGATCAAAAAGTATTGCATTGCTTTTTATTACAGTAGGGTTACTGATTTGTTTACATCAATTTGGTCATTTAATGGGATGGCTGGTTCCGGTGTCCATGGTGGTGCTGGGCTATGTCGGCATAAAGAATGACAAGAAAATAGGATGGTTGATTTTTGGCATAGGCGCTTTGATCTTGACGTTCAAATTGTCTGGACTCCTGATTCTCGGTTTGGCTGTGTGGATGTTGGTTTATGGCTTCCGCATGCTGAAGAAACAGGATGTTTCGTCTAATCATGAATTTTAATCGATGAGAAAATAGGAGGTGTGGCATAATGAGCATATTGAATCGGATTGGTAAAATGGCTGAGACGGCCTGGCAAGATGCTGCATGCAAGCTGGATAAGCATGAGCGGGGAGGCAGCGCCTCAGAATCGGGGCAGCGCGGGATCAAGGCGCTGGAGCAGCGCTATGAGGAGGCGCTGCAGCATACGATAGAGCTGAGACGGCTATGTGTGAACGCCGAGGAGATGGCGCAGCTGCGGAGCGAGCAAGCCGAGCTGGCGATGCGCGCCGGCGAAGAGGACCTCGCGCGGATGGCACTGCAAGAGAAGCTGCGCGAGGAAGCCGCTAGCGAGCAGTTCCGCGCGCAATACGCAAGCAGCCAGGACTTGTGCCTGGCGCTTGCGGATGAATTGCGCGGGCTGCGTGCCGGGCACGCAGCAGGTGAACGGCAGCCGGAAGGCGGGCTGCCGCCGAAGGAGGCTCGCGACACATGGCGCGAGCTCGAAGTGACCGGCCGCGAGCTCGGCCGGGAAGCGCTGCAGGGCCTCCGCGTCGCGGGCCGCCTGTCGCGTGAGACGCTGAAGGAAGCCGGCGGCAATCTCCAGCAGGAGCTGCGCTCGCTGCGCGGCAAGCTCAAGCAGGATTGGCAGCATCAGAGCTTCAGCGATGAGAAGGACTCGAGCGGCAAGAAATAGCCGCGAATCATCGTCAGCGCCGGAGACACGGCGCACGGCGTGACCTTCAAGATTCACGAAAAAGCCTTGCCGATCAAGGATTTGCATCTTGGAGGTCGTCCATTCTTATGGTATGCTAGGGTTCTATATCAACTACTTAAATTAGGCAGCCAGAGGAGGTGCAGCGATGGGCGAAGAAACCAAAAACAACCGCAGCCGGAATACAGCACTTGTGCTGATTGGAGCCGGTCTTTTTTTGCTTCTAGATCATACGATAGGCTTTTTCCCCATTCTTGCGATTATCCTCGTCTTGCTTGGTATTCATCGGGTTCGTTCACGTAAAGAACGCAAGGGCTATGTGTTGATCGGCATCGGGGCGGTCATCTTATTCGGAGATCACATTACAATTGTGTTTTCTATTGTTTTAATTTCACTAGGCCTGTTTTTTATACGATCGAAACAAGTGCACAAGGACGATACGTATATTCAAAAGCAAAAGCTGATGGACAGCGTCCGCTTGGGCCGCGAGCCGTGGATTTTGCGCAACAGCTCGACCTGGTACATTATCGGTGAAACGTATATTGATCTCTCCCTTGCGATCCTGGAACAAAAAGAAACCACGCTGATTCTACAAGGGGTCGTCGGTGATGTGGACATTAAAGTGCCTGATGATATCGGTGTCTCCGTAGCTACTTCCGTGACCTTTGGACAAATTCAGGTGGCCAATGAGAAGGAATCCGGCGTAATGAACAAATTAACATGGCAATCACCCAACTATGAGCACTGTGATCATCGTGTGAAACTAGTTCTTTCTTACATCGTAGGAGATATCAAGATTAAAGTAATGTAACGTAGTGGAGGAGGTTCAGTACCTATTGGACGGCTATAAACGGCGATTAACCAACATGATATGGCGCAGTATGGCTGAATCAATCATCTTTAGTTTCTTTGTCTTAGGCGCTATTATTTATTTTTTGCAATCACGCAATTTGATCGTGCCGTTTGCGAACTGGCAGGAAGGCGTGAAGTTTACCTTTATGGCGATCTTGATCATCGGCAGCATAGGAGCAGGCTATGGCTATTGGAATAGCAGTCGCATAACAAGGCGGCTTGAGCCGATGATGGAAACGATGATTCTATTGGAAAAAGGCACATTTTCCCGTGAAGGCTTCGAATATGGGGAAGATGAAATCGGTCGTCTCAGCGAGCAATTGGGGCGGATTATGAAGCGCTGGGAAGAACAGGTTACTTCCTTGCAGCGATTGTCCAACGATAATGCCGAGCTCGCAGAGAAGGCCAAATTATCCGCGGTTATTGAAGAGCGGCAGCGGTTGGCGCGGGAGCTTCATGATGCGGTGAGCCAGCAGTTGTTTGCGATCTCGATGACGGCAACGGCGGTTGGGCGGACGTTGGACAAGGATTTCGAGAAGGCCAAGCGCCAAATCCATTTGATTGAGGAAATGGCCTCTGTGGCGCAGTCCGAGATGAGGGCTTTGCTGCTCCATCTAAGACCGATTCATCTGGAAGGCAAACGGCTGTCAGAAGGGCTTGTGGAGCTGCTGAAGGAGCTCGCTGCGAAGGTCCCGATGGCGATCACGTGGGATATGGACGAAGAAATTCGTTTAAATAAAGGAATTGAAGATCATTTATTCCGGATTGTGCAGGAGGCTCTCTCGAATGCACTGCGTCATTCCAAAGCGAACAAGCTGGAAGTGAAGCTGCTGCATCGTCCGGACGGTGTTCGTCTGGCAATTCGTGATGATGGCGTCGGCTTTGAACTGGATGCGAAGAAGCTCACTTCTTATGGCATCGTATCGATGAAGGAGCGGGTCAACGAAATTGGCGGCTCCGTAGACATTATTACGGCACCGGATCGTGGAACACGGATAGAAATCAGGGTGCCTATACTTGCTTCTGAACTTGTTGTTGAAGGCTAGCTGAGGAGTCAAGAAATCATTGTGGAGTGAGAGGAGAAGCAAATGGACGACGCTTTGATTAAAGTTTTGCTTGTCGATGACCATGAAATGGTAAGAATCGGACTCGCAGCCGTATTAGGAACAGAGGATGGCATTGAAGTGGTCGGAGAGGCAAGCAATGGCCATGACGGCATTCGGCTTGCTCAGGAATATCGACCTGATGTCGTACTGATGGATCTAGTTATGGAAGGCATGGACGGGATTGAAACGACGAGGAAGCTGCTGCAATTGTACCCGGATTGCAAAGTCATCGTGTTGACGAGCTTCCTGGATGATGAGAAAATGTATCCAGTCATAGAAGCAGGAGCTTTCAGCTATTTGCTCAAAACGTCACGCGCTTCTGAGATCGCGCAAGCGATCAGAGCGGCCGCCAAGGGGCAGTCGATTCTGGAGTCGCAAGTGGCCTCCAAGATCATGAATCGGTTTCGCCAGCCAAAGCCTGTCGCGGCGCCGCATGAGGAATTGACGGATCGCGAGATGGAAGTGCTGCGGTTGATTGCGAAGGGCAAGTCGAACCAAGAGTTGGCGGACGATTTGTTCATTGGTGTGAAGACCGTGAAATTTCACGTTACGAATGTACTTGCCAAATTAGGTGTTGAAGATCGCACGCAAGCGGCGATTTACGCATTTAAGCATGGGTTGGCAGAGTAGCAGTAGCAGCTAAGTTACAAGGAGCGATAAGGATGAATTTATTAAAGCAAATCTGGAGCTGGTTCGGTTCCATTGCCATTTCGTTTGTGCTAGTCGTGTTTCTTGGTGTGTTTGTGTTCCAATCCACGAAGGTTATGGGTCATTCGATGGACCCTACGCTGCATGACACTCAGCGCGTGTACGTGTCTAAGCTGTCTCATACGTTTAATTATGAACCCAACTATGGTGATATTGTCATCATCGATTCGCGTGTTGACATGAAACGCACGTTCAAGAACGATTTGCTCGACAGTCCGCTGCTTAGTTTGTTCACCAAAGGCGATGACAATCATGTCTGGATCAAACGCATAATTGGCAAGCCGGGAGATCAATTAGAGCTCAAAGATGATAAAATGTATCGCAATGGGCAACTTCTCGATGAGCCCTATATCAATGAGGCTATGCGGGCAAACGGCAACAAGCAATGGAAAGTCCCGGATGATCATGTTTTTGTGATGGGAGATAATCGCAATAACAGCATGGATAGCCGTGTGATCGGCTTTGTTCCACTGGATCATGTTTTAGGCAAAAAGTTATTTTAACAGCAAACGGCCCTCGAGGTGAGCATGCAGGCGCATGAGCATCGCGAGGGCCGTTATTTGGTTTACATCTGAGCGTCGAGCAGCAATCCGCTCATCGGTACCGGCAAGTACGCCTGCAGCTGCGCGCGATATTGCCCGTAGGGCTTCAGCGGCGAGCTGGAGAGCTGAAAGAGAGACTCGGAAGGCAACTGCTGCAGCTGGCCAAGTGAGTTCGCTAAGGACGCTGCGAAGCTCGTCATGCTGCCTAGGCTTCTGCGCAGTGATCCTGACGGGCTAATAAGCTGATTATGCAGCTCATCTTCCGCCAGCTGCAAGGTGCCGTCATCGAGCTTGGTAATGCCGATCTCTTGCAAAGAATAAGGCTTAGCCGCTTGCTCAAAGCCGTTCAGCAATGAACGGTTCAAGTATTCAGGTGAACTCTTTAAGCTATTTTGAAATTCATTATAAGTATCAACAAATTGACGGATAGGCTCTAGGATAGCTTCGCTATCGGCATCTGCAAGGTTGGAAGTAGCTGGGAAAGCAGCCGCGGATAGGCGAGCGTTCATTAAGGATTGTGCGGACTGTTTGACCACTTGGGCGGATTGAACAAATCCGGCCACCCCTTTGGCGGCTTTCTGGGCGAATTGCTTGTAAGGCAGTCCCTCGAAGGGCATGTTCAGAGATTCCCTTATGGTGGTTGATTTCCCACCGGAGGTCGCCCGGACGGCGCTGACACGGTAATAATCCTTATGGGTCTGATAGCTGCTTATCGCTGTGATTGGTGGATAGGCATTGATCATTCAAAACACCTCATTTCGCTTATGTATAGTATACCATTCGCAGGCACTGGGGTAAATTGGTACTTGCTGCGATGGAACAATTAAGATGTGCGTTTGCAGAGGGGGTCATTTCACGAATTACCAACATAAGATAGCATTATTGCTTCTTGTGGAGGCGGTGCCCTATGATTCGCAAACGATTGCCTTCTGTTGACGACCGGGCAATCCATCGATTGGTTGTTGAACAGTTAGTACCCTTTTCCAGGTTATATGACACAGGTGCTTCTATAACTTTTGCGGAAATACGCAAGCGGCTGAATCACAACAAAACATTTGTCCTTGCCAAAGGCCTGAAACAGCCCTTCGGTTTCATCTCGGTAACCCGCAAATCGCATGTCTTGTTCGTGGATATGCTGGCCATTGACGCCCGTGAACAGGGCAAAGGCAGGGGGCGCGAACTGATGAAGATGGCTGAAGACTTTGGGAAAAGTGAGCGCTGCCATTCCGCGGAGCTTTTTGTCGATGACAGCAACCCTAACGCCATCGGTTTCTATGCCAGACAGGGATATGAGATCAAAGAATACCTTGCAGAGTTGAGCTGCTACCGAATGAGTAAACGGATCGGCCGATAGGTGAGAGGGGCTGTCTTCAAGTAGACGTATCTACCTGAAAACAGCCGTTTTTTTTATGGGCTGAAGATGGCTGAAACTTGGCTCAGCGGAATGTTCAGGGCTCCCAACGGTGCCTGGGCTGCGCCCCCAAAGAGCGGAAGACCGAAGGATGAAAAGCCGGTAGGGATAGGATTCGGAGACGGATTATGACTTGTTGATTTCGCTTGTTTCGTTTTTACAGACTTGCTCGGTTTAACTTTTTTGGCAGTCGAGCTGAGTTTGGGACGAGTTTCTTCATTGAGAATTAAGCTGTTTTTTTCTAGACGACTTAGGACACCATAGATTTCGGAACCATTGGTCAAATAAATGAGAACAGGCTTTCCGCAAAAGCTGCGGCAGGATTTTTCAGTAATCGGATGAATGGGCTGCATAAGGTTAAGGGCACCTCCGTAGTATTGTGTACTGTAGCCTATTCGGTGCTAGTGCGATCGGTATAGACAAATGTCTAGTTTGGTATAAGAAAATGTTATTAGTAAAAATACTCAGAAAAGTTGAATAGCTTGACAATTTTAGGTATGCTAAGCATATTGACTTTATTCTAATAGAGAAAGAATGATGCATAGATGAGTGGAGCTGTATTCTATATTTTCGGAGCAACGGGTGATTTGGCGAAAAGAAAGCTGTTTCCAGCCTTCTATAGCCTTTATCGCGAGGGTAAATTAGGAGAAAATTTTGCAGTTGTAGGTCTGGCCCGCAGACCGCGCACGAATGAGCAGTTTCGCGATGACGTGAAAAACTCGATTCAAGATTTTGCGCGTTACAAAATTGCAGACGAGGCCGAGTGGGAACGTTTTGCAGAGCGCTTTGAATATATGTCGCTGGACATTAACAATGTGGCTGGATTCCACGAATTGAATGTGCTCACAAGCAAGCTGGATGAGAAATACGAAACAGGCGGCAATCGTTTGTTCTATCTGGCCTTGGCGCCAGAGCTCTTCGGCAACGTGTCTTACAATTTAAGCGAAGGCGGCTTGCTGGAAACCAAAGGTTGGCACCGTCTTGTGATTGAAAAGCCATTTGGCTACGATCTGCCGTCCGCAGAACGATTGAATGGACAACTTCGCCAAGTGTTCGAAGAAAAAGATATTTACCGCATCGATCATTACTTAGGCAAAGAAATGGTGCAAAATATCGAATTCGTACGTTTTGCGAATGCTTTCTTTGAACCGCTTTGGAATAATAAATACATAGCTAATATTCAAATTACGCTCAGCGAAACCGTTGGTGTCGAAGAGCGTGGTGGTTACTATGACCACTCCGGAGCTTTGCGCGATATGGGTCAAAACCATATGCTGCAAATGCTGATGATGATGGCGATGGAGCCGCCTAGCCGCTTGCATCCGGAAGATATCCGCGACGAGAAGGTGAAGGTGCTTCGCTCCTTGCGTCTGTTCGAATCCGGTGACGACGTGCGTGCGAATGTGGTGCGTGGGCAATATGCGAGCGGAACGAGCCGCGGCAAGGATTTGCCGGCTTACCGTGAGGAAGATTCGGTTAATCCGGAATCGACGACAGAAACGTATTTTGCTGCAAGAGTGCATGTGGACAACTTCCGCTGGGCGGGAGTGCCATTCTACATCCGAACAGGGAAAAGGCTCCCGGTCAAAACGACGGAAGTCGTGGTCGAATTCAAGAACATTCCGAATAATGTTTACTTAGCCAAAAAGCACGAGCTTGAACCGAATTTGCTGGTATTCCGCGTAAATCCGATGGAAGGCATTTATCTGAAGATGAATGCGAAACAGCCAGGTTCTGAAGGCGTAATTGTTCCGGTTGCTATGGATTTCTGCCAAAGCTGTCAGATCGGCATCAACACGCCGGAAGCTTATGAACGTTTGCTGCATGATGCTACGCGCGGTGACTCGACGTATTTCACCCGTTGGGATGAAGTTGCGCTCGCTTGGTCTTATGTTGATCGTATCGCAGCAGCTTGGACGGAGCAATCCGCTGATCTCAAGCATTACTCAGCCGGATCGTGGGGTCCTGTTGAAGCAACTGAGCTGCTGAGTCAGGATGGCTTCAAGTGGTGGCCGATTAACGGTCAACATGAAGGGGAAGTGGATTGGGCTGCCGTACAGAAGACAACGGTTTTAACCTAAGACAACACTGCATAAAATCCAACAGGCGACTCTGCCTGTTGGATTTTTTATGGTATAATAGCAAGTACGGAGTAAATCTTATTAGTATACTTGGGGTGCTTTTATGTCGCGGAGAGCTTTTATCAGATGGCTGCTTGCCATTGGGGCTGCATTGGTTGGATTAAGTGCCTTTTTCAGTCAAAAGGTGAAGAACAAATTTATGCAGGCAAATCAGCCTGCTGTCTCATCGATCAAGCCTGAACCCGCGCAACCAGTGGCGCAAACGACGACTGAGCCGCTGCCAACAGGCCCGCTTATGTCCTATTTTATATTAAGCGATCTGCATGTCAGTGTCGGTGATCCATCGACGGGGAAGAAGCTGCGGCAAGCATTGGATGATATTAAGCAGTTCGACGGTCCTGTCGATGCGATTATGTTGACGGGTGACTTGACGGATACGGGGACGGAACGAGATTATAAAGAGCTGCGTACCATTGTAAGTGAATATAAACTTCCGCCTGTTCATGCGAATATGGGGAATCATGATTACTACACGATCTGGATCAATAAAGCGAATAGCTGGGATCAAGCTGCCGTTCCGAATGGCAAAAGTGATCAGATGAGCAGAGAGCAGTTCAAGAAATTTTTTGGCTACTCGCAAGTTTATAATGATTTCACGACCAAGGGGCACTCGATCCTGCTGCTGTCGCAAGAAGCCTATGTGCAAGAGAAACCGGAAGTCGGGGAAGGCGCATGGTATTCCGATGAACAGTTGGCTTGGTTCAAAGAACGTGTCCAAAGTTTATACCAGCCGGGAAGACCCTTGTTCGTCATGACGCATCAACCTTTGCCGCCTAACGGCGCAGACGGGGGATCGCATCAATTAATCCGAGCTATTAAATTCCGCGAAATTCTAAAGCCCTACAAAAATGTATTCGTGTTCTGCGGACATCGTCATCAGGATTTCCAGAATGGAACGCCTCATTACGTGCAAGAAACGTTTCATTTTTTCCACAATGCTTCGGTTGGAAGGACGTTAAACCGTGCCTATCAGCAGGAAGCCAAGATGAAAACGCAAGGTATCTATGTGCAGGTATTTGCGGATAAGGTCGTCGTGCGAGGGCGAGAATTCAGCAATCGTACGTTCCTTGATGAAGCGAACTGGAGCATCGATTTGCAAAAAGCGCAGGTCTGAAGAAATTGTATTCATGTAAAAGCAGAAGGGAATAAACTAACAAATGACAACGCAACTCTCTAAACTTCTCGAGACGGAAGTCGCTAAACGACGGACGTTCGCGATTATTTCTCACCCGGATGCGGGGAAAACAACACTGACTGAGAAACTCCTTCTATTCGGGGGAGCCATTCGGATGGCAGGTACGGTCAAAGGTCGTAAAGCCAGTAAACATGCTACATCAGACTGGATGGAGATTGAGAAGCAGCGTGGTATCTCGGTTACTTCCAGTGTGATGCAGTTTGATTATGAAGGTCATCGAGTCAACATTCTGGATACGCCTGGTCACCAAGATTTCAGTGAGGATACGTATAGGACACTGACTGCCGCGGATAGCGCAGTGATGCTTATTGACGTGGCCAAAGGGGTAGAGACACAGACGAAGAAGCTGTTTCAGGTGTGCCGGATGCGCGGTATCCCGATTTTCACCTTTATCAATAAATTGGATCGCGAAGGCCGTGATCCTTTTGAGCTGTTGGAAGAATTGGAGGAAGTACTCGGTATTCGTTCCTACCCAATGAACTGGCCGATTGGTTCGGGCAAACAGTTCTGCGGCGTGTACGATCGCGGCAAATCGCAATTGGAGCTGTATCAAGGCGATGATCACAAAGATATTCAAGTTCGCAAAGTGGATGGCGTTGATGATCCCTTGGTGAAACAAATTGCCGGTGAATTCCTGCACAAGCAATTAAGCCAGGATATCGAGCTTCTCGACGTCGCGGGAGATCCTTTTGACATGGAGAAAGTGCTTAAGGGTGAGCTTACGCCTGTCTTCTTCGGCAGTGCGGTGAACAATTTCGGTGTTCAGACGTTCCTTGAGAATTTCTTGCAACTTGCGCCCAAGCCGGAGCCGCGGAACAGTACAGCAGGCTTAATTGAGCCTACGAAAGAGAAGTTTTCCGGTTATGTGTTCAAAATTCAAGCAAATATGAACCCGGCCCATCGCGACCGTGTTGCCTTCTTGCGGATCGTTTCCGGCAAGTTCGAACGCGGGATGTCCGTGAAGCATGTTCGTATCGGCAAAGATATTAAACTCGCTCAGCCGCAGCAATTTTTGGCCCAAGATCGCGATATCGTGGAGACGGCTTATCCTGGAGATATTATCGGGTTGTTCGACCCTGGTATTTTCCAAATTGGAGATTCGCTCAGCGAAGGCGAAGAGATTGTTTTCGACGAGCTGCCAACGTTCTCGCCGGAGCTCTTCAGTAAGGTTTCGATCAAAAATGCTTTGAAGCAAAAGCAGTTCCTCAAAGGGATTGATCAGTTGACAGAAGAAGGTATGATCCAGGTGTTCACGACATTTGGGTTCGAAGATATGATCCTTGGTGTTGTCGGCCAACTGCAATTCGAGGTGCTTGAGCACCGGATGAAATCGGAATATGGCGTGGACATCCTATTACAGCGCCAGAACTATCAGTTCGCGCGTTGGATTGTGGACGAGAAGATTGATCCAAGCAAGTTCCGGATTAACTCCCAGTTGGTGAAAGACAAAAAGGGCAACTATGTAGGTTTGTTCGAGAGTGAATATGCACTCAGATCTTCCGTTGAGAAGAATCCGACCGCGAAGTTTCTAACGAGTGCTCCATAAGCGTGAATAGCAAGAAGAGGCCTTTCCCAGATGATCATCTGGGGGATGGCCTCTTCTTGCATTTTAGTCGCCAATGGTCGGTTCGCTTCATACAATAGGTACGGGTAATCAAGTAATCCTACACTGGCAGGTAAGGAAGTGAACTCAGACGTGCACGTCTTGATTGTTGCTCCTGAACAGATTCCAGTACCCCCAGTTTTGGGTGGTTCCGTCGAAATATGCATACACGCTATCGCACGCCAGCTTGCCAAAGAGCACCATGTAACCGTCATCTCAAGGCGGCATATGAAGTACGCTCATGTGACGCGGGAGGGTCAGCTCACGATCGTTAGAGTTCCAACAGGGAGCAAAAACCGGTATTTGCATGAAGTACTCAAGGCCACTCGCGGAAAGACGTATGATTGGATTCAAGTTGATAATAGACCCTACTATGCGGCTATGGTGAAGAAGCATTTTCCCCGTATACCGGTCTCGCTCTTCATGCACTCTTTGACCTTCATGAAG
Source organism: Paenibacillus marchantiophytorum (assembly GCF_014640555.1). Taxonomy (GTDB): domain Bacteria; phylum Bacillota; class Bacilli; order Paenibacillales; family NBRC-103111; genus Paenibacillus_E; species Paenibacillus_E marchantiophytorum. Next base: position 10,379 of record NZ_BMHE01000051.1, on the reverse strand, counting down.
CCGCCTTATGCGTCAATGGCGAGGTGTGCCAAGCATTTAGACAAAGTGGACTGGATTGTAGCGAATAGCAGCTCACTGGAACAAGAGTTAGTAAGGTTATACCCTAAACAAAGCGGCAAGGTTCACAAGATCTATCTGGGCACCGATGTAGACAGGTTTAGTCCAAGATCGACGGATGCGATCAGACGACTTAGGAAGAAATACCGCGTTGGCAGCGGTTTTCAGGTCTTGTACGCAGGTAGACTGATTAGGCGCAAGGGGATTTCTCTGCTGATTCGCGCTGTCCATTTGGCCAGGAAATCCGTTCCTGACATGAAGCTGCTAATCGCAGGCGGAGAGCAAAGCAAAGGATTCAAAGCAGCGCTGCAGAAAAAGGCCAAGAAGCTTGCGGTGCCCACGAAGTTCTTAGGGAATATCCCGCATCGCAGGATGCATCATGTCTATGGGCTTGCGAATTGCTTCGTCTGTCCATCCCAACAGCATGAGGCGTTCGGACTTGTCAATGTGGAAGCAATGGCATCTGGGCTGCCTGTTATTGCCTCAGCCAATGGCGGTATCAAAGAAGTGATACGGCATGAGCATAACGGTGTATTGATACGTTCGTTCCGAAGTCCCAAGGCATTCGCAGAGGGAATTGTGGCCATCGCGAAGCAAAAGGAACGGGCGATATGCTTAGCCAGACAGGCGCGGCAAGATGTCGTGAAGCAATTCAGCTGGCAGGCCACAGCACAATCATTGGCCGATTTGTATAGACTGAAGCTGGAGGCAGAACATGAAGAAGACTCCCAAGAAACGGAGCGGGATCCGTTATCCCCGGTATATTATGAGCAAGATTGGCAAGACGAAGGCTGTGGAAGCGAGGGCATCGCTCAGGCAATATGTGCCAACGACGAAACGGATGACGTTAGAGACACTTAAACAAATGCTCGCACAGTATAAAATGGTTTATATCAAACCGAATGTCGGGATGTTTGGAAATGGTGTTATCCGCGTAGAACAAGCTGAATCCGGGAAAGCAGAAGAAAAAGAGAAGGAAAAAGAGCAGCTTTTTTCGTATCAGTCCGGCGTAACGGTAAGAAAGTTTAAAACGTTCGAAGAGATGTATGCTTCTATCAGCCGAGTGACGAAGAGTCGACCCTATTTGGCACAAAAAGGGATTCATTTGCTCAAATACAGAGGGAACCGATTTGATCTGAGGGTTATGGTGCAGAAAACGCCGCTTCAAACGTGGGAAACAACGGGGATTATTGGCCGTGTAGCGCATCCGAGCAAGATTGTGACGAATTTCCATAACGGAGGCACTTTGAAATCCGTAGAAACGCTGCTGCACAGTTATTTGCCAGGAAGTCAACGGAAGGGTTACATCAAGAAGCTGCGTACGCTCGGGGTCCAAATAGCGAATGCAATGAATGCGCGATATAAAGGGGTTAAGGAAATCGGAGTCGATGTCGCTCTGGATCATGACCTGCATCCTTGGATTCTCGAAGTCAATACGAGTCCAGATCCATTCATTTTCCGTCGCTTAACAGACAAACGCATTTTTGCCAAAATCAGACGCTATTCCAGATCTTACAGCCGGTTATGAAATCATAACCGGCCTGTTGTTGTATTGGTCAAAGCTTCGCTCGATTTCGTAGACAGAAACGGGAGGGCTTAACAAATAGCCTTGAATGGTCGTACAGGTCGTTTCTTTCAATATTTCAAGCTGGCTTAATTCTTCTACGCCTTCGGCAACAACTTGTACGTTAAGGGCATGTCCAAGATGGATAATGGCATTAGTAATGGCCAAGTCGTCCTTGTTGCATTGGATATTTTGGACAAAGGATCGATCTATTTTCAAGCAATGAATAGGAAAATGCTTTAAGTAATTGAGGGATGAGTAGCCGATTCCGAAATCATCGATTGAAATGGAAATGCCTTTATTGCATAGTTTTTCCAAGACTGCAATGGTTGTCTCCATATTCTGCATAATGGAGCTTTCAGTAATTTCGAATTCCAAGTAAGAAGGATCAATGCCTGTCTTTTCGATAATATGAATGGCTTTATCAGAGAAGCCTTCATCTTGAAACTGACAAGGAGAGATATTGACGGCAATCTGGTAGTTCAGGATACCTGCTTCTAGCCATCTCACTTTCTGTAGACAAGCTTCCCGAAGGACCCACTCGCCAAGCGATAGAATTAAGCCGCTCTCTTCTGCAAGCGGAATAAACTCGTTCGGAGGAATCAGGCCGAGTGTAGGATGATTCCAGCGCACCAAAGCTTCCAGGCAAATAATGTTCCCTGTCGAAAGCTCAAGACGCGGCTGATAGTAGAGCATGAGCTGATTTTCTATAATAGCCTGGCGCAGTTCGGTTTCCATTTGAACTTGGTTGGTGAATGGTTGTTGAAGCAGTGAGTGGTATGCAACCAGTTTGTTTTTGCCTGTCTGTTTGGCCGCTAACAAAGCTCGATCTGCCTGTTGCATGGCTTGTTCGATGGAAACAGGGGGATTAATCTGGCTTGTCCCTATGCTGACGTTAATATAGCAAATCTGTTCCATAAAAAGAAAGGGTTTATCAAAGAGGTGTTGGACTTGATAGGTAAGTGAAGCCATCTGTTCTTGCGATTCTGTACATAAAAGAAGTCCGAATTCATCATCGCCTGTTTGAACAACAAGGTCACAATGTGGAACGGTTTGCAGCCTCTCCGCTACTTGGTGAAGCAGAAGGTCACCATATCGATAGCCGAAGGAGGCATTGATGTGTCGAAAACGATCGATGTCGAGCATGAGAAGGACACAGGAGGACGATGCGCTAGAGACACTTCTGGGAGGGCGAATCGCTTTATGAATCAGGTCTTGAAGATTATGGCGATGGTGAATACGAGTGACTTGATGGGTACTCCGCAGAGTACCTAAGGTTGTTGCTGTGGCCAAGTGAAAAAGGCGCCAGACTGATTTCATTGCGATCACTCATTCCCACATCATAGTTGTTCATTTATCTTTTATCATAAAACGAAAGGCAAGCTGTAGACAATATTATAAATTAGTTTATTTTCCAAAAAATAGCATAATTCGCAAGATGCCTTTGTGAAACTTTAATGAAAATGTCGAATTATGACGAAAAAGATCGACGAACATTAGTTGTTGACAATGAAGCCTGGAAAATGAGAAAATGTACGCGTGTACATAACGGACGAACATAGCAATGAAAGGAGGGTTATTCATGGTAACAAGAAAAGAGGTAGCAGAGCTGGCTAAGGTATCTGAAGCGACCGTTTCTCGTGTATTTAATGGCATCGGACCGATGAAGCCTACTACCAAGGCGCGAGTTCTGGAAGCCGCCGAGCAGTTGAAATATCATCCGAACGCGATTGCCCAAAGTTTCGCGAGAAGACGCAGCGGGAATCTTGGCGTAGTGCTGCCGTATATGCCTAAAGTGCATCTGTTCTCTGCTTATTATTTCTCCGAAATATTAAGCGGCATCGCCGAACAAGTGCGGGAACTGGGCTATGACCTGCTGTTGTCGCTAATGAAACCGGATGAGAGCTTGGACTACGCCTCGCTTTATCGTTCTCAGAAAGTAGACGCTTGTGTGATTCTGGGCGCCAGAGACACGCCAGGTCAGCGGGAATCGCTTATGCACTTGCAAGAACAAGGATATCCCTTCTGTTTGGTTAATCAGCGATTCGAAGGGTTGTCTTTCCATGAGGTAGATGCTGATCATGTGGAAGGCAGTTATCAAGCCGTTCGGCACTTGCAGGATGAGGGCTTCCGAAAGATTGCCTTCTTGAACGGCTCGCTGGGATACTCGAATTCCGTCGATCGACTTGAGGGATATAGGAAGGCCATGCAGGATGCGAAGCTGGAAGTCGCTCCAGAACTGCTGCTCGAAGGTAATTACAGCCGCAAAAGCGGCTATGAAGCAGCCTCGCGCTTATGGGAGCTGCGAGATCAAGTTGAAGCGGTATTCGCTGCCAATGATCGCATGGCTATCGGCTTGATGCAAGCGCTTCGAGAGCGAGGCTGGGTAGGCGGACGGGACTTCGCCGTGATTGGCTGCGATGACTCCGATGCGGCCAAACTTAGTGATCCTCCGCTAAGCAGCATAAGCGTTCCTTTCTTCGAAATGGGCAAGGAAGCCGCCCGTGGCGTATTGGCGGGCGTTCTTCATGGAGAAGCGGTTCATCCAGCGCGCATTAAGCTGCCGACCCAAGTGGTTGTCAGACAATCATCCAAAGGAAATCAGGCCAATCGAAGTCAAAAGTCTTGAAATTGGGTAATAGCGAGTGAAGGAATAACACGATTATAAGGAGGCATTTAATCATGATTACGAAATCATTCAATATTGGCATGGTCGGCTATAAATTTATGGGGAAGGCGCATAGCCATGCCTACAAAGATACGCCTATGTTCTTCCCACAAACAGCGGTGCCGAAGATGAAGCTCATCTGCGGCAGAGATGTTAACGGTGTTAATGAAGCGGCCGAGAAATTCGGCTGGGACGGGTATGTCACCGATTGGCGCGATCTGGTCTCGCATCCCGAGATCGACATTGTCGATATCAATGCGCCCAGTGATGCGCACAAGGAAATTGCGCTGGCCGCCGCCAAGGCCGGCAAGCATCTGTTCTGTGAGAAGCCGCTGGCGTTGACCCTTGCGGATGCGAGGGAAATGCTGGAGGCGGCGGAAGCAGCCGGGGTGAAGCACATGGTGGGCTTCAACTATCGGTTCGCTCCAGCGGTGCAGCTCGCGAAGAAGTTGGTCGAGAGCGGCCGCCTCGGCGATATCTACCATTTCCGCGCCTGGTTCTTGCAGGATTGGATCGTAGATCCAACATTCCCCTTGGTTTGGCGCCTTCAGAAGGAAATCGCCGGTTCCGGGGCGCATGGAGATTTGGGTGCGCATCTGATCGATTTGGCTCATTTCTTGATTGGCGACATGAAGGAAGTGATCGGAATGAGTGAAACGTTCGTCAAAGAGCGCCCGCTGCCTACCGAGATGACCGGTCTCAGCGCCAAGGGAAGCAAGGATGCTCCAACCGGTCCTGTTACGGTGGATGATGCGACGCTGTTTATGGCGCGTTTTGCGAATGGCGCGCTCGGCAGCTTCGAGGCTTCTCGGTTTGCGCCAGGGCACAGGTGCACGAATTCTTTTGAAATTAATGGCAGTAAGGGTAGTGTGAAGTTTGATTTTGAGCGTTTGAATGAACTGCAGGTGTATTTTACAAGTGATGACGAGGATGTTCAGGGCTTCAGACGTGTGCTGGCGACAGATGCCCCTCATGCTTATATGGATGCTTGGTGGCCTGCGGGACATACAATTGGCTATGAGCATACCTTTGTTCATGAGGTTGTGGAGTTAATGACTGCGATATCAGAGGACCGCCAGCCGGTTCCCAATTTCCATGATGGCGTGAAATGCCAGGAAGTGCTGGAAGCCGTGGATCAATCGATTGCAGAACGTCGTTGGGTGAGCATAAGTGAAGTGTAAGAGAGATAGGCAAATGAGAGGAGCAAGCTGTGTATGGGTAAACAGGCATTAATCGTCTGGGGAGGCTGGGATGGCCATCAGCCGGAAGAGGTAGCAGGGATATTGGCGGATGTGCTGCGCAACGAAGGGTATGGGGTCGAGGTCTCCGATACCCTGGACAGCTTCAGAGATGCGGAACGCCTTGCAGGTGTTGATCTCATTGTGCCTGTGTGGACGATGGGAACAATTGAAAGCGAACAACTGAAACCCTTGATCGCTGCGGTCAAGGAAGGCGGAACAGGCATCGCAGGCTGCCACGGCGGTATGGGCGATTCTTTCCGTAATGAAGTGGAGTATCAATACATGGTAGGTGGGCAGTGGGTAGCGCATCCTGGCAATGACGGTGTGACTTATACGGTTCGGATGAAGGATACAGGACATATTCTTACAGCGGGAATGGCAGATTTCGTGGTCGTGTCTGAGAAGTATTATATGCATGTGGACCCCGCCATTCAGGTTCATGCGGTAACGGATTTCGGCGATGTGGAGATGCCTGTTGTGTGGACCAAAACCTATGGAGCGGGCAAAGTTTATTATAATTCATTAGGGCATCAGGCCAATATTGTCCGCATGCCGGAAACACTTGAACTCATGCGTCGCGGTTTATTGTGGGCGACTAGATAACATTAGGGGGAACAAAGGAATGAGCAAGAAGAAAGTCGGTATTATCGGTTGTGGGAATATTAGTGCAGCGTATATGAAAAATATCCCTAACTTTGCGCATTTGGAACTGCTGGCCTGTGCAGATATTGATGTAGACCGCGCCAGAGCCAGAGCTGAGGAATTCAACATTCCGCATGCCTACTCTGTTCAAGAGCTTCTGCAGGATGCCAATATTGATATTGTGATCAACCTGACGATCCCAGCTGTGCATGCAGAAGTCTGTTTGCAAGTGCTTGAAGCTGGCAAGCATGTCTATGTGGAGAAGCCGTTAGCGGTCACGCGTGAAGAAGGACAACAGATTCTGGAGGTTGCCCGCCTTCGAGGATTGCTAGTGGGCAGTGCGCCGGACACGTTCCTTGGCGGTGGCATTCAAACATGCGTGAAGCTTATCAATGACGGCTGGATCGGTACGCCAATCGCCGCAACGGCCTTCATGATGGGAAAAGGGCACGAGCATTGGCATCCGGATCCTGAATTCTACTATGCCAAGGGCGGCGGCCCGATGTTCGACATGGGTCCTTACTACCTGACAGCCCTCGTGGCTTTGCTGGGCCCGATTCGCCGAGTGACGGGCTCCACGAATATTAGCTTCGCGGAGCGAACGATCATGAGCGAGAAGAAGCGTGGGCAAAAAATCGTAGTAGAAACACCTACTCATATTGCTGGCGTGCTCGATTTCCATAACGGAGCGATTGCCACACTCGTGACAAGTTTCGATATTATGGGAGGCACTCAGCTGCCAAACCTTGAAGTGTATGGCAGTCAAGGCTCTCTGCGCATCCCGGACCCGAACACGTTCGGCGGTCAAGTCATGATTCGCAAGCATGGCTCTGATTGGGAACCTATTCCGCTGTCACATGGTTACACGGAGAATAGTCGCGGCCTTGGCGTTGCCGCTATGGCTGAAGCCTTGATTACCGGTGAGAAAGAGGCTCATCGTGCCAACGGCGAATTGGCTTACCATGTACTGGAAGCGATGCATGGCTTCCATGATGCGTCAGATTCAGGCAAGCACTATGTGATGCAAAGCAGCTGCGAGAGGCCATCTCCGCTGAAAATAGATGCTATTCTATAAGTTGTCGTACAAAGACGAGGCTGTCCACTTAGGTTCACTACCTGGGGATAACCTCTTTTTTGTTGCTATCTGGCAAGGCTAGGGTTAACATGAGTTTGGGCTTCTTGGATTCAAGATGGAACATTGAGCGAGTTTGGCGAAGTAATTGAAGGAGGAAGGTACGGCCTATTATCCGTTTGAGACTTTTCATGATATTCTGGAGCAAATTCAATCAAACTGGCCTTCTTATCTAGATGGCACTGCGGCGGGAAGATGGAGTGGAAGATATCCGGCTGCTTGCCAATTCCCAGATGTGTTGGGATAAAGCAGCCAAGGGATTGCCTAAGCAGTCCCCTGGCTAACCAATGACATCGTTTCATTCGAGATGATCTTTAAGCGTTTCGACCAGTTGGTTTTGAATATTAGATTCACTATGCTGCCATATGATTTCGAAAAGCACACCAAGCCCCGGCAATACCCGTTCCTCTCCGCCGATGGAATCTTCAATAACTTCTTGAAGTTCATCATTCGATTTATTCTGGACTCGCTGGACGATGGCCTGTCTTAAAGTAATATTCATATGTGGACCTCGCTTCCATGTCGTTATCGCTATTAATATGTGCAAGATGCCGCCCGTTCATCCTCCCACACTTCACCACCTTTGGCTGAGAGTGAGATGGGGGACAGTTCTATGTTATACTTTGAACATTAACTTGGAATTTGGGGGAAACATAAGCTGATGAGAAAGCAATTTGCCATTATTGGCATGGGAAGATTCGGCTCCAGTGTCGCAAGAACGTTGTCACAGCTAGGTTTCGAAGTGATGGCGATTGATTCTCGGGAAGACACTGTACAGGAAATTTCCTCGATTGTCACACATGCCGTACAAGCCGATTCGACCGATGAGGAAGCATTGAGAGCACTGGGTATTCGCAATTTTGACGTTGTTGTAGTGGCGATTGGCGAAGATATTCAGGCGAGTATTCTGACTACATTAATCCTTAAAGAAATGGGCATACCTACGGTTGTCGTGAAAGCCGTTAATGATCTGCATGGCAAAGTTTTGAAGAAAATTGGCGCAGATAAAGTCGTATATCCCGAAAGAGATATGGGACAGCGCGTAGCCCATCATTTAATTTCATCTAATATTGTTGATTACATCGAATTATCTGCTGATTACAGCATTGTGGAAATTAAAGTTTCGAAACAATTGGTTGGCAAAAGCCTTATACAGCTTGATATTCGGGCCAAATATGGCTGCAATGTCATCGCGATCAAACAAAATGATAAACTGATCATTCCACCGAGTGCGGAAGAAATCCTGCGATCAGAAGATATCCTCGTATTAGTTGGTAAAAATTCGAATCTTCAAGCTTTTGAAGTGACTTTCGCGGAGTAGGTTGAATGAAAATGAAAAATATACATATCCAAATCATGTCTGTCCAAAATGCCAGAGTCAAAGAGTGGGCGCAGCTTCTGGAGCGTCGCGGCCGGGACAAGCAAGGAAAATATCTGATTGAAGGCTATCATCTGGTGGAAGAGGCACTTCGTGCTGGGGCTATGGTGGAAACGATCGTGTATAGTTTGGAAAAGGGCGCGCCAGCTGGGTGGGATGACCTTGACCAGGCTTCTTCAGTGGAATGGGTTGGCGTCAGCCCAGCCGTGCTGGAGAAATGTTCGGACACGCAGACCCCGCAAGGCGTGCTGGCCATCGTCGCTCGGCCGCAGCTCGGCATTGATGAGCTGCTCGCTGGCGAGCATGATCTGGTTGTGGTCCTGGACGGCGTTCAGGACCCAGGCAACCTCGGCACGATTATCCGCAGCGCGGATGCCGTCGGGGCTAATGCTGTTGTGCTCGGCCGCGGCACGGTCGATCTGTACAACCCCAAGACAATCCGCTCGACGATGGGATCGATGTATCATCTGCCGATTGTCGAGGCAGATCTGGGGGTGCTGCTGCCGCTCGCGCATGAGCGCGGCGTGCGGCTTGTGACCACGAGCCTGCAAGCGGAGCGCTCGTGTTACGACACGGACCTGCGGCAGCCGACGTGGCTGATCCTCGGCAACGAAGGCAAGGGCGTGTCGCCGGAGGTTGCCGCGCAGTCGGATGTGCAGGTGATCATCCCGATGCAGGGCAAGGCGGAGTCGCTGAACGTTGCGATGGCTGCGACGGTGCTGCTGTTTGAGGCTTCGCGGCAGCGGTTGGGTGGAATGTAGATATTTTATAACTAAGACAGTCCCGATGTGGCTCAAAGCCATGAGACATCGGGATTTTTATATTTTAGAAGTTGAATTTTTAAATAATCATTTTCGAGGGATTTCTTTGAAATTCATAGGGGGAAATGTAAAAAGACTGAGGAAAACACATAATCTAAATCAAATTGAATTTGCTAAGTTAATTGGGTCACCGACTCCACATATGTGATAGAGCCCATCTTGATGGACTTCTATCTTATAAATTACCTTAGGAATCCAACTCAACTTTACGTTTCCTTTTCAGGCGAATGCAGATACTGAACGGCATCTTCCCACTCCAACAGAATACCTTGAGCAGTATCATCCACTTGATTTTCAAATCCTTCAGCAATTTCGATGATTTCTGGATTAATGGGGCAATATGTTCCTGTTGTTCGAGAGTGTGTTTGTTAGCTCTGATATACTAAGATGAGGGCGGTAGTGATTATTGGCTTTGAAAGAATGATTTTATCAAGAATTATGAAGGAATTTAAAATATGACTATTTCAAGATTTAGAGATACAGGTGAAAGAATATATGACTTTCTATTCAAATACGACATTCTCATAGAGTGTCCTCATTGTATGAAATGTGCCAAAGGATTAAAAAGAGTGGATGGGAAATTCGGTTATATTATGCAATGTAAACGTTGTGGAGTTTTGACTGATCCAATAGTTGGGACATGGGGGAACTGAACTTTTATGGGTTTGAATCTTTGGTTACGGACGAATTGTTGTGGAGAATTACTGTGGGCTTATAAACAAAAGCACGAATACAAGCTGAAACAAATAGGCAGCCGTATAACCGAATTTCTTGTTGATTTTCGCGTCTTTTAAGTGCTTTAGCACACGAAGTTCTTCGAATGCGGGCTTAATTTCTTTGGGGAGTTGATTGCAGGACTGCTTTTGCTCTATCATA
>NZ_BMHE01000050.1 GCF_014640555.1 Paenibacillus marchantiophytorum | reverse complement strand
CTCCGTGTTTCATAATTCTCTCATGCGAGAAAACCAATTATCCGGTCTTAGCTATCGTTTCCGATAGTTATCCCGATCTGTTAGGCAGGTTACCTACGTGTTACTCACCCGTCCGCCGCTAACTTGCCCCCGAAGGAACAAATCCGCTCGACTTGCATGTATTAGGCACGCCGCCAGCGTTCGTCCTGAGCCAGGATCAAACTCTCCATAGTAGTGGATGATTACTCACCCATATATCTGAAAGCTGAAATGCTCATTGACTTGCTAGCGAGATTTTGCAATCTCTTTTTGAACGATTGCTCGTTCGTGCTTACTCACTCGTTGTTCAGTTTTCAAAGATCAATTTCTTCCTTATTCATCCTTCGCCCCTCAAAGGCGACCTGATCAATATACCACATCGGCCTATTCGATTGCAAGAACTTTTTTTTCAATTTCTTTCGTTCTTTCGTTCGACCGCCGAAGCGACAAGGAGTAATATAACAAATCCTACTAAGGAATGCAAGCTTTTCTTTATTATTTTTTAATAATAGGAATAACCTAGCCTGCAATAGGTTCTACAACGCTTTCGAGCGACTCCAACATTAACTCCTTATATATACAAAATCCCCCTACAGAAAGGGGGACGAGCTCAAGCATTTATCTATTAGATATGTCCGATGACATCTTGGATGAACAAGTTTCTTTCTAGCGTCAAGTTGACTATCGTTCCGTTCACATTAACCCAAGGCCGCGTCGGATAAGCTCGATCCGAGAAAATAATCTCTCCTACACGATTATCACTCAACTTAACCAAAGTGCCATTACTGATCTGAGTAGATTTGTTTATAAATACTTGGACTAGTGTTGGATCCACTTTGCCGAATGAATCTGTGAAGAGCTGCTCAAGGACAATATAGGGCGACAAGGCCGTCTTATGGTAACGTTCATTCGTCATCGCGTTATAGATGTCAGCAATAGCAACAATTTTGGCGTACATATGAATCTTATCGCCTTTAATTCCTAAAGGATAACCGGAGCCATCCTCACGCTCGTGATGCTGTACGGCAGTTAGTTTCACACCTTCATTGATGCCGGAGATGTTTTTAAGAATCTGATAGCCAATAAGTGTGTGCTGCTTAATTTCATCCATCTCAACATCTGTTAGACGGCCCTTCTTCTCCAGTATAGCGGGATCAACTCTGGACGTTCCTATGTCATGCAGCAGACCGGCTATCCCAATTTGCACCAAATCCTTCTGTGGGAGCCCATGCCATCTTGCTAGGGAGTAGGACGTTAAGCTGACCATAATGCTTTTATGAAAAATATAGTCCTGCAGATTACGATTCTTCGGCGCAAACGTAAGTACCTTATAGGCATCAATGTGCTGGATGAGTGCTTCAAGTCCATTGCGAATATCTAGAATAGGGATGGGTTGTCCCCCATTGGCAAGAAGGAAAACGCTCCTAAGTAACTTTAACATATTCTGATATTCAACTTGAAAGGGAGAGGTCGTCGTGGTTTCCTTCAATTTCGTTTCTTCTACCGTATCCTCGGTCTCATCGCCATTCTTGGATTCAATAAAGACAGACGAAATCAGAAATGCTTTGAGAATTTCAATATCTCGATCGTTTATTATTTTCCCTTTATTAAAAAGGATATTCCCTAGTTTCGTTATTACGTTATCGCCTAATTTTTCACCATATTTTAATTGCGAAACGGCTACCATCGGCACGATCACTCACTCACCTTAACTTGTCGTATTACTACTCATTGTAAAGTAAAAGGGATGGGTTTGTAAGCCCCATCCCCACATTTATTCTTCTGTATCCGCTGCTTCTGATTCTTCCCAATCGCCGTCTTCTTCGTTCTCGTTCTGCTCTTCATTCTTCTGCACACGAGCCAAAGTTCCAACTTCATCGTCTTCACGAATGTTGATTAGGCGCACACCTTGTGTATTACGACCCATGACCGAAATACCGTCCATACTTGTTCGAATGACAGTACCTAATGCCGTGATAATCATTAGATCCTCATCTTCTTGTACGACTTTAAGTCCTACAACATCACCGTTTTTATCTGTAACGTTCAGCGTTTTGATCCCTTTACCGCCACGGGACTGGATGCGATATTCAGAAACAGGCGTTCGTTTACCGAAACCTTTTGCTGTAACAATGAGTACACTGTTATCTTCATGGACAACATCCATATCAATTACGGCATCCTCATCATCCAGTTGTATCCCTTTGACCCCTGTAGCAGATCTACCCATGGAACGCACGTCTTGCTCTGGGAAGTGGATGGACATACCGAGCTTGGTCCCCATGATAATCCCCTGGTTGCCGTCGGTTAGCTTAACTCCAATGAGATCATCATCTTCACGCAAGTTGATAGCAATTAAGCCACCCTTACGAATATTGGAATAATCGTCGATCGGCGTTTTCTTCACAACACCTTGCTTCGTTGCAAAGAATAGGAACTGCTCCGTTTCGAAGCTTTCGACCGGAATTACTGCATTCACCGTCTCGCCTTGCTCAATCTGGATTAAGTTAATAATCGGTGTTCCCCTAGCTGTTCGACTCAAATCCGGAATCTCGTAAGCTTTCAGACGGTACACTTTCCCTTTGTTCGTAAAGAACAGCAGGTAGTGATGCGTATTGGTTACGAACAAATGTTCCACGAAGTCGTTGTCTTTGGTATCCATACCAACAATGCCTCGTCCGCCACGCTTCTGATTCCGATACGTCGTAACCGGTAGACGCTTGATATAGCCCGTATGTGTAATCGTGATAACGACATCTTCACGCGGAATGAGGTCTTCATCTTCGATGCTTTCCTCGCCAACCGTAATTTCGGAACGTCGCTCGTCACCGAATTTCTCTTTGATTTCATTTAATTCTTCGCTAATGATGGCCAAGATCAGATGCTCATCAGCAAGAATTGCTTTGAGCTCAGAGATTTTCTTCATAAGTTCCGCGTATTCAGCTTCGATCTTCTCACGCTCTAAACCAGTTAAGCGCTGTAGGCGCATATCCAGAATAGCTTGAGCTTGATCTAGGCTCAGATGGAACGTAGACATGAGTCCTTCTCTAGCTTCATCCGTTGTTCTGGAAGCACGAATCAAAGCGATAACTTGATCCAAGTGGTCAAGAGCAATGCGCAGACCTTCTAAGATATGCGCGCGCGCTTCCGCTTTGCGCAAATCATATTCCGTTCTGCGGCGGATAACTTCTTGTTGATGCTTGAGATAGTAGTGCAGCATCTCACGAAGATTCAGTACTCTTGGCTCGCCATTAACTAGCGCTAGCATAATAATACCGAAGTTCGACTGCATCGCTGTTTGTTTGAACAAGTTGTTCAGAACAACATTCGGATTGACGTCGCGACGAAGCTCAATGACAACCCGCATCCCATTGCGATCGGACTCATCCCTAAGATCCGTGATACCGTCAATTTTCTTCTCACGAACAAGTTCCGCAATTTTCTCAACGAGTCTAGCTTTATTTACTTGATATGGCAGCTCATTCACGATGATTCTAGCTTTGTTATTGTTTTCCTCGATAACAGTTCTAGCGCGCATCGTAACGGAGCCTCTGCCTGTTTGATAGGCTTGTCTGATTCCTTCACGGCCCAAAATAAAGCCGGCCGTCGGGAAATCGGGTCCTTTAATAACTTGCATCAGTTCAAGTGGCGTAATCTCTGGATTCTGAATCATCAACTGGATGCCTTCGATGACTTCACGCAGGTTATGCGGCGGAATGTTCGTTGCCATCCCAACCGCAATCCCTGAACTCCCGTTCACCAATAAGTTTGGAAAACGGGAAGGAAGAACGACCGGCTCATTCTCTTCGCCGTCATAGTTAGGCTTATAGTCGATAGTCTCTCTGTTAATATCGCGAAGGAGCTCCATAGCAATCTTCGACAGACGAGCCTCGGTATAACGCATTGCTGCTGCCATATCCCCATCGATCGATCCAAAGTTACCGTGACCATCAACAAGCATATAACGAAGTGAGAAGTCTTGTGCCATCCGAACCATCGTTTCATACACAGCCGTATCGCCATGCGGATGGTACTTACCGATAACTTCGCCAACGATTCTCGCTGATTTCTTATGTGGTTTATCTGGAGACATACCTAGCTCAGACATCGCAAACAAGATACGACGATGAACCGGCTTCAGGCCGTCTCTTACATCTGGCAGTGCACGACTGACAATGATACTCATCGCATAGTCTAAGAAGGATGTACGCATTTCGGTCGAAATGTCAATTTCTTTGACTTGCGAATGTAATTCTTCGCTCATGAATGTTCCTCCTGAAAGCTTACATCGTTAGCAACGTCTGAGACGTTTAGATATCTAGATTTTTCACGTACTTGGCGTGTTCCTCAATGAAATCCCTTCGTGGCTCTACATTGTCGCCCATCAAAGAATCAAAAAGTGTATCTGCTTCAATCGCGTCTTCAATCGTTACCTGTAAGAATGTACGACTTTCCGGATCCATCGTCGTTTCCCATAGCTGCCCCGGATTCATCTCACCTAGTCCTTTGTAACGTTGAACGTTGACTTTAGCGCCTTCACCGAACTCCTGCATGATTGCTTCTCTTTGTTTTTCGTTATAGGCATAACGAATGGTTTTGTTGCGCTCCAATTTGAAAAGAGGGGGCTGCGCAATATACACATAACCGGTTTCAATTAACTTTTTCATGTACCGGTAGAAGAAAGTGAGCAGCAGCGTACGAATATGCGCTCCATCGACGTCGGCATCGGTCATAATAATAATTTTGTGATAACGAGCTTTGGCAATATCGAAATCATCACTGATCCCTGTACCGAAAGCAGTAATCATTGCGCGAATTTCGGTATTGGACAGAATACGATCCAATCGCGCTTTCTCCACGTTCAAGATTTTTCCGCGAAGCGGCAGAATCGCTTGGAAGTGACGATCACGTCCTTGCTTAGCTGAACCACCCGCAGAGTCACCTTCTACGATATAAATTTCACTTATCGAAGCATCTTTGGAGGAGCAATCTGCCAATTTACCTGGCAGGGCGCTAACTTCTAATGCACTTTTGCGACGTGTAAGCTCCCTCGCTTTGCGAGCTGCTTCTCTGGCTCTTGCTGCCTGAATACCTTTTTCAAGGATCTTCTTCGCTGTTGCCGGGTTTTCTTCCATGAATTCTTGCAATTTCTCTGCAAATAGAGACTCTACGATACCACGGACTTCACTATTTCCTAGTTTGGTCTTCGTTTGACCCTCGAACTGCGGCTCCGGAATTTTCACAGAAATAATAGCGGCAAGGCCTTCACGCACATCATCTCCGGAAAGGTTCGAATCACTTTCTTTCAAGGAATTGCTCTTGCGGGCATAATCGTTCAAAATCCGCGTTAAAGCGCTTTTGAAACCGGATTCGTGCGTACCGCCCTCATGGGTATTGATATTATTGGCGAAAGAGTAAATATTCTCCGTATAGCTATCGTTGTACTGAAGTGCGATCTCAATGGAGATATTATCCTTGGAACCCTCCACGTAGATCGGCGTTTCATTAACGACTTCCCGGTTACGGTTTAAATGCTGAACGAAGGAAACAATTCCGCCCTCATACATGTGTGTATTTGAAGTATCTGTACGTTCATCAATTAGATTAATTTCAATGCCTTTGTTCAAGAAGGCCAGCTCGCGAATCCTGGATTGCAGAATATCGTAATCGTACTCAACGGTTTCTTTGAAAATCTCCGGATCCGGCTGGAACGTCACTTTTGTACCGGTTTCCTCGGTGTCACCAATGACTTTCACGTCATATTGCGGCGCGCCGCGGCGATACTCTTGTTCATGAATTTTGCCATCACGCTTAACTTGAACCGTCAGCAGCTCAGACAAGGCATTAACAACAGAGATACCTACACCATGAAGACCTCCGGATACTTTATAACCGGAATCATCCCCACCAAATTTACCGCCTGCATGAAGAACCGTTAGAACAACTTCCAAAGTCGGACGCTTCAACTTCGCATTCTCACCAACCGGAATACCACGACCATTATCAATAACGGTGACACTATTATTCTTGTGTACTATGACATCAATCTTCGTACAGAAGCCAGCTAATGCCTCATCGATACTATTATCGACGGCTTCCCAGACGAGATGATGAAGTCCACGCGCACTGGTCGAACCTATGTACATCCCCGGCCGTTTACGAACCGCCTCTAAACCTTCCAGTACCTGAATCTGACTGTCATCGTATGCATTTTGATTCACAGACATGTTAATCTCCACCTGCTTTTTTATAGTGAGATAACCCTCTAGCGATGCAAATGATGCTTACCACTGCGCGTAGAGGAAGTTTTGTTTCGCCATTAAACGCAATTCCACCTTCGTTGGCTCCAACCTTAGTTCGTTAATAACTGGTGTGCTCGTTTCTTGAGCGTAGTTGAGGAAATGGGGGAATAGTACACTTTCCCTTTGGTAACAACGAGGGATTTGCATTCCTCTTCCCCGATTTTCTCGGTTTTTTTATCCTTTACAGCTTGCTGAATGAATTGTTTCGATATTTTGGACGACTTCTCGATCGAGATATCGAAAATAGCAATCAGTTCGGAAGCTCTAATAATTTTCTCGCCACCCAAATGAATAAACATGCTTCTCAGCTCCTGCCACTTACATTTCCTTTCAACACATGAAACACAGAAGCATGATCCAGTTGGTCCAAATGAACGCTTTCCAGACCTGTTGTGGTAATAAACGTTTGGACTTTCTGCTGAAACGTACGAATCAATTGTGTTTGTCTATATTCGTCAAGCTCTGAAAGCACATCATCAAGTAATAAAAGGGGATATTCGCCGACTTCCTCATGAATGAGCTCAATTTCCGCAAGTTTAAGGGATAATGCGGTTGTTCGCTGCTGTCCTTGAGAACCATACGTTTGGACTTCTTTATCGTTGATGTAAAAAAGAAGATCATCGCGATGAGGGCCCACTAACGTAACGCCTCTTCGAAATTCCTGATCTCTGACCAATGATAACTTTATCATAAATTGGTTTAATAAAACAGATTCATCTTCAAACGGCTCAATGTCAAAAGAAGGAGCATAGCGAATAAGAAGGTCCTCGCTGTCATTTGTAATCCCTCGATGGATGGTCTCTGCCCATTGTTGCAGCTTCTTAATAAAGCTTTGACGCTTTTTCATGATTTTAACACCATACTGTGCTAATTGTTCGTTCCAGATGTCCAACATGGCGTCCGGCGTGCTTTTTCCGGGATAAGATTGTTTTAAATAATTGTTCCGCTGCAGCAGAATTTTCTGATATTGCGACAAATCATACAGATAGGAGGGCTGTACCTGGCCGATCTCCATATCTAGAAAGCGCCGCCTTACACCTGGCGTTCCTTTGACAATTTCCAAATCTTCCGGAGCAAACATCACCACGTTCAGAGCTCCGATGAAATTGCTTAATTTCTTTTGCTCGAGTCCATTGATCTTGGCTTTCTTGCCCTTGTTCGAAATCGCTAGATCCAACTTGCAGCTGCCGTATCGCTTCTGAATTTCTGCATGCAGCTGCGTCTGTTCTCCGTTCCACCCAATTAATTCTTTATCCTGGTGGGTTCGGTGTGATTTCGTCATCGCTAGGACATAGATGGATTCCAACAGATTCGTCTTCCCTTGCGCATTGGGTCCAACGAAAATATTCACGTTGTTTTCAGTTGTTATTTCAATTTCGTCATAATTGCGATAATGACGGAGTGCAAGTCTATTTAAGAACATGAGTGGTCATCCTCCTGGGTTAATCCGATCAGGAGCTAACGACTTCGAATTGTCCGAAACCCTCCACGGTCACCACATCTTGCGGAACGAGTTTCCGTCCTCTGCGATTTTCTGCCTGCCCGTTTACTTCAATTTTGGTATCCACAACGAAAAATTTAGCTTGTCCACCTGTGGATATACAGTCCGATAATTTTAGAAACTGTCCTAGCGTAATGTAATCTGTCTTAATTCCGATCTGTTTCATATGAATTCTCCTTAATTCGTCGTCCGGTATGGCAAGATGAGCTGTAGAATGTTTGTAGAATCTTGTGGTTTCATGATAATTGGCTGCATAGCCCCGGTAAATCCGATATGAATGAACTCAGAATCAAGTACTTTTAGCGCATCAAGCATATATTTGGAGTTAAACGAAATTTTGAGCAGCTCCCCGACGATATGCTGCAGGTTAATTTGCTCGGTTACTTTTCCAAGCTCGGATGAGGTAGAGGAGATCTCGATCGTTTGATCTTCCAGCATCATCATTTTAACGATATTGGTTTTATCTTCTCTGGACAATAAGTAGGCCCGGTCGATTGCTTCAGCCAATTCTTTGGTCGGTACGACCATTTCGGTTTGAAAAGATTGCGGAATCAGCTTAGATGTATCCGGGTATGTGCCATCCAAAATACGGGAATAAAATAAAATCGAATGAATTTTGAATAAAACTTGATTGTCTGCAATAACGATATCTATAAGGGAATTTTGATCTGGCAAAATTTTGCTTAATTCGTTCAATGTTCGACCTGAGATGACAATGTTAGGCAGATTCTGCGCATTATCGTTATCCACAGTTACTTCTCGACTAGCCAGACGGTGCCGGTCACAAGCAATGAATTTCAATTTATCTCCGGTTATATTCCAGAGAACACCTGTAAGTATCGGCGTAGATTCATTGGTGGATACAGCATAAGACGTTTGTTTGATCATCGTTTTAAGCAAATCACTAGGAAGACGCAGCATCTTGCTTTCTTCGATTTCCGGCAGCAGCGGATATTCGTCTGGATCAAGTCCCATAATTTGAATTTCCGAAGAACCTGAACGAATAATCGTTTGGAAGTTGGCTTTTACTTCAATTTCAATGAGTTGAGCTGGGAGCTTTCGAATGATCTCAATGAAAAATTTAGCAGGAAGAACAACACTCCCGGCTTGAAATAATTGAATTATTTTAATGGTTTCATTTTCGCTTGGGGTAAAGCTTTGAATAGAGATATCGGTATCACTCGCTGTAAGGGTTACACCGCTTAAGGTTGCATCTATTTTGATCCCTGTAAGGATAGGGATGGTTGTACGAGATGATATTGCTTTGGAAACGTGACCAATGGATTCGATTAAATGGTCTTTTAGGATCGTTAATTTCATGATTTCACTCCTGTGGTTCTTTTTTAATTTGCGTCAGCATATTCTTTATATAATAACATTCTTTATTAGTAATAGCAGTAGGGGCTCTGGATATGTGGATATGTGGATGAACCTTATATAAATCAAGCCTATCCACATGTGAATAGATTGTGCATAGGCTTAGCTGAATTTAGAAGTTATTAAGAGGGGTTTTTGATCCGTTCTGTTAGGTTGTGAACAATCTTATATAAATCTTGATCTACTTTCAGCTGCTGCGTTATTTTATCATGGGCATGAATGACGGTCGTATGGTCACGGCCACCAAAATTATCGCCGATTTTCGGTAAAGAGAAGTCTGTCAGCTCCCTCGCCAGGTACATCGCGACCTGCCTTGGGAAGGCTACGGCTTTTGTTCGCTTGCGCGCTTTGAAATCCTCAAGCTTCAGTCCATAGAATTCTCCAACTCGCTGCTGAATATCCTGTATTGTGATCACTCTTGGGCGATTGGACGGGATAATATCTTTCAATGCCTCGGCCGTTAAATGAACGCTAATATCTTGATTGATTAGGGATGAGTAGGCTACGACACGGATAAGCGCGCCCTCAAGCTCTCGAATATTCGTATCGATCTGATTCGCGATATAGATCATCGCTTCATTCGGGATTTCTAGATTCTCTGCCTTGGCTTTCTTGCGTAAAATGGCAATACGTGTCTCCAAATCGGGCGGCTGAATGTCCGTAATCAAGCCCCATTCAAACCTTGAGCGCAAACGATCTTCTAACGTTGGGATTTCTTTGGGTGGGCGGTCACTGGATATAATAATTTGCTTTCCTTCCTCATGCAGAGCGTTGAATGTATGGAAAAACTCCTCCTGTGTACCTTCTTTACCGGCGAGGAATTGAATATCATCAATCAGTAGAACGTCGATTGTCCTGTATTTATTACGAAATCCTTCACCGCGGTTATCACGAACCGCATTAATAAACTCATTCGTGAATTTCTCGGATGAAATATATAACACACGCGAGCCTGGATTATGCTCAAGGACATAATGGCCGATGGCATGCATCAAGTGGGTCTTGCCTAACCCAACCCCACCATATAGAAAAAGCGGATTATAGGCTTTGGCTGGTGCTTCGGCTACAGCTAGGGATGCTGCATGTGCAAATCGATTGCCGGATCCGATAACGAAGGTGTCGAATGTATACCTGGCATTCATCATATTGGTGAAATTCTCTTCGCCTGCAACAATGGCTGGTCCCTTGGGGGGGATAACGGTTGGTAATGTCGCGGAAGCCTGGGATTTCTGCTCCTCGGTTTCAATAATGAACTTCACGGATACATGCTTGCCTGTGAAATCATAAATGGTTCCCTCAATTAGCTTGGTATAGCGGCTTTCGAGCCATTCCTGCGCAAAATTGTTGGGCGCACAAATAACGACAGTAGAGTCATTAAAAACTGTCGCTTTCGTTGATTTGAGCCAGGTATCAAAGCTTGGTTTACTGAGTTTGGTCTGAATGATCGTCAAAATCTGTTGCCATAAGTCGGTAGAATGGCCTTCCACAGTATTCACTCCTTTGAAATTAAACATGTGGCATAAGGCCAGTAAGTAGTTAAACATTAAAAATAGGTTATGAAAGCAACTCAACATCTATGTGATCGTCATGATCTGAGAATTAATCAGCACGTTTATATAGTTTGCTCGTTTCATGGCGAAATGAACCTTGCTGTCTGCTAAGGTCAGAAAAGAACGGACTTTGTCGTTTTATCCACATTATTAAGGATCGGTCGAAATGACTTATTCTTGTAGAGGGAAAATTGTTCACAATGTTGTCCACAGGTTGTTGATAAGTCGGAGAGTTTGTGGTGTATATCCACAACAGAAACATTATCATCTTAACAAAAGACGGCCCGTTAATCAACGGATTGTTTCATTTTATCCACAATCTCAACAACTTGTGCATAGATTTTGTTCACAACACAAGATATTGTTGATATTCTGTTAATTTTCGACAAGGTTCTCTTTTAGCGGAGAAAATTCTATGCACAGGTTATTCTTTTGAAAATCTGGTGAACAAAATGTCATAACTCTCTGTACACTCGGGTAGGTTGACTTTACTAAGGGAAATATGATTTAATGAGTAGTAGAAATTTTGTAGGATGGATATCCTCAGGTAGGGAGGTGCTATAGATGGGTCCGACGTTTAACCCTAATACGAGAAAGCGTAAGAAGAATCATGGTTTCCGTAAAAGAATGAGCACGAAGAATGGACGTAAAGTTCTGCAAGCTCGTCGTCTTAAAGGAAGAAAAATTCTTAGCGCGTAAAAAGAGGCTCCGGAAGGGGCTTTTTTTTTTGCTTTTTGTTGAATCAGTTTACTGAAGGGGAATTTGGTTAAAACTAGATAAGGTCTGTCATGTTCATTACCTATATAGATGCTATCTGTCTGGAGCGTACAAACACGTGGAAAAAGAATATAGATTAGCTAAAAGAGAAGATTTCAATAAAATTTATCGGTACGGCAAATCGATGGCCAATCATCAATTTGTTCTGTATTATTTGCCGCAGCCTAAGTTAGACCAATTCCGATTGGGTGTTTCTGTAAGCAAAAAAGTAGGCAATGCGGTTGTGCGCAATCGGCTTCGACGAATGATGAAGGAAATTATTCGCTTGAAAAAGGATCAGATGACACCTCATCATGACTACATCTTATTAGCGCGAAAACCAGTGGTTGAAATGGAATATGCGGAGATGGAAAAAAGCATTTGGCATGTCATCCGCAAAGCTTCTTTATTAAAAAGAAATGACACAATAAAAAAGTGACGCAATATTTCCTTGCGGGCTGAAGATGTGTTATAGTTTATGATGGAAAAGATATTTAGGAGGATCTCATTTTGACTCGTCGAATCTATTTGCTTGCATCGCTTTCTGCGTTGATCTTATTGCTGTCAGGATGTAGTCCATCAAGCGCAGCAATGGCTCCAATCGATCCTAATACCGCAGGTTTTTTCGTCAAATATTTCGTGTACCCGCTTTCTCAAACGCTTGACTGGTTCGCTGATCATTTATGGGGTCAATACGGGCTATCTATCTTAGTTGTTACCTTGATTATTCGTTTGATTATTTTGCCGCTTACTTTAAAGCAGTACAAAAGCTCCAAACGGATGCAAGACTTGCAGCCTGAGATGAAGAAGCTCAAAGAAAAGTATAAAGATGATGCAAAGAAACAGCAGGAAGAAACGATGAAGCTTTTTCAGCAAAATGGTGTGAACCCTTTAGCTGGATGTTTTCCAATCATTGTTCAAATGCCAATTCTGATCGCGCTCTATCAAGCGATTATGCGGAACGATCACATTCGTGAGCATACATTCTTATGGATGAATCTTGGTCAACCGGATCATTACTATATTCTTCCGATTATTGCCGCGGCAACAACGTTCGTTCAACAAATGTTTATGTCTTCCCAAATGAATCAACAAATGAAAAGCTTGCTATATATTTTCCCAGTTATGATTTTCGTGATGTCCATGAATTTCGCAGCGGCACTTCCGCTTTACTGGATCTACGGTAATATCTTTACGATCGTTCAGTCTTACTTTATTTATGGTTCTCCTGGATCACAAAAGTCCGGATCGCAAAAAAATAAGGGTGGCCTGTCCAAATGAAAAAAATTGTGGTGACTGGAAAGACTATTGAGCTAGCGGTTAAATCCGGTTTATCTCAATGGCAAGTTTCCGAGGATCGTGTTAACATTCATATTTTGGAGCAGCCCTCTCGAGGGTTGTTCGGATTTATTGGTTCCAAAGAAGCTAAAGTCGAGCTTGAATTGATACCGGATCCACTTGAGGAAGCAATTGCTTTCTTACAAGATATGTTCGAAGCGATGCAAATTTCCATCACCATAGATACACGCAAAGATCGCGAAGGCTTCGTCTTGAATATGAGTGGCTCTGAGTTAGGTATCCTGATCGGTAAAAGAGGACAAACACTGGATGCTTTGCAGTATCTGGTGAATATCGTTGCAAACCGGTATGCGAATTCTCACTTTCGTATTATCTTAGATGCTGAGAATTTCAGGGACAGACGGAAGAAGACGTTGGAAGAGCTCGCAGTTAGGCTTGCCAATCGTGTGATTAAGTCCAAAAAAGAAGTCATTCTTGAACCCATGAATTCGCAGGAACGCAAGATTATTCATGCTGAATTACAGGGACATGCCGTCGTAAAAACTTACAGTAAAGGCGAGGAACCGAACCGTCGGGTGGTTATCGCTGTCAAATAAATCTGCCGCAATGACTTTGATCATGTCATTGCTTTTTCTTTAAGATGAGGTAAATTCGAGGTGCAAATACTATGTTAAATGATACGATTGCTGCTATTTCTACGCCGCTTGGAGAGGGTGGGATAGCGGTTATTCGTGTGAGCGGAGAGGAAGCCGTCCCATTCGTGGAAGGGATTTTCCGCTCAAAAACGAAATTATCTGTTGCGCAGACGCATACGGTACATTATGGATTCATTGTAGAACCTGTTTCTGCCGAAAAGGTAGAGGAGGTTCTCGTTACGTTAATGAAAGCTCCGCGTTCGTTCACGATGGAAGATGTGGTCGAAGTCAGCTGCCACGGGGGCATTGTCTCTGTCAAAAAGGTGCTGGATTTGCTATTGCAGCAAGGAGTTAGGTTGGCTGAACCAGGTGAGTTCACGAAGCGTGCCTTCTTGAATGGAAGGATTGATTTGACGCAAGCCGAGGCCGTTATCGATTTGATTAGAGCCAAGTCAGATCGTGCATTCAAGGTGGCTTTGAAGCAAGTTGAAGGAAACTTATCGAAGCAAATTAAGCATTTACGTCATGTTTTGGTGGAGTTAATGGCTCATGTGGAAGTGAATATTGATTATCCTGAGCATGATGTTGAAGAGATGACCAATTCTTTTATAAAGAACAAATGTGATACGGTTATGATTGAAATAGACCGTCTTTTGGTGACCGCTGAGCAAGGCAAGATTCTTCGCGAGGGTATCGAGACGGCCATTGTAGGCAAACCGAATGTGGGTAAGTCATCCCTATTGAACGAGTTGGCTCAGGAGAATAGGGCTATTGTAACGGATATACCGGGGACTACCAGGGATGTTATTGAAGAGTTCGTTAATATTGGCGGCATTCCCTTGAAACTGTTGGATACGGCGGGGATTCGCGAGACGACTGATCTAGTTGAACAAATAGGTGTTGAACGCTCGAGGACTGCGCTAGCTGAAGCCGATTTAATCTTATTAGTTTTAAACAGCAATGAAGAGCTCCAATTTGATGAGATTGCTTTGATGAAACAGCTCGCGGATAAACAAACGATTGTTATTTTAAATAAAATCGATTTGACTAGAAAACTGAATGTTGAACAAGTGCTGAGTTATTTTCCACAGGAACGTATTGTTGAGTTGTCTCTGATCGAGAATAAAGGTATTGAAGATCTTGAGAAGGCGATTGCGGCTATATTCTTCGAAGGTAAGCTAGAATCTAGCGATTTAACCTACGTGAGCAATGTTCGACATATTTCTCTATTGAAACAAGCCAAACGATCCTTGCACGACGCTTTGGAAGCCAATGAACAATATGTACCTATTGATATGATTCAGATTGATATAAGAGCAGCCTGGGAGCAGCTCGGTGAGATTATTGGTGATTCCGTTGGTGAGTCTTTGATTGATCAGATCTTTACACAATTTTGTTTAGGGAAATGAAAACGACAGCATTTGCGTTTTCATAAAAGAGGGAGGGACGTTTATAATGGGATATCATGCTGGTGATTATGATGTAATTGTAATCGGGGCTGGTCATGCAGGATGTGAATCTGCACTGGCATCTGCACGGATGGGATGCAATACACTGCTATTGACGATAAATCTAGACATGGTTGCTTTCATGCCTTGCAATCCGTCAATTGGTGGTCCTGCGAAGGGCCACGTTGTTAGAGAGATTGACGCGCTTGGCGGTGAAATGGGCCGCAACATTGATAAAACATATATTCAATTGCGGATGTTGAATACGGGCAAAGGTCCTGCTGTTCACGCTCTTCGCGCTCAAGCGGATAAGTACTCTTATCAGCACAAAATGAAAGAAACAATTGAAGCTACGCAGAACCTGACATTACGTCAAGGCATGGCGGAAGAACTTATTGTTGAAGATGGTATTTGTAAAGGTGTTATTACGAAAACTGGCGCTGAATACTATGCCAAATCTATTGTTCTCACAACAGGCACATATTTAAGAGGGAAAGTCATTATGGGTGAGCTTATGTACGAGAGCGGCCCTAACAATCAACAACCTTCGGTTAAGTTGTCCGAATCATTGCGTAAACTTGGTTTTGATCTTGTTCGCTTCAAAACGGGCACACCACCGCGTGTTCATAAAGATACAATTGATTTCAGCAAGACGGAAATTCAACCAGGGGATGATGTTCCTAAGTTCTTTTCTTTCGAAACTAAGGGTGAACCGACCAATAACGAGCAGCTTCCATGCTGGTTGACTTATACGTCTGAACAGACGCACGACATCATTAATTCTAACTTGCATCGTGCTCCTATGTTTTCGGGGGCTATTGAAGGAACGGGTCCAAGATATTGTCCATCTATTGAAGATAAAATCGTTCGTTTCGCTGATAAACCTAAGCATCAGATCTTCTTGGAGCCTGAAGGCCGCAATACATCCGAATATTATGTTCAAGGATTATCCACGAGCATGCCTGAGGACGTACAGTTAGGTATTTTACGGTCTATTCCTGGTTTAGAGAAAGTAGAAATGATGCGTACCGGATATGCCATTGAATACGACGCAGTTGTCCCTACACAGTTGAAGCCTTCGCTTGAAACTAAATTGGTGAGTGGACTGTTTACAGCTGGACAAATTAATGGAACTTCCGGATATGAAGAAGCAGCCGGTCAAGGTGTTATGGCGGGTATTAATGCAGCTCGCAAAGCTTTGGGTAAAGAAGCTGTTGTTCTGGATCGTTCAGAAGGTTATATCGGTGTTCTTATTGATGACCTTGTTACGAAAGGTACTAATGAACCATATCGTCTTTTAACATCACGCGCCGAATATCGTCTGCTGCTTCGTCATGATAATGCAGATCTTCGCTTGACGCCGATTGGCCACGAAATTGGTTTAATTTCTGAAGAGCGCTATGCAGCGTTTCTTAACAAGAGATCATTGGTTGATCAAGAAATAGAACGTCTTGCTATCGATAAAATTAAACCCGAACCACATGTTCAACAATTGTTGGAAAGCTTAGAGAGCGTTCAACTTAATAACTCTGTCCCGGCTATATCTTTACTTCGTCGTCCTGAGATTGGTTACAGCGCTATTGAGCAAATGTGCCCATCTCCGCTTCCACTTGATGATGTGATGAAAGAACAAGTGGAGATTCAAGTGAAATATGCAGGGTATATCGAAAAACAAAGCAATCAAGTTGAACGTTTACGCAAAATGGAGAAAAAGAAAATCCCGGACGACATTGAGTATAGTGAAATTCATGGAATTGCAACGGAAGCTAAGCAAAAGCTTGCTAAGATTCGTCCAATCTCGATTGGGCAAGCATCACGTATTGGCGGCGTTACACCTTCGGATATTTCCATCTTACTTGTTTATTTGGAACATTATAATCGCGTCACCGCGGCAAGAGGTAACTAATGGACGTAATTCAGCAACAGTTTACTCAGTTATTAGAAAAAGAACATATTTTTCTTTCAGCGCACCAGTTAGATCAGTTTGAGCTGTATTATAAGACGTTGGTTGCGTGGAATGAAAAAATGAATTTGACAGGCATTACAGAGAGGGATCAAGTGTATTTAAAGCATTTCTACGATTCTCTCTCTATTTCTTTTAACTTTTCTATGGATTCTGTTATGACGCTAGCGGATATAGGCTCAGGAGCAGGTTTCCCGAGTATTCCTTTGAAAATTGCATTTCCGTATCTCAAAGTAACAATCGTCGATTCTTTGAATAAGAGAATTCTCTTTTTGAAAGAAATCGTTAATATACTTGGATTGACTGATATGGATTGTGTGCATGGCAGGGCGGAGGATGTAGCTAGACTTCCTAAGTATCGAGATCACTTCGATCTAGTAACGGCTAGAGCAGTAGCGAGACTTCAAGTTTTGAATGAGTTCTGTCTTCCGTTTGTAAAAAAGGACGGGACTTTCATCGCGATGAAAGGTTCAGAAATTGAAGAGGAACTTGTGAGTGCCAATTATAGCTTGTCTGAGTTAAAAGGCAAAGTTATAAAGGTAAACCGAATGGTACTGCCGATTGAGGAATCCGTTCGACACTTTGTTGAAATTCAAAAGCTGTCTGCAACGCCAAGCAAGTATCCTAGAAAAGCAGGCATTCCATTGAAAGAACCATTGTCCAAAATGTGAAATTGTTCCACGTGAAACATTTAAACATTATGTAGATCGTGTAGTTCAAGCAGGATTTTGGCTTTTCATGGAGAATTATATCTAAGTAGAATGTAATTAGTAAAGTTAGTATGTTTATGTGAGCACTTGTCATACTTCGCCGTAATCTTGACAAGCGTTTTCGTTCTGTAGGACGAAGAGGGCGTCTATCTTTGGATCGTATTGGTCGCTTAAACTACGGGAAGAGTTGGTGGTTGGTTTTCCTATGAAAGAACAAATATCAAAGTTATTTGGGCTTACAGATCGTTCAAACACGGATGAGGTCAAAAACATACCCGTTAATAACATTATTCCAAGTCCCTATCAGCCTAGGACTTTGTTTGACGATGATCGACTTGAAGAGCTATGTCAAACGATCCGTACTCATGGCATTATTCAGCCGATTGTTGTCAGAGTTAAAAATAATACGTTTGAACTGATTGCTGGTGAAAGACGTCTTAGAGCTGTTAAGAAGCTAGGACTGGATACGATTCCGGCAATTGTACGAGATTTCAACGATTCACAAGCTGCATCCATTGCTCTTATTGAAAATCTTCAACGAGAGGGTCTTACGGCGATAGAAGAGGCTGCTGCTTATCAGCAACTTATTGAAATGCATGATCTGACGCAGGAAAGCTTAGCTCAGCGTTTAGGAAAGAGCCAATCTACGATTGCCAATAAAATTAGGCTGTTGCATCTAAGCGAGCCTGTGAAGATGGCTTTAATGGAGCGGAAGATTACAGAACGTCATGCTAGAGCATTGCTGTCACTGGATCAAGAGGAGCTTCAAGTAAAAGTACTTGAAGAAATTATTGTTAAAGAGTTGAATGTGAAGCAAACTGAAATTAAGATTAATTTCTTAAAAGAAGCGGCGAAGATTAAAAAGTCTAAGCGTGTCTCTTTTACGAAGGATGTAAGACTAGCTTTAAATACAATTCGTCAATCTGTTGAGATGGTGACGAGTTCCGGGCTAAACATTAACACTTCTGAGAAGGATCACGAGGATCATTACGAAATTATTATTAAGATTCCTAAACGTTAATAACGGGCATTTATTGCTACCTTAAACGGCGCAAGCCGTTTTTTTGCATCTTAGGAGTTATAACTATCAAATAGTGAGGTAACTAGTTGATAGATGTGTTAAGATAGTAATACTGCTCTTTGATTGGCATTTGGAACATAAGTGATTGAGGTGAAATGGTTTTGTCTAAAATAATAGCAATAACGAATCAGAAGGGTGGCGTCGGCAAGACGACAACTTCTGTTAATTTGGGAGCTTCCTTAGCTTCACTTGGGAAGAGAGTCCTTCTTGTTGATATAGATCCGCAAGGGAATACGACAAGCGGTATTGGCGTTAATAAAGCAGACGTAGTAAATTGTATTTATGACGTTCTGATTAATGACGTTCATCCCAAAGATGC
This sequence comes from Paenibacillus marchantiophytorum, assembly GCF_014640555.1. Taxonomy (GTDB): domain Bacteria; phylum Bacillota; class Bacilli; order Paenibacillales; family NBRC-103111; genus Paenibacillus_E; species Paenibacillus_E marchantiophytorum. The sequence continues at coordinate 33,864 of NZ_BMHE01000050.1, read as the reverse complement.
AATTGTTGATACAAATGTTCCAAATCTTAAAATCTTGCCAGCGACGATTCAGCTTGCTGGAGCCGAGATTGAATTAGTACCGACGATTTCAAGAGAAGTTCGATTGAAGAAATCGCTTCAGTTAGTTAAACATTTATTCGACTATATCCTTATAGATTGCCCCCCGTCTCTTGGTCTTCTTACGATTAACTCATTGACTGCTGCTGACTCTGTCATTATCCCAATTCAATGTGAATATTATGCGCTTGAAGGATTAAGCCAACTGCTTAATACAGTTCGACTGGTCCAAAAGCATCTTAATACAGGGCTTCAAATTGAAGGTGTTTTATTAACGATGTTTGATGCAAGAACGAACTTAGGTATTCAGGTCATCGAAGAAGTGAAGAAATATTTCCAAACAAAAGTATATCAAACGATTATTCCAAGAAACGTTCGCTTGAGTGAAGCGCCCAGCCATGGTCAATCCATCGTTACATATGATCCTAGATCAAAAGGCGCGGAAGTGTATTTAGAGCTTGCGAAGGAAGTGATCTCTGTATGACCAAAGGTTTATCCAAAGGTTTAGGTAAGGGGTTGGATGCTTTAATCACTTCGTTGCATATCGATGAGAGTGATAAAGTTATTCAAATTCCTTTATCCCAGCTGAGAGCTAATCCGTATCAACCGAGAAAGCATTTTAACGAGGATAGCATTAAAGAACTTGCTGATTCGATTAAAGAGCATGGTGTTATCCAGCCTATTATCGTTCGTAAAGTTCTTAAAGGATTCGAAATCATTGCAGGTGAACGTAGGTTCCGTGCTTCGCAGGTTGCGGGGGCAGCGACGATCCCAGCTGTTGAAAGAAGTTTCTCAGATCAACAGGTGATGGAAATTGCATTGATTGAGAATGTCCAACGGGAAGATCTGAATGCGATGGAGATTGCTTTCGCCTATCAAGGAATTATTGATCAGTTCTCTTTAACCCAAGAAGAGCTTTCCGCTAAAGTAGGGAAGAGCCGCTCACACATAGCCAACTTCCTTAGACTGCTCCAATTGCCGGAATCCATTAAGCAATATGTTTCACGTGGAACATTATCGATGGGTCATGCAAGAGCTATTGTCGGTGTGAAGGATGATAAAGTGAAGAAAGAGCTCGCTGAAACGACCATTAGTAAACAATGGAGTGTCCGCGAACTTGAAGAAGCTGTGAAGATGTTGGAAGAGGCACCAGGTCAAGAAAAGGAAAAGAAGGTTCAAAAAGAAAAGAATAGAGATCCTTACATAAATCAAGCTGAGGACCAACTAAGAGATATTTATCGCACAACGGTGAAAATCAAAGCGCAGCAAGACAAAGGTAGGATTGAACTTCTTTACTATTCGAAGGATGATTTGAATCGGTTGCTTGAACTCCTTCAAGGCAAAATCTCTTAAAATTAGATAGCATACCTATGGTTTTCTTTCGGAATGAAAGATCAAACTAAGGTATGCTATATTTATGAGTAGACACCAAGAAAAGCAATCCATCGTGTGTAGGAGAGGGTGAAAAGATGAAAGGTGTAATGTATTTTGATCAGGCTGCATCTTCGTGGCCTAAGCCACCTGCTGTCATGACGGCGATGATGAATTGTATGGAGGAGTTTGCTGCCAACCCAGGCAGGGGAAGTCACCAAATGGCTGTAAAGGCTAGCCGGGTGTTATTTGAAACGCGGAAACATACAGCTAAACTATTCGGTGTGAAGAATCCTAATGACATTTCATTTGCTTTGAATACAACGCATGCGCTTAACCAAGCAATCAAAGGCTTTGTTAAACCTGGGGATCATGTCATCTGTACGAATATTGAACATAATTCGGTCAGAAGGCCGCTTGAATACTTGAAAGCAACAGCGGACGTGGAGCTAACTTATATTCAGAACGATCAACAAGGATATATTCATTTGGAAGAGTTAAGGAAGGCATTTAAACCGAATACTTCTTTAGTTGTAGTCAGCCATAGTTCTAATTTATTAGGAACAATTATGCCTGTAGGTGAAATTGGAGAACTATGCCGATCACATGGAGCTAGGCTGCTTATAGACGCTGCTCAGAGCGCCGGTATACTGCCTATTGATGTTCAGGGTATGAATATTGATATGCTGGCTTTTCCGGGCCACAAGGGGCTTCTAGGGCCTCAGGGAACGGGTGGTTTGTACATAAATCCAAACTTGGATTTGGATCCTCTCCTGCATGGGGGAACAGGTAGTCAATCTGAAGCTATTCAGCAGCCCACGGTAAGACCTGATCGTTATGAAGCTGGCACACAAAACACAGTTGGCATTGCTGGTTTGAATGAGGGCGTGAAATTCGTTCTTGCAGAAACAGTTGAGAAGATCCATGAGAAGGAATGGCGTCAAACTCAGATGCTCATGGAGGGCTTACTGGGAATTGAAGGAGTCACGATTCTTGGACCGTCACTTGGGCAAAATAAAACAGGTATTGTTTCATTTAATATCCAAGATGCTGATTCTTCAGAGGTTGCTTTTATATTAGATCAATCGTTTCAAATTGCCGTTCGTTCAGGTTACCATTGCACACCGCTTGCGCATGAGGCAGCAGGTACTTTAGCCAAAGGAGCGGTTCGAGCGAGTATCGGCTATTTTACAACGGATGGGGAAGTTGATGCTTTGATACAGGCGGTAAAGGAGATCCATTCGCAATACGCTAAATAGAAAGAGGGATAAACCATGGGGGAACTGTTTGGCATAGATGGCGGGTTCATTGTACTAGGTTGCTTTGCGCTCATTCTTGTTTTGTTTATTTTCATTATTGTACTTTTTGTCAAACTATCGTCCTTGCGCAAACAATACACGCAGATGATGAATGGGTCCAAAGCCGAAAATATGGAGCAGCTCCTTATTGATATGCAGCATGGCTTAAACGAGCAAAAGGCCGAATCGCAAGCGACTGCAGCCAAGGTTGAAACGATTCAGAATGCTATGTTGAAAATGAAATCTAAGGTAGCTATTCATCGCTACAATGCCTTTAATGAAGGCGGGAGTGATCTTAGCTTCACAATTGCGATCCTGGATGAGTATCAAGATGGTGTCATTCTAACGGGAATACATAGTCGAGAACAAATGTATTTGTATGCGAAGCCGATTCAAAAAGCACAATCCACATACACGCTTAGCCCTGAAGAAAAAGAGGCTATTAATCAAACTTTAAAGCAGCCGTAGCATTCGGTGTGTAGGCTTGGGTACGACGCAAAGCGGCGTGCAGGGCATCACCAATGATATGTGCCATGTTCATAACTAAGCTAAGGCGAGTATTTTGAAGGACGAAATATTCCATGAAGCCGCCAACGTTAACAATTCCGGTTACATGGATGTTGCCGACCGGAGGTAAGTCCTTATTCACGCCAGCACCGGGTTTCAGAGGTCCATCCGCGACTTGAATGCATCCGACACTGGACACTTGCCCCAAACAGGCATCAACGGCAACAATAAAAGGATTTTGAAATTGTTGTTGAATTTTTGCCACGGTCTCGGATAAATTCATAGCATGGACAGGCTCATCCAAAGTGCCAAAAAGATGGAGATTACGGAGCGAAGGAATTCGGTTCAAATGAGTGCCAACCAGTGGTCCAAGGGAATCGCCGGTTGAGCGATCTGTTCCTACACAAATAACAACGATAGGTTGATAGATTGGAAGTTTACTGAAGATCGTTTGTAAATGTTTAGAGAGAAGAAAAGGGGTATCGGCATCGGTGTGCTGGATTTTCAGTGGGGCTAAATCCGTGTTCGTAACGCCGTCCAAACCAAATTGAAATTTCATATTATCCCTCCAAATGCTATTTCATGTTTTTACTAGTATATGGATAGATAGGGACATTTATACGTAGGGTGAGGAGGATTTTCCCTGAAACATTCAGAGATGTTATTAGCATTCGATTCGACGCAGCAGGCACTGAGAGCAGAGATGCTGCTAGAGTACGCAGATATTGAAATTGACATCAGACCTACGCCCAAGGAAGTCACGGCTGGATGTGCGCTTTCTATTGAATTTCCAGGAGAGAATCTATCACAAGTAAAAGAGATTATTGCTTCTGAGCATGTCGAAATTAGAGGCATTTATTTCAAAAAAGAAGATAAATATGTTACCATGGAATGAAGATAAGGAGGTCTAGCTATGGCCTTTATCACGAATTATTTTACAAGCTTAACGCAGTGGATATCGGAACATGTGACCAAACCGGAAATGCTAGCTTCGATATTTTGGATTATTGTAAAAATTATAGTAATCTTTGTAGCCGGTAAATTTTGCATTCAAATTGCGAACAAAACGATTTCTCATATGATGATAGCGAGAGATAAATCGCCGTTGAAGTTTGATAGAAGAAGATCGAATACGATCGGAAGTCTGTTACATAATTTAATTACGTATACGATTAATTTCATTTGTATTATGCTCATTCTTAGTCAAGTTGGCCTTAATCTAGGACCGCTGCTTGCGGGTGCTGGTGTTCTTGGTTTGGCCATTGGTTTTGGGGCGCAAAGTTTGGTCAAAGATGTAATAACGGGATTCTTTATTATTTTCGAAGACCAATTCGGTGTTGGAGACGTTATTCAGATTGATCAATTCAAAGGAACGGTTGAAGAAATCGGAATTCGTGTAACGAGAATCAAAAGTTGGACCGGTGAAGTCCATATCATTCCGAATGGGAACATCAAGCAAGTCACCAACTTCTCTACCTACAATTCTTTGGCTGTTGTTGATGTGACGGTGCCGAATCATCTTGATATTGATCAAGCAACACAAATTCTCAAAGATACGGCCAAACATGTGCAGACGCTTACAGACAATATTGTTAAGGAACCTGAAGTGCTGGGTGTGCAGGTGGTCGGATCGGCGGATTTGAAAATTCGGGTTATCGCAGAGTGCAAGCCAACAACACAGTTCAATGTGACTAGACTTCTGAATGTTGAAATCAAAAAACAACTAGATATGAGCCAAATCGAAGTGATAAATCTAGGAGGCTCCTAACGAATTGGAAAAGGGGTGACAGGCGAATGGAGAAGAAGCAGTATCAGCTAGGCGATATTGTGCAGATGAAAAAGCCCCATCCGTGTGGCACTAATGAAATGGAAATCATTCGCATGGGCATGGATATTCGAATCAAATGTGTAGGCTGCAAACATAGTGTTCTCGTGCCTAGAACGAAGTTCGAAAGCAAGCTGAAAAAGGTGCTCAGATCGAATGCGCAGGCGGAAGAAGAGTCTTCCTGAATGATTGAGGAAAAACACTTGCGAGAGACAGACTTTTTTGATACAATAAGTCCTGTTCTCGTTTTCTTGGAAAGGTACCCAAGTGGTCCAAGGGGGCTGACTCGAAATCAGTTAGGCGTCGCGAGGCGTGCGTGGGTTCGACTCCCACTCTTTCCGTACTAGCAGTAAAACCCGCTGTATCAACGTATTCAGTACGATATGTGTAACGTAAGCAGCTCGATAAAGTCGTTTTAGTCGCTAGCTGATCCGTTTACACCTAACTGACTCGTTAACCTTCTACGTAAATTATGCGTAGGAGGTTTTTTCATTTATGCGAATTGGTAATCGTAATGACAAACGTGAGGGGCGTAGGCAGGTGTTCGATCGCCAGCCGCTGCCCGACGTTAATCTGCCGAGTTATACGTTGCAAGAAGCGGTGGATTACGTAATGAAGATTAAACGCGCGAATAATTTAAAGGAACGTACTCTTCGCGGCTATATTGAGAATATGGATTATTTTATCGAATGGGTTAACGCCAAATACGGAGAAATATCGATTCAAGACGTTAGCGCTACGATGATGCGTGATTACGTTCTTTGGTGCGCGAACGAAAAAGGTTATTACGAGGGGCATCCGTTTAAATCGGAGTTCAGTAAGGATAGGCTCGGATTAGCTGCGTCTTCCGTAAACGTCCGTATTCGCGTTCTAAGGACGTTCTTTAACGTTCTCTATTCAGAGGAGGTAATCGACCGAAATCCGGCTTTAAACCTGTCTCTGATGCGTCAGGACGTCGATACGGTTGAACCACTGACAGAGGATGAGCTAAAACGGTTATTACGAGCCCCTGATCAGAAATCGTACGCTCAGTGGAGAGATTATTGCGCGCTTATTTTAATATTAGATTCTGGCATGAGATTGAATGAGATATGCTCGTTAGAGAAGACGGAGATCGACTTCGTTAAAAAGCAGATTATTTTACCAGCCGTAAAAAATAAGAACCGCAAATCCCGCGTTTTGCCTCTATCAATCGAGACGATACGTTTGTTACGACAACTGATTGCGGAGTCTGAGGAACATTTCGAGAGTCGATACGTATTTAACACGAATTATGGAGAGCAGTTGAGTGAGAAGACGTTGCAGAAGTCGTTTGTAAACTACGCGGAGAAAGCAAAAATAGGGAAGAGGGTATCACCGCATGTGCTGCGTCACAATTTTGCAACGATGGCGGCTATCAATGGGATGGATGTTTTTAGCTTAATGAAGATGATGGGCCATGCAGATATTGCAACAACGCGTAAATATGTACAGGTTAGCGGAGAGGACCTAGCGGAACAACATAAGCGGTTCAGTCCTCTAGCGAAGGTGTTAAAACGCGGATAGCAAATCGACAAAGTTCGACAGGAATGCATGTGTGACACATTAAAGTCAATAATAATATTTACTTTTGTGTGTTATAAAAGTAAAATAAAACTATACACAACAAAACCGAGGTTTCGCAGACCTCGGTTCGTTGCAGCAAAGTGATTTCGGTTGTTAAAAAGTAGCTTCTTATCTCGGCCAGAGGTTTGGGCTATTTTTTGTTTTGTACAACGTTAAATAAAGCAATAATTACGCCAAAAGAAGTTACAATAAGTGCACCAAATGATATCATGATTGTTAGCAACTGGAACGTAGTCAAGAGTCGAGTTGGACCTCCTCTCATACCCTATCACTTTGCTAGACATATTATAGCATAAAATTCCTGTAAGTGAGGACGGGGTAGTATGGTCATGTTATTTCTACCTTTTACCACTTTGCTAATGTAATTATATTTCAAGCATACGCAATCATCAACTTAGATTATTAATATTTTAAAAGTTACTCAAACGAGCATTAATACTTGGCATGCAGTGAGGATTATTAATGTGATTTCAGCACATTTACGCGTGAGATAAGGCGCTAAGTCTCGCATCCTTTAGTTGCATTCATCTTATGCCTAATCGCGATAATTTGGCGGCAGGATTACGTAGAAACGACCGCGAATATATTGCGTATTGAATGGATAATTACGGGAACGAGAAAGGGCGACGCTATTTCATGACGGATAAAAAGTTTGAGGACCGCTTTAATGAGAAGCCAGCGCGCATACCCGGTCTATGGACTGATGGTAATATGCGTCACTGTATTCATTGCGATCGACCGGTTAAGCCCGTTAAGATACCGTCTTTAATCATCATAGCGGTACTTATCGTATTACTAATTTTTATGACGGTGATTGGAGCGATTCTTTCCGGTGTGTATTTAATTTATTTCATATTTTTGCAGCGGAAGGAATGTCCGATCTGTCGCGGGAACAGCCTTAGAAGAACGGATAAGCAGCGAGAGGACCTAGCGGAGATCAAGCGGAGTTTCAGCGGTAAATAAAAAAAAACGGCGGCTGGCGATCAGCTACCGTTTTTTTATTGCGTTTATGGTCGTTTATTTACGCCTAGATACGTTTTAAGCGCGTCCTGTAGAATATGCGAATAGTTAACGTTATTTTCGGCAGCGATATCATCGAGCCATTTCGGTATGGTCAGCGTTTTCTTGACGGCTTTATTCGCCATCTCATCGCGGAATGGCGGCATCCATACGTCAACGAGCACGACTACCTGCTGCGGTTCTTTACTTAGCGTTTTAGCCGGTGTAGGTTCAGGAATATCGTCTCCATCGCGTTCCATGCCGTAGATATGCAGCGCCATACATTCACGAGCCATACGTAGCGCTTCTTCATCCGTGTCGCCGCATGTTATAGCGCCCGGTAAGTCCGGAAATTCAACGCTAATCCCATCTTCTGCGTAATCGAATACCGCGGGGTATACGTAACGGTCTTTTTTCATACGATTGTTCTCCTTTGTGTTTTGAATTCCAAAACAGAATACATGAATTCACTATTTATGTAATTCCAAGCATTGGGGGCTATCGAAGCCCCGCCTGCTTTAGGATACTATGTACAGTTTTGATCGGTAAGTCTTTGTTCGGATGGGGGATTGTGACACGTCCCTTTTTTGTCGGATGCTTATATTGCTTATGACTTCCGACTTGATTTACTTCGATCCATCCATCGCGTTCGATCACTGCGATTAATTCTCTGCTACTCGCCATCGCGTCAACTCCTTTTCTATATTCTAATTATAACACGTATTAATGTACGTGTAAACATAAAAATACGTATTAAAATACGTACAAAAAACGTCAAGCATACGGAAAAGATTCCGCTGTACTTGACGTTTTTTGACGTTTTTATAGAAATTATTACCTTCATTCGGAATAATTGGTTCACATCATACGTTTATTACTAAATCGGATTGATTTGAATTAATACAAGCCTTAATAAATGCTATTCCGAATTGAGTTAGTGACACATATCCTCTATCAAACTCGATTCTACTATGTATATCATTATTAAATATCTTAGTGACATCAGTGGAGCGAGAATCTCGATATTTTTGATCAATTTCATCATATTGACTTTCAGGAGGTAAGAAGTTAGTATAATTCACTTCTAAAAGCCCGAGTCCAATGAGATTATCAATATAAACCGCAAAGTTATTAATAAATAAAAGGTTTATTTCATTTGTGAACTCTAACATGCTTGTATGAATTGAAATATAGCTAAACGTCTCATAGCCATTGATTATTTCTTTACTAAACAACTTGTGGCGAAGGACGGGAATAGCTGTCTTCCTTCTGGACAAAAAGGAAAGTAATATTGCTTCATCGGAAGAAATACTTTCAATAATTTTAATATAACTTGGATGCGCCATATGTATAGTCTTAGTAGATGATGATTTTGTTAAAAGTTGAATGAATAAGTTACTGATCTCTTCATTGGTTGTGTAAGATAGTTTTTCGAGGATAGGTACACCAAGTTCGGGGGGGATGGTTGTAACGTCTTCCAGTTGAATTTTTTCTAATTCATTCGATAACTTTTTAATATTTTTTTGATAAATAGTGTTTGCTTTAGCGTTCAATAACCTGATTGGCAGAAGTGTTGTATTACATAACTCAATGGTTGTTTCTAAAGCTATTGAGAGTTTTCTAATAGCGGGTTGTGCTAGGTCTTTATAAATCTCATTTAAATCGGGCGCTTTATCTAAAAGTAGTTTTAATGATTCATTTTCCAACAAATTGTTGTCCCCCTTTTTTACTTTTCAGAATCTGGTGTGTATTCAAACAGATCACTAGGTGTTATTTTAAGCCCGTTACACAAACCATTCATTGTATCGTAGTCGATACGTTTTGTTGCATTCGCAGCAAGGGACGTGATTGTATTGCGGCTTATTTGCGTTAATTCTACAACTTCTTTATTGGAAAGACCGCGTTGTTTCATAATATCTCCAAGTCTACAACGAACAGACATAAAAAACCTCCAAATTTCTTGCACAACATGTTGACATATTGACGTGGTTAGATTAATATAAAGTCACAAGGTAAGCACAACATGTTGACATACTGATATGTTGACTAGCTATACATTATTACGTTCATATTATCAAAAAGTTCCAATTCTATCAAATTAATTTAGGAGGTTTCAACTATGCCAATCCGCTACATACGCGCAAACGACGGTAATATCCACGTAAACATCATCGATAGTCCACTTCATTTACATACGATCGTACTTTTACCTCATTTTTTCTCCCGAATCACAGGCGTTAGCCTTAACGTATCTCTAGGCTATACGGAAATTAACGCGCTTCAGGCCGCTAAACTCGGATTCATTATTCCCGTTACGAAGGAGGCTGTATCCGCATGACAACGTTTAGCTATTTCTCTTCCGGAGTCACTGATCGCCAACCATCCCGTCGCAGCCGCCGTAGGACGCGCCTAATTCTCAAGTTAATCGGCGTAATCCTTGCCGAGATGCTGCACGCGTTAACGTAAGGGAGGGCTGCCACTGTGGACAACGCGCAGGCGCAGGCCTATGCAACTCTCGCGCTACGGGATCTCGGATTCGATCGCGAGACAATCATTAAAGTACGCAGCAAGATGTATCATCTATTCGATATGAAATCGGAGAGTGAGGCGGAAGAAACCGCTAGTCAATACTTACGGGAGGATACGCAATGAAATCGATCCCACACCGCATTCAATACTACACACGTAAAGCTGCGCAATATAGCGCTCTACGCCGCAGTACGTCGCGTTATGGACGTCTGCTGACATACAAAGCCGCGTTAAATATACATATAAAATCTGAAAGGGGCCGCGCTCTATGAAACCCGTTGTGTTCAGAATTAATTTTATGCGCTCGCAAGAACCGTCTTATTCCGGCTATCTTCTCGAGGACGGGCGTCATCTTATTTACGCGGGAGGCGGCATGGCTCACATGCTTCCGGTCATTCCGTTTGAAGGTAATTACGCGCAGGACGGTGAGATTATCCTCGTCGGTTACGTAGGACAAGATTGTGATGAAGCAACTTTGCGCGGAATCTATGAAAGGCTGCGGAGCTTGTCCGCGTTCGATTTACTAACAACGGTTGAGGTGGCGGAAGATGATGCCGGCTACCTAATCATCAACGAGAAGGACGATGAAGAGCCGCCAGAACCACCGTTTCACGAGTACAGAGGGTACCGATAGGCTAGCGCTCGTTGAGGGCGCTTTTTTCATCCGCTGATTATGAAAGGAGGTGAAGCCTATGCGAACAATAACGGTACGAATGAAGCATCGCGATAATGTTGCAGATGAAATGCTAATATTCGATTGGAACGCTTACCTATTAACGGATAATGTCGCGTTAATTCTTGAGCCAGAAGACGAAACTGCAACGATCTCACGCGTTAAGCTACGTGATGATGGTACTTATGCAAGAACGTTTTCTCGCGGATTTGAAATTCCGATTGATCTTAAAACGTTTATACGCATTCAGTCCGCGCCAACGGAACTACATGCACTAATCGCTGCTCTAGCTATTTGAACGTGTTTGTGGCCGTACTATGCCCGCATACCAAACATACGTTCCTTTATCTTTTAATAAGTAGGGGTCGCGCCAACGACTACGCCAACCTTCGTTGCTTTAATTCTGGTGTCTTGATGCGTGCTGTAACACGGATCGAGAATCGCTACGCCGGCCATATGCGACCACGTGGACGCTTCTTCTGCTCCAAATAGTGCGACGTCGCACAATTCCGTAATGTTGCCACGTGGCAACGTATTGTGAGCGCTAACTGGCGGAATCTGCACGGACGGTGGATACGCTAAAGTTTTATCAAAGGCGACGACATCGTCGTATTTCAAATAGTGCGACGTCGCACTATTCCGTAGCGCCAACTGCGGACGGTTCCGACGTCAAAACCCAATTAATACCGTACGACGTCGTATGCTTTCCAAATTATGCCACATGGCATGAATTACGCGATGTCGCGTAATTTCAAATTGTTCGACGTCGAACGAATCTGACCGGTCTTGCGCCAACAGGGCCGGCGTCTTCACACTATTTCCTTCGACGTGGAGCGCGCTAACTTAAATCGTGACACGTACCACGATTTTCATCGCTAACTCATTAGGCACGCGTTGAGTTCACATATAATTCCGGTTGCGACCGGATTTTGCTTTGCGCAGACGAGCGGGATAAGCCCCGTGTTAGGCATCGTCTGCGCGTTTCTTATACCTATTTATACGAACGTGTGTTTGTTTGGTTTCAGAATATTAGAACTTTATATTAATTATTTTCTTCCGGATGTCCAAAAAAGGGGATTTTGAGGGGGGGGTGGGGAAAGGAGATTTGTCCCGCATAAACTGACGCCGAGCGTGTATTTAATATCTAGGCTTAGCGATGTTGATTCGCTAACTTCCCCATGTGGGGAAGTATTGGACTCCGCGTACTAAAACAATAAAAGGGAGCGATTTTATTATGACTACAGCAGCGGTAATTACGGAAGAGGATATGAGCATAGAGGAAATGCACGCTGACATTACTATTGATAGTGAGAACGGTACCGTTACAGCAACAAAGAATACGGAGGTTACATTTCTGACGATAAATACCGGCGATGTGGAACGCGATTTAGACACCGCTATGAAAACATGTAGGAAGGCGGGACTCTCGTTTTTCGTAACGTACTAATCGCATGACTTAGCGGTTCAGACTTATTATGCAACTCTTAAAAGAAACAAATGAATGCAACATAGGATAGACCTGCGTTTCTATACGTTTGTTCCCGTTGGTTCATATGAACCTGCATGAACATTAGGGGCCAAGCGCGGGCTAAAAGCGGCACTTGCTTGTGTCCGCTACGCGTCCTCAACTCTACGCGATGAAATTATACTCTTATGTATTAATATTCCTGACGCGTGTTTTTTGCGGAAGGGGCAAGGAACGATAGTGACGCGGCAGGCTCTTATGCTCCCGAACAGTTTCAAAACTGAACGCTGAGCAATCCGTTACAATAGGAGCGCTTCTTGAACGAGAAAGACACTCGTTCAATTCATACGGCCAAGGCTTCGCCTCGACCGTGCCAATGTTAGTTAACCGTTATACTTCTACGCGTAAAATAGTGGAACGCGGTCGACTTTTTAGGTTCGCGGTCGGCTGTCACAGCCATTCGGGAACAAACGTTATAAAGTCTATCAGTATGGCATTCACATAATATTTCTTCGCGAAGAAAGAGGTTGTAATGATAAGACGAAGATAAACAAAATGACCCGAAAACGCTGAAACTCCGCGCCACGTATGGACTCAAGGCACTTTATCGTTGCACCGTTAAACGTAAATTTACAGAATTTTTGCACCGTTAAACGTAAATTTTAATATTCACTAACAAAAAGTAAGTTTGTGACGCGCTCGATGCTGATCGAATTCCTACTCTTTTTATGATAAATCGTACGTATATAGATATATTTTTCTACGTTTCACGACCATATAGTCGAGGGAAGAAAACGGAGACGGCTTGCTTAAATAAGCTAAGCAGATCTCACAAAAACCATAAGGAGTGAGCGTATGAGCAATTATGAGGTTATCAATACGGAAACTGGTGAGGTTGTCACGGATCAATTCAGCGTCGCGCGCCGTCGTCGTCTTACCGACACGCAGAAGGTGAGTGCCCGTAGTGCCAACATTCTCTCGCAGCTAATCGTAGATAACGGCGGCTTCGTGTTCGCGCTGTTCAAGTCGGAGGCATTGACGGAGTTAGGTTCGCTCAATAATGCGGATATGGCGCGCCTCTTGTACCTCGGAACGTTTGTGGGATGGGAGAACGGTAAACTACGGTCGGACAACGGAAAAGACGTCTATACGAAGCGAGACCTTCCGAAGTTACTAGGGATCTCCCGTAATAAGGCTCACGCTTTATACGAAAAGTTGACCGAATCCGACACTTTACATACGGATGACGACGGCGCTCTCTATATCAACACGGCGTACTTCTATCGGGGAGACAACGTTGAGGGCTTGTTAGCCTCCGATGAAGAAGACATTAGATACACGCGCATATTCAAGGCGACAGTCCGGTTCCTGTATGAGGACTACGGTAAGGCTCGAACGGCATCGCGACTCGGAGTACTATACCGCATACTTCCCTACGTGAATTTCGCGTTCAACGTTATCTGCTGGAATCCGAGGGAGACGGAATCGGTGGATAAGTTGAGTGCGATTACAGTTGAGGCATTGGCGGAAATGCTCGGTTACAGCAAAAAACAGGAGCTAACCAATACGATCGATCTAATGAAGACGCGAAACGGAGATAATCTGTTTTGTTACTTCGGAAGCTCCAGTAAAACACAAGGCCTGATCGTCAATCCGTACACCATATACGCGGGCAATGCGAAAACGCTAAGACTGGCAGAGGATTTATTCAAGATCGCGCGCAATATGAAGCCCCAAAAACGGGGTAGTGGCGCTGCTTGACGACGAGGTTTAAAGTACGTCTGTAGTACCGAACCCCCGCGCGGCACTTTGCGCGTTGGGGGTTTATTTGACGTTTCAAACTATGGGGAGATGAATCGACTATGATCACTATGAATTCTGATACACTTAGAAAATTTCGAGCGGTTTACAACTTAAATCAGACGGAGCTCGCGCAGCTAGTCGGAGTATCCTTTCAGCTCATCGTTTCAATCGAGACAGGACGCCGTCCGGTCACCCACCGCATGCAAGCGTTAATGGTACATAACCTGGGATTAACGTCTGATAAGCTGGCATGGTTAGACGAAGAATACGCGCGAATCACGAAGTTAAAGGAATCGCTACGTAAATAATCGCTACGAAGGCTTCGAACAGGCAACGTTATTGTACCGGCTGTCGTGATCGCGTTGCAACGTTGGCGAGACGTAAGCGAGACGTAAGCGAGACGTAAGCGAGACGCGCGCTATCGAAGCAGGAAACGACGGTTTAGCAAGATAATCAACGTAGTTTGAGCGATTCTAGTCGGGAAATCAGGCGTCATTGAAGCGCGGAGGATGAAATACACGTCCTACCGCTATTTGGCATTTGAAAGCGACGTAATCAACGGGGAGGCACCGCTTATGAAACCAGAAGAAACACGCGCAATGATCGTCCGCCATCGAATCGAGAACGGCAGGCATTGCGTCGCCATTTATACGCCCGGCAGGTCGGACGAGTTCAGGTCAGCTAGTTGGCCGGATGATGCCGATACGACATCACTCGACGCACTGCTCGCAGGCTATTGGGACGCGTGGAAATGGGCGCCTAGATTCGATGCAAATGCCGTCTTCGTATATTCTACGGATGAGGATGCGCTCCAGGCGTTCGACAATGAGGTTAACGGTGATGTGTGCGATTGATGATATGCAGTGGAGGGCCAAACTACGTTGGAGATAAGAATAAACGAGTCCGGATTACTACAGCGGACGGGGTGTTCATCGAGCGGGTATTTGGCGCGTATGAGACGCTGTACCGGATATTTCATCCTGAGTCACCGGAGTTTCCGATAATCCAGGAGCTATACCTACCGCCGCCAGTGGAATCGATCGTATCAGAAGAGAAGCTCGGAGTCCTGTGGTGGAAACGGATTGCTTGCGCGTTAGCGAACAAAATCTATGGCTAAAGGGGATTAAACACATGGAGGACCAACGGAGCACTCAGGATACAATCGCGAAAGTATTAAAGGATCGACGCATGGAGAAAGTGGGTGCATTCACGAGGATGCTAGGTGACTTGCAAAAGGAAGAAGCCGCCATTAAAAAACGTATTGAAGATGCATCACGTGGGCTGTATGGGGCGGATGAAGAGGGACACGCGATCTGGAAGCACGCGCAGGAAAAGGGTTTAATTAGCCGTTAATAAAAAATCAGGGGGGATTAACAAATGACTATGAAAAAGATTAACTTTGACTTACGGGATAAATGGGCAACACAAGGTGTAAAAGCGAACGAATTGCGTGAGAAGTTTGACACTAAGATGACTCTTGCTATGACGTTATTGCAGGACTTGAAGTCTCAGAAGTCAACACTTCTTAAACGGGAATTTGAAGGTGCTGATATGTCTAAGGAAAAAGCCGCGATCGATGCTAAACTAAACGATGCGATCCGTGATCTTGAAGAAGCTGAAGCAGAACGGACCGCTGCATACGAGCACGCGAGCGAGCTGTCTGCAACCAATCACGTCAGCGTTCGTGATATGGTCGTAAATTGGAATGGTTCGCATAGAACGATGGTAAGAGATGTGCAACTCCTCCCAATCCAGAAACAAATGGCCGCCGCTCGCAGTGCTTACCTAAACGCGATTATCGACATGCGAGAGCTCCGTCAGACATATGCTGACGATTACTCTAAGTTACACAGTCTCAACTACAGAGATCACCGCCCTGGCGATAATGTGTCACTACATGAAATCGCTAATTACGTTGATCTACCAAGTATTACTAACGCTGAGATCATTGACGCGATGGACTATGGTAGGTTACCCGCGGACATTGAACGTACCGTGATCGGCGGTGAGAAATAATGCTAAGTAGAGCCGAAGAAGTGGCGTTAATCTCCGGACTAACTCGCAAACTTACGGAGAATGAGGAAGTTACCGAAGTCGATCTACGAAGCGCCGGAACAGTCGCGGAAGCTACTGGACGAACGGAGCACCGTGTGATGTACTCGGAGATTAAAACGCGTCTCCGCGAGCAGGCGGAAGGTATTGTGCGCGCCGCACCGAAGCAGCCCGCTATAGAGGTCGTTACTGTTGCGGACGTCGAAATTGCGCGTTTAGCCGCAAAAAAGAGCGGTCGAATCGAAGACATAGTGATTTACTCCCGTCTAAAACAGTTATATGCGCAGAAAGAGGATTCAGCGAAATGAAATAGGAGACTAGGAGTCGACACGAATAGGAGAACGTGAGGAGGCTAGCGCTTAATCGCGCTGGCTTTTTAATTTAAACGGAGAGGAACGATTAAGATGGATCACAATAACGCAGAGTTAACGGACGCCCACTGGGAAGGCGTAGAAAAAGCCGGCGATATCAACGAAATTATCGCGCAGATGGTGGAACACCACGAGCTCGGAGACTATCGTTTTGAAACGCGATATCCGGAGGAGCACGCTCACTACCGGCGCATTTCTGGCGAGTTTCTAGCGTCTGATGTGCCGCAGGTATCACGTCTTGGCTTCCGTATGGAACGTGTTCTCTTGGAACTCAACGAGACGGACAAGACATTCGCTAAACACGTGCCAGGCAAGCCAGTACCGCGCCAAGGACGAAAGCAAATCGATCTCATGACGCGCGCATTTCAAAACTTGGCAGAAGCGTGCGACGCATTACCGGTAGGAAAGGAGAGATAAACGTATGGCTTTCGATTTAATTGCACGTCTAGTACTACACGACGGATTTACCGGTCCAGCAACGCGGATGATGAGCAAAATGAACTCTATGGCAACTAGTCTAACTAAAGTAGCGACCGCGACCGCGGCATTAACTGCGGGAACTGCGGCAATAGCCGGCACTGCGGGCGCGATTAAACTCGTTACTGAGAGTCTTAAAGGCGCGTCACAGATTGAGCAGAATACTGTAGCAATTGAGCACTTCGCGGGTCTGACGCTAGGTGCAGAGAAGGCGAAAGAAGCAACGAAAGGTTACATTGATTACCTGAACCAAAACGCCAATCTGACGCCATTTGAAACCGGTGACGTCATGAACGCCGGACGCCGTTTGATTAACGTTACGAGCGGCGATATGGACGGCGCTAAGAAGCTACTGACAATTTCCGAAAATATGGCTGCCTTGAATCCCGGAAAGTCGCTGATGGACGCGGTTGAAGCTTTGGCCGACATGAAAACGGGCGAATTTGAGCGTATGAAAGAGTTCGGGTTCAAGATCTCCGCGAAGGATCTCGAAAAGGCCGGCGGAGGCACTAAAGGCGCGATGAAACTCATGATGACAGACGTCGCGAAAACGTTCGAAGGCGGCTCGGACAAGCTATCAAAAACGGCGCTTGGCTCGTGGTCAACGATAACAGGGACCGTGCAGAGCGGAATATCACAAATGGGCGTCAAATCGCTTGAAACGATCAAACCGCAGCTCGAAAAGATCGCACGATTCCTATCAAATGGTGGTGCGGATAAGTTATTCGATGCGGGCTCGCGGTTAATGGCGCGCATGTTCGACGGAATCATTACCGCGGCTCAGCGAGGTTGGTCGTATGTACAGACGCGATACCTGAACAATCCGGAGTTTTTAAAAATCCGCGATATCCCGGGAAAAGTAACCTTCGTGGTAGACGACTTGCTCCAAATTTTTAATACGTATATGGAGAATACCGGATACGCAAAGGTTGAGAGTATGACTGAAAAGCTAACTAATGCTCTTTCGCGTTCGATTATGGACAACGCTCCGAAGCTAATAGAGCCAAGCCTGTCCTTAGGCGCTAAGATTGCCGAGGGGATTACGAAAGGCCTCGCTCAAGCACTGGCGGCCCACCCACTCGGTAGTGCAGTACTTGGCGCGATCGCCGGAGGAAGATTTGGCGGTGTTTATGGTGCAGCGATCGGAGCCGGTGCGGGGGTTATTGGTTCGCAAATCGCCGATTCGTATGTTGATCGACTCAACCGCGATAAATTCTTCCAGAACGGAGGAGTTAACGGCTGGATTGACCGTAGTAGAGGCGTTACCGATCAGGTAACTACTTCGCCGGTAAGCCCGCTGATAACCGATCCTAGTGACGGTACGATTACGTTGCCGAACTCTGTTATGGATCGGTTTAATTCGAGATCTGCTGAGCCTAACGGTCACTCTGCTGGCCTTTCGCGGGTACCTTACGATAATTATCCGGCTCGTCTTCATGAAGGAGAAACGGTCTTGCGCAAATCTGAAGCAGATTCGTACCGAAATGGAGGAGGCGGTGGAGGTAACATCACAGTCACCGGCAACACATTCAATGTACGCGCTGAGTCGGACATCGACGCTATTGCGAAAGCACTCGCGACTCAAGCGTGGGAAGCGAGAGGGGCGGTAGTACGATGATGGAGACAATTGAGGAAATACGCTTTATAACCGCTGAATTAGGAGAGCGAGTGAGGCAGATACGGACAGAACGAGGCCAGTTACCGGAACCGCCTGACGATTTCGTATCGGTACCGTTATCAATCGTACTAACTGAGCGATTGAAACCGTTTGAGCAAATCGCGATTAAGTATGCCGGCATCATTGCGGAGGGTCATCTGATCTCAATTGACATGTCAAAGCTTGTAGAGTATCGCAAGACAGCGGCGCTTCTCTATATGTCAGTCGGCTTCGAAACGGGAATGTACGCGAGCATGGTAGATATGATACTCCGTGAAATGGATCGAGTTAATAGCGCTTTAGAAAGCGGTAATACCGATGATACTCACGCTGGGGAAGTATTGCGTTTTCTACATTTCGCGATAGAGATGATGCGCGGACATAGTTCGGTTGCCGATGCGGAATCCAAGCGACTTAAAGAGGATGCCGAAGTGTTAGAAACGGAGCTATCCGCAGCCTGGGCGCATTATGAGACGATAAAACACGAAATTTAGACGGAGGGGATAGCGTATGAGTAAGCGAAGGAGCGTTTTAGAAGCACAAATCACCGCTCAACAACGGAAAGCGGCCGATTTAATGGCGGAGAATGCCTGGCACGGCATCGTTGAAGGCGTAGAAAAGAAGACAATGCAACAGATCGCGGAGGAAGTAGGCGTAAGTAGGCGGACGCTTTACGAATGGAAAGAGAAAGAGGAGTTCGGCGAGTACCTAAACTACGTATCCGATACGCAACTTAGCGCGATGAGGATGGAAGCGAATGCGGCTGTCATGCGCCTAATAAAAGCAGGCAGCGTAAAGGCGCTCGCGTTGTACTATCAAAGACATGCGCTCCTTACGAATGTTACCGAAATTAAGGATTTACGCGAATCTGACGGACCGAAACGTAAGACCGAAGACGAGATCCGCCAAGATATCGCTGATTTAGACGCGATGATGAACGGGTAAGCGTGCAATAAACTAAGCGCCAGTATAACGCCTAAAAACGTTGTGCTGGCGCTATTTTTTTGTTTACGGAGGTATGCGCAGAATTGCACAGAAACGCGACTTCATACTGTTGTAAATACCGTTGTATTTACGCTATTTCACGGGCGAGGAGCTCCGGATGGGCGTGCGATTGTAACTCAGGGGGGGTCAAGTAGGATAGCGGCAGAGATACGCGATTGGCGGGTGTTTACGATACAATTCGTATTGATGCGCGTGTGTCAAGCGGTATTTCCTATGCAACTTTTATACATTTTAATCAGTAGACTTGTGTATAAAATCAAATATTTTGTACATATGTCTGAGACCGCGTCATATCTAAGAAATAGCGTAATGATACGCCTTTTCGGCGTATTTTTGCGACCTTTATTTATGCGTTTCGTATGCATAAGCGTATAATACCCGTTTTTGATACGTTAAGGCGCATATGCATAGTAGGTAGGCGGTGTCAAGCGTTAGTTTTATGCAGCGTTTATGTATACGGATTGTATCGCGATGGGCGGCGGAAACCGATCGGATGGCGCCCGTTTTGTCAAGCGTTTATTTTACGGTGACCCCCCAAGCCGGGGACCTCATATACGCGCGTCAGGTGCGAAGAAAATCCGCGTTTCATTTTTATCTTGGGGGACTAGAGTGATATTACGATTTAATAACCGAAGCCCCATACCATTTCATTAATAGAAAATGCACAACAGTCCGTAGATCATTAAATAATTGCCCCATAAAAATTACATTAGCAAGAAAATCGCGTTCGTTTAATGAGTTGAGGAACCAGAAACTCAACACATCGTTAGCAATAGGGTAGTTATTTGACCCATCTTTATTCTCCTGCCAAATGACAATTTCTTCATCATCACTTAGCCCAGCATTGTTAAGATAGTAGTCAATTATTTCCGCGTCTGTGTGGAAAGTACTTTTGTTTCGAATCGCATTTAAAATATTACTTTTAAATTCTTCGACTTTTTTCCCACATAGAAAGTCTAGTGCGGTATTTACTTCCGCGTTGTCATAATTCTTGATTTCAATCCTTGCTTTTCCTTTTATTGAATTAAATTGAAGTACAGACTCATATAATGCTGCCGCAGTAATCATAATACTAATTGGTTTCTCATGCTCAAGTAGTGGATCGATTCTACTTTTTGGTCTTTTGGTAAATAAATTCAAGCCGAAGTTTGCTTTTTCTAGATTTGTGATAATGTCTAGTACGACGCGTTCATCCTTATTTAACTTTTTAATATTAGCTACAGTAGTTACTACTTTTCCCATAAAATCACCTCTAGAACATTATGCGCGATTAAAGTTGGGAAATAAAGTAGCTGTTTGTAATTAATGCGCGCGAATGCTATTATAATAGTAGAAACATATTCGATAAGCGTAGAAGTAACGTAATCAGTCCGACATGTGATCGTAAGCAATACGTTGAATATAATGGGTTCCACGTGAAACATACGGAAAAATGTGACTCGAAATCAGTTAGGCGTCGCGAGGCGTGCGTGGGTTCGACTCCCACTCTTTCCGTTTCGATAACAAACATGCTAAAGCCTTCTGCGTTGATACCAACGTGGGGGGCTTTTTCTCTTTGTGAAACCATTCCTATGGTTATTACGTCTAGAATGATGAATAGAGCTTATTTGCTCTATGCGAGGATAAAAGGAAAGTAAAGTTAGCAGAATAAGTCCTGTCTGGATTTAGGCGCTGAGAAGGAGGTAATTGGTATGAAAAATTGGTTGATGATTATGGTGGTGCTAGTGGTAGTCGTTACAGGGTGTTCTAAGAAGGATACAGGGACAAATACAACAAGTCCTAGTCCAACAACAGGGGCAACCGTACAGCCCTCAGCAGGGGCTTCTGCGACGCCTAGTGGGACAAGCGGTGGTACAACAGCAACAGCTACTCCACAAGCAGGCAGCAAGGACGCAGTGAAGGATGAGCCACTTCCGAAAATTACGAAGGAACAAGCCGATAAGATAAACATGACGGGTACTTATGATGATCTGGTTAAACAAACAGGCGCTAAAGGCAAGTTAGTTAAAGATGAGAATGGCAAGAAGACCTATGATTTCGAAATATCCAATCAACCGGGTTATTATTTGGAAGTTGTGTTTTTCGATGACGGCAAGATTTCGGAGAAAAGGGTATTCCAAAAATAAGCAGAAGGCCGCGCAACTGGAATCCGTTGCGCGGCCTTTTTTTGTGTCATCTGACGAGTTTGGAAATGCACATTGGGCAAAGCTATGAAGTAGGACGGAATAGATCAGTTATCTTGCTTACAGGGCTGAAGTTACAGTGTCCTTGCCCTTATCGATGATCTTCTCGCCATTACCTGTGCCAAGGTTCCCGAATAGCACTGTTTCCTGGCAGTTCGCATCTGTAATGCGAATCGGTGCTTTGGTGCAGCGGTTTAGACTGTTGCTGGTGACTTGGTTTCTATCGCAGAAAGAACCGGCGCCTTTGCCTTCCGAGGCGAGGAGAATCGCATCACCCTTACAGCCCTGAACCGTATTATGCCAAATTTGATTGTCATAGGCATTGATGAGATGAAGAGCTGCTACGCCGATGGTTTGCAATTGGTTATCCGAGATTTGATTATAATGAGGCCGTTCCTTCTGGCGATCGGCCGATCCTAACAGTTGAATGCCGCTATCATCTATGTCACTTAACACATTGGAAGATATGATGTTGGATATACAATTGCCCTTGAGGCGGATGCCGGCAGTATAGCCGGTTTTGCCGCTAGAGTTGGTGAAGTTCTCAATTATGTTGCTGGAGATCGTATTGAACTTGCACGGTTCCTCTTTGGGGGCGGATACGAGATCGATGGCGGATGTATAGCATTTTTGCATGTGATTGCGAGTGATCTCGGAATTACGGCTGCCATTGCTCATGTAGATGCAGGTTTGGAACAGCATGTTGAAATAATTTTGGGCCAGGTAATGATCGGCTGCATTACTGCACCAGATGCCGAAGCCTTGCGAATCGTAATCTAAGGTCCCTATGATTGTATCGAAGGTGCAGCCTTCAACAACGACACGCGAGGAATCGACGGATTTCACACCATTATCAATGGAGGAAAATAAGCAATCGGTGATGCGGATATCGCTCGCTAGATTGAGTGAAACTCCGCTTTCTAGCAGCGGAACGGACGTCATGCCAAAGGTGCCGACACCTTGGAAGGCCAAGCGGTGAATATGTATGTGATGAGCGGCTGATATATTCAGGATTCCGAACTTATTCATGGAAGAGCGAAGAATGCTGTTATTGCCAGTTCCCATCAAAGTAACATTGGAGCTGAGCCGCAAAGGCATTTTGACAAAATAGACGCCTGCTGGAACGAAAACGATCCCCCCAGTGATTGCCGCGGCATCCAGTGCACTTTGAATATAAGGAGCGTCATCCTCATCAAAGCGGAAATTACCGCGAGCTCCGTAGTCCTTGATGTTGTAGATCACAGAGGAAGGGGATGCAGCTTGTGCGGTTGCAGCGTTAAGAAAAACGTCTCCCGTGGCCAAAGCTAGTCCTGCAGCACCCAAGGTAGACAAGAGCTTCCTACGGCTAATCGAGCTAGAAGGGGCGGGTTGCAGGGATGGATCCGTCGGATGTTTATGATTATTCGTGTCCAAAAGGTCACCTCATTGATAGATTGGTAGATATAGTAAATTATAAGGCATAGTTGTCTGTACGGGAAGAGTGAACGCGAAAAAGAGGCTGTCCCAAAGTCAATTTGTATGACTTTGAGGACAGCCTCGGCGTTTTGAGGAATAAGAGGGTAGCGGTACAGTTGGAAAGCAGCGTTAACAGGTCAAACTGAGCCTCGGAGTCGATAAACCTCTGGCCACCGAGCCTTGTTCCGAATGCCTGTCCCCAATCCCTGTTCCCAATCCCCATACAATCCATCAGTCATTCTAATGAACTGTATGATGCTTATAGACGGGAAATTGGCTTGTTTGGCGATCCAAGGAACTGAATTGGCGCTATAGAGTCGCTTTTAGGCGAATTGGTGATCTTTTTGTTGGGATAACGCTCTGGAAATTCGTTGGACTTTCTAAAACGGCCTTTTTGATCAAATAAAAGTTGCTGAATTCGTAAGAGGGGGCTTGGCTCAAGGTTCATTGATTTTGGAGACAATCCCTCTTCAGAGACAACTAGTCGGCTCGTTTATTCCTGTAGCTGACAGAGTAGCGGTCAATGACATAGCCGACTAGTGACCAGGAAGCAATAGTCAATGCGTAGATGATAAGCATCCTAAACATGGAGATTTCATAAATATCAGTAAATGTGGACGCGAACCACGCTGGCACACTAAGGGCATAGAAGATCATATAGAAGGCATCGTGATCATGAAATAAATAATGCATCAAGCATAGGGCTGCGCCAATAAAAGTGAACAGCCACGTAAATGTTGTTGTTTTCATGGAGTCATTCTCCTTGTCATGGTCGAACTACTGCCTTAACCCCTTGCGGTGCCATTTGCGATTATGGTTGCTAGTTGCCGGAAAAGTGTCGCCTTTTTTCAAGCTTACGGTTTTGGGGTTATTAATGCCCATATGAAAGGCATTCTCGCCAATTTCCATATACTCACCATCATTAGGAACATGATCGCCTTCGTTAAAATGTGTCCATTCACCCACAATAATCACCTCTTCATGAGAATTATAATCGTAGTTAGATTACCCCTAGAAGAGGGAAGCATGTATGTAGACCGTTACCATGTTCATCCTTTGCACTTTATGAGAGAAAAACTTGTAATCTGTCGCTCGATTTGCTATAGTATTCAGGTGCGAGTTTTGAATAAGAATCCTCGCTCCTTGCTCCTTCGCTTGTCTAACAAGTTAGAATAGGAGCCGCTTAGTCCAAAAGGAGGTGAAATACATGCGCAAATATGAAATGATGTACATCATTCGTACTGACATTGAGCAAGAAGTTGTTCAATCTACAGTAGAAAAGTTCCAAGGCATCATCACGAACGGTGGAGGAGAAGTCTCCAAACATGACCTGATGGGCAAACGCCGTCTTGCGTATGAGATCAATAAGTTCCGTGACGGGCACTATGTGCTGGTACACTTCAACGCAGAACCTGCTGTTGTAACTGAACTTGATCGCGTACTTAAGATTTCGGATGAAGTTATCCGTCACTTAATCACAAACGACGTAGCTTAAATGCATGCCAGTATTTTCGTCAGGGGGAATGTCCGATGTTGAACCGTGTTATTCTTATCGGTAGATTGACCAAAGATCCAGAGCTTCGCTATACGCCAGCTGGTGTAGCCGTTACGCAGTTTACTCTTGCAGTAGACCGTCCTTTCACAAGTGGAGGTTCGAAAGAACGAGAAGCGGACTTTATCAATATCGTCACGTGGAGGCAGCTTGCCGAAACATGCGCGAACTATTTGCGTAAAGGTCGTTTGACAGCAGTGGAAGGCCGCATTCAGGTACGGAATTACGATAATAATGAGGGCAAACGTGTATACGTGACCGAAGTTATTGCCGATAATGTACGCTTCCTTGAATCGAGTAACAGTGCCGGAAGTCGTGAAGAAAGCGGATCATCTAACTCTAACGCTAGCTACGGCGGCGGAAGCGGTAGTGGCAATCGTGGCGGTGGATCGCGCGAGCAGCAGGATCCTTTCATTGATGACGGAAAACCGATCGATATTTCCGATGATGACTTGCCATTCTGACCGGCGTACAGGTGTGCAATCTGAAAAAAACCGTAAAACCCGTATTATATATGAGGTTTTATATGATAAGTAGTGTGTAATCTGAGATAAGATATACTGAGAATTATACTTGATTATCAACGGCGAGAAATTTAGTGTGCAATCTGTGCAATATGGGAAGATGGACTACAATTCTAAAGTAGAAAGGACTGAGAAGACACAATGGCTTTCCAAAAAAGAGATAACAATAGTGAAGATCGCGGCGATCGCAAGTTTGCTCCTCGTGGCAAAGGCGGTAAAGGTAAACGTCGTAAGGTATGTTACTTCACAGTAAACAAAATCAAACACATTGATTATAAAGATATCGAAACGCTTAAGAAGTTTATCAGCGAGCGAGGGAAGATCCTTCCTAGACGTGTAACTGGTACTTCCGCTAAGTACCAACGTGCGTTGACGATCGCTATCAAGCGTTCCCGTACAATCGCGTTGCTTCCTTATACAACGGAATAAAACTTTAAAAAGAGTAACTGGAAACCAGTTACTCTTTTTTTATTTGAAATATACAAAGCAGTTTAAGAGCTGGTTACACTACATAAACATGACAAATATAAGCAACAATAACCGCACCAATTCAACACCTTCAGTTAAATACTTTATTTTCAGGTACAACCACAGTAATGAGCAAGTCTGATTATTATTGTAAAATTCGAGATGACCACACGAAAATAAACAGGGAGCATTGCCGCGGTAGTTGCTCCCTGTCTTCATTGAAGTAAAGAACAATATAGCATAATACAGACTACAAGGCAGCGGACATAAATCGGCTGCCTTTTTCCTTTGCTTATGGGCTGTTTACTTCTTCGATATTTGAGAAGATAAAATGAGGTAATCACTTTTAGGGGGATGGGGACAAGGCTAATATCCTGAATTTGTAAATTGGTGATATAATAAGGAGATAGCGGAAGGTAGCTATAAGTTGTTAAGAAAAGAATAATTTCATCAAAGTGGATGAGAAAGTATGTATGAATATTGATTTAGTCAAGCTACGCCCAGGTGGAAATATGCAGTTTCTTACGAGTGATGCTTTTATGTCACTTTCTCCAACTCGTGTAGGGTGTGTGGTTGAGATATATCGCGTAGAAGTTTATAGTTAACAGTGTTTGGTGAAGTATTTCTCCTTTGCTCAGGATGAGAGCGACTATAAGAATAAGGCGCTGCGAGATACGACTAAAGTTTCAGTGCTTTTGCATAACAATAACATTGATTCTGTAGCTTAGATATACGAATCAGACGTGTGTGGCTTATGCGTAGTAAGGTCGTGCGGAGTCAAATGTTACGGTATTTGCGAAATTGATAATGGCATCAAAATAAACTGTAAGTAGAGGTTTAGTTGTTTGATTCTTTGGTAAAATGGCGTGACAAATCATATCCTTCTTGATAAAATAAAATTTATGAGATGTGACTTTCACAAGATGCGTATCCACGAAAACGCTGAGTGAGGTCATCACCCATACATTCTCCTTAACTTACCGAGGATCCCTGTATGCGGCATTCAAGAGGTTCGAATTAATGTTGTGCACATTGGCACAGCTTTTTGATTATCGAAACCTCCTTGTTGGAAGTCATTTCTCAAATTCCAACAAGGAGGTTTTTTGGTTTGAAAAGAAAAGAATTTGCTAGGCTGTCGGCTCTTGAAGCGTTGAAGCGTAGTAAGTCAGCTCCGACAATCGTTGTTATTGGTCCATCCACATCCGGCAAAAGTACTCTAATTTACGCTTTGGTAAATCACAGAATAATCGGATTCATCAAAGTAGGAATTGGAAACAAGAGCCAAACCACTATCATTCCATGCAACTTTGTATTCGATGAGCGTATTGAAAAAGATGAGCATTTTGCGATGCATGTGCGAATCAAAGATTTTTCGGTAAAGGATGTACACATTGAAATACTTGAACAACTGGCAAGACTGTTCACGAGTAACGAAATGTGTGCGGAGGATACCTTGGAGTCCATTGATGAGAATTGGTTCAAGAGTATTTTGGAGCCGGAAGATGCTTCATACCATTTGGGAAATATCAAGGATAAGATATCAGTCGATGAATTCAAGGAATCAATTGCGGATGCCTTAGATAAAATCGAAAACATCGAGCCATCGTTTTCTGAACGTGTGAAAATTAAGAAGAAGGAACTAACTCAGCAGAAAGTAAAAATTTCTGATATAAGAAAAATGGTCTTTGAGGATATATGGGAAACCATGGAGACTGATCTGCTGGGTAGATATTTTAATTGGCTTAATACTATTGGAGTGCAGATTACAAATGATCTTAATAATTTGCTGAATTCAGATAGAGCAATTGGGGATATTTGCGAGTATAGCGTGAATGAAAATGAAGCCTTTTTGTATGGAGGAACGATTTTAGAAAAGCTGTTTGATCCCTTTCAGCCATTCAGCTTGATTATTGAGGATATCACCTTGGCTTGTAGGCCCCGAAGGGAGATTATCGATCGATCAGAGGAGCGCATTCCGTTAAGATTTTGTTTGCGTGATACAATGGGGCTTACTCAAATTGGGATGGACAGTAACTCGATTAAGGATGCATTGGATATTGCTTTGAATTGTAGTCCTGATAGTATCTTACTTCTCTTAAATCTCGAAGAACGTGATGATGTAATTGCAGAAAGCTGTAGTGCCATTGAAGAGAAGCTTTCTAAGGCTTCTAGGCTGAATGTCCCTGTAAACGTTATATTCACAAAAGCTGATCGGATTATTGGAAACCTTATTAATAAAGCTGACAAAGATACGGTTGTGATTAGGCAGAACAATTATGATGCAAATATTCTTGATGCAATAAATATGATGGAAAATTCTATCAAGCAATATTTAACAAGGTTTTCTCAGGACAATTTGACATGGTTATCATTAAGGTATTTGGAAGAGAGCATAGATCCGATTCAACTTGCACTAAAGCACCATGGTAGCGATAGACTTGTGCGTTTTACTCCAGACGGATTATATCAAAATATTGACGAAATGATCCGCGAAACACAACGGCGCATTCTTCCTGTTGGTATCACAACGCCGCTCTTTGTTACAGCTATTAATGCGGATGCTCCGGTTATTGAGATGAAGCTTGCAGGACAACTTATTTCAAATATTTTTAATTTAATAAAATTTAATCTAACTGAAGATAAGGCGACAGTCAATGGATACACGATTACAACGAAATATGCTCTGAGCGGAAGAAGCGTCGTTGCATATTATAACAAACTGCAACGAGGGCAAGGTCATACGACTAGAGCTAACGTTTACGGAAATTTCAGCATCAACATGAAAAGAATGTTAAATAATATCCTTTCAAAAGAAATTCGTGACTTTCATACATTATTTGAAGTGCAGGCTGTTAGCACAGTTCTTGATAATCTTGAAGCTACAGAAGTTGAGCATTTGGTTGAGACATTCAATAAGAATCAACAATATCAGGAGCTTGCATTTAATAATATTAATCCTGAGTTAGTAAGCGGATGGTCAGATAAGCAAAGAAATACGCAGATTTTACATCGGGCACTGAGAGATTATTTCAGTTCCATCGAGAAGTATAATATGGTTATGGACAAAGTTGCTTTTAATTTGTCCTATGGTAATGAACGAATAAGGAAAGAAATTGATAAGATATATCAAAAGCCTATTAGCTACGACCAGACAATGCGTGAGATGCAGGAAACTTATAAGAATATATTTGCAACTCAGGATTTTGCAGATATTATCGCAGAGGAGATCGGTAAAGCTATGACTGATCTTGTGAATAAGATGATAATTAATATTTAGTATGAGATTATAATACAATATGATATTCATTTTTACGCGATAAACTTAAAGTGTGGATCAGCAATAAATCGTTACGAAAGGCCACTTTCAGAGCAAAACGAAAGTGGCCTTTCTGTTAAGAGAGACCTGCCTCTAGGGATGAGGTTAATAACAAAAATGGTTTTATTACTATGTTAGCTTCTATTATCGATTTTAGGCCGAGGTTTGCATCGGCCACTATCATTCTTTCACCATCCCTTCGTCAAAATTGAAATGAGGACATTGATAAAATGTGTGGGAGAGAAAAGCGGAGGCTAAATCGCTGCAACTCCTTTCCTTTCTATATTCGAAGCCCTCTCGCCGGGCTGTAGTCGATGAAAAGACCAAGTTGCCCATCCCTTTTCAAATGGGTGCCCCTACTTAATATAATTAAAGTTTATGACGAAATCTGAAGGTGTTTTTGAGATGAATTTCAAGCTTCACTAAACAAAACCATGATTCACTACGTCAATGAGGAAAGGGAGGTGTATATTTAAACAAGTTGGTCATTGTACTTTTGATGGCTTTTTTGAATGCCTGTCAGTCTGTGGAAACAGGCGAACCAATGACTGCTAATACACAAACTACTTCATCAGTCACAGAAACCGCAAAAACGAACTGTTCTCCGTTCGTATTTCCGTCCCAGAGCAAGCTAAGGTAGACGAAGCGTTTACAATTGATCTTGAATTAAAGAACGAAGCTAACCGGGAGATGGGAGTAGCAAGTGGAAAGCTTGAAATGGAAATAACTTCAGGTATTATTTGTATCGATGGTTATGAGGTTGATGAAGCTAGATTCATACCGGTAGAATAAGCATTACGAGATCCATTGGTAATCGATTTAACGAAAGAAATGATACTCGCACATCGTTCGAATAATAAGGGATTGCGTCAATTGCAGAGAACAGTCCAAACTAACAATAGCTGGACTAAATATGAAGTTTTAGCTTGAAATTCAATTGAGGTATTAAGTATCGGGAGACGTTAGTTCAGGAATTAAAAAGTGAGGCTGCCGCGAAATTCATCGGGCAGCCTCATTAAGCTAAAGGGCAGTTAAATGATGCAACGAAAACTCTAATTTGGTTCAG
Source organism: Paenibacillus marchantiophytorum (assembly GCF_014640555.1). GTDB lineage: Bacteria > Bacillota > Bacilli > Paenibacillales > NBRC-103111 > Paenibacillus_E > Paenibacillus_E marchantiophytorum. The sequence goes on along the minus strand of NZ_BMHE01000050.1, from coordinate 3,606 downwards.
AAAATAAATAGTTGAGATTTTTGTAATATTCTGGTATAAACAAATTAGGTATTTTTTGGTATGTGTGACTGGCGAAAGCGTGGATTACCACGAGGAAGCACATATCTCATACGCCGTTCGCCTGGGCAAAGTATTTGATCTTAGATCAGATGCTTTTTTTGTTTTCAATTTTAAGCGAGGCGGGGTGCGGAGTATGAAAATTGCTTATATTATGTTTGACCAGATGACTACTATGGATTTTGCAGGCTTTTACGAAGTAGTTGCTTGGATGGCCGTGTTAGGGAAAAAGGAGAATATGTCTTGGGACTTTTGTTCAAACAAGGAGGAAATCACTGACGATCGTGGTATGAAAATTAAGATACCAAATGTCTATCCAAATTTATCTAAATATGACTTAGTATTTATTCCGGGAGGTATGTCAACAAGAAAACTGAGAAACGATTCTGAGTTTATTTCATGGATTCAAACATCAATAGACGTAGAATATAAGGTTTCTATTTGTACAGGTTCTCTGTTGATGGGTGCGGCAGGTTTTTTGACTGGAAAAAGGGCTACGACGAATCCATCCGCATATGAACTTTTAAGTCCGTATTGTTCAGAAGTAATAAAAAAGCGTATTGTAAGGGAAGGTAACATTTTTATGGGTGGAGGTGCTGGGGCTTCAATGGATATGGGTCTCTTTTTCGTTGAATCAGTCACCGATGAAAGTTTTGTTAAACTTGTACAAGAAAAAGTAGATTATCCTTTCTATAAGGTAGGAAATCTTTTGAATAATTATTAGTTTTTAGTTACTTTATATCATTTGATAAACATGACTTAGGTAGTTTGTTACGCTAACGAGGAACGATAGCTCAATTACCTTCAAGTCAAGGGCTGCCGGGCAAACCGACAGCCTTTTCTCTTGCGATTATTCGAACAGGCTTACCCAATTTCATCAGTGTTTCAAGTTATAAATAGTGCATCGTTATCTCACTTCTGACTAAAAATCTTGCATTAATACCCGTCTGCCCAATTCCCTTAGATATGTAGTATGCCCCATATTGATTTTTATGTAGACCCTTATATATCCCCATTCTAGGCAATTTTCCCGCGTCTTTAACTCTAAACAAAAATGGAATATTAAATTGTTTACCATGTAGATGTCCAGCCATTAAATAATCAAAGTGTTTGTTCAAATGTAGAACAATGTTAGGATCGTGAGTAATAACGATTTTCGTTTTAGTATGATCAACATTTTGAAAAGATGTTTCTATGTTGCTTTTGCCTGAATCAAAGTCATCAATTCCAATTAAATCAAATTGATCAATCTGTACCGATTCATTTCTTAATAGATGTAATCCATACTTCCTTAATAGATTGATTAAATCCATTACATTCTTTTGCTGGTAATCATGGTTTCCAAGGACACAATAAATCGGTACATTACATATAGTCATTGCTCTTAGATACTTTTCTAGCTTGGAGAGGCTTTTACGATATTTGGTAAAATCACCTGTAACAAATATAAGGTTTGGCTTTTCACCATTGATAATGGTCGCAATTTTTGTTGGACTTATTCTTAATCTTTCTACATGCAAATCACTAATCTGAAGGATTTTCAAATTTAAATCTAGAGGATATTTAATCCGCTCAATTTTCAACCATTGTGTAGGTAAGATAAAACATATATACAACAAGAGTATTAGAATCAATATGTATAAATAAATCAATTCACCATTCTCCTCACATAGAAGATTCATTTTGTTGAAGTAATATTTATTCTAGATAAATCTGGAATATCCCTTCCTTTCTAAGTGAAACAAATGAGATACTATCCGAACTGAACAGTCTTTAGAATGATGTTGAGGTTACAGCATTATCTAAATAAAAGAGAAGTTTGATTAGCAGCATCATCACAGGATGGTGCTTTTTTGGTTGCCCACGGGAGCTTCTAGGAGCCTGTCGGGTGACAAGAAAATAGTCCGATTGCCGACAACGAGACATATACGGTGGGTCCATTTCACTAACGGGTAGGATAGTTCCAATATGTGGTATATTTGATTAAATGACATTTTCTAAGCGGAGGTGCTTATGAATCCTGATTTTGACACCTATATCCAATCGCTGGCCGGTCGGGACGTGACCGTCATCGGCGCCGGCGTCAGCAATTCACCATTGATCCGCATGCTGTGCTCGGCCGGGGCGCACGTCACCGTGCGCGACCGCAACCCGGCCTTGCCCCGGGAGGAGTGGGACAATCTAGGCGCCGGGTTGCGTCTGGGGGAGAATTATCTGGATCGCATTGGGGGCGACGTAGTGTTCCGCACTCCGGGCATGCGCCCAGACCATCCGGCGTTGGACTCGGCCCGCGCTGGCGGCAGCCGTGTGACCAGTGAGATGGAGGAGTTCTTTACGCTGTGTCCTTGTCCTATTTTCGGCGTGACCGGTTCGGACGGTAAGACAACCACCACGTCGTTGATTGCAGACATGCTGGCTGACGGGGGGCGTACGGTTCATCTGGGCGGCAACATTGGCACGCCACTTCTGACGCGCGCGGGCGAGATGTCGCCGCTGGATGCGTGCGCGGTCGAGCTGTCCAGCTTCCAGCTGATGGACATGACGCGCTCTCCCCATGTGGCGGTGATTACCAACCTCTCGCCCAATCACCTCGACTGGCACCGCGACATGGATGAATATACCGCCGCCAAGCGCCACCTGTTGGATTTTCAGAGTGCTAACGACTTTGCCGTCCTAAACGGCGACAATCCGGCGACCGCCGAACTGCGCGGGCGGGGACGGACCAAGTATTTCGGCGTGCACACTGTCCACGATGGCATAATCGACGGTCTGATACCCATCAGTGATATTCGTTTGCCGGGTTGGTATAACGTGGAGAACGTTATGGCTGCCATGACCGCCGTGCGGGGGATCGTATCTGACGAGGCAATTCTGGAGACGGTGCGCAACTTCGTCGGCGTGGAGCACCGAAACCAGTGGGTAGCAACTGTGGGTGGCGTGCATTATTACAACAATTCAATCGGCTCCAGCCCCGCCCGTACCGTCGCCACGCTGCATGCGCATGTGGGCCGAGTGCTGCTGATCGCCGGCGGGCGAGATAAGAAAGTATCGTTTGACGAGATGGCTAGGCTGCTGCCTGATCATGTCAAGGTGCTGCTGTTGATCGGAGAAGCGGCCAGTCAAATCGAGGCAGCTGTGCGCAGAGTGCCGAGTTGCCCGCCTATTGTCCGCTGCGAAGGCCTGGCCGAAGCAGTGGCGCAGGCGCACAAGCTGGCCGTACCGGGCGACACTGTGCTGCTGAGTCCTGCATGTACTGCGTTTGACCAATATCGTAACTTTGAAGAGCGCGGGCGTCACTTTGTAGACCTGGTCGGGTCGCTGCACCGGTCGGTCGGAGGGAAAGGATTGAATTGAACAAGACATGGGCGTTTGCCGGGAAAAGCTGATTGCCCTGATTTATTTTCATTTATAGATAGTTCTTAAGAACTCAAACTTCGCAGAGCGAAATTAGTCTTAAATCCTTGATACATATAGCAGAACCAGGATAATGATTGACCTCTTGCTAAAATAGAAAAACACCGCTTCGGTTTGGTATAGTGATTGTGACGA
>NZ_BMHE01000049.1:48107-59551 GCF_014640555.1 Paenibacillus marchantiophytorum | reverse complement strand
TGTCTGTAACTCGACCTTAGGGGTTTTTTTGTGTTTTGTCCAGAAAAATACATCATTTAATTACATATTTAGGAATATATTCTAACGAAATATTCATGTTAGGTTTTTTGCAAAGCTTCTGGAAATGGTGACCGTTTGCTTGAGATAACGCGTCGGGGATTCATTAGATTTTTCAAATTGCCCCATTTTGATCAAATAAAGGTTATTGGGTTCGTTAGGACCCTCTACGCTTTGGGCGGATAAAACACATTCGCGGAAAGCACATCCAGCGCATGCTCAATGGCTGCCAGATCATCCGCGGAGGCATGCTGAATCCGCTGCAAGAAGCGGGCTTCCAAGCCTTCGAAGGCTGCATCCATCATAGCTTGCCCGTTGTCTGAAAGACGAATGAACTGCTTGCGCTGATCGCCCGGATCCGTCGTCTTTTCGCACAGGTGTTTCTCGGTTAGTTTCTTGAGCTCACGGCTCGTATTCGGCATGGACATATGCATACAGTCGCTGATTTGGCTTAAAGTAACAGGCTGGCTTACCGCCAGATATTCAAGAATGGCATATTGAACGGGTGTAATGTCATCCAGTTTAACGTCTTTAGTGAAGTCATGCTTAACTTCATGGACAGCTGCGATAAAGGAAACAAATTTATGGAAAATTGTCTTTTGGTCCAACGAGATCACCTCATCTCCACGATATCAAATTTATTATCAAAAAACAATTATCATTTGACAACTAAAAAGGAACGTGATAGGATTTTGTTATCAAATGATAAGTAAAGAGGTGCTCGTCGTCCCATGAAAACGTTAATTATTTATACGCATCCGAATCATCAAAGTTTAAGCTATGCTTTTTTGCAGAAAGTCATCCAGGGAAGCAGTGAGAATCCTCATATAGAAGAAATAAAAGTACTGGATTTGTATGAGGAGCAGTTTGATCCGATCCTGATTTTTAACAAAGAGAAACGCAGAAGGGATATGCATGCCGAGCCGAGACTCGCCGAATATCGCACTCAACTTCTATGGGCTGATAAAATAGTGCTGGTCTACCCGATCTGGTGGGGACGTCCCCCGGCCATGCTTATGGGCTACATCGACCAAATGTTTGCTTCGGGCTTCGCATACCGGGATAAGGGCGGACTCCTGCCGGAAGGGCTCCTCAAGGGGAGATCCGTTGTCTGCATTTCCACCATGAAGGGACCTGCCTTGTATCCGCTGTACTGGCTGAATAATGCCCATAAGGTATTGATGAGGAAAGCCTTATTTAATTTTGTCGGCATCAAAAAAGTAAAGTTTTTCGAGTTTGGCAACATGGAAAGTCCGAAGGGGAAACAGACAGCGAAGCTGGATCGGATTTATCGTTATTTTAGAGCGCTGCAAAGCTGAATTCTCCCTTCTGTCCAAGTTGTCATCCGCAAGGACACATGCTATGGTTAAGCTACATGTGACGGAGGTGGATGATGAAAGCGCTATTTATTGGAGGAACAGGGACCATTAGCTCAGCCATTACCAGGCAATTAGTAGAACAAGGATGCGAGTTGTATCTCCTGAACCGAGGTACGAGGAATGTGGATTTACCGGCAGGTGCTAAGATCCTTCAAGCGGATATCAATGATGAAGCGAAGGTAGCTAGTCTAATCCATGATCTGAAATTTGATGTTGTGGCTGACTTCATCGCTTATGAACCTGCGCAGTTGGAGCGGGATTATCGGTTATTTAAGGATAAAACGAAACAATTTCTATTCATAAGCTCCGCTTCCGCCTATCAAACGCCTTTGTCTGATTATCGGATTACGGAAGGAACGCCATTATCCAACCCGTATTGGGCCTATTCTAGAAATAAAATTGCCTGTGAAGACTATTTGATCAAGCAATATCGCGAACACGGCTTCCCGATTACGATCGTAAGGCCGAGTCATACCTATGATGATCGATCGATTCCACTTGGCGTGCACGGCAGCAACGGAAGCTGGCAGGTCGCGAAGCGGATGCTGGCCAATAAGCCGGTGATTATTCATGGAGACGGAACCTCGCTGTGGACCATGACGCATAATACCGATTTTGCCAAAGGTTTTATTGGACTCATGGGCAATCTTCATGCCATTGGAGAGTCGGTTCAGATTACTTCCGATGAGACGTTGACCTGGAATCAAATCTATGAGGCCATCGCGGATGCTCTCGGTGTCGAGCTGAAGGCTGTACATGTGTCATCGGATTTCCTGGCGGCATGCAGCCCACAGGATTATAGAGGTGGATTGCTGGGCGACAAGGCCAATTCCGTTGTTTTTGATAATGCGAAGCTGAAAAGGCTTGTGCCTGACTTCTCGGCTACAACGCGCTTCGACCAAGGCATTCAGATGGCGATCGCCAACATCCTGGCTCATCCAGAATTGCAGAAAGAGGACCCTGAATTCGACAGTTGGTGCGATAAAGTAATTCGGGTTTGGGACGCAGCCTTGCTGCAGATGAAGGAATAAATGAAAATCGATCGCTTGCTCGCGATGACGGTTCTACTGCTGAATCGCGGACGCGTTAGCGCGAAGGAACTGGCCGATCGCTTCGAGGTTTCCACGAAGACGATTTATCGCGATATGGAAACCTTAAATCAGTCGGGCATTCCGATTGTGGCGCATCAAGGAATCTCCGGCGGGTTTGAGATCATAGAGCCTTACGCGATGGCTAGGCAATTCCTGACCTTGAGCGAAATAGATGCGATGGTCGCTGCGGTGAAAGGGATCCACACAGCCGTGGATGATCGAATGCTAGGTACGCTGCTGGATAAGGTACAAGCGCTGCTCAGCAAAGCGGATCATGCGCATAGGGAGCAGAAGGGACCTGGGATTGTTTTCGATTTCAACCCTTGGGGGCAAGGGCCCGCGGCAAGGGAGAAAGTAAATCAACTCAGGCTCGCCATCGCCAAGGCAACAAGGGTGAGCATCACCTATTTAAATATGAATGGCACTGAGAGTGAAAGGGTCCTTGAACCCGCGGCTCTCATTCTCAAAGGACATCTCTGGTACCTACAGGCCTATTGCACACTGCGAAGCGAGTTTCGAGTGTTTCGCTTATCGCGTATTCAGAATCTGCTGATGCTCGATCAGACGTTTGTGCCTCGGCAAGTACCGTCGCTAGACAGCTATACCTGGGATACGGAGTGGTCCAAGCATAAGCAGCTGGATGCAGTGCTTACATTCGAGCATCAAGTGCGGCACCGTGTCGGCGATTCCTTTCATCCGGACCAAATCACGGTACACGAGGATGGCACTATACAAGTGAAAGGCCAATTTGTGGAGGACGATTGGTTTTATGGCATGCTTCTCAGTTACGGCGAACAAGTCACGGTTGAAGAGCCTGCTCATGTTGCCGAGGAATTAGTAAGTCGTGCTTATAAAATAATTGGACGCTACGCCAAACTGGACAGATAGCTGTCCAGTTTACCCCTGTATACTGAGTCTAACTACAAGGAGATGAGGCCGATTTATGACAACATATACAATCAATAAACCAGCGATACAATTAACAGGTGTTAGTGTTCGCACGACCAATGCAGAAGAAATGGGACCGAACGGGCGGCTCCCGCAGCTGTGGGAATCCTATTTCGGAAGTCAGATTGCTGCTCAACTACCAACAAACAATGGCAACCTAATTTATGCGCTCTACACGGATTATGAAAGTGATGCCACAGGCGCGTATACAGTCATTATTGGACACGAAACTGCCGAAGGCGCGATGCAGGGAGAACCTATTTTCACAAGTGCGCTTGTGCCGGAGAGCAAATTTCTCGTATTTACATCGGAAAAAGGACCCGTTTATGAGGTTGTTGGGCAAGCATGGGCCGGTATTTGGGCCTATTTTCAGGAATCAGAGGAAGTAAGGACATTTACGGGTGATTACGAGCTGTATGATTCCCGCAATTTTGATCCAATGAATACGCAAGTGCAGATTTATATTGCTATCAAATAGGTAAAGGGCAGAATTCCCGTAGATGTATCTACTCGAATTCTGCCTTTTTTAAAAATATAAGAGTTTATATGTTTTGGAGTGAACGCGGAGTTATTCCAACTGCCTCTCGCGGATGTAAAGGAACTACGATACGCTATTCTAGCTAAAAGTGTCATTTTCGGGAGGGTGAGGGAACTACAGTACGCTATTTTGCCGTTTTATGGGAATTTTTAACGTTTTCGTGGAATTAAGACCCTGTAGTTCCGCTATGAACCACACCCCCCTACTTTTCTCCTAATTAGCGTCCTCTAGTTCCCTTACAAGGTTTTGCCGCTAAGAAGAGACTGATCTATCAGGGCGGCGAAGCCGTTATTCTTAATAGGTCGAGCTGAGGCTCGAACTAAAGTCAACCTTTAATAGCCGTCTGTCCGCTGCCCAGATTGCTCAGCGAGGGCTTCACCCTCGGCAGCTGCAGCCGAACTGTTAGGCGCCATCTGGCTTTTGGCCTGTGCGAGGCCTTCGGAAACCCGGCGACCATACTCCGCATCAGCGTTCGTGAAATGCTCGATCATTTTTGCCTGAATGACAGGAGCACAGATGTTCAGCGCATCGACCAAATTATGAATTAATTCATCGCGTTCATGATCTGCGAATTTCCGATACGTATCGCCTGCTTGCTTGAAGTCATTGGTACGGCTGATTTGCTCGCGAACCAGCTTGGCTTTATAGGCGGGCTGATGCTCTTGGCCGGAGGGCGCAGCTTCCTTCAAACCGCCGAGCGAAGAGGGCTCGTAATTGACATGCGGATTCTGCTCTGGTGCGCGGTCTACGATAAACGCCATCTGCCCATCGCGCTGGTTCGTAGCTACACGCTTCTTAGGCGCATTGATCGGCAGTTGGAGGTAGTTCGTTCCTACACGATGACGCTGGGTATCCGAGTAAGAGAAGGTTCGCCCTTGCAGCAGCTTGTCGTCAGAGAAATCCAGACCATCCACCAACACACCTGTGCCAAAAGCGGCCTGCTCTACCTCAGCGAAGTAGTTCTCGGGATTGCGGTTCAGCACCATTTTACCGACAGGGAGGAAAGGAAACTGCTCGTGATCCCACAGCTTAGTCGGATCCAGCGGATCAAAATCTAGTTCAGCATGTTCATCATCACTAAGTATTTGCACACATAGCTCCCACTCCGGGTAATCGCCGCGCTCGATCGCTTCGTATAAATCCTGCGTTGCATGGCTTGTATTTTTGGCCTGTATAGCTTCAGCTTCTTGCTGTGTCAGGTTCTTAATCGCGTGCTTGATTGGCTCCCAGTGATATTTCACGAGAACGGCGTTGCCTTCCTGATTCACCCACTTGTAGGTATTGACACCGGAACCTTGCATTTGCCGATAATTGGCAGGAATGCCCCAAGGGGAGAAGAGGAAGGTGATCATATGCGTAGCTTCCGGTGTATTCGAGACGAAATCGAACATTCGCTCCGGGTTCTGCAGGTTCGTGACAGGATCGGGCTTAAATGCATGAACCATGTCAGGGAATTTCAGCGGGTCGCGAATGAAGAAGATTTTCAGATTATTGCCAACTAAGTCCCAATTGCCATCTTCGGTATAGAATTTGGTCGCGAAGCCGCGCGGGTCCCGCAGCGTTTCGGGCGAGTGACCACCGTGAACGACCGTGGAGAAGCGGACAAAGACAGGCGTGCGCTTGCCCGGCTCTTGAAACAGCTTAGCACGTGTATAAGTGGAGACAGCTTCCGTGCCGACTTTACCATAAGCCTCGAAGTAACCATGAGCCCCGGCACCACGCGCATGCACGACCCGTTCGGGAATCCGTTCCCGGTCAAAATGTGATATTTTCTCGATATAATGATAATTCTCAAGCGTCGAAGGACCGCTGTTTCCTACAGTGCGAATATTTTGATTATCCGTAATTGGATGACCCTGTCGATCCGTTAAAGTCATATCTTGGTTCTCAGTATCCATAGTCGTTCCCTTCATCCTTCCATAATTAACTAACACTACTTTTTACCAATTCTAGCTAAAATATTCCACCAAAAAAGACGCTATTTCTCTCGCATGCGAAAGGAATAGCGTCTTTTTACAATATATAAGAATTTATATGTTTTGGGGTGAGTGAAGCTTGTCCAGAAATGTTGGAGATTGACGCCAGTCTCCAGGCTTGGGTTGTAGGCGCCCCCAACACGATGGAGGGGTTCGTCGATGCGGTGCGATGAGAACAAGGTGGCTGTGAACGTACTTATTTGTTCGAATTGCTGCTGGTTTGGAGGTATAAACAAGCTATTTGGCAGAATGAGATCCTCTAGCTTTGCAATCGCGCGGTGATAAGGGAACGTCAAGCCGCGATTGTAGGAAAATGTGTCATGATAGGGATCCAGAGGGAACTACAGTGCGCTATAATTCTGAAAAACCGCCATATTCCACGCCAGAGAGAACTATGGTCCGCTATTTCGCCATTTCTCGTTCAGAATCAGCAGGTTCCGCTTAAATAGCGGATCTCAGTTCCCTTTCATGCTACGTTTACCCCAGTTCCCGCCAATTAGCGGATCATAGTTCCTTTTCACACGACGATCTCTGTCATTTCAAAGCCCAAAGGGAACTAGGATCCGCTAGATTGCTGAAAACTGTTAGGAAGATGCTCATCTCTCAGGGCGGCAAAGTCGCTTTTCTTACCTAATTAGAAGTCAAAGTTGTCTGGGTCGGGGCCTACACGTTGGTCCAGGTTCAATCCATTGATCAGGGCCATATCCGCATCGGTCAGAGTGAAGTCGAATACGTTGGCATTTTCAATAATGCGATGTTCTTTGGTTGATTTGGGGATGGTGACGACACCGTTCTGTAGGTCCCAGCGCAGAATGATTTGGGCGACAGACTTCCCATGCTGATCAGCAATGGCTTTCAACACATCATTATCCAGCAGCAGACCCTGCATCAGAGGGGACCAGGCTTCAAGCTGGATGCCGGAACTTTGGCAGAACTCGCGAACCGCTTTTTGATTCAGCAGCGGATGATATTCGACTTGATTCACCATCGGTTTGATTTCCGCATCAGCCAGCACATCTTCCAGATGATGAACTTGGAAATTACTTACGCCAATCGCCTTCACACGGCCTTCTTTGTACAGAGTTTCCAGGGCGCGCCATGCTTCTTTATATTTCCCTTTTACAGGCCAATGAATGAGATATAAATCAAGATAATTAAGTCCAAGCTTCTTGAGGCTGGTCTCGTAGGCCGCTATCGTGGCCTCATAACCGAGGTCGGCATTCCATACTTTTGAAGTAACAAAAAGATCTTCTCTAGTCAATTTCGTCTCCAACAGGGCTTCACGTATGCCTTGGCCTACGCTCGTTTCATTGTTATAAATGGCCGCTGTATCCAGACTGCGATAGCCATTTCTGACAGCCGCTTTGACCGCTTCGACGAGCTCAGCGCCTTCTTCTACTTTAAACACGCCGAGACCGAACCAAGGCATTTGAATCCCGTTAGCAAGGGTTGTTGTTGCTTGTAAATGTGTTGTCATAGTAACTCCTCCAAATTGTATGATTTATTGCGCAACGGTTTCTTTTTTGTCTAAATGCTTAGCCCAGCCGGATAAAATGACAGCCAGAAGCACCATCGCTCCGCCTACCCAAGCGGTATGAATAAGCCCAAGCGTATCGGTCACGATACCGCCTAGGTAAGCTCCAATAGCAATACCTGCATTGAATGCCGCGATATTAAAAGCAGAAGCGATATCCTTGGCTTTGGGCGCGTAGCGTTCAGCTAGCATTACGACATAAACCTGCAAGCCGGGAACGTTCATGAAAGCCAATAAGCCCATGAGCAGTATGGTAATTAATCCTGCAATTTTGAAAGGCGCCGTAAAGGTAAGCACGAAAAGCACAATAGCTTGCAGAGCGAACATGTAGAACAGGGCATGAATCGGTTTGCGATTAGCCGCTTTTCCACCTATGATATTGCCAATCGCGATAGCGATTCCGTATACCAGAAGAATGATGGCTACGGTTTTCTCCTTGAATCCGGTTATGTCGTGCAGCAGCGGGGATAAATAAGTAAAGACAACAAAAGTACCCCCGTACCCAATCGCAGTAATGGAAAAGGCGAGCAGGAGCCGCCCGTTCGTAATCAGTTTCACCTGATCGCGAAATGGTGTGCGGATCCCTTTATTTAAACCGGATGACGGGACCAGAATCAGGTTGGAGATCAGAGCCACGATACCGATGGCAACGATCAGCATGAAAGCAACCCGCCAACCAAACTGTTGGCCTATCAATGTGCCCAGCGGAACGCCTGTAACCGTGGCTACTGTCAGCCCGGAGAACATGATCGCGATCGCGCTGGCTCTGCGGTTCTCAGGGACGAGATCGGCCGCGATGGTTGATCCAATCGACATGAACACCCCATGCGCGAGGGAAGAAATGATGCGGGCTATCAGCAGCACGACAACCCCATGTGATACAGCGGCTAAGCTGTTTCCTGCAATGAACACGAGCATAATGATGAGCAGTAAGGTTTTGCGCGAGATCCTTGAGGTCAGGGACGTGAGAATCGGCGCGCCAATCATTACGCCCAAAGCATATAAAGTGACAGTTAGTCCTGCTGTTGTTACGGATATTTGTAAGTCATCAGCAATAAGGGGCAGCAGCCCGACGCTGATGAACTCTGTTGTTCCAATGGCAAAGGCGCTTATCGCTAACGCAAGGAGTGCCAAGGTACTACGTCTTTGATCGATTAACATTCGCATTACCCCATTTGTGTGGAATTACCGGCCGGCAAATGTTATTATGGACTACTCATACCTTCGTGACCAGTACGCACTTTTTAGTTCTATAGGCACTAAAAAGTAACGTACATCCAATTCATTCAATGATGGGGAGGAAAACCATGACCAAGAAGAAATATAATATTTCCGTTGAAGCAACGCTTGAAGTCATCGGAGGCAAATGGAAGTGCGTCATTCTATGTCATCTCACATATGGGAAACGACGGACAAGTGATTTGAAACGTATTATGCCCGGGATTACGCAAAAAATGTTGACGCAGCAGCTGAGAGAACTAGAACAAGATGGCATCGTGAATCGGATTGTTTATAATCAAGTTCCCCCCAAAGTCGAATACGAGCTCAGTGAGTATGGATGGAGTCTGAAATCGATTCTTGATTCTCTGTGCTCATGGGGAGAACGGCATATCATTAAAGAATACGGGGATAAATTCATTGTCTTAGAGGAAAATGTGTTGAATCCGAGGGAAGAAATGCCCGTTGGTGCTGAATAGCGAAACGGGCAGCGTGGCAGGGGATGGGGCGGGGTCTAGGGCCAGGATTGGGCCAGGAGCAGGACCAAGAGCAGGACCCAAAACCAGGACCAGGACCCAGGACGAGAATTCCTAAAGGGTCTGACCACTGTCAACAGTAATCAGTTGTCCTGTCATGGCTTCTTGCTCCAAGGCTGCGCATATCATTGTGGCGATATCCTCGGGCGTAGAAATACGCTGCAAGAGGAGATTAGGGGCTAAGCGCTGCATCTGCGCTTCCCGCCCCGTCCACCACCTTGTAGAGACCGCTCCCGGCACGACGCAGTTGACTCGGATATTCGGCGCCAAAGCGCGCGCCAGTGATTTGGTTAGCCCGTGAACCGCGGCTTTGGATACCGCATAGGGAAGCGATGAGCCAAGGCCGGTCTGTCCGGCAATACTGCCGAGATTGACGATCGCTCCTTGCTTGATGTGAGGCGCCACAGCTCGTGCGCAGAAATACATGCCTTTGACGTTTACAGCAAAGAGGTCATCCCAGACTTCCTCCGTTGCCGCCTCCAAGTCGTCGAATGGCATATGCCGCGTGATGCTGGCATTGTTCACAAGCAGATCGATAGATCCGAAATTCCCTACCACGTAAGCAACCATTTCTCTTACTTGCAGATCTTGCGATACATCGGCTTGAATAGCAAGCGCGCGACCGCCGTTACTGTTGATCAACGCTGCCGTTGCTTCCGCATCCTCCTTAGAGCGCGAATAATTCACCGCAACAGTGACCCCTCGCTCCGCTAATGCTAGACAAGTAGCTCTCCCAATCCCAGTACCTCCACCAGTTACAATAGCCACTTTACCGTTCAAATTCATCCTCCATCAGCTCCTCTACCTCTTTATTTATAATTGTAAAGGGAAGAGGGTTATTTGTATAATTGAATAAATTAAATGATGTGTTCAAAATTATCGAACGCTGGAGCGTGCTGGCATGGACTTCAAAACACTAAAAACATTTCAGAGCATCGTTAAATACGGCAGTTTTATCCGCGCGGCAGAGGAAATGAATTATGTGCAATCGACCGTTACGATGCAGATTCAGAAGCTTGAAGCAGAATTAGGGATGCAGCTCATTGAGCGTGGCAAAAAAATTCATTTAACCGCAGCAGGAAGGCTATTCTATGTGCAGAGTTTGCAGATTGTTAAGCAGATGGAACAACTGCAAATGAATTTAGCGGACTTGGCAATCGGCGATGCAGGCGATGTTCGGCTGGGCGTCACGGAGCCGACCGCGAGCTATCGGCTGCCCGCTGTTTTGGCGAGCTTTTTCGAGCAGTATCCGAAGATCCGGATTTCCGTAGAATTTGCCAGCACACCTATCTTGAGCGAAAGTCTGCAGAAGGGGAACATTGATCTGGCGCTATGTTCCGCACCGGACTGGAGCTCCGAGCTTGATTTTGAACCTTTGTTCAAAGAGGAGTTCGTCGTTTTAATGCAGCAGGATCACCCGCTTGCTGAGCAAATGCTCATCCAGCCCGATGATCTTCGAGGTTATCGACTGCTCATCACTTCTTCAACCTGTCCCTATCGCAGAAAGTTGGAAATGGTACTGCAGGAAGCAGGAAGCTATCCGCTCGACACGATGGAGATTGGCAGCATGACAGCTCTGCCACACTATGTGGCAGGCGGCCACGGCATTGCACTCGTTCCGCGAATTATCGTACAGTCTCCCCCGCAGGGAACGACGGTGCGGAGTTTGGGCGGCAGCCTGATTGATATGACATTCGGCATCCTCTCGGGCCCTGCGGAGCACCCCCTCACACAGGCTGCTTCTAGGCTGTATGACTATCTGAAGCAGGAGCTTTCAGAGAAGTCTTCCACGTAGGGGCGTTCGACGAGTGTGACTGAGTGAGCTTGGCTGTGCGACGATGGAGTCCGGCTTGCAGTGACAGACGGAGTATGGCTTGTGTGGCAGATGGAGTATGATTTGTGCGATAGACAGAGTCAGGTTTTGCCGCCGCGGATCGTAGATTCGCTATTTGGTTGACTCTTGAACGATTCCGCCCTTTCGCGGAACGTGGTTCCCTTATTTCCTTGCTTTGCCCCCGAATCGCGCGTTTTCCTAACAGAGATAGCGTACTGACGTTCCGGCACCACCCCCATTGGAGCACTTGTTGGGCGAAATAGCGAATCGTAGATCCTCGAATGCGACTTTTGAGCGCGAAAAGAGCCTTTAGGGGCCGTTATTCGCTCGAAC
>NZ_BMHE01000049.1:0-48031 GCF_014640555.1 Paenibacillus marchantiophytorum | reverse complement strand
TCGGTGCCGTCGGCGCAAATAGAAGTCCCCAAAGACTCCTAACAGCACCCAAATTGACATTTTGAGCGCGATAAGAGTCTTTAGGGGCCGTTATTCGCTCGAACATCGGGCAAATCGGTGCCGTCGGCGCAAATAGAAGTCCCCAAAGACTCCTAACAGCGCCAAAATTGACATTTCGAGGGCGATAAGAGTCTTTAGGGGCCGTTATTTGCCCGCGAACAGCGGGCTCAAGGGGCGCTTGGTTATTTTTTCAGCAGCAAATACATGAAGTAAGGCGCGCCAATCAAGGCAACCATGATCCCCGCAGGAATCCCATCGGTTCCAATGATATTGCGGCCGATGGTGTCCGCTAGCAGCAGGAGCCACCCGCCAAGCAAGATAGCAATCGGGATGAATAATTGATTCCTAGGCCCAACCAAGGCCTTGGCAATGTGTGGAGCCATTAGGCCAATGAAGGTAATGCCGCCTGTCACCGACACGGCAGATGCGGCCAGGGCAACGGCGGTTAAGAGCAGGATGATGCGCTCTTTTTCAACAGATACGCCTAAACCGACGGCCACAGGCTCGCCTAGTCCGAGCAGGTTTAAGCGATTCGCTTTATACAAGGTGAAAGGAATCAAGATCACAAGCCACGGAAGAATGGCCCAGACGAACGGCCAGTCCGTCCCCCAGATGTTCCCCGCCAACCATTTGGCGATGAAATCCACTTTGGACCGTTCCGCCGATGAGATGACAACAATCATAATGCCCGACAGCGCCAGGGAAAAGCCAACCCCGATAAGGACTAAACGAACGGGCTGCAGACCTGTTTGCCGACTATAGGAAAGAGCATATATGCAAGCTGCCGTAAGAATTGCCCCGACAAAAGCGACTAACGGAAGCAGATACACGAAAGTTCCTTCCTGGATCGGGAAAAAGAGGAAGAAAATCGCCACGGCGACGCCTGCGCCGGAATTAATCCCAATGATACCGGGATCAGCGAGATCATTGCGGGTAATACCTTGCAGTATCGCCCCCGACAAAGCCAGTGCCATGCCTGACAGCACGGTAATTGCGATCCGGGGTAAACGGATGGAGAAGAGGACGAACTCCTCCTTGAATGTTCCTTGACCGAGCAGCGTGGGGATCAATCTGTCGTAAGATAACGAAGAGTAGCCGAGCCCCATTCCGATTATGATCGTAACGAGGATGAGGGCTAAGCCGCCAAGAACGAGAAGCCTTTGTTTTCTAAGGATAGCGGGATGAATCATGGGAATGCTTTGCCCCCTCTACGTACGATAAACAGGAAGAAAGGCAGCCCTAACATAGCAACAATCGCCACGATAGGCGTCTCGTAAGGCGCATGGATCGTGCGAGCCAGGGTATCCGCCAACAGCATGAAGGCCGCTCCCAGAACGGCTGACATCGGAATGATGAAACGATAGTCAGTGCCAACGATGGCCCGAACAATATGCGGAATCATCAAGCCGATGAAAGCCATATTGCCAACCAAGGCTACAGATGCGCCGGCAAGCAGAATGATGACGATGAAGAGGATGGTCTTGATTTGTGCCGTTTTTTGTCCCAGACCAACAGCGACCTCTTCACTTAAACTTAGGACGGTTAGCTGCCTGGAGAGCAAGATCGAGATCACAGTCCCAAGGATAATGAAGGGAGCGATGACCTGCAACTGGCCCCAGGAGGTGCCGATTAATCCGCCAGCTGTCCACATGGAAACTTCTTTGGAAATTTTAAACGCGAGACCGATACCTTCGGCAATCGCATAGAGGAACGCGGAAACGGCAGAACCGGCCAATACGATGCGAATGGGGGACAAGCCCCCTTTTCTCATAGCGCCGATACCAAATACCAGGATAGCCCCAATGGCAGCTCCGATGAAGCACACAATCATGATTCCGAAGTAATTGGTGGATGGCAGGAAGGCCACCGTGAAGGCTAACGCAGCATTGGCACCAGCCGTTAACCCAAGTAGACCGGGGTCTGCCAGCGGGTTTCGGGTGATGCCCTGCATAATAGCGCCGGAGACGGCCAAGGCCGCCCCAACGAAAATCCCTGCAACTTCACGCGGTAAGCGCAATTCGCGAATAAGTGTAATTGTATCTCCAGTTGCTGAAGAGGTGAGGGCCAGCCAGACGTCTTTGACCGTTGCATCAGCGGCTCCGAATACCATGGCGATAACAAAGCTGCCCACGAACACGATAAGACTGACGATGAGTTTAAGCAGAAAAGGAACCGATTTGTTCATTCAAGAACTCTCCTTGCTGTGTTATTTACCGAGTAAGTTCTTGATAAAGAAATTCAATTGAAAATCAAGCGTGAGGGGATCATTGAAATAGAACTCTTTGGCGTTAGCTTCGTAAACGTGATTGTTTTTGGCAGCTGACGTATTTTTGTAAGTATCTGTTTTTTGGAAGCTGTTATCCGCATCCGGGTTTTTACTGAAGATGACATAATCGCCCATGTACTGCGGTAGAACTTCAGCGGATAAGGCGTAGTAGCCGTCTTTCAAAGCCATTTCTTTCACTTTGGCGGGCATCGCCAGTTTCATTTCTTGGTACAGGATCTCCGTGCCGCGTCCCCAGTTGTCGCCGAAAACATAAAGCTGCTTATCAAAGCTCTCAATAACAGAAATGGTTTTATCCGCACCGATTTTGGCTTTAATGTCTGTGCCTGCTTGTTGTGCGCGTTTTTTGAAGTCATCGATCCAAGCCGTTGCTTCTTTTTCTTTGTTCAGCAGCTTGCCGATTTCCAGATGTTGTTTCAAATAATCGACTTTTCCGTACGTGTAGGTAACGGTTGGGGCAATTTGTTTTAATTTATCTACATTCTTAATATTGGAAAGGCCGATGATGAGATCAGGTTTTAATTCAATGATTTTCTCCAAATTTTCATCCGTTACTTCTTGTACATCTTTGAGGGTGGTTTGAAAGTTCGGGTTCATTTTGGACCAGGAGTCCACACCGACAAGATTCACTTTAAGCGCCATGACATTACCGGCAAAAGAGGAAAGGACGATTACGCGCTGCGGATTGCCTGGCACTTCTACAGGACCATTCTCCGATTGGTAGGTAATTTTCGCTGGTTTGCTTTCAGCTTTGGCATCCGTTTTGGCCGTAGCTGCGGCTGATGGTTGGGGTGAAGCACTGTCTTTCGGTGCAGTGGAGGAGCAGGCGCTAATGGCTAGCACCAAGATGAGCAGGAATGGGAGCAGCAGTTTTTTCATAGGTGTAATCTCCTTTTAATAAATAATAGGTAACGCACATCGGTTTGTTGGTTCGAGAATCTCGTCCAATTGCCGGCCTTGACGGACCAAGCCAGCACCTCTATTTCCAATTAATGATAATGATTATCAGTATCACACTTGAAACACTCTAAGGTATTTCTAGTGCGGTTGTCAACAGGTTTTTGTTGTAAAAAGAAAAAAATACACGTATATTTAATGTGAGAATGATAATCAATTGCACCATTATATAAAGGAGTGGGAAAATTTGAACCCGTCAGAATTATTTGATGTAACGGTTATAGGAGGCGGCCCAGCAGGCCTTTACTCTACTTTTTATAGCGGTTTAAGAGAAATGAAGACCAAAATTATTGAGTATCAAGATCAGTTGGGCGGCAAAGTCCATGTCTATCCAGAGAAAATGATTTGGGATGTTGGCGGACATACACCGCTTCCCGGAGCGAAGCTGATTGAGAAATTGGTGGAGCAGGGGCTGACTTTCCAGCCAGAAGTCGTTTTGGGTGAAAAGGTGGAGTCGATCAGACGCAACGAAGAGGGCATTTTCGAATTGCTGGGGGCGTCGGGTAAGACACATTTCTCCAAAACTGTGATCGTCGCGGTGGGGGGAGGCATTCTCAATCCCAAAAAGCTGGAGATCGAAGGCGCAGAGCGCTACGAGGTCTCTAATTTGAACTATACGGTGAAATCGTTAGAGCATTTCAAAGGCAAAACCGTTATTATCTCAGGCGGGGGAAATTCGGCGATTGATTGGGCGAACGAGCTCGAACCCGTTGCCTCCAAAGTGTATTTAACATACCGTAAAGACGGTTTAGCAGGTCATGAGGCGCAAGCGAGGCAGTTGATGGAGAGTTCTGTGGAGTGTTTCTTTAACACCTCGATCAGCAAGCTGATTGCCGGAGCCAACCATGAAGCCATTGAGCGGGTGGAGCTGGTGAATTCGGATACGGGCGATATCTCCTATGTGGCTGTCGACGAAGTCATTATTAATCATGGTTATGAGCGGGACACTACCTTGCTGCAGAATAGTGAAGTGGCTATCGCGATCAAAGATGACTATTATATCGCGGGGAATGCAGCGAGTGAATCTTCTATTCCGGGCATTTATGCGGCGGGCGATATTCTGAGCCACGAAGGCAAGGTGCATTTAATTGCCGGGGCTTTCCAGGATGCAGCCAACGCGGTTAATAAAGCGAAAATGTTCATTCAGCCCGATGCCAAAGGATATGGCATGGTCTCTTCCCACAATGAATTGTTCAAGCAGCGCAATCGTGAATTAGTGAAACAAATGATGAACTAAATGGATTCTTAAAAATTGGATAGATGGGGAATAATACCTCTCGTACGGCCAAAATGCCTAGCTACGGGAGGTTATATGTTGAGGAAAATCATCACATTTACGTGTATTTTAATGGGTTTATTCGCTATTATCGGCTGCAGTTCGAACAAGGACCAGAACGCGGGAACCAGCAGCGCACCGTCCGGCAACGCCAAGGGAGAAATAACGATTGGAACCGAAGGAACCTATGCGCCATTTACTTTTCATGATAAAGGAGGGACGTTAACGGGATTTGATGTGGAAATTGCCCAGGAAGTCGCCAAACGCATGGGTGTAACTCCGAAGTTTATCGAAACCAAGTGGGACGGCATGAATGCCGGGCTGGATGCCAAGCGGTATGACATGGTGGCCAATGAAGTGGCAGTGCGCCCGGATCGGTTGGAGAAATACGATATGTCGGAGCCGTATATTGTGTCTCGGGCTGTGCTCGTCGTTCAAGCCAACAATACCGATATTACCTCGTTGGATGGCTTGAAGGGGAAAAAGGTAGGCCAATCGCTAGACAGCAATTATCGCAAAATTGCGGAGGAGCACGGGGCGGTTAACACCGTAGTCGAGGGCTTTAATCAGGCTATCGACCTGCTGACCTCCGGCCGGATCGACGCTACGCTGAACGATAGCCTCTCGTATCTGGATTTGAAAAAGCAGCGCCCCGAGCTGGCTATCAAAACGGTATACGAGGAGCCGAACGCGACAAGCAACGCTTTTTTGCTGCGCAAAGGCAGTACGGATCTGGTCGCCAAAGTGAATAAAGCGCTGGCCGATATGAAATCAGATGGCACCTACCTGCAGATTTCGCAAAAATGGTTCGCCTCTGATGTTTCGAAGTAAGGCATCTCATGATGACATCGGAACGAACGGCACGTATCTTAGGAATCCTTGGCGATTCCTTTTTCCCGATCCTGAAAGCCGGCTTAGCCTACACCATCCCGCTCACGCTGATCACATTTGTTCTAGGTCTAAGCTTGGCATTTCTAACCGCGCTCGCTCGCTTGTCCGGTTTTACACCTTTCGTTCTTCTGGCGAAATTGTATGTGTGGATCTTTCGCGGCACCCCGCTGCTGGTACAGTTATTTATCCTTTTCTACGGTTTTCCGAGCCTTGGAATCACGTTGGACCCTTTTCCAACAGCCATTATTGGCTTCACGCTGAATAAAGGCGCCTACAGCTCCGAGATTATCAGGGCCGCAATTCTATCCATTCCCAAGGGGCAGAGTGAGGCTGCCTATTCGATCGGCATGACCAAATGGCAGGCCATGCGGCGCATTATTCTTCCGCAAGCGGTGCGTGTCGCGATTCCCCCGCTAGGGAACTCTTTTATCAGCTTGATTAAAGATACATCGCTGGCGGCAACGATTACCGTGACGGAGCTATTCCAGAAAGGACAGCAGATCGCCGCGGTTACCTACGAGCCCCTATGGCTGTATATGGAAGTTGCAGCTATTTATCTGCTGTTCAGTACGGTGCTTTCCTACGCTCAGAACAGGCTGGAAAGACGATACGACCGCAGTGTGGCAACGTAGGAGGAGGGCAGCGAAGCATGATTCAATTAGAGCACCTACATAAACAGTTTCATGGCGTACCTGTGCTGAACGGTATCGATCTGATCATTGACAAAGGGAAAACCACGGTGATTATCGGCCCCTCGGGCTCCGGCAAAACAACACTGCTGCGCTGTCTGAATCTACTGGAAATCCCGGAGAAAGGGAAGCTGACAGTAGGGGATTCAAGAGTTGCTTTTAAGCCTGGCGAGAAGCTGGAGCACCGTACGATGATGGCGATTCGCAAACAGACCGGTATGGTTTTTCAGAACTATAATCTGTTTCCGCATCTCACAGCGTTAGGCAATCTAATGGAAGGACAAGTGATCGTGCAGAGGAAATCGGTGAAAGAAGCGAGAAGCGTTTCCTTGGCTCTTTTGGAGAAAGTGGGCTTGAGAGATCGCGCCGACAGCTATCCCCACGAATTGTCCGGCGGGCAGCAGCAGCGGGTTGGCATTGCTCGTGCTTTGGCTTTGAATCCGCAAGTGATCCTATTCGATGAACCCACGTCTGCCTTAGATCCAGAACTGGTGGGCGATGTGCTGCAAGTGATGAAGGACTTGGCCGCTGAAGGGATGACGATGATTATCGTTACGCATGAGATGGGATTCGCGAGAGAAGTGGCTGACCAAGTTGTCTTCATGGATCAAGGGATCATTGTAGAGCGTGGCGCTCCTGACGACGTCTTTGGCCGGTCGAGGAATGAGCGTACTTTGCAGTTTTTGAGGAAGATTCAAGGCGACGCTTGAGGGGTGATTATTTCCCGGGAAAAGATGACGTCCTATCGACTTACAAAAGATGACAAGAAGCCGCGAAATTCCCTAAAAAGATGTATTTCTCTCTTCCCTCTCTTCGACAGATATTACAAGCAGGGTGTTGTACCATTTGAGGTACATCATCTGGGAGGTGCCGTCATTTGGTTGATAAGATTACGAAAATTAGAGCGATCTGTTTCATTGACCGGGAGATTGAGCGAGTTTTGAAGGATTTGGAAGGCGGGTCGGTAACTAGAGATCAAGCGATAGGCAGCTTGAATACGATGTTCAACATTTCCTCTGGCATTGAGGATACGCAGCATATGCAGATGATATGCAGGATCATTACATACCTAAGAAGCACGAATATCTATGTGCAGGTAAAAAAAATGTACCTGAACCGCTATTTTCATGAGTCGGAATCGGTGCTAGTGGATAGTAAGGAACTGGAAAATGAAATGGAAATGAAAATGCCGCGAATCAATAGGTTGGAGAAAATAGTTCGCTAACCAGAAAAGGATCGTTCCATAGCCGCGAAGCGGTAGGGACGATCTTTTTGCTTTGTTGTGCGCTGCCCTGCGCCTAAGCAGCCCGCTCTAGCCCGCGCAGCTAGGTGCTGCTGTCTAGCGCACACGCAGCTCCGCTCGCGCTGCGGTGTGCCAAGCAGCCTAGACGCGTTCCTCGCGCTGCCTCTTCCAGACCTCATGCTCCGCATGGATTCTCTGCCACAACGCATCTCGCTCGTGGCTGCTATAGGCAACCAAATGCTCGCCAAACACGTCGCCCAGCACTTCCAGCCACTGTGACTGTGTAGTCAGCTCCGTCTTGCGGATTTGATCCAGCTCGCGCTGGTGCCAAACGCATCCGCGCAGTTCATTGCCGCCTGTGGCGTGCCGCTGCCGGAGAAGGAAAATGTTCATCCAAGGCGAGTCGGGGGATAAGCTGTAATGCGCATGCTGCGGTTTGAACACGTCGATTGTGCTCACAACCTCGGGAGCGTAGTCAACGCCGACATAGGGTCCAAGCTTATCATGTTCCAAACGCCAGCCATGGGGGACTACGCCAGATTCCATGACCGTATAGGTGAATGGTGCTTGATCATAGCGCCCGTACAGCCATGGAATCGGCTCATACGGCATATCGCCGAGCCCGACATCGATAATCCAGCGATCCTCTTCCTGCGGATCCGTCGCAAGGTCGACGGTGAGTCCAAGGTGGAAGGAATTAATCCGCGGCTCCTGGCCAAGCGGCTGTACGCCCGCGCGGTGCATGGAAATCTTGTAGCCCAGAGATTGAAGCAGCGTGCTGAAAGCGCCATTCAGATGAAAGCAATAGCCGCTGCGCCCGCCAAGCATCAACTGGATAGCCTCTTGGGTATCGATACTCACTGGTTTGCCTGCATAGATATCCAGCGTCTGCCATGAAATCCTATCGACATGTGCTTGGTGCAGCGCAAACAAGTAGTCTTTCGTTGGACTCTCGATATCGGACACACCTAGTCGGTGCAAATACGTTTTTATTTCGGATTGGGTTAACATCACTTTATTTCACCTCAGTAGTCTGCTGTCATTTTTTTAATGTTCCCATGAAGTGAACAATTGTCGCAGCTCCTCCACAATAACATCTTGATATTCCGTTCCTGCATTGTAGATAGCTGCGATCTTGTTACGAGCCTCTCCAGCGATTGTTGGAAGGACGCTTGGTTCCTCGTCATTCCGTCTATGAATTGCCTAGGCGTCAGGCCAAGTCCACTATGTTGTTTCAAGTTTAACGCAATGTTCATAGTTGCACATCCTTCTTTTTAGCTATTGTTTCAAACGATATATTCAATCTATACTATATCTGACCACTCATAAATGGTCAGATATCAACATTTACAAAAGACAGATGAAGAAGGCAGGGATGAAGAATGTTCGATATTTTACTTTCCGATCAGAGCCATGATCCGCTGTACCTGCAGCTATACACGCAAATTCGCCAGCAGATTCGCAGCGGTCTAATTACGAATGGCACTCGCATGCCTTCAGTAAGGTCGCTGCAGCTTCAGCTGAATATAAGTAAAACACCTATTGAGACGGCCTATCAGATGCTATCATCCGAGGGGTATGTGCGGAGTAAGCCGCGTTCTGGCTTGTACGCAATTAATCCTTATGAATACGGGCATGCTGCAGGGCCTGTCGCAGCCGAGCATAACCTTGCTGTTAATCTCCGGCCTGCAATCCATCCGACAACTTTGCCTAAAGCTAATATGGATTTCAACCCTACCCATTTGGACGCATCGCTATTTCCGCTTCGCATCTGGAAAAAGATGCTGCATGATGCGATGGAGAATTCCGCGGAGCTCCTTTGTCAATATGGCGACCCTCAAGGGGAGTACGCTTTCCGCGCTGTCATTGCGGATTATATCCGGCAAGCGAGAGGCGTTGTCTGCACGCCTGAGCAGATTGTTATCGGTACAGGCATCACCTACAGTATCGGCATTCTGACTAAGCTGCTTGCGGACGTTGCGCATATTGCGATGGAAGAACCGGGGTTTACCAAGGTTCGGGAGCATTTCAGATTAGACGGGTTTGCGATGACACCGATCTCTGTCCATGACCAGGGTCTTTGTTTGGAAGAATTGGAGAGCAGTGCGGCTCAAGCGGTGTATGTTACCCCTTCGCATCAGTTTCCTACCGGAAGTGTGATTCCTTACGCTGAGCGTGAGCGTTTGCTCAATTGGGCAAGCACTAGGAAGGCTTATATCATTGAAGACGATTATGACGGGGAATTCCGTTACTTGGGCAAGCCGATCCCTTCCCTGCAAAGTCTTGATCAGCATGGCAGGGTAATCTATATGGGGACGTTTTCCAAGGCATTCACACCGGCCTTGCGGATGAATTATATGGTCTTGCCGATGCCTCTAGTCAGTGAGATGGAACGTATGAACCATTTGCTCGCCAGTCCCTCGCGAATCGAGCAGTGGGCGATGCAATCTTTTATCGAGCAAGGACATTGGTATCGCCATATCCGGCGGATGCGCAATACGTATCGGAAGAAACACGATAGATTGATTGAGCTGCTGAGCCATCATTTTGCAGACCATATCGAAATTACCGGGCATAGCGCGGGGCTTCATATTCAAGTCAGCGTCAAAACGCATGTGAAAGCTGAGCAACTAGTTGAAATGGCCGCAGAACAAGGCGTTCAAATCTATGATTTACATCGTACCTGGATGCATCAAGCGAATAGGCCGACAGGTTATCCTAAGGTTTACTTGGGTTTTGGCGGTCTCAGCGAAAATGACTTGGAAAAGGGGATTATGCTGCTGTTCAAAGCGTGGTCCATATTATGGAGAGAATAACGGTTTTGATCGCATCTGTCGATGTGGCAAATTATCAGAGTAAGTCATACCTCACATAGCAAAGGCACCTCGCGATCGAACGATCTCAGAGGTGCTATTTGTTATACCAGGATGATCGCCTCAGCAAACCAGCTGAATGTAGTTGATTGTGCAGATGCACGATCTCCTACGGTTACGAAGGTACCTGTCAGGGTGATGCCGCTGTCTAGGGCTGATTTTTGTATATAGCCTTCATACAGCTGATTGTTTATACCGTTGATCGTGCCCCCTGGGATGTATCGGACAAAGGTTATTTTACCTGAACGTTTATCATACCAACCGCGGACAGGATTCGCGTGCACCGATCCCGTCACCAACCCGTTCCGGGAGACATGCGTGATGAGCGTTTCTCTGGAACCATTCGTGTGGAGGGTCCAAGCTGCTGTCATAATAGGAATTTGTGCGGAGCGCAAACGGCGTTGCTTTAAGTAGAATTCTTGCTTTTTGAAATAGATGGGGATGTTTTGCACCGTAAATGCCATTCTGCTCACCTCCTTCTTCTATATTTTATGTATCAGATGTGAAATCGATTGGATTGATAGATTAGTAGATGAGCGTATTTTTGATAAAAGGGAACGGCCCTTGTTTTCAAGAGCGATTTTTGGCACAATAATAAACAGATGGTATGCTTCGGCTGCTTAGTAGAATAGGACTGCAAGTGAAAGTCTTGAAAAGAGGAAAACCAATGAATAAACAATCCATTTATGGATTAACGTTTGATCAGCTGACCGCGTCGTTGGCAGAACATGGACATAGAAAATCGCGCGCTCTCCAAGTATGGGATGGACTATATCGGAAGCGGGTCACCGAATTCTCTGCGATGACGGATCTGAAACAAGACTGCCTGGACACTTTGGAAGCTCACTTCGTCACGGAAACATTGACCGAACATTTAAAACAAGAATCAGCGGATGGCACGATCAAGTTTCTTTTTAAGCTGTACGATGGCAATTTGATCGAAACCGTGCTGATGCGACATAAATATGGCTTGTCCGTCTGTGTAACCACGCAGGTCGGTTGTAATATCGGCTGCAGTTTCTGCGCGAGCGGACTGCTGGCCAAGAGCCGCGACCTTACCAGCGCGGAAATCGTGGAACAAATCATGAAAGTCCAATTTCATCTGGACCGCAAGGGTGAGAACGAAGCTGTCAGCCATATTGTCGTGATGGGGATTGGCGAGCCGTTCGATAATTTCACAAACATGGTCGATTTCATCCGGGTTGTGAAAGATCAAAAGGGCTTGGATATTGCCGCACGGCATATTACGGTATCCACCAGCGGTCTTGCTGATAAAATCAGGGAGTTCGCGGATTCCGACTTGAAGGTGAATTTGGCGATCTCTTTGCATGCCCCGACGAATGAGCTGCGGACGCGGATCATGAAGATTAACCGCGGTATTCCGATTGAGAAGCTGATGGCTGCGATTGAGTACTATCTAGAGAAGACGAACCGCAGAATTACGCTGGAGTACATTTTACTGAAGGATGTTAACGACGGCAGGGAGCACGCGCTTCAGCTTGCTGAGCTAATTCAGCATATCCGCCAGCTCGCTAACGTGAACCTGATTCCCTACAATCCGGTGGATGAGCACAGTCAATATCAGCGGAGTGAGCGGGAGTCCGTACGGGCTTTCTACGATACATTGAAAAAGCAAGGCATCAGCTGCAGCGTACGCCTGGAGCATGGAACAGATATTGATGCAGCTTGTGGACAATTGCGCAGCAAGCAGATCAAACGCTCCACAGAGGATAGTCTGGTTGTGGGCTAAATAAAGCGCAGAAGAACCCGCGGTGTCGGCATTTGGCCGAGCGGGTTCTTCTGCGTGGTTGGCTAAGCCTAATAGGAAAACCGTAGGAGCAAGCGTGCTAGTACGATTTTTGGCGGTTGCGCATAATCATCATCAAGCCGCCGGCTATAATGAGGACAATCGCGATAATCGATTGATTGTGGAACAGGGTGCCGAAGAGGGTGCCAATGGAGAAAATGGCGAAGAACAACAGCGACATCACGGTCAAAATGTTGATCGGAATGAGCAGCCATTTGTTACGGCCACCGAACCAATATAATTCGAACAAGCCGACAGCTACAGCGAGCATGAAGCCTGGCCAAGTGAGATGCCAGATATCGAACAAGGCGGAGAGTTGGCAAACGACCCCGGCTGTCAGTATGATGCCGCCAGGAACCAGCATGCCGACTCCTTTGCGCTGTAGGATGAAGAAGTACATCCAATGGAAAAAGATACCGACGGGAATGACGAACAATGTCGGCCAGAAATACTCGAAAATCGTTCCGGTCGAGAAGGTGTTTTCCCCTTTTAGAAACATAAAAATACCTAAAAGAATCAAGATAGGGCCTAGAAAGGCGCTTCGATTCATGTTCAACATCGTCAACTCCTATTCGTATAGTCGCGTAATCCATTACTTTAAGAATAGCATGACAGCAAGATCATGTCTTCCGACTTAGGGGAGAACGGATATCGGTCGGAGGGCTGATTTTTCGTGCATGAAAATTTGGTAGAGGCTAACAATAAACGGACTGTTCACCAAATCATGCCTTAAAAGGAGAAGATGTAGATGCAAGGCAAGTTCCTCAAGGTAACATTGTTATCAGTAGCAATTGCTTTAAGCGTTGCGCCCATGCAGGCGGAGGCCAAAATGGACGAGCATGCGGTCGTCAAGAAGCAAAAATACACGCAATCGATGGTCAATCTCAAGAATGATCTCAGGAGGCTATGGATTGAGCACGCTCTATGGACGAGAAACTACATTATCAGCGATATCGCTGGCCTCGAAGATCAAGAGAAAACGCTGAATAGGCTGCTCAAAAACCAGCAAGATATTGGCAATGCGTTCAAGCCTTATTACGGCGAAGCGGCCGGCAATCAGTTGGCAGAACTATTGAAGGAGCATATTCTGCTGGCAGGCAAAGTGCTGGATGCCGCCAAAACCAGCAACAAGGCTGATTTCGAGAAATATAATAAAGAGTGGTATCGCAACGCGGATGATCTCGCTGTATTCCTGAGCAAAGCCAACCCCTATTGGTCAGAGAAAGCGCTCAAGGATATCCTCTATAAGCATCTGGATATGATCACGATCGATGTGACGGCGAGGCTGAAAAAGGACTGGGATGCCGATATTGCTGAGTTCGATAAAGGCGTGGACCATCTGATTATGCTCGCTGATTTCCTCTCGGAAGGCGTCATTCAGCAGTTCCCCAAGCAGTTTAAATAACAAGAGGCTGTCCCCAAGGTATACAACCTTGAGGACAGCCTCTTCTATTAGTTAGAAAAATTTCACGAGCTGATCCTTGATCTCGTCGTTCGAACCGCCAACAACCGTTTGGAATTGGGGTTTATCGAATAGGGCTTGGATTTGCTCTGGATAGGTTTGCTTAATGCCACGCAGGCGGATCGACTCATCGAATTTAGCGGGATGAGCGGTGGACAGCGCCACCGTGACTTCGCCGTCAGCGACGATTTGATCGGCAGCGGCAACGCCGCAAGCCGTATGCGGATCTAACAAATACGCATATTTCTCATAGTAAGTGCTGATAGTATCCAAGCACTCTTCGTTCTGCACGCCATATGCGGCAAAATCAGCTTGCACGACTTGCAGCTTGTCGGCAGGGATAACGACGCGGCCTTCGGCTTTGAACTGATCCATGATGGCCGTAACAGCCTGAGCATCCTCACCGTACAGATAGAACAAGTAGCGCTCAAAGTTGCTGGCGACTTGGATATCCATGGACGGGCTGTAGGTGCCGCGGAATGCGCCTGGTTGGTAGACGCCCTCTCGCACGAAACGCTCGAGAATATTGTTTTCATTCGTAGCGAGAATGAGTTTATGAATCGGAAGCCCCATCTTCTGAGCCAGATATCCGGCAAAAATATCACCGAAGTTCCCTGTGGGCACACTGAAGTTGACCTTCTCGGCTTGATTGTCCTTCGCCAATTGGAAGTAGGCGTAGAAGTAATACACCGTTTGCGCCAAAATACGAGCGATATTGATCGAGTTAATCGCGCGCAAATGGTAGCGATGCTTGAACTCAACATCGGCAAAAAGCTCCTTGATGATGCGCTGGCAGTCATCGAAAGTGCCTTCAACTGCAAGATTCAGCACGTTGGCATCGTCAACCGTTGTCATTTGCAGTTCCTGTACTTGGCTTACCTTTTGGTGCGGGTGAAGGATGCAGATACGAATGCCCTCTTTGCCGCGCACGCCTTCAATGGCCGAAGCGCCGGTATCGCCGGATGTTGCCCCAAGAATATGGATGATGGAGTTCGTTTTCCGAGAAACATAGCCGTAGAGGTTGCCTAGAAATTGCAGGGCAATATCTTTGAACGCAAAAGTAGGTCCGTGGAACAGTTCCAACACATACGTGCCATCGTTCAAACGTTTAACAGGTGTTACCGCTTCGTCGCGGAATGTCGCGTAGCTGTCGTCAACAAGCTGTTTCAGCTCATCGCGCGGGATTTCGTTGTTTACATACAGGGAGAAGATTTCAAGCGCTAACTCCGAGTAGGACAGATTCTGCCACTGTTGCAGTGTTTCCTTTGAGAGCTGCGGGATCGTTTTTGGTACAAGCAAACCACCGTCGTTCGCCAAGCCCATCAGGATGGCGTCGATAAAGCCGAGGGGTTCTACTTTTCCACGCGTGCTAATGTATTCCATATGAGTCCCCTTATTCGAATGAATTTTCAGTTATTGTACCAAAAATCGAGCCATTTGGACAGTGTGATACCTTGGGATGCACAAAGAATAGCAAAAAGAAATCCTCCAGCAGAAGCGCGGAAGATTTCTCACATCATATGCTTATTCGGATTTAGCAGCTACAATGACTTTCCATGCGTTGCCAATCGGCGGCAAGCTTTTCGTCAAGGCAGGACCGTAGAATCCGATGACGTTTGCGCCCTTCACGAGTTTGGCTTGATCCACTTTGTCCCCGTTTTTATCAACAATAGCGGTGTCGTTGGTCAACTGCAGAACCACTTCACCTGGAGCCGTTTCTGTTAGTCCTGTCCCCTTGATCAGGATGCTTTTGTTGCCTTTATCATCTGTACGCACTTCTTCGACCACACCCGCTGTGCCAATAGTGCCAACGTGCTTGGCCTTGTCCAGTACAGTGACTTTGGAAGTAGGCGTTTGCGGCGGCAAGCTAAGCGTTGCGATCATCGAATGTTCAGCGGAGACGGTTAAACCGATATGAAGATCGGACAAACTAAGCTTCGTGCCATCCAACATTTGAAACTCTGTATCTTTGCTTACATTAAGAACGAGACCTTCTGTGTTGACACCTTGAATTTGAATGGAGGCATCATTGCCATTGGTACGGATGGACGTAATAACGCCAGTCGCTTGCACTTTCTTTTGGTCTTCAGACAGAGCTACGGATACCGAAGTTCCCTCTGTTTTCACCGTTCCATGCAGCACTTTGCTGACAAAGGAAGCAGGCACATAAAGCTTGTTATCCACGAGCTCAGGCGCCGTGCCGAGGGTTGTAAGCATTTTATTAATGGCATAGCGATCTTCGCCTGTTTTAACGGTTGTGAAGACATTGCCTTTATTCAAATCAACGGACATCGTGGCTTGGTTCCAAGTCAAGGTGAAGCCTAAGCTTTCTGTCACTGCGCGCAGCGGCAGCATGGGCTCTGTCGCGGTTGCTTTCAGGTAACCATGTTCATTAATAGCGCCGCCATTTACCTGAACAGTGATTGTGGAGGAAGCTGGCGCGTTGATAGGCATTATAGAAATTGGAGCATTGATGGGCATTATGGATATAGGTTGAGCTGTTTCATCCGTTGCCGCATAAGCTGCACTTGTTGTCATCATGGCGGTTAGGGAGAGAACAGCTAGCGTTTTTTTCATCGTAGATTTCATTGGTTTTAATTCCTTCCTGTATGTAAGTTTTGTAGGTTGTCTATCTCTTCTAACGAGGGGAGTCTGAGAAATGTTGCAGGAAAGATTCATTATAAAACGAGATAGGTAGTAGACTTCCCCAAGATGAACCGATAAAATCAGGAAGTACGCATATGGAAAGAGGTGGAAAGCTTGTCTTTTGTGATCAAATTGCAGTGGTTCTTCAAAGAAAGATGGAAATACTATGTGCTTGCTATTGGACTTTTGATCGGCGTTAATTTATTAGCAACGATTCCTCCTAAAATGATCGGAAATACCATTGACCATATTCGCAACGGAGATTTAACGCAAACCAGTTTGAGTCATACCGTGCTTTTACTTGTGGGGCTGTCTTTAGTGCTGTATGTGATGGCGTTTATCTGGATTACGACACTGTTCGGCAATTCTGCGCTGATTGAGAAGGTGCTTCGAGGTCGTTTATTAACGCATTTGACGAAAATGTCACCGGCTTTTTTTCAGCGCAACAGCACGGGACAGTTAATGGCTTTGGCAACGAATGATGTGCTGGCGATTGGTCAGACTGCTGGTTATGGCGTGATGACGCTTGTTCATACCCTGGTTGGCGCCTCCGTGGTCATTATCACCATGGTTTCTCTAATTAGTTACAAATTAATGCTAGCTGCGCTCATTCCACTGCCTTTTTTGGTGTTGGTTATTAATAAGCTGGGCAAAAGCGTGCGAACACGCTTCCTCGCGGCCCAAGCCTCTTTCGGCCAAATGAATGATCATGCGCTGGAGTCGATCTCGGGAATTCGAGTTCTGCGCTCCTATGTACAGGAGGACCATGATCTAACGGCGTTCGATAAAGTGACGTCCGACGTGATGAATAAGAACAGACGCGTTTCTATGTTAAATGCACTTTTTCAGCCGCTTACAACGTTGATTGTAGGATTAAGCTATTCGATTGGGATCGGCTATGGCTCCTATCTGGTCTTCCATCAGGAAATTACGCTGGGGCAGCTGATTTCTTTCAATATTTATCTCGGTATGCTGATCTGGCCGATGATTTCGTTCGGGGAGTTTATTAATGTTCTTCAGCGCGGAAGCGCCTCGGCAGACCGTTTGGATAAAGCTTTGACGCAGCAAGCGGATATCGTTGATGTGCCTAAGCCAATCGCCGTCCATAAACCGGAGAGTATTGAAATGAAGGGGTTAAGCTTCACGTATCCGACGGCTAATCACCCAAGTCTCGCGAATGTCTCCTTCCAACTGGAACGCGGGCAGACGTTAGGCATTGTTGGTCGCACGGGCAGTGGCAAAAGCACACTTCTCAAACAACTGCTGCGCCAGTTTCCGATTGAATCGGATAAGCTGCGCATCTCTGGTGTTTCTATTGAACAGATCTCTTTGGATCAAGTGAAGGGCTGGGTAGCCTATGTTCCTCAGGAGCACTTGCTGCTGTCCAAATCAATCCGTGATAACGTGGCGCTAGGCAAGCACGACGCTTCGCCGGAGGAGATTGCGAGAGCGATTGAGATGGCTTCTTTTACACAGGATATTAGCCAAATGCCGGAAGGCCTGGGGACCATTGTAGGTGAAAATGGTGTGATGCTATCCGGTGGGCAGAAGCAGCGTCTAGCGATTGCCAGAGCCCTGCTTATCAACTCTGAAATCCTCCTGCTGGACGATTCGCTGTCCGCGGTAGATGCTCGTACGGAGAATCGCATCTTGGGCCACATCCGCCAAGAACGCGCAGGCAAGACAACATTGATCACGACGCACCGCCTATCGGCTGTGAGCCACGCGAACTGGATTCTGGTGCTCGATGAAGGGCGGGTTCTTGAAGAAGGGACCCACGAACAGCTTATGCAGTTCGGCGGCTGGTATCGGGAACAATGGGAACGCCAACAGATGGAAGCGAGTCTGGAAGAATAACGGAGCGAAAGAAGGGAGGATGCCATGAGTCAACTTCAGCATCCACAACAACCAACAACGACGAGACGGCTGATTGCTTATGCACTCGTCTATAAATTCAGAATTATCGGCGCTATGCTTATTCTATGTTGTGCCGTAGGCGCCGAGCTTGCAGGGCCCTACATAACCAAAACCATTATTGATCAGCATCTCACACCTGACGTTAGCCAAATGGGACCCGTCTTGAAGCTGATTGGCCTCTATATGGGCCTGCTGCTCATAGCCAGCGTCTGCAACTACTCGCAGGCGTATCTGCTGCAATCCACAGCGCTGCAAATCATCAAGAATATGCGCATGGATTTAATGCGCCACATTCAGCGTATCAGCCTGCGCTACTTCGATAACACGCCGATCGGGCAAGTGGTATCGAGAATTGCCAACGATACAGAAGCTGTCCGGGACTTGTTCATGAGCTTCATGGCCACCTTCGTCGTCAGCATGATGCAGTTAGTCGGTATTTATGTGGCATTATTCATTTTGGATTGGAAGCTGGCCGCTTTTTGCTTAGTACTGCCGCCTATTTTTGTGCTGATTATGAGGATTCATTTGAAATATTCGAAGATTTTCATCACCATCATGCGAGCAAGGCTTAGCGATATGAATGCTATGATCAATGAATCGATTGTGGTGATGCCGATTATTCAAGCTTTTCGCCGCGAGAAAGTGACGTTGGAAGAATTCGAAGTCCTGAATAAGGATCGCTATGTGAATCAGGTCAAGCAGTTCCGCATCTACGCCCTATCCTCTCGAAATGTTGTAGGTACGATTGGGAGCTTAGTGACCGCGATGGTCATCTGGTATTTTGGCCATGCCTCGCTGCAAGCGGTGATTTCGTTTGGGGTTTTCTATGCCTTTATTGATTAT
This sequence comes from Paenibacillus marchantiophytorum, assembly GCF_014640555.1. Classification (GTDB taxonomy): domain Bacteria; phylum Bacillota; class Bacilli; order Paenibacillales; family NBRC-103111; genus Paenibacillus_E; species Paenibacillus_E marchantiophytorum. Next base: position 29,083 of record NZ_BMHE01000049.1, on the reverse strand, counting down.
CTGGGGCGGATTTTCCAACCGATTATTGGGATTTTCGATCAATTGACGAATGCGCAGCGCGCGTTTGTATCCGCAGATAAAGTATTCACGATTCTGGACATGGAAGGTCAGGACGTCGAGAAAGTTGAACGGACCGCGCGCCCGGAAGGCATAGTGAAATTCGAAAACGTTACTTTTGCTTATAAAGAAGGGGAGAATGTGCTCAAGCACATTTCATTCGAGGCCCGCAAAGGGGAGACGGTCGCTCTTGTCGGGCATACGGGATCTGGCAAAAGCTCGATCATGAACCTTCTGCTTGGCTTCTACGAGCCTGCTGAGGGCCGTATCACGATAGATGGCAACGACATCACACAGATGTCGAAGCAGGCGCTGCGCAAGGATATGGGGATTGTGCTGCAAGATCCGTTCCTATTCGCGGGGGACATCAAGTTCAATGTCAGCCTCTATGAGGAAGATATTTCACTGGATCGTGTGAAAAGCGCGCTGCGAGATGTCGGCGCAGCGACGTTCATCGAGCAGCTGCCTAACGGTTATGATGAGCAGGTCGTGGAGCGGGGCAGCACGCTGTCCTCCGGCCAAAGGCAGCTTATCTCCTTCGCGCGAGCGCTCGCGTTCGATCCGTCGATCCTCATCCTCGATGAGGCGACAGCGAGCATCGACAGCGAGACGGAGGGGCTCATCCAGCAGGCGCTCAAGGTCGTCAGCGAAGGGCGGACGACGCTCGTCATCGCGCACAGGCTGTCCACGATCCGCGATGCGGATCAGATTCTTGTGCTGCACCGCGGCGAGATCGCCGAGCGCGGCAATCATGACACGCTGATGGCGCTGGGCGGCCGCTACGCGAAGATGTATCAGCTGCAGAAAGGCGAGGCTGTTGTGGGGTGAATAGGCTGCGATAGGGCAGCCTTCCGAGCGGCCGCCGGGCGGCCGCGCGCACCAGCGGCGTTCGGGCCGCGCGCACCAGCGGCGTTCGGGCTGCGTGCATCAGCCGCACCCCCGAGCCCCCGCACAACCAATCTGTCATTCTAATGAACTGCATGATGCTTATACACGAAAAACTGGCTACTTTGAAGATCTAATGAACTGAGTTGGCGTTATCGAGCAAATTTTAGGCGGAATGGAGATCGTTTTACTTGAATAACGCATCGGGGATTCGTTAGATTTTTTAAATGCCCTATTTTGGGCAAATAAAGGGTATTGAGTTCGTAAAGGGAGCTTGCCTCAAGGTTCATTGACTTGCGGCAACACCTACTTTCCGCGCAACAGCAGAACAGCAGAACTGAGTGCCGTTGGCGGCCGCTCTGCCTTCCAGCTCCGCGCGTGAGCCCACCTCCGAGTCTCCGCGCGCCAGCCCCACGCCCGAGCCCCACGCCCGAGCCTCCGCAGCCGTGCGCCCCCGCAGCCCTGCAGCCCCGCACAACCAAATCTGTCATTCTAATGAACTGCATGATGCTTATACACGAAAAACTGGCTACTTTGAAGATCTAATGAACTGAGTTGGCGTTCTCGAGCAATTTATAGGCGGAATGGTGATCATTTTGCTTGAATAACGCATCGGGGATTCGTTAGATTTTTTAAATGCCCTATTTTGGGCAAATAAAGGGTATTGAGTTCGTAATGGGAGCTTGCCTCAAGGTTCATTGACTTGCGGCGACACCTACTTTCCGCGCAGAACAGCAGAACAGAGTGCCGCTGGCGGCCGCTCTGCCTTCCAGCTCCGCGCGTGAGCCCACCTCCGAGCCACCGCGCGCCAGCCCCACGCCCGAGCCTCCGCAGCCCCGCAGCCCCGCAGCCCCGCAGCCCCGCAGCCCCGCACAACCAATCTGTCATTCTAATGAACTGCATGATGCTTATACACGAAAAACTGGCTACTTTGAAGATCTAATGAACTGAGTTGGCGTTATTGAGCAAATTTTAGGCGGAATGGAGATCATTTTGCTTGAATAACGCATCGAGGATTCGTTAGATTTTTTAAATGCCCTATTTTGGGCAAATAAAGGGTATTGAGTTCGTAAGGGAGCTTGCCTCAAGGTTCATTGACTTGCGGCGACACCTACTTTCCGCGCAGAACAGCTGAACAGCAGAACAGCAGAACTGAGTGCCGCTGGCGGCCGCTCTGCCTTCCAGCTCCGCGCGTGAGCCCCACCTCCGAGCCCCGCGCGTGAGCCCCACCTCCGAGCCTCCGCGCGCCAGCCCCGCGCCAGCCCCACGCCAGCCCCACGCCAGCCCCACGCCCGAGCCCCCGCAGCCGTGCGCCCCCGCAGCCCTACGTCCCCGCACAACCAAATCTGTCATTCTAATGAACTGCATGATGCTTATACACGAAAAACTGGCTACTTTGAAGATCTAATGAACTGAGTTGGCGTTATCGAGCAAATTTTAGGCGGAATGGAGATCATTTTGCTTGAATAACGCATCGGGGATTCGTTAGATTTTTTAAATGCCCTATTTTGAGCAAGTAAAGGGTATTGAGTTCGTAAAGGGAACTTGCCTCAAAAGTTCATTATCTTTTGGGACAGTACTTTTTTATAAAATACCTGTTGACATTTATCTTTAAATAAAGTATCTTTAATTCAAGATAGTTGCAACGCAGACGACGAACACTAGGAAATGAGGTGAACGAAGATGAGTGAAGCAAGGAATGATTCTTTAGATCTTTACATTGCACTTTCCAGAGCCAGTGAATGGGTGAATGCCCACGGGGACCGCGATATTCGAAGACATGGTTTGAACCGCACCGAGTTCGGTGTGCTCGAACTTTTATATCATAAAGGTGCACAAGCGATTCAACAGATTGGCAGCAAGGTGCTGATGAGCAGCGGCAACATCACTTATGTCGTGGATAAACTCGAGAAGAAGGAGTTCGTGAAGCGCAAGACATCAACCGAGGACCGCAGGCTCATTTACGCAGAGATTACGGACAAAGGAAAGCAGTATATCGAAGATATTTTTCCTCAGCATACCTTGGTTATTGAGAACGCAGTAGCGGGTCTTACGCAGGAGGAAAAGAAGGTTGCCAGTCAATTATTGAAGAAGCTAGGCAAGTTTGCTCAGGATGGTTTTAAGTAGTTGCCCTCGTCAAGAGGCGTTAACTGCTTAACCTTTTATCAAATATCTTAAAATAAAGATTCTTAAAATGGAGGAGAAAGATCATGAGTATCGCATTGGGACTTTTAGTTATTAGACTGGTTGTAGGATTAAGTTTTGTAGGGCATGGGGCACAGAAGCTGTTCGGTTGGTTCGGAGGCTACGGGCCCAAAGGAACCGGTGGTTGGATGGAGTCCATTGGCATTAAACCCGGTGTTGCAATGGCTGTCATCGCTGGATTGATGGAATTTGTCGGCGGTCTATTGTTCGCTGCTGGATTAGGAACGGTTGTCGCCGCGGCGCTGATTGCCATGACGATGATCGTCTCGATTGTCAAAATACACGGCAAGAATGGCTATTGGGCTACAGCCGGCGGTTACGAATATAACATGCTGTTGCTTGCCATTGCAGTAGCTGTTGCCATCATGGGCGCAGGTACTTACTCGATTGACGCGCTGCTCAACTAATTCCCGTTGGGTCTGGACATAACTAAAACTTAAATATTGTCATTCAAACAAACTAAATTCTAAGGAGCTGGATATCATGACACAACAACAAACTGCAGGGATTCACCATATAACCGCTTTCGTACAAAACGCACAGGAAACCGTAGACTTCTACGCGGGGATCCTCGGACTTCGCATGATCAAAAAAACAATCAATTTTGACGCACCGGAAGTGTACCATCTGTATTTTGGCAATGAAGCTGGAAGTCCCGGTACCATCATCACCTTCTTCCCTTGGGCTCATTCCCGCAAAGGACGCATAGGCGGCGGTCAAGTCGGCATTACGACATACGCTGTGCCTACTGGCAGCCTGTCTTTCTGGGAAGATCGGTTGACACAGTTCAGCATCGCTTTTGAAAAAACAGTCAGATTCAACGAGACATACCTGCAATTCGAGGACCGCGACGGCCTCAAAATAGAGATCGTTGAACGCGAACAAGGAGCGCTGAGCCAGTGGTCATTCGGCGGTGTGCCTGTGGAGAAAGCGATCAAAGGCTTCGGCGGCGCTGTTCTATACAGTACGGCTCCCGACAAAACTTCACAGCTGCTTGAGCAGGTCATGGGCCTTACGAAAGTTGGGCAAGAGGGAGCTTATGCCCGCTTTACGTCCTTCGGTGATCTGGGCAACGTGATTGATATCAATGTGACTCCGATGGCCTACGGTGTGGGCGGAGCAGGTACGGTCCACCATATTGCATGGCGCGCCAAAGATGATCAAGAGCACGCTCTCTGGAGAGCGCATGTGCAAGCGAATGGTTTCCAACCTACGCCTATTGTGGATCGTCAATACTTCAACGCGATCTACTTCCGTGAAGAAGGCGGCATTCTCTTCGAGATTGCTACGGATCCTCCAGGCTTTGCTCGTGACGAACAACCGGAAGCGCTGGGTGAAAAATTGATGCTGCCGGAATGGTTCGAAGAGAACCGTGCCCAAATTGAAAGCAATCTGCCACCGATTGCAGTGCGCGTATTGGAGGCGAATCAACAATGATGAAGCATATTTATCAGCAAGGAACGGATGCAGCGGCTCCGGTACTCGTGCTCTTTCACGGAACGGGAGGCACCGAGCGTGACCTCTTGCCCTTGGCTCAAGCGATAGCACCGACTTCGTCGGTGCTCAGCGTGAGAGGCAATGTGCTCGAGAATGGCATGCCGCGGTTTTTCCGCAGGCTGGCAGAGGGGATTTTCGATGAGGAAGATCTCATCTTCCGCACGAAGGAAGTGAACGACTTCCTAGACGAGGCAGCCGTGGAATATGGCTTTGACCGCCGCAACCTCTTAGCGATCGGCTACTCCAACGGCGCCAACATCGCCGGAAGCCTGCTGTTCCATTACCCGGATGCGCTGCGGGGGGCGATTTTGCACCATCCGATGGTGCCGCGGCGCGGCGTCCATCTGCCGGATCTGACGGGAACCCCGATCTTCATCGGGGCGGGGAAGAACGACCCGATTTGTTCCCCGCAGGAGACCGAAGAATTAAGTCAACTGCTGAGTGCAGCAGGGGCAGCTGTGGAGATCCACTGGGAGCAAGCGGGGCATCAACTGACACGCTCGGAAGTGGATGCGGCGGCGGTGTGGTATCAGTCTCATTTTGCATAAATCATCAGGTGAAAAGGGGGGGCGGAATGCTCATGATTCCTATAGATCCTACCAATCAGAGTGAAAGGGAGAATTATAAGCTCCTAATTGGCAGTATTATTCCAAGGCCGATCGCATTCGTCACCTCCCTGTCCACAGCGGGTGTGCTGAATGCGGCTCCGTACAGCTACTTCACAATTGTTACGGCTAATCCACCGATGGTAGCTATCTCAGTTCAAAGAAAGCAGGGCGTACGCAAGGATACCTCGCGCAACGCAGTGGATACGGGCGCTTTCGTCGTTCATATCTCTGACGAGTCTTATATAGAGCAGATTAATCAGACTGCTGCTGCGCTGCTGCCGGACGAAAGCGAAGTTGCTTTGGCAGGTCTTACGCCGGCAGCTAGCGTGAAGATCGCTGTGCCTGGCATCGCAGAGGCCAAGATTCGGATGGAATGCGTGCTGGAGCAAGCCATTCCAGTGGGCGGCAGCGAAGGGGTTCCGGCGGCTGACTTATTAATTGGCCGAGTCGTGCAATTTCATATTGACGAGTCGTTATATGAGCAAGGTCGTATCGACGCCGAAAAACTTCAGCCTGTGAGTCGGTTAGCCGGCAATTCCTATGCGAAATTGGGCGAGCAGTTTGAGATCGATCGACCTGTGTAATAGATGGAAGCTCTTCGAGCCTGTATCGATGAGCATAGAATAGAGCCTGTCCCGGTTGAAAAAACTGGGGGCAGCCTCTTATTTTGCGTGCAGAGTGTGTAGTGTATATCTATATTCCATAAGGCAGCTGCGGGTGCTTATTTGTGCGAATGGCTGCTGTTCTGGAGGATAAGCAAGCTGGGAGTGCTTATTGTTAGCCTCTTCCAGTTTCGATCCACCTCAGCCCTGCCTACTCAGGTACCTATCCGCGACGGACGAACTGATGGAAAATAACAGGGCTGCTCCTATAAAAAATGAATAAAGTAGGACCGCAAATTCTGAAAAGAAAAATTCTGATCTTCCTAAATAGCCAAAACCACCAAACATAAAAGGGACCATAGCAGCTGAAAACAAGCTAAACACTATTAACATAACTGTCTTTATTAATGTATTTACTATGATTGAACGAACCCTGAATAGGCGAAGAAATAGGATTATTACAAAATAAATCGGAAGAGCAAAGAATAAAAAAAAGAGGGTTACCCAGGGATATAGTAGATCGATCTCACTTTTTTCAGGTATTGCAAGTAGATTCTGTGTTGTTTTGTAAAATAGAACTCCGGAAAAGTAGCTTATGACGACAATTAGGGTATAAATCAAAAATCGTTGCATTGCTAGCTAAACTCCTTCCGTAAGACTAACTTTTAATTATGTGATCAAACTCTTTGGATACTATAAATTCCATTTTAACATATTATAGTAATTTTTTATCAAAAGCGCTGAATGAAGAATAGACGTTATGATCAAAAACTCGCAAGACCGCACACAAAAAATTATTGATTCAGCTAAGAAGTAGTTTCTGATATAGTCAAAATAGCTTAGATAAGTTGGGTTGTCCCTAAGGTCGTAAGATCTTGAGGGCAGCCCTGCCTGTTTCCCCATTAAGAGCCGCTAAGAAGCGTACACGACTGAGGGCAGATGCCTTCACATTTCATTCAGGAAAGTGGGTCGTAATACAGTGAATGTACCAACTGGGAACTTGGAAAGCTTGAAGACTGCCTTGCGGAATGTGAGTATGGAGCCATTGCAGCTGCTGTTAAACGGAGAAGCGCCGGAGCAAGTGAAGGCGCGTTTGCTGCAAGGCAGACACGGTGCGGAGTTGGTGGAGGAGATTCGGGCAGAGGGAAGCAAGCTGCTGGAGACATCGATGCCAGAGCTCAGCTACGCCTTGTTTCGCTTATACGCGGACAAGGGCTCGCGAATTGAATACGAGCAAGTATATTTCCGTCGTCGGAATCGCTTGACGACATTTGGTCTGTTAGCTTGGTTAGAAGAGGAGAAGGGCGTCTATACAGAAGCTCTTATGAATACAATTTGGTCCATCTTGGACGAGTATACGTGGTGTTTGCCGGCACATATTATGCAGGGGCCGGAGATGCGCGAACAAGGTGCTGAGGCAATAACGGGGAGTCCAAGTCCAGAAGGACTCAGCCGAGGTGCCGAGGAAGCTTTCACGATTGATCTGTTCTCCGCGGAGACCGCCTTCGCGCTGAGTGAAATCAGTGTGCTGCTCGGCGAAGCGCTGCCTGCTCTGCTTCGCGTGAGGATTCGCGAAGAGGTGCTGCGCCGCGTGCTGCGGCCGCTGATGACGCAGGCTCCCAGCAGGTGGGAGACGCAGACGCACAACTGGGCCTCTGTCTGCGGAGGCTCCATTGCCGCGGCAGCGATCTATCTGCTGCCGGATGAGGCTGAGCTAGCCGCGGTCCTGACGCGCGTGTTCCCTGCGCTGGCCTCGTACCTGAGCGGCTTCGAGGAAGACGGTGCCTGTACCGAAGGGTACATGTACTGGCAGTACGGTTTCGGCTACTTCACGTATGCCGCTGATTTGATTAAACAGCGAACCGGCGGTGCCGTGGACTGGTTCCAAGATGATAAGGTACGGCAGATAGCTTTGTTCCAACAGAAATGCTTCATGGATGGACGGAAGGTTGTGAATTTCTCCGACTCCCATTGGCAGGCGGGCATCTTCATGGGCCTCAGCAGCTATCTGAAACAGCTTTATCCGGAGATTGAGCATCCGGAGCTTTCCTTGCGCGCTGGCTTTAGGGATGACCACTGCAGCCGCTGGGCACCCGCGCTGCGGAACTTGTTATGGTCGCGCGAGGATGCGGGAGGCAGTCCGTGGCCGACAGCGTCTTATTATTTACCCGATGCGCAGTGGCTCATCTCCAAACAAATTCAGCCTGCAGGCACGTTCGTCTTTGCAGCCAAAGGCGGCCATAATGATGAGCCGCACAATCATAATGATCTTGGCAATTTCCTGGTGTACGCCCAAGGAGAGACGCTGCTTGCCGATTTGGGGAGCGGCCGCTATACGCGCGCGTATTTTGGGCCGGAACGCTACGAGATTCTGTGCAATGGGTCGCAGGGACATTCCGTTCCGATCCTCGATGGCTTGTACCAGCAAGCTGGGGCGGACTATCGGGCGAAAGTGCTCGAGAGCAGCCAAACCGACGCGCAGGATGTGTTTGTAGTGGACATTGCTGGAGCCTATGGCTTAGCTAAGCTGCAAGAACTAGTGCGACGCTTCACGTGGAGCAAGACAGTTCCGCCGACGCTGGAGGTGTCGGACAGCTTTCTTTATGCGGAAGCGCCGGAAAGCGTTGTGGAGCGCTTCCTATCATGGCATTCTCCGCGGCAGCTGGAGGATGGGCGGATCTTGATCGCGCCAACGAATGAGGCGCGGCTGTACATGACTTACGACCAGAGTCAATTCGATTGGTCAGTCCAGACGTTCATCCACGATGATCATTACGAGAATCGACGTGAGTGCTATGCCCTTGATTTCACATGGAAGTTAAGTCAGCAGGGAAATTTAAGCGTTTCAACTACATTTCAATTTACGTTCGAATAATGAGGCAGGGAGTGAGCTTGCATGAGTATACAGGCTGGTTGGGCGCAGGAAGCTTGGCAGAAGACTGCTGCCAAGGTTGCAAGAACAAGTAAACGAATCGGGGACGGTTTCCCGCATGCCAGTGTGCAGGGCAAATACAAGCTGGAACCTGCCTACTGGTGGACAGCCGGTTTCTGGCCTGGTCTGCTCTGGCTGTTGTATCGCGAGAACAAGAACGAACAGCTGAAGCTGCTCGCCGAGTCCTGTGAGCAGCAGCTCGATCAGGTCATTGCGGATTACTACCGCTTAGACCATGATATTGGCTTCATGTGGACACTGACGAGCGTTGCGCGCTACAAGCTGCTGGGCGCGGAGGATTCCAAGCGTCGCGGCCTGCTCGCCGCGAATCTGCTGGCTGCACGGTTCAACGTGCAGGGGAACTTCATTCGCGCCTGGAATCCTTGGCGCGAAGGGGAAGACAATGCCGGCTGGGCCATCATCGATTGCCTGATGAACCTGCCGCTGCTGCATTGGGCCTCCGATACGACTGGAGACCCGCGGTACAAGCAGATCGCCGTGCGGCATGCCGACATGGCGTTGGAGCACTTCATCCGTCCGGATGGCTCCGTCAACCATATCGTGATCTTCGATCCGCACACGGGCGAGCAGCTCGAAGTGAATGGCGGGCAGGGCTTCGCCCCTGACTCCGCTTGGTCGCGCGGCACGGTGTGGGCGATCTACGGCATGGCTTTGAGTCATCTCCATACGGGAGATGAACGATACTTGCATGGCGCTAAGCGTGCTGCGCATTTCTTCTTGGCCAACTTGCCGGAGGATCATGTGCCGCATTGGGACTTCCGATTGCCGGATGATGTAACGGCCTACCGTGACTCCTCGGCTGGCGCTTGCGCGGCCTGCGGCTTGCTGCTGCTCGCTGATCAAGTCGGCGATCAGGAAAGCGCCCTCTACCGCCAGGCGGGCGAGAGAATTCTACATTCGCTGTACGTAAACTACGGCGATTGGGACTCAGAAACCGAAGAGGGGCTGATCCTTCATGGGACGAGCCATTACCCAGAGGGCAAGAATATCGATGTGCCGCTCATCTACGGGGACTATTACTTCGTAGAAGGGCTATCCCGTTTGCTCGGGCATGGTGAGCTGTTCTGGTAGAGTAAAAAAGCTGAGCGCGTATCCATAGGTTTTGCCTCCTGATAAGAGTCTCCAAGGGCTTCTATTTGTGTAAAATAGCGACTTTTAGCGCAAATAAGAGCTCCCAGAGGCTCCTATTGCTTCATTGGGGGGGAGTTTAGGTGTGGTTTCGCCGGAGATAAGAGTCTTTGGGGTCTGCTATTCATGAAAAGTCCCCGCTTTTTGTGCAAATAGGAGCTGCTAAAGACTCTTATTTGCACATTTGCACATCTGGAAATCTGGAAATCTGCATCACATTTATACAAGGGGGAGAGCTGCTACTCAATCGCATCCCGCCAACCGCTCAGCAATTTCTCATGCTGCTGCGCGGCTAGATCAAAGCGGTACGTAGCCAGGAGATTCTCCAGCTTCACGGGAGCAAGGAGCGGGTTTACCGGAATATTGGGGGTCACCGGGAAGGAGAAAGCCGTGTTCATATAATCGGTCTGAATTTCCTGGGACAGCATGAAATCCACGAGCTGCTTGGCTGCTGCGGGGTTGTTCCCTCCCTTGAGGATCGAGACGGCTCCGATCTCCCAACCGGCTTGAGGCGGAATGAACGAGCGGATGTTATAGCCCGAATTTTTGAAGCGCAGCTGGTCGCTCAGGAAGGAGACGGCGGCGGCCATCTCGCCCTCTGCCAGATGCTGTGCGCTCGTGTTGCCAGCGAACGTCATCGAAGCGCTTTGCTTCTTGAGCGCCTGCATCAGCTCGATCGCTTCACGGTCTCCGCGCTGCTGCGCGAGCGAGGCGAGCAGCGTATAGCCTGTTCCTGACGTCTCGGGATCAGGAATCTCGATCTTGCCCTTGAGCTCAGGGCGAAGCAAATCCTCATACCGCTGCGGCAGCGGCAGTGCTGCGAGCTGAGGGTCCTGCTGCCAAACGGTTTGGTTCACGCCAATGGCTAAAGCGCCCATGTACATGCCAGTCCAGTAGCCATGGCTATCCTTGTATTTGGCGGGAATGCTGCCTGCGGCGGCGGAGGAATAGCGCAAGGATTTGCTTTTGTTTTTGAGCTGCTCGTGCAGGTCGGCGGGTCCGCCTAGCACTACGTCGATGCCGGTTTTGCCCAGTGTCAGCAGATGATAACTCGCTTCGCCGCTGGACATCCGGATGATATCATAGGGCTGATCCGTCTTCTTTTTGAAAGTTTCGAGCAGAATTCGCCCAGCGTCCTCCTGAAAGATGACATAGACCTTCAAGGGCTGATTGCTCTTCTTCTCCCCCAGAACGAGAAAGCCAAGGATCACCCCAACACCAACCATAAGCACGAGCAGGCCTTTTTTCCACATGATGCCATTCCCCCCTGAACAGCCAAAAAAGGAAACCAAAGTTCCCCTTTTCAGCAAGCTGCTATTCTTATTTATTTCCTATTCGCTAATCTTGATTAAATGGATTTTATCATCGGCGGCGCTGATCTTAACATTCCCTTGGAATCGGGTTAAACCGATATCATACGCGTCGACAATCCATTCTTTCATATTATCATCCAGAATAAAATACCGTTCCTTCTCGCCGAGGAACATCGATGACTTCACGAAGCCGCTTACGGCGAATTCGCCAGGTTCACTTGCATTAATGCGCATGGATTCCGGGCGGATGCTGAGCAGCACCTTCTCGCCGGGCGTTACAACTTCATCGATGCCTACACTAGCCGTGCGGCCGCTGCCGTACTCGACAACGGCCTTGCCATTCGCAGATTCAAGGACAATGGCATCTACGAAGTTGGTCGTGCCGATAAAGTCAGCCACATAGGGCGTGCGAGGCTTGTAATAGATTTCGTGCGGTGTGCCGTATTGATCAATCGCGCCTTTGTTGAACACAACGATGTGATCGGACATCGACAGCGCCTCAAGCTGGTCATGCGTTACATAGATCACTGTCAGACCAAGCTCCTGCTGAATGCTCCGCAATTCCACGCGGACTTCTTCACGCAGCTTCGCATCCAGATTACTGAGCGGTTCATCGAGCAGGATGATTGGCGAATTCATGACCAGCGCGCGCGCCATAGCTACACGCTGCTGCTGCCCCCCGGACATCTCATGCGGATAGCGCTCTTCCAGTCCGGTTAATTTGACTTTCGCCATGGCGGACTTCACGCGCTCCTGCACTTCGGCTTCGGGGCGCTTCTGAATATCCAGCCCATAAGCGACATTGTCGAACACAGTCATGTGCGGGAATAGGGCATATTCCTGAAACACCATCGGTGTTCCGCGCTTGTAGGGCGGCAGATCGTTGACGAGTTGGCCATCAATCCAAATTTCCCCCTCATCCACCGTGTAGAAGCCAGCGATCGAGCGCAGCAGTGTTGTTTTCCCGCATCCGCTGGGTCCGAGGAAGGTAATGAACTTCCCGCGTTCAATTTGCAAATCGATCTGTTTGAGAACGTGATTGCTGCCAAATACTTTACTGACATTTTTTAAATCCAACAATATGTTTGAACTCATGATTTCTCACTCCTTAAAGCTTATCTTCAAATCGTTCATCTGAAACGGTTAGAAATCGAATATTTTGACCTTCGAGCGGAAAATGAGTTTCATGACACCAAGCGTAGCCAGTGTTGTCCCCATCAAGCCGACGGCAACAGCGGCCGCCCAGTAATAGGTTCCTGTTTCTGCATAGTTGAAGATAGAGACGGCGGCGACCACCCATTTGGGCGTAATGAGAAAGACGATCGTACTTAATGTGTTCATATTTTTCATAAAGGCATAGACGAAGTTGGCGACGATGGTCTTTTGCAGCATTGGGATTACGATAGTTGTCAGTGTGCGGCGGCTGTCGGCCCCCAGATTCGTTGCGGCTTCCTCAATCGATTTGTCCACCTGCTTGAAGGAAGCGGTAAGACCTCGATAACCGACCGGCATCTGCTTGAGCAGCATGGCCACAATAATCAGGACGGCTGATCCTTGCAGCATGATAGGTCCATTGCTGAAAGCGACGATCAAAGCCAAGCCTACGAACGTACCTGGCAAAGCAATCGGGAGTACGGCTGTGAAGTCCAGTATTTTCTTGCCGGGAAATGGTTTGCGGACTACGACATAAGCCAGCACAAGGGCGAAGCCAACAGCCAGAATGGAGCTGATCAGCGATAGCACCAAGCTGTTGAGGACAGCCGGACTGGATGGATTGAACACGATTTTGAATATATGATCGAGTGTAAACGTATTGTCCCGACCGAAGTTTTTGGTGAAAGCGAACAAAATGGTAATTGCAAACATGGACAAGATGAAGAGCGCCATGATGCTGTTGAAAATAAACAGAATGACATCTGTCTTGCGGGAAGTTTTCACCCGATTAAGTCCGGAAACCGGCTTTCCTGTGATGGTGGAATAGGAACCTTTGGACAATAATCGGCTTTGAATCACGAAGACCAGCAGGGCAGGGATGACCAGAATGAGACCCATGACGGACGCGAGGCCCGGTTCGTTATTAATGATTTCTCCATAGATTTCAACAGCCAAGAGAGAATAATTGCCCCCAATCAGCTTGGGATTTCCGAAGTCGGCAAAACAGTTGATAGCCACCAATAAGAAGGCGTTAATTACACCAGGCAGTGCTAATTTAAACGTAATTGTTCGAAAAAGCTTGAAGCCGCGGGCACCCAGGTTCTGGGCTGCGATTTCCAAATTCGGCGAAATAGAGCGAAGAACACCTGTAATGGTCATATAAGCAAGCGGGAAATAGGAAATCGTTTGGACGATCCAGAGACCTGGTAATCCGTATAAATCGAGCTCGACATTAAACCATGCTTTCAAGGTTTGCGAGACCATGCCGCCTCGGCCGAAGAGCAGCAGGAACGCTAGACCGGTCATGACGGATGGCGCCAGAATCGGCAGGAATGCGATAAAGCGGAAGAACTTTTTCCCGGCAATGTTGCTGTAATGAATCGAATACGCATAGATAAAGCCGCAAACGGTTGCGGTTAGCGCCGATAGGGAGGAACTGACGACTGTATTCAGCAGAGCGGTGCCATACCGGCTTTTGCTGAAGAAAGTGGTCCAATCCGTGGCTCCAGGAAGAGCGATAACGTAGATGAGCGGATAGATGACGAAGAGACAGAGAACAGCGAAACTGATAAGCACAAGGATCAGCGAGGATGGATCTTTCACCAGTCTGCCGATCGATGAACCCATACCCTTTTTTTCTATGATCATAAGGGGTTCACGACCACCTTCCAAAATTCATTGTGTAGGATGGCATGGGCAGGCCAGACAGGCCTGCTCCAATACCCTGTAACCGCTTACTATTATTTGAGGTTTTTCAGCGCGTCTTGCAGTTCTTTACGCTGTTCGGCAGCTTTCCACAAGCTGTAGGTTGTGTTGTATTTCGTTGTTTTGATATCAATTCCGCCTTTGGGAATTGGTACCGTAGGTTTCACAGAGCTTGCAAAAGCAGATTCGGTATAAAGCAAGCCAGGCTCATTCGTTAACATGAAATCCATGAGTTTTTTGGCGCCTGCGGTGTTAGCGCCACCTTTGACGATCGCAAGTCCGCCTACTTCATAGCCAGCGGCTTCAGGAACGATACTGATAATCGGGTTGCCTTGATTTTTCATTTTTAATTGGTCACCCAGGAAGGTAATGCCAATCGTGTATTCGCCTTTAGCTGCTTTCTGAATCGGCTCGATGCCGGATTTCGGTCTTTCTTTCAAGTTTGGCAGCAGTTTGGCGACATATTTCAGCATCTCTTCTTTGCCCCAAACTTGGGCTAGCGAGGCCACTGCTGTGTAGGCTGTGCCGGATGTAGCCGGGTCGGACATGCCGATTTCGCCTTTGAATTTCGGATCAAGAAGCTCTTGGAACGTCTGCGGGTAAGGAGCTGTGGCATATTTCTCTTTCCAGCGCTGCTCATTGATTCCAATCGCAATCGGATTCAAGTAAAACCCTGTCCAAGCGCCTTCTTTGTCTTTCATATTGTCAGGAATATCCTTGGCATTCGGTGAAATGTACGTTTCCAGCGCGCCAGCTTTTTTCAGCACTTCATGCGAATCAGCGGGACCGCCCATCAGGAAGTCGGCCTGCGGCTTGCCCATTTCATTCTGCACGCGAGTTACCGCCTCGCCGCTTGGCAGACGAAGAACGTCGTAGTCGATGCCGGTTTCTGCTTTGAATTTATCCAGGATTTTACGAGCTTCTTCCTCTTGGAAAATGGAGTAAACCGTAATCTTGCCTTTGGATTTCCCTCCAAATACACCGGATTTGTACAGGAAGAATCCTGCTACCAGGACGACAA
The DNA here is from genome assembly GCF_014640555.1 of Paenibacillus marchantiophytorum. Taxonomy (GTDB): domain Bacteria; phylum Bacillota; class Bacilli; order Paenibacillales; family NBRC-103111; genus Paenibacillus_E; species Paenibacillus_E marchantiophytorum. The sequence goes on along the minus strand of NZ_BMHE01000049.1, from coordinate 13,955 downwards.
CAATGATCGATAGGATCATAACGGAACTATTGCTTTTCTTTCTAGCCATTTCATCAACCATCCCCTCAATAGGTTAGGAGGCATCACTTAACTTGAAATAGGCTTTATGGTTGGTCTCATCCAGCAAATCGAATACGATGAAGTAAGCGTTATCATATCGATCAACATGCAGCCAATGCTTCCCCTTCACTAATTCGTCGGTTAATTGTACGACATAGTGGGAACTGGGTTGTTCGGCCAAGAAATCGAAGTGACTGAAATCAATCAGCCTGACAGATGATCGCATCTGCCTCGTAAGCGCTGCTCGATCAGTATCGGAGAGCGCTGTGAGAAGACCATCATCCTGCAAACGGAACACCTGGTGGCTGCGGTTCGCGATGGCGCCGGCAACCGTATCCGTGGTCAGCGTTTTGTCGATGAGCATGTTCTGCAGCTTCCGAATTTCTGCGCTAATGTCCAGGGAGTTGACCCAGTCCGACCCAAAGCGAAAGCCGCTCGTTCCGATTTGGAAGGGGATATCCTCCTGATCCAAATAAGCAATCGAGCCCGTCAACAGCAGTCGTGAAGCGTTTGCACGAGTTTGCTGCGTGCCCCCGCTCAAGATTCGGGTGAACGATGCTTTCCAAGCGATCAGCTCTTTGGGATCGTCAATCGATATGGTGCCAATTCCCGGGTAGGTCACATTCATACGCATGGGAACACCATCGAACATATCCCGGCTGTTTACTTCTTTGGGTACGATACGCACTTCATCGACACCGATGCGGAATACATAAGCAAAAATGGCGATTAACGTACAACCGATCACGATTTGCAATAAGATGAGACGCATCCATGAAAGCCCTTTCTTCTCCTCTTGCATGTAGACTACTCTCCTTTTATCTCAGAAAAATCATCGATTTGTATCAATTTTGTAACAGAACGGGAAAGGGCACCGGTTCGATTGGGAATTGGAGAACGACTTCCGTTCCGCTTCCTTCACGGCTGTGCACGATGATATCGCCGCCTTGCAGCTCCATAAGCTGCTTGCATAGCAGCAAGCCAAGGCCGTGGGATTGCGGGGAAATAGGTCGAGTTTGCTTGTGTTCGGTCGCTACGAACAGGGTACTTGTATCCTGCTCATTCATTCCTTTGCCGTTATCGATGATGCGCACAAGACATTGATATTCTTGCTGCTCCAATCGAATGGTCAGTTCCGTACATTCACTGTGCTTGATTGCATTCTCAATGACATTGAACAGCACCTGCTGGGTGCGCTTAGGATCGACGTAAACCTCGCAGGGCGCAACATGGATCGTCGTCATAATCGATGACTTATGCAGGGTTGGCTCCAGAATGCGCAGACTGTCCGTGAGAATGGCAGCCAGATCGGTCCGTTCGACTTGGACACGCCAAGCCTCATCGCCTTTGAGCGAGGATTGGAGCAGTTCCTCCACCATTTGCAGAAGACGCGTGCTTTCCTTGCGGATATAGACATTGCACGTTCGAATATCATCGGTGCGCTCCATTTTGTCGATCAAATCGGAGAAGCCAATAATCGACGTTAGCGGCGTTTTGAGCTCATGAGTGACATTATCGTAAAATTTCTTCTGCTTGCTCTGCTCGTAATGCAGCAGTTCGATATGCTCTTGCAGCGCTTCCGACATTTGGTTGAAGTCGTCAGCCAGTTCGCGGACCTCATCTTGGCTGCGGACCACAATTTTGCGGCTGAAATCGCCGATCGTGACCAGCTTCAACGCCTGCTGGAGCGCATGCAGAGGTTTCATGATAAAGAAAGAGAACGAGTAGCTCGCCAGCAGGGCGATGAGCAAACAGCCGAGGGCAACGCCAATAAACCAGGTACGCATCTCTGAGAGCGTCTCTTCGTGCTTGTTCAGATCAAGGAGGTAGCGGAACCCGCCCACGGTCTTGCCTTCATAGGTGAAGGGAGAGGCATAGATAAGGATCTTGCTGGTTTCCCCTTCGGTAATGACGGTGGCAGTTTGTCCAGCCAAGGCAGCGTCGATATCGCTTCGTTTAATCAAATCCTCTTTGTTGCCGCTGTCCCCGATAATCGTTCCTTCAGGATCAAACAACTGGACCTGAAAGTTGCTGTTTGCCGCCAGATGGGAGGCGATCAGCGGGGCATAGGCACCGGAAAACAACTGCTCGATGCTTATTTTCTTATCGTTCACAATTTTCAGAGCTTCAATGCGATGCAGCGCATAATACTGATCCAAAGTTTGGGTGTCCCGCTCAATCATGCTTTTACTCAGCGTATAATTCACAACTACATACATCGCGGCCAGCAGCATAACGATGGTGATGGTGTGTTGTATGAACAGTTTGTTGCGCAGTTTCATCGCTTAAACCTCCAACTTGTAGCCCATGCCGTGAACCGTGGCGAGCACATGGTCGTAAGGTTTGATTTTCTCGCGCAGACGATTCACCATCATATCGACAGACCGCGTCTGTCCGTAATACTCGAAGCCCCATACTTGGTCCAAAATATGCTCCCTAGTGAACACTTTCTTAGGGTTCTTGCACAAAAGCCAGAGGAAATCAAACTCCTTGCTGGTCGTTTTGACGAGTTTTCCGGCTATAGTCACAGACCGCTCGTTCCGATCGATCTCGATGAGGCCAACCTCAAGAACATCCATCGTTAGCGAGGCTGTATCCGGTGTCATTCGCCGCATAACAGCGCGAATTCGCATAATCAGCTCGCGCGTCTCGAACGGCTTGGTCAAGTAATCATCGGCTCCGAGCTGGAAGCCTAATATTTTATCATTCATCTCATTCTTTGCCGTTAGCACGATGACCGGAATTTCTTTGTAGGCCGTTTGCAGCGTCTTCAATAGTTCGAAACCGGACTGATCAGGCAGCATAAGGTCGAGCAAAATTAAATCGATGTGCTGGGAGCTCAATTCATGGAGACCGGCTGCAACAGTACCCGCCACCATGGGGTGGAAACCTTCAACCTCAAGGCTTAGCTTGAGCAGCATCTGAATGCTGGAATCGTCTTCAATAATTAAGATATTCATAGGGAAATTCCTTTCCGCGGGCAGTAGGTTTCTAGTTGCATATCCTACCAAAAAGATTAACTAGTCCGCAACAAATAATTGATGTGATAAAAGCTTACATAAAGCGAAAAAGGTGAGCGATGTAAATTCTGCAAATATTGTCGAACCAGTACAACTTTTTATAGGCAGCACGCGTCTATTCTTACATGAATAAGGCCGCTAAGAGCGCATAAAGGAAGGTTTTTGTCATGAAAGTGCAAGTAATGACGCAACGCAAACAACATTGGGTAATAGGTATCACTTTTTGCGGCATGGTTAGTATAGCTCTTATTAATTTTACAGTGACGGGAAGTGTTCTCCCGTTCCCTAGCAAATCGCCGGTTATAAGCAAGCAGCAGCCTCACGAGGAAACCGCATCTACGGGTGCAGCTCCTGCCGGGCCGTCTGCCGCTTCGATCGAAATGAAACCGCAAGAAGCCAGACATTCTCTGAATACCGCCGATGCTCAAATCTCAACGGGGGTGAGTGGGAAACTGTCACAAACGCAGCCGTTAAAAGCAGCCAAACAGGTTGCCATCACATTCGACGATGGACCGGACGGTAAGTACACGCCGCAGATTTTGGATATTTTGAAAGAGAATGATGTCAAAGCCACCTTTTTTGTCGTTGGTGACCAAGTCAGTAAATTTCCCGATGTGCTTAAGCAAATTCATGAGGAGGGTCATGTTATCGGCAATCATTCATGGGACCATGCGGATTTAACCAAACTCTCGTCCGTTCGTATAGAGCAGGAACTGAATCAAACGGAAGACTGGATCATGCAGACGATCGGTATGGGCTCCTCGCTGTTTAGGGCACCCTACGGAGCTGTTTCTCCACCCGTGAAGAAGGCCGTGGAACAGTCTGGACGCTCATTGGTCGGTTGGGACGTGGACCCCAAGGATTGGGCAGGCACTCCTTCAAAGGATATTATTCAAAACATAAAAACGCATGTTAAGGACGGCAACATCATATTGCTGCACAGCTTTGGGGGCAAAAAAGGGAAGCTGGACAACACGGTTGAAGCCCTTCCCGGCATTATCGCGTATTTGAAAAAGGAGAAATTCGACATTGTGACCGTTCCCGAAATGAAAACACGAATGAAAAATGTCCCTTAAATATAAATATGACTTATATTACATTTTACAAAAAGCGCTTTCCAATTTATGATGGTAGAGCGGTGTAATATTTCTTCTCGCATTAGGGAACTTTATTTGATTCGCAACGTACTACAACAGTTGACAATAATTACATCCGGCACGAAGCGGAAAGAAGGAGTTCTAACTGAATATGAAGCATGAGGAAAAAGGTGGGTGGCGAGCTGACATCGCACCTTACGAAAGACCACATATGAAGCATAGTGTGTGGCAAATTATTAATACACTGGTACCCTTTCTTGTCTTGTGGTACTTCGCTTTCTTGAGTCTTTCGGTTTCAATCTGGCTTACGTTCGCGTTAGACATTATTGCCGCAGGTTTTTTGATCCGAATCTTTATTATTTTCCATGATTGCTGCCACAAATCTTTTTTCAAAAATAAAGTCGCGAATGAAATTGTCGGGACAATAACTGGTATTTTAACGTTTTGTCCGTATCATCAATGGCGCTATACGCATTCCGTTCACCATGCTTCCAGTGGGAATCTGGATCGTAGAGGGGTTGGCGATATTTGGACGCTTACCGTTGACGAATATATGGCTTCCTCATGGGGCCGCAGATTGTACTACCGTATTTATCGGCATCCGCTGATCATGTTTATTGTTGGACCGATCTACATCTTCCTGATTGATTATCGTTTTAACCGCAAGCGCGCGGGAATGAAAGAGCGCATTAATACGTATATCACGAATGTAGGTATTGTTGGCGGCATCGCTTTGCTGTGCTGGGCGATTGGTTGGCAATCTGTTTTACTCATCCAAGGTCCAATGTTTTTTGTATCGGGTATGGCTGGCATTTGGTTGTTTTACGTACAGCATAACTATGAAGACACGTACTATGAGAATGAGGGCGAATGGGATTACGTCAAGGCTGCGATGCATGGCAGTTCCTTCTATAAGCTGCCGCGCGTGCTGCACTGGATTACCGGCAACATCGGTTTCCACCATATTCATCATTTGAGCCCGCGGGTACCGAATTATTATTTGGAGAAGGTTCACAACAAGAATGAAGAGCTGCGCAAGGTACAGACAATTACACTGCTGACCAGCTTGGAATCGCTGAAATTCCGAATTTGGAACGAAGAAACGAAGAAGTTCATTCAATTCAAGGATTTGAAGCGTTTCAGAACGAAGCCGAGCAGTGCTCCAGAAGTATTGAAAGTGAAACCAACAGTGGAATAAATCATATGTGTGCTGTATAAAACCTAGCCGAAAGCTAGGTTTTTCTTTTTTTGTTGTGCCAAAGTTGCAACTCTGAGATGGGCGCGGTATAATGCTCATATTCCAATAAAAGTGAACGGGTGTTTATTATATGCAGGTGCTTAAAGATGATGTGAAAAATAGTATTCGCCAAGCAGCTCTTTCCGAGTTCAAAAAGCACGGATACTTAAAAGCTTCTATGCGTCATATTGCAGATGCGGCAGGGATAACGCCAGGTAACATTTATCGGTATTTTGAGAGCAAAGATGATCTGTTCGATGCATTGATTCATCCAATCTATGAGCAGTTCAATACGTACATCTTGGAAATTAAGGACGAAGTCGAAAGCACGCTTTGCAAGGAAGCTTCCGATCATTTGAATATACTGCGCAAAGTTGATGCGACGATCATACGGCTTTTCAAAGAATCGAGCATCGAGTTGACCATTCTTCTTAATTTGAGCGAAGGCTCTCGATTTGAACCTGTGAAGCAGGAGTTGATTACCTTGGTGTATCAAATTCTGGAGAAAGTGTTACCTAATGAACAACCTACGACTCAGATGTTCGCTGCGACCCTGATTGAGGGCGTAAGCCTTATTCTTCGCGACCACGAGGATAGCGATACCATTAAGATGTTGGTCGATGAACTGTTATATCTATATTCTGCTGGTATTTCTGAGAAAATTAAGCTTTTGAGTCTGGCTTAATTTTTTTTGACTTAATAATGAACACTTGTTTACTAAAATGATCCCGCAAGGAGGCAAGCAAGACATGAAACAAATTATTAAATGGCGCTGGACCATTCTCGCTGTATGGTTGGTCTTAACCGTAGTTCTCACGGTCGTTCAGCCAGATGTGAATGCGATTCTGGGCCTTAGAGGTCAGGACCCGCTGGCCAAAGACAGCCCATCCAAGGTGGCAACGTCCATTTTGAAGAAGATGAATGGGGTAGAAGGAACGAGTGATATTGTCGTATTCCATAACCCTGATAAGCTGACCGAAGCAGATATGAAAGGCATCGAGTCGGGCATTGCCAATATGAAGGCGCACCAAGCTGAGCTTGGGTTCGATCAATTGCTCGATCCATTTTCCCTGCCGGACGCGAAGTCTTCCCTCATTTCTGAGGATCAGACGACTTTGATGGCAAGCTTTAGCCTGGATAAAAGAGGCCGTCATGTCGAGGAGATAGGCAAGCAATTCGATGAAGTGCTCAAAGATGTGAAGGTCCAGTACTACTTATCAGGTGAGGATTTCATCCAGGATGATTACATCAAAGCTTCCGAATCCGGCGTGGAAAAAAGCGCGGCGCTTACGGTTATTTTCATCTTAGCCGTGCTGGTCATTATGTTCCGTTCGGTTGTTATTCCCCTTGTATCGCTGCTTGCAGTAGGGATCTCCTACCTGGTTTCCATGGGGATCGCCGCGCAGTTAATTGATAAGTTTGATTTCCCCGTGACTAGCGTGACGCAGATGCTGTTGATTCTGATTCTGTTCGGGATTGGGACCGACTATAACATCCTGCTGTTCAATCGCTTCAAAGAAGAGTTATCCCACGGATTGTCCGTGGACGAAGCCATTGTTGTCACCTATAAAACAGCAGGAAAAACGATTTTTTACAGTATTCTAACGGTATTTATTGCTTTCGCGAGTTTAACTTTCTCGGACTTTGGGATTTATAAATCCGGAAATGTGGTTGCTATCGGTACCGCGGTGCTATTGCTTGAAATTTGGACGGTAACGCCGTTCCTCATGAAAACATTAGGCAACAAGCTGTTTTGGCCCTCCAAAGGAGCAGCAACTGGACATAAGGAAAGTAAATTCTGGGCGAAACTTACGGGTATTGCCGTCAAAAGTCCAGTCATTACAACCCTATTGATTGTCATCGTCATGATCCCGATTATTCTTTCTAATCATCAGAAATTGTCCTTTGATCAGTTGAAAGAATTAGGCAATGGCCACGATTCTACGAAAGGGTTCAGCCTTGTAGCGGATCATTTCAGCAGAGGTCAGGCACTGCCGACGATGGTCGTTATTGAGAATGACAAAGAATTGAACAATAATGACGGATTAGCTGCGATTGATAAATTAACGGATAAATTGAAAAGTATTCCCGGCGTAGATAAGGTGTCGAGTGTGACACAGCCGCAATCGAAGCCGATTGATAATTTCTATATTTCAACGCAGACGACAACGGTAGCTGAGGGAATTACCGCTTCACAAAAAGGCGTTAATCAAATCCAAAATGGTATTAACCAAATGGAGAGCAAGCTCGTTAGCCCGGATTTCTCCAGCACGGATCAGCTTGTCTCCGGTACTGGCAAAGTGCAGGATGGCTACGTGCAGATCACAACGGCGCTGAATCAGGTTGCCAAAGGCATCTCGCAAGGTGCGGATGGTGCCGGAAATTTGAACGCGGGGATCACAGGTTTGAAAGATGGCATGGCACAAGTTGATGCCAATACAGCCAAGATCAGCAGCGGGCTGACGCAGCTGCAGCAAGGCTATACCGCGCTGACGGACGGCTATGCGCAGGTCGAGGGGCAGGTTCCGGCCATTCAGCAGGGGCTGACCGGGATGAACGGGTTAATCAGTCTGCTGGGCGGGAAATACACGCAGCTGACGACCGACGCTGACTATGTGAAGCTCAAGCAGACGGGGGAAGGGCTGGAATCCGGCCTCGCCCAGTTGGGGGGCGGATTGCATGAGCTTGGCGTGAATGCCGCCAAGCTGAACAGCTCTTTCGCAGAAGCGGCGAAAGGGTTGGAGCAGATCAGCGGCGCGCAAGCGAAGCTGACGGAGGGCTTGACTGGCCTGCAGAGCGGCTCCGCGGAGCTGGCCAAGGGCTTAGTGCAAGGCAGCGCAGGCAGCCGCGAGATCGCCGCGAACATGGCGAAGCTGAATGCAGCGCTGGGCAGTGTCAAGGACGGTCAGCAGAAGCTGAACGAGGGCTTGTCGGGTCTGGCTGGCGGCATGAGCCAGCTGAAGGACGGCCTCGGCGCGAGCGGCAACGGACTGGGTGACGTGTCCGAAGGGCTCGGCAAAACGAGCCAGTTCCTGACACAGCTGAACAGCTCGAAGACGTTCTTCATCCCGAAAGAAGCGCTCACGAGTACGGATTTCGCGAAGTCGTTGGACAACTACATGTCCAAAGATCGCAAAATCACGAAACTGATCGTGATTCTCAAGGATGATCCGTATTCATCGGCGGCGATGGACACGATTGAACGTATCAACACCGAGCTTTCCGCTGGCTTGAAAGGGAGCGTGCTTGAGAACGCGAAGGCAGGAGCTTCCGGTCCGAGCTCCACAACATACGATACGAACAAAGCGCAGCTTAAATCGTTCAACAGTACAGCGATCATCGTGGTTATCGGTGTATTCATCGTCTTGCTGTTTGTGATTCGGTCGTTCTGGCCAGCTGTGTACATCATTCTGTCGCTTCTTGCTTCTTATTACGCGGCTATGACCGTTACGAATATTGTAACGGAGAAAATTATCGGGGCAGACGGCGTGTCTTCCTTCGTACCGTTCTTCTCCTTCATCATCATCATCGCCGTCGGTGTCGATTACAGCATCTTCCTGATGATGCGGTACAAAGAGCTTGGCGATATGTCGCCGACGAAGGCCATTGTGCAGGCCTCCAAGCACATCGGTGGCGTCGTCATCTCGGCGATGATCATCTTGGGCGGCACGTTCGCAACGCTAGTGCCGTCTGGCCTGGTCTTGCTGATCGAGCTGGCCGTCGCGGTGATTGTTGGTCTTGTATTGCTGTGCTTCATCCTGCTGCCGATGCTGCTGCCAGCTTTGCTGGCGATGCCTGAGGCGCTTCGGGCGAAGCGTAGAGCCTTGAAGAAGCTGTCCGTGGAGAGCAACTCAGCTTAGTATGGCTGGGACTTCGGGACTGTCCCAGAAGGGGACGGAACTGCGCAAATTCGATAGGGTAATCACTGTTATTAGATTTAGGCACGGCAGATAGGAACATAGACGAGGCTGATCTCCAGGTTTGAACCTGAGACAGCCTCGTTTCTTATTTACTAGTGTACATTAACGCTGAAAAACAGCGTTAATGCCGGAGTGTGGAGGAAAAGCAGCACATTAACGTTGCAAAACAACCTCTCAGCAGGAAAACGCCCCACCAAATAGCCTAATGGTGAAGTTAAAGCTGAAAAACAGCGTTAAGGCTGGAGTGTGGAGAAAAAGCAGCACATTAACGCTGAAACACAATCTCTCAGCAGGAAAACGCCCTACCAAGTAGCCTAATGGCGAAGTTAACGCTGAAAAACAGTGTTAAAGCCGGAGTGTGGAGAAAAAGCAGCCCATTAACGGGATTTCAATGGTCCAATCAAACAGCCGTATAGGCGGCCAAATTCACGATTACATTGGATTTATCCAATGTAATAAGATTCCTCATGTTGTCTGGCATGGAATCTTGAAGTTAGCTAGTTTAGACAGATGGTTGGGAGAACGCCGAGAGTAGCTGCAAGGGAAAGTAGCTGAAATACGCGGACTTTGCGGCAGCACGTCCAAAGTCTAAGGAACGCCTCACGTTATTGATTGGATAAATCTAATCCAGCAGCCCGATGGGCGGCTAAATTCACCATTACATTGGATTTATCCAATGTAATAAGATTCTTCCACTGTTGTCTGGTATGGTATGGAATCTTGAAGTTAGCTAGTTTAGACAGATGGTTGGGAGAACGCCGAGAGTAGCTGCAAGGGAAAGTAGCTGAAATACGCGGACTGTGCGGCAGCACGTCCAATGTCTAAGGAACGCCTCACGTTATTGATTGGATAAATCCAATCAAACAGCCGTATAGGCGGCAGACTTGAGGATTTCAATTACATTAACGCTGAAAAACAGCGTTATCGTTAGCGGCAGGAGCAGCTAGTATGCTATAAATAACTATATGAATACTACAAATCGAACGATTGTTAGTCGCCGCTCACGACCGGCCAAAGCGCCGTTGAGTAAAGAAGTTATTATCAAGACGGCATTAGAGTTGCTGAGGAAGGAAGGCTCTTCCGGGCTAAGCATGCGAAAAATCGCTAAAGTGCTGGATACAGGCCCTTCGTCCCTCTATGTGTATGTAACCAATCTTCAAGAATTGAACGATTATGTGTTGGATCTGGGTTTAGAAGAGGTCCCATTACCTGATGTGTATAACGATGAGAATAAGGCTTTCCCCTTAGTAGGGAAAGGCCTTATTTGCGTAGGAAGAAGAGGCTTCCCTCCCTCTTTTTCTACCTAAAAAAAACACAAGTCAGTGAAAAGGCATTCCATTGTTGGAAGCGCTTTAGGGAGGTAGGATAGAACTATAACATCGACGAGAATGAAGTGAGGGGGGCCAGAGAATGGCGGTCAACGCACAAGCTGTGAAGCAAGTGAGACAAGGCGCACAGGTCAGCAAGGGTAAAGGCTTTCTACGAAAGCTTTGGAAGTATAGGGCGTTATATCTGATTTCGGTTCCGGGTATTTTGTATTTTATTATTTTCAAATATGTACCGTTGCTTGGGTCTGTCATTGCATTCCAGGATTACAACATTTTCGATGGCTTTACCGGGAGCAAGTGGGTCGGGTTCGAGCATTTTGCCCGGATGTTTGCCCATTACGATTTCTTGAAAATTTTGAAGAATACGATGCTGATTGGGATCTATGATCTCGTGCTGGCTTTCCCCGCGCCTATTGTTCTGGCTCTGCTGCTGAATGAGCTAAGAGTCGTCCTCTACAAACGTATTCTGCAAACTGTGGTGTACATGCCCCACTTCCTTTCGTGGGTCATTGTAAGCGGTATCGCAATTGGTATTCTTTCTCCGTCTACGGGGGCTGTGAATCATTTCATTACGATGCTTGGTTTCGATCCTGTGTACTTCTTGGGGGAAGAGTCGTGGATTCGTACGGTATTGATTACGTCGGGAATTTGGCGAGACTCCGGTTATGGGACGATCATCTATTTGGCCGCATTAGCAGGGATTAATCCCGATTTATACGAGGCTTCTGAGGTAGATGGCGCCAACCGCTGGAGACAAACCATTGCCATCACGCTGCCGTCGCTGCTGCCAACGATCATGATTTTGTTCTTGCTGCATATCGGGAAGTTCCTGGATTTCGGTTTTGAACGTGTTTACGTGTTCTTGAACCCTTTGAATAAAGAAAATGGCGAAATTCTAGATACGTATATTTATACCGCTGGGTTATTGAATCAACAGTTCAGCTATACAACGGCGATTGGCCTGTTTAAAGCCCTCGTTGGGGTCATGCTCATCGTCATCGGAAACATCATGAGTAAGAAAACTACTGGTGAAAGCCTGTACTAAGACGGAGGTGAACGCTATGAATCGCAAGCCGACTGCCGGCTGGCAAACGTTTAATGTTTTTAATGTGCTTTTTCTGACACTCTTATCGCTAGCGATGCTCCTGCCGTTCTTAAACGTGCTGGCTCAATCCTTTAGTTCGTCGGAAGCCATTGTAACGGGGAAAGTCCTGTTCTTTCCTGTAGAATTTACGTCAATCAACTATCAATATGTGTTCAGTGACGCGGCGATTTGGCGGTCTTTTGGAGTTACGGTCTACATTACAATTGTAGGTACGCTCATCAACTTGATTGCCACAGCATCGCTGGCTTATCCGGTTTCTCGCCCTGAATATGCGGGCCGCAACGGGATTGTCATCATGGTACTGATCACAATGGTTTTCAGTGCGCCGCTGATTCCCAACTTTATTTTGATGAAAAATTTGCACCTGACGAATTCCCTTTGGGCTTTGCTGCTTCCGGGAGCCATCAGTGCCTTTAACTTCTTCGTGATGCGGTCGTTCTTCCTGCAACTTCCGAGTGAATTAATTGACTCCGGGCGTATGGATGGCTGCTCGGAGCTGCGCATGATCTGGAGCATTGTCCTGCCGTTGTCTAAACCGGTGATGGCTTCCTTGGGGATTTTCTATGCTGTGGGCCACTGGAATACGTATCAAAGTGCGTTATACTATATTAACAAACCAGCGCTGTGGCCGCTTCAGGTGAAGCTGCGTCAGTTGATCGCGTCGGAGGACATCAGCATCGACCCGAACTCTTCGCAGTTCAGCGGGCTGGCTCACATGGATCCAGAAGGGATCAAAATGGCGACAATTATCATTGCCACAATTCCAATTATTCTGATCTACCCGTTCTTGCAGCGTCATTTTGTTAAAGGGATGATGGTGGGTTCGGTTAAATCGTAATGGAAAGAAGGAACTGTCCTCTTGGGGATAGTTCCTTTTTAGGGTTTATTATAAGTGGGAAATAGGGCTGCTGAAGTTGTTATTTACAGAAAGTAGATTTCCTATAAAGAATCTTCGATCTCGTCGAAAGCCATGTGAAGCTCAGGCAAATTGAAATTTAATTTCACTGTAATGCCCAGCTTATCGGCACTTTCATTTAGAGCAAAAAATGCCTTATTGGAACGTACGTAGATCGATTTTGGCTTATAGCCAGACGTCTTGATCAGATTAAGCAGTTGTTCCACAAAGTTTTGGGCAAAGTCTGGGTTATCCGATAATTCGCTAGTCAATATAAGACCAGTTGAAGCACTCATCCATAGACTCAATCGAGGATAGCTTCCTCGTTCCCCCTTTTCGCCAAATGCGTGGGAAATGTATTGAAAGTCGGAATGCCAGATCTCTGTTGATGTCTTCAAACTTTTGCCTAATTGGCGAAGTTGCAGTTCGTTAGGATATACATAAGGGGTTAGAAATTCCCCCTCTTCCAGCCAAGGAAGCCAAGTATCTGACCAAGTAACACCGGAGTTGGTGGCCTTCGGAATGCGATGCAGGCGTTTTTCACCAGTCCCTTCATCCGTTTGGTCATGTTCAAAGTACAATTCATGATTCTCTCGGAAACGATCTGCTACAAGCATGGTTTGCTCTAGGGCAGCTATAAGAAATCTCACTTCTCGACCATTAGGCAGCGCGGGTAGGAAGCCAGGTTCAAAGCTGCGGAATTGCGGCCAGGCGTGAGCACCGCGAAATTTATAACCAAGATCACGGATTATTTGGAGATCATCTTTGTGCATCCGATCGCGATTCTCAAAACTAACGGTGACTGCACACATCGATCTAGCTAATTCTAGCCGATCATCACTAAGATAATCAGTAACGCCGCTCAATTCCTGCAGGAATAATCTTCCATTCGGTCCTGTATAAACATTGAGACCATAACTGAACTTGCCTGCCCCAAACACGACACAGCAACCAAGCTCGCTGCTCTCGGGATCGGTTATCAGAAAGTAATCATCATCCTCCATCCAATTCCAAGGGGCCTGTTTTTTAAATTGATTTGTTACTTCAAAAAGCTGCTGCCATTCTTCCTTAGTTGCTTGTAAGTTAGTCATTTCCAAACCTCCAGCTATTATTAATTTTATTATGTAGCGATCCTTTTTATTTGACAAGCCTTATTGAACCCAACCTAAAAAAACTACGACAGTATAATTAACTAACCGTTCAATAAATCCCATTTTTGCTCTAAATCATTGAGGTAACCTTCGGTATTGCGATTAAATTTCTTGCGTAATATAACGCTGGTTAAACGCTGAT
>NZ_BMHE01000048.1:21436-61126 GCF_014640555.1 Paenibacillus marchantiophytorum | reverse complement strand
TGGAATCAGCGTTTAACCAGCGTTATATTACGCAAGAAATTTAATCGCAATACCGAAGGTTACCTCAATGATTTAGAGCAAAAATGGGATTTATTGAACGGTTAGTTAATTATACTGTCGTAGTTTAAAAACTAGCCTGCGGCTAGGTCTTCAAGTCCATGCACCTTCGCAAGCCTCCCTACGAACTCAATAACCTTTATTCGGCCAAAATCGCTCATTCTAAAAATCTAATGAATGCCAGATGCCCTATTTTATGCAAATGATCACCTATCCGCCTAAAATTTGCTCGATAGCGTTAATCCAGTTCATTACATCTCCAAAGTAGCCATTTTCTCGTCTATAAACATCCTACAGTTCATTAGATGCCACTCAAGACCTCAAAAAAAGCGAACACCCCCTTTTGCTTACTCAAAAGGACTGTTCGCTTTTTTGCGGTTGCTGCGACCCCTACGATTGCTCCATCAGATGAAACTTCGGCTCCCAATCCAACAGCTTCTTGGCCTTGGCATTGGAGATTAGGGATGTTCTCCCCTCCAGGGATGAACGTATATCTTTTACTCCGGGGAGGTATTGCGCGACTAAATCTCGGGTAAGCCGATTCGATGAGCTGTCATCCGCTGCAATAATTAAGGCTTCAGCGCCAAGTCCATCGACTTCAATCGCTTTCAAGCACGCAGAGGCTACGTCTCTGGCGTCGATATAAGACCACAAGATCCGCAAACGCGCTTCTGTGTTATCAAAGTTGGCTTTCAGCTCCGCATAGTTCTCAGGAACTAGAATATTCCCCAGACGGAAACTGATGACCTGCATGCCCGTCCGTCGGTGGAAGGCTTGCGCGGTGACCTCATTCACAACTTTGGACAGGCCATAGCTGTCTTCCGGCAATTGCGGATGAGCTTCGTCGATAGGCACATATTGCGGCTCCATGAATTCACTGGCAAAGCAGATGCCGTAAGATGATTCGCTCGATGCCAGAACCACTTTCTTGATTCCCAGGTTGGCTGCCGCCTCCAAAATATTGTAAGTACTCATCACGTTGTTCCGAAAGCAAACGTCATTCGTATGTGTATAGGCTTGTGGAATGGCCGCAAAATGAACAATGCCTGCAACTTCCTGCCGATTCCCGCTGCTAAAAGCCGATAAGGCATTATGAACCTGCCCCAAATCGTTGAGATCCGTAATAATCGTCCGACAGATCGGCTCAGCTGGAGCCTTGACGTCCAAATTAATGACTTCATACTCATTTTCCACAAAATGTTTTAAAATCCACTGGCCCGCTTTACCGCTGCCTCCAGTAACAATGACTCGCGCTTTCCCCATCACCTAATTGCCTCCCTTGAAATGAGCTGCCTATCTGCCTATCTTCTTGTCTTCCCAAGTATAAGGGCAAATAGAAAGCTTGATAAGAACTGAAAAAATGATGCGTTAGTAACATAAAAGTAAGTAAGGTTCTCTCGGCGTTGGCTAAGAGCCTTCCAATATGCTATGTTGGAATAAAGTGTAAGCAAGGGAGAGAACGATATGACGAACATAGCGCCAGAGCTGTCTCATTTTCATCCGATTCTGACAGCATGGTTTTCTTCCCGTTTCGGTGAACCAACCGATGTGCAGAAGCAGGCATGGAATGCGATACGTACCAGGGCGCATACGCTCATATCTTCCCCTACGGGATCAGGTAAAACGTTGGCCGCCTTGCTTCCGGGTATGGACCAAGTTGTGCACACGAAACAAGCGCTTGGCGATGCTTATGTGCCGGGTGTACGCGTCTTGGTGGTCACTCCGCTGAAAGCGCTCAACAACGATATTCATGATCATTTGATCCATTTCACCGGGGAAATTGAAGCGCTGGCCGCTTCTTTGAATCATGAAACTGCTTGGCGCGGACTGCGCGTCGGCGTGCGGACCGGCGATACGCCGCAAAGCACGCGAGCGTCGATGCTGAAGCAGCCGCCAGACCTATTGGTAACAACGCCAGAATCGTTGTACCTGCTGCTCACGTCATCGCGCGCGAGAGATATGCTCAAGAGCGTGGAACAAATCGTCGTCGACGAGATTCACGATCTGGCAGCGGACAAGCGCGGTATGCATTTGTCGCTCACGCTCGAAAGGCTTGGCGCCTGGTGCGGGCGATCCGTCCAGCGGATCGGCGTATCTGCCACGCAGAAGCCGATCCAGCGGGTCGCGCAGTTTCTCGGCGGCTGGGAAGCGGATCAGCCAAGGCAGGTCCGCATTATCGAGAGCAAAGCCGAGAAGCAGTACGCGCTGCAGGTGACGATGCCGGAGCCTGCAAAAGCCGGAGCAGACAAAGAGGCGATATGGACGCCGCTGGTAGAGCGGCTGCTGCAGCTGATGGAAGGCTGCAGCACGGTCCTGATCTTCGCCAACAGCCGCAGGCTTTGCGAACGCATTACCCTGCGACTCAATGACCATGTCGGTCATGAGATCGCGAAGAGCCACCACGGCAGCGTCGCCCGCGAGAAGCGGCTCGAGGTCGAGCGCATGCTCAAGGCCGGCGAGCTTCGCTGCCTGGTTGCCACGTCGTCGCTGGAGCTCGGCATCGACGTCGGTCATGTCGAGCTGGTCATCCAGCTCGACTCTCCCTTCTCCGCTGCCGCAGGCATCCAGCGGATCGGCCGTGCCGGCCACGCCGTCGGCAGCGTCAGCCGGGGCGTGCTGCTGGCGCGCAGCCGCAGCCTGCTGCCGGAGCTCGCCGTGCTCAGCCGGCGGATCGCAGCGCGCGACATCGAGGACATCCGCATTCCGCGGGGCAGTCTCGATGTGCTGGCCCAGCAGCTCGTCGCCATGACGGCGATGGGCGACGAGCTGGATGTGGCGAGGCTGGGGCGCTTGCTGGCGCAGAGCGACTCCTTCCACGAGCTGCCGGAAGAACGCTGGTTGGCGATGCTGGAAGTCCTGTCCGGTCTCTATCCGTTCGTTCGCCCGCTCATCGCGTGGAACCGCGAAACCGGCAGCCTCGAACGGCTCGCCGCCACGCAGATGGCTGCGCTGACCGGAGCAGGCACCATTCCGCAAAGCACGGCCTATCCCGTGCATCACAACGAGACAGGTCTTCATCTTGGAGAACTGGATGAAGAATTCATTCATGAATCGTCCGTAGGAGACGTCTTCCAATTAGGCACAGCATCATGGCGTATCGTGCGCAAGCGCCCGGAGCGCATCTATGTGCAGGAAGCGGAGAATCGCTACAGCGAAATCCCCTTCTGGCGTGGCGAATCCGGTGGGAAATCCTTTGAGCTCGGAGTGCAAACCGGTCACATTTGGCGCGAGCTGCGAGATCGTTTGCAAGTCAAGTCACGCACCGAGGCAGACATTGATGTTCAGAATTGGCTCGAGGAACGCTATTATTTCGACGCCGAAGCCAGTCAATCCCTGATCAGCCTTGTCCGCAATCAACTTGCAGTGAACGCTGTACCCACCGATGCAACGATTGTCATCGAGTCCTTTGTGGATGAGAATAATCAAGCTCATACCATTTTACACAGCCTTTTTGGCCGTAAATTAAATCGCTCTTGGCTCATGGGAATAGAGAAACATCTCAAGCAACAAGGATTAACGGCTATCTACGCCAATGCCAAAGACAATGGTATTGAGCTAATATTCCCTAGTTTCCATGATGCTTTACTACCTGCCATTCTATCTATGACGCCCGAGGAGGCGGAACAATTCGTCATTGAAACAGTTGCCGAGTCCGGCATGTTCGGCGCAGCCTTTCAGCGTTTAGCCGAAACCTCCTTGCTGCTCTCCCGCAGTTTTACGCGCGTTCCGGCTTGGATCAAGCGGCTGCGCGGGCAGGAGCTTATGAAGGAAGCTTTGCCCTTTAAGGAGCGTTTCCCTTTATTCCAAGAGGCGATGCGTGAATGTTTGGAAGATCACGTCGATCTGCCGAATCTGAGGAATACTCTCACAGCTATTCAGACAGGGGATATTCAGATTGCCGTTCATCGCAACCACTTCCCTTCCCCACTTGCCGCCCAGTTCAAATCGGACTACGTGGCGCAAAAAATATATGAATCCGATGCTTTATCGGAGGATTTGCAAGTGGAACTGCTAGGCTTCAGCCGACAAATGGCCGCCGAAATCTTCGGAACGGCCGCCATTCGCAACGTTGTCAGCCCTCAAGCAATCGAAGCTGAGGAACATAAGCTCACGAAGACAGATGAACCGCTCTCCTCTACCGGTGAAGTGCTGCGTTTTCTGAAGGAACGCGGGGATTCCTCGCTTTCCGAACTCGTTAAGGTCAGCGCTCCCGATGAACCTTGGATAGCCGCATGGATCGACGAGCTCTTGCAAGAAGGCAAGATCGCTGCTACTGCTTATTCAAACGAAACCCGCTATCTGTGCAGCGACGAACTGGATTTCTATGGCACACTTTCCGAAGATGCGGTTTCCAGAGCCTTCATCTTTCAACGATTTGCTGATGGGCGACTTTCCTTTACGAAGGATGAACTTGTCTCTCGCTTTGAAATTGAACCTGGCGTAGCAGATCATTGGATACAAGCGGCGCTAGAATCCCAAACGATAGCAGCAGCCCCATTTGCTGAAGCCGATACAGAAGAGTTATGGACCAGCAGCAAGGTGGCCTCGCGCTTAATTCGCATGTCCTTGCAGTCTTATCGCCGAGGTGGCGGAGCCATCTCCCCATCCACTTATTTGGCGCATATGCCGCTCAGGCGCAAGCTCACCGTGCTACCAGAGATATCCGGGATGGAGCAGTTACTTTCGATCATTACGGATTTACAGGGTTTCTTCCTGCCCGTTTCACATTGGGAATCGCTGTTATTCCCGAGTCGTCAACTTTCGTATCGCAAGCAGGATCTGGATACCCTGTGTTCTTCAGGGCAGATTCTATGGATGGGGCGCAAAGAGCCAGATGAAAAGGAAGGCCGGATCGCCTTCTTTCTCTCGGATCATCACGCTTTGCTCGCTCCCTGCCTAGCAGACGTGAATGCCAGACCTGTATCCCAGCCCTATTTACTTCATTTGCTTCAGGAAAAAGGGGCCAGTTTTCTTAGTAAGCTTGGCATCGAAACAGGAAAAACGCCATCTTCTTTATTGGAAGAATTGCTTCAGCTCGTTTGGGACGGACAGGCCGCCAACGACCAATTTGCCCCTCTCCGCTTGCATGCGATGGGCGCTTCCAAGAAACCAGAGAAATTCCAGTCCGGACTAGGTCGCTGGTATGCGCTGCAATCGGTAATCGAACCTGCCTTTGATAAGCAGGCATCTGCTATGCAGTGGACACATCATTTGTTGGAACGTTTTGGACTTGTCACCAAAAGTGTCGTTTCAACCTATTGTCCGTTTCCGTGGGAGTCCATTCAAACTGCGCTGCGTCAATTGGAGGAATGGGGACTAGTCGTTCGGGGACTGTTTATTACGGATTTGCATGCCTTGCAATTTGCCACCAAAGAATTCATCAGCCTTCTGCACCAGCAGCCCGCTGCTTGGGAAAGCCCTGCCAGATTCACCCTGTTAAGCGCTGTAGATCCAGCTAATCCGTATGGACTGCTGCTGGACTGGCCTGCTATGCCTGGCATTTCTTTTTCACGCAAACAAGGCAATTACTTGGCGCTTCAAGGCAGTGAATGGTTATATTGGATTGAAAATAATGGAAAACGAATCTATCATATGCCATCCTCAAGCAGCCCTGTTAGTGAACCTGCCATTGTGGCTCAAGAACTCAAAAGTATGTTCCGTCAGTTCCTCAAGCAGCATCACCTGCGTAAAATCGTGATCGATACGTGGAATGGCGTGCGCATCTCGGAAGCCCCCGAGCAAGCTTACTTGAAACTTCTCGGCGCAGAAAAAGACCGCACCAGCTTCGTCCTTTGGCCAAGCCAACTGAGCTGAGTACGGTCTTAGATACATTCGATTTGCACGGCGCAAATTTTAAATTCCGGCATCCGGCTGGTAGGATCCAAAGCATCATTCGTCAAGACATTGATGGAGTTTTCGTCGCCCCAGTGGAAAGGTACGAATACGGTTCGAGGTTGAATGCCTTCCGTTACCTTCACTTCCAAACACAAGGAACCTCGCCGGCTTGTAATACGGATCTGATTGCCCGTTCCGAGTCCGATTCGTTTCGCCAGCCAAGGGTGAATTTCGGCCACTGGCACTGGAGCCTTCTTGTTCAAAGCATCGGTTCGGCGGGTTTGCGCACCGCTCAAATAATGATTCGCAAGCCGCCCCGTTGTCAGTACATACGGATACTCCGAATCAATCGGTTCGGCCGGCATTTTGGGCTGAATCCCGAACAGCTTGGCTTTCCCATCCGGATGATGGAACCGCTGCTCAAACAAATGCGGAGTCCCTGGATGATTCGGTGAGGGACAAGGCCAGAACAAGCCCTTTTCCTCCTGAAGCCTGCGATACGTTATCCCGCTGTAATCGGCTTTACCACCGGCGGTTGCCGCCGTTAATTCACGAAATACATCCTCAATATCCGTATATTGAAAATAAGCGCCTCGCCCTAACGCTTCTGCCAAGCGGCAAATAATATGGAAGTCGAGCTTACTGTTGCCTGGAAGCTCCAAGGCCTTCTGACGATGGAACACACGACCTTCCAAATTCGTCATGGTCCCCTCAGCTTCGGCAAAGGAAGATCCCGGCAGCAGATAATGCGCATAACGCGCCGTTTCGGTTTCGAACATATCAACTACAACCAGCAAATCGAGCTTTTGAAGAGCCCGCTCCACCATCCGGTTATTCGGACTAGAGACCAGTGGATTCGAACCAAGGACGATCAGCGCCTTGATTTCTCCTTCATCAACCTTTTGCAGCAATTCGTAAGCTGAAACACCTTTGCCAGGCAATTCGTTCGGATCGATGCCCCAAATCTTGGCCACATAACCGCGAGCCGCTGGATCTTCGATCAGGCGGTAGCCGGGAAGCTGATCCGCTTTTTGCCCATGCTCACGTCCGCCTTGGCCGTTCGCTTGGCCTGTAACCGCACCATATCCACAGCCTGGGCGCCCTATTTTGCCAGTTACTAAGGTCAGATTGATGTAATTCAACGTATTTTCCACACCGTTTACTTGCTGTTCCAATCCACGAGCTGTCAGAACAATTCCCGTCTCCGCCTTCGCGAACCCTCTTGCTACTGTGCGGATTACGGCTTGCAGAACACCCGTCAGAGCTTCTACCCTCGCTGGAGTAAATGGCTTTACTGCTTCCTTCACTTGTTCAAAACCGGAAGTTCGCTCTCCGATAAACCGCTGATCGACGAGCTTTTCCTCAATCATCACATGCAGCAAACCATTGATAAAGACAGAATCGAAGCCTGGCTGCAAGCGCACGTGGATATCCGCTACCTTGGATGTCATCGTGTTCCGGGGATCGATTGTCACAATGACGGCGCCTTTTTTCTTCGCTTCCAGCAAATAGGGCATCATCGTCGGTTGGCATTCCGCGATATTCGTGCCTGCCAGAATGATGTACTTGGCATTGGAGATTTCCGTCAGAGGCATCGTCATTCCGCGATCAAGGCCAAAAGCTTGATTGCTGGCTGCCGCTGCTGATGACATACAATATCGACCGTTATAGTCAATATATTTGGAGCGCAATGCAACACGTGTGAATTTGCCAAGCAGATAGCTAACCTCGTTCGTTAGTGACCCACCGCCGTAGACACCGATGGCATCAGGGCCGTATGCCGTTTGCAGCGACTTAATTTTACCCGCAATGTCAGTGAAAGCTTGATCCCATGTTATCTGCTGCCACCGCTGCGAATCATTGCCGATCTTGAAGAAAGGCTCGAGAAGGCGCTCCGAATGGAGCACATGCTCAAGCGCATGCAAACCTTTTTGGCAGAGTCTGCCGGTCGCTACCGGAAAGTTTTGACTAGGTTTAATGCTAAGACCTGACGTTGTTCGTTCACTCGGCACAATCTCCAGTCCACACTGCATGCTGCAGAAGCAGCAATGGGAGGACGGTTGTTGATTCGATAAAGATAATAATGGTGATATGATAACTCCCACCCCCGCAATAATGCTCTCTATAGATGCCTATTGTAATCGTTATTTCATTAACTAGCCATTTCTTCTGCTGTCGGGAAGCCAATGTAGACCATGCCATCCTCAATCTTCGTTGAATAGGTTTTTACACAGCCCGTATCAGGAGCCTGAACAAGTCCCGAAGGAAGATGAATTTTGCGGTCATGCATCGGGCAAAATATGTGATCGTCACACACGATTCCTTCGGCCAAAACGCCCTCTTTATGAGGACAGCGGTTCTGGATCGCTTGGAGTTTGCCGCTTTTCATTCTGAACAGCGCAACTTCTTCGCCTTGATAACGAATTGTTTTTCCCGTATTGATCGCCAAATCCTCATAAGATACGGCCTGCACCCATATCATTTGCTCATCTTGTTTTTTCATATTCCGACTCCTCCCGACCCTCGTCTATTTCTACAGCTCTACAACTTCATATAGATCGCGTTGAATTTTTTTGCTATCGATCGCCTGTCTCCACGGATCTTGCGTCACGGAAAGCGCAAGGTCCATACGAGCGCATAATTGCTTGCGTTCCTCCTCATTCTCAACCACATCACGGATATGTTCGACCCCTAATCGATGCACCCACTCACTGGTACGTTCGCCATATTTGCCTGTTTCACGATAATATTGCAGGTAAGCTTCTGTATACGCGATAATTTCTTGCTCAGTTTTCACGGTTGTCAACAGATCGCCGACGCGCACTTTCACTCCGCCATTGCCTCCGGCATACAGCTCCCAGCCGCCATCTACAGAAACAACACCCAAATCTTTGATCCCTGATTCCGCGCAATTGCGAGGACACCCAGACACAGCTAACTTCACTTTGGCCGGTGTGTTCAATCGCTCAAACCGTTTCTCCAACTCTATGCCAACAGCCATCGCATCACCTGTCCCGAATCGGCAGAACCTTTCACCTACGCAGGTCTTCACTGTGCGCAAGGCTTTCCCGTAGGCATAACCGGATGGCATATCCAACGCTTCCCACATGGCAGTCAAATCTTCTTTCTTCACGCCAAGCAAATCAAGACGTTGACCGCCTGTGAATTTCACGGTAGGAACCTTGAATTGCTCCGCGACTTCCGCAATCCGTTTCAATTCGGTTGGATTGGTGACTCCGCCATAAATCCGTGGAACAACCGAATACGTGCCATCTTTTTGGATATTGGCGTGCATTCGCTCATTGACGAATCTTGAAGTACTGTCATCCTGATAGGTGGAAGGGCTCACCATGCCCAAATAGTAGTTAAGTGCTGGGCGGCACTTGGAACAGCCCTCTTCATTATGCCAGCTAAGCACGTTCATCACTTCACGCACATGGGATAATCCTTTTTCCCGGATCGCTTCAACAACTTCATCACGGGAATGATCCGTACAGCCGCAGATCGATTCTTTAACGGCATTTTTATCATAGGACGCCCCCAATGTGAAAGCGAGCAGGTCACTGACGAGCGGCTTGCAACCGCCGCATGAACGGGATGCTGTCGTACAGTTTTTCACTTCATCGACCGTCGTCAGGCCTTGTTCCTTAATAGCTGAGCAGATCGTGCCTTTGGTTACACCGTTGCAACCACAAATGATGGCGTCCTCTTTCATCTCCGCAACCCCAGAAGCCATACTGCCTCCGCTCGAGGAATCCGTTAAAATCGACGTCTTGGCCATAGCGCTGACATCGGTTTCCTCCCTAATCATTTGCATCAGCCGCGTACCGTCCGCCGTGTCTCCGAAGAGTACGGCTCCGATGATTTTGTTGTCTTGAATCACAACCTTTTTATAAACACCTGTGAATTCATCATGGATACGAATCGCTTTGGTGCCTTCCGCATCAACGAACTTCCCGCCCGAAAATACGTCAACACCGGAAACTTTCAACTTCGTATATAAAATGGAACCTTCATACGGACCAGTTTCTACGCCTGCCAAATGTTTAGCGAGCACCGCACCTTGCTCATACAGCGGCGCTACTAAGCCATAAGCGATTCCTCTGTGCATCGCGCATTCGCCTACGGCATACACATTGGGCACACTGGTTTGCAAATAGTCATTGACAACGATTCCCGGATTGCATTCCACACCGGAATTTCTGGCCAGTTCAACGTTGGGACGGATACCGACCGCCATCACAATGAGATCCGCTTCGGCAACCGTGCCATCTTTAAATTTCAAACCGGTTACCCGCGTGTCGCCAACGATCTCAGCCGATTGCTTGGCTAATAGGAAGTTAATGCCTTGTTCCTCAAGTGCTGCTTGCAGCATTTTGGAAGCTGTTCGGTCCAGTTGACGTTCCATAATCGTATCCACGATATGCACGACATCGACCTGCATGCCTAAGTTCAGAAAGCCACGGGCTGCTTCTAATCCAAGCAAACCGCCGCCGATGACGATGGCTTTTTTATACTTTTTCGCGGACTCCATCATGATTTCGCAATCGCGGATGGTCCGGTACGCCATGACCCCTTCTTTATCCGCACCAGGCATTGGGATCATAAAAGGATTGGAACCTGTTGCCAAAATCAATTTATCGTAAGAAACCGTTAGGCCTCTGTCACTCGTTACCGTTTGCGCGGTTGTGTCGATCTGTGTAATCGTTTGGTTCGTATGCAGCGTTATATGGTTATTCGTATACCATTCGTAAGGATGGATGACGATATCTTCTACTTTGGAATCACCGGAAAGTACGTACGACAACAAAATTCGGTTATAGTTCGGATGCGGCTCGCTCCCAAAAATCGTAACCTCATATTTATCAGGCGTAAGTTTCAACAAGTGCTCAACCGCATTAACGCCTGCCATCCCATTGCCGACCAAAACCAACTTCTCTTTTTGGGTCATAACCATCTTCCTCTCCTCTATGTCTATGCGGTAAAAAAGGCTACCAAAGACGATTAGTCGTAAACGTCTTTGCCCATGCAGCCTGAGCTTGCAAGCTGCATGAGCAAACACTTTTACCATGATGCCGCTAGCCTCTATAGGGCCAGCGGCTTGTATCCGCTACTTAAGCATGCAGGCTATCCAGCGATGCAGGTGCTGCTTTTACTTTGCCGCCTTCACCAATCCACGTCCGTTTCCATTGTCCTTGCACGACTGCAATCAATAAGATACAAACAACTGCAATCCCACTTAAAATAAGAAACCCTGGTGTGAAAGAACCAGTAGACAATTTCAAATTACCAAGAATTTTCGGCAGGAAGTAACCGCCGAGACCGCCCGCCGCACCTACGATTCCAGTTACAACACCGATTTCGTTGCTAAAGCGCTGTGGTACGAGTTGGAACACCGAGCCGTTCCCCATCCCGAACGCCATCATGGCAACGAAGAGCATAACGGTTGTGAGCGAAAGGGCAGGGAGTGTAGAAATGCCAGCCATCATTAAAGCCACAATGCCGTATAGAACCATCAGCATACGAATTCCGCCGATCTTATCCGCGAGCCATCCGCCTACAGGGCGGAAGAAACTTCCTCCGATGACACATAGCGTTGTAAAATCTGCAGCCCGAATCGGGGAGAGCCCGTATTGTGTATTAAAGAAGATCGTTAAATACGTAGCCATTCCTACAAAACCACCGAACGTTACACTATACAGAATACAAAACAACCAAGAATCCTTTTGCTTCAATACTTTGCTATACTCAGCGATGGTCTTGGGCGCTGGCTTATTCGGGCTGTCCTTAGCCAGAATGCTGAAAACAATCAGTGTCAACGCAATTGGAATCATCGCAAGACCGAGTACAACATGCCAGTCCCCATAGTGCTGAGCAAGCCGGTTTGCGAACAAGGTTGCGAAGATGGTTCCGCTGTTGCCAGCTCCTGCAATGCCCATCGCTAAGCCTTGATACTGCGGCGGATACCAACTGCTGGCTAGTGGCAGCGCGGCTGCAAAGCTGGCGCCTGCAATACCGAGCATCAAAGCGACGAAATACATATCCCCCATCGAGTTGGCGAATTGCCAGCCCCAGAACAGCGGTACAAGAGTTAAGCTAAGCCCGATTTGCCCCGTTAGTTTGGGGCCAATTTTATCTGTCAGTACACCTAATACTAATCGAAGAACCGCACCACCCAGTGTCGGCAAAGCTACCAGATTGGCTTTTTGAGCGGCATCGAGATGAAAATCATTAGCAAGAATAACCGCAAGCGGGCCAAGAAGCACCCAAACCATGAAACTCATGTCAAAATACAAGAATGAACTAAATAACGACCCTTTGTGTCCTACTTGCAAAAAGCTCTTCTGATCAACCATGAAATCCCTCTCCTTTTGCGAGGCTTTTCGCCTTCTTTTTTGTACCTACCTTAGTGTAGTTGATAAGGCTATGACAGGAAAGGCCGAAAAACAATCCGCTGCCAATATGCTGGATGTTTTTCGGCCTCATTGCCACTGCTGTCACATCATCGTAAACAGCATGTTAGATTATTTAGTTGTAAGAACATAAAAAGCCTATCCAGTTACATAGTTGTAAGGGGATAGGCGCCATTGCCATCGTTGTGCTGCTCAGTGGCACATCATTGTGCCGATTTCTAACTTGATTATAGTACGGCGCCCCTTTTATGTCAATAAACATAACACAAAAATTTTGTTAATAAGAAAAATTCTATCATATCGACAAATTTCAATGTCATATGCTATAGTAATGCCGTATAATCTTTCACTCACCAATCAAACCTAACATGAACTTACCATAAGTGAAAAGCTAATCACGATGGAGGTATTCAAATGTTGCAATCATTTATACTGATCGACGAGTTGAAAACAACTCGCTCAGCTACCTCCTCGTCCTCCACTGCGCTGAATGATTCAGAACGTTCCGTGGAATCCTTGCCTGACGAGATGTTGAAGGATCTGGGATTTCGCGTATATGCCGCTTCTACTGTCAAAGAAATTTCCTTTATCATTCCTAAGGTCGATGCTGTATTATTATCTGTAAGTCCTGATCAAGTAGAACCGTGGCGCAATCGTGTACTTGCTCTCAAAAGCCTTCCCTTGTTCTGGTGGTGCGACAGACTAACGTTTCCTTCTCATGAATGCAAGGTCGATGGCGGCATAGATGGCTTAATTGGTTCAACGATGACTGCACTGGAAGTTCATTGCGCTTTGCTGCTGGGCGTGAATCATTATTTTCAACGAACCGAGTGGCAGCAAGAACGTGAACAGCTTCATTCCAAGCTGGAAGAGCGGAAATGGGTAGATCAAGCGAAGCGGATCTTATGTGAGATCAAGGGGATTTCCGAAGCGGAGTCCTACGATTTTTTACGTAAACAAGCGATGAATGAACGTAAACGAATGGTAGACGTGGCTACCTCCATTGTCAAGGTGTATCAACTACTTCAGGATCAGAACCAAGGAGGTCGGAAACGATGATATCTTTACTCAAAGAAGTGGGCCGCGGCAAACGCGGAGCCAGAGACCTCACGTATGAGGAGGCTTCACAGGCAGCAGAACTCATGCTTACAGGCGGTGCGACACAAGCCCAAATGGGCGCTTTCCTCGTCGCCGAGCGTATTAAGATGGAATCGCCGGATGAGATCAAAGCCTTCATCCATGCGCTGCGCAAGCGGACGAACGCTTATCCTATCCCCGGCAGCATCGACTGCGCCGGCCCTTATGACGGACGCGCGCGCACGTTCATCGCAACGTTGCCAACGGCATTCGTGCTGGCCGCCTGCGGTCTGCCAACTACGCTGCACGGCAGCCCCAGCATGCCGCCCAAGTGGGGCATCACGCTGACGGATGTCCTAGCCGCGCTAGGCGTTCACGCACTTTCCGCATCGCGCGAAGCGCTCGTTTCCGCTGCGTCCCGAACAGGCTTCCTGTTCGCGCCAACGGAAAGCTGGTGCCCGCCGCTCGGCGAGCTGCGCGAACTGCGCCAAGAACTCGGGCTGCGCACTGTGTTCAATACCGCAGAGAAGCTGCTTCGTTTCACCGAAGCGCCCTTCATGGCGGTCGGTGTGTTCCACGGCACTGTGTTCGAGAAAATCACTAATTTATTGATCGAATTAGGGATATCCCGCGGCATCGTGGTGCAGGGGATGGAAGGTTCGGAAGATTTGGCCATCGATAAGCGTACACGAACCTACCTGATTCAAGACGGAGCCAGTGAGTTATTTATCGTGGATCCTGAAATTTATGAATTAATGGTTGAGGTCCCCGAAGTTGAATGGACAGCTCAGCTGCAAGGTGAAACCGCCCTAGCCGTACTGCGCGGAGAAGCTGAACTCCCCTATTTGAACATGGTTCTGCTCAATAGCGCCGTTCGTTTGTGGGTATCACAAAAAGCAGGTTCGATCGAAGAAGGCATTTACTTGGCTCGACATGCGATTGAACAAGGGGCCGCTTTCCAGAAATATACGGAATGGACCCAGGCGATTAAACCTGTTTCTACAACTTAATAACAGAAGCAGCGCACATTTCCTCTTCAACCCTTTGCACGGATATCCTATTGGAGTCTGAAGCAAAGGGTTTTTCGACAAAAATGTCATCATTTGGGAAGGAATCACCCAATTTATGTCGAATTAAGTCGGTTATCCGTCTTAGTTAGGAAGTGAGTCCTTAATGTCCACGCGTCACCTTATACTAACGTGTATAATTTATCTTCTTCCATCCATCTACTTTTTGTATTCTTCTATAGAAATTCGGCTCCGAAATCCCAAAAGCAAGATTCATCGCGCAGCCACCCTTTTCGTTGCCAGCTATGCGGTCATTTTCCTGGCTCAATTCTTAATGAACCTGCTTCCCTCCTCCTTTGCGCCTTTTTTTTACCAAGTTATCTTCTTCCCAAGCATCTTGCTTTCCACAGGTCTGGGTATGATGTTTTACTTCAACATAAGCAAAATTGGCGACAAACTTTCCCGCACAGTCCGAATTGTTATATACGCTGTACCCTTTTGCTTGTTTACTCCCTTAGCCGTCTTCACCCCCTATGTGATTAAGGGATATGAACCGCATAGCGAGTGGATCAAACCTATCGCCGGCCCTTTATTTCCTTATTCCCTGCTGTTTGTGCTGCTGTATGTAACTACCGAAATACTCATGCTCGTTAGGATCATACGCGCACATTCCGGCATTCATCGGCGTAAATATGTCATGTTGATGATAACTAGCCTTGTCACTTTATTTTGGGGTATTCTCGTGTCCATTTTTACCAACCTTGTACATATTTCTATGACAGTGCCCGAGCTCTCCATTCATCCCGTGATCTTCTATGTCCTTGCCGCTCGTGCGATTATCAAAAGATATGATTTGCTGCCCGGTGAATCCCGCAAGTATGAGATGCTGTTCGATCTCGTTCCTTTCGGTGTTGCCTTGCTGGACAAGGACGGGAATATTATTGAAATTAATGCGGCTGGCAAAAGAATGCTGCCTCCGGTTGATAATGAACATTCGCCTAACGCGTATTCCTTTCTAGAAACATTTCCAAAGGAGCTTCATCCGCAGCTGCTTGAGTCGCATCGCAAGCTCTTCGATGCTAGGCATTCCTTGCACAATTTCGAAGTAAACAAACTATCTATCATGACCAATAAACCAATGACCTTGGTCATCGATACCGACTATTTGGATGTTGGGGACGAAACGCTTGAGTTTATGATTCTACGAGATATTACCGCACAAAAGGAAGCAGAACAGAAGATCTCCTTCCTCGCCTATCACGATGCCCTGACAGGCCTGCCCAATCGCAACCAGTTTCAACGTGTTGTCAAAGACTTATTACAACAAGCCGAAAAAGAAAATCAGCTGCTTGCGGTCATGCTGCTGGATTTGGACCGTTTCAAAATAGTCAACGATAGCCTCGGTCATCAAGTCGGGGATCGGTTGCTGCAATTTGTCGCTGGTCTATTATCGGAGCCTTTCTACGAAGGAAGTACGGTCGCTAGAATCGGCGGAGACGAATTTCTCATTCTCCTCCCTAATTTGCCAAGCAAAAAGGATGGACTGCAAATCGCAAATCAACTAATTGCTCGCTTCCAGAACGCTGCCTACATCGAGAATGGAATTGAATTAAGTGTAACTGCAAGCTTGGGCATCAGCTTCTACCCGAATGATGGCAAGGACGTCCATTCCTTAATTAAGAGTGCAGACATCTCGATGTATCGAGCCAAAGAACAAGGGCGCAACCAGATGGAAGCCTATCAGCCTTCCATGAGTCATATGGCCGATGAACGTCTCGCCTTGGAACGCAACTTGCGCAAAGCTATTGAACGCGATGAGCTGGTGCTTTATTATCAGCCGCAAATTGACCTGACTGATGGCCGTGTTTGCGGCATGGAAGCTCTCGTTCGCTGGAACTCGCCTGAACACGGCATGGTCCCGCCGCTTCAGTTCATTCCTTTCGCCGAAGAATGCGGGCTTATTGTGCCCCTCGGAGATTGGGTGCTGCGCAATGCCTGCCTGCAGTGCAAACATTGGCAGGATCAGGGATTGCCCGCCCTTAAGGTCGCCGTTAATATTTCTACCCTGCAATTTCATCAGCTTCATTTCGCAGACAAGGTCCAAGCGGTTCTGGAGGAAACGGGATTAGAAGCCAAGTATCTTTGTTTGGAAATTACCGAAAGCGTTGCTATACAGAACGAAGAGCAGGCGCTTGCCTTGCTGAATCAGTTAACCGCACTTGGCATCTCGATTGCGATCGATGATTTCGGTACCGGCTTCTCTTCGCTTTCCCTGCTTCACAAGTTGCCCGTCCATCAAATCAAAATTGATAAGTCCTTTATCGGAGACAAGTCTCCGCAAGGCGCCCAAATTGCCAAAAGTATCATTTCCCTGTCACGCAGCCTGAATATGAATGTGTTGGCAGAAGGCGTTGAAACAGAAGAACAATACGACTTCTTGGCCCAGCACAAATGCGACAGCATCCAGGGCTACCTAATCTCACGTCCCGTTAGCGCCTATGAGTTTGAACAATGGCATCGCGCTAGACTGAACAGCATAAGCAATCAGAAACGCGACTTCGCCGTCCAAAGAGATGAGACTTTTAACAGTGGTGGCCCATCCTATTAAAGGAATGGGAACTCCAGTATGCTATTTAGGCAAATAGATAGGGTACGAGGGCGATAGCGGAACTACAGGGCCTTACTTCCACGAAAAAAGCTGATTTTCCTGGAAAAAAAGCAAAATAGCGCTCTGTAGTTCCCTTTGGCTCGCGAAAATGCCGCTTTTTGATAGAATAGCGCTCTGTAGTTCCTCTCATCTCCGCGCGAGGCAGTTGGTGTGACTCTTCGATCACCCCATAAATTCGAGTTAAAAAAGAACCCTTAAGCCACTTCTCGTGGTATTGAAGGTTCTTTTCATTAGAGAGTTCTATTTCACTGTGTCTGCGACTCGCTTCACCATACCCTCAAAGGAGATCAATCCTCCGCCGGAGAGGTACCAGTTGCGCGCTGTCATGAACTACTCCATCACCGTCAAGCGTTCACTGGCCGGTATGCGCTGCTGCGCGGATGGAATTTTCCCTGGATAACCTACATGCATGCTGGCTATTATCCGTTCATCTGGCTTTACACCGAAAGCTTCACGGAAAGCATCTAACCGCAGCAATGGATACGTCTCCCACACCATGCCAATTCCTTGCTCCCATGCAAGCAAGCTGAAATTGTGAATGACACAGCTAGCCGAGGCATAATCTTCTTCCGCAATAGCTGGATTCGCATTCACTTGCAGGACAACGGCAATGAACATAGGCACAGACATGAACTTGTCGAATAGCTTTTGGCCGATTTCCTTGGCCTTCACAGGATCGGGCTCATTGGCTTCTCTGAACTTGCGCACAATATCGGCCAGTTTCTGGCGCCCCTCACCTTGAATGATGACAAAGCGCCACGGCTGCGTCATCCGGTGATTCGGTGCCCAAACGGCTGTATCCAGAAGTTCAGACACCACTTCCAAGGGAACAGATTTATCCTCGAATTGGTGTACGGAACGTCGTTCTTTAATAAGTTTTGTTAGCTCCATGTTTCCTCCGATCTAGTCTTCTAGATTTCTCCGCCATGAGAATACAGTCATGATTGGGACAATAAATGGTAAACCGTCTCGTCTGTTAAGCTGCCATGCATGGTGGCATTGTACAGCAGCAAGCCCATGCCCGGCATAGGCCATACATCCACATCCTTGCAGCTCTGATACGTATGTTCCAATCATAATTGATAATTATTCTCAATGTCAAATATTGTGAGCCTTTTTCCATACAAAAAAGCCTCCACCCATCATTCGGGCAAAGGCTTACAGGCCTGTCGTTACTTCCCAATAAACTGCTGTGTAAACATCTTGCCGCAGGGTCCACCATTAACGATTCCAATGCCAATATGCGTATAATCTTTGCTTAAAATATTCGCTTTGTGGCCAGGTGAATTCATCAGGGCTTCGTGTGCTGCTTGTACGCTTTGATTACAAGCGATATTTTCGCCAGCGGCATTATACGTTATACCGAATTTCTCCATCATATCAAATGGCGATCCATACGTCGGTGAGTCATGGGAGAAATATTTGTTATCAACCATATCCTGACTTTTGAGCCTTGCCGTTTTGACCAGCGCCGCATCCGCTAGAAGTGGAG
The DNA here is from genome assembly GCF_014640555.1 of Paenibacillus marchantiophytorum. Classification (GTDB taxonomy): domain Bacteria; phylum Bacillota; class Bacilli; order Paenibacillales; family NBRC-103111; genus Paenibacillus_E; species Paenibacillus_E marchantiophytorum. The sequence goes on along the minus strand of NZ_BMHE01000048.1, from coordinate 42,577 downwards.
AAAGTCCCACGGCTGCTCGTTCTTTATTCACCAAATCAAGCATTTGCTGCTCCTCAACCGTTAATCCTGTCTCCGATGGAACCTGAGGAACTGGGATCGGGGTTGGCGATATTGGTACCGGAGTTGGCGTCGGAGATATCGGTACTGGGGTTGGCGTCGGCGTGGACGGCGTCTTTTTCGGTATTTTCAGATTCCCGTATGCCCATAGAATGGACTGCAAGGTTTGATCATCTACATCACCTGTTACCGGAAGACCATATCTGCTTTGGAAAGCTTTCACACCCGCCTGTGTTTGGTTTCCATAGTAGCCCGTAATAGGACCACCATAGTAGCCAAGTGACTTCAACATCCCCTGAACCGCATACACATCCGGTCCCTTAGCTCCTTTGCCATAAGCAAAAGCAGTCGTTGTGGATGAGAAAAACAAGGCGATACAAATGCATAAGATCCAGATATGCTTTTTTTTGCCTTGAAACATGAGTTTACGTTCACTCCCCGTCATCAGCATCATTCGTCGCATTATGGACGATAAGCATTAGAATGACCTAATTCCCGATTATTATCCAAAATAATGAAAATTTGCATTGGGAGATCCTCATCTAGTTTAAATCTCAGTTCAAGCATCTCAAACGAGCATGGACGACCATTCGGCCATCCTTTGGATCAAGCACGTAATCACAGGTCGACAACGTGACTATCTGATTAGCTGCTGTTGGCTCAATGTCAGAAGCACACAACGATTTTTGCGCTACATGTAATTCTTCTCCTCTCGGTACTCTCGCGGTGAGCGACCGTGTAACTTACGGAATAGCTTTGAAAAATAATGGATGGATGAAAAACCGTGTTTTTCAGCGATTTCAGTGATATTCAGGTTTGTAAAGAGGAGATCCTCTTTCGCACGGTTAATCCTGAATTGAATGACATATTGGGTAGGTGGTACTCCCGTTACTTGTTTGAACAAATCAAAAAAATAACCTCGACTTATACCTAATTCTTTGTAATACGTTTCCAACGGTTGTAGATTGCCAAGTACCAGATCCTGATCCAATCGATCAAGCAACTTGGACATGCGGAGATTAGGGATATGCTCCTCTTTCAGGGCAAAAGTTAGAAAAAACTCGATAAACTGCTGGAAACTGCTTTGAATCCTTAAATTACGAATATAAGTCCTCTCGTTCGTATAGCAATTATCAGTATAAAATTTCTCAAAAAAATCGATCCATATTTGCAGCTTCTCTACTTTCAAATGCTCGGGTAAAAAATATGGAAAAATGGGGCCAACCAATGAAGGCTCCAGCGTGTTAACATCATAACAAATTCGACTCGGGTCGGCGAAATCGACTCGACGAGCTACATATGACCAATCGAAATAACAGCAAATGTGAACCATTGGATCTAAGCTGTCGGCAACCCAATGATGGGGTTGGCCAGCAGGAATGAATACAAGAGAACCTGCTGCTGTTTCATAAGTTCGACCACCAGTATGAATGACACCTCTGCCTTCGCTTATCAAGTATAGGGAGGACGTATAACAAATCCGATAGTTGCTAGTCTGAGCCTTTGAGAATGGATATCTGGTTGCATAGTACACGTACGGATGAAATTCAGCGAAATCCAACACCATTGACCACACCACCTAACGACTTCATCTATAACAATTGATATGACGATTGTACAAATTTTTGACGATTTTGCAAATACAAAATAATGCAAACCTTGTACTATGTATAAGTGAAGACGACATTTTCTAGGAGGATTTAGGATGATAGAATCCAATTACTTGTTGACGGATGAGCAAATGATGCAGTTTATTACGAAAGGCTATCTTGTTCTTAGGAACGAATTACCTAATCAGCTTCATCAAAGCATTATGAACCAGATTAATCATGTTATGCACAATGAAGGGAATCCAGGAAACAACATTCTGCCACGTGTCCCAGACATTCAACAGTTGTTCGATACGCCGACCGTCAAGGGAGCCTTAAGCAGTGTATTAGGTCCGGACTATTACATGCATCCTCATCGCCACTGTCATTACAATCAACCTGGAAATGAGACTCCTGGTGGCGGACAATGGCACAAAGACGGCTATTGGTCTTCCATGCGCAGCCACCGTCCATGGTGGGCAATGATCTTCTATTACACCCACGATATAACAGAAGATTTAGGTCCAACTGCGATCATGCCAGGTACCCAATATTACGAAAAATTTATCGACGAACAGGGCGAAACCCTGCTGCCCACAGGTAAGGCAGGTACTATGGTGCTCGTACATTTCGATTTATGGCATAGAGCTTCGCTTAATGTATCACCACTAGATCGTTATATGCTTAAGTTTCAATTCCTAAGATTGCGTGCACCGGAGATTCCGACCTGGAATCATCAAAGCAAGGAGATGATTGTGCCGGAAGGAACACCTGCTACCCACTTAAATTTATGGCAGGACGTCTGGGACTGGCTTCGCGGTGAACGGCTAATAAAGCAAGATAACAACAGTACGAGCGAGAAGCGATTATTGTCATTACAGATCAACCTTGAGTCTGAAGACCCTACCGTTCGCGGCCGGTCTGCTGACGAATTGGGTCAGTTAGGAGCAGCAGCTTCTTCTTGCGCTCCTTCGCTTGGTAATCTTTTAAATGATCCGGTCGAAACCACGGCTTTGAATGCAGCCTATGCGCTTGGACACCTTGAAACACAAGGTATTAACACCCTAATCAGCCACCTTACAGAGGGCTCAACCCTTATTGCTGAACGAGCAGCATATGGATTGCAAGCAGCTGGTGATGAGGCAATTCCCGAGCTGCTTCGTGTTATGAAGCATGCAGACGAAAAGCGAAGAGCATTAGCAGCATTCGTACTTGGGATGATTGGATCTTCCGCAGGTGAAGTTACATCCACGCTAATCTCAAGTTTACAAGATGAGAGCGAATGGGTTCGCCGAAATGCGGTCGAAGCACTAGGTATGATTAAAAATGCTGATGAATCCATTGTTCTGGCATTAGCTAAAGTTCTAAAAGATTCATTAAGAAGTGAAACCAACGATGCTTCAGATTCCAATAACCAAACAGCGAAAACGTCTTATGTAGTCTCTCAGCGTTACATTACGAATAAGATTGGATATACTGCGGCACTATCGCTACTTCGTACCGGTCATGTTGGAGATGTTAGGGAAGCTGTCAGTTCCTTGGCTGAAGCTCTTCATAGCCAAGACCGTTACGTCAGAGCTTATGCAGCGGAAGCACTCACCCATCTGCGAACAGCGGAAGCAGTAGACATCTTGATCCGCTATTACCGCTCTTCTCGCTGGTGTCCAGATACGAGCAAAACTAGTACTTTCTAGAGAATAAATGACTAGTGAGGGGAACTCTGGGACGCTATTTGGGCAAATATTGGGGATGCGAGGGTCTTAGCGGAACTACAGGGTCTTATTTCCACGAAAAGCGCTGAATTTCTCGTGAAACAGCAAAATAGCGCCCTGTAGCTTCCCCCGCCCTCGCGATAATGCCACTTTTGGCTATATAGCGTACTGTAGTTCTCTCCCGCGCGAGGCAGCTGGAGTAACTCCGCGTTTACAATGAACCTTGAGGCTAGCCCAAGCCCCCTTACGAACTCAATACCCTCTATTCGATCAAAATCGCGCCTTCTGAAAATCTAAGGAATCCCAGATTCGCTATTTCAACAAAATGACTACCATTCCACCTATCATGTGCTCGATAGCGCCAATCCAGTTCATTAAAATCTTCAAAGTAGCTATTTTCTCGTCTATAAGCATCATAGAGTTCATTAGACGCCACTTGAGACCGAAAACCCGCCGTACCAAAGTAATCTACGTTAGACCACTTCCCTTGCTCATTCTACCACCTGAGAATATCATGATCTTAGTTTAAACAGCCTGTAAACCATTACAGCGGCTTGCGCCCTTGTCGCATATTCTTCAAGTGCAAATGTGCCAATGTCGAAACCATTCATAATGCCTTCTTGCTGCATCGTGGCAACGGCATCGGTAGCATAAGTGGCGATCGTCTCCTGATCTTTGAAGGCGGCTGCCGCTTCTTTGTTCGGCAAGACGATATTTATTGCTTTCACGGCCCGATACAACATTGTCGCCTTATCTTGTCTGCTGATGGGATCATTGATACCGAAGCTGCCGTCTTCCCTGCCGTTAACGATACCGAGTGATTGCGCTGCAGTAATGGCCTTGTAATACCATGCGCCCGCGCTGACATCGGCAAAAGTCGCAACAGCTTTGTCATCCCCGACTTCCAATGCTCCTGTTAGCATCTGAATAAACTGTGCTCGCGTCACGTTGCCGTTTGGACTATATCGTCCTTCTCCGACCCCACTCACTACTCCTCTGACACCAACTGTTCTTGGTTTGAAAAGGTAGCAAATTGACCAATTGACATATCGCATCTTATCCGCTAAAGTAAAACTATAACTTAGTACCTAGTACTAATACCAAATACTAAAGGAGTGATTTCCATGACTGCCTCAACTCCCCTGCAAGCCCGCATCTCTGCCATCGGTACTTACGTGCCTTCTCATATTCTAAGCAACGCCGATCTGCAAGATATGGTTGATACGAATGACGAATGGATTGTACAGCGCACGGGCATCCGCGAACGCAGACTTGCTGCTGCCGATGAATTCACAAGCCATCTATGTATAGCTGCTGTGCAGGATATGCTCGGCAGATATCCCGCTTCGCTCGACGAGGTTGAGCTTATCATCGTAGCTACACATACCCCGGATCTTCCGTCTACCCCGGTTGCCTGCCAGATTCAGGCGCACTTCGGGCTGCCTGCAACGGGGGCTTACGACCTTAATGCCACCTGTGCCGGCTTCGCTTACGCACTGCATACGGCAAGTGCATTGGTCGCTGCCGGCGTGCACCGCAAAGTTCTGGTGGTCGGCGCCGACTCCCTGTCCAAAATAACGGATTATACCGATCGTTCCACTTGCATTCTGTTTGGCGATGGCGCCGGTGCTGTCGTCGTGGAGCGCGAAGAACAGCACCCTGCGTTTATTGCGCATCATATGGGATCGGACGGATCCGGCGGCAAGCATGTATACCGTACTGGCTTGTCTACGATGTGGCAGGACATCCCGCTGACGGGCGATGGCAAGCTTGTCCAGAATGGCCGCGAAGTCTATAAATTCGCGGTAACAACGGTTCCGCAAGGCATCGAGAAGCTGCTTGCCAAGAGCGGATTGACGCAAACAGCGATCGATTGGTTTATCCCCCACAGCGCTAACTTGCGAATTATTGAATCCATATGCGAGAAAAGCGGAATACCTGTGGATAAAGCTCTCTATAGTCTGGAATACATGGGCAACACTTCCGCGGCATCCATTCCGCTTGCTCTAGATTTGGGGATCAAGGAAGGGAAAGTTAAGGACGGCGACACCCTTTTAATGTATGGCTTTGGCGGGGGGCTTACGCACGCAGGATTGATCGTGCGCTGGGGGTAAGTCAACGCTTGATTTGCTTGTTAATCCATGGTTTGCCTGGTGTTCCCACATAGCGCACACGCCGGTTTTGTTTGGTCAATTTCTGTATTAGCGTACGCTGATAGCCACTCAGTGCCGCTAAGTTCTCTGCCAGATGACTAGCCAACTGCTCCGAGGTTTCAACCTGATCGGCAATGGTCTCTAAGATTCGGCATATGGCTCGCTGGCTTCGCGCCAGCGAGGTCAGCATATGCAGTTCAATGGTTTCACGATTCGCTGCTTTCATTACTTGTCATCCTCACCGAATGAAAATAGGTTGCCCATGCCGCCCGAGCCGCCGGAATTTCCGGAACCGGACTCATTTTGCCCAAGAAGTGCTTGCATATGACGGTTTAATGAGTTCTCCATCTTCGTCAAACCATCAATAAGTTCAATCACATATTCATGAATTTCTCCGGTTTGCTTCATTTGATTTTCATGGCCCTCCAAGTTGGAGGAATTAATATGGTGGCATATCCAATTGCGTGATTTCTCTGCTTCAACCACTCTAGCCTCCAACATTAAGGCGATTTCATGCTGCAGCTTCGCCGTAGCATCCAGCATATGCAAATAAAGATCATTTCTGTTCAAGTCGGATCCCTCTATTCCTCATCTTCAGGTTCTTTCATTTCTTTCATCACAATTTCCGTTTGCTGAGCGATGGCTTCTTCTAGATTAGCAAGGCTGTTCAAGTAAGCCGTTATATTTTTGGTCAACTGCAAAGCCTGTTCCTGCAGCATGCTTAGGCCTTCAAAATCGGGATGCGAATCTGGTATATCGTTCGCAATGACGGCCATCTGCGTCGAAATACTTCGCTTTGCTTCCAGAATCTTGGACATCTCGTGGTGCGAGGCTGCTATATGGGAAATGATCGTCGTTACCCGTTGTTCCAATCTGTTTCGCCTCCAAATCCGCTTTTTCACTTTAAGTTATGCAGCCATGCAGCGAACGGTGTCTGCCTCAAGTTATTCCATGAAGGTATGGGGATCAACGCCCCATTTATCTATAAATTTCTGACGATTTTGCTGCAGCAGCGCTTGGACGGCCTCATAACCTTTTTTATGAAAACTGGCGCTCCCATGATGGAAAATAAAACAATCGCCGACAATTAATAATCGGTAACCAGCCAAACGCGTGCGATAACAGAAATCGTCATCTTCAAAATGTCCTGGCGAGAATCGCTCATCCATGAAACCGATTTGGTCCAGCAGCTCCCTTTTAAAAAGCAAGGAAATTCCGACCAAACGGGTTGTATCTTGCCAGATCGCAGGATTCGGCGTGTTATATTTGGCTACCATTTCATTGATATTGGTATAGGGCTCCTGAATCTGCTGTCTGCCGCTCGCATAATTAGTCATCGGTCCAACTATTCCTACATCGTCGCTGCTGTAAAGGGCCCGCAGCATGTTGTCCAGCCAGTTCGGAGTCGCTAATGTATCGTTATTCAGCAGCATCAAGGCGTTGCCTGTGGCGATATGAAGACCATAATTACAAGCGACAGGGAAACCGCGGTTAATGGGGATAGCAACAAGCTTGAGACGTTCTCTATGACAATACTCCAGCGTGCCATCTTGGGAACCGTTGTCCACAACGATGATTTCATAAGGCACGGAAGTGTGCCTGCGAATGGATGCCACGCACTCTTGCAATAAATTTAGGCCATTGAATGTCGGAATGATGATACTCGTTACCTGCATGCAACTTCCCCCTCGAGGAATTCCCTTTTTCGAATGACATCAGGAAACACAATACGCTCTCCTCTCAACTTCATGGCAAAGTTCAGCGCTTCGACATGATCGCCGATAATCAACCGGGCAACAGGGTTATTTCTCCCCTTGTTCATCTTACGAATGCGATTGACGGATACGACATTAATGCTGGCTGGCGCTGTTATTCGAAGTCCGTTCAAGATCGCATTAACCTGCGCTTTCGGCGGTACCATGAGCTCTGCACAGCCCATTTGCGTAATCGCTTTGCGAGATAAGGCATGTGGTACCGCAGTTAGTGAATTGGCATTCAAGTCCGGCCGCTTCATGGACACGTTCAGGAATCGCTTCATAACCGTCACAGAATCCCACTGCGAGAATGTCGGTAAATACGGGGATATATTATTCAAAGCAAGATCATGACCACGTTCGATCGCATAGATAAAAGGAAGCAATTTCTCTGCGCCAACTACAAAATCGCCATCCAAGAAGAGCAGAATGTCCGATTGCGCTAATTTGGCTCCGATGGCTCTACCGACATCATGGCCCAGTGGATCGGGATAATGCACAATTAGCGCCTGGGAATGGGCTTTAACTTTCTCCAAAGTATGATCATTAGAGCCATTCACAATAATAATGATCTCATCCAGCGGTAAGCGATTCAGCTGCTCAAGCACCTTAACAATGGTTCGTTCCTCGTTCATGACACAAACAACAGCTCCGACGGACTTGGCTGTCGGCATTAACACCCAATCCGGGAGTGGCAGTTTGGCCGCTTTGCAATAACCGGAGACGTATCCTCTGGCAGCAGCTTCATAGCTTGGGGCATTGGACAGAAGCAACTCAGAAGACGATCTCTGCATCCAATGGTTGTTCAGGGCTTTCTTCTGGTAACCCTCTTTGGTAATATCATATTTCAGCGCATCTTCCTGACCCGCCCGACTCCCCCAGTTCCGCCAATACAATTGAGTTCTTGTTCGTTTGGGAGTAAAATTCTTACGAAGGCGTGGCGAAGTTCGCTTAGGACTTACTCTTTTTTTATTCATCGGCGCAGCTAGGGTCTGAGCGCTTCTTCTCTTGATGTTCGGTTTCATCGGCTCACCTCATCATTTCTCTTACGCGCAACTGATCGTGTATGCTCGCTCGTTCACCAGATACTCCAACCAACCAGCCAATCGCTTCCAGATGATCACCAATGATTAAGTCGCCAATGGGATCAGACGCTTTGGGCCTTCTGCGGATACGATTGCGAAGTCCCACTTGAATAAGTTGGGTTGCTTTTATATGAAGTCCATGATGTGCCGCTATCGCTTGCGCCAGTGGAGGAACTGCCAAATTATCAGCTCCGATCATGTTCAGTGCTTTGCGGCTTATCGCATGCGGAATCGTCGTCATGGAGGCACCTAGCAAATCGGGACGATTAATGATCGCATTTAAGGCGTGTTTCGCTAACACAACGCGATGAACGCCAACTTTGGCCGTGCTTCCGTTATATTTATTCAAAGCGACATCCACACCACGCTGTACGGCTCTTACCAGCGGCATCACTTCTTTGGCTGCTACAACGAAATCAGCATCCAGGAAGAGTAGAATATCTCCCCTGGCTTCTTTTGCTCCAATACTTCTTCCTACATCATGTCCTAGCGGTTGATTAAACGAGATAACCCTTGCCCCTAATTGTGCTGCTACTCGTTTACTCCCATCTGACGAACCATTGTCAACCACGATGACTTCTGTTTGCGGGTGCACACGAAAGGCTTCCCGAATCACCTTAGCCAAGGTTCGTGCCTCATTGCAAACAGGAATGATGACGGATACTTTAGGCTGATGCAAGCTGATGCGCGCCACTAGCTGCTTCTGCTTCCGCTGAATACGTTGGTTACTCAATTCGTTCTCAACTCCTATCCATGACGGAATATCTGCTTTATGTATTCTATGATTAGAAAAGGAAGAGGACAGGGCAGAAGCCGTACAATAGGAAAACAGGCAGATGTACAGCCTATCCGTTCGGCTCAGTTCCTAGTCACAATCGGGCAGTTGCCTCGTACCTCCTCCCTGCTCCTCACGTAAGATAGTGGATAAGATCCGAAAGAGAGGAATGCACGATGAAAGCTATTGTTACTGGCGGTGCGGGATTCATTGGCTCCCATCTAGTCGATGAGCTGCTTGCCCAGCACTATGAAGTTCATGTCCTAGATAACCTGTCATCTGGAAAAATAGATCACATGCATCCAGAAGCCAATTTTCATCAAGTCGATATCTGCGATGAACAGATGAAGCCGCTTATCGCGGCCATTGGGCCTGACGTTGTTTTCCACCTTGCGGCACAAGCCGATGTTCAGCGTTCGATTGCGAATCCAGGCCAAGATGCCTACATTAATCTGATCGGCACCATTCATCTCCTTGAAGCCTCGCGGGATGCGGGTGTAAGCAAATTCATCTTCGCTTCAACTTCCGCCGTGTACGGCAACTTACAGCGAGAGACACTTATCGAAACAGACCCCACGTCACCGATTTCTTACTATGGCTTATCCAAATTTGCTGCCGAATCCTATATTCGAGTCTTCCATCAATTCCACGGACTTCCCTACACCATCTTGCGGTATGGCAATGTGTACGGCCCCAGACAAACGCCGAAAGGAGAGGGCGGCGTAGTCGCTGTCTTCATGGATCGCCTGCTGAAAGAGACAGCAATCACGCTTCATGGCGATGGAGAGCAGACTCGAGACTTCGTCTATGTGAAAGATGTGGTACGTGCGAATCTCGCGGCCATCCACCGCGGCGGCGGAGAGACGCTGCATGTGAGTACGAGCAGCCCAACCTCCGTCAAGGAGTTGGCGAAGCTTCTTTTGCACTATCACGGCTCTGAACTGCCAATCCTGCATGCCTTAGCTAGAGATGGCGATATCAAGCACAGCTGTTTGGATAATCGCAAAGCACTCGCACTCTTGTCCTGGATGCCTCAATATGACATTCGATCAGGCTTGTTAGAAACGTACCAGATCAGCACCAACAATTAGACCATTGAACACGAAAGAACCTCACACTCGGTGCAACTCGAGGTAAGGTTCTTTACGTTCGTTATTCCGTTTGTTTCAGCTAAGAATGCTTAGTCAGAGTAAGCTGCGGCGTTAAAGCTTTCTGGGCCTGCTCCCGTTACAGGTGTTAATACGGAAAGGATAGAAGCTACGGAAACAGTAGCTGAGAATTGGACACGAAGATTAGCTCCTGCGCCATCCCTCTCTGGCCTTACTTTACGCCAAGCTCTCCAAGCATCTTCATAAACTTCTTCGTATATTTGCGAACCGTGAACCGGACTTTGATATAACGCTCTCCATTCGTTCGAATATGTTTGCGAAGTTCAGCATTGTACATCAGTTGTTTGGCCAGAACAACAGCTTGACCAATGTCCCCATGGGGAAAGAATAAGCCCGTTTCATGATGAAAAATGAAGTTCCTGACCCCGTCCGAATCTGTTGTAAGCACAGGACAGCGGCAAAGCATAGCCTCCGCCACGGCATAACCGAAGCCTTCCAAGATGGAGGTTGAGCATAGAAAACCACCCGAGTCGCCTATCATGGAGAAATAGTCAGCCATCTGCTCATGAGGGACGTTCGAATATCGGATTACCCGATCTTCAATTCCCAGCTCTGCGATCTTCTCTTCAAATTTCTTCTGCTCACCGGGTTCATTTAAATCCATATCGCCGAACATCCACAAATACAGATTCGGGATAGATCGGCTAAGCTGATAACCGAGCTCAATGAAGTCACGCCAGTTTTTATTCGCCTCAATTCTTCCTACCCAGGCAATAACACAATATTTCTTCTGCGGGTACGAGGTATAGCCGAAATCATCCATATTTAAGGGATCATCGAAGGAAAAATGCTTTTTATCCGGGAAAAAATCTTCGAGCAGCCGCATTAAATGAGAGGTGCGCGGGTATAGCAGCGCGGAAGCATATTTAGTCACATTAGCTTCAGCCTGCTTCAAAATCTCCACAGCCGTTTCCATCGTGCCTAGCCCCTGAATCTCATATATGAGCGTTTTCTTGTACCCGCTGGCGCGAATCTTCTGCAGCAATTCGAAATCGGTGCAGACGATGACCGCGTCATAATTTTCCCGCTGGAGCAAATCTTCGATATCCTTGTTTGTACTGCAAATATGTGTCTTTATATGTTTAATATTTCGCCGTCCATTGCCGTCAAATTTATAGAGCATATGGCATTCGATACCGATTTTTTGCAAAGCTTCGCAGCGTATTCGATTCAAGGTATCCATGCCGCCACTAGGGTTATAGAACGTAAATAAAATTTTCATAGCCCGGCCCGCTTTCATACTAGATGTTTCTTAATTTGGTAAGCAAAAAAATGCACCGTTCGGAAAAGCTCATTGAAATAGGGTTTGTCATCCTGCTCATATTTGCGGTATCCGATTAAATTGTCTTTCGTAAAATAATTAGACATGTAATCTGGCGTTTGGCTGCTTAATTGCTGGACTAGTGTTTGCATCAAGAGACGTTGGGACAAAGGCTCTTTCCCCAACACAAAGGTGAAGGGCGTTTTCGTAAACTGCGAAGCATAGAAAATAGCCTTATCTTCGTCCACTTGAGGAAAAAAATTATATTTCACTGCGGGATGTGAAATTTGGGAAATTTCATAGGTAGCTGCTCGATCGGAGGAACAGTCCAAAATGTGCAATTCATAGTTGCTAAATGATTGTTCATATAGGCTCTCCAAACATGCGATACTCCCTTCATCCATTCGGTTCACACAGAATAGCACGGTCACTAGCGGTGCAATGCCCCGCCTCATTCTGGCCTCATGTCGTGCCAAGTGATAGGCATATCTCCATTTGCGATGGTTTTCCGTAGTTAGCAAGGTAGCAGAAATACTGAACGTAGAATTCACCCGGTAATCAACAAGCTCCACAGGAATATATTTGATGTCGCAAAGTTCGGTTAAGCGAAGCCAGTATTCATAGTCCTCTACAGGTTCAAGATAGTACCCGTCGATTTGCTTGGCATATTGTGACTTATACATAAAGGACACGCCCGTTATGCAAGCATCCAGAAGCGCATCTCTGGACTGGGATTGATACTGCCTCAACTGTGCCAATGTTTGCTCCGTGTCCATGGAACGGTCATCCCCATCTATGGAGCAAAATGAACTATAGACAAGTCCAACCTCCTCCGGACAACGAGCAAGAGCATTGCGCAGCACCGAAATAAATTGTGGATAATAGATATTGTCACTGGATACCCAAGTCACATATTTCAACCTCGGATCTGCGAATAATACCTCAAAACCACGGTTTAACGCTTTAGCCACACCCAGATTGACTTCATTCACGATAAACTCTACTCGGGGGTCCCCACCAACCAGCTGTTTGGAAAGTTTCAGCATCTCCGGGTCTCCATCGATCACAAGAACGAATCGAAATTGCTTAAACGTCTGATTCAATATCGACTTTATCGCTGCGCTTAGATATTCACGTTTTTGCTTGTATACGGGCATAACGATTCCGACTTCAATCATGGATTCGAACCCCTTCCTTGCGTTATTACTAATAGCTTATTTCTGTACGTAGTCATTTGATTGTGTTCGTAACCAGTTACTTGTCTAAAATGCAAAAAAAGAAGACCGGACTCACGTCCATCTTCTTGTATCAACCCTTTTGCACCTTCAGCGAGGTCCGCAGTTCACAGACATTGGATCAACTACGGGAAAATCGGGGGAAATCAGGAAAAACTATTGTGAAAAGGAACTATGATCCTCTATTTGGCTCGAAATCGGATATTGACAGCTGAAAGGGAAGTAGGATCCCTTATTTCAGCATTTTCCGCTCAGAATCAACATTCTCGCCGATATAACGTACCACAGTTCCCTCTCATGCTACTTTTACCCCGTTCTCCGTCAATTAGCGGACCATAGTTCCTTCTCGGGTTCAATGTCTTACTGAATCCACTTGATTAGCTTAAAGCTGGAATGATTGCGAATTCAGGTTGCAGGACTCTTTTGTCACCAATCGGGTTTCCAAATGTATCAGAAGCAAAACAAGTTGGAATCGTCAGGTTCGGCGTCGAACTGTCAATTTCAATCTGAACTTCATATGCGATAACACCCGCTATTGAGAACGTGTGAATATCCACAAAGCCCGATACTACATAGTACCCTGTGAAATGCAAGGGCGTTTTCGCAACACCAGTACCTGTCGTATAAAATACTTTCACCAGAACCAGCGCTGTATTCACGGGATCATCATTCGTAATATTGACAATGACATTCGCAGCAGAAGTTCCTCCGTCTTTCGTATTGTTGATTAAACCAGTTGTATATACCATTTATGTCCACCTCCTATCTATGAATCTACCATTACTATATGCATGGCTTGCTAGAATGATTGGACAAATAAGATCAGTTCGTGGAGAGTTATAAAAAAAGGCATTGGAGATAACCTCCAAATGCCTGGTAACCTCCAAAACCCTTATGTTCCTGAAAAAATGGTTTGTGCCCCCGTCCTTGTATCTGTCCAAACACCAATAAAATCAGCTGGCGGGCTGCTGGCAATGTCGATATAGTAGCCAATCGTCGTCACCGGTGTGGCACTTCCCGCATTCGGATTGCTGGAGGCTGTGCTTAATTGTGTCACGGTAAACGAGTTGCCTCCGTTGGAAGATTCCGCAACATAGGTGTTTAAATTAAAACCATCCGCTTGATTCGAATAGTAAATAACAGTGATTAGACCCGTTTTCGGCGAGACGGCAATCGCTGGGAAGAAGTTCTGAAAGCCAGGCCCGCTATTCGATATTAATAAGGGGGCGCTCCAAGTAACGCCGTCATCCACCGATTTGGATAAAAAGATAGCTGCATACCCGAGCCGATTGTCCTGCCAGGTTACATAAACATTCCCGCTTGTCGGAAATGATGACGTATCTGTCGCAATATTGGCTGATGTCAGAACAAGAAATCCATAGCCTGTCACTGGCAGCACATCGGGAACAAGCGTCACCGAAGATACCGTAACTGCAGGCAAAAAGGTTGTTCCCCCATCCAAGGAGCGGCTTACTTTGAATTCCGTAGTTGGGCTCAGCGTAATATAAGCCACATAAACAATGCCCGAAAGCCCGATACCGATATCAGATCGTGTTACGATGCCAGCCTCCGGAGACACGAGTACAGGCTGCTGCCAGGTAACTCCCCCATCCAAGGACCTTTGAAAGAAAATCGTGGATCCACCAATGACATCCGTATTAAACCCGTGAACATAAATTAAATAGGAATTCCCTTGGAAAGAACTGGCTTGCGCATTATCGATTTCCACGATGACCTGCACATTATTCGTAAAGGTGCCATACCCAGGCGCTACGATAATAGGAGCAGAGAATGTTGCGCCATTATCTGTAGAACGATAGACAACTATTGTGCCAGATACCGCATTAAATACATGCGATGCCACGAGGAAAATGCTTGAATATCCATAAGCCACCACATTAGATTCCCCTCCCAGAAAACCAGCTGGAAGGGGCAATGTGGTCGGCGACCAGGTATTTCCTGAATCCATGGAGCGGTACACCGCAACAAGCGGCGGTCCGGAAGTAAAATCGGTAGCGCCAACGAGAATAATATTCGTACTCAACCAATTAACGGCGACATACGGTTGCTGAGCAAGCGTACCAGGGGGTGACACTTGAACATTAGCCATAACCATCCTCCTCATTTTCATGTATTGAATTTACTTAGGGATTATTATTCCCTGCAAAAATGGTCTGTGTCCCCGTCCTCGTATCTGTCCAAACACCTAGAAAGTCATCGGGTGGTATGATGGTCAAATCAATGTAATCCCCAATAAGCGGTGTAGGAGTGGGACTGGTCCCATTCGGATTAAAAGATACAGTAGAGACTCTGGAATTGATGAAGGTCAAGCCTCCATCGCTCGATTCAGCGACGTAAGTATCCAGATCAAAGCCATCCAATTTATTCGTATAATATAAAATTTTCACGGTCCCCGTCTTGGGCGAAACCGCAATAGCCGGGAAGAAATTCTGTGATCCCGGCGGAGCGTTCGTTACTGAAATCGGAGCATTCCAGGTCTGTCCTTGGTCTAGCGATCGGGAAAGGAAAATGTCCGCATACCCTTGGCGGTTATCCTGCCAAACCGCATACACATTGCCGCTGGTTCCAGGGATCAGCGACGTATCGGCTGCGAGATTAGAGAAATTAAGTATACGAAACTCGTAACCAGTGACAGGGAGTGGACTCGGAACCAGGACAACCGTAGAAACAAAGATTGGCGCTCCGAAGGTTGTCCCTCCGTCCAATGAAATTCGAATAAAAAAAGCTGGACTTGCCGAACTGGTATCGATCCATCCCAAGCTCACAACTCCTTTCAAACTGACCGCCACATCAGCCCGTTCCGTATCCTCCATCAAGTCCGAGAGGAACTGTGGCTGGTCCCAGGTAAGCCCGCTGTCTCTTGATCGTTGAAAGCCAGCTACAGAGTTGCCTCCTAAATCGACATTGTATTGCCGGTTGTAAGTGACATACACTTGACCCAAATAAGGGCTGGACTGCGCATTATCAATAATAATTTTCGTCCAGTCGTTATTAATGAAATTGCCATAACCTCTGTTGACAAAGATAGGATCTGAAAAGGTCACGCCGTTGTCCGTCGAGCGATAAGCAACAACCGTGCCATCGGAATCGCCAGGAAACACATGCGCTGAGACGATAAACAAGTTCGGAAATCCATAGGCAACGAAGCCCGCTTCTGCTCCGTTGAAACCCGCAGGCAGTGGAAGGAGCGCGTTGACCCAATTCACGCCGCCATTGGTTGAGCGATAGATCCCAATCAATGGCGGACCAGAGGAAAAGTCTGTTGCAGTTGCCATGACTGTCGTTAGATCCAGTAAATTTACGGCAACCGAAGGCTCCTGCTTCGGATTACCACTGGGAGTCACTTGATAATTCGCCACGATACTTCCTCCTTCGATTACATTCGCTGTAACTTGCCTCTAAGCACGCTTGCTTTTCTTATAAGCTATCGAGCATAGCCTTGAAATGCTGTGCATAGGTATCAGCGCTGAAATTGCGCTCCACATGAAGCTGAGCCGCCGCACGGATCGATTCCCGCAATTCCAAATTCCTCATCAATTCCTTGGCCTCAACAATCGCTTGTGCGATATGTCCTTGTTGATAGTATTTGCCCGTGGCATTGTGATAGATCGAACTGGAGACACCATCCGAATATGTCGATAGGACCGGGCAGCGACAGCTCATGGCTTCCAAAACAGCATAGGGAGCCCCTTCTACCTTAGAGGTGGAACATAAGAGACCTCCCGAATCTCCAATCATGGAGAAATAGTTGGGCATTTGAGCATGCTCCACATTGGAACGCAAGGTAAGATGCTTCTTCAGGCGGAGCTGTTCCACGAGTTCATGAAACTGAACCCGCTCCTCCGGCACCGATAGATGGTGATCTTCAAACATCCACAATTGCAATTTGGGGTATCCATGATGAATTAAGGTATGGCCGATTTGTAAAAACTCACGCCAATTTTTATTATCCTGAATACGTCCAAGCCAACCGATAATCGGTTCTTGGGCTCTAGGCAGAGGCTGATAGGTAAAAGAGTGCGAATCAAAAGCATTATTGAAATTAAACCGGGGAATAGCCGGGAATAATTCTTCAAATAAAGCAGTGATATGCGGCGTCCGTGGGTTAAGCAATCCAACGGCATAAGCATTCACATAAGGGATGGCCTGTGTAAGCTCTTTCCGAGCCACATCCTTGGGACCGTATCCCTGCACTTCCAGCACCAGTTTGCCGGTATATCCGAGTAATCGAAATCTTGGAAAGGATACGTAATCTGTCGTTACCACAATGGCATCATAATTGCCTTTATCAATAATTTGTTTAATTTCTATATCGTTTTTTGTTACATAATAAGGGGTATCTGATTTATTTTGCATCCCGGCTCCCCAACCATAATAGAGGCAATCACCATGAATGCCATAAGGTTTAAGCGCCTTGCATCTTAGACGGTTCAAGGTATCCACCCCGCCGCTTGGCACATAATAAACGAAAAGAACATTCACATTGTTCTCCTCTTTTCTCAATGGATTCGGACAAAATTATCTTGTGTGAATATTGCTACCACATGTCCATTGCTTTTCATATGCAGCGTAACAGCTGTTGTGGCGTAAGTGTTGATATTGGTTACAAGCAGCAAAGAAAAGGACTCATAGTTCGTATAAATATCAGGGATATGAATAACGGAATTGGCTGCGGACACAGGATTCAAATGATATAAGTACGTAAAGGTCGTCCCCGAAGGATTCGTCCCCTGAATCAACATATCGAATTCCTCATGGCCTAAGTTCTGCAAAGTAATATCAATAGACTGAATATAGTTAGAATTAATGGCTTGGCTTTCACTGGCATCTATCCGAAAAATCGACATTCGTTCACCATCCTCATACCCATTGGCTTCTTTATTCCATAACCGTGCATTTCAAAAGATAAGGACCCACGATAATCGCACGATGCTCTGACGAAAGAACAGATAAGTAGTAAATGTGAACGGGGTTTTCCCCGATTTCAACTTGCTCCACGATTGTATGCGCACTTACGAAACAAGACTCCAGTGTCCAATAGATGACAGGTCCGTCAGGAGCATCTTTGCGTAAAACAATTTCAATCTCCCCCATATCCCAGTTCATCGGCTTCTCCCATGCCACTTCCATTTGCAGGATAATTCGATTCCCTGGACTTACATGCATAGCAATGACAGAGGTGAGTACAACTTCCTTATCCGTAATCAAAAACGGCGTAAATGTCCCCTCTTTGGCTGAATTTGCATGTGTGTACTTCTGCATCGTCATCACTCCCTCTCCAAATCGCCTATACGCCTTGCCTGGCAGCGTGCAAAATATCTCTGATCGGTGCTCAAGCTCATGCATGTTCACTCTATTAAGGTATGAAATTAATGACAAAAGGGAAGGGCTTATTTCCACTAGAAAATACCTATATCTCACAGGTGGATTCTCTCATAAATTGGGGAAACAACGCCCTGCTTTTGTCCAATCCAATCCTCCTTGGGGCGCATCTACTATAGAAGCAACTTTTCCATGAAGAAGTTTCTGAGGGAGGTTAACTTATGCGATTGGTAGACTTGAAAGGCTCGTATGAGGCTGTTTTCAGCTTGGGAGGCCTTTGCGTTCCTGCGATGCAACTGGAGAAAAACGCGCTGCGTCCCTATTCGGGTGTGCTCGATTGGATGATTTCTAACCGCCTATCCGACGTCAATCGTCTGCTTCAGCAGCGATTTCAGGGTTTCATGGAACTGCCTAATCTGCAAATTCTCGGCTATGCCGGCCAGCAGCTCCTGGTACTCGATACCCGGTACTCCTTCATATCCAACCACGATTTCTCTATTCGCAAGAACAGTCTCACACAGCTGTCAGCTTATCCAGAAGTAAAAGCCAAATATGAGCGGCGAATCGCTCGTTTTTGGGACGTCCTTACCACTCGGCGGCGAATTCTTTTTGTTCGCTCAGGAGATACCTTCGAACATGTTGAGGAGCTGCAAGCCATATTGAGGGAGCTTGTTGCCTATGATTTCAGCCTCTTGTTCGTTCAGCATACAGCCGTTCCCGACCTTGTTGAAAAGGATTGCCCCCTTGCGAACGTCTGCTGGGTCCAACTGCCCAATCAGGAGATTTGGCATACCAACGATCATCTATGGAGTAACCTGTTGGAAGGAATTCAATTCAGAGAGGAGCTTTCTCTATGAAATTAGCGGACATAAAGGGAACCTACGATGCAATCTTCAGCTTAGGAGATTTATGCGGTCCCTCTATCCAATTAGAGAAGCATAAACTTCGTCCCTACTCCGGTGTTCTCGACTGGATGGGTTCTCATCAATTATCCGACGTCAACCGTCTGTTGCGGAATCGCTTCGAGGGCTTTATGCAGCTCCCCAACCTCAACGTGCTTGGGTATGCCAGCCAGAAAATATTCTTAGTTGTTGACGAGGCTTACAATGTCGCTTCCAATCACGACTTCTTTGTTGCCCGCAACACACCTGACCATTTGGCGACTTATCCGGAGGTCAAGGCCAAATATGACCGCCGTGTTGCTCGATTCCTAGAGAAAACAACAACTTGCTCCCATCTTTTATTCATTCGCACAGGGGGGACGCTTGAAGAAGTAAGAGAGCTGCACGCTGTCTTGAGCGGTCTCGTTACCCATCACTTCACGATCCTGTTCGTTGAGCATACGAAAGTGACAGGCATCGTTGAAACCGAGTGGCCTCTGCCGAGCGTCTGCTCCATTCAGCTCCCGGATAACGATGTGTTGTTTGGGAATGATCTGCTATGGGCTCAAATCTTGCAAGGCATTTATCTGAAATAAGGCGGAGGGGAACCAATGAAACTGGCACAGATCAAAGGCAATTATGACGCCATCTTCAGCTTAGGGGATCACTGCACCCCATCCATTCAATTGGAAAAAAATAAGCTGCGCCCCTACTCGGGCGTACTGGATTGGCTGATTTCACTGAATTTATCAGATGTCAATCGCTTGCTCAAGAATCGCTTTCAAGGCTTTATGGAATTAGCCAACCTCCAAATAATAGGTACAGCCTATGATAAAAATCTATTGGTCTTCGACCAAGCTTATCAGTTTTCTTCCAATCACGATTTTTTTACCAGCAAAAATACGCTGCACGAGCTGACCGCTTATCCCGAGGTTAAAGCCAAATATGATCGCAGGGTTCAGCGTTTTTTGGAAAAAATGAACACGGCTCATCACCTCTTGTTTATTCGCTGCGGCAGCTACACGAAGGAACAGGTGGACGAGCTGCATGCCATCCTATCCGAACTAGTGACTCATGAGTATCGTTTAATTCTTGTGAAGCATAGTCCTGTGCAGCAAATGATAGAAACACGCTGCACCTATGACAACGTTTGTACGCTTGAACTTCCAATGGATAACATTCTTACAGCGAATGATCATTGGTGGAAAGAAATATTGGACGGTATTCACATGGTCTAAAAGGAGGTCATCCCCTTGAAACTTTCCGAAATCAAAGGCTCCTATGATGCCTTCTTTAGTCTGGGAGACAGCTGCTTCCCTGCTATACAGCTGGAGAAAAATAAGCTGCGTCCCTACGCCGGTGTGCTGGATTGGATGGTATCCGGCGACTTGTCTCAGGTGAACCGGCTTTTGAATAATCGTTTTAATAGTTTCATGGAATTTAAAAATTTGAAGGTTGTCGGCGAAGACTATGGCCCCTTCAACTATATTGTGCGAGACGAGACTTATCACATCGACAGTGCTCATGATTTTTCCGTCAAAAAGAATACAATAGCGAACTTAGAATCGTACCCCGAAATCAAAGAAAAATACGATCGGCGTATCGAACGGTTCCTCGACAAATTAGAAACCAGCCGCAGGCTCCTATTCATTCGAACCGGCGGCAACAGGAAACAAGTGGAAGAGCTGCAGATGACACTCTCTAAGCTAGTGAAGCATGATTTCCGCATTTTGTTTGGCCAATATACCGATCGCGAGAACATCCTAGAAACGAATTGGCCAATTGAACGCGTATGCACCATCGAGCTGCCCAATCATGATATGCTGCATGGCAATGACACCTTGTGGAAGAGCATCTTCAGTGACATTCACTACAAGGACCTTGTGAATGAGTAGGACTGCGGGGATGTGCTTGGAGATAAATAAGCAAGCTAAACGGTCTAATCCCCGCCGACTTAGCGGTACGGCTTGAGATTAGACCTTGCTTATGTCTCCAAAACAGCCGCCTTTCGAGCAAATAAGCACGTTTAGCTACCTTATCCTGAGCTTTGAGCCCCCTCTACCATCGTGGGGTTCCAAAGCTCAGACCCTTAACGCTGAATTTCAACCCTATCTCACCTGAAATGCT
>NZ_BMHE01000048.1:0-21334 GCF_014640555.1 Paenibacillus marchantiophytorum | reverse complement strand
CTTTCTCCAACCTTAACGCTGTTTTACAGCGTTAAAGTCCATGCTTTTACGTCAGGCGCTGCTTTAAAGCTGAATTTCAATCTTATCTCACCTGAAATGCTGTCCGCGCTGCACTTTCTCCAACCTTAACGCTGTTTTACAGCGTTAAAGTCCATGCTTTTACGTCAGGCGCTGCTTTAACGCTGAATTTCAACCTTATCTCACCTGAAGTGCCTGAATAGAGCCCTAGAATTCCCTTAATAGAAGTTCCCTCTTGAGAGGCTCATCTCTCAGAGTGTCGAAGTTGTTTTTCTAACCATCACGCAAGAAAATCACATTACGGGAGGAAGAAGGCCGCCCTCACATAGATTTATCTACTTTTTAGGACGGCCCTCTCGTTTCCCCTGACCTTAAGCACATTTCCCATCCCTATCGCACGTTTCCAACCCCACTACACATTTCTCATCTCTATCACACGTTCCCATCCTTACGGCATACTTCCCATCCCTACCTTACGCTTCCATTCCAACCACAGTTTTTCAGCCTTACAACGCGACTTTTATCCATTCCTGTATCACGACGCTAAACCTTCTGCAGCAAAATCAACGTTTCCTCATAGGAGTTGCAGACCCTCGGAAAAACAACGAGCGACAAGGGACGAGAGGCCACCAGCTTGGTCATGACTTCATTCCAATCATACCAATTGTTGACATGAGTACCGTGATCCTGCTTCTCTTTGACTGTCGTAGCACCCAAGCCATAAAAGAAATTTACCAATATATACTTCTGGCTGACACGGTAAAGCTCCTCAAAGCCTTTCTCCCACGTGTCCAAATGATTCAATACATCCTTGCAGTACACCAGCTCGAATGTATTGTCAGCGAAGGGCAGGCTGTAAATGTCAGCTAACTGGAATTTCCCATTTGGATAAAGACGTTGGCAGTGCTCGATCATCTGCGGGGTAATGTCTACGCCTGTATAATCAATGCTCGGACGTGTTTGAGAGGCTCCTACATAGTCGACGCCAGGTCCGCATCCCACTTCAAGGATCGTTTGAATCTGCAAGTGGCCAACCAAATCCCGGAACAGCTTCCGTATCGATTTGTTATACCCTTCCTCGTCTGTCTGCAAAAATTCAACTGGATCGACATGATCCCAATAAGTCGTCATATTTCACTACTCCTTCAATTCAAATAAGCAGCTCATTGTTCATTCAGAAAGCGCATGGAGAACGAGCAGATCCGGAAGCGTATAATCCTTGGGCAGCGAAGTTTTCACCTGATTCCAAATGACGTAATCAACCAGCTGATTAAAATTTGAGGTTTGAACAGCAAACAAACAATTGTACAAGTCGCCAAGCACTAAAAATCGGGGGGAATCCATACCCAGCTCCTCCTTTGATCACTTCATGCTGAGTGCTCTCTCATAAACGTCAAGCACCCGTCCCATCATAAGATCCATGGACCAATGATGCTGTGCCCATGCCTTGGCATTCCGGCCGAATTCTCGCCGGACCTTCTCGTTTTGCAGCAAGAACGCCATGTGCAAGGCTAAGGTATACGAATCTCCCACAGGTGAAATCAATCCTGTATGCCCGTGATCAACCATTTCCGGCAATCCCCCAGCATTCGAAACGACGGCAGGCAATCCGGCAAACTGCGCTTCCACCACGGAATAAGGTTGATTATCCTGCAAGCAGGGATGAGCAAAAATATCAGATTGCTGCAATAAAGCAGGCACGTCATCCCGGCGTCCCAAGAATGCAACCTCTTGCTGCAAGCCCAGCGCCAGGCTGAGCTCTTCCAATTCGGTACGCAATTCCCCATCTCCAACAATCCAGCATACCCAATCCTGCCGAATCTTCTTGAGTTGCGCCAAAGCCGAAATCAGCACATTTATTCCTTTGACAAACACAAGTCTAGCTGGACAAATGATCACTTTCTTGCCTTCGGGACGCCGAATCGTCGTGCTTCTCTTACTCTTCACTGCAAAATCTTTCACGTCAAACCCATATTGAAACACCGTGACCTGCCCCTGGGGAACAGCGAATTCATTAATTAACATATCCTTCATCCAATGGGTGGATGTGACCGTAATATCGCAGGAAGAAGCGCCATAGTGCTCAAGACTGCGGAAATATTTCAGCTCCGGCGAGCTTTCGGTAATGCCAAGCTGCGGATTCAACTGGTAATGAAGCATCATCTCTGTCGCTACACAGCCGTGAATATGCGCAACATGTGCGACATGCTTAGGCTTCACCCGGCTGATTGAACGCGTAGATAGCACATCTTGCGTATGGATGAGATCATACTGGCTTAGATCAAAATAGGCAGCAGACAGCTCCAGGCAATAGCGTTCATATTCATAGTAGCGAACAATCGGGCTCAAATTCAGCAAAGGCTGATTATGTGCATTCAGCTTCGTTTCGAGCAGCGGCAGAAGCTGGGCTTTGGCGACTTCCAGGTTGCGATTCACCATATGGATTTTCAAATAATCCGGGCTGTTGCCAAGCATATCCACGACATGCCCCATGGACTCCAGCCGCTTCTTGAGCTGCTCCATGAATGCCCATACACCGCCAACATGGGGAATCAGCCAGTGTGTTGCCAACAGTATTTTCACAAATCCCCCTCATTTCAAAAAGAACTTTCCTCCAACTGGCGTATCCGATAAGTTAAAGCCTTCGCATATTGCCGCTGAACAGCCTCATATTCGGAAAACATCTCCGACTGATGGCGGACAGTGCCCATGCGCTCATGAAATCGGTACATCGTCAAAGGTTCGGGTACATAATCGAATTTAACACCATGCAGCATGAGGCGAACCCACATGTCATAATCCTGAGTAAAGCGTAATTGCTCATTAAAGTAACCCGATATGTCGAATACGGATCTCTGCACCATGATCGTACAACCATTAATAGGATTAAGACCTTTAATAAAACCTTGGCATAGGGCAATCTCACCAGGCATGACATGACCGATATTTCTTTGATAAATATGGCTATTTGCGTCCATTGCATCATAAGGCGTATAGCTGACTAACGAGTCATTACGCAGCATGAACGATAGTTGATTTTGTATTTTCTGGGGATAGAACATATCATCCGAACTCAGCCAAGCCATATAAGTGCCTGAAGCCATACGTATTCCGTGATTTAACGCACTGGCCGTTCCTCCGTTTTTTTTGCCCAAATAGTGGACCTTATTCTTAAACGGAAGGATTAGGTCAGCATGCTGGGTAGACCCGTCGTCTACAACAATAATTTCGATGTTGGGGTACGTCTGCTGCAGAACGCTTTGAATAGCTTGATGCACATAGGAACAATTATAAAAAGGGATGATGACGGATACGAGTGGGTGCATCGGTATTACCCCCCCATTTGATGGACATAATTCAGCAGACGATCTCGGTAGTAAGCTTGAATATGTTCAATTTCACTCAAAATCGCCGGCCAATGCTTTTTAGTTCCCATTTCCCCATGCCAACGGTACATCGTCAGCGGGATATTCAAATAATGAATATGAACTCTTCCTAGTAAGGTCCGAATCCATAGATCGTAATCCTGCGTATAGAGTAGACTTTCATTAAAATAACCGATGTAGGTAAATAGTTCTTTTTTCAACATCACTGTACATCCGTTGATCGGATCAAAGCTCATAAATGCGCGAACAAGCTCAGTCTGATTCGGAAAGAACAGCGACTTATGACGACCAATCACATTGTTATAGCCATCTATTTCGTCAAAAGAGGTATAACTGATCGAAGAATGATGCTCCAGCATGAACAGCAATTGGCGTTCCACCTTATCCGGATACAGCATGTCATCCGAGCTGAGCCAGACAATATATTGCCCCGTTGCCATCCGGATGCCATAGTTCAGAGCGCTCCCCGTTCCGCCATTCGCTTTGCCCAGATAGTGAATTCGGGACAGAAATGGAGCAATTTTCTCTTGATGACTTGTAGAGCCATCATCTACCACGATGATTTCGATGTTCGGGTAGGTTTGACCTAACGCACTCACAATAGCTTGTTCAATATAAGGATCGTTATAGAAGGGGATAATGATGGATACTTTCGGATACATGCTTTCACCTCTAACCATGCGATATGCCTTGCTAGCGAAAATAAATGAGCGCATCTCGTAACGACTCCTCGAAGCTATAGGCAGGATGCCATCCCAATGCAAGAAGCGGCTGTATGTCGATAGGCTCAGGAGGCAAGTAGTCGCTTAATAAGCCTGACTGGATCAGAAGTTCCCCGTTAATCAACGGTTTCAATGTATCCACGATCGTGCCAAGCGTGCGATTCCTCCCTGAAGCTACCGGATACACCATGCTGGGAGTTCCCTCTTCAAGGATAAGAGCATAAGCGGCAACAGCATCTCTAACATCCACATAGTCTCGTTCTTCAACCCTAGAAGAGAGCTGGAAGGGAGCAGACTGGACGCCAGCCTCAACAGCCGCAGAAGCTCTGGCCAACAACCCGCAGATCCCGTTGGAAGGACCAGGGCCAATCAGATTGGAGGGCCTGGCAATCATAAGCTGCTGTTTGAACAGATGTGCCCATCCGAGCGCACCCCAAGTTTGAAAAGATTTGCTCAAACTATAGGGATGCGAAGGAACTTCCCCATCGGCGGGGACATAGCTGAGCATGGAGCCCGTGACGACGATCCGGCAGTGAGGCACCCTGCGCAGAGCATCCAGCAAATACAGGGTAGACATCATATTCGTCTCCATGTACAGCACAGGCTCCTGCCAAGAACCCTTAACCGCATTTTTGCCAGCCAAATGCAGCACATAATCTGGCTGAATCTCATCAATTAGCGCGTACACCTGCTCGGCTTGAGTCAGATCACAGACGCAGGATTGCACGCCTGTTACCGAAGACTCCTTATAACGTGTTACAGCAGCAACGCGCAGTCCCTTTTGTACAAAATGTCGACAGGCGTGCTCCCCTGTAAAACCATTCGCACCCGTTATAAGAATCGATTTCATTGGGCGCACATCCAGTTTTTCAGTTCCCGCAGCATGGCTTCATAACCCTTAACTTCGTAGTGAAAGTCCGTTCGGCTTTGCTGAAGCGTCCGATCCAGCTTCACTTTATCATCCTCACGAATGAGGACATCGTCCTTCTGAAAGACATGTTGAAACAGCTTCAACAGTTCGAACTTGCTGATAGGCTCCGGCGCCGCAATGTTGAGGATCCCCGATATGGGATCCTCCTCCATCGCATGACGAATACAATGGGCAAGCTCCAACGTCGTAATGCCATTCCACCAAGCTTGGCTATAGCCGCTAATGACACCCTGCTGTTGGAGAAACCAGTGCAGAAGACCAATACCGTGCGTACTGACCTCAGGTCCGATGATGGAGGTTCGAATCGTCAAGTGCGGTTTCGCCGTTACTTCTCCCAGTGCCTTCGATCTGGCATAGACGGAAGTTCCATCCGGCTCATCCTCCTCGGTGTGTCCACCTTTTTCTCCCGAGAACACACAATCCGAGCTGATATGAATTAATTTACCGCCTACGCGATCCAGCGCTTGAGCGATTTTATGGGGGAGCAGACCATTGATCCAATAGGCTTTCTGCGGATTCGCTTCAGCGAATTGATTCAATATCCCCATACAATTAATCGCAATATCCGGCCGCACAGCTTCGATTACCTTTTCCAGCAAAACCTCATCCTCTGCGTCCAGATACAGTCCTTCTGACTGCGTTTTGTCTCTTGTCGTGTAATAAACCTGATAGCTGCTGCATGTCTGGAAATAAGAAACAAGCATACTTCCTAACATTCCTCGTCCACCAAGGATGAGCAGCTTTTGCTTCATCTCAAAAACCCCCCGCGCACGAGCAGCGATTTGATCTCCTCTTTACTCATCAAAGGCCCCTCCGAACTAAAGCTTTCGAAAGGTACTTTCGGATAATTCGCGTAGTATTCACGAAGACCAGGAATATCGATGGTCGGTAGAATGGCTAAATACTGATCATCATAGGCCACGGTATAATGACTTTCGAATTCGGACAGCAGGATTTCGTGAATCTTCTCACCTGGCCGAACGCCAAGCTCGATGACTTCGACATCTTTCTTGCCCATTTCTTCCATCAAGACTTCGGCAAGATCCATAATTTTGCATGTCGGCATCGTCATGACGAAGATTTCTCCGCCCTTCCCTTCCTTCGCTCCGCGCAGCAGGAGCGCAATGGCTTCTTCTTTGGTCAGGAAGAAGCGGGTCATTTCTTTGTCCGTAATGCCGATTTGATTCTTCTCGCGAATTTGTTTCATGAACAAATGAATGACGCTGCCGTTCGTGCCGAGTACGTTGCCGCCACGCACACATAAGAACTGCGTGTAATCACTGAGCAGATTCGCATGCACAATCAATTTCTCGCCGATGGCTTTGGTCATCCCATAGAAGTTGGATGGATTCGCCGCTTTATCTGTTGAAATATTAATGACTTTCTTCACTTTGTTCTCGATCGCCGCTTCAATCACATTTTGAGTGCCAACAACGTTTGTTTTCAAAGCTTCATAAGGCTGATCCTCACAAACAGGCACATGTTTCAGCGCCGCTAAGTGGAATAAGTAATCCACTTTCTCACAAGCTTTGGTTAGCGCATCCTTATCTCTGACATCGCCGATGCAGAACGACAATCGGGGATCCTCAAAGGTCCGTTTCATGGCAACTTGTGTGGATTCGTTTCGGGAGAATACAATAATCTTCTTAGGATTTTCCCTAAGCAGCTGTTCAATGAGCTCGTAACCCCAGGATCCGGTTCCGCCGGTCACCAAGATTGTCGCGTTAGTAAACATGCTTTTTACCTCCTAATAAATATTGAATGACTTTCTGCGATACATTCGTATCCAGATAACCATCCGGGCATTGCCAGTTTGCCGGGAAGCTCACCATGACCTTGACTGCGTTCAAAATTTGCTCGGCCTGGAGACCTGATACGACATTGCTGCCGCAATCAACCGTTTCTGGACGTTCCGTTGTTGTTCGAATCGTAACGGTAGGCACATGGAAAATGCAGCATTCTTCCTGTACCGTACCGCTGTCCGTCAAGGCGCAGCATGCGTGCTGCTCCAAATGAACAAAGTCAAAAAAACCAAAAGGCTCATGGAATTGAACGAGTGGATGCATGACCGTGCCCTCCTGCTCAAGCCTTGCTTTCGTCCGTGGATGAATGCTGCAGATAACCTTGTGACCGAAGGCCTCCGCCACCAGGTTGAGCCCTTGAAGAATTTGGGCAAGCCGCTCCGGATGGTCAACATTCTCAGCACGATGCGTTGTCACTAAGAAATACGGTTCATCGGTTAAGCCAAGCCGCTCTATAATCGTGCTTTCCTTAATTTGCGTTTCATAATGTTTCATGACCTCATAGATGGGATTGCCGGTTACGATGATGCGATGACTCGGCACGCCTTCCCTGAGCAAATTATCTCGGCTGTATCTCGTATAAGGCATATTAATACTGGAAATAGCATCGATCACTTTGCGATTCTTCTCTTCCGGTACTGCCAGATCGAAGCAGCGATTGCCCGCTTCCATATGAATGACCGGGATGCCCATCCGCTCAGCCAGGATGCTGCTAAGTGCGCTGTTCGTATCCCCGAGCACGAGCACTTTATCCGGTCGCTCTTGCATCAATATGCGCTCGAGCTCGGCGAACAGCACCGAAAGCTGTCCGCCCAGCGTATTCGACTGGTTATGAAGTCGATAATCCGGCTGCCGCAGCCCCAGCTCTTCGAAGAACACATCGCTGAGCGTAGGCGTGAAATTCTGACCTGTATGAATCAAAATGTGGGAGTCAGCCAACTCATCCAACTTCTGAATGATTAGACTCAACCGAATAATTTCAGGTCGGGTTCCGAGCACCGTTGCGATTTTCATTTTCTTCCTCCTACCTTCGCAAAGCTTTTGTGACGCAGCTTCTGCCTGGCAGAACTTTTGGCCCCACGTCGGCTTTTCGCTCTGCGCACATGTACTCCCCGTTTGGTCACTTTGATTTTCCGGGAAGCCGCTTTTCGCCTGCGCGCTTTAAACCCACCCTTCGCAAATCGCTTTCCGCTTCTTCTGAGCTTTGCCCCTTTTTTCAATCTTTTGCGCAAACGGCGTTTCGCTTTGATCTTAGACCTTCTTCTCGTTGACGCCTTGCTGGATCCCCAAACGATAGGATGACCGAGCGCATAAGTCGCAAGCTCCTTCTCGGGCAGCTGGACAACCTGATCAAGGTTATAGCCATAATGATGCATCGCTGCTTCTGAGCTGAAGGGATAGCGTATGCCATGCTGCATGAGATAAACCGTCGGCCCCAATCCCTTGGCTATATAGATCGCCGGAGCATGCTTCAAGAATGGTTCTTCCGCACGAATCGACAGCCCTGTCGGGTGGGAGGTTAACTGCCGATCATTTACAATACCGACCCGATTCCAATCCAATTTGTAAAAGTGGAAATCATAACCGGTCGAAACCGGACGTTTTTGACCTTGTTCAATGAGGAATACGGTGTGCGAAGCCTCCCCTTTCAAGAGGAACTGATTCGGAAATTGAGGTGCGCTAAGACGAGCTGATCTGCTTTCCTGCAAGTGTGGACGGATGCGAGCCAGGAAGTGCTCCAGCTTGCTGCGATAGGCATCGATGCCGAATACTTGCCCGATAGCCTGACTGTTCGTCTTGCCCACCTGCTGGCGTGCGATTTGATCAGAGACCAAATACTGTACTTTGCTCGTAAGATCACGAACATCGCCTTTGTTCGCCAGAAAGAGTTCATTGCCCGTCGAAGCCAGAATTTCGCTTAAGCCGCCAGAACGATAAGCTACAACCGCTTTGCCGAAAATGAGTCCTTCCAAAGCTGTAAGTCCGAAACCTTCGTTCAGCAGACTGGGGATAACAACGACATCCATCGCTGGGTAGACCGATTGAATATTGGGTTCGAAGGGAAGAATCGAGAATTGAGATGAGTAACCGGAGATTAAGATCATCTGAATGCAGGATTCCATATAAGCAGCGTCTGCTGGTTTGCCTGTAATCATAAAATGAGCCATCCGATTCGTTTCGCATATGTTGATGCCCATCTGAATGAAGTGATCCAGCCCTTTATTCGCATAGATATCGGAGGAGATGTAACCGACCACTGGACGTTCATCATAAATGCCAATCTCGGCACGCTTGTTCTGCCTTTTGACCGGCCATTCCCTAGCATCATACTGATCTGTGTGCCAGGAAGGGGGCAGCACGAATTTCTTCCGTTCCCGAATACGATGCAGCGGCTGCAGCGTCGTTTCGGATATGCCGATAATCCAGTCTGCATAGGTATCCATCAGGTCAGCACTGATGGATGCAAAGATGGTCGATTGGATCGTTTCGGCGATAATCCATGTGACCGGAATCCCTAATTTTCTGGCTGCAGCTGCTGGTAAAAGGT
The DNA here is from genome assembly GCF_014640555.1 of Paenibacillus marchantiophytorum. Lineage (GTDB taxonomy): Bacteria > Bacillota > Bacilli > Paenibacillales > NBRC-103111 > Paenibacillus_E > Paenibacillus_E marchantiophytorum. The sequence goes on along the minus strand of NZ_BMHE01000048.1, from coordinate 11,927 downwards.
TAACACACGTGTTGGTGATAACCAGATCCGGTTCATGGATGAAGAGCAGATCCAGTAAGCCGGCCATATCGGCATGACCCAACAACTCTTGATGTAATTGTGGCAAAGCATCCGTTGGGTGATACATGTCATAGAGCAGCGGGAACGATTGAACGATCGTAGGAATGCCGTGACGTCTCGACTCTACGGCTAGCAGCCCTTCCTTTGGAACGACTAACGTGCACGCATAGTGACGTCCAAGTTCCAGCGTCATGAAGAGCAGCAGTTTTTCTGCTCCTGTAATATGCTCCGGATTGCAAATATGGGAAAACAAAAGCACTTTAGGCTGCTGTGGAGTCGACATGTGCAACATACCCGTTTCATGAACCGAGTATGGAATTCACCTCCTTTATACATACGTGAGCCAGCTATACCGCCGGGTTCTCCTGCTCTAAGGCGTAGCCTTGTGCGAAACCAATATTAAAACCCTCGTTATAAGCTTCATCGAAAGCCTTGTTATAGGTCGTTGTGCCAGCAAAGCCCCGTTTAGGTTGCCGAATCGCTCTGCGTTTGGACCGGAGTCGTGATGATTTCGGGAAACGAACTACCTTGGACTTTCTCTTGCCTACCAGCTTCTTCTTCAAACGAAGTTTGCTGGGAGCAGCGAATTTCTTTTTACGCACACCACTTTTAAGTGCGAGCTTACGCACCTTTGTCTTTTTGATCATCGTCATGCACCTCCTATTGTCCAAAAACAACCCTTAGCAGCGTTGATAGCCTATTCGCATAGGTATGGTCCCGCATCGTCCGGTATAAACCTCGCATCGCAATTTGTTTGCGTTCTTCTTCATGCGTCAGGTAATAATCCATTTTCTCCACTAATTCTTCAGGGGAAGAATAAGTCACAATATCATAATCCGGCGTGTAAAAGTTAACTAAATCTGCACGTAAATCCGTGATCTGCAGCACGCCGCAGCCCGAAATTTCAAAAGTTCGCGGATTGGGTGAAGCCCCCAAAATACGCCGGCTATTGTTGTTATACGCCTGATCATCGTAAGCACGGTGCATATTGATGACGATTTTGGCGCCATTGTAGGCCGTCGCTGTATGCTCAGGCGGCATCCAGGTATTAAGCTGAATTTGCGGGGCAAGCAGCTCATAGTGCTTCAACCTCTCCCACCAAATGCCGGAGATGAAAATACGTTTGTTAGCTAAATAAGGCGTTAATTTATCGAACATGGCAACTCGGTTCCAATACGCGGAGCCAATGAAACAGATATCACGCTCGTGCCCGTTCGGCACTGCCTTAGGTCGGAACATATCTGGTTGAAACGCTAAGGGCAAATAATGCACATGTGCACAGCCCATCTCCTGATACAAGGAGACACAGTTCACTTCCAGCGTAAACATGAAGTCATAGTGCGGAGCCATAGAGATGGTAAAATCGGTATAGTAAGGGTCATCCGTCAGCCAGATCGCCGTGCGAACCCCCATTCCGCGAATCCGGTCTACGACATCCAGCGAGAGATTCATCCCATCGAGTATTAACATCAGATCCGGCTTGTGGACAGCCGCAAGCGTTTCGAGATCGGATTCCGGGCTACCGATACGAATCGGATCGTTCGCGCAATTGCCAATGATCATTTCACGGACCAACGGCCGCAAGCTGCCGATAATCGCATGATCCAGAGGCTCATAAGGATAGCCCTTCCCAGATGTGACATACAGCACGCGGATATCCCATACAGGGGCGGCATCCCGATCCCGCATAGCTTTCTGGATGATAGCTTCTGACTGCCCCAACCGAACGCCATTGGCATACCCCGCCTCGTACCCATCTATAAATCCCTGTCTCACGGCATCGTTCTTATTGACTAAAGACATTTATCCCTCTCCTTTCTAGGCGAAGACAAGGTCCATTAATTTCACCAGTCGATTAGCGAAACTATGCTCGGCAATCGTTCTCCGCAAACCCTTCACCGCAATCCGTTGACGTTCATCTTCATGCGTCAAGTAGTATTGCATTTTCTGAACAAGCTCCTCCGCATTCATGAACGTTTCAATGTCTTGCCCAGGTGTATAGTAATACTGCAAATCGTGACGATAGTCGGTAATTTGCAAAGTCCCGCAGCCCGCAATTTCATACGTACGAGGGTTAATCGAATGACCTGGCAGATTACGGCTATTCTTGTTATAGGTCTCGTCATACGTCAGCCGATGTACATTGATCACAATTTTAGCGCCGCTATAATATTTCACGGACTCTTCAATGGGAATCCATTGCAGCTTAATGCCTTTCTTTAACAGCTCAAATTGACTTAATTGTTCCCATAGTGCCCCAGCAATCAGCACCGTTTTATTCTTTAAGAACGGAGTCAGCTTGTTAAAGAGGTCAATGCGGTTCGGAAACCCATTCCCGATGAAACAGACATCACTGCGATACGCAGGCTCGACTTGAAGCGGCTTGAACACACGTGTATTCACCGCAAGCGGCAAGTAGTGGACCTGCGCGCAGCCCATCTCCCGATAGAAGGCAATACAGCTCATTTCATGTGTAAACACATAATCATAATGCGGCGCCAGAAAAGCAGTTTGATCCGTAAAATAAGGATCATCGGCAAACCAGATAGCCGTTCGGATGCCCATTTCCCTAATCTGATCGATATGAGCGGTATGTTCAGCTGGGAAAACATGAAGTCCATTCATGACAAGCACCAAATTCGGGCGAAGCTCATCTGCGAGCCTAAGCATGTCAGGCGCTGTTGCCGTAAACACTTCGCGAACCGTATCTTGCAAGCCTTGGGTTATGCCTTGATCAATCGCGTCAAATCCCTGAACAATGAACAGCACTCTTGCCTCTCTAAGCGGCATCGGAGCAGGCATCGTGGTCTCCATAACGGATTGGCATCTGCCCATCCGCCGTCCATGCTCAAGCCCTGTGCGGAATCCTCGCCTTCTTCCCTTCAACAGTCGAACAGCAACTTTCTTGCTCATCTCACACCTTCTTATCCATAACAGCTTGAACATCATGATCCACTTGCAGAAAAAATCGCAGGGCTGATTGCCAATCCCGAATAGGAGTAAAGCCATTATCCGCTATCGCCCTGTGTTCAAAAGCTGAATACATGGGTCGCACAGCCGGCATCGGGAACAAGTCAGATTGGACAGGTTGCAAAGCCACATGCTCCATACGAGCCACCTTCAAAATCTGTTCAGCGAATTCATATCGGGAGCAAACCCCTTGGTTGGAGGCATGATAAATGCCATATCGGTTTGATTCCACCAGTTCTCTGATAAAAATCGCTAAATCCAAACAATAGGTAGGTGAGCCAAACTGATCATTAACGATGGATAACGGTCCGCCTGATCTTGCTTTTTCCAACACTTTGGTTACAAAATTAGCCCCTTTGGTACCGTACAACCAGGACGTTCTCACGATAAAATGCTTCGAGGAGGTCATTCTCACGAACTTCTCTCCAAGCAGCTTGGAATGACCGTACACATTGCCGGGATTGGTGCTATCTTGCTCCTCATAAGGTGTTCCTTTGGTGCCATCGAAAACATAGTCCGTGCTGACATAAACAAGCTTGGCTCCGATTTGCTCGCAAGCCTTTGCTATATGCAGCGACCCCATCGCATTCACGTCATAGGCAAGCTCGGTCTCCACTTCAGCTTGATCAACATTCGTATATGCAGCTGCATGAATCACTACGTCAGGACGTTCTTTGAGTAAAATGTCCATCACCTGCTGCTCATTGCTCACATCCAATTGATCTCTGCGCCAAGCGGTCACCTGATGAACAGGTTTGAACACGCGGATCAGATCGTAGCCCAATTGTCCACCCGCACCGGTAATTAATATGTTCATGAACGATCAGCTTCTGTGTCATCACGGTAGGAGCCATTGGCAATACGTTCACACCAAACTTGTTCTTGCACATACCAATCGATCGTTTTTTGGATGCCGGTTTCGAACGTGTAGGATGGCGCCCACCCCAGTTCACGCGCAATTTTGGAACTGTCAATGGCATAACGGCGATCATGCCCCAGTCGATCCGGTACAAAATGTATAAGTTCATCAGGCTTGTTAATTGCTTTCAGAATGCTTTTGACCACATCCACATTCGTACGCTCCTGATGCCCGCCAATATTATAGACTTGCCCAGGCACACCATCTTGAATAACGCGATCGATAGCCGAGCAGTGATCGTCAACATACAGCCAATCGCGTACATGTAAGCCGTCACCGTAAATCGGGATCGGTTCATCACGAAGCGCTCGTGTGATAATGAGCGGAATTAATTTTTCCGGAAATTGCCGTGGACCGTAGTTATTCGAACAGCGAGTGATAATCGCCGGGAATCCATACGTTTCGTAATAAGCCCGAACGATTAAATCCGACCCGGCTTTACTCGCGGAATAAGGAGAATTGGGGGCGATCGGCGTCATTTCCGTAAAAGCTCCATCGATCCCTAAAGTGCCATAGACTTCGTCCGTTGAGACATGGACAAACTTCTTCACTTGATTTCTTTTGGCTGCTTCAAGCAAGCTCTGTGTCCCTAGCACATTGGTCATGACAAAGTCGCGCGGACTATGAATGCTCCGATCCACATGAGATTCGGCCGCGAAATGAACGACCACATCAACACCCTGCTGCATCAACTGGCTCATCAGAGCTTCATTGCCAATATCCCCTTGTACGAACTGGTACCCAGCTTGCCCAACTAAAGACGCGACATTGCCCTTGTTTCCCGCATACGTAAGCAAATCTACATTTATCAGATGATCTTGCGGATGATGCTGCTTCCAATAGTGAATGAAGTTACTTCCAATAAACCCCATTCCTCCAGTCACAAGAATAACTCCCATCTAGCTGTCCTCCTTTCGTAGAAAAAGAGTGGCCTGGAAGAGAGATTCGTGGGTTCCAGCATCAATCCACCAGCCTGAGAAGAACCCATGTGATAGCTTGCCGGCGGCTGCGTACACATTGTTCACATCAGTAATTTCCAATTCTCCGCGATTGGAAGGGGTTTGCGTCTTCATGATGTCGAACACAGCAGAATCGAATAAATAAATGCCTGTCACGGCATATTGGGAAGTCGGATGCTCCGGTTTCTCATCAATTCGTTGGATGATGCCGTCTTTCATACAAGCAACGCCATATCTTCGCGGATCCGCCACCTCTTTTAGAATGACCATTGCTCCCTCAAGCTGATTCTTGAAGGTATCTATCATCGGAACCAAGGAATCTTCGAACAGATTATCACCAAGCAGAACGACGAACTTCTCTCCAGGCTGGATGAAAGCATCCGCTAGCGCCAACGCCTCGGCAATGCCTCCGGCTTTCTCTTGGAGCTTATAAGTAAGTCGAACGCCGAACTTGTCGCCACCGCCCAAATACTCTAAATACAAGCCAGCGGATTGCTTTCCCGTAATCAGTAAAACATCCTGTATCCCAGCTTTGCTTAATTTCTCAATGGCATATTGAATCATGGGCAAATCACCGACTGGAAGCAAATGTTTATTGATGATGTTCGTCAGAGGACGTAAACGGCTTCCGGTTCCTCCCGCCAGTACAACACCCTTCACAAGACATACCCCTTTCCAAGCGTTATAATGGTGCGATTGTCACATCCACTTCTTTAATCATATGCTTTCGTGATAAATGGAAATTGGACGAATATCCCAGAATCGAAAATTGGACATTCAACCATGAACCAGATATCGCTCCTGGCAAGCCAAAAAAAACGGCCAGCTCGCATAATCTGCGATGCCTGCCGTTTTTTCATCTTCCTTCTACTTATGGCTTCTTCCCGATGGCAATCCAGTTCACAACCCCTTGCTGATCTGGCGAGAATTTGGCCCGGATAACCGATATAACCGCCTTATCCAACGATTTGCTTTTGACGGACACATAGCATGCCGAGTGGTTCGTCATCGCTGTCAGAACGTAATTCTCATCCGCGAATATCTCATCAAATTGCAGAACCGCCTCGATATGCTCATCTTGGATTTTCAACTCAAAAGGAACAAGACCGAATTGCTGCACGACATTTTTCTGCGTTCCCGCTACTTGCAGAACACTCTCGGCCAGTTTCGTTACCTTCAGAGAACCGTCCGCGATATGCTGGTTGCCGATCGCATCCGGTTTCAATTTCTCCCCATCGATGCTGCCAGTGGCCAGCTTCGTGCCTTCTACGCTGCCGTCGATCAAGTGTAGACTGCTCACCGATCCAAGACATAGCTTGCTGCTGTCTACACTGCCGACAGATAGTTTACTGCCATCTACACTGCCCGCTGCAAGATGAACGTTGTTTACGGCCGAATACGCCAGCTTGCTGCCATCGATGCTTCCCACTGTCAGCTTGGAGCCTTCCAGCGCACCGTCAGCCAAATGGCTGCTGCCAACGGCACCGGCAACCAGCTTGCTGCCATCGACGCTGCCTGCGGCCAGCTTCGTGCTGTCTACCGAACCCGCAGCTAAGTGACTGCTGCTTACAGCGCCGATTGCGAGCTTCGCGCTGTCGACACTGCCTGCGGCCAAGTGGTAGCTGCTGATGGCACTCGACGCCAGTTTGCTGCCGTCGATACTGCCAGCGGCCAGCTTCGCTCCGTACAGGGCGCCATCCGCAAGGTGGTCGCCATTGACTGAGCCAGCAGCTAGCTTGCTGCCGTCGACACTGCTTGCTGCCAGCTTCGCTCCGTCCACAGCGCCATCAACGATATGCGCATTGCTGATGGAAGATGCGGTCAGCTTGCTGCCGTCAATGCTTCCTAATGCTAGTTTGACGCTGTCCACCGCACCGTCAGCGAGATGGTAACTGCTGATGGCACCGGCAACCAGCTTGCTGCCATCGATACTGCCGATGGCCAGCTTCACGCTGGTAATAATGCCAGAAGCGAGATGTTCGTTGCCAATTGCGCCTTCCGCAATCTTACTGCCATCAATGCTGCTTGCGGATAGCTTCGAATTCGTTACAGCTCCTGGAGCAATATGATCGCTATTAATTGAACCTGATACCAGCTTGCTGCTGTCTACACTGCTTATGGCAAGCTTAGCGCCATTCACTGCGCCGTCCTGCAAGTGCTCGCTGCCTACAGCCCCAAGCGTCAGCTTACTGCTGTCCACACTGCTTTCCCAAAGCTTAGTGCCATCAACAGCGCCAGGTGCGATATGGTTGCGATCCACCGCGCCGAAGGCCAACTTCGAACCATCCACGCCATGCTCTGACAGATGCTCACGGAGAATGGCTCCCGTTACGATTTTACTGCTGTCTACACTGAGCGGCGCTAACTTAGCTGCATCTACCGCGTGATCCAGCAGATGTTCATTGCTGACTGATCCAGCGGTCAACTTGCTGCCGTCAACACTTCCGGTAGCCAATTTCACCCCATAAACCGCACTATCCGCCAAATGGTAATTATTCACTGAGCCAAGCGTCAATTTACTGCTGTCGACGGAGTTCGCAGCCAACTTTTCACTGTCAACAGAGCCAACGGCTAAATGTTCACCGCTAACTGCCCCAACCGACAGCTTCGCACCGTTAACAGAACCGGCAGCCAAGTGATCGCTTGCTATCGAACCATGGATAATTTTGCTACCGTCGATACTTTCCTTCGCCAGCTTCACTCCACTAATCGCATTGTCGGCGATATGCTCCTGTACGATCGTTCGCGCCGCTATTTTGGAACCTGTGATCGCGCCATCAGCCAAATGCTTCGCATGAAGCGCGCCAGCAACCAACTTACTGCCATGAATACTCTCATTCGCCAATTTAGCCGCAGTCACTGCGCCGTCAGAAATATGTTCCGTATGAATGGCTTTACTGGAAATCTTCCTGCCTGTTACGCTGACATCTGCCAGCTTCGCTTCGGTAATCGCATTTTGGTCTATTTTGCTGCTCGTAATCGCATGATCCTGAACAATCCAGGAGGAAATCGCGCCTGCTTGCAAATGTTGCGTGGCAACGGCCCCATTCGCCAGCTTATCTTCCGTTACCGCACCCTGGGCCAGCGTTTCGGAAGTGATGGAGTTTTCGATCAGCTTGCTGCCATCCAAACTTCGATCTGCAAATATGCCGAGCGTGATCGAACCCTGAGCCAAATGCTCAGAAGTAATCGCCCCTGGCTTAATATGAAATCCATCAATGATATTTTCTTGCAAATGGCGAATTTCAATCGACATCGAAGCCATCTTGCTGCTCGTCACAGCTTCTTCAGCAATTTTACTTGTCGTGATCGTTTCTTCTTGCACATGGCGTGTTGTAATCGCATCATCCGCGATATGCTTGCGCTCGATGGCATCCTCAGCAATTTGTTCCTTGCCGACGGCTTGCGGTGCAAGGTGACTCGTTTGAATAACCCCGCGCCCTAGCTTCTCTGCGGAGACTGCTCCGTCTTGGAGATGCTCCGCTCGAATGGCGCCGAATTGAACGTGCGTTTCTCCAATAGCTCCTCTGACGAGATGGTTGCTGCCAATAATTTCATCCTGCAAATGAGCTGCTTGAACGGCATGTTCAGCAAGCTTCTCCGAAGTCACACTGTCTGGTTTCAATTTGGAGGCATCTACACTTCTATCCGCCAATTTGGCCGTGAGAATCGCTCCATCTTCAATCTTGGAGCTGGATACTGCGTTTTCACCCAGATGTCCATTCCGAATCGCAAGCTGCCGAATATGCCGATCTTGCACAATATCATTGGCTAATTTGTCTGATGTAATGGATTCCGCTTGCAGCTTCTCCGTCGAAACCACGTTGTCGGCTAGGTGCGCATCCTGGATGATCCCCTCGTTAAGATGCTTGCCTTCAATAATTCCCTCTGCTAATTTAGCCGTTGTCACCGAGCCATCCTGGAGCTTCGCAGTCGAAATAATTTGGTCCGTTAAATGAGCCTGCTCGATCGCTCCTGCGTTTACGTGCTTGCCTTCAATGATTCCCTCATCTAATTTAGCGGCTGTCACCGATTGATCCCTCAGCTTTGAGCTGGATATCAGATTGTCAGCTAAATGGCCGCTCTCAATCGCATTGGCCTGAATATGCTTTCCTTCAATAATAGCTTTCGCCAATTTAGGAGATGTAATAGTTCCATCTAGAATGAGCGCTGACGTTATCGCGCCATCCGTAATATGTTCGGTTTCAATGGTATTCGCTGCGATGTGATAACCAGTGACCGCAGAGTCTTGCAAATGTTCCTCCTTCACAGAAGCTTTCATAAGATGCTTCGCTTCCACGGATTGCAGCGCCAGCTTTTGAGCCGTTACGGCTTGATCAGCCAACTCGTTCACCGTAACAGATTTCGGAGCTAATTTATCGGTTGAAACCGACTCGTTCTGCAAATGGAAACTTTCGACTGCGCCATCCGCAATATGAGTCCCATCGATTTGACCGGGTGCTATGCTGCGTTTCTGCACACTGCCGTCAGCCAAATGCTCATTGAAGATGATCTTCGGTTGAAAATGGACCGAGGTCAGGCTGCCGTTGGCAATCTTCTCTTCCGTCACCGATTGATCTCTCAATTTATCTGAGGTAATCGCCGCATCCATCAGCTTCGCTGTATCGATGATATAATTTGCTAAATGCTTTGCCTGCACCGCTCCACTATGGATTTTCTCCGATGTAATGGCTTGATTATCAATTAAATCGCTGGTGACAATTAGTTCTGATAAATGCTGCGGCAGAATCGAGCCATGCGCTAATTTCAAAGAATCAATCGTTTGATCCGCCAGTTTATCTGCCGTAATGCTATTATCCAGCAGCTTGCTGCCCGGAACACTTTGGTCTTGCAACTTATCCCCATCAATACTTTGGAGCGCAATATGCTCATCGTGAATGACACCGTCTGCGATCTTATCTCTCGTTACACTGGCCGGGGCCAGCTTGGAATGCTCAATGGCGAAGTCCTTAATCGCCCTGGAGCCAATGCTGAGCGGTTTGATTTTACTTTCATCCACCGAGCGATTCGCAATCTTCTCCCAAGTGACCGCTTCTTCCACAATATCGTCCGTATATACCACTGGATTCACGAATTTACCTGTTTTGCGTTCAGACAGCAATAAGAGCGGTGGAGCCGGAGTCGAGGTTGTCGAAACATTGGCAATTTTTGATGGTTTTGCATTCTCCGTTAAAGATGGCTTTCCCGCAGCCTTAGTCGGGGTAGGTGATGGTGTTTCCGTGATGATGGGCGTTTCTGTTTTTTCCTGCTTGGCTGCAACAGGTGGCGTTTCACTATCATCAAGCCATTTTAATTCATTCGTTCTGGAGTTCACTTTTTGCACATAAGGCCTTGAGGTACTGCTCTTACGCTTACTCATAGACTCCTCTCCATTCTCCAAGAATTAGTCACTTGTAACATATTCAGTCCACGCCCGATAGGTACGCTAGCCCGCAAAAATGTGCGCTAACCCAGATAAATGGTCAAGTTGACCAGTTCACTTAAACGTAAAATCCACACAGTAACTAGGACAAGTTACCTTGTTCCCTTTCACTCGTTATCTAAGCATCAGCGGATTATCTGAGAAATTATGGGTATCTGTGCCAGTAACCACCTGCTTTATCAGCATCTGTACAAACCAGCAGCCATGCTTTTCCATAAGCTGAGAAGAAGTCCAAATTTGAACCCAAGCCCCAGATGGAAAAGGAGGGAAGCTGATGACGAATCCCTATGTGGGTATTTTAGTCAACGATTCCTTATATGCAGGCATTCCCCTAGGGAACACACAGTATGAAGCTATTCAATTCTATGATGAAGCCGGCAAGCAGTATGGTGTAACTCCCTGTTATTTTCGTATACAAGATGTACAAATCGAGACCATGAAAGTTCATGCTTACGTGAAAGATGGCCTCAACTTCGAGCAGCTATGGCTGGATCTTCCCAAAGTCATTCATAATCGAGCCGTTTATCTGGATCAAGCATCTTATCAGAAACTTGAAGCATGGGCCCAGCATGGAATCATCCTGTTTAACCGTTGGAATCGCTACAGTAAGCTGCGCATACATGATATCCTGTTGAAAAATGACAGCATAAGGCCCCATCTCCCTGGCACTTATCCCGCTACCATGAAAAACATGAAGATCATGATGTCCGCCTACGATTCGCTCATTATTAAACCTACCAATTCGAGCATTGGCCGAGGTGTGATGAAGATGGATCGTTTGGCGCGCAGTTGGCAGCTCATCTATCCCGCAAGCATGAAGCTGAGCAACAAAATTTATCGTACCGTGCGCTTTCGGCAGTACTTCCCTTTAACGCTGCGTCATAAAATTCAAAGCCGCACCTACATGATTCAGCAACGCCTGCCGCTCGCCACCTTTGAGGGCCGCCCCTTCGATTTACGAATTTCGGCGCAGCGCGGCGCGACTGGCGAGTGGGGAATAACTGGTATCGTTGCAAAAGTAGCATCGCGCAAGCTCTTTCTGACCAATGTGGCACAGGGCGGTGAAGTCCGCACCTTGCCCGACATTTTAACTGCGGAGTACCCGCAGCTGGATCTCAAGCACGTACTGAGTCAAATTACCGACTTCTCGCTGCTGGTTGCCAGGCATTTGAGCACAGAACTCCCCTACTTGGCTGATGTAGGACTGGATGTCGGCATAACGAAGGACGGCTTTCCTCTCTTCATTGAATGTAACGGCAAGGACCAACGTTACAGCTTTTTGGAAGCCGACTTGCAGGACATATGGAAAGCAACCTACTACAATCCGATCGCCTACGCCAAATTTTTACTGGATCGCGGCGCGCCGGCCTTGTGACAATCTAGCTAGTTTGGTGCCTTATTGGAGGCTCGGTTGGAGCCTCGGCGGGCTTCGGCGTTTGGGCGGGGGCTCGGTTGGGGCTCAGTGGGCTCAGTCGGTTCGGCGGGGGCTCGGTTGGGGCTCAGTTGGCTCAGTTGGCTCAGTCGGTTCGGCGGGGGCTCGGTTGGGGCTCAGTTGGCTCAGTCGGTTCGGCGGGGG
>NZ_BMHE01000047.1 GCF_014640555.1 Paenibacillus marchantiophytorum | reverse complement strand
AAATTAACAGTAGACCGTGTTAGAAAAAACCAATCCCACAAGATTGCGGCTTAATTTTTTAAAAAAACAGAACGTCAAATTTCGTATAGCACAAGCCACATTCAAAAACATTATGAAATTGATTCAAGTATAATAAATGATTTTAAGCAACTACTCGATAAAATGTCATTAGATGAAAAAATTGAACTTAAGATCTATTTTGATAGAGTTTATAACGGAGTCGCAGGGAATAAGAAATATATCATTATTTCTAACTCGTTACTTAAATTGTACGAATCAAATCCTCAGGCTGTGAGATGTATGATAGTGCACGAATTAACTCATATAAAATATCGCGACTTTGCATTATCTAAAATGATTAATACATTCGGAATTGCGTTTTCTTCAAACTATTCTAGAGCAATTAGTTTACTCATGGAAATAAGAGCCGAAGTAGAGTCGTTTAGAATTAATGAATTTACTGAGGAAGAGTTTACAAATATTCACACACTATTCAATAAGCAGAATAAAAATCCAAGTAAGCTAAATTCCTATAAAGTTGGATACCCAAGCAGGGATTTAACGATAGCTATGTGTATAAAACATAAGGCTTTCACAACTGAATTGATTAATGATATCCTTAATGATTTCTGTGATGTAATGAAAATAAAGAAAAAGAGAAAATTGGTTGAAAGGGTCAAAAGTAAGTTTGATCCCAATAAATCAACAATTTTATTGGATGTGCAGCTGAATGTTCATCGATGTAATTAAAGCTACCCAAATTGTTAAGGGTGTAACAAAGGAATGCTCTGTGAAGAAGTACCGCGGCAATGATTTGATTAGCAGCTTTAAACTAACTTATGGTGGAGTTTACAAGGTGATACCAGATTAACCCCAACAAAATGAGGCATTGTGACAGAGAAGGCATTCTAGTGGGTTTTAAATCTGATCAGTCAGGCAATCCCAAGTCAGCGAAAATAAAGTTTGATGATACTAGTCGAGTGGTAAATGTTCCAGTTGAGGATTTGGTTCCGTTTAAGAGTGAGTAAGTTATGTAGTCATGTGGAGGGAATACGTGCAAAATTTAGTTGAACTTGAATTTGATTGGTTGCCAATTCACGCAGAAATGAATCAAGAATATTTTTATCCTGCGCCTCAAAATTCTTATATGAGAAAATTATATAAAACAGCGTCCGTCTATCGTTGGAAAGTGCATAGACATTCTGAGGAATGCAAGACTGTTTATATAGGAGAAACTAACAATTTCTCAAACCGTTTAAATGGCTACTTAAAACCTGGCACATCTCAGATGACGAACATTAGAATGAAGTCTTTGTTTGATGAGTTTCTCAGTAATAAGTATTTAGTAACTATTGAAATAATGAGTATTAAAAAACTTCAGATAAACAGTAAACCATATTCTCAATTGGATCTAACTAACACTAGTCTACGTAGGCTTATTGAAAATCTTCTTTTGATTGATCATCGTGATCAAGGCTATGAGATTTTGAATGCATAGATACTAAATAAAACAATAAAACAAATATTTTATAAGATCGAGGGCTTTAAATGAAATTATATATTGCTGGAATAAACCACTTCGACCCATCTTGTAGGACAAATTTGATAAACTGGTTAGAAGAGCTTAGTAATGAAAATGTAAATTACCCAGATTTTATTGCGCCAGAGTGAGATAGAGAAATACTTGATCAAATTATTATGCAAAGAACTTACTTTTCTCAATTACTGAAAGGTGAATGGAATTTTCTAACCGATGAGGAAATAGGAGATATTACCCTTTCAATGGGGTATGAAGGGGATTGTCATCTAGGAGTTTTTAAAGAATGCAATATAGTATGGCTTGATCATTCCAGAGTGGATGTAAATCAGAAATCGCTAGATAATTTTTCCACCAAAAGGTTCGATATTTTAAAGAACTCAGGATTGAAAAAAAATGATAAAGACGGTTTCTTCAAAAAACTTAGCCAATATATTAGAGGGCTTGAAGATAATAACGCTGTACCATCGAATAGAGATGCTAAGTTTGCGAATACAATAATTGAATACGTGAAACAAAATAATTGTTCTTCAGGAATAGTTGTAGTAGGTTCAAACCATGCGTCAAACAAAGATAGTATGATGAGATATTTGCTTGAGCAAGAAGGATATGATTGCTTTGTTAAACTTCTATAATATTACACTACAATAATACATTCATTGGAGGTTGTAAAATTTGGGTAGTGATAATGAATTTTTATTTAAAGATCAAATCAAAGTACTAACTAGTTCAAATTGGAATATATTTTTTGAGCCAAGTACTTGGAGCACAAAGATAACTAATAGCCACGGCGAAGAAATTGACGGAGCGACTCTTGCGTTTATTGCAGAGGAGATCCAAAATTACTCTGAGAAGAAACATGAGGAACACTTTGGAGAACGTAGAAAAGCTCCGTTAGATGAGCTTACAAGAAAGAGACGTGGTGTTGAAGATTATTTGTTAATAAGGCACGAATCAAGAGATACTTTCGAGTCAGTTTTTGAAGTTTATCACGATGAAAATTCAATCTATTGTATGGAAAGTTTTGCCGTATCTAAGCGTAACAATCTTTTACATAACGAAATGAGCTTATATTTAAATATTCATGATGCAGAAAAGGTCTTGGAATCACTACAAAAGTTTGTAGATAAGCATAAGAACATAGAGCGATAATAAAACAATTCTTTTAACAGGAAAGGAAAAATGAACAGATATGAAGAAAGATGATTTTGGAAATAGAATGAAGGATTATGAAAATGCTTTTAGAGACAGTTTACCGCGCAGACTTCCAGTGATATTAAGAATTGACGGTTGTCATTTCCACACCTTTACAAGAGGAATGAAAAAGCCTTTTGATGAAACACTAACAAATGCATTATGGGAAACCTCTAAGTACCTCGCTCAAAACATAATGGGGTGTAAAATTGTATATCATCAAAGTGATGAAATATCGATCTTGCTTACGAATTATGATAAATTAACAACTCAATCATGGTTCGAAAATAATATTCAAAAAATGGTCTCGGTATCTGCATCAATGGCAACAGCAAAATTCAACGAGACAATTAAACCGAATTATCCCGATAAACCTCTGGCAACTTTCGATAGTAGAGCTTGGGTACTTCCACATGATGAAGTAACAAATTATTTCTTATGGAGGCAACAAGACGCTACAAAGAATAGCATTTCTATGGTGGCACAAGCGAATTTTCCACATAAACAGTTACAAGGTCTCACTGGAAAGCAACTTCAAGATAAGCTGTTTTTAGAGAAGGGCATTAATTGGAACGATCTATCTGTATGGCAGAAACGTGGAGTTTGCATCACTAAGCAGCAGTATTATAAAGGCGAAACGCAAAGAACAAAATGGGATGTTGATCACGAAACGCCAATATTCTCGCAGAATAGAGATTACATAAACCAATACGTATTTTTTGATAAGGATGAGTAGTTGTGGAGTGCGTTATCTTCGTTGGTATACAGGCATCAGGTAAATCAACTCTTTTCAAAGAAAGATTTTTTAATACACACATGCGGATAAATTTGGATATGTTGAAAACAAGACACAGAGAAGATATATACCTTGCAGCTTCAGTTCAAGCCAAGCAGTCGTTTGTTGTTGATAACACAAATCCTACAATTGAAGACAGAAAAAAATATATTGATATTGCTAAGGATTCTAAATACAAAGTAGTTGGATACTTTTTTGAACCTAATTTTGATGAATCAATTAAGAGAAATGAAGCTCGTCAAGGTAGAGAGAAAATTCCAGAGGTAGGTATTAAAAGTGTAATGAAAAACCTTCAGCCGCCTCAAATGAGTGAAGGTTTTGATGAGCTATACATTGTAAGATTGGTTAACGGAGAATTTATTATCGACACACTACAATGAAATAAAACGAGTCTTTTATTTGTTTAGAGTTTGTACTAATCTTTATATAAAATTGAAACCATTATATCCCTTTCACCGTCTCGACACATGTGGAGTGCTGCTCACTGTTGGTTTGGAAAGGAAACAACGAGTGAGAAGTCAATGTGGGTTTTCCTCTCATAATAAAAGTTAATGTCATTGAGAAAAGTATTCTTTTTATTAGTAACGATACGATAACAACTTGTATGAGCCAGTTGAGGAGTTACAATTCTTAAAAAAGACTTTATGGTCTTATGATACAGAAGATAACTATGGAATATTTTTTAATAAGGTTGAAGAATTGAAAGAGTTCTTAATTCCTATTCAAAACTATCTCCCTTTAGAAGTAAAAATTTATCAAGAAAAAGTATAAATAAAAGAGCAATTTCATATAAAGTTGGTGGGAAGTACATGAAACTCAGAGGAACGAAAACAGAAGAAGATATTAGAACAGCGTTGATTAAACAGCATAAGTCCTTTTTCCACGATAAAGATAGACAAAGAATGTTGTTCGTGCTACGAAAACACTTCCCCAATATTAAAACAGCATATATAATCGATTGGATTCCAGAGCAGGGTGGCATCACATTTTTATATAGGTGATTCACGAGATTATTCAAGAAGCATTGATTACAAAGGATTTTTATATAAATATAGTGATAAAATAATTCGCACTGGAGGTTAGAATATGCGATTAAGTGGTGCGAAAACGAATAATCATAATAAGACAAAAAGGATTCATATGACCAGTGAAACTTATGATAGGTTTCAGGATATTGCTCAAATGTCAAATTTAGACCATGAGGGCATGTTGAATCGACTTTTGAACACATGGGAAAACACAATTTATAATGCTGATCCACTTTATAACTATGATAAAATTGTATTAGATTTCAATACTAAGTCTAATGAATTAAAAACTATTTTTGAAAGTACTATCAGAGACTCTTATAATAGATATGCTAAGTTAGCTGAAAAATATCATGAACTTCAAGCGGATGAGCAATTACGTGTCTTAGCAAGTATTTTGGATAATGATCAAGAAACGAAGTGAAAAACTTGAAATGAGTTTTTGAAAGACAAATACATTTTGGACATTTGTTCTTTCGAGATAACTTTAACTGAATTGAAAGCGATAAAAATTCTTAATTTAATAAGTTGAGGCAGAGGTTTTGATTCTTCGCAGTTTTGCATGATCCATGCTCGATAGTTATGCCAAAGACTTTAACATGGAGTGGCGGGCATGATAGGCTAGCTGGCCTTGTGAAGCCTCATGGCTAATTCAGAGGGAAGACCATACAGGCGAACTACTGATCGATGATATTGAAATTCACTTCATGGAGTTGCCGAAACTGGGAATCAAAGCCCAAGAGATGGACAGTCGACTTCTAAAGTGGTTGATGTTCATTGACGGCGCATCACAAGACCGATGGGAGGAGTTAGCGATGGATACACCGGGCTTGAAAAAAGCAATGACGACGCTGGAATTTTTGAGCCAAGACAAAGAAGCGCGGATGCTGTACGAGGCGCGGAAAAAGGCGCTTCTGGATGAGCAGTCTGCATTGGACTATGTGGAGTCCAGAGGCAGAGAGGAAGGAAGGCTCGAAGGCAAGGCGGAAAGGGATAAGGAAGTTGTAGCAGGCATGTTACAAGAAGGTTTGTCGGTTTCGGTGATTTCGAGAATAACCGGCTTGTCCGAAGCTGAAATCGAAGAGCTAGGCAAGCAGGTGCACTAAACGCGATTTAAGCAATGGATATTGCCTTAATTTCAAGAGTAACAAGAGGATCAGGGCCGCCGCTCTGGTCTTCTTTTTTTGCACTTATTTTTACGGATAGGGAGCGCTGCCCCCTATTAATAATGGCTCATTACATACGGTCATTTTAATGAGCGATGGCACGGTAACGACTATCGGTGACAATAGTGGGAATGGTGTGCTTGGGGGCGGTTAATAAACAGCTTTTCAAATAAACTCAATTAAGCTTGTTTGGATTCAAGAAAATAGAAAAAGCCCTAAATAGTAACTTAGGGCTATACTCACCTTTTTCTAAAGAATCACTGGACTTAAACTAGTAATAAAAGAAAGGTCTTCTTGAAGTTTACCTTGATTGGTTACTAGGTTTCCGGATTCATCAATTCCAAAAACGGAGATTAACGTACTAGTTGAATCACTTACACTAACTTGAACTTCATATGCAACATTTCCAGCAATAAAAAACTCTCTTACGTCAAAGTAATTCGGATCGACAATGAACGATGACATGTAGGCAGTATAAAATACACTTGAATCAGCAGAAGCAAAGATGTGATACGTAACCGTTGCCGCGTTAACAGTATCAATATTTCTTGTGCTTAAAACAATAGTAGATGCCGCAGTACCAAATGCTCTAGTATTTGTAATCAGGCCAGTCGAAAAGGGCATGTCCAACACCTCCTCCATTATTTTCTACTAGTATATTCAAATAGAGTTAAGATGCGAGGGTGTTAGTTTAGTAGATGAGCTAAAAATCCGCCCTTTAACTCAGTTGGTTTTACTTTTTACCGTAGAGTGAGGTTTTGACCGCATGGGCCATTGAGTTAATGGGCGGGTGAATTAAGAGAACTAGAGGGCGCTATTTAGGCAAAAAGCAGGGAAGCGAGGGTCATAGCGGAACTACAGGGTCTTATTTCCACGAAAGCGCTGAATTTTCCCTGCAAAAAGCAAAATAACGTACTGTAGTTCCCTTTAGCCCCCAAAAATGCCACTTTGGGTAGAATAGCGCCCTGTAGTTCCCTCTGCGCGAGGCAGTTGGAGTAACTCCGTGTTCCCCCAAAAATGGGGGCTATTTTTTTATTCCCAATCGGGGAGCGAAACCTAGCTCGTTCGTATTGAGCGAAGTGAACATGATGTCTGGATGCACCTATTTGGTCTGCTTCTACTTGACAATGAAGAAAAACCGCTATATATTTAACATAGTAGTTAAATAACCAAATGGTTAAATAACAACTAGGTTAAATTCAAGAATGTGCTCTTGATTGTTTGGATTAGTTTCGGGAGATAAGAAATGGAGGCGATTTTTTTTAAGCTATCGTTTATTGGTATGTGATGAAGGAGATGACTTGGAGAAAATGTTTATGACTTGTCCTAAAAAAAATGAAGGTAGGTAATTTAATCATGGCAACCGTATTATATATCACAGCAAATCCGAATGATCATGAAACATCATATAGCATGGCAGTAGGAAAAGAATTCGTGCAGGCTTACCGATCCGCCAATCCGAATGATGAAGTTGTACATCTTGATCTATATAAAATGGGTATTCCTGAACTTGATGCTGATGTTTTTAGCGGTTGGGGCAAGCTTGGGGCTGGCACTGTTTTTGATAAATTGACCGATGTAGAAAAAACGAAAGTAAGTCGTCTGGTTGAACTGGTTGATCAATTCGTTGCTGCAGATAAGTATATATTCGTAAATCCGATATGGAATTATTCATTTCCGCCCGTTATGAAAGTATACATTGACTCTATTTGCGTTGCAGGCATGTTACGGGTATAGGTCGGGTTGGCTTGCTGAGAGATAAAAAGGCGGTTCACATTCAAGCAAGTGGAAGTGTATTATCACCTGGCTCAGCTCTCGCGGACTTAGAAATGGGGCATCGTCACCTGAATGCCATTATGGAGTTTTTTGAGGTTCCTAGCTTTGAAAGCATCTTCGTTGAAGGTATGGCTGTAGATCCCGATAATGCGTCAGCGATTAAAGAAAAGGCAGTTCAACAAGCGCGCGAAGTTGCTCGGAGCTTCTAATTATTGCAGACAAGAGCCAACGAGATTGAGGGTTCTAATCCGGTATATCTGCTTGACATTAGATAAAAATCCACCTAAGCTTAAACGTATGGTTAAATATAACGATGAACTATTAAACGATGTTTTCCAAGTACTTTCTGATCCGACGAGAAGAGAAATCATAAGACGTTTGGCCGTTGGCGAGATGACGGTCATGAATTTGGCTAAGCCCTTTGAGATGTCACTGCCAGCCGTTTCTAAACACCTGAAGGTGTTGGAGAAGGCTGGTTTAGTTTCAGTTCGCAAGGAAGGAACGTATCGATTTTATTATTTAAATCCAACTGTAGTGGAAAACGCTCACGAGTGGTTAATGGACTTGAGGAAGTTTTGGACTGCGCAAGTGTTCAACCTTGAACATTTTTTGGATAATCAATCTAAAGAAGACTAACGGAGGCACTATTCATGATATCAATGCAGGATGAGAAATTTTTCCTTAAGCTTCATCACGTATACAACGCGAGCAAGGAAAGAGTGTTCTTGGCTTGGACGAAGGAAGAACAGTTAAAGCAATGGTGGGGGCTGGTGGGCTTCACGACGACCATTGAAGTAATGGACGTTTTAGTTGGAGGGAAATACCTTTTTCATATGAAAGCTCCGAATGGCAAGGTTCATACTTTAGAAGGTCGATATGTTGAGATCGTTCCGCATGATAAGCTATCGTTTACTTGGAAGTGGGTGAATGAAGGAGACGGTTCGGAGGAAACGCTTGTTACGATTGGCTTTGTCGGCAAGGACAATAAGACGGAGCTTGTGATCACGCATTCTGAGTTCTCCACGATGAAAGAAGCGAAAAAACACAATAATAGTTGGACAAATTCTTTAGAAGGCGGTTTATGCAACTATTTTAATTGACGTGTTCCGAAATACTCCACTGGCGGAAGAGCATCTGCTTGGCATTAGTCAAATCCATTTGCTTCTTTGAGAGAATGAATTAGAAGACTATGATCGATCGGTGAAGACATGACAATCAGGACTGTATAGGTTCCATATTTATCGCACTGATTGCTAAACTCTTCGAGCGTGCGTGTGGATTCTGTCACTACTTTTAATAAATAACTGTGTTCTCCGCTTATGCGGTGGCACTCGGCAACATGGGGAGATGCATGGACAAAATCAAGAAACGCCAAGCAGTCCCTAGTCCGAAACAATATATAGGCTGCCGCATGCTTCCCAATTTTTTCAGGAGAAATGACGGTACGATACTCTTCGATTACTCCCTTTTCTTCCATTCTCTTAACTCGTTCCGTTACCGCAGGTTGGGACAACCCCACGCTTTTACCTAGTTCCGTCATTGAAATCCTTGCCCGGTTTTGAAGGTAGAAGAGGATTTGTTTATCTATATGATCCACTTTGAGTGTGCTCCTTTAAATTTAAGGTATTTTATTAAAATAACATTTATTTCATTGTGTAATCATCATATTTGATTTGATGTGTTATGTAAAATCAATGATTTAAATTATATAATAAAACTCACATGAATAAAGGCGATTCACACATGAGAAGTCGGAGAGGATTGGCAAGCAATGAGCAAATATTCCAGCAAAAATATAATCGCATTAGCCGCGATATGTTTGTCCGCGCTAATGTTCGGCCTCGAAATTTCCAGTGTGCCAGTGATACTGCCAACCTTGGAAAAGGTATTGCATGGCAATCTCAAGGATATGCAATGGATTATGAATGCCTACACCATTGCCTGTGCGACGGTTCTGATGGCTGTGGGGTCCCTAGCTGACCGTTATGGAAGGAGGCGTATTTTTATTATCAGCCTCGTTTTGTTTGGCGTTACATCCCTGATTTGTGGTTTGGCGCAAAGTACCTCGGTTCTAATCGTCAGTCGGTTTCTTCAAGGTGTGGGTGCTGGTGCGATGCAGATTTGCCAGATAGCGATTCTTTCGCATCGGTTTCAGGAAGGACGAGAACGCAGCAAAGCCTTTGGAACATGGGGGATCGTGTTCGGGATCGGCCTCGGGTTTGGACCCATTATCGGGGGGATGATCGTGGCTGCTTTGAACTGGCATTGGGTTTTTCTAATCCACGTACCGCTGACCATCCTTACGCTAATTCTTGTCTTTGGGGGTGTGGAGGAATCCAGTGATCCGCAAGCGAAAAAGCTGGACGTTATCGGTATTGTCACGCTTTCGTTGGCGGTCTTTGGTCTGGCCTACTTTATCACGCAAGGAGCCGAACTAGGCTTTACCAGCATAGCCTCCATCAGCATTCTTGGTGCAACGGCAGCAAGCTTCATTATTTTTCTATTTGTGGAAAAGTTCAGCGCCCATCCGATGTTCGACTTTTCCGTATTCAAGATACGCAATTTCTCCGGCGCTATCCTTGGCTCCATCGGGATGAATTTCAGCTTCTGGCCATTCATGGTCTATCTGCCGATTTATTATCAGAGCGGTCTTGGTTATGGCATTGTAGCCGCCGGGATGTCGCTCTTAGCTTATGCGCTGCCTACTCTGGTGATCCCGCCACTTGCAGAGCGTCTTTCGCTGCGCTATCAGCCGCGTATCGTTATTCCATCGGGTCTTTTCATCATCGGTCTGGGCTTCATTATGATGAAATATGGCAGTGGAGGCGATCACGCCAACTGGCTGACCATGCTCCCAGGTTCCCTGTTGGCTGGTATCGGGCTGGGCTTGACCAACACGCCTGTGACCAACACGACTACTGGCTCAGTACCGATTACCCGCGCAGGCATGGCTTCCGGTATCGACATGAGTGCCAGATTGATCAGTCTAGCCATCAACATCGCCGTGATGGGCTTCATTTTGCAGGAAGGCATCCTGTCTTATTTGAAGCGGGCCCTTCCAGGGACTCTCGATACAACGCAATTGCGGGCTTTGGCCGGGAAAATAGCTGCCGGAAACTTGGCCTCTCTCAAGCAGGGTTTGCCAGAACTGTCCTCTCTGGATGCGTCCGGAGCTGTGGTCCACGCGGCTCTTGTGCACGGATTTGGCTTGGTGATGCTCTATGGGGGCATTGGCGTGTGGGTTTTGGCCGCGATCAGTTATATGATTTTTGGATCAAGATCTTCTCAAGCGTAGTTATCCATCATCTGTTTCAAATAATTTCGAAAGTCTTCAACATAGGTTTGGGGCTCTACGATTTTGAGATTTGTGCCGAAACTTGCTAGAAATTGAAATCCTGTACTGTTGTGAGGGACATCAATTGTTGCTAATAAAAATTCAGAACTATAGTTTTCAATACTTTTTCGACCGTACCTTTCAATGAATTGATCTTGGATGCTAGGGGAAATTAATGCCTGAATAGCGACTAGCTGCGGTTGATAGCTTGCGTCGCGTTCTTGTTCTATTAAATATTCTCTAGGGTGAAATGTTTTGTCATCCATAGTAAGCTTATCGATCCGAGATAATTTGAACGTTCTATTGCTCATACGATGTAAACAGAATCCTTTCAGATACCAACTCGTTTCGCTAAAATGAAGCTGATAGGGCTCGACAATTCTATTCGTCGCGGTGCCGTTTTTATCTATATAATCAAATGAAACTAACCTTCTCTTTAGTATGGATTCTTGAAATGTCCTCAAGGTGTGAAGAATTTCAGACCGACCCTCCCAACCATAAAATGACAGTTGAATTGAACTTTTCAGAGACAAGGGGCTAACCATTGCCTCTATTTTTTTGATCGTAATGTCAACTTCTTCGCTAATTAGAATTTGTTCCAATCCACCAAGCGCAGTTAATATATTCTCTAAGTCGGAGCTGCTTAAAAGACGTTTATCAACCTTGTATTCATCCATAATACCGTAGCCGCCATGAACGCCATTGATAGAATAGATCGGGATGTTGGATAGGCTCAGTGTTTCCATATCGCGAAGAATCGTTCTTTTGGAAACGTTAAATAATTGCGCGAATTCTGTTGTTGAAACGATATTATTTCTCAGCAAGATCATGATGATAGAAATAAGTCTCTCAATCTTGTCCATATGTTCCCCCTCCTCTAATTAATTTGAGAATGGTGACATACAGCTGTCACCTTTTGTAGATTATACTACATTTATCACAAGAAGGAGGTATTACTTTATGTCAGCTATTGTCTATTTAAACTTTGATGGAAATGCAGAACAAGGGATTGAATTTTATTCGGAGGCTTTACGTGCAACGGAAGTGAAAAAAGTTAAATTTAGCGATATCCCACAAGATCCAAACTATCCACTGCCAGAAAATGAGTTAACTATGATTATGGAGTCTTCCATAGAATTCGCAGGCGGGAAAATCATGATGTCGGATATTTTGCCTTCCATGAAGACGGTAACAGGTGAGTTGGTGAAAGGAAATAATGTCCTGATTAGCCTAGTCATCGATGATAAACAAAAACTGGAAGAATACTTTAATCATTTATCGGTTGGTGGCTATGTTATCATGCCGTTATCCAATACGCCTTGGTCTTCGTGCTTTGGCATGCTGGTTGATAAGTTCGGGATTTCGTGGAAATTCAATAGTGACGCAGATAAGTTTCTTGATAAAGTCATTTCCAACAAACAGTAACTCATTCTTGAGAATGGTCTTGCAATTGCAGACCATTTTTTCTTGTATATTCTTCTTGAAAAATTTAGAAAGGATCATGTATATGGAAATTGAAAATTTGATTCCAGCAAAATCGAGAGAAGATGTGAGGATTTGGCTGCAGGAACATGGAAAGACGAAAAAGTTTTGCTGGGTCGTGGTTAGTATGACGCCTACCCCGAATACGTTGTTATATTTGGACGCGGTCGAGGAAGCTTTGTGCTTTGGATGGATCGATGGAGTCAAAAAGAAAATTTCTGAAACGGAGCTGGCTCAGAGGTTGTCTCCTAGAAGTAAAAAAAGTTCATGGACGGAATTAAATAAAGAACGTGTCCGCCGCCTCGACAAGTTGGGGTTAATGAGAGACGAAGGAAGAAGGGTTGTTCCTGATATGGATCACAATTCTTTTAGAATAGATGAAGAGATAGAGCAAAGGCTGAAAGAGGAAAAGCAAGTGTACGATAATTTCATGGCATTTCCAGATCTTTATCAAAGAGTTCGGATCGACACGATACAAAGCAATAAGCATCAGCCAGAATTGTATAGGAGCAGATTGGACAAATTCATAATAAATACGAGAGAAAACAAAATGTATGGGCAGTGGAATGATAATGGACGTCTAGAGGTTTAGTTTCAACCCATGTAACCTTTAGGTCTCTTTTTTTGAAAAACCACTGATTATTCAGTTTGATGAAATCGTCGCTATATCTTATAGCTGCTACCATTAGTTTCTTGTCATCACCTTCAATTGTTAAATGATGAGCATTACAATAGGTTGTCCCAATTGCCGTATCACCAGATAAGATGATCTTACTTTGGCCATTAACATGCATGGTGGAGACATAAGTATTTAGGTTATCAAAAATAGGTGCTAATTCCTTCCTACTAGTAACGATTTGGGATGGTTCTGCCTGACGTTCATCCATAAATACTCTAAAAAGAGTATCCTCCGTAAATAGTGCCATTTGACCTTCCGCATCCCTCGTGTCTGCACAATAGGCATATGCATCAATGAGATCACGTATCGCATCATGGTCAGCAGCTTCTTCAAAGGATCGTATTTTCACATTTTCCATTTTGTCCTCACCTTTTTTCAATTTGTTTGTATCCGTTCCTTCTATCCTCATAGTAACCGAGCCGAGTAATCAAAGCTTTGTTATGCGGCTCATTTTGTTTGTCAATTTGGCTCATTCTAACGGACATCGAATTCCAGCGACTCCCTATTGGATTGCAATGGTGACTTCATGTTATCTTGTATTCAGATAAGGAGTGAGACGAATGGGGTCCGTAATTAGCAAGGCCTGTGAAAATGCCTCAGAGTCTAGCCAGTGTTGGCGTTTTGAAGATGAAAGGATTGTCGGTCATGGGGGCATGCGCCTATTCGGACATCAAGACGGGGAGAATGTATCTGCAGGAGCATGTTTATTAGTTGTTCTGGAAGGGGTCTACATTGTCAGATACGGTGATCAGGAACATACAGTAAGGAAAAATGAAATGGCGCTCTTGCATAAAGGAATCGTCGTTGAGTATGAGAAGTATGGGGAAGCGGATTCGAGGCATGTATTGGATTACATGATGTTCTTTCTGAAGGATGAATTGCTTCATGATTTTATGAAAATATCCAGTCTTCCTTCTTCCAAATCTGTATCGCCTGCCGCGGCTACTGTTCATCCGGTGAATGAGCGCCTGTTAAGCTATATGGCTTCACTCAAGCCCTATTTTGCAGAGCCGGAGGGCATTCAAGACGAATTAATTAAACTGAAAATGCTGGAGCTTCTTTTTGATATATTGGATGCAGACCAAGGGCTATTGAACCAAATTCTGCAGCTGAGGCAGCAGCGTCCCACAAGCATTGTTGAGGTGGTGGAGAAGAACCTGCTAAACCCCGTATCGCTTCAGGATCTGGCCTATCTGTCCGGCAAAAGCTTATCAACCTTCAAACGGGAATTCCGGAAGATCTATAATGAGCCTGCATTTCAATGGATTCGCAACCGTCGGTTAGAAAAGGCAAAGGAACTACTAAGCCACTCAAGAATATCCATAACGGAGGTCTGTTTGGCTACAGGCTTTGAAAACGTATCGCACTTCTCGAAGGTTTGGAAGAAGAAGTATGGGGTTTCTCCTTCGGTGATGAGGCATCGTGGCGCTGCTGAGAATTCTGTTGTTGAGGGATAAGATGACTATGGTGTTGATCGGTCGTAGGGGCTCATCTGATGTTCCATACTGATGGCAGGTTGTCGATAATTTGGTGCGGATTGGGAAGCTAACGGTTGCCAGCGAGCTCAACGATGAGGGCATTATTGTTCATCCCACACTTGGGATGACCGATCCGTGGTGATAGCTAGGAAAAATGTTCCAATTTAGGATGAAAGGTGATAATCTCTTTTTATTAATATAAAAAGGGGATTATCACTGAAATGGGAGCAATGGATTTTATTAATCAGGGTTGGATTGGATCTTTCATAGGAGCACTTAGTATCATATTTTCCATAGTGTTCTATAAATTTACGCGTGTTAAAAATCAGGTCTCTTATAAGACAAGCTTTATTAGACTTATTGGAAAAAGAAAGTCTTTATCTGATGACGTAGATATTTTGTATAAAGGGATTAGCGTACCCAGGCTTACAAAAAGCCATATAGTATTATGGAATTCTGGTACTACGACAGTTAATGGGAATGACATTATTAAAGATGATAGGCTTAGACTAGAATTCTCTGAAGGCACACAAATTCTTAGAGCGAATATTATTAAAGAGAATCGCAGAATCAATAAATTATCTGTTCAAAGCGATGTAGATTGTTCAAATATAGTTAATCTTAATTTCGATTTTTTAGACCCTAATGATGGCGCTGTAATAGAATTACTTCACACGGATCAAAAAAAGTATCCTCTTATTAAAGGAACCATTAAAGGAATTCCAAAAGGTATTATTGATCGTGGGAGAATAAATGATCTTAACGAGAGAATAACATCATTTCGTATTAGCGGATTCAATTTAACATTGAATAACTCTTCTAGGTTAGGAGTGATTATCTTCTTTGGTTCTGTTTCAATTTTAGCCCCAGTGCTTAGCAACGAAATGGTAACACCATTAAAGTGGTTTTTTATTATTCTTGGATTAATTTATATTTTTATTATTTGTGCCTATTTATGGATTGATAGAAAGAGTTCTTATCCTAAAACATTGAGGATATATAATTTGGATCTAGAGTAGAAACAAATTAGTTGATTACAATCTGAAATAATGAAGTTGCACCGGTAACCGGTGCTTTTTTTAATTGTATAAAACAAGTGGAATTACTTCAATGGAGGGCTTTAAATGAAACCAAAGTTATTGACTTTAAGATATGTTCGAGCCAGTGCTAAAGATCAGAATACAGAAAGACAGCTTGTGAAAACGCGTGAGCTGGGGATTCCCGATAAATATATTTTCGTTGATAAGGCGTCAGGAAAAAGGATTTTGAACGTGAGAAGTAAAGGGATTTCGCGAAGGTAACTTGCTCTATATAGACGCTCTGGATCGTCTAGGACGCAACTATGATGGCATTATATCCGAATGGAAGTACATAACAAGGGAAATCGGCGCGGATATCGTTGTGATTGAGAATGAGCTGCTTTTCGATAGTCGCAAATTTAAATCAATGGACGACAAGGGGAAGCTGCTAGAGGATCAGTTCCTTTCCATGCTGGCTTATGTGGCAAAGCAGGAGCGTAAGAAAAATAAGCAGCGGCAAAAAGAAGGAATAGACGTTGCTATGGATGCAGGAATACAATTCGGCGGGCCAAAGAAAGAACTATCCGCGGCATTCATTGAGCAATATAAAGCTTGGAAATCGGAAGAAATAACCGCTACTGCTGCATACAAGGCGCTGGGTATGAGTGATAATACTTTTTATCGCCGAGTCAAAGAATTTGAACTAATAAATTCATGAGATCCCTCACTCTCGATTACTAACTTTATATAGCAGCTCAGTCTGCAGCGATGAGATCTCAGTTGGTTTTGGTGATGCGGAAGCACTTAATGAAATTGGAGTTTGAGCAGGTTTAGCTGCTGCATCTATTGTCTTTGGTGTTGAGCTGCAGCCTGCTAGTGCAATGACATTTACCCATTGTAATGAGGAAAGTAGTTTTTAAATATCCATAATTATCCTTAAATGTTATACGGACAGTAACGCGCGAACATGTATTTGAAAGCAAATAAAGTAAAAAAAGCCCTCATTGAACTGATAGTAGACAAATGAGGGCATTTGAGTTTAGTTAGTAGATCCAAAAGTATCTATATCAATTTCTGTTATTTTATCAAAAATCACAACATTTGAACGATTTAGGAATGGACCTTTGGGCAGTGGATTAGTAAATGTATATCTAGACAATCCAGTTCCATTTGTTTTTGAATCATACCAAGTTGCAAATGAGCTAAAATCAGAATTTGAAAGTATGATCTCCTCTACTGTCCCATTCTGAAGTGTAAGCGTTAATACCACTCCATTTGTAACAGTTGTAATTTCAGTAGTAGATTTGCTTCCATCAATTGCATATTCATCGTAGTCAAATTTCATGATTTTATCAAATACCACACTATTCTTACGTGATGAAAAGGGTCCATTAAGATGTTGATTATCAAAAGTGTATTTTGCTGGCCCAGTACCAACTGATCTTGTATCGAACCAACTTAAATATGCATCAAATTCTAATTTAGACAGATTATATTCTTGTTCAAGTCCATTTATTAAAGTTACTTTTAGAATAACTCTAGTTTGTGAAATAGGAGCTGTAGGCTTGGCTGATGCTTCATTTGAGTTTATGCTTTCGCCAGCAGAATTCACAGCAGTAACAACATAATAATAAGTTGTGCCGTTAGTTACAGTTGTGTCTGCGTAAGTAGTTTGAGTAACACTTGTAGCAATTGTAGTGTAAGGCCCGCCTATAGTAGTTGACCTTTTTATGTTGTAACCAGTTGCTCCAACTGAAGGAGACCATTCTAAGTTTACTATGCTATCTCCACCAATCGCGGAAAGCGTTAAGGGGGCACTTGGTACACTTTGTAATTTCTCCATCATTTGCAACTCAACGATGATAAGATTGTTAGTATTTGAAACCGAGCCATTATTTGCTGTAACATTTATTCTATATTTAGAATAACTATTTGTATTATTGAAGGTAAATTCTTTAACTGTGTTTGTCACCCAATCTGTTATACCAGACCTTGTATCTAATATAATCCAGCTAGAACCATTCCAACCTTCAAAAGTCCAATCTTTTGGTAACGTTTGCCACCATTGATTAGAATGTGAGAGAACATATTTACTAATTATCTTTGAAGAAGTAAACTCATAAGCTAACCAACCAGTCTTCTGAGGAGTACCCCATCCATGATAAGCTGTATCTTGATAAACACTATTTCCGTCAAAAGCTTTCCATGCATTCGTACCAGCAAGCTCGGAACTTGCTGTAACTATACCTGATGGTAAAGTAGCAGTTGTCATAGCAGGAATTTTATTCTGAGAGTACTCATTTGCTGCAAAAACAGGTGTTAACATCAATAGACTAATAACAGTAAGAATCGTAATAGATCCAATAAACTTAACTATCTTCTTCAATTCAATCTCTCCTCAGTATGTATTTACCGCATAATCATACTTTGATTGTCATATCTTGTCTAAACATAGAATGGTATATTTTGTAATATATGATAACTCAAATAAAATGATATAGTATTTTCATGATTTAGTGGGGAAGTGTAAAAATTAAAAAACCAACTTCGACTTGCTATGCTCGAAGTTGGTTTTACTATGTTTATTTTTAAAAGTGTTTTTAGTAAATTAATCCTAAATTGATAAGATGTAGATTCCATTAAAACAGCTCATTTATTGGCTATATATTGAGTTTTATAAGTCACGTTAATTGGTGCATCAGTGGTGCTCCATTATTGTTTGAATCCTGATATCGCTGTTTATAGCGGTTAGATATGTTTTTTGGTGGTGCTTATCTCGGTCAACATTTGGTCAGGCTCGAAAGGGACGGGTGACGAAAGGAGCCCGTTTATAGCCATCAGCCTAATATTATTCACGGTTCTCGCAGTCTTTTCTTTATTCCATATCTCATTTTATCCAGTATAATAATACAGGAAGCATTTTCTAATTCTAGGAGGCACAACGTGAGAGAGCATCAAGGAGTTTTTGAAGAGATATTACATAAAAACAAAGAATATCCCTCCAATCAAATTACATATAACCTACTACCACAGAATCATAACAATGCATTAATACAGCAAGTAATGAAAGATATCAGTAAATCTTTCAGATATTTAGCAGATCAAAACCAGCATGCCAAAATACTAGAATTAACGAACCAACTAAGGGCAATCATTCCTGATTTGGCCTCATATGACTTGGATATGCCGCTTAAAGCAATTCATTACAGGAATGATGATATTTCATTGCCGATGTATCCTGAATTATTCCTATCGCATCCGCTTCTGCTAACGAATTCAACTGCGGACCCTATACATTTATTTAAGGCCCTTAAATATGAGTTGTTAACCGCGGATAATGCGTTTTTTATGGTTAGTTTTGTGCGGTGGTCAGGACTACAACTGCTAATTAGAGCCCTAGATGATCTAAGAAGAGAAGATCCAACCAAGAAAGTTAAGATATTAACATCAACTTATCTCAAGATTACAGAGCCTAAAGCGCTTCGCCGCTTATTAGAGATGCCAAATGTGGAGACAAAAGTATTTGACTCTGGTCGAGTATCTTTCCATACCAAGGCATATATGTTCGAGCGTAAATCTAGTCTAAATACGGTGATAATTGGTTCTTCTAATTTAACATACTCTGCTTTACAGACAGGCCATGAGTGGAATGTGAAATTACCAGGGGATACGTATTATTCGATCTATGAGAATGCCAGAAAAACGTTCCAAATGTATTGGGATGATCAGAGGGCGATCCAGCTTAGTTTAGATTTGATTACAGCTTATGAACATGAATACAACAATAAAAAAATTATGTTAGTCAATCCATACTTAGCCGCGCAACATGTTGATCTGGTAAATGTTATGAATGACGACAACAGCCCAACAAAGAAGGGGATTTTACCGAATAAAATGCAAGAGGGAGCCCTTCATGCACTCGAGCAGACTAGATTAAATGGTCACAACAAGGGCGTTGTCATAGCTGCGACTGGAACTGGTAAAACGTATCTTTCTGCTTTTGACGTGAAGAATTTCGGGGCGGATAGGGTATTATTTCTTGCCCATAGAGATGAAATACTAGAGAGTTCTAGAAAAACATTTGCAAAGATATTTGATGATGCTAATAATTTATGCGGTAAGCTCACTGGAATTGAGAAAGATTGGGATAAACCGTACTTATTCAGTACTGTTCAGACTCTTTCTAGAGATGGTGTGTTAGAGAAATTTACGCCTGATTATTTTGATTATATTATCGTTGATGAATTTCATCATGCTGAAGCAGCTACCTATAGAAGGGTAATTGATTATTTTAAACCTAAGTTCTTACTAGGGCTTACGGCAACCCCGGATCGCATGGACGGCAGGGATGTTCTAGCAATTTGTGATAATAATGTCGTATATGAAATTCGCTTAAGGGATGCACTTAAAGAAGGGCTCTTGACTCCTTTTCGGTATTTTGGCTTGAGTGACCCTACGATTGATTATGCACAGATTGAGTTGCTAAGTAACGGTCAATTTGCTGAAAAAGAGCTAGTACGAGCTCTGAACACACATGAACGTGTTGATTATGTAATTAATATGATTAACAAGTTTGGACATGATGGTAATGTTATGACGGCTTTGGGTTTCTGCGCTTCAATTGAACATGCTCGTTATATGACGGATGAGTTTACAAGTCGAGGCTATAAGGCAGCTTGTCTGACAGGTAATGATTCTCCGGACGAAAGGCAAGATATCATTAGTAAGTTGGAAAGTGATAATGATCCCCTTCAAATCATATTTACTGTAAATATTTTCAACGAAGGTGTAGATATTCCTAAAGTGAATTTGATTCTATTTTTGCGACCGACGGAATCGGCCACTATTTTTATACAACAACTTGGTCGAGGATTGCGGAAAGTTGCAGGGAAAGAATATGTAACCATTTTGGATTTCATTGGGAATTATCAAAAATCATTTATTGTGCCGCTAGCCCTATCTGATCAACATAATCATAAAGCATTTGACCGGGATTCTTTGCGAATCGCTATCGAAACTGAGTTTGCTGACTTACCAGATGGCTGCTTCGTAGATCTAGAAGAGGTTTCACGGAAAGAAATTCTCAAGAAGATTGAGAACATACGTATGGATAGAGATCTGTTACTTATGGAGCTCTATAATCAATTTAAGAGAGAATTGGGTTATCCACCAGAGCTAAATGACTTCCTATACTATGATGGAGCTCCAAGTTTGCACTTTTTTATAGCGAAGTACGGTTCGTGGGTTGAAACGAAAAAGAAGATGAAGGATGTTAATTCATTCGACGTTGAGCTATTGAATAATAATGTAATGCTGGAAGTAGTTCGAAGATTGGAAGATATGTTGCCACTCAAATGGCCCTTTGAGTTCTCAGTTATTTCCGTAACTTTTGAGAAGGGAACTATTACTAGAGGCGATGTGCTAGAGGATTTAGCCTATAGATTCGGAATACGTGTTTCAGAGGAAATACAAGGTAACAAGATTGATAAAGCCATGGACAAGCTAGCAACCAAACTGGCTAAACAGACCTGGTCTTTCGGGAGTTATGATAGTGGTAGTTTCACTGGGTCAAATATATTACAGCAGATTAAAGCAAATAATGAATTATTTAATTATATGAAAGATCGCTTAGAATATGGCCTGGCTGAATTTAGAAGGTTCTATAGACCTGATGTATTTTTTGAAAGTCAGAAGAATGTAGTGAGGTATCAAAACTACACAAGAAATGATCTCATCTACTTGTTTGAATCGCCTGCGAAAGAAGGTACTTGGCGCGAGGGGGTAAGCCGGGTAGGGAATCATTATTTGCTCTTTATTAATTTGAATAAAGGGGAGAAGGTCGCTGATCACTTACAGTATCATGACTATTTTGTAGATCAGCAACACTTCCATTGGCAAAGTCAGAATGCAACTTCTCACGAATCTCAGCGCGGCCAGGAATTTATTCATCACACCAGTAAGGAGATTCATATACACTTATTCGTAAGAAAGTTTGAAAAGATGCATAACGAAGTTCTACCCTTTACTTACCTAGGTGAAATCGATTATGTGAATAGCCATGGTGATAAACCAATGAATATCACTTGGAAATTACATGATCCTATTCCGGAAGCTATGTATACTGATTTTATTCGTTAATCATTGATTAGCAAATGACTGCGAGGGTGGGTAGGTCGGCAGGTGCCCAATCCAGCTCTTTAAGTTTATTTAAAGGCAACCAAAGTAATTTCTCGTGCTCACTGGCAACTGCATCGCCATCGATAATTTTAGCTTTATAAGTAATTAATCTTACAATAACGTTGGGATACTCGTGAGTAGCATCCACAACAAGTTCGCCTACCTCAATTATACAGTTTAATTCTTCTTTAATTTCACGAGCTAGGCTTTCTTGAGGGGTTTCATTGTCTTCGATTTTCCCTCCAGGGAACTCCCAATAACCAGGCAATGACATTTGTTGAGAGCGGAGTGCACATAGCACTTCGTTCTTTTCATTATAAATAACCGCGCCGACAACATCGACTTTTTTCATGTTTTGTAATCTCCTACTCTAATTTAGATGTACTTATATTATAGCTTTAATTTAATGAGGTTCAAATAACAGGATAAACTAATAAAAGAGCGACCTCGAAAACCAATTCGATGTCGCTCTTTTGATTTCATTTTTTCGTAAGCAGAATATCCCTAGATATTTTATGTATCAATTTAATTTCATCAACGCTTCTATCTTCAAGGAATTGTTTATGTACCTCTAACACTGCCGTTTTATCAAAATCATTGGATGTAACATCAATTTCATTAAAATTGAAGAAAGCTCCAAGATCCGTATCGAGAGCGGCAATAATTTTATCCAGTGAGTCAAGTGAGATGTTCCGAGCGCCTCTCTCGACATCCCCAATATATGAATTCTTCAATTGAGCCAGTTCTCCGAGCTTTTCTTGTGAAAATCCTCTTTGTTTGCGAACCATTCTGATCCGTTCGCCAACTAATTTACGTAAGTTACCCATAATAACCACCTCAGTAATAGAGTAGGTTTTAAATAATGTAGCAAACAGACCTTTAATAGTGTATATTATTAATAATTACACTTATAAGTTTAAATATTAGTGGCGAGGTACCAATTTATTGGATTTAAAAAGGATGATACAGAAAGGAGATCATTTCCGCATTTTCGTAGGAGCCTGCGCGATAGCTATTGTGAGCTATTAAACTCAGCATTAACAGAAAAGAAGTTGGATAAACATGCCTATCATCGGAGGTGAGCCACATGAACGATATCCTTGCCAAATACAATGAAGCCATTAAAGAGGAACAAATACTCATTCATAGAATCAGTGTGTGCAAAGAGCTAATAGACATTATCCTAACCTACATCTCCGAGAAGGCAGATTCTATTCACTTGCTTACAGCAGAGGACATTATTACTTCGGTTCATACAATAGGTCAGGATTTGGATACGGAATTGCTTCATTTGAGGCTGGAGAAGGGGATTTTGGATAATAAGCTTAAAGGACTAATGGATTAACAGGATCTACTCAACCTCTCAAGATGGGAGGTTTTTTCTTTTTCACCGATTTCGTCAAATTTATTTAATAGAACAGATATTTTGCGTAGCTCACAAAGAAGGGTTTTTCATAGTGTTAAAAGAAGAATTATGTTAAGGTATCTAGCACCGCGATTACTAAATGGGACTGAATTCAGAATGGAGGCATAACATTGAACAACATTGAGAGGTACAAGAAATATAGACAAACACAAGTAGAACTGCATACAAAAATTTTGGATGATTACGTTGATGAAGTTGGTTTCAAGCAAGCTGCTCATACTCTGGGTATCCTTAATAACCGGGATCAGGTGGTTATGGAACATGAGACGGAGTATGATGCTCTATATGACTTTAATATTTATGAAAAATTCCGTGCTGGAAAGAGTATATTATCGCTGTTCGCAGAGAACTACTCCTCAGAGAACCAGGTCGAGAACGAAATGCTAGCGGCAATGCTGCAATCAAAGGCATCCTTATACGAGGTCATACACGTCGATAAGAC
Source organism: Paenibacillus marchantiophytorum (assembly GCF_014640555.1). Taxonomy (GTDB): domain Bacteria; phylum Bacillota; class Bacilli; order Paenibacillales; family NBRC-103111; genus Paenibacillus_E; species Paenibacillus_E marchantiophytorum. The sequence goes on along the minus strand of NZ_BMHE01000047.1, from coordinate 38,378 downwards.
GGAAGGGGTGCTTATGCTAAATGACATTATGAGTGACTTAAACGAGCCTATTAAAATCATTGATATTAGTTTAAGCAATAACACAATAAGCAGTCCCCTGATCTACACACGAGTGCTCGATCTTGAGGGATTTAGCATGACATCTGGCTTGGGATTTGTTTTTTCCATTGATCATAAAGATTATATTTTGAATCGAAGCCGGAAAATGCTTAAGAAACTGAAAAGCGGCGATACGTCGCTAGATAACTTTATCACCTATTTTCATTTGAATCGTTCGGACGGGATTTTAACGAGGTTTGAGAATGTAAAGTGAGGCCATGAGCAGATAAAACATATGGGAGTGTCTTGACTCTCCTTCGTGTATGGGAGGAAACTAATCTGAAAGCATATGTCTACTGCAATAAATGTGAATATAAAACTTAAGAGCATGACGTAATGTTCATGGCGATAGTAGAGGCCTTTCAGCATGGCGCAGTATACACTTATAAGCATAATAACGATAGATGCCCCCTATGCAAGGCTAAAAATTCATTAAAGCAATCAAAATAGTTGTTGTAAGATAGCGCAGCGATTCAATCACTACAAACCTAAATAACAATGTAGGAGATTAACAGAGTCTTCACAGCCTCTCAAAAGAAAAAAGGAGATTTGCATATGGATGCAGTCTCCTTTTTACTACTTATCAAATTTTCTCACTAAAGAATCTAAATTTCGTTCCAAGTAAATAAAGAATTGGTGTTAATAAGTAAAGGTTGAATACACTTGGAATCTTAGCAACCCCAAAATATAAGCACAATGGCAATGTAATAATTGCAGCAATAATGGCTATCAGTTTCTTATTCATAAGAGAGAACAAAAGACTCACAATCGAAGGCAAGATGAGCAAGCAAGTAAGTGAAATAACATGTCCTAAATTTATGTCTTCTTGTTTGTAGGGATTGAAAAACAAAAAAAAAATCGTCAGTATAATTGCATTTACTGTAGCGATGAGATTTAAATAATTGCTAATCGTATTCTTCATTGTGTTTTCTCCTTTAGACAAAGATGAGAATAGATCAATGACTAAATAATAACATTAAGAATATGATCACTCAATAAGCGCAGGGGAAGGCTATAAGCTTCACCGCAAAGATAGCCCTGAGTAGGCCCTGTCTGTAAGACAGGGTTGTTTATTTTAGACGCAGAAACTTTAATTCATTATGAGTAGAATATTTCATGATCTCATGGATAAAATGAACAGGGACCCGATTTCCCACGCTTGTCTGGCCCCGTTCCATCCAGGTGTGACGAAGTGGATTTTAATGCCATACAGTGACTATTACACCAGTAAAGTAACTCTCTCAGAAAAAGTACGCCAATTTTCGAGAAAAATAATAGAATTATAGAAATTTTCACTTTCTTCCACTTTGCATAAAAGCTAGAATCTGATAGTATATAAGAAAATACCGATAGATTTAGTGAGAATTAAAGGAGGCACCTTTCCATGGAAAAAATGATGCTTGATTCTATAGATGAAATGACGCATCTGGATCAACTCGAGGCTGAAGCGATTTATATTATCAGAGAAGTAGCGGCGGAATGTGAGAATCCCGTGATGCTGTATTCGATCGGGAAGGATAGTTCCGTGATGCTGCATTTGGCGCTGAAGGCTTTCTATCCGGAGAAGCCGCCGTTTCCTTTCATGCATATTGATACAACGTGGAAGTTCAAAGAAATGATTGAATTCCGCGACCGCAAAGCCAAAGAATTCGGAATCAAAATGCTCGTTCACTCCAATCAAGAAGGGATTGAACAAGGCATTAACCCTTTTGATCATGGTTCCGCGTATACGGATATTATGAAAACCCAAGCCTTAAAAGAGGGATTGGACAAATACGGATTTACGGCTGCGTTCGGCGGCGGAAGACGTGACGAGGAGAAGTCGCGGGCGAAGGAGCGGATTTTCTCGTTCCGGAACAAGAATCATGCCTGGGATCCGAAAAACCAACGGCCGGAAATGTGGAAGCTTTTCAACACAAGAATTAATAAAGGCGAGAGCATCCGCGTTTTCCCAATCTCCAACTGGACAGAGAAAGATATCTGGCAATACATTCGCCGAGAAAATATTGATATTGTGCCGCTCTATTTTGCCCAAGAAAGACCTGTCATCGAACGCGAAGGACATCTCATCTTGGTAGATGATGATCGCATGAAGCTCGAACCTCATGAACAAGTTGAAATGAAGAAGATGCGGTTTCGCACATTAGGCTGCTATCCTCTTACTGGCGGAGCCGAGTCGGAAGCGGACACGATAGATGCCATTATTGAAGAAACACTTGGTGCGGTTTCATCCGAACGGACCACTCGGGTAATTGACCAAGAAGCGGCGGGAAGTATGGAAAGACGTAAACGGGAGGGTTATTTCTAAGATGAAAAGTCTGCTTAAATTTATTACTTGCGGAAGTGTAGACGACGGAAAATCCACCTTAATCGGACATATGCTTTATGAGGCCAAGCTTTTGTTCGCCGACCAAGAGAAAGCATTAGAACTGGATAGCAGACTTGGGAGCCGCGGCGGCAAAATTGACTATTCCTTACTGCTTGACGGGCTGCTAGCCGAGCGTGAGCAAGGTATTACGATTGATGTGGCTTATCGGTATTTTACGACGGATCACCGTTCTTTCATTGTAGCGGATACACCGGGGCATGAAGAATATACACGTAACATGGCTGTGGGCGCATCTTTTGCGGATCTGGCGATCATTCTTGTGGACGCAACGAAAGGCATTATTACGCAAACCAAGCGTCACACTCGGATTTGCGCGCTTATGGGGATTAAACATCTAGTTCTGGCTGTGAATAAAATGGATTTGGTCGGTTTTGATCCGAACAAGTTTGATGCGATTGGGCAAGAATTCGCGAAGTTGACGGCGGAGTTCCGCTTTGAAAGCATTCAGGTCATCCCGGTTTCGGCTACGGAAGGGGATAACATCACGAAGAATTCGCCGAATTCTCCTTGGTACAAGGGCAAGGCTTTGCTGCCGTATTTGGAAGATGTCGATGTGCACCAGAACGACAATGCGAAAGAATTTATGATGCCTGTTCAGCGGGTATGCCGGCCGGACCATACGTTCCGCGGCTTTCAAGGCCAGATCGAGGCTGGGCGTATCGCGGTTGGCGATGAGCTGACGACGCTGCCTAGTCGCGAGACGGCGAAAGTGAAACGCATCCTGGTGACCGACCAAGATCGGGAGTATGCTTATGCCGGACAACCGGTTACCATCCAATTGGATCGGGAAGTCGATGTTTCACGCGGCTGTGTGTTCACGAAGGATAGTAAAATCCAAGAGGCGGATAGCTTTAGCGCAACGATTCTTTGGATGGATGATTCCGTGCTGACGCCGGGCAAAAACTATTTGGTCAAAGTGGGCACGAAAGTGCTGCCGGGTACGGTAACAGCCATTAAGCATAAAATCGATATTAATACCGGCAATACGGTTCCAACCGATCAGTTGGTTAAAAATGAGTTGGCGAAATGCGAATTTTCGGTTTCGGATGATATCGTGTTTGATTCATTTGAACAAAATAAAAGCATCGGCGGCTTTATTCTGATCGATCGCGTTACGAATATGACTTCCGCTTGCGGCGTTATCGATGCGGCACTGCAAAGTTCCGACAAAGGGACGCAGTCGCTTGCAGAAGTCACGAGAGATGTTCGTGCCGAGCAGAAAGGTCAAAATCCGCTAACCATCTGGTTTGGCGGCTCAGCTTCGGCGACTGCAACGCTTGCGAAGGAAGTCGAGAAACGCTTGGTTGCGAGAGGCTACCATACGATGCTGCTCGAGAACGGCGCAGGAGAATCGCCTCAACGCTTGGCGGAAGTGGCGAAATTGATGAACGACGCCGGGCTTGTTGCGTTGGTAGTGGCGGATGCTGCGTACGCGGGAGCGCGGGAGCTTATTGGTGAAGCGTTTATCGAAATCGGAGCGGATGCAAGAAAGTCCTCTGTTGAAGAGGATGCGAATGATATTGTTAAACGAGTTGTGAAGTATTTAATTAACAACAAAGATATGGATTATTCGATATAATGTGAGAAAGCCTAGGACGAAGGTTCTGGGCTTTTCTTTGTTGTATGCCGCTAGGGCAGTATGGGCTGAGTTGACAATGTAAATGATGAATGTAACTTTAAAGCAAGGAGAAAAACAGATGACGATAATTGATAAATTAGCAACCTCACTCAACCGAAAAGATGAAGGTCCTAATCAGGAACTGGCGAAATATATTGCCGATCATGATGATAAGGGAGCTGTGAAAGAGCTTGTGGATAACTTGTATAGCAGTGACAAGAATATCCAAAGCGATTGTATTAAAGTTCTCTATGAAATCGGAGTAATCAAACCGTCTTTAGTTGTTGAATACAGCAAAGAGTTCGTAACATTGCTTGATCAAGGGAACAATCGACTTGTCTGGGGGGCTATGACAGCACTAGATGTGATAACTCTTGAAAATCCCGAAACCATTTATTTATCACTTGCCACAATTGTTGATATTGCTGATAAGGGATCGGTGATCACCAAAGATCACGCCGTAAATATCCTGATTAAACTTTGTGCTGTTGAACAATATGCTGATCATGCCTTCACCTTACTCATTGAACAGCTTAAGAAATGTCCGACCAATCAGCTTCCAATGTATGCGGAGAATGCAATATCTATCGTTAACGAGAAAAATAAAGCCTTGTTCATAGAGACGCTTATCTCACGACTCGACGAGATTGAAAAAGATACAAAACGAAAGCGAGTGGAGAAGCTGATTAAGAAATTGAGTTGATTATTTTGTTTCTGTCTGCATACGAACGGACGACGCGGCCGAGAAGTACCAAAGAGTATTAAGGGAACAAGTTGTCCGGCAAAAATGTGTTGCTGGGGGCTTTGAGCAAAAAGCTTCAATTGGAGGCTGCGTTTGAGCATGATTTTGACCATACAAATAGTTATGAGTAGACAATAAAAAAACACCTGGATTCAGGTGTTTTTTTATTGCTTTTTCTTCAAACTGAACTCATATGTACGAAGCAAGTGGAGACTTTCTCTCAGAAAGTTGCTTTCTTCCTCAGTGAGTATTTCTTTGACCCCACCGAAGAATGCCACATTAGCTGACTCTTTATTGGTATCGTTTGGAATCCAGTTCCTCCCAATGAAGGAGTCTAAACTTACTTCGAAAAAATCAGCCAGAGCAATAAGTGTATTAAAGTCTGGTTCTCGGGTGCCTTGTTCGTAATTAGCGAGCTGCCCACGGGATAATTTCATCCGCGCTGCTAACTCATATTGGCTAATTCCCTTATTGTTTCTGAGTTCCGCTAATCGTTTACCGAACAATTTCAATCACCTCATAATCCATTATAAGGAACAGGAATCTGTTGGTACTATAATGGACACGATAAGTTTCTTTTATGCTTGACTAGTTGCTATAAAGACTATATATTTGAATGAAATAGACACGATTTGTTTCTATATTCAATTTTTATCCTGTTATAAAGACACGATAAGTTTCCGGTCTTGGCATTAGTATCTAAGATTCTAATTGGAGGCGAGCGCTATTAACGATGTTGTTATAAAATACGGAGAATTCGTAGCAGAAGAAAATGTCCTCATCCAAAGAGTCGAAGTATGCAGAAAGATTATCGAAGTTATTTTAAAGTATCTTTCAGAACAGGCAGATGCTATTCATATCCTAACAGCAGAGGACATAGTAACATCGATTCATACTATGCACCAAGACTTAGAGATAGAATTACTTCATGTCAGACTTGAGAAGAGTTTATTGGAAAATAAAATTAGCATTTTGGAAGCTAACGGCAATATTTAAGATGGAAGATAGACCCTTAACCTCCCTGTATGGGAGGTTTTTTAGATTTTGGTACGAACTTTGATGTTTATTGGTGAATAAAGGGATATTAAGTTTAATTGTGGAATTTAAGTATATTCATACTAAGGCATTATTGCCCAATTAAATATAAAGGATATGAGAGAAATGGATCCGGATAAGTATTTAGTCTTGATAAATGAAGAAGATAAAACGTCTGAGGTGGAGTCATTTAAACCAGAGGGGTCAAAGGTTAAAGTGAAGTACCAAGGAGGCAAGGAATATGCGTTCAATAAGCAGAATGTAGTGTTGCTAGAAAATCCGATTCTCGTTGATGTTGATGAAAAATTACTATTCTACAGAAACAATCAATTATTTAATAGTAAGGTAATGCTCATATTCGGGGAAACGGCTAAAATTATATTTAAGGCTGGTCACAGCCAATTATTTGACTATAAATTTATCAAAGTGGATAGTTCAAAAAATCAGCGGTCTAAAATTCAGGAGTTGCTAGAGTATTGGACTGATATTTCTAAATATACGAATACGGATGACGAGAAGGACGCCTTTTTACTGAAGGAATTCTCCAAACTCAATTATATTGATTCACAAAGCGTCCTAAGTAGCTATATGAACGAGAGCAATTTAATCATTGATTCTTCATCTTCAAATCATACAATTTTTCCATTTAGATTTAATTTAAGTCAAAAACAGGCACTGGAACATGCCTTGAAAAGCAACGTATCCGTTATAGAAGGGCCCCCAGGTACTGGGAAGACTCAAACAATTCTTAATATCATAGCAAATCTGGTGATGCTTAATAAAACGGTAGCCGTTGTGTCAGGTAATAACGCGGCAGTTCAGAATGTTAAAGATAAATTAGTGAAAGATGGTTACGAATTTATTGCTGCTTCTTTGGGGAATAGTGACAATAAGAAGCATTTTTTTAAAAATGCACCTGTTTATAGGGAGTCCGGCTGGGAAAGTGATAGAGAAGAGTTGGAGTTAGTTGAAGGAATAAAAAAGTTAAATGATCGAATTCATAGTTTGTTGGAGCTTAATAATAGTAAAGCCAAATTGCAGCAGAAACTATCCGCATATTGTTTGGAGCAGCAGCATTTTGAAAGTTATTATAGCAATCAAAATCTCCAAGAAATTATTAATCTCCCGTTTTATCGAAAGACATCTGAGAGTATCATTTCATTTCTAGCCGATTATCATATTGCAATGGAAAAAAACAAATCAGACAAATTTTTGCATAGAATAAACATGTTCTGGAAGCATGGTTTTAGAGATTTTAAAAGTCTTAAGGAACAAGAAGTTGGTTATATTATAAATTTGCAGAAGCACTATTATAAGCTGAAAATAGAAGAATTTAAGAAAAAGATTGCATCCATTCAAAAGGAGTTGGATGGGGGGGAGTTTACCCCCTTACTTAAGCAACATGAAGAACTATCTACAAAGTTATTTCGACATAGGCTACATATCAAATATAAAAATGAGAGTCCTTTGCAAATGAATGAATCATCGTATAAGAAAAAGGGTAATTTCAATAAGTTTATAACACATTATCCAGTAATTTTGAGTACAACTCATTCCTTAAGAAACTGTGTTCCTGATGGTTTTTTATTTGATTATGTCATTATTGACGAATCTTCACAGGTCGATTTACTCACTGGTGTATTAGCTTTATCATGTTGCAAAAATGCGATAATAGTGGGAGATATGAAACAGTTACCACAAATTGTAGAAATGGATATTAAAAAGAAGATTGCCACTAACGAAGTAGAAGAAGCTTATGATTATTTTGAACATAATATTCTGTCATCTGTGATTAAAATATTTGAAAAATCGTTGCCTAGAGTGTTGCTAAGGGAGCACTACAGATGCCATCCTCAGATCATCAACTTCTGTAATAAGAAATATTATAATGAGGAGTTAATACCCTTTACCCTTGGAAATGAGATTTTGAGTCCATTAGTCCTTATTCGCACGGAAAAGGGAAATCACATGAGAAGGGTAACTCGAGGTAATGATAAAGGGAATTTCAATCAAAGAGAGCTAGACGTCATAGTTCAATATTTGGAGAATCCACTACGGCATGTAGAAGATGCGGAGGATATTGGTTTTGCAGCGCCCTATCGTAAACAGGTAAAGACAGCTCTTTCACTACTAGATTCTCAAATTGAAGCAGATACTGTACATAAATATCAAGGTAGAGAAAAGTCCATCATGTTATTCTCCACTGTTCTGGATCATTCCTACATGGGAAGATTTGGTATTCCTTTTGTCGATGATCCTTGCATTATTAATGTTGCTGTATCAAGGGCTCGAGATCAATTTATCCTCATAACTGATCAATCGTTGTTTGAAAAAGAAAGTAAGGAAGTCAGCGATTTAATTCGATATATGGAATACAATGCATTGGATGAAAATATTATTCAAAGTGACATCGTTTCTATTTTTGACCTACTCTATAAGGATTACTCTGAGAAACTTATAGAGTTACAAAGTAGACTTTTAAATGTATCTAGATTTAAATCTGAAAATATTATGTGGACTTATATTCAGGATTTATTAAGCGATTCAGAGTACAACTGTTTTACGGCAGGGACACAGATTTATTTGAAAAATCTATTGAGTAGCATAGATCAATTTACGGAAAAAGAACGCAGTTATATTAAACATAATGCCTCTGTTGATTTCGTTATCTACCATTCATTAAATAATAAACCTGTTCTACTCATAGAAGTTGATGGGTTTGCATCTCATGCAAATAACCCCGAACAGCTAAGAAGGGACGAGTTAAAAGATAGTATTATTAAGAAATATGATGTCCCTTTTATCAGGTTTCCGACGACTGGTAGTAACGAAAGAGAAAAACTTAAATTGAAGTTAAACGAGGTTAAGAATAGTATTTATTTGGAAAGAAGTTAACGATAATTAAAAATGTGATAAAACACGTACATGGCCAAACAAGGAGGGCTGAAATTGTTATTTAATCGAGGTTTCATTTTCAAAATAATCTTAATATCAGCTATATCTGTTTCAGTAATGACGCCATTTACAACTTTCAAAACCACGTATGCTGAATCCGCCACTGTTACTTTCGATGACCCGGCCTTTGAAGCTTTCATACGTAAGCAATTGCATAAAACGGAAGGGACCATAACGGGGGAGGATATGCAATCTCTTACTGAACTTGCCTCGGCAAGTTGGTTGGGAATCCGAAGCCTCAAAGGGATTGAATTTGCAACGAATTTAACACGATTAAGTATTGAACAGAACAAGATTGCTGATCTTTCTCCACTTGCAGGTTTGGTTAAACTGCAAAGGATTACTCTGGATTACAATGAAATAACGGATTTAAATCCACTTAGAAACTTAACAGAATTAACAGATTTGAATCTTTATCATAATAAAATTAAAAGTCTAGGGCCGTTAAAAAACTTGAAAAAGCTAACCAATCTACAAGTTTATGCGAATGAGATCGAAGACCTCTCGCCATTAAGTGAACTTACTCAATTAAAGTCGTTTGGTGCCTATTTCAATCATATTCGGGATGTCACTCCTCTCGCCAATCTGGTAAATCTGCGCTCTATTTTTATAGCTAATAATAGGTTTAAAGATATTTCTCCTCTACACAAACTCGAGAATCTTGAAGCTCTTTCGATTGGTGGGAACCAAGTAACCAACATTGATGTTGTTAGTAACATGCCTAAACTAAATATGGTAAATCTCGATAATAATCCGATCCAGGATCTTTCCCTTCTCAAGTCGCTTCAAGAGATCCGTTCACTGGATTTGGGTGGATTGAAGCTCGAAGACATTTCCTTTTTGAGTAAAATGAGTAAGTTAGCTACGCTAAGGCTAGATCATAATCAAATTGTTGATATTGCTCCTCTAGCTGAATTAACTTTCCTTACAGGTCTTGAGATAGGAAGTAATAAGGTTGTAGATATTACCCCAATCGCTAGGCTTACCAATCTTGAATACATTCAACTAGAGAACAATAAAGTTGCAGATATTTCATCACTATCCTCTTTAAATAAACTTTGGATGTTAAGTCTAGATGGCAACCCTGTCTCTAATCTAAAACAGTTAGTGTCTCTAAAAATGCTAAGATTCCTGACATTAAACAATATGCATCTTTCAGACATCGGATTCGTGAGCGACTTAAAGAATTTAACTTACTTAGGATTGAACAATAATCAAATTAATGATTTAAGTCCATTAACTAAGTTGCAACGATTAGATGGATTAAACCTATCAGGGAATGAAGTAGATGATCTCAAGCCTTTGCAAAGATTAACCTCATTAACAAGTCTTACTTTAAGCAGAAATAATGTTGAAGATATTTCTCCCCTTTACAGACTGTCTAAATTAAAGAGTTTGAATCTCGAACATAACCGTGTTTCGGATATTAATGCCCTGCGGGATCATACGAATCTCTGGGAGATTAACCTGATTAATAATCCTTTGAGTGAGCAAGCGCTTGAAGCTGTTAAGGGAAAGCATAAATTAGGTGTTGTTGTTAAGTATGGGGATCAGATCGTTTTGAAGTTAGATGATAACTTATTGGACTTTGAAGCGGATGAGGAGCCTTTGATGAAGGACGGAACTGTTCTTGTACCTATGCGCCGAATTTTCAGCGTTTTAGGAGCTCAGGTGTTCTGGGATGGGGATATGCAAAGTATTACTGCTGAAAAAGGGGATATAAGCGTTAAGTTAGTAATCGGTTCAGATAAAGCTTTAATTAACAATAAAGAGGTACGTCTAGATGCGGCACCGCGGTTATTGAATGGTACGACCTTAGTTCCGGTGCGCTTTGTCAGTGAAGCTCTTGGGGCAGAGGTAAGTTGGGATGCAGGGGAACGTATGGTTATTGTTAAAAGGGACTGAAGAAACAGGAAGCGGCGATACCTCGGTATTCTCGGCGTTTTGCATAATTAATGCATAAACGCCTTTTTTGTATGTATCCCAAAATGCCGAAGGTGTAACAAAAATGGTATAATTATCCGATATAATTATTGCCAATTATTTTATGAAAATGGGGATTGCAGCTATGACTACGATAGGAATTGATTTGGGAACGACGAATAGCCTTGTTGCTTATTGGACCGATAACGGTCCTGCTATTATACCGAATGTACTTGGGGAACATTTGACACCATCTGTGATTAGTGTTGATGAGAATGGCGAGATTCTGGTCGGGCAGATTGCCAAAGAACGGCTCATTACGCATCCGCAGGTAACCGTATCTACGTTCAAACGACACATGGGCACAGAGAAAATGTTTCAATTAGGCAAATATTCATTCTCGCCGGAAGAATTGTCCTCTTTTGTGATCAGGGCTCTGAAAGGGGACGCGGAGGATTTCCTAGGCGAGCAGGTGACGGAAGCGGTCATTAGCGTTCCGGCCTATTTCAATGATACCCAGCGCAAAGCGACGAAGCGGGCTGCCGAACTTGCGGGGCTGAAGGTGGAGCGGCTTCTGAGCGAGCCGACGGCTGCGGCCATTTCCTACGGCCTGCACCAAAAGGAAGCGGAAACGAAATTTCTTGTTTTCGATTTGGGTGGCGGGACTTTTGACGTGTCGATTCTGGAGTTGTTTGAAGGCGTTATGGAAGTGAAGTCGATTGCGGGCGACAATTACTTAGGCGGTGAAGATTTTACCCAGATATTAGCTTCTCATTTTGTCGACTCTCAAGGTATTGATGTTCAGCAGCTGGACACGAAGGCCCGCTCTGCCATTCACAAGCAGGCCGAATTGTGCAAACGCGTGCTGGGACATAACAATGTGGGCAAAATGAGCTTCGCCATAGGCGGCCAAACCTATGAAATCAGCCTCGACCGTGCCGACTTTGAGAAGCTCGTCACCCCGCTATTGCTTCGTTTGCGGCAGCCGATCGAGCGTGCGCTCAGGGATGCGGAGCTCTTGCCGGAAGATCTCGACACGATTATTCTGATTGGCGGCGCCACACGCATGCCGGTCATCAAGTCCGTTGTCGGTAAAATGTTCGGGCGCCTGCCCTATTTGCACATTAATCCTGATGAAGCCGTCGCTTTGGGCGCTGCGATTCAGGTTGCCTTGAAAGAGAGAAATGAAGCGCTTCAAGAGATTATTTTAACGGATGTATGTCCGTATACCCTGGGTACCTCGGTGGCGGAAATGTTGGGGAACGGGAAGCATGAGTCCGGTTATTTTCTTCCTATTATAGAGCGTAATACGCCGATTCCGGTCAGCAAAGTCGAGCGTGTATGTACAATTGCCGACTATCAGACAAGTATTCGTCTCGAAATCTATCAAGGCGAGAGCCGTCGCGTTGAAAACAACATGAAACTGGGAGAAATGAATATCGCCCTCCCGTCTGACCGTGCCGGCGAGCAGTCTATCGACATCCGGTATACGTATGACATTAACGGAATTTTGGAAGTTGAGGTCGTAACGATCAAAACTGGCATGAAAAATAAAATGATCATTGAAAAAAGTCCCGGCGCTCTTTCCCCGCAAGAGATCGAGGAGCGCCTGCTTATGCTCCAAGACATTAAGATTCATCCAAGAGAGCGAACGGAGAACAGGCTGCTGCTTGCAAAAGGTGAGCGTCTATATGAAGAATCGCTTAGTGAGAAACGCGCTGAAATCGCGTTGTGGTTAAACCGCTTTGAAAGCGTCCTAGCCACGCAAAAAGAGATGGAGATCAAAAAAGCCGCCGCAGATTTGAAAGCAAAGCTGTCGCAAATGGAGAGGTGGCATGATTAGCCATGACATGGTGGAGCCTACTGGGCATTAGTCCAACGGATGATGAGTCCGTAATCAAAAAGGCTTATGCGCAAAAGCTGAAAATCTTCCATCCGGAGGAGGACCCGGAAGGGTACCAGAAGTTGAGAGAGGCCTATGACCGAGCCATTAAATACGCGAAGGCCCAGCGAAAAAAACAAATGGATGTTCCTGCCGGGCTCGATATTCTGATTCCTGAGCCCGTGCTTGAGTCGGATGACCGCGAGCGTGAGCAGGAAGCCGACCGCGAACCGTTGCTAGATGAGCGAATTCCGCCGCCGCCAAAAGTCCATTTGCAAGATACTATTATCAATCCTGCGCCCAGCATGGCGATGCAGATTAATGATTTTATGGGCCAGTTCCAAGCTTTGTATCAGCACTTTTTCTCACGAATAGATAGCGAGAAGTGGACGTTATTGTTAAGCTCGGATGTCTTATGGCAGGTGGGGTACAAACAGCAGTTAAATGACAGGGTCATGCAGTTCCTGCAAACTCACCACCATTTTCCCAAGGACGTCTGGCAGCTGCTGGAAAGCAATTTCCGGTGGCGGGAAGAGAAGGAGTATCTCCTTAGGCGCTTTCCTGAACAGTTAATCACTTACATCTTTAAACAGCTGGATCAGCTATGGGAGCTTCGGTATAGTCATTTTAAAGCGTATGAAGGCGTGGACTACGATAGATTTGTAGATTATCGGGAACAAGCGCTTGATGCTTTGATCGCGAACGATCTGGAACTTGCCGGGCGGTGCATGACGGAAGCGCATGCGATTTATCCGGACGACCCGGATCTGCTTCGTATGCAGTGCGAGTATTACTTGCGTATAGGCGACGCCGAGCGGGCGCTTATTGCGTGCAACCACGCGATCCGAGTGAGCCCTGATGAATTGGATGGGTATTATTACCGCGCGCAAATCCAATATAGTGCCGAGCACTATCACGACGCTATCGGGGACTGCGAACATATTCTCTCCCGCAAGCCGGAGAGTTTGCACGCCCTGTGGCTGCAGGCGAGGTGCTACATGATGCTGGGCGAGATGGAGCACGCCAAAACGCGTTATATACAAGTGCTTAATCAAAATCCCTATGATTTCGAAGCAACTACCGGCCTGGCACAAGTTAATGCGCAATTGGCAGAGTCGCTGATGGCTAAATCCGAAAAGCCCGACAAACGGGTTTTAGCCCCGCTATTTAAAGAGCTTGGAAAACCCGCTTGGATAGGCGCAACGGTCATGTTCCTGCATATTTTGCTGAGAAGAACGTGGATCTACGGTTTGTTGCTTGTCATTGGTCTGCTTTTCCTAAATGGGACATTGAGTAAGGATAGCGCCCCATATCCGGAACCATTAGCACCGAAAGCCATTTCCACGACGCAAAGCGCCGTAGAGGTTCAAACACAGGAAGATTTAAGACGATCTGGGCAACAGAAACAGAACATTATCGTGGGGCTTACGATGGTTAAATGTCCTGATATGTACTCCGATTATATACGGGATGAAAGCAGTGGAACTACCAAAGCTATTTACCCGGGTTTTAACGAAGTTGGGGGGATAAGTCCGGATTATGGTTATGTATGCTTGGGTTATCTAGACGATAAGACCGTTATTTTTACAGGAAATATTCATCATTGGTCTGCAGCTTTGTACAAGCCCCCGTTGTATAAATTAAAGGGCAGGGCTACCAAGATTGCGTCACCAGACCTGTTGAAGGCGGTGGAGAGCAGGATCAGCAACGATCCGAGATTCGATTCTTATCTCGACAACCTGAATGTCGATACGTATATAGAGGCTAGAGATGAAAATGAGTTGGTTTTGACAAATATACCTCCTCCTCTTCCAGAAGAATGGCGGGCACCAAAAGCATTGTACGTGTATGCAGGACTTATCTGTTGTATCTTAGCCCTCTTGATTCGGGAAATCAGGAGAACATACAGAGCAGTTCAATTCTAAATGACGGAGCTACATCCATGACGATATGGCAAAACCGCAAGGCAAAAGATAGGCAACTGTATATGCGGGCACTGACGGCGGTCTGCCTGAAAGGCCGTTTGGCGTATTATTTTACAATGTACAAGTATGGATTCTTGAGGGACTCTATTGTGGCTAAAAAGCGGTTGACCAACCGATTGAGAGAAGAGTGGCAGATTCATAACGCGCAAGGTTTGAAATCCAAGCTGGGATGGCTGCTCCAAGAAGGAAACAGGCAGTCGTATCTTGAAATCCATCACCGTTTGTCGGCTCTCTCAGAGACAGAACGGATGGACTATGTCCAATCCTTGCCCAAAAAGCAAAAAGAGACGATCAGGATTTCTATTGTCAATTACTACTGCAGGAAGCTGCCCGAGAATGGCATCGCGGCTTATGATTATGCCCAGTATTTGTATTTATGCCGTGTGGGGGTAACGCTTAGGTATTTGACCAAACAAGAAGGCCTAAATCGCATGCAGCATGTAGCGCAGCTTATCCAGCAATCCTATTCCGGATGGGAAGAGTATGTTGCGGCTTATGTGACCGGAAGCCAGTTTGATGCGGCGGAAACCTCCTCGACTTATGTGAAAAAGAATCAGGCTTTAATCACAAAGTGGTTTGCAGCGAAGAACAGTCCATTTCGCCAGCTGGAGTGGGAGATGGATCTTGGTAAGTAGATGATAAATAATGCTCTCCTTCCTGCAACGGAATGGAGAGTTTAATTCTTTCGAGACCCTGTTTAGCATACTTGATACAGAAAAATGTCGAATTTTACACAATCTTTATTGAGAATTATGTAAAACTTTATCCTTTTTTGCACGAAATGTTGTAAGATAAAGTCGACAGTAATTATTTTATAGGTTTTTATGACGATTAAGGGGGATTTTAAATGGGTTGGTATTTAAAGGTATTTAAAGATTACGTAGGGTTTTCAGGCAGAGCACGACGCAAGGAATACTGGATGTTTCTACTCTTCAATGCGATCGCTAGTACAATTCTAGTCATCTTGGATACAATAATTGGACTTAACTCCGTTTTACCTTTGCTGTATTCTTTGGCAGTTCTTTTGCCGTCTCTAGCTGTCTCTTTTCGGAGACTGCATGATACGGGGAGGAGCGCTTGGTGGGTTTTGATCAGTTTAATCCCATTTGTCGGCTCTATTATTCTTATCGTATTCAACTGCCAAGACAGTGAGCCTAATACGAATAAATATGGTCCGAATCCTAAGCAATTTGCTTAAATTAACCTGTAAAAGTAAAAGAGTGACCTCGAATTGTTCGAGGTCGCTTTTTTTGTCATTATTTTGTGCGAGAGTAAGCTTGGATGGGTTCATTAATTTTAAGGTATTATAAAAGGCTCAAAACAGAAATCAGGATAATGGGATATTTTCGAGTCATCAATCGTGTTGTATGTAGGAGGCGAATAAATGGAAAACAATTCTTTATTGCGTACGGATAAAGAGTTGGCTGAACTCTATCAACGGCATGTCGATCAAGTTTACAGGCTGTGCTATATCTATTTGAAAAATCCCGTTGATGCAGAAGACGCTGTTCAATCTGTATTTTTAAAACTGATCAAATCTCGAATGGTCTTCAATGACCACGAACATGAAAAAGCGTGGTTGATAGTAACCACCAGAAATTACTGTAAAGACGTTAAAACGGTCATACCAGGTTCTTGGGAAACAGCTTTTAAGCTGGATTTCAAGGAGTACTCTAACCTTTATCAGATAGATCATAACATTACCATGTTTGGTTATGAGGCATTATAACGAAGCCGCCGGTAGATTAAAGGAAATTGGTGTATATAAACATTTGGATAACTACCCTATCACGATAAATTATAAAGATGGTACCTCAGAAACAACTAGTATTTTTACTGGATTGCATGTGCTAGATTATCTAAATGACCAAATGCTTACGATTAAAACTTTTGAACATGTTATAAATGATAAGGAAATCGCATCGATCGTATTTTTTGATAAAGAAATTCCGATTAAAAACTGAATCTCCATTACTAACCGTAAAGTGCAAGGTGCAAAAAACCTAGAAATGATTTCTAGGTTTTTTGTTTCCTTTACTATTAAATTTGCCATCCGCACTTTCAACATTAACAAGAGAGTGAGACAGAATGTTTGGAACTTTAAAACGTGTGGTATAATGAAAATATATAAAATTGCATTGGAGGGATAGCCTTGATCCCCAAAAAAATTGATTTTCAGACGGCAAGTGCAATTAAATTAATGCTTCAAAAACTAAATATAAATAATGCCCGAGTACTTATTGATCTTGATAAGCAAACAGTTGAAGCCCAAGATGATGATTATTCCGTAGATGATCTTCTTGAGGCAGCTGGGATGTTATCTCCTGAAAGAGGCAAAGAACTGCTCGACGAAGTGAAAAGATCTCGTGAGGATTGGGATTCATGAGCCGAGGTTATTTACTTGACACCAATATTGCAATTGCGATTCTTGTTAATGAGGACGTTGTAATCGATTTTATTCAACAAGCTTCGAGAGATAAAATGCCGATATATTTTTCGAGGAACTTACAATTCCTATTATAAAAATCTAGGTTCAATTTACTTTAACCTCCCCCGAATTAAGCGGCGGTGGTTTTTTGTTTTGCCAGTTGCTTGTTCGCAATTTATATCATCGCCATACTTTCACCATGTTCACCCCCTCCAAAATATGGGATGATGACGTTACTTCAGGCCATTGCCGTCCTTCCTTCTACAAACCCCGATCTTAGGGCGGCAGCTTTCCAGAAGTGACATCGAATCAGGCTATTGCCTCTCTTCCTTCTAACATCATTGGCGACCTAGAGAGGCAAGTTCCCTGATTGTATCCAGAACCTATGAGGAGGCGTTATGCCGCAATGAGAAATACCATTTATCTAAAACGAAATAGGAAGATCATGGTGCATCCTGGTCATAACCGTCTTCCTCTGACATACATCGCAACAGCAATGAAAAATGTAGAGAACTTAGGATTTACCTTTTCGGAAAGGCTGATAGCTGTTGTCCAAACGTTATCGGTTGATAAGTTTCTAGACATGTATCATCCATTGGTGGAGGATTTGAAGTCGCTCGTAGGGGCGAATGCCGTGTTCCGGCCTATGTATCCCAATTTCCCGCAGCAAGTCATGATGGCAAGTGATGCAGAGCTTTATTTGCAAGCGATCCATCATTATTTAACGCTAAAACTGCCGGAGCATGCTGCGCTGGAGAGATTTCCTTTGCTGGATCAGGTTGATTTGACCATGATTGATCTAGGGAGTTCGGAAGATTTTAATCAGGTCATTCGGAATCTGATTGAAGCGAAAAGTTCGATATCCGAGGCGGACAAGGAAGATATTCAGTGGGTTATCGCTTCTTATGAGGATTTGAGTACGGTGCTGCCGGACGAGATCCCTTTAAAAGAAAATGTGGGATTCGTCGTGGCCGCGCTTCTTAAATATGAGAAGGCCGACATCAAGCTCATCGGAAAATACCTGAAAACGGCCACGGATATCCTGCGATTAGCCGCTGCACTGTCGGATGGGGACGTAAGCCTTGCAACGATTACGCAGTTCCGGAAGTTCAGACGCCCAGAGAGGCGTTTGCTGTTGGAGTTGCTAGAGCAATGCGGGAACAAGGTTGAGGATATGCTGCGCTACAAAAATCGCTGGATTCGTCTCGGAGAAATCCTGCATCCGGCTGAATATAAGCATAAATATGACGGCTGCAAGGCAGCTTTTGACATCCTGCGCAATAATAAACCCTATGCAACGTTCGGTGGCAAAGTTGAGCATGCGCTTCGCCAGATGGATGCAGGCTTAGCTGCGGATCTATTGAAGAATCGCGCCGGCGAGTTCGCCAGACGACTGGATCATTTGCTTAGGATCAGCGATAATGCCCTCCCAATGGTGGCAAAGTTCGCTGCAGTTGCCGCGGATGTGTCAACGCCAGTGCTGCTGCAAGTGATGGCTCATTTTCAGCATCGGAATGAAAGGCAGGATCTGCGGACATTTTTCCCAAAAGGAAATGTAGGTAAAGCCGTAGCGATCCAGAACACGCTGCCTGATATAGAAGCCGAAACGTGTGAGGCGATTGTGCAAATATGTCAAAGCGCGTTAATGAAGCGGTTCTCCGAGCTTCCCTCACTTGGAGACGTTTATGTGGATGAGAGGTTGAGGCGGTATATGATGCCTTTTGCTCAGAGGTCGGCGAGTAAGGCACTCCGTACGATCGTTCGCGGCAGTCGGCTGGAGATGCCGGAAGGGGATACGATTCGCTTTTTCTTGTGGTGGAAAGAAGGGACTGTTAACGGCAAGCATACAGGAAGAGTCGATATTGACCTCTCGGCTGTGATGTATGATGAGCGTTGGCAGTATGTCGAGCATATCTCCTACACCAATCTGCGTTCCGATCGATATACAGCTGCTCACAGCGGGGATATTACCTCGGCTCCTCATGGCGCTTGTGAATTCATCGATATGGATATTCCTTCTATTGTGCAATATGGTGGACGCTACATTGTCGCTTCGCTGAACTCGTTCACGGAACAGCCATACTGTGAGCTGCCGGAGTGTTTTGCGGGGTGGATGATGAGGAAGTATCCGAGTTCGGGGGAGATTTTTGAGCCTTCGACGGTGCTCGATCGCATCGATCTAGCCGCAGATACGAGGATTGCGATACCCGTTATTTTGGATTTGGTGGAGCGGGAGATCATTTGGTGCGACTTGGCCCTGAAGAAGCATCCTTACTACTACAACAATGTCGAGGAGAATCAAAAAGGGATGGTCCTGATGGGGAAGGCCATGACTACTTTGAAGAAGCCTAACTTGCACGATGTATTCATGCTGCATGCTATGGCTAGGGGGCGAGTCGTGGAGCGAGCCGAGTGTGCGCAGACGGTGTTTTCTGTGAGTGAAGGGATTACACCTTTTGATATTAGTCGGATTATGGCGGAGTTTATTGCTTGAAGTGGAACGAAAGAGGCTGTCTCCAAGGGTTGAAAACCTGGGAGCGGCCTTTTTGGTTTTGTTGGCGGAGGTGGGCATTTGCTGGGGGTAACTTGTCTGGGATTCGGTAGGTTTTCTGGTTTGGCAATTCTGAGCAAATAAGGCAGAGGAAGAGCACCGTGATCGGCATTTCGCGGGTGGGTTAAGGTTGTAATTCAGCGTTATGGGAGCGCCTAGGGCTAAAATGGGAACTTTAACGCTGAAAAACAATCTTACAGGCAGAGAAAGAGCACCGTGATGGGTATTTCGGGTGGGTTAAGGTTGAAATTCAGCGTTACAGAGGCGTCTGCGGCTAAAGTAGGAACTGTAACGTTGAAAAACAGCCTTAACGCAGAGGTGAGCAACGCCGAACCGGCTCACAATCAATCAGTCACTCTAACGAACCGGATGATGCTTATTGGTGAGAAAATGGCTACTCTGAAGATCTAACGAACTAAATTGGCGTTATAAGGCAGAGTAATGGCGGTTAAGTGAGCTTTTGATACGAATAACACATCTGGGATTCGTTGGATTTTCTAGTTGTACCATTTTGAGCAAACAAAGGTTAATGAGTTCGTAAAGGAGCCTGCCTCAAGGTCGATTGGCTACTTGGGGCAGGCTCTTTCCTTTACAGATTGGGGAGGGCTATCCCTCTACCGAGTTATTATTTTGAAATATAAAAAGCATTATTCTCAAGCTTAATGTTCAAACCTAACTCATCCACGGCATAGTGCCAGGTCATTGGGAAATAAGTAACATCATTCAATACCAATAAAGGGTACTCTTCGGCATTATTATCAATCCAGACGTCGTTTACATAGATATTGAAATCGGGTTTGCTGGCATACAAGTTTCCGCTTGTAGAGCCGTTGTCTAGCTCAAGTTTACCGGCTTTGTTGGCCGTTTTACGGATTGCAAATCCTACATCTGCATCCCAGACTGTTTCCAGGGCAAGCGCCTGAGTGAATTTATAAGTCATAGGGAAATAGGTAATATCCTTATACGAAATGATTGGGTATTCCAAGGACGAATTAGGTACAGAAGTCCCGTTTACATAAATACTGTAGGTTGGCTTACTAACTTTAACTTGTCCGCTAGGGACAGTTTCGACGGGTTCTGCAGGTTTATTATTTGACGTTGATCCCCCGGATGAAGAACCGCCACCGCCGCTGCCCGATGAAGATCCACCGTTGTGATAATGATATCCCGTACACAAGCCCTTAGCCTTAGAGGCTGCCGAACAATTATGTCCTCCGTTGGCATCTGTTCTGCCAGGGTGGGCATAAACGGATTGTGATACAGATAAGGTAATCATGAATGATAATAATGTTAGTCCAATTCTTTTGAGTGTCATTTCCCTTGTCATCCCCTAAAAATAGTAGTATTTTCCTAGATGATCTTAGCAGAGATTGCTAGGTTGATCAAATTAAGGCAGATAGATTTAATCATCCCTTTATTTACCACATATATAAAATCTGTTATTCTAGTGTATATTGGCGAATTTTACCGATTTATGCGATAAATATCAGGTGAGTAAGTAACAAGTGTATCCAGAGGTGAATGAGATGCTGGTCGAACTGACATTATTTGAAGAAACTAACGAGATGAATAAAATGGATATCGCTCTTGAAGATGACATTACAATGAGTGACTATTTGCCACAACTATTACTGATATTAGAAATTGAAAGCCAAATTGCTAATGAGGATGTTTATTACGAAATTCAAGTTGCTGGACCCGAGTTAAACTGGCAAGTCATTCCTATGGACCAATGTTTAAAGGATTTGGCCGTGATCGGCGGGGGCTATCTTCGAATTTCTACCCAAATAAAGCAACAACCCGAAGTTGAAGCGGAATTAAGTGAAGAAGAGAAGAAAGCCAAGGATAAGAAGCTTAGGAAAGCAAAGGCCAATGAAAGCTTTGGGAATGCTATTAAGGATCTCCTTCTTCGTTCTAAGAATAAGAATAAAGAAGCCAGTCAGTCAGATGAGGAGCTAAATAACAATCCAGTTGAGGAGCAGGCAACAGATCCGATTCTAACAAAAGCTAGAAGAGCAGCTAATAATCCGATTGAGATTAACGTTAATAGTTCTAATGTCCTGCACGGACCACTGCTTATTGGTCTATGCGGAGCAGATACAGAAGTGGATGTAAGTAATTGTGTCTTCACCTTGGCTTCTTCGTTGGTTAAGTTAGGCTATAGACCGCTAGTTTGCGCGGAGTCATCGCAAGAAATAGAGTCTATCGAAAGAATGATATTTGAAGGGGAGAAAGAGGATACGTCTTCGGAGCTATTTGATTTCGAAGGGGTAGATTACATGAGACCCCACGCGGAGTGGAACTTTCACGATTTAATGGAAAGTGACTATACGCATGTTATTTTTTGGTATCAAGCATTTACGGTAGTCCCAGAGAAAGAACGGGAAGTGGATTGGACACGAACCCATATGCCCCTTCTAGTTGCGAACGGTGCGCGATGGAAAATAGATCGGCTGCATACCTTGTTGCAAGAACTAGGTTCACAAGAAAGAAAGAGAACGCGTTTAATTCTGCTGCAATCCAAGGATGATGTCGCGAAAGAATTGCAGAAGGAATTTACGGACTCCACCATTACAATTCTACCTAATTGTGCTGACCCCATTTATCCGGATGCTCAAACAGTGAAGTGGGTTAGTCACTTTTTCTCCATTAAGAAAAGATTTCATGTGCGTCGATCGGGATTTGTTATCTTTGCACTTATTGCGGCGGTCATTACAATTCTAGCCATTAGTATTGGTTTGCTAATTCGTGTACCTGGCTAATCAGGCTTTATATTAACATGTTGGAGGCATCCTGGTGATAAATAAAGAACGTCAAGAATTAATGGTTCAACGAACGCCTAGAATTGTACCCTCGTATTTAGTTGGTGACGTAGAAATTGAAACACCGCCAAGCAAAGCGAACAAACCTGCCATATCTTGGCTGAATATGCTCTTCCCGCCTATTGCTATGATGATGATGTCGATTCTAACTTCTGTTGTTATGAAGTCCAGGAAGATTATTTTCTCGGTTGTGGGCATGACAATTGTAACGATTCTCGTAGCGTTGTTAAGTTATTTCGTATCTCTGCGTAAACATGCGAAATCAGAAAACGAGAAAAAACTCAAGTACAGACAATATAGTATTTCGCTAGTACAGGCTTTGCAGAATGCTAATGCGAAGCAGCGCGAAGTTATGCACCTTGTCCATCCTAGCATTGAGAGTTGTATAGAAATTACAAGCAATTTAGGTAAAGCCTTGTGGGAACGAACATCAATTGAAACTGATTTCCTGCATACACGTCTAGGCATTGGCACACAATTGCTGCAGATGAAGACGATTTTCCCTGAAATGAATAAATCTACAGGCGAAGAGAATATTCTCTTGACGGAACTTAAAAAGCAATGTGAGCCCGTAAATCAGGTTTCAGGCATTCCATTTGCTATACCCTTTCGTGAAATTGGGTTATTAGGACTAGTCGGAAAACGCGAGAAATTACGTGAGCTTATTAACGCGATTGTAATTCATATCAGTACTCATCACGGCTATGATGAGGTGAAAACGGTATTCGTGTACCCGCCGGAAGAGCAGTTGGAATGGGAGTGGCTAAGATGGCTGCCGCATGTATGGAACGATGATCGAAGTGTGAAATATATGGCATCAACGCCATATGATGTTCTCCAAATTACCGAAGATTTACAGCAGCAGTTGAAAGCTAGAGAATCTCGAAAAAATGGGTATTCTGAGGCAAGTAATCAAAATAGGCTCCCCCATTATATTTTCTTTGTCTTGAATCCTGAGTTATTGGAGAATCTCGACTTTTTTAGTTACTTACTCTCAACACAATCTTCCTTGGGGTTAACGAGTATATTCTTATCCGAACGTGTTGATTTGGATTTGCCGTTAAACTGTCAGACCATTATTGAGGCTGTAGACAAAGAGGGCTATGTGCGAAGAGATTTAACCCATAGTCTGAAGGAGTATGGGCGGATGTTTGAACCCGATTATGTAAGTAAAGCCAAAGCCGAACAATTCGCACGCTATTTATCACCAATTAAGCTGAAAGAAACAGGTGGAAAGAATAAAATTCCTTTGCTAGTGACTTTTCTGGAAATATTTCAAGTGGATCAAGTAGCTGACTTGCAGATCCTGAAACGCTGGAACATTAACCAGGCAGATCGCTCTTTGGGTGTGCCTCTTGGGAAAGCGAGTGGCGGGAAGTTATTCATTTTTGATATGCACGAGAAATCTTATGGTCCACATGGACTTGTTGCAGGAACAACAGGCTCAGGTAAAAGTGAATTGCTGCAATCGCTAATCCTTGCGTTAGCTGTCAATTATCATCCTCATGAAGTTGCTATGGTATTAGTTGACTACAAAGGTGGTGGCATGGCGAATGCCTTCCGAGGATTGCCGCATCTGGTTGGAACGATTACCAATCTGGGTGGCAATGAAATTAGTCGTTCCTTAGTATCCATCAAAAGTGAGTTGAAGAGAAGACAGCTTCTTTTCGGACAAATTGGTGTGAACAGCATTGATGCTTACATGGTGAATTATAGAGAGGGCTCTGCGAAAGAACCGCTACCGCATTTAATTATCATTGTCGATGAGTTCGCAGAGTTGAAATCTGACCAGCCCGAATTCATGGTTGAACTCATTAGTGCTGCTCGTGTAGGCAGGAGTCTTGGGATTCACCTTGTACTCGCCACACAGAAACCGTCGGGCGTAGTAAATGATCAAATATGGAGCAACTCCAGATTCAAGCTTTGTTTGAAGGTTCAGGATATTTCGGACAGCCAAGAGATGCTGAAGAGGCCGGAAGCAGCGGACATTAAGGAACGAGGACGTGGCTATCTGCAAGTTGGAAATAATGAGCTCTTTTCCTTATTCCAATCGGCATGGAGTGGAGCGCCATATGAAATTAAACAACAGAAAAGTTCTGTACCCGTTGTATTTAAAGTAGGTAAGAATGGGAATAGGACGCAGATTGGGTCCAAGGATGACCAACCGCAGTCGGAGAAGCCGCCCACACAATTAGATGCCGTAGTTTCACATATTATTAAAGAAGCCAAAGAGAAGGACATTAAGCCCGTACAGCCTCTATGGCTAGATCCATTACCGGAACGAATAGCCTTAGAAGAATGCGGATTGTTATACAATCAAGTTGGTGAGAAACTGAAGGCAGTCTCTTCTGTAGATGGGCTGGTAGTTACGATTGGGATTGTTGATCACCCGGCCGCACAAAGTCAATTCGCACTTCAGCTTGATCTAGGCAAAGAAGGTCATCTTCTTATTTATGGTGCGCCCAATAGCGGAAAAACGACTTTAATCAAGTCGATGATAACCTCCCTTGCTACTTCTTATACAGCGGATGAACTCCATATGTATGTGTTGGATTATGGATCTCGAACGCTTGCTGTTTTCCATGAACTGCCACAGCTAGGTGACGTAGTTTATTTAGAAGATGAGGATAAGCTTATAAAATTGTTGAAAATGCTGGCGGATGAGCTGGATGAACGCAAACGATTATTTGCAACTGTAGGTGTGGGGAATATATTCGCCTATCGTCAAATAACCGCCTCCAAAATACCGGCGATCGTAGTCTTTATTGATAATTTTACGGCCTATTCAGAGAATTATAATGATTACGTGGGACAATTGGTTACTTTCCTACGTGAAGGTGGAAACTATGGGGTTCATCTTATCCTAACTGGAACAACGAGCAATGCCTTTTCTTATAAAATTACGCAGAATGTGAGACAAGTCATTACGCTGCAAATGGCGGATAAATCGGATTATTATTCTCTTGTCGGTAGGACGACTGTTGAACCATTGCATGTACCCGGACGGGGATTGGTGAAATTGGATGTTCCCTTAGAGTTCCAAACGGCACTTCCCAACTTCGGCACTAACGATGAAGAAATGACACTAGGCATTCGGACGATGGGCAAGCAGTTAAATGAGGGTTGGGAAGGCAAAAGGGCGAGGAAAATACCGAACATTCCTAAGAAATTAAGTGTTCAAGAGTTAATGAATCGCTTTGCACAAAATGAGGAAAGTCATGTGGAGTTAGATGGTCCTGCTCCATTCCCAATCGGGTTAGATTTAGAGAGTACCTTCCCGGTTGCCTTGAAGTCCAAAGATTTCTTTAGTTGTGTCTTCTCCTATACCGATGATGTTCAGAATCAGCAGATGATGCATGCTTGGATCCAGATTTGGAACAAGTTATTTAACACCCATCATCTTAACATTCATGTCATTGAGGGTGCAGTATCTCCACTGCAGAAGCTCAAAAAGTCGGGAGACATAGAATCCTATCTGACTTCCGAAGAAGCAGTGCAAATCTGTATCAATCAAATCATTGATGAGCTTCAGAACAGAAAGAATGCAGCACGTGAGGCAGCAGCAAATCTGGATGATCCTGAGACGTTTAATGAGATCAAGTTTATACATGATCACTATCCCATGCAGCTAATATGTATGCCTAGCTTACAAGAGTCTGAATCACTTCTAAACGATGAGGTCAAACAGAATTTGGAGAGAATGGCTCGGTACGGAAAAGGTCTTGGCATCTATATGTTCGTTAGTTCACTGGCAGGTGATTTGAACAGATTGAAAAATTCATTCAACTTCCTGAGCGCATTAATTGAACAAAAAAATGCGATTCTTACAGGGGGTACGCTGCAGCAACACACGGCTTTCAATCAAGAATTGATGGGTATGTCATACTCCGAACAGAACCGAGAATTAGGCGAAGATATTGGCTGGCTGATTCGACAAAATCAAAAAATAAAAATCAAACTTGTGTCGAATTATGAGCAATGTTGACGAATATCAATATTTTAACTAAAATGGGAATAAGTTGTTGGAGGTAACTATGAACAGCATACTTAGCAAGAATTCTCTTTCAACTAGCGAACTCTGTTATCTCATTGCACTTATTGGGGGTAAAACGCTCCCTGGCATTGAGTTTGATGGGTTAGCGGAGATGTCGCTTCCGGAGGTTCGGAAGTTCGTAGATCAAGTTATACGGAAGCTTGAGGGCAAATCTCTCATTCAAGTTAATTTCGATGGAACAGTGAAGATTCAAGAAGACTTTCATACGCTGTTAAGTGCTATCGCCTATGCGGATAGAGTCATCACACAGACAGTAGGTATGCATGGCGAGGAGTTTCACTTCCAATACTTTCTACATGATAACAATATCGTGGAATTAGTGAGAAAAGAACAAGATGTCTATCTGCTTCAGCAAATATGGGCTGCTCATGATTTACTGGCGATTATTGTTGAAAGAAAAGGACTAACAGTGGAGTCGCAAGGCGAAGAAGCAGGCGCAGACTCCTGTACGCTAATTTCTTATAAGATCCAAGAAAACGAAATTATCGATGTTAGCGAGTTAAGTTTTATTAAGAAGGATTCAACGCTGCTGTATGCGCAATTAGAGGCAGATTCCGATGGTGAAAGCCATAAATTTCGACTTATCCCGATAGATTACGATGGAATGATGAATAAGTTGGTCCACTATGTGATGGATTTAGGAGTGATCGTATGAACTCAACCTATGCTTTCGCTGCGGCTACTAAGCTTAACCCCATAATTACTAGTGCTACTAATCTAGCAAATGAGATGAGATCGAAGTCCAAGGACACTTCAAGTTATTGGAATAAACTGGGACAGGCTGAATTTCAAGGGAAGTGCGATGAATGGATACGAGATTGTGATAGTGTCACACGCTTGCTGCAATCCCTCCAAAGCAGGATTCAAGGCATCGCAACAACCCTGCAAGGGGAAGAGATTAGGCAAGAGCAACAAAGACAAGCTGCAGTAAGGGCTCAAGCACAAGCGCAAGCCTATGCACAAGCACAAGCTTATGCACAAGCACAATCGAATACACAATCACGAAAAGCGTAAATGAGGCAGGGAAAATCTTTGATGGGTTATTACTCTTTTTAAATTTGAAGAGTTGATATCATAAATTTATTATTGGAGGGATTGGATAAGATGACAGAATATTTAAAAGTGGACTATCACTTACTTGAGGGCAAGTCAAAAGAAATGGCGGGGCATAAGGATAGTTTTGATAGGATGATCGTTCAAGCAAATACTACGATTGACGGATTATCAAATGCTTGGGACAGTACTGCACAGAAACAATTTGCAGACAAGTTTAAAGAATTAAAGCAAACATTCGATAATTTCTCGAAAATGCTCGAAGACTATTCATTATTTCTAAAAGCTTCTGCAGGCCACTATAGGACAGCAGACGAAGCCATTCAGAGTGCAATCAAGAAATTTTAATAGGATGAAGAGAATTGCTGTGCAGCCAATGCACGGCTTTTTTTTAGGCTCATAATGACCGTAGGGGTTTAGAAAGGGTGATAGGGTTGATGAGGAAATTAATCGTGTTAATCCTGATTGTGTTAAGCATGGCAAGTACGCATAAGGTCTATGCGGAGAATGAGATAGGTGTTTACTATTTAGGTACTAAAATTGATTTCGATGTGAAGCCAGTCATGATAGATGGGACGCTAATGGTTCAGTTCAGACCTGTTTTCGAGAAAATGGGTTTAACTGTGACGTGGGATGAACAAACCCGTAAGATTAGCGGTAAGAAAAATGATCTTGTTATTGATTTATTTCTTGGCAATAAATATGCCATCGTCAATCAAACTACGAAAGAGCTTCAGGTTGTTCCGCAAATTAGGAATGGAAGTACCATGGTACCTTTGAGATTCATCAGTGAATCATCGGGGAAGATCGTAAAATGGTATGAAAGCTCTAACTATGTCGATATTACGAATGGCGTAGAAAAAAAAGGGAGCTACAAGCCTTACGCTGGGGAAAGTTTCATAGACCTAGACTACACGCCTAAATTTCCAAGTTACACGCAACCTTACATCAGCGAGAAGAATGGCTATACCTATGCAATGTGGGTTAAAGAGGAACAGTTTCCATGGACCCAGACAGCCTTGACGAATATATATGTCTCCGTGGCCAAAGATGGGAAATGGATCATTAAAAATCAATTGATGTCGAGTCAGCGACGAGATAGTCAGATCGTAAGGTATTCCTATTTCTTCGAAGATGGATCGTTCTATTGGAGAGATGATGTGGGGCTCAAGAAGATAACTTCAAATGAGTATGGATTTAGCAACGAATCCTACATTTTTAAGATGTCCTATCCAACCAATAAAGTCGAGAGTATTAATCCCGTCTACATAGATGGTGAAATGAATTTACTTTATGGCAGTGGCGGCGACTATCGAATCTATAAGACAAGCAATGGCTACTGGGAGAGCAATAATTATATCGAAGTCAAAGATATATTCAAGATTCTTCCCCAAAGTGGTATAAACACTAGTTACATCTATTCATCTGCCAAGAAAATTCTCTATATCCTAACGGATAACGGTTATAAACAGCTGAAAATTGATACTGGTGATCTTCTCTATGATTCTAAGGGTAATGATTTGGTTGAAAAGATTAGTCCTACAGCCATGGGTAATCCTTTGAAATGGTTTCATGAAGGTAATTTGTACTACTTATACATGGATGGTCAAGGTTCGTCCTATAAATTTGGTTTTCTAAATCAGGATATGACCTATGTATCGGGGATTCCGACCCAAATCAAAGTAGGTAGTATTGAGAATAGTCGAATTATACTGACCGATAGTGAAATTCGATTCTGGTCTAGTACCCTATTCGAGCGCAAGCCAGTAATGGAGCTTCATGTTTTCAATAGATAAAACTTTATGATTCGACTTAATTCGACATGAATTGGTTGTTCATCCTTGTTTTAGACAAAGAATTGCCTAATATCGACACAAAATTTACCAAAAGCTCTTTTCATATGACTATTGTTAACTTATAATTCAACTGGAAAGATGAGGTATATATGAAAGATAGTCTTAAAGACACAATTTAATTTCTGTGTTGTTTTTATTTGACGAAGTAAGCAATAAAGTCCTAAAATGGCACCATTTCATATAGTCGTATTCACCTAGAAAGGTGGTTTAGGTTTGAAATCGCGTAGAAGACAGACGATCCTGAAGTATTCTATTTATGTTGGAATTATTGTAACTGTAGCAACAAGCTCAGTGGGTTTCGCTAGTTATAGGTTTTATAATGCGAAGTTAATTAAAGAACGTTCTAATTTCCAACAACAATTACTGGAAGAGAAAGAAAAGCTAAAGATTTACGAGAGTAAAAATCGGGTGGGCTGGGTCCTACTTACAGATAAAAAAGCAGGAGAGACCATTCTAGAAGCGGACGTAAAAAAACAAGAATTGCCGGATTACTTCACGCCTACCAATTTAGTACTGAAAAAGGAAGATGTCGTGGGCAAGACGATTAAAATTAATGCTCTTACCTCATCAGCCATTACTGTCGAGATGGTCTATGCGAGCGGGCCGCTGGCTGCAGATGTTAGGAAAGAAGAGACGGAGTATATCAAGCTGCCTCTGAGAGCGGAGAAAGGTCAGACTACGGTTGATATTCGCGTTGTATTTCCCAATGGGGAAGACTACGTTGTCATCTCTAAGAAGAAATTGAATGATTTCGATTTAGATAAGCAGCAAGCATTTTTTACGGATAATGAAGAAGAGGCATTGATGCTCCAATCTGCCTTGGTAGATGCCTATATCAATAACGCTGAACTGTATATGAAGGCTTATGTCGAGCCTGAAATGCAAGCGGCTCCTATAGCTAATTATTTGCCTAATTTGGATGTTATTTCACTTCTGAAATCAGATCCCATGATTGTTGATAGAGCCAAATGGGGATTAGTAGATCGATTACGCAAAAGTTTAGATGATCGATTAAAAGAGATAGAAGAGGCGAAGAAGGTTCGTGTCGGTGCAGATGCCCCACAGAATAGTGGTGTCATCAAAAGGAAGAAACCAGATGGTGCAACAGCAGCAACACCAACGGACCAGCAACAGAAACCAGTTCAAGGCGGAGTTAACAGTATCGCCAACCAATCCAATAACCCTACTATTCAACAACCAGGAACAACCAATAACTCAACTAAGGAATCCACTAGTAAAGATAAGGCGGCTAAGAATGGTGCTGCAAGTTCCAATTCGGGCCAGGATACGATCTTCCCTTCAACGGTAAGCGAAATTCCACCTAATCTTGCCCCTGCAGATTCATCGAGCACACCTAACTTGTTGGGAGGAGAATGAGTGTATGAATATTCTAGTCGCTGGAAATTGTGATAAATATGATTTCGTTCTTACTCTTGCAATTATGCTTGGTGCCTATAAGGAAGAATCCGTCATGATCGTTACAGACAATGACCGTCATTATCGCTACTTCCAAGGGGAGGCATCCGGTGTGAAAATCGTAAATCACATTCCCCCTTTCCCATTTGCTATAACCATTTATGATTGGCATA
Organism: Paenibacillus marchantiophytorum; assembly: GCF_014640555.1. Classification (GTDB taxonomy): domain Bacteria; phylum Bacillota; class Bacilli; order Paenibacillales; family NBRC-103111; genus Paenibacillus_E; species Paenibacillus_E marchantiophytorum. The sequence goes on along the minus strand of NZ_BMHE01000047.1, from coordinate 7,397 downwards.
ACCGTTATCCGGTTGATGTTGAATTTGCGAAGTGTCTTCTTGCCACAAATTTCGAAAGGAGTTCACTAGCGCATATCGATGAACTTCTCAAAACGATTACACCTGATGCGCTTCTGGTTATGGAAGCAGAATGTGGTGTCAATCTTAACTACATCGAGAAAAATGTGCCAAGTGAAGCACCAGTCTATTCCTATTATGATGACCCAAGACGACGAATTGACTGGGTACATGACGGTCGCGTTGAGCTTAAGGACCTGGATAAGGAGTTTAGCGAAACAGTAGGAAACGTGCTGACAGACATTTGTGAGCTCCCGATCAAGGATATTAAGAAACTGTGGTCATATGCAAGGAAAAGAGGTGTACTTACGTGTTAGTCGCTTTTTGGGGGCCAGTACATGGTCAAGTCAATACAACAAGCAACATGATTGCAATAGCAACCATGCTTGCATTGGATCACCATATTCGTATTCTGTTAACGCACACCCACCTCGAACGCTCCACATTGGAGAAGGCCTATTCGAAGCTTCGACAAGTTGAGAGAGACTCGGAATCGGCTGGAGGTATGGACGGTATCTACCGACTAGCGGAATGCAATATGCTCACACCAGAGCGAGTAAGGGATAACGCTGAATCTCTTGTGAAAAACCGATTGGATATGCTTGCCGGTATGACTTCTGGTGACAGTCATAAATTCAAGAGCATATTGCCCGAATTTATTAAGCAAGCTCAGAAACCGCAGGCTTATGAGCTCATGTTCGTGGATGTTTCTTCGGGAACGAGAAATGAACTATCTAATTTAGTCATGGAGCAGGCCGATTTAATTGTGGTTAATATCAATCAGAACAAATCGGTGCTGGATCCTTTTTTCAATCGAGGAGAGGATTGGCCTGAGGTTCTCAATAAGAAGCCGGTTATTTTTTGTATTGGATCCTATCTCCGTGCTTCAAGTATGTCACGAAATCGCATTGCCAAGGAACACAAGATATCTATGAAGCATATTGGTTATGTGCCACACCATTTCAAATATTTGGATGCACAGAATGAGCAGCATATTATCCAATTTCTAATGAAAGTAAGATCCGTGAAAAAGAAGTTTCTTAGTTTCAATGAGGATGTCTTCTTTACCGAGGCCGTTCGTGAAATGGGGAAGCGAATTTTAACATCGCTTGAGATCTTACCTCCTTCGGAGGAAGAGATGTATGGTTAACGTACTTTTAACCGTCCTAATTGCTGTACTAATACTCATTGGGTTAGGCTATATGCTTATTCGGAAGCGGGGCTTAAAAAGCAATATAGATGAGCATCTCATCTATGATATTGAAGAAATAAAGAACTTCATTGCAAAGAACTTGCAAGACTACATGTCTGCCTCTCTCTACAAAGGGAATCCATCTAAAGAGGAATACAATCGTAGGAAATCTCGCAGAAATGATTTGCGCAAGGCACTCCGTTCTTGCATGTATGGCAATATTGCATCCAAGAAATATGTCAAACTATACATGAAAAACACGTTAATAAGTAAATACCAATTGAATGAAGAGAACATTAATAAAGTCATTCCTTTCGATCGTCCACAGCGTTTAACCGAACAAGATTGTGCGGAAATATTGCTTCATGTTTTCCAGAAAGAATTCGGCCAAGATGCGCTGAAGAAGCTCATTAGTAAACATCATTTGGATCAAAAGACCTTGTATTCGGATGGCACCAAGGGCTATCGCATTACCAAAGATCAAATTCGCGAGGTCTATGCACTTGAAGATCCTGTGTTAACGTTTGATGATAAGTTGGATATTGTTGTGCAGCGTGTTTATCAAAAGTACAAGGGTCTAGGTGTTATCGATGAAATCAGAGATCAGAATATTGATGGTGTTAATGGGGGCACGAGCGGCTTACCGCCGGATGTTATTCAAGCCTTGGATGCACAGAAATATATGGATCAGAAACAAGAAGTCGCACGTTCCTACGATGCCGTATGGATTTTCTATCAGGGGAAATCTATTCATCTGGCATACTTGAGCTTCGGTACGGAAAAAGAGTTGATTCGGGTATGCTCGAATATATACGGCTTTGGTAACCCGTATCAACTTAATCAGGCCAGAGGCTATGTCGTTAACGATATGGCGGATAGCAGCAGGGTGGTCGTTGTACGACCTAAAATGGCGGAAAGCTGGGCATTTTTCGTTCGAAAATTTAATGATGAGCTCGTTGCACTAGAAGAGCAGTTTAAGGACGATAATGCTGAATTACCGATTACTCTTTTGACTTATTTAATATTAGGGCAGCAGGTTACCGCTATTACGGGAAGACAGGGAGCAGGTAAAACAACCTTATTAAAGTCGTTGATCGGCCTGATTCAGATGAAGAATATTCGTATTCAAGAGTTGAGTTTCGAAATGTGGGCAAGAAGGTTGTATCCTCACAAAAATATATTAACCTTCCGTGAAACGGCTACCAATAGCGGGCAGGAAGGACTCGATATTCAGAAGAAAACGGATGGTGCGGTCAACATTCTAGGTGAAGCAGCGACACATGCACAAGTTAGTTATGCCATTCAGATGTCGCAAACGGGATCGGATTATACGCTTTTCTCCCACCACGCCAAGACGCCATCTAAACTGATGAATTCTTTGCGAAACAGCCTTATTGCTAATGGTGATTTCAGAGATGAGAAGGAAGCTGAGAAACAAGTTGCTGAAGCTCTAGGATGGAATGCTCATTTGAACTTGTCAGGTGAAGGACGTCGTAATATTGCTCACATTACAGAAATAGTGGCTCTAGATGAACAGAATGAATTGCCGAAGGCCTATAAGGAGAAGCAGCAGCTCACAGATAAGCTAGATGCTTTCATGGATACGATGGTGGCTCATTACGAGTCCCTGAAGCCAAAGACATACGAAATTAACACCATTATTGCTTTTGAAGAGGGGCAGTATGTGGCCAAGAATCCAATCAGCTTGGATCGGGTCAAGGAAATGATAAGCAAAATGGATGAGGAAGACGCAGAAGGGTTTCTTCAATTTCTAGATAAGCATTGGGGTCAGGTCGCATGAGTATACAAAATATGATAGCTGTTATTCTCATTTCACTTGTTTCCTTGCTGGGTGTTTTATTGTTGCTTCTGCTTGTTGTTCAAAACAAAATGCAAGGCTCCAATTATCAGGAACAAAAACGTATTCTAGCTATGATGGCTCAGAAGCCTAAGGATGGAAGATGGCTGCGCTTTTGTGAAAGTATGTACCCTTATCTGCTTGAAATTCCAGTTATTAGAAACATGCTGCTTCGAATTCGATCTCGCTTAATGATCATCCATGCAGGCGACGAGAACATTGTAAGAGGAAAAGCAGCGAGTATTACAAGTTTAATTATTGGCTTGATTCTTATCATTCTGATCTTTTCTTTTATATTGACAAGCGCGTGGTCTACAAGATTCGCCATCGTGCTTACATCCTTATATATCGGAAGTTTCATGAGTGATATGTTCATTGGCAGGACGGAAAAACAAATGCTTCGAGGCGAAGCCGAAATGATTCTGGATATCCGACACGAATATCATCAAACTCACAGGGTCAGAGAAAGTATTGAACGTTCTAGTGAACGCTCTAAACCCATTGTAGCTGCTCATGCTCGCAAAATAGCAGAGATTCTGGAGGCCGTTGATCCTGAAGAGGAACTAAGAATCTATTATGATGTTGCTCCGAATCGATACATGAAACAACTAGCGGGAGTCAGCTATAAGATAAGTGAGTACGGGGATGCCGATGTGACCAAAGGAGAAAAATCACTGTACTTGCAAGCGCTTGGCAACATACGCGAAGAAATCCATATGGATGTGAGCCGCAGAGATCGCTTAGATCGTATGCTCGCAGGAATCGTATTCGTCGCCGTATCTCCGGTATTTATGCTTGAGCCTATGCGGAAGTGGTCGGAATCCCAATTTCCGATTGTCTCCAACTACTATAACTCGGCATGGGGCTTGTATTCGCTTATTTTACTCTATGTCATCTATATTGCTTCATTCTTCGCATTGCGGGTTGTGAAGGGCTTGGATGGAGATGCACAGGCTGTGCAAGACGAGGGGAAATGGCTGAATCGTCTTTTGAAATTCAAGTGGCTATATTCTATCGTGGATCGCGTTGTTCCGGCTGAATATGAAGGGACCCATTTCAAAGTATCCCAGCAATTGAAGGATGCGAATTCCAAGCTTACCTTGCACGCCTTTTACTTGCAGAAGTTCTTGTTTGCAGTCTTTCTATTCATAGGCACTATCGTTTCACAAGTGTATATCCATGAGCATGTTAAGCACAATTTGGTGTATCCCAATCAGGAAATTATGACGGGGGGCAATCAATCCTCCTCGCAGGTGCTGCTTAGCCGGGAGCGTTATGAGTTTGAAGTGGCCTTAGTCAATGAGATCCTTGCTAAGAATATGAAACAAGAAGAAATTGTTCCCTTGGTGATTGAACGTATACAAGGGAATAATACATTTCTCCCTTATGATCTCGATCGCAATAAGTATGCTTTGCAAATAAGCAAACAAGTCAGTGAATACAGAAATGAGTATTACAGATGGTATGAACTCATTATTGCTTTCTTCCTTGCGGTAGTGTCCTATCAATTGCCCAACTTGATTATGACAATTAAAAAGCAAATGCGCATGTGGGAGATGCAGAACGAAGTGGATGGCTTTAACACCATTGTCATGATGCTTTCTCGTATACCAAGCATAACGGTTTACGAAATTATCGAGTGGTTTCACCGATATAGCTACATCTTTAATGACCAGCTTCTACGCTGCACACTGGATTATGAAGCGGGAGCCTGGCAAGCGCTGGAGAACTTGAAAGATGATGCCAGATTCATACCGCTGGAAAGGCTGGCAGACCGGCTTCAGGTTGCTGCAGAGTTAATTCCCGTCAAGGACGCCTTCGATGATATGGAGATTGAACGAAGCTTTGCGATGGAACAGCGGAAAGAATACTACGAGAAAATGGTCACCAATAAAAGCACGATCGGAAACTTCATCGGGTTTGTCCCGCTTTCTGCAACCTTTGCGCTTTACCTGTTAATTCCATTCGTCTATCTAGCATTCCAACAACTCGGCGAATTAACGACCGTAACGAATACGATGTAAAGGGGGAGCGACGTGGAAAATATAGCGACCTTTCTAAAGTGGACGATAGGCGTATGCCTTACACTAACAATCATCATGGCCGGTGTTGCTCTCTGGAATAAAGTAGTACCCATTATTACGACTTCCAATGCGCAAGCGGCTCAGCAAGCAAGAGCGGTGGTGGATGATGAATATTCTGCTTATGACAACCAGATAACAAGTGGATCTCAAATTCTAACCGCTTATCGTCGGTACTCGTATCACGATGTGTTTTATCTCTACATTCAAACGAACACGAATAGCTGGACCCTTAACTTCGGCATGCAGCCTAATGAAAGTACTTCATCTTGTGCTGGGTTTGATTTTTCTACGGGGAAACTAACAACAGGGACTCAAAGCTGTAATATCAGCTTGAATCAGGTTACGAACAATACAAGCTCGTATTATATCCCGCCACAAGCTCGTTTCCGATCTACGGTGCTTAAGGATGCCAATGATCGAGTGACCGGCATCTATTTCATGGCTCAATAACAATGGCTCAATAACAACATAACTATTAGGAGGGAATTTATTATGGAAAATATTTCGATAGGGTTAAAATGGGCAATTGGCGTGATTGTAACGCTGTTAATTATTGCAGCGGGAGTGGGGATTTACTTTGTTGCTAATGGGTACTTCAACCGTGCTCATGAGCAGACGATGTCTCAGTCGCAGATGTTAAGTCAAGCCGAGTTCAGCACTTACGATAATAAGGATGTTACGGGGCAAGATGTGATTGACGCGGCTACGAAGTATGCGGGACGTCCGCAGTTTTCGATTCATGTCAATACTGGGGTTAATGGTAAAACGACAGGAAGTGGGTTTTTTTCTAAAAATAACTACGATATTTGCTATGCAACACCACCAAGTTCAGGTGAGCAAGTACAAGTGTCAAGTTATACTTGCTCTGGAAAACAAATAACACTTTCACAGATGCAAGATGCAACAAAAAGTGATAATTACATTAATCCAACAGGTATTTTTGCGTCAAATATTTTCCGAGATGCGAACTCTGAAGTACGTTTAATTGAGTTTAAGCAAAAATAATGCTTTTTGATGCCGTTCCTTGAAGGGACGGTTTTCATTGTTTTACTTAAATTAGTATGGAGGCAGCCTACTTGGAAAATCTCCGGAGTTTCTTACTAACGATATTTGCTTGGATTCTCTTTGCTGTAAGTGGATTTATTTTTCTAAAGCATGAATCTATAGGCACTATTCATACAGGTGAAGCTGTGTCGCAGCAAATCGCGCCAGCCAAATACACAGGAACTGCCGATCTAACCTCCATAAAAGGTGAGCAGCTAATCGGTATGGTTCCTTCTGCGCTTGCAGGCAACTTTCAATTAATTATCGATGGTTTGAGCATTACGGACACGACGGATATTACAACTGTTGACTTGCGAGGAGTTCCTGGATTGTCTTACAACATCCGTATAACTAGAGATGCAGTCGGCAACATTGCAACGATCCGTGCAACTCATTAAGAAGGGAGGCTGCCATAGTGATCGATGCCTTTAAAGGAGCAGTTATTATTGTGCTTCTTGCAATTGTATTCGGTGTGTACCCCGCATACAGACAAGCCGAGAAGGTCGACGATATGACCTACCAAGTATCCGATGCGGCGATTACACAGTTTGTTGATACCGTTAGGGGGAAGGGCTACGTAGACGTGCGGGATTACAACCAATTCTTACGTTCGCTGGATACTTCTAATGCTGTATTCGATGTTACCTTGGAGCGCTACAAAAAGGTCATTGAACCTACCTATACGAATCCCAATAACTTTGGGACGTTCCAACAGACATTTACAGTTCGGTATGACGGATACTTTACCAAAGAAATACTCAGTACGCTGTATCCAAGTGCGCGGCTTGCAGATGATGATGTATCGCGGAGATATACCATGCATGTTGGAGATATATTTAACGTTCGCATTCAATCACGTGGCATTACCCTTGCAGGCAGGCTTCGCTCTTTCCTATTCAGAGGACAAGCGGTTCCGATTGCCATTAAAAAGGGGGGGATGGTACGAAGTGAAGCCCCTTAGTCTTGTCTTATTATTTTTAATTATCGCCATCCCCCTCGTATTTGTGCATGATGCCAGACAGGATTCGTACGATCGAAGTGTTACCCTGCACAAACAATATGAGGATGATTTTCAGGCTGCGGTGGACGATGCGGGTGCATATTTGGCTAGAATGGAGTCACAACAAACGACGACCGCCGTTCGGTATCATGAACAAAAGCA
>NZ_BMHE01000046.1 GCF_014640555.1 Paenibacillus marchantiophytorum | reverse complement strand
ACCCATATATCTGAAAGCTGAAATGCTCATTGACTTGCTAGCGAGATTTTACAATCTCTTTTTTGAACGATTGCTCGTTCGTGCTTACTCACTCGTTGTTCAGTTTTCAAAGATCAATTTCTTTCGTTATTTCATCGCCATCCGTTTAGCGGCGACTTTTTCAATATACCACAGCGTCTATCTACAATGCAAGTTTTATTTTCGAGAACTTTGAAATTCTTGTCCAACAAAGGTCTTGCTTGTCCGCCTTTTCGAAGGGGCGAGTAATAAAATACCATAGAAAGAGAGGGTAAGTCAAGAACTAACCCTCTATTTTTTTTGAGCCTGATGATTGCGGTTTCTTGCATACTTGGATATTTCCTTTGGTGACGCTAAGCGAGCATACATCCGAAAGATCACTTTATATCTGGATTCTATGGCCCCTTTGATTTCTTGATCCATTCTTTTGTCATTAAGATCGAATAACATTTCATCTAATTCTTTGCGAAGCACATAATCTAATTCCCTGCATTCCCGTTCATTGAACAAAAATCCGAGCATACATCCATCCAAACCCCTCTCGACTGTAGAGATTTATGGCACTATCAGTTTGGTATAAGGAAAAGGCAGATATTAATTCTGCCCCCTCCCTACTGCTTTACTGTTATGCTCAGATTTTGCCATTTTTATGACAAGCTTCTGAAAATATTTTACAAATGAACCAACCAGTAGGTAAGCGTACTTTCAATAACCGCTGCAACCAGCAGTAATACAACAATAACTACAGCAAGAGGCTTGGTAAGCTGCAGAACTTTTATAAGCTCAGCTCGAGCTGTACCCCCTTTTACCGGAACAAAAAGTTGGATGCCTGATTTCCAAACCAACATTCCTAATTTGATCCCATAAGCACAGGCCAACAAGATAACCGGTATTTCAATAATGCCATGAGGAAGAATACCTTTGAGGACAATAGAGAGCGTGCTTTCATTGGTCTGCAAGGAGAGTACGTAACCAAGGATCATGCCATTGGCAACTAACATAAATAGCGGCAGCACACCAACAAATAGCCCCAGAAATACGACAATAACAGATTTAATCGCATTGTTTAGAAAAATGAAAATAAAGTACCACAGTTGCGGGTTCTCCTTATTGCTAAGAGATTGACTGATGGTTTTGAGCCCTTTCAGTTGTCCGTCCAAGAAATGTGAATACTGACTTGAATTGGACCAGCCCAAATAGAAACTGAATGCAAAGACTAAGACAACTACGATGAAATAATGTTTCATTTCTTTAAAGTGTTGCAACAATGGTTTGAATGTCATCTTTTATTTCCTCCAATTTCGGAAGCATAAGTACTGTGTACGAGCATACATTATTTAGTAAAGAGTATACAAGCCTTGCCCACGGGGAGAAGGTTTACAAGGAGGTGCACGCTGCTCATGAATTATTTTTTCGTTGTTAATGCCCGGAAATTTAAACAATATGTGTTTATAGCGCTTGCCATCGTGTTCGCCGGCGCCATTGTTTATTCAGAACAAAGCAATGTGTCCGTTTTCTCAACTGCTGAACCATCCGCTATTTATAGTGTGCAAACAGAGAGAAAGGCTATTGCGCTTACTTTCGATATTTCTTGGGGAGACAAGCGAGCAGAGCCTATTCTGAAAATTTTAAAAGACAAAGGGGTGAAGGATGCCACATTTTTTCTCTCCTCGCCATGGAGCAAGGATCACCCTGAGATCGTCGAGCAAATTAAGAAAAGCGGTTTCGAAATTGGCAGTCATGGGAATAAGCACGATAACTACAGCACGCTTAGTGATGAAGAAATACGCAAACAAATTACCACAGCGCATGGAATTTTGACAGAATTAATCGGAAAAGAGCCGAATTTGATCCGACTGCCAAATGGGGATTTCGACAAACGTGTCCTGCGTATTGCAGATGATCTGGGCTATTCCGTGATTCAATGGGATACTGACTCTCAGGATTGGCTGAATAAAGGGGTAGATACGATTATCAATCGCGTTGTAACCAAAGCGCATCCTGGCGACATCGTCCTCTTGCATGCCAGCGACTCCTCCCAACAAACACATGAAGCTTTGCCCGTCATCATCGATCAATTGAAATCCAAGGGCTACGAATTCGTTACTGTCAGCGAGTTAATCAAGCAAACAAAAGTAGAAACGACGCCCGTTGAAGACCGTGCCATGAAGCAAATCCAATAGAGCGATACCAATGCAATAAAAAAAGAGCTAAGATGATTAGCTCTTTTTGTTTTCTAATATTTTATGTAAAATCAGGATTTGCCATGCATTGCATACAAGCAATGGGGCTAACATAAACAAGCTAGATGCTGCATTATCTAGTTTCAGAGCAGGAACTGCTTCCAAAACAGATACCGCGCACATGAAAAACAGGGTCGGAATGAATGCATTGCGGTTGGTTAATCTGACTTTCCAATAAGCAACTCCCAACGAAATAAGTAGAATAATAACAGGCAAGACTATATAACTAAAGACAGTGCCTGTCCCTTCAAAATTCGTCATTCGGAGGTACACAAGATCAAATAATACGACAATCACAATAGCTAGCTGCAATAAATTCCAGATTGTCTTGGATTTGATAATGCCCGCGACAATAAATCTTACGATCAAGTAGGCAAAAAAGCCCATTTGACTCAAGACACTGATTGTCGCCCCACCCAGCAGCATATTTAACACATTAAAACCTACAGCCGATAACCCCATGACCGAAAAATCTTTGTCGGAATATTGTAAAATGAGACCAATACCTATAGATACAATAATTCCTAATAGTAGTGTTGTCCAAAATAAGTGAAACCATTTACGCAACGTCAAGATCATTACCTCCACACTTCAACTCTAATTGTTAATTGTACCAACGTTTGAGATAAAAAGCCAATGAAACTGCCTAATAATATGTCCCTAACCACACATACTAACAATATTAAGCTAGGGAAGGGAGCATGCTTTTATGATTATTAGCAGGTTAAGAAAATTGCAAGTCTTGCCGTTCATTTCAATCGCTTTGCTTCTCTCATCGTGTGGGACTGATAATTCATCACAAGGTCAATCGCAAGCTAATACGTACAAAGAACAGAAGACCATGGTGCTTGATATTTTGAAATCAGACGATGGTAAAAAGGCGATTAGCGCAGCCAACCGCAGTATTATGAATGGCGACGTAGGCGCCAATGGCATAGCCGGTCAGTCTCAGATCAAACTGCTTTCGGCCAATGAGTCCTTGCAGCTGCAAATGGCCGTCAAGGACGTTCTGACAGCCAAGGAAAATAATATGTTCCTTACGGACATGATGAAAGATCCCCAGTTTGCTGGCGATTTCGCCAAAGCGATTCAGAAGGAAACCAAACAGATGTTCAAGGAGCTGTTAAAAGACCCTGAATATCAAAAATCACTTGTAGAAGTGATGAAGAATCCTGATTACGAGAAAATGGTTCTTGATGTCATGAAGACAGCTTCCTACCGCCAACAAATGATGACGGTGATGGAAGAATCGATTCAGAGCCCTCTTTTCCGAGCACACATGGTTGAACTTCTTAAATCCGCCATTGCACAGCAAAGTAAAGCTGAACAAATGCCAACCGCCAAAAGCGCCGATAAGAAATCAAGCGGCGACAGCAAAGGCAGTGATGATACGCAAAAAGATGAGAAAAGTCAATCCGATTCTGGCGACACTGCGCAGCAAGGTGACAAGAAGAAGAAAAAAGATTCAGGCTCCTCTGATTCTCAATAAAATAAGGGCATCCGGATCATCTCCGAATGCCCTTTTATTTTATTTTGCAAGTTTGCTGATGATATTCGCGGCCATCTCCAGGTACAGCTGACCTGTTTTGGAATCCTGCTTGTACACGGATGGCGAGTAATCAATCTCGGAAATATGATTATCAGGTGCTCCTAGTGGAATTTGCGCCAGCAGCTCACTATGCAGATCTTCGGCAAGTTTCGCTCCCCCGCCTTTACCAAACACATAATCCTTCGTTCCATCCTTACTCTCATAGTAAGACATATTTTCGACGATTCCCAGAATTTCGTGATTGGTCTGAACAGCCATAGCCCCTGCTCTCGCCGCTACAAAGGCAGCTGTTGCATGAGGAGTCGTTACAATGACTTCTTTGCTTTGAGGGATCAATTGATGCACATCAAGTGCCACATCGCCTGTACCTGGCGGCAAATCAAGCAGGATGTACTCTACATCCCCCCAGCTGACTTCATTGAAGAAGTTGCGCAGCATTTTGCCGAGCATAGGTCCGCGCCAAATGACAGGGGCATTATCCTGCACGAAGAAACCCATTGAAATAACTTTAACACCAAATTTCTCAACCGGTATAATGACGTTCTCGACAAGCTTGGGCTGTTCCTCAATCCCCATCATATCCGGAATACTGAAACCATATATGTCTGCATCAATGATGCCTACCTTCTTACCTTGTCGCGCTAAGGCTACAGCCAAATTCACGGTTACTGTCGATTTTCCTACCCCGCCTTTGCCACTTGCAATGGCAATAAACTCAACCGTAGAAGCTTCTCCCAGAATAGGCTGATCTATCGGTGGTTGTACAGGCTGATCCTGTTTCGACTCTGTTGAAGGAGTCGTATCCTGATTATTAGTGATTTGATTGCGTTCATAATCCGTCATTAGTCTAAATCTGATATGTACTTGGGCTACACCCAATTTCTCAAGCGTCTGCCCTATATAGGATTTGGCCTTTTCTTTATAAGCCTCATCTTCTGACGTAACAATCAAGCTCAGAGATACATTCTCGCCATTAAACAAGATATCTCTAACCAAATTAAGTTCAACAACACTTTTGTTATAAGATGGTTCCGCAAGAGGTTTCAACGCTTCTAATAGCTGTTCCTTCGTTATCATAGCCACACCACACCTTTATTCAGACATCGTATTTGTGGCTTTCATTATATCACATTCTGATTAGGAACCCACTTTTTCTCCAGCAAAATATCGCAATACCCCTTGATAAATGGAGGCAGCCACCATCTTCTGATATTTCTCGTCTGCCAGTAATCTCGCTTCTTCCGGATTAGAAAGAAATCCTACTTCAACTAGCGCGCTAGGAATTTTCAGCGTTTTTAACAAGTACACCGTCTTGTCCGCCAGCTTGGCGACACGATCCGTGTTCTCTAGATTCCGCTTCAATTCAAGCTGAATGAGCCCGGCTAAGTTAGGGTTATTGGGATTATTCGCATAGTAGAACGTTTGTGCGCCTTTCCATTTGGGCGAGGGAATGCTGTTCAAATGGACGCTCAGGAACATGTCCGCGTTCTTCTCATTGATCATATCAGCGCGATTATGGAGATCCTCCGTCTTTCTCTTGCTATATCCTTTGGTCCCTGGTTCAGCCAAATCTGTATCCGTCTCTCTGGTCATCAAAACCAGCGCCCCTGCCTGCTGCATATAATCACGCAGCTGCAATGTGATGGCCAAATTAATATCCTTTTCGATAACCCCATCTTTACTCGAAGCACCACCATCCGGACCTCCATGCCCCGCATCCAGAGCAATCGTTTTGCCCGACAAAGGCAAGTTCCACTCTGACCACGTTTTCGTTGCCGGCAGCTCATAGGCATAGATGAATACGACCAGAGCGACCAACAAGGTCGATAGAACAAGCTTAAGACTACTGTTAAAAGTCAGCCAAACGACCAACCTCTTCTTTCTTTTGCGCATAAAAAATCCACCTCTGTTCCCCATAGACTCTGTATCATCTATATGGGACAGGGTGGACAAATATACCTTGCTCACACTTGAGCAGAAATATCGTCAGACTTCGTTTCTCCAACATCCAGTTCAAAATTATTTATGAAGTCCACATTCTGTTTTCTCAAGACTTGCCCAACGACCCGCACGCGGATCTTCACCATCAGCGACAGGACGCGTACAGTGTGTGCAACCGATGCTGGGGAAATTGCGATCATGTAATGGATTATAAATAACATTATTCTCACGAATGTAATTCCATACGTCATCCGTAGTCCAGCTAGCTAATGGGTTGAATTTGATCAGACCAAATTTCACGTCATACTCCACTTTCTTGGCGTTGGCACGAGTTGGTGCCTGATCACGGCGAATACCTGTAATCCAAGCGTCATAATTTTTGAGAATATCTGTAAGCGGATCCACTTTACGAATGTTACAGCATTGGTTTGCATCCGTTTTCCAAAGCTCATCGCCGAATTTCTCCGCTTGCTCATCAAGCGTTAATTTAGGCAGTACTTGAACGAACTTAGTCCCGTAATGCTTCTCTAAACGATCTCTGGTTTCATAGGTTTCATCAAAGTGAACGTTCGTATCCAAATAGAAAATATCAACATTCGGACTGATTTTTCGCAGCATATCCACAAGCACAACATCTTCAGCGCCGAAGCTGCAAGCAAGTGTCAAACTTGAAAAAGTATCTACGGCTAATTTCAAAATAGCTTCCGGTGGCTGATTTTCAAATTCTTCCGCAGCTTTCGATACAAAGGCTTCCTTTTCAAAAAGATTCATGTTATAACCTCCATGTTTTAATCCCGAGTGATATCATAAGATTTATAAGTTAATTATAGCTGAGTTCTTTCTACTGTCAATGACTTTTTATCATTTTGGTATAAACTTCGTAAGAATCAGTGATAACGTACAATCCACGCCGGAATTTCACACAAAAAGAAAAACCTTTCCAGCATAATGCCAGAAAGGTTCTCTTGAGCGCCATAAGCGCAATTTCTTAACGTTTGGAGAATTGAGGAGCGCGACGAGCGGCTTTCAATCCATATTTTTTACGCTCTTTCATACGGGAATCACGTGTTAAGAATCCTGCTTTTTTCAAGGATCCACGGTATTCCGGATCAGCTTTCAGCAATGCACGGGAAATCCCGTGACGAATTGCGCCAGCTTGTCCGCTGATTCCGCCGCCATTTGCAAGAACTAGAACATCGTATTTACCGACAGTTTCAGTAAGTGCCAATGGTTGCTTAACGATCAGCTTCAAAGTTTCTAGACCGAAATACTCATCTAGATCACGTTTATTGATAATGATACGTCCTTCACCCGGTATTAAACGCACGCGCGCTACCGAATGTTTACGACGACCCGTTCCATAATATTGAACTTGTGCCACGAAACGTTCCTCCTTATATTAACCGCGAAGATTCCAGACTTCTGGTAGTTGTGCTTGGTGTGGATGCTCTTCTCCACCGTAAACTTTAAGCTTAGTTTTCAAGCTATCACCAAGACGGTTCTTTGGAAGCATACCGTGCACGGCAAATTCGATCATACGATCAGGTTTGCTGTTAAGCAAATCTTGAGCGGATGTCACTTTCAAACCACCTTGATACAATGAGTGACGGTAGTACATTTTGTTTTGCATTTTCTTACCAGTTAGCTTAATTTGGGAAGCATTGATAACAACTACGAAATCGCCAGTATCTACGTGTGGAGTGAACTCCGGTTTGTGCTTACCGCGGATAATGCTAGCTACTTCACTTGCAAGACGGCCAAGTGTTTGGCCTGCAGCGTCAACAATGTACCATTTACGCTCAACTTCATTTGGCTTAGCCATATATGTGGTGCGCATGCTTAGTCCTCCTAAAAATATATCTCAATAACATCGTTATCATAGTTAACTTACATTCGTGATGGATGGTTTCAATGGCTGTTAAGGATCAGGGGCTGTGGGGTAGCCGATCACGAAACGCCAAGTTATATTTTACACGAAAGATCGATAAGAATCAAGTAGTATTTGAGGCTTTTTAATACTCGACTTTCCATAAGGTTAATCCCATGGCTTCGGCCGTAGGGCCCGCCTCAGCGCGGTCCTGGGCTTCGAGAATTCGCTGCATATCGCTGCTGGGTCTCTTACCCTCACCGATCTGAATCAACGTCCCTGCGATGATCCTGACCATGTTATACAGGAAGCCATTGCCCGCCACTATTAAACGGATTCTGCCAACCTTGCCTGTTGCTGACAACTCATCGGTTTCTGTCTCCATTCGAACCTCAAAGAGAGTTCTCACCTTAACTTCCTTATCTGTTCTCACCGTACAAAACGAAGTGAAATCATGCTCTCCTAGCAAGCAAGGGAGCGCCTCTCTCATGGCTTCCACATTTAAATGCGTAGGGTGATGGTATTCATAGTTGCGGTGAAAGACATCAGGGAAGCGCGCCGAGCGAATCGTATAGCAGTAAGTCTTGCGTTTCGCGGCTTTGCGAGAATGAAAGGAAGGAGGTACTTCTTCCGCGGTATGTGCAACAATATCCCTGGGTAGTCTAGCATTAAGAGCTAAACACCACCGTTCCACGGGGATCTTGGAATTCGTGGTGAAATTAATAACTTGAGCTTTCGCGTGTACACCGGCATCTGTACGCCCGGATGAGATGACTTTCACCCTCTCACCTGTCAACAACAGAACAGCTTGTTCTAACCGATACTGAATCGTGTCTGCTCTGGGTTGAATCTGATAGCCAGAATAAGCCGTACCATCATAACTAATGGTAAAACGTAGATTTCTCAAGGCTTGTTCCTCCATGAGTCATCCTTCCCATCTCCGTGTTTAGCCTAAGCTAAACTCAGCCTAGAGAGACCGAGCATAGACTGCAAAAAAAGGGCTTCACCAGAATCGAAGTCGATTCCGTCCACCCTTTCCCATCCGTTTTATGCGCGATCTACTAGCTCTAGGTAAACCATTGGTGCTGCGTCACCGCGGCGTGGACCCAGTTTAAGGATACGTGTGTATCCACCTGGACGCTCGGAGTAACGAGGTGCCAAATCGGAGAACAGTTTTTGAATCGCATCTTGATTCTCGTTTGCAGCTTCTCTACGAACAAAAGCAGCTACCTGACGGCGTGCGTGCAGATCTCCGCGTTTCGCAAGAGTGATTAACTTCTCAGCGATAGAACGAAGTTCTTTTGCTTTTGCTTCTGTAGTTTGAATGCGTTCATGTATGAACAGATCTGTTACCAGATCACGGAATAATGCTTTACGATTACTGGAATCGCGGTTCAACTTCCTGTAGTTCATTGAATTAACCTCCTTCTGACAAGACTATTCCTCGGTACGAAGACCCAAACCAAGCTCTTCGAGCTTTTCTTGAACTTCTTCAAGCGATTTGCGACCTAAGTTCCGAACTTTCATCATGTCTTCTTCTGTTTTGGTAATAAGCTCTTGTACGGTGTTAATCCCTGCGCGCTTGAGGCAGTTGTAAGAACGAACGGATAGATCAAGTTCTTCGATAGTCATCTCTAGAACTTTCTCTTTCTTATCTTCTTCTTTCTCCACCATAATCTCAGCGTCCTTGGCTTCATCCGTCAAACCGACGAACAAGTTCAAATGTTCCGTTAAGATTTTGGCACCCAAGCTCACTGCTTCTTCTGGTCGAATACTTCCATCGGTCCACACTTCGAGGGTCAACTTATCATAGTTAGTCACTTGGCCGACGCGAGTATTCTCAATACTGTAGTTTACTCGGGTAATAGGCGTGTAGATCGAATCAATTGGAATTACACCAATTGGTTGCTCTTCATGCTTATTTTTGTCCGATTGGACATAACCGCGACCTCTGCCCGCATGAATCCTCATATGAAGACGCGCGTCTGGAGATAAGGTAGCAATATGTAGATCCGGGTTAAGGATCTCCACATCGCTATCACCGCGAATATCTGCCGCCGTGATGTTGCCTTCTCCTTCAGCATCAATTTCAAGCACTTTCTCCTCATCGGAGTGAATTTTCAACGAAAGACCTTTCAGATTGAGGATAATTTCCGTTACATCCTCAAGCACGCCAGGAATCGTTGAAAACTCATGCAAAACGCCATCGATTTGGACAGAGGTTACTGCTGCCCCGGGTAAAGAGGACAGTAAGATACGACGTAGTGAGTTACCTAAGGTTGTACCATAGCCACGTTCCAACGGCTCAATGATAAATCTACCATAAGCGCCATCTTCACTTAATGCTACAGTTTCTATTTTTGGCTTTTCGATTTCGATCATGAAATGTACCCTCCATTCAATACGTCGTTTCCCTCTGGATACTTCGCTTCAAAATTCTATAGTATGCCTATCCTTCCAACCATTATTCACGATTTTAGGATAATTATACTACAAAGTGATCCTGAATTATACGCGACGACGTTTTGGAGGACGGCAGCCATTATGAGGAACCGGAGTCACGTCTTTAATCAGGTTTACTTCAAGACCTGCTGCTTGCAAAGAGCGGATTGCTGCTTCACGGCCAGCTCCTGGTCCTTTAACCATAACTTCAACAGTTTTCAAGCCATGCTCCATAGCTGCTTTAGCTGCTTTTTCAGCTGCCATTTGCGCTGCGTAAGGAGTACTTTTACGGGAACCTTTGAATCCAAGGTTTCCTGAACTTGCCCAAGAAATTGCGTTACCATGCGGATCCGTGATCGTTACGATCGTGTTGTTAAATGTTGAACGGATGTGTGCCACACCAGTCTCAATATTTTTCCGGTCACGACGTTTCGTACGGACGACTTTTTTAGGTTTTGCCATTAGCTCTAACCCCCTTTATTATTTCTTCTTATTAGCTACCGTACGACGAGGACCTTTACGTGTACGAGCATTAGTTTTAGTACGTTGTCCACGAACAGGAAGACCACGACGGTGACGAAGACCACGGTAGGATCCGATTTCGATAAGACGTTTGATGTTTAGGGAAATTTCGCGGCGAAGGTCGCCTTCTACTTTAAGGGTTTTGTCGATTACATCACGGATTTTGCTCACTTCATCTTCCGTAAGGTCGCGAACGCGAGTACTGCCGTCGATACCTGTTGAAGCGATAATTTTCTGAGCAGTTGTAGTGCCGATACCGAAAATGTAAGTCAACGCGATTACAACTCGTTTGTCACGAGGTAAGTCAACTCCAGCTAAACGTGCCATCTACAGATTGCACCTCCTTTTAACCTTGTTTTTGTTTATGCTTAGGATTTTCACAAATTACCATTACGTTACCTTTACGGCGAATAACTTTGCATTTCTCGCAAATCGGTTTTACTGACGGTCTTACCTTCATTTTAAGCCCTCCTTTAAGATTTCTTCAAGAAATCTTGCAATCGTAAGCACCATGTTGCGTTTTCGTTAGAAAACTTGCTTCGTAAGCATACGCCTTGAGAGAGTAACTTACATCTAAGCCGAACATTTATTTAAAACGGTAGGTTATACGGCCTCGTGTTAAATCATAAGGCGATAATTCTACGGTAACCTTATCTCCAGGCAAAATGCGGATAAAATGCATTCTGATTTTTCCGGATACATGGGCTAGGATTTTATGACCATTTTCCAATTCAACTTTAAACATTGCATTCGGAAGAGGTTCAATCACTGTACCTTCTACTTCAATTACATCTTCTTTGGCCACAGTCATTCTCCTTTCTCTTGTGCTTCATCTTGCATAAGTTCAACGAATTTGGCAATTGCGAAGCGCAACTTCCCATTAGTAACACGACCTGTTTCCCTAATGCTGGACTCCACTTCGCTGCTAATCGTTTCTTGTAATTGAAGATGATTCAGGTTCTTCTTCTTTGGTTGATCGAATTTGCGATGATAGCCGTCTGCAAGCCAGACGAAACGCTCATCTACAATGCCAATCACGACCGCATATTCTCCGGGATCTCTACCGCGAAGCACCTTTACGATTTGACCCACTTTGGGAATCAACTTATCCACACATCATCACCTACGATCTAGGCAAAGTTAATATTTCATAACCGGCTGCCGTAATTGCAATCGTATGTTCAAAATGAGCACACAGTGTACGGTCCGAAGTGACAACCGTCCAATCGTCTTCGAGTGTTTGGACATATCTTTCGCCAACAACCACCATGGGTTCAATGGCTAGGACCATGCCTGGTTTGAGACGAGGTCCTTTGTCAGGAACACCGTAGTTCGGAATTTGGGGTTCTTCGTGAAGATCCGTTCCGATACCGTGACCGACATACTCTATAACCACGGAGAAGCCTGCGTCTTCAATACAAGTTTGGATTGCATGCGACAACGTGTAGAGTCTAGTATCCGGTTTAGCTTCTGCTATGCCTCTGTATAATGATTCTTCGGTCACGGCTAACAAACGTTTGGCCGTTTCTGAAATCTCACCAACGGGATAAGTCCAAGCAGAATCTCCATGATAGCCTTTATACTGAGCACCGATATCAATACTGATGATATCGCCCTCAACCAGCTTTCTTGGACCAGGAATACCATGAACTAATTCTTCGTTGACTGAAGCACAAATGCTTCCAGGAAAACCGTTATAGCCTTTAAAAGATGGAATCGCTCCCTGACTGCGAATGAATTCCTCTGCGATCTGATCAAGTTCTTTCGTTGTAATGTTCGGACGAATCGCCCTTGCCAATAAGCGGTGCGTTTCGGCTACGATACGACCAGCTTCTCGCATTAGGTCTAGTTCAACCTCGGACTTACAAATGATCATTACGCTAGACCTCGTAGCAGTGAGCTAATTTGTTCGGTTACCGCATGAATGTCTTGTTCCCCGTTAACCTCACGCAATAATTCCCTCTTTTGGTAGTAATCCAGCAGCGGAGCCGTTTTGTTGATATATTCATCCAAACGTGTTCCGACTTTCTCTTCCGTATCATCCGATCGTTGGTACAACTCACCTGAACATTTATCGCATACGCCATCTTGCTTTGGTGGGTTGAAGATTACATGATACGTAGCACCACAGGATTTACAAATTCTTCGGCCGGTTAGTCGAGCAAGCAAGAAACTGCGATCAACGGAAAGATTAATAACAATCTCAATCTTTTTACCCAAGGATTCAACGATTTCAGCAAGCGCATCTGCTTGAGCAACGGTTCTCGGGAACCCGTCAAGCAAAAAGCCTTTGTCGCAATCTGGTTGAGCAAGTCGCTCTCTCACAATACCGTTCGTGATTTCATCCGGAACCAGAAGTCCCTTATCCACATAACCTTTGGCTTCAACACCAAGTGGTGTTCCTTGGCTCATCGCCAAGCGAAAAGCATCTCCAGTTGAAATATGAGGAATTTGAAATTCACTAACGATTTTCTCTGCCTGCGTACCTTTGCCTGCACCAGGAGGCCCCATAAAAATTACGTTCAACTTTAAAACCTCCCATCGCACTCGGCATTACGAACAGCACAATAGGTGCCGATGTCGCATAACTTGCCCCATCAGAACCTATTAGCTATTTATTGATAAACCCTTTGTAATGCCGCTTAATCAATTGGCTCTCGATTTGTTTCATCGTCTCAAGACCAACGCCTACTACGATAAGTAAAGATGTACCACCAATCCGAACCGAGCTAGGCAAACCTGCAAGTCCTCCGAATAACATCGGAAGGATCGAGATTGCTGAGAGAAACAGAGCTCCAGAAAGAGTAATTCTAGTCATTACACGAGTCAGATAAACAGAAGTTGTCTTACCAGGTCTAATACCAGGAATATACCCACCATTTTTCTTCATCTGATCAGCCATTTGAACTGGATTAATTTGAACGAAGGTATAAAAGTAAGTGAAGCCAATAATCAACAGTACATACAAGACAATCGCTAGTGGTGCAGTTTGGTTAATACTCAAGTTATTAATAATCCACTCTGCAACGACATTTCCTCTCCAGTAACTAGCAATGGTAGGGGGAAACATCAACAACGATAAGGCGAAGATGACTGGGATTACGCCAGCAGCATTCACTTTAAGTGGAATGTGCGTGGTTTGACCACCATACATTTTACGACCAACTACGCGTTTGGCATATTGCACAGGTATCTTGCGAACACCCTGTTGAACGAATATGACGCCGGCAATAATCAGTATGACAACCAAGGCAATAATGATCAGTTTCACGATATTCAGGAACAAAGCTCCTTCGGTCGCAAACAGTGATTTGTAGATTTGCTGTATGCTTGTAGGAATCGCCGCGACGATACCTGCAAAGATGATAATGGAAATACCGTTGCCAATCCCATACTCCGTGATTTGCTCACCAAGCCACATCAAGAAAGCTGTTCCAGCTGTCAGTATAATAGCAATCATGGCAAAAGTAGTGAAGCCCGGATCAATCACGAGTCCGCTGTAAAGGCGGTTAAACCCAATGGAAAGACCGAAAGCTTGAATCACACCTAGCACAATCGTACCGTACCGAGTAACCTGTGTCATCTTCTTTCTTCCGACATCACCCTCTTTTGCCCACTGCGCGAAGCGCGGGATTACATCCATGGACAAAAGCTGAACGATGATAGAAGCTGTAATGTAAGGCATAATTCCCATCGCGAAGATGGAGAATTGGAAGAGCGCACCGCCGGAAAACGTGTTAAGCAAACCAAAGACATCGCTCTGATTCGCTTGGTCTTGCAGTTTCAGAACATCAGTGTTAATGTTCGGCACCGGAATGAACGCGCCTAAGCGGTAGACGATAAGCAAAATGAGCGTGAATAGAATTCTTCTCCGTAAATCTTCTACCTTGAAGATGTTGGCTATGGTACTGAACATTAAATCACCTCGGTTTGACCGCCGACAGCTTGGATTTTCTCAATCGCTGATTGAGAGAACTTATTCGCTTTAACGGTTAATTTTACTGTGATTTCACCGTTTCCTAAAATCTTGATGCCGTCTTTAGGAGCTTTAACAATACCAGTCTCCAATAAAACTTCTGGAGTAACTTCAGTACCAGCTGCGAAATTGTTCAAATCTTCAAGGTTCACGATTGCGTACTCCGTACGGAAACGATTCGTGAAACCACGTTTAGGTAAACGACGGTATAACGGGTTTTGTCCACCCTCGAAACCAGGACGAACGCCTCCACCGGAACGTGCGTTTTGACCTTTGTGTCCGCGAGTTGATGTTTTACCCATGCCGCTACTAGTACCACGTCCAACACGCTTGCGAGCTTTACGGGAACCAATAGCAGAACTTAGCTCATGTAACTTCATCGTTGCACACCTCCTCTAAATCTTAATATGTGTTACTATGCTTCGATTTCTTTAACTTCTACCAAATGGCTAACTTGATTAACCATGCCTCTGATTGCAGCATTATCTTGATGAAGAACAGTTTGGTGCAGCTTGCGCAGACCAAGTGTTTTCACAGTAACGCGTTGTGTCTCAGGGCGGCCAATCAGGCTGCGTTTTAGGGTAATTTGTAATTGTTTCGCCATGTTTACCCCTCCTAACCTAATAGCTCTTGAACTGTTTTGCCACGAAGCTTTGCAACTTCTTCCGCTTTTTTCAAGCGGCTCAAGCCTTCAAGCGTTGCGTTAACCATGTTCATGGAGTTCGATGAACCCAGGGATTTTGTCAAGATATCGCCGATACCAGCAAGTTCAAGTACTGCACGAACTGGTCCGCCTGCGATAACTCCAGTACCTTGGGAAGCTGGTTTCAACAGGACGCGTCCTGCGCCAAACTTACCAGTTACAAGGTGAGGAATCGAAGTGCCTACGATAGGAACATGAATCAAGTTCTTTTTCGCATCTTCAATGCCTTTGCGGATTGCATCAGGAACTTCGGAAGCTTTACCGATTCCTGCGCCAACCCAGCCATTGCCATCGCCAACGACAACAAGTGCGCTGAAGCTGAAACGACGTCCGCCTTTTACTACTTTAGCTACGCGATTAATATTAACGACTTTTTCTGTTAGCTCTAAAGTATTAGGATCTATACGCAAGTCTTTTACCTCCTTATATATGTTTTTCCTAGAATTCTAGTCCAGCTTCACGAGCTGCGTCAGCTAATGCTTGAACACGTCCATGATAAAGGTATCCACCGCGGTCAAAAACCACTTTGTCAAAGCCTTTAGCTTTCGCGCGCTCAGCGATTAATGCGCCAACTTTACGAGCAGCTTCTACGTTACCACCGTTACCAATATCACTTTTCAGATCTTTATCTTGAGTCGATGCCGATGCGATTGTTACACCCGTTGTATCATCGATCAATTGAGCGTACATGTGTTTGGAAGAACGGAAAATGTTTAAGCGCGGACGAACAGTTGTACCTTCAATTTTCTTACGAACACGAAGGTGTCTTTTCAAGCGTGCTTTGTTTTTATCGCTTTTAGTAATCATCTATACTTACACTCCTTTCATCATCTTATGATGCGAGGCTTATGCTTACGTAGCAAGCTCTCTCGAGAGAACTTTTAGCTATTACTCGCGATCTTACGATCTTATTTCTTCTTACCAGCTTTACCTTCTTTACGAAGGATGCGCTCGCCTTCATACTTGATCCCTTTACCTTTATACGGCTCTGGTTCACGTACGGAGCGAACTTTAGCTGCCATTGCACCAACTAATTCTTTATCGATACCTTTAACGATAATTTTCGTGTTCGTTGGAACATCGAATTCAATACCGTTCTCAGGAGTGATTTCAACAGGATGGGAGTAACCCACGTTGAGAACTAGTTTGTCACCGCTTTTGTTTGCACGGTAACCTACGCCTACTAGATCCAAAGATTTCGTGAAGCCTTCCGTTACGCCACTTACCATGTTGGCAACAACACTACGTGTTGTACCATGCAGGGAACGGTGGAGTTTGTTATCGGAAGGACGCTCAACGGAAATCTCGTTTTCTAGAACATTTACTTTCATATCTTTATGAAGTTCACGGGACAAAGAACCTTTAGGGCCTTTTACCGTAATTTGAGTATTGTCTAGTGTTACATTTACACCACTTGGAATGGTGATTGGCTTACGACCAATACGAGACATGTTTGCACCTCCATTCAATTACAATTGTATTACCAAACGTAGCAGATAACCTCTCCGCCAGCTTTGGATTGACGAGCATCTTTATCCGTCATAACTCCTTTAGATGTGGAGATGATGGCAATCCCTAATCCGCCCAATACACGAGGGACTTCTTGTGATTTTGTATAAACGCGTAGACCTGGTTTACTAATTCTTTTCAAACCAGAGATAACACGCTCATTGTTTGAACCGTATTTCAGGAACAAACGGATGATACCTTGTTTGCTATCTTCTACGTACTCAGCATCACGGATAAATCCTTCTTTTTTAAGGATTTCAGCGATTTCCCTCTTCACTTTTGATGCGGGAATTTCAACTGTTTCATGACGTACGATATTCGCATTACGAATGCGAGTTAGCATATCTGCAATTGGATCTGACATGACCATTTTGTGTAAACCTCCTTCCCGAAAATAGGGTGATTACCAGCTTGCTTTTTTAACGCCAGGAATCTGACCTTTATGTGCTAATTCGCGGAAACAAATCCGACAAATTTTGAACTTGCGAAGCACTGAATGCGGACGTCCGCAGCGCTCACAACGTGTGTATGCTTGCACTTTAAACTTCGGGGTACGTTGCTGTTTGACTTTCATCGAAGTTTTTGCCACTTAATATAACACCTCCTGATAGGTACGACTGGTGACCTATTTTACGAATGGTGCTCCGAGTTGTGTTAAAAGCTCGCGAGCTTCCTCGTCAGACTTAGCCGTCGTTACGATAACAATATCCATACCACGAACTTTATCAATTTTATCATACTCAATTTCAGGGAAAATGAGTTGTTCTTTCAAACCTAGTGTGTAGTTTCCACGGCCATCAAAAGCCTTGTTGGAAATACCACGGAAGTCACGTACACGTGGAAGTGATACGTTGAAGAGTTTATCCAAGAAATGATACATGCGTTCGCCGCGAAGAGTTACTTTCACGCCGATTGGCATATTCTCACGAAGTTTGAAACCCGCGATTGCTTTTTTGGATTTAGTTACAACTGGTTTTTGACCAGAGATTTTTTGAAGATCTTCTACTGCAGTGTCAAGTACTTTGGAGTTCGAAACAGCTTCACCAACACCCATGTTGATAACGATTTTCTCGACTTTAGGAACTTGCATGACTGTTGAGTAGTTAAACTTTTGGATTAACGCTGGAGTAATTTCGTTCAAATAACGATCTTTCATTCTTACTGCCATGACTCATTGGCCTCCTTTCCATGCTTGGTTGTATTAATCGATAACTTCGCCGGATTTTTTCGCGATACGAACTTTCGTTCCGTTATCCAATACTTTGTATCCTACGCGAGTAGGTTTGCCGCTCTTAGGATCAATCAGCATCACGTTAGAAACGTGGATCGCAGCTTCTTGATTCAAGATACCGCCTTGTGGGTTCTGTTGAGATGGTTTCGCATGTTTCTTAACCATGTTTACACCTTCAACTAGTACACGGTTTTGACGAGGATAAGCAGCGATAACGCGACCCTTTTTACCTTTGTCTTTACCCGTGATCACAAAAACCGTATCGTCCTTTTTCACGTGCAGTTTATTGTTATGAGATTCTAATCTCTTTTTTAATCTTGGCATTAGCTTCTACACCTCCTGAGGTTTCCCGTTAGGAAAACAAACATCGTAACTGTTCTTAGATAACTTCTGGAGCCAAGGATACGATCTTCATGAAGTCTCTGTCACGAAGTTCGCGCGCAACTGGTCCAAAGATACGTGTACCACGTGGGCTTTTATCTTCTTTCACGATAACAGCCGCATTCTCATCGAATGAGATATATGAACCGTCTTTACGACGAGCTCCGCTCTTCGTACGAACGATAACTGCTTTAACAACGTCACCTTTTTTGACAACGCCACCTGGTGTTGCTTCTTTTACTGAACAGACGATCAAATCACCAATGTGACCAACGCGACGACCAGTACCACCCAAAACGCGGATACACATTAATTGTTTCGCACCTGAGTTGTCAGCGACAGCCAAACGAGTAAATGGTTGAATCATCGTATTCCCTCCTTTCGAGGTTCATGTCTATAATATTAGATAACAACTGCAACTTCAATTACTTCAACCAGTCTCCAGCTTTTATCTTTGGACAATGGTCTAGTTTCACTGATTTTCACAGTGTCACCAATTTTAGCTTGGTTGTTTTCATCATGCGCTTTAAACTTCTTCGTGTGTTTGATTCTCTTGTGATAGAGATCATGTTTTTTGTAAGTTTCGACAGCAACAACAATGGTTTTATCCATTTTATCGCTGACAACTTTACCGATCAGGACTTTACGATCGTTACGTTCAGCCATCTAAGGAACCCTCCCTTCTAGATTTGGTTACCCAATCCCCAATTCTCTTTCACGCAAAATAGTCTTGGCACGAGCGATCTCTTTACGCAAATCACGAATTTGAGTCGGGTTGTCCAATTGACCAGTAGCTAGTTGAAAACGGAGGTTAAAGAGTTCTTCTTTAAAACCATTAACTTTTTGCTCAATTTCAGCAGTGGTTAAGTTCCGGAATTCACTACCCTTCATTTGCTTCACCGCCTACTTCTTCTCTTTTCACGAATTTCGTTTTGATTGGAAGCTTGTGAGCAGCAAGACGCATCGCTTCACGAGCGACCTCTTCACTTACACCAGCAAGTTCAAACAAAATTTTACCCGGTTTTACTACAGCAACCCATTTTTCCACGTTACCTTTACCACTACCCATACGAACTTCAAGCGGTTTTTGTGTAACTGGTTTAGCTGGGAAGATTTTAATCCAAACTTTACCGCCACGTTTGATATAACGTGTCATGGCAATACGAGCTGCTTCGATTTGACGGTTGGATACCCAAGCCGGTTCTACCGCTTGCAGACCATATTCGCCAAAAGCTACTTCCGTACCGCCTTTAGCGCGACCCTTCATGCTACCGCGGTGTTCTTTACGGTGTTTTACACGTTTAGGTACTAACATGATTTAAATTCCTCCTTCCGGCTGAGCCTTTTTCTTAGCAGGCGGAAGTACTTCTCCACGATAAATCCATACTTTTACACCGATACGTCCATAAGTAGTGGCTGCTTCAGCAGTACCATAGTCGATATCCGCACGAAGCGTATGAAGTGGAACAGTTCCTTCGCTATATCCTTCCGTACGAGCAATCTCAGCACCGCCAAGACGTCCGCTAGTTGCTACTTTAATACCTTTAGCACCGGATCTCATTGTTCTTTGCATAGCTTGTTTCATCGCACGACGGAAAGAAACACGACGTTCCAATTGAAGTGCAACAGCTTCAGCTACAAGAATAGCATCAAGGTCAGGGCTTTTGATTTCAGAAATGTTGATGTGAACTTTTTTATTGGACATAGCAGCGATGTAGTTGCGAATAACTTCAACTTCAGCTCCGCCTTTACCAATAACCATTCCTGGTTTTGCAGTATGAATCGTAACGTTCACACGGTTAGCCGCGCGCTCGATATCGAATCGGGAAACTGCGGAATCTTTAAGTTTTTTCTTCAAGTATTCGCGGATTTTAACATCTTCAAGCAACAGAGTTCCGAAATCTTTCTCTGCGAACCATTTGGACTCCCAATCACGAATAATACCAATTCTAAAGCCTACCGGGTTTACTTTCTGACCCACACGTTATCCCTCCTTATTTTTCAGATACCACGATTGTAATGTGGCTGGTACGTTTTTTGATCGCGCTAGCGCGGCCCATTGCACGTTGTTGGAACCTTTTCATTGTTGGTCCTTGGTTAACATACGTCTCAGAAACCACTAATTTATTAAGATCCAATGAATAGTTATGCTCTGCATTGGCAATTGCGGAATTAAGTAATTTCTCCAGAATTGGAGAAGCTGCTTTAGGCGTATGACGCAGAATTGCGATCGCTTCACCTACCGCTTTTCCCCGAATCAAGTCAACAACTAGCTTTGCTTTACGAGGAGCAATCCGAGCGTGGTTCAATATTGCTTTTGCTTGCATGGTAGTACCTCCTCTCGGTTAAAAATGAAATTAACGTTTTCCGGTTTTCTTATCGTCGTCGTGACCTTTGTAAGTACGTGTTGGAGCAAATTCACCAAGCTTATGTCCAACCATATCTTCCGTTACATATACAGGCACGTGCTTTCTTCCATCATACACTCCGAAAGTGTGACCAACGAATTGCGGGTAAATCGTAGAACGACGGGACCACGTTTTGATAACCAGTTTTTTACTGGAAGTGTTCAAGTCTTCTACTTTTTTCAGTAAGTATCCATCAATAAATGGACCTTTCTTTAAGCTGCGACCCATGGGTGTTCCTCCCTTCCTTGAACCTTAAGAGAATTCATATTACTTCGTACGGCGACGTACAATGTATTTATCGGATGCTTTACCTTTTTTGCGAGTTTTGAAACCAAGCGTCGGTTTACCCCATGGAGACATAGGTGATTTACGTCCGATTGGTGCACGTCCTTCACCACCACCGTGTGGGTGATCATTCGGGTTCATTACGACCCCACGAACTTGTGGACGATTGCCTTTCCAACGATTACGTCCTGCTTTACCGATTTTCACGAGTTCGTGATCTTCGTTACCAACAGAACCGATTGTTGCGCGGCAAACTTTAAGGACTTTACGAACTTCACCAGATGAAAGGCGAATCGTTACGTAAGTTTCTTCTTTACCAAGCAATTGAGCTTCTGTACCAGCTGCGCGCACTAATTGTGCACCTTTGCCAGGTTTCAACTCAATGTTGTGGATAACTGTACCAACTGGAATGTTTTCCAATGGAAGAGCGTTACCTACTTTAATGTCGGATTGCGGTCCGGATACGATGCGATCGTCCACTTTAAGACCTTTAGGAGCGATGATGTATTTTTTCTCGCCATCTGCATAATGGATCAATGCGATGTTTGCGGAACGGTTAGGATCGTACTCAACTGTAGCAACGCGTCCTGGTATTCCATCTTTATTGCGTTTGAAGTCGATAATCCGGTATTTACGCTTATGTCCACCACCATGGTGACGAACCGTAATTTTACCTTGGTTATTACGACCAGCATGCTTGAACAGAGGAGCAAGCAATGATTTCTCCGGTGTTGATGTTGTGATTTCTTCAAAAGTAGAAACCGACATCGCACGTCGAGCTGGTGAGGTTGGTTTATATTTTTTAATTGGCACTCTGATTTCCTCCTAACTTTAAGAAATGGGGTTTATACCGATTCAAAGAATTCCAATTCTTTGCTTTCTGCGCTTAGGGACACGATAGCTTTTTTCCAGATGGAAGTGTAGCCGGAGTGTTTGCCGTAACGTTTAGGCTTAGCTGGCATTCTCAATGTGTTTACATTTGTAACCTTCACTTTGAAGATTGCTTCAATAGCTTGTTTAATTTCTGTTTTGTTAGCGCGAAGATCCACTTCGAAAACATACTTTTTATTAGCCATTAGGTCGCTTGTACGCTCAGTGATGATCGGGCGCTTGATAATGTCGCGTGGATTTTTCATTGTGCAAGCACCTCCTCAACTTTCTGTACAGCTTCTTGTGTAATGATCAATTTGTCATACAACATGACATCAAGAACATTCACACCATTAGCAGCAACGAATTTCACACCTGGGATATTGCGAGCAGATAAAGCAACGTTGGAGTCGTTAGCAACGCCTACAACCAATACTTTACGATCTACTTTCAGGTTGTTCAAGATTGCTACGAAGTCTTTCGTCTTAGGAGCATTCAATTCAAGTTGATCCAATACGATCAAGTTGTTATCGATAAGTTTCGAGGACAAAGCGGATTTGATCGCTAAGCGACGAACTTTTCTAGGTAATTTGAAACCATAGCTACGAGGAGTTGGTCCGAATACGGTACCGCCGCCTTTCCACTGTGGAGCACGAATACTACCTTGACGAGCACGGCCTGTTCCTTTTTGTTTCCAAGGTTTACGACCGCCGCCGCGTACTTCTGAACGACCTTTTGTTTTGTGTGTTCCTTGACGCACAGCCGCTTGTTGCAAGAGAACAGCTTCGTGAATCGCGTGAACGTGAGGTTCAATTCCGAAAACAACGTCAGACAGTTCAACTTCTCCTACCTGAGCACCTGTTACATTATATAAAGCTACTTTTGGCATCTGTCTTCCTCCTTTCTTACTTTTTAACAGCAGACTTCACGCTAACGTAGCTGTTTTTAGGGCCCGGAATGGAACCTTTAACTAGCAATACATTACGCTCAGCATCTACTTTAATGATTTGCAAATTTTGCAAAGTTACTGTTTCGTTACCCATGTGCCCTGGCAATTTCTTACCTTTAGGAACGCGGTTTGCTTGAATGGAACCCATTGAACCTGGTCCGCGGTGATAACGTGATCCGTGTGCCATAGGGCCCGTGGATTGGTTATGTCTTTTGATGTTACCTTGGAAACCTTTACCTTTGGAAGTACCCGTTACATCAACGAATTCGCCCTCTGTAAACAGATCTGCTTTCAGTTCTTGACCAACTTCATAGTCACCCAACTGAATGCCACGAATTTCTTTAACGTAGCGCTTAGGCGTTGCCCCTGCTTTTTTCGCATGGCCAAGCTCTGGTTTAATGATTCTGCTAGCTTTAACATCATCAAAACCGATTTGGATCGACTCATATCCGTCGTTGTCCACATCTTTCTTTTGCAGTACCACACATGGTCCCGCTTGAATGACAGTTACCGGAACTACATTACCCTCCGGAGTAAACAACTGTGTCATCCCAAGTTTTTTTCCTAAGATACCTTTCATCGTTGACACCTCATTTCCTTCCTAAACGTTCATTCTATAGTTGTTTTACAGTTTGATCTCGATGTCAACGCCAGACGGTAAGTCTAGACGCATCAAAGCATCAACTGTTTGTGGTGTAGGATTCACAATATCGATTAGACGCTTATGCGTACGCATTTCGAATTGCTCACGCGAATCCTTGTACTTGTGTACCGCACGAAGAATCGTGATGATTTGCTTCTCTGTCGGAAGCGGAATCGGACCGGATACACCTGCACCGGATCGCTTGGCAGTTTCCACGATTTTCTCAGCTGATTGATCAATGATTCTGTGATCATAAGCTTTCAAACGGATACGAATTTTTTGCTTTGCCATATAAGTCCCTCCTTCTATCGCCCAATTTAGTATCGGACATACTCCGCGAAAATTCTCCAACAGCCTTCCCCATGGCAAAGGGGCCAGGTGTGTCGGCAACCTTTCGCATCATCGCAACGTCACAGACCAACGTTTTATATTATATAAAATTTGAAAACGAATTGCAAGCTTATTTTAGGCATTCGCACAAAAAAAACACTCACCGCCAAAACGATGAGTGTTTCTTCTATAAAAAGGTCTTATTTTTGAATTGTAGCAACCGCGCCCGCACCAACTGTACGTCCGCCTTCACGAATCGCGAAGCGTGTTCCTTCTTCGATTGCGATTGGGTTGATCAGTTCAACTGTAACTGTGATGTTATCACCTGGCATAACCATCTCAGTACCTTCTGGAAGGGAGATGATACCCGTTACGTCAGTTGTACGGAAGTAGAACTGTGGACGGTAACCAGTGAAGAAAGGCTTATGACGGCCACCCTCTTCTTTAGTTAGAACGTAGATTTGTGCTGTGAAGTTCGTGTGTGGTTTAACTGAACCCGGTTTCGCAAGAACTTGTCCACGCTCGATGTCTTTACGGTCAACACCACGAAGCAATGCTCCGATGTTGTCCCCAGCTTGAGCGGAATCAAGCAATTTACGGAACATCTCTACACCAGTTACGATGCATTTACGAGTTTCTTCAGCGATACCAACGATTTCAACTTCTTCTTGTACTTTAACAGTACCACGCTCAACACGACCAGTTGCAACTGTTCCACGACCAGTGATTGAGAATACATCCTCAACCGGCATAAGGAACGGTTTGTCAGTTTGACGCTCAGGAGTTGGGATATAAGTATCAACTTGCTCGAACAACTCGATGATTTTGTCAGCCCAAGGACCTTCTGGGTTAGCAAGAGCTTCACGAGCTGCACCACGGATGATTGGAGTATCATCGCCTGGGAACTCATATTCGTTAAGAAGGTCGCGAACTTCCATCTCAACCAATTCAAGCAACTCTTCGTCTTCAACCATATCACATTTGTTAAGGAATACAACGATGTAAGGTACGCCTACTTGACGGGAAAGAAGGATGTGCTCACGAGTTTGCGGCATAGGGCCGTCAGCTGCGGATACAACCAGGATCGCTCCGTCCATTTGTGCTGCACCAGTAATCATGTTCTTAACATAGTCGGCATGTCCAGGACAGTCAACGTGTGCGTAGTGACGATTAGGTGTTTCGTACTCAACGTGAGCTGTGGAGATTGTGATACCGCGCTCGCGCTCTTCTGGTGCTTTATCGATTTGGTCGAATGCTACTGCAGCTCCACCGTATCTTTTGGACAATACAGTAGTGATTGCAGCTGTTAAAGTTGTTTTACCATGGTCGACGTGACCGATAGTACCGATGTTAACATGCGGTTTGTTACGTTCAAATTTAGCCTTTGCCATTTTAAACGATTCCTCCTTAGAGTGACTATTAGTTTTATATTAAGCGCCTTTGCCTTTTGCAATAATTTCTTCTGCAATGGACTTAGGTACTTCTTCATAATGTGAAAGTTCCATGGAGTAGACACCACGGCCTTGTGTTCTCGAACGAAGTGTTGTGGAATAACCAAACATTTCGGAAAGAGGCACCTTAGCACGGATGACTTGTGCTCCATGACGGCTGTCCATACCTTCGATACGTCCACGACGGGAGTTAAGGTCACCCATAACATCGCCCATGTACTCTTCTGGTACAGTAACTTCAACCTTCATGATTGGCTCAAGAAGAACCGGTTTACATTTTTCTTTTGCTGCTTTAAGTGCCATGGATCCCGCAATTTTGAACGCCATTTCATTGGAGTCAACATCATGGTATGATCCATCGACAACAGTAGCTTTGATATCCACGAGCGGGAATCCTGCGATTACACCGTTTTTCATGGACTCTTCGATACCAGCTTGAATAGGTGCGATATACTCTCTAGGAATAGATCCGCCTACTACCTTGTTCTCGAAGATGAAACCAGTGCCAGCTTCTTGAGGTTCGAACTCAACCCAACAATGTCCGTATTGACCACGACCACCGGATTGACGAACGAATTTACCCTCAACTTTAGCAGAAGCACGGAATGTTTCACGGTATGCTACTTGAGGTTTACCTACATTGGTTTCTACTTTGAATTCACGAAGCATACGGTCAACGAGGATTTCAAGGTGAAGCTCACCCATACCCGCGATAATCGTTTGTCCTGTTTCTTCATCTGTAGAAGCACGGAACGTAGGATCTTCTTCTGCAAGTTTTTGCAATGCGATACCCATTTTATCTTGATCGGCTTTCGTTTTCGGTTCAACAGCAAGCTGAATTACCGGTTCAGGGAAGACCATTCTCTCAAGAATAACAGGGTTCTTCTCATCACAAAGTGTATCGCCAGTTGTTGTATCTTTCAATCCAACAGCCGCGGCAATATCACCTGCGTATACGATGCTGATTTCTTGACGTGAGTTCGCATGCATTTGCAGAATACGACCAACACGCTCACGTTTGCCTTTAGTCGCATTAACGACATAGGAACCGGAGTTCAATGTACCAGAGTATACACGGAAGAAGGTAAGACGACCAACGAAAGGATCTGTCATGATTTTGAATGCAAGTGCTGAGAACGGTTGATCATCAGCAGACTTACGAATCACTTCAGTACCATCGTCAAGTACACCTTTGATATCAGGCACATCAAGAGGGGATGGCAGGTAGTTAATAACTGCATCCAACATCAATTGAACACCTTTGTTTCTGTAAGAAGACCCTACGATAACTGGGAAGATTTTCACTTCACAGACACCTTTACGCAGAGCTGCTTTGATTTCGTCAACAGAAATTTCTTCGCCCTCGAGATATTTCATTGTAAGCTCTTCATCAAGCTCAGCAACTTTCTCGATCAATTCCAAACGAAGTTCTGCAACTTGATCTTTGAACTCAGCAGGAATTTCGACTTTCTCGATATCCTTGCCAAGATCATCTTTGTACATATACGCCACTTCGTCAACCAAATCGATGATGCCTTTGAAATCACTCTCAGCACCGATCGGAAGTTGAATAGCAACTGCATTTGCACCAAGTTTTTGACGCATGGATTCAACAACTTGCAAGAAGTCTGCACCGATGATATCCATTTTGTTTACGTAAGCGATACGTGGAACATTGTATTTATCAGCTTGTCTCCAAACTGTTTCCGATTGAGGCTCAACGCCCTCTTTCGCACTAAATACACCAACTGCTCCATCCAACACACGAAGGGAACGCTCTACTTCAACAGTAAAGTCAACGTGTCCCGGGGTATCAATGATATTGATGCGGTGACCTTCCCATTGCGCAGTCGTAGCGGCGGAAGTAATCGTAATTCCGCGCTCTTGCTCCTGTTCCATCCAGTCCATCGTAGCAGCACCTTCGTGCACTTCTCCGATTTTGTGAACTTTACCAGTGTAGTAAAGAATACGCTCTGTTGTTGTCGTTTTACCAGCATCGATATGAGCCATGATCCCGATATTACGTGTGTTTTTTAAGGAGAACTCTCTAGCCATAGGTCGTTATGTCTCCTTTCTGTAATTAGTTTTCTTATTCTACCAACGATAATGAGCGAATGCTTTGTTAGCTTCAGCCATTTTGTGTGTATCTTCACGTTTTTTAACGGAAGAACCCGTGCTGTTGCTAGCATCGATAATTTCGTAAGCTAATCTTTCTTCCATCGTCTTCTCACCGCGTAGGCGGGAGTAGTTTACCAACCAACGCAAACCTAATGTCGAACGACGGTCAGGTCTTACTTCGATAGGCACTTGATAGTTTGCTCCACCAACACGGCGAGCTTTAACTTCTAGTACTGGCATGATGTTTTTGATAGCTGTTTCGAATACTTCCATCGGCTCTTTACCTGTACGATCTTTCACGAGGTTAAAAGCGTTGTAAAGAATAGTTTGTGCTACCCCTCTTTTTCCATCAACCATAATACGATTGATAAGACGAGTAACGAGTTTGCTATTATAAATTGGATCTGGCAATACGTCTCTGCGAGTAACTGGACCTTTACGAGGCATAGTTATCCCCCTTTCTTATAAGAATCATCCCTGATTATTATCTCTTATTTTTTAACTTTCGGACGTTTAGTACCGTATTTGGAACGGGATTGCTTACGGTTGTTAACACCGGAAGTATCCAGCGCGCCACGCACGATGTGATAACGTACCCCTGGAAGATCTTTAATTCTACCTCCACGGATCAATACAACACTGTGTTCTTGCAGGTTGTGACCGATACCTGGAATATAAGCTGTCACCTCTACGCGGTTCGTTAAACGAACACGTGCATATTTACGAAGTGCGGAGTTAGGCTTCTTAGGAGTCATAGTACCTACACGCGTGCAGACACCACGTTTTTGAGGTGCACTCAAATCCGTTGCTTCTCTTTTCAAAGCGTTAAAACCTTTTTGCAAAGCTGGTGATTTAGACTTTTCCACCTTCGCTTGACGACCTTTACGTACTAGTTGGTTAATTGTTGGCATATCGCCACCTCCTCCCTACATTCATAACATGATGTTCTCTTGCAAGCCCACAGATCCAGGCGAGTCATAAATGAGCAAATAGAAAGTCCTTGCCATGGACAGCTGCAAAAGTCATGAAAACTTTATGTATGCTAAGCCCACTAACAAAAACGTCATTAGCGTTTATTCATTTACAACAGCTGCTACCGCAGCTCCAACTTCAATTCCACATGCTTTACCTAGCATCTTCATAGAATCTACGTAGGTTACAGGTATTCCCTTCTGCGTACAGAGAGTCACCAGTTTTATCGTCAATCGCGGATCTGCATCTTTGGAAACAAATACTTCGATAGCCTTGTCTTGCTCAACTATCTTCGTGACTTTCTTGGTACCTACACTTATATTCTTCGCCTGTTTGACTTTATCATAAGACATAAGGCACCCCCTACAAAGAAAGGAAAGAATATCAACTTAGGCACACTACGATATATTAGCACTTAGAACTTGGAGTGTCAAGGAATAACTTCTAACTCCTTCAAACAACTCGATAGTTTCACCTAAAAAAATCAAAAGGAATACTCACTTCATATAAAGTGAGTATCCCTCTCTCTTTTATATCGTCATTATTCGACTGCAACTGTTTCTTTTTCGAGGTCCTCATCTTGCACGACAACTTCGTTCGGATCCGTGATACGAATATTCCGGTAACGAGGCATACCTGTACCTGCAGGGATGAGTTTACCGATAATAACGTTCTCCTTCAGACCGAGCAATTGGTCAACCTTGCCTTTGATTGCTGCATCCGTCAAGACACGTGTCGTCTCTTGGAAGGAAGCGGCAGAAAGGAAGGAATCAGTCTCAAGGGACGCCTTGGTAATACCGAGCAAGATAGGTCTTGCAACAGCCGGTTCATTGCCTGCGAACAAGGCTACTTTGTTAGCTGCTTCGTATTCATGAATGTCTACGAAGGAACCTGGAAGAAGCGTTGTATCTCCAGCGTCCACGATGCGAATTTTACGCAACATTTGACGAACCATAACTTCGATATGCTTATCGTTAATTTCTACCCCTTGGTTACGATAAACGCGTTGAACCTCTTGCAGAATATAGTTCTGCACGCCGCGGATACCTTTGATACGAAGCATTTCCTTAGGATCGATAGATCCGTCAGTCAACTCGTCTCCAGCTTCCACTTGTTGATTCAATGAAACACGTACACGTGAACCGTAAGGAACAGCATAGACTTTGGATTCCGCTTCGCCTTGAACTTCAATTTCACGACGATCTTTGGCTTCGCGAATTTCTTTGACTGTACCATCAATCTCGGATATGATCGCTTGACCTTTTGGATTCCGAGCTTCGAAGAGCTCTTGAATACGCGGCAAACCTTGTGTAATATCATCTCCGGCAACACCACCGGTATGGAACGTACGCATCGTCAACTGTGTTCCTGGCTCACCGATGGATTGCGCAGCGATAATACCAACTGCCTCCCCAACTTCGACAAACTGGCCAGTAGCCAAGTTACGACCGTAACATTTCTTACAAACACCATGATTGGTGCGGCAGCTAAGAACGGAACGAATTTGCAATTTCTCGATGCCAGCTTCAATAATTGTATCCGCAATTCCCGATTCAATCAGTTCATTGCGCTGAACAATCACTTCACCTGTTTTCGGATGACGCAGAGTCTCATACGCATAACGTCCTTCAATACGGTCGTAGAGATCTTCAATAACCTCTTTACCATCTTGAATTTTGCTAACCATGAAGCCTTTGTCAGTTCCGCAATCATCTTCACGAACGATAACGTCTTGCGCAACGTCAACGAGACGACGAGTCAAGTACCCTGAATCCGCTGTACGAAGTGCTGTATCGGCAAGACCTTTACGCGCTCCGTGCGTGGAAATAAAGTACTCCAAGATCGTTAAGCCTTCACGGAAGTTCGATTTAATTGGCAACTCCATAATTTTACCGGATGGATTCGCCATCAAACCACGCATACCGCCAAGCTGAGTAATCTGGGATTTATTACCCCGTGCTTTGGATTCAACCATCATGCTAATGGAGTTGTATTTATCTAGGGATTTCATCAAGATTTCTGTGATTTCGTCCTTCGCTTTACTCCAGATCGCAATAACGCGGTCATAACGCTCTTCATCCGTAATCAAACCACGACGGTATTGGTTCGTAACTACGCGTACTTTCTCTTCGCAATCTTTGAGGATGGCTACTTTTTCAGTTGGAACAACAACGTCAGAGACAGCAACGGTAATACCAGCTTTCGTGGAATAGGTGAATCCAAGCTCTTTGATTTTATCAAGGATCATCGAAGTTTGCGTTGTATGGTATTTACGGAAACACTCAGCAATAATCGAACCGAGATATTCTTTACCTACCGCTTTGTTCTCTTCGCGTTCCAACATAATGGCTCTAAGATCAGCACCTTTTTCAAAAACAAAGTGAGCATCAGGAATACCATTCAACAAATTCGTTTTAGTTGGTTCGTTAATGAAAGGGAAGTCGCTAGGGAAGATCTCATTCATAATAACTTTTCCGATTGTTGTAATCAGAATAGCATTTTGCTGTTTCTCAGAGAAACTTGTTTTGTTCAATGCTCTAGCAGGAATAGCTACCCGTGCGTGCAGTGCCATTTTGCCCGATTGGTAAGAAGAAACAGCTTCGTGAACAGTTCTGATAATAGAACCTGCACCTTTGGCGAATTTGTTGTCCGTTGTCAAATAGAAGCTTCCCAGAACCATATCCTGTGAAGGCGTAACAACCGGCTTACCGTCTTTCGGATTCAAAATGTTGCCTGATGCGAGCATCAGCAAACGAGCTTCAGCTTGAGCTTCAGAGGACAACGGTACGTGAACGGCCATTTGGTCACCGTCGAAGTCAGCGTTGTAAGCTGTACAAACGAGCGGATGAAGCTTAATGGCGCGGCCTTCAACCAGAATCGGTTCGAAAGCTTGAATACCAAGTCTATGCAGCGTAGGGGCACGGTTCAGAAGAACCGGGTGCTCCTTGATGACTTCTTCTAGAACATCCCATACATCCGGGCTTACGCGCTCTACTTTGCGTTTCGCACTCTTAATGTTATGAGCCAGACCTTTATTCACAAGCTCTTTCATAACGAAAGGCTTGAACAATTCAAGTGCCATTTCCTTCGGAAGACCACATTGGTACATCTTCAGGTTAGGACCTACAACGATAACGGAACGTCCGGAGTAATCGACACGTTTACCGAGCAAGTTTTGACGGAAACGGCCTTGTTTACCTTTCAGCATATGGCTGAGGGATTTCAAAGGACGGTTACCAGGTCCTGTTACAGGGCGGCCGCGACGACCGTTATCAATAAGCGCATCGACAGCTTCTTGAAGCATCCGTTTCTCATTTTGAACAATGATATCCGGAGCCCCTAGGTCGAGCAATCTTTTGAGACGGTTGTTACGGTTAATAACACGACGATACAAGTCATTCAAGTCGGAAGTCGCGAAGCGACCGCCGTCGAGCTGTACCATCGGACGAAGCTCAGGAGGGATAACCGGAAGTACATCCAGAATCATCCAACCAGGCATGTTTTTGGAGTTACGGAAAGCTTCCATAACTTCCAAACGCTTAATCGCACGATTACGGCGTTGACCTTGCGCCGTTTTGAGTTCTTCTTTGAGCGTATCTACTTCACGTTCGATATCGATGTCGACCAATAATTTCTTAACGGCCTCAGCACCCATACCGGCTTGGAAAGCATACCCGTACTTCTCACGGTAACTGCGGTATTCTTTCTCGGAAAGCAGCTGCTTTTTCTCCAAAGGCGTATCACCTGGATCCGTAACAACATAGGAAGCGAAGTAGATAATTTCTTCCAAGGATCTTGGAGACATATCCAGCGCAAGCCCCATGCGGCTCGGGATACCTTTGAAGTACCAGATGTGCGATACCGGAGCAGCAAGTTCAATATGACCCATGCGCTCACGACGTACCTTCTGGCGTGTTACTTCAACGCCACAACGGTCACAAACGACGCCTTTATAGCGAACACGTTTGTATTTACCGCAATGACATTCCCAATCTTTCGTAGGCCCGAAGATCTTTTCGCAGAAAAGACCTTCTTTCTCAGGCTTTAAGGTTCTGTAGTTAATCGTTTCCGGCTTCTTTACTTCCCCACGGGACCAAGAGCGAATTTTATCGGGTGATGCCAAGCCGATTTTCATAAACTCGAAGTTGTTAACGTCCATCAAGGAGCAACCCTCCTTTAAGAATTTAAACCCACTATGCAGTGAATCGTTCTCGATCTATTGTGGTGTTCTTTATTCGTTGACTCCTAGTTCAGAGCCCTCTAAGTTTAGGTTTAATTTATCGCTGGTGACTTCGTCATCATCATCGGCTTCTCGCATTTCGATCTCTTCCTCATCGCCGGACAGGATTTTGACATCCATCCCCAAGCTTTGAAGCTCCTTGATCAAAACTTTGAAGGATTCCGGAACACCTGGTTCTGGAACATTTTCACCTTTGACGATCGACTCGTATGTTTTCACACGGCCAACAACGTCATCTGACTTCACGGTAAGGATTTCTTGCAGTGTATAAGCCGCTCCATAAGCCTCAAGCGCCCATACTTCCATCTCACCGAAACGTTGTCCACCGAACTGCGCTTTACCACCCAGCGGCTGCTGAGTAACAAGGGAGTAAGGTCCTGTGGAACGGGCATGGATTTTATCATCAACCATGTGCGCCAATTTGATCATGTACATGACGCCAACGGTAACTTCACGCTCGAACGACTCACCCGTACGACCATCGTACAGAATCGTTTTACCGCTGCGCTGCATGCCGGCTTCTTCCATCGCATCGAACACGTCATACTCACGCGCTCCATCGAATACCGGTGTTGCAGCATGGATACCGAGGTATTTGGAAGCCATACCTAAGTGAACTTCAAGCACTTGACCGATGTTCATCCGTGAAGGAACCCCTAGTGGATTCAGAACAACTTCAACTGGCGTACCATCTGGCAGGAAAGGCATATCTTCTTCAGGAAGAATACGTGCTACTACCCCTTTGTTACCATGGCGTCCGGCCATTTTATCGCCTTCGGAAATTTTCCGTTTTTGCGCGATATAGACACGTACGAGTTGGTTAACGCCTGGAGGCAGCTCATCGCCATTCTCACGAGTAAATACTTTCACGTCTACGACAATACCATCTGTACCATGCGGTACGCGAAGGGATGTATCACGAACTTCACGAGCTTTCTCTCCGAAGATCGCATGCAGCAATCTTTCTTCCGCTGTAAGCTCCGTTACACCTTTCGGTGTTACTTTACCAACAAGGATGTCGCCTGCGCCGATTTCGGCACCGACACGGATGATTCCGCGCTCATCAAGATTCTTCAGTGCATCTTCCCCAACGTTCGGGATATCGCGTGTAATTTCTTCAGGTCCAAGCTTCGTATCACGAGCTTCGGATTCGTATTCCTCGATATGAATCGAAGTATAGACATCTTCCTTCACAAGCTTTTGGCTAAGCAAAATGGCATCCTCGTAGTTGTAACCTTCCCAAGTCATGAAAGCTACGACAACGTTACGCCCAAGCGCCAATTCCCCTTGCTCTGTCGATGGCCCATCGGCAAGAATCTCGCCAGCCTTGACCAATTGTCCTTTTTTAACAATCGGACGTTGATTGATACAAGTTCCTTGGTTGGAACGCATAAATTTGTGAAGCTTATATTTGACGATGTTGCCACTGACTAATTTGCCGTCCACCAATTCTTGGCGACGCAGCCAAATTTCGTTGGCAGCAGCTTTCTCAATAATTCCATCAAATTTGGATACAATACATACTCCTGAGTCTTTAGCGACCTTATGCTCCATACCTGTACCTACGAGAGGTGCTTTAGGAATAAGTAAAGGTACCGCTTGACGTTGCATGTTGGATCCCATGAGCGCTCTGTTGGAGTCATCATTTTCGAGGAACGGAATTAGCGCCGTTGCAACGGAAACAACTTGCTTTGGAGAAACGTCCATGTAATCGACGCGTTCAACCGGAAGCGTTAAGTTATCATCCTTGTAACGAACGATAATGGCATCTTCAACGAATCTATTTTCTTCCGTCAGTTCTGCGTTCGCTTGAGCGATAACATAGTTATCCTCTTCATCAGCAGTCAGGTATGCGATTTGATTGGTAACCAGACCTGTCTTCGGATCTACCCAACGGTAAGGAGCCTCAATGAAGCCATACTCGTTAATACGGGCAAACGTAGACAAGGAGTTGATCAAACCAATATTCGGTCCCTCAGGCGTCTCAATAGGACACATACGGCCATAGTGAGAGTGATGCACGTCACGAACTTCCATCCCTGCGCGCTCTCTCGTCAAACCGCCGGGTCCGAGTGCAGAAAGACGTCTTTTGTGCGTCAATTCAGCAAGGGGATTCGTTTGGTCCATAAACTGTGAAAGCTGGGAACTACCGAAGAACTCTTTGATCGACGCAATAACTGGTCGAATGTTAATCAAAGCCTGCGGCGTAATGACGTTCGCATCTTGAATCGACATCCGCTCACGAACAACGCGCTCCATACGGGATAGACCGATACGGAATTGGTTTTGCAGCAATTCACCTACGGAACGAAGACGACGGTTACCCAAGTGGTCAATGTCATCCGTATTCCCGATACCATGCAGCAAGTTGATAAAATAGTTAATGGATGAAATGATATCAGCAGGCGTAATGTTCTTGACTGCTTTATCAATCACACCATTGGAAATAACCTTAACGATTTTACCTTCTTCTGTTGGCGAGTATACATTGATGCATTGCATCGGAATTGTATCCGCTCCTGTTACGCCTTTAGGAATCGTGAACTCTTGGTAACCTGCTCCTTTTTCAATAAAAGGAAGGATTTCATCCAGTACACGACGGTCAAGCAATTGCCCAGCTTCTGCGATGATTTCTCCTGTTTCGGAATCCACCAATGTTTCAGCCAAACGTTGATTGAACAATCTATTTTTGATGTGAAGTTTTTTGTTGATTTTGTAGCGCCCTACATTCGCAAGATCATAACGCTTAGGATCGAAGAAACGAGCAACGATCAAGCTTCTTGCATTATCAAGCGTAGGTGGCTCACCCGGACGAAGACGCTCATAGATCTCGATTAACGCTTTTTCCGTAGAATCCGTGTTATCTTTATCGAGCGTATTGCGGATGTATTCGTTATCGCCTAGCAAATCCAAGATCTCAGCAT
This sequence comes from Paenibacillus marchantiophytorum, assembly GCF_014640555.1. Taxonomy (GTDB): domain Bacteria; phylum Bacillota; class Bacilli; order Paenibacillales; family NBRC-103111; genus Paenibacillus_E; species Paenibacillus_E marchantiophytorum. The sequence goes on along the minus strand of NZ_BMHE01000046.1, from coordinate 27,589 downwards.
CTGTGCCAAAACCTAATGAACGAAGCAAGACAGTAACTGGAATTTTACGTGTGCGATCGATCCGAACATAGATGATATCTTTGGCATCAGTCTCAAGTTCTAACCAAGCTCCACGGTTCGGAATAACGGTTGCGGTGTAAGTTTTTTTGCCGTTTTTATCCACTTTCGTGCTATAATAAACACTGGGTGAACGAACGAGCTGGGAGACGATTACACGCTCCGCACCGTTAATAATGAACGTTCCCGTGTCAGTCATGATAGGGAAATCCCCCATGAACACTTCTTGTTCTTTGACCTCACCGGTTTCCTTATTAATCAAACGGACTTTGACTCTTAACGGCGCCGCATAGGTTACGTCGCGTTCTTTGGATTCATCAACTGAATACTTAGGATCACCCAAGCTATAGTCAATAAACTCCAGTACTAGGTTACCTGTAAAATCCTGAATCGGAGAGATATCCTGAAACATCTCACGTAGTCCCTCTTCCAAAAACCACTCATACGATTTTTGCTGGATTTCAATCAGGTTTGGAATGCCCAGCACCTCATTAATTCGTGCATAAGTCCTGCGTTTACGTCGTCCAAATTGAACAAGATGTCCCGCCAACTTTCATTCACCCCTCAACTCTACTCAATAAATAAAAAGAAAGAAGAAAAACTTCGACCGACGTACACTCAGGACGCCTCCGTTAGTGGAGCCCGTCCGAATAAGCGACTGTATGGATGAAGGTTTTTCTCTGTAATCACTGAAACTTTTCCAAATATTTCTTCTCATCCTGTTAGAGTTTCCTAAAATTCAAACATTATACGTTATACGTTCAAATTTTATTCATCTCGGACGAAAAAAAGTACTTGACATTTTTGTTAACTAAAGACATGTGTCCCATCTTAATACTGACATTTTTTAATAATACCACATGTAAAAAGTCAAGTCAAACAAATTCCCACGATTGTGTGATAAGACTTTCAGCCTGTTGCCCTCGGTAGCCTACTTTGTTGCTTTGAGAATTTTATAGCCCTTATCCTTGGACACCTCAACAACCTCACGATAGAGAGATTCCAGCTTTTTCATTGCTGAAGGAGCACCTTGTTTCTTCTGAATAACAACCCAGATAGATCCACCCTCCACCAAGCAATCATAAGCATCTGTAAAAATGCGATGAACCACTTCTTTACCGGCGCGAATCGGAGGGTTGGTCAGCACAGCATCGAAACGCTGTTCCTTCACTTGTTCCAACAGATCGCTTTGCAGAATGCTCACATTGGCAATGCCATTGCGCTTGGCATTATCCAAGGAAAGTTCAATCGCTCTTTCATTGATGTCGACCATAGTCACATGTCCCTTCGGACACATCACAGCCGCGCTAAGCCCAATAGGTCCATAGCCGCAGCCAACATCCAGAACTTTGTCGTCTTCTTTCAGCTGCATCGTTTCAATTAAGTGCTTACTCCCATAATCGACACCTTTTTTCGAAAAGACACCCGCATCCGTCAGAAACGTATACGTCTTACCTCGCAGCTCTTCTTGCATGGTGTGAACATCACGTTTAACGGTGGGCCGCTCTGTATAATAGTGCTCTGACACGATAAGCTTCCCTCCTTCTTTTTTACCTATAGGAAAATCAAATAACAGAGCGCGTTCCTAAGGCTTTCCTAAGGGTAAAAACTTAGGTTGAAAAAAACCCCTTGAAGACTAGCTTCAAGAGGTTTTTAAGAAAAAGAAATTACTTCACTTCTACGGAAGCGCCAGCTTCTGTAAGCTTAGCTTTAACAGCGTCTGCTTCTTCTTGGCTAACTTTTTCTTTAACTGCTTTTGGAGCTCCGTCAACAAGGTCTTTCGCTTCTTTCAGGCCAAGACCTGTGATTTCGCGAACTACTTTGATTACGTTGATTTTGGAAGCGCCAGCGCTTGTCAAGATAACGTCAAACTCAGTTTGAGCTTCTTCAACTGCTACTGCTGCGCCACCGCCAGCTGCTACTGGAGCTGCTGCTGTTACGCCAAACTCTTCTTCGATTGCTTTAACCAGGTCGTTCAATTCCAAGATTGTCATGCCTTTGATTGCTTCTAGGATCGTTGCATTTGTGCTCATGGTTAAACCTCCATTATCATTTCATATATTTTGTGGTTGTTGTTGTAAAACAAAATTAAGCTTGACCTTCAGCTTCTTTTTTCTCAGCAACTGCTTTAACAGCAAGTGCAAAGTTACGAACTGGAGCTTGAAGAACGCTAAGCAACATGGAGAGAAGACCATCTCTGGATGGAAGTTCTGCAAGTGCTTTGATTTGATCGTATCCAACTACGCGGCCTTCGACCACGCCACCTTTTACGCTCAATTGATCATTCTTTTTCGCAAATTCAGTCAAGATTTTCGCTGGAGCAACTAGATCGTCTTTGCTGAAAGCAATAGCAGTTGGACCTGTTAGGTATTCATCCAATGCGCTTAGCTCAGCATTTGCCGATGCGCGTCTAGCCAACGAGTTCTTGAGAACTACGAATTCAATACCAGCTTCGCGCAAGGTTTTACGCAGCTGTGTTACTTGAGCTACGTTTAAACCGCGGTAGTCTGCGATGATTGTAGAAGCACTAGCTTTAAACTTCTCAGTTACTTCAGCTACTGCTAGTTCTTTCTCTGCAAGAATTTTCGCGTTTGCCATAGTACACCTCACTTCTTTATACATTTATCTTTCAAGATCGCAAACAGTAGGAGCATCAGCATTCCTTATCAAATAAGAAATGCCTTCGTAGACGCTACGAAGGCATGATGTGTTCACTTTTTCCCTGATGTACAAAGAAATCGTTATATATATCATAACACCTCGGTAGGAAATTAAGCCTTGCGGCACCTACTGTCTACGGTTTGCATATTCATTTTTGGGACCTTTGATAGAGTATCACGCCCAGCAACCTAAGTCAACTGGAAGCTTCTACTTATCTGAAGGTTGACAGGTTCACACGTACGCTTGGGCCCATAGTCGAAGATACAGCAATGTTCTTCAGGTAAACACCTTTAGCCGCTGCTGGTTTCGCTCTAACAAGCGCATCAACCAATGCTTTGAAGTTTTCGTTCAACTTGTCTGCATCGAAAGATACTTTACCAAGTGGAGCATGAATTTGTCCTGCTTTGTCAAGACGGTATTCGATTTTACCAGCTTTGATCTCCTGAACAGCTTTGGTAACGTCGAAAGTAACTGTTCCTGCTTTAGGGTTTGGCATTAAACCTTTACCCCCGAGGATACGACCCAGTTTACCAACTTCGCTCATCATGTCTGGAGTAGCTACGCAAACGTCAAATTCGAACCAACCTTGTTGAATTTTGTTGATCATGTCAGCATCACCAACAAAATCTGCACCAGCTGCTTCAGCCTCTTTCGCTTTGTCGCCTTTAGCAAAAACGAGTACGCGTTTCGTTTTACCAGTACCGTGTGGAAGTACGACAACACCACGAACAGCCTGATCTTGTTTTCTTGGGTCAACACCCAGACGAACTGCAACATCTACAGTTTCATCGAATTTAGCAGGAGCTGTTTTCTTAACAAGCTCGATTGCTTCTGACGGATCATACAAGGCTTCAGCGTTTACAAGCTGAGATACCTCGCGGTATTTTTTACCGTGTTTAGGCATAATGATAATCCTCCTTAGTGGTATTAGCGGATAATCCTCCCACCGAGCGGCTGAAGAGTTCCCTCAAAGAAAACTCACTTCGCAAGCAGATGCTTAGCGGTTAACCGCATTCCTTGCGGAATTAATCTTCGATAGTGATTCCCATGCTGCGAGCAGTACCTTCGACCATACGCATTGCAGCCTCAACGGATGCAGCATTCAAGTCAGGCATTTTTTGTTCAGCGATTTCGCGAACTTTTGCACGTTTCACAGTTGCAACTTTCTTTTTGTTTGGTTCACCGGATCCTTTTTCGATACCAGCAACGACGCGAAGAAGAACTGCAGCCGGAGGCGTTTTAGTGATGAATGTAAAGGAGCGATCCTCGAATACTGTGATTTCAACCGGAATGATAAGACCAACTTGATCAGCAGTACGAGCATTAAACTCTTTACAGAAAGCCATAATGTTCACACCTGCTTGACCCAATGCTGGACCGATCGGTGGTGCTGGATTTGCTTTCGCAGCTTGAACTTGAAGCTTCACGATTTTAATAACCTTTTTTGCCATGATAGACACCTCCTTGCTTTTAATATGGAATCTCGTGCGATCCCACTAACGAAGGTCTATCCCGAGGAATAGACCTGGCAGAAACCCTTGGTTGTCTTGTTTTATAGCTTTTCCACTTGGTCGAAATCGAGCTCAAGCGGGGTTTCTCTACCAAACATGTTGACATGCACCTTAAGTTTACCCTTGTCAGCCACAATTTCTTCAACAGATCCAACAAAGTTTGCGAAAGGTCCCACTTTGACGCGAACGGTTTCTTTGAGTTCGAAGTCGATAATCTCCTTCGGCTCTTCCATCCCCATATGCTTCAAAATAGATTCAACTTCCTCAGGTAATAATGCAGTCGGTTTAGAGCCGGATCCTGTAGAACCTACGAATCCAGTCACTCCTGGCGTATTACGCACTACGTACCAAGAGTCATCCGTTTGAATCATTTCGACGAGGACATACCCTGGATAAACTTTACGCATGACGACTTTTTTCTTGCCGTCTTTGTTTACCAGTTCTTCTTCCATAGGCACAAGCACACGGAAGATCTTGTCCGTCATTTCCATAGATTCTACACGTTTCTCTAGGTTGGCTTTCACTTTGTTCTCATACCCTGAATAGGTATGTACGACGTACCATCTTTTTTCCATGAATAAATTCACCTATAGTCCTGTTTATTTAAAAACAAGGCGCAGCAACTCAGAAATGCCTAGATCAAGCACAAAAAAATAAATAGCAACAAAAGCTACGGTACCAATAACGACAAGCGTATAGGTAGTCATCTCTTTGCGACTTGGCCACTTGACCTTTTTGAGTTCTGTCCAACTGTCGGTGAAGAAGGAAAAAGTGGATCCGAAGCTTTGTCTCATTCTAGCCAAGAACGCCACAAACTACACCTCCAAAGAACTACCTAGTCTCGCGATGAGCAGTATGTTCATTGCAAAATTTGCAATATTTCTTCAACTCAATACGGTCGGGATTGTTGCGCTTATTTTTAGTGGATGCATAGTTTCTTTGTTTGCAATTTGTGCACGCTAATGTGATGATGACCCGCATGATGTACACCTCCTACAGACACGTTCTAATTAAAGCCCTTCGAAGCGCGTCAAAAAGAAAGCGACTTTTAGGGCTACCTGAAATACTTTATCACAATCCGTGATAGAGTGTCAAGGCACAAGTCTCACAAAAGCGAGAGTATCAACAGTATAGACCCTCCAGTGAATTGTTAAACATGCGCACAAAGAAAAATACCCGCGCTGCATTAGCAGTACGGGCACTTTCTATAAGTCTCTGACTTCCAAATATCGTTCTAGCTTGCGTTTGACGCGTTGGAGAGCATTATCAATGGACTTCACATGTCGATCGAGATCGACAGCGATCTCTTGGTAGGATCTACCATCGAGATAGAGCATAAGTACTCTACGCTCCAAGTCACTTAATATTTCTCCCATTTTATCTTCAAGGCCCGTAAACTCTTCTTGATTAATCACGAGCTCCTCGGGATCTGTGACCCGAGAACCACTAATGACATCAAGTAAGGTACGATCAGAATCTTCATCATAGATAGGCTTGTCCAGTGACACGTAGGAATTAAGAGGAATGTGCTTCTGACGCGTTGCTGTCTTAATGGCCGTGATGATCTGTCGTGTGATGCACAGTTCAGCAAAGGCTTTGAATGAAGCAAGCTTGTCTCCTCGGAAGTCGCGAATAGATTTATATAAACCTATCATGCCTTCCTGCACAATGTCTTCTCGGTCTGCACCTATCAAAAAATAAGAACGTGCTTTGGCACGTACGAAATTCTTATATTTATTGATAAGGTATTCCAACGCTTCGCTACTGCCTTCACGGACTGCTTCGACGATGTCTTCATCTGGCTTGAGGTCATAATCATACATTCTCAGTTCTTTGAGGTCGACACTCACCAACAATCCCTCCGGCCTGCAGGACTACCCAGATTCACTATAAAAGTTTAGGTTAAGTATACATGATGAAATCTCACACCGTCAACGGGGAACCGCACCATTTCTAGCATTTGGAGGATTTCACTCTCCTCTGCGCCAACGCTCGAATTGCGCCTTGACTTCGCTGCTCAGCTTTCCTTCAAACGGATTCCGCTTCAAGGACGTCTCTGGATGAATGCGCTCACGGACCTCTTTGCGATTTTGCTTGATTTTGACCAGCAGTTCGCCAGCTGGCAATCGCAGAGCTCCTTTGCCGAATATAACATGCTGTTCAATCATATCCGAGGTCGCCACATAGATTTGTTTACGGCGGCCCATCAGATTCGTGACCAAGCGTTCTATCCGTTCATCCGCCGTTTCCTTCTCTTTGGTATAGAGAACGATCAGCTTGCTCTGCACGTACTTCTTCCCTAGTCCAGGTACCATATACGCGTCAAAAACAAGATAGACCTTCATACCTGAGTAAGACTGATACTCAGCCAGCATATGAATCAGCTTATCGCGCGCGCCTTCCAGATCCGTATCTTTGAGTTTGCTCAGTTCAGGCCAAGCTCCGATGATATTGTAGCCATCTACAATCAGAAACTCTTCCATAGCATTTAGCTCTGTTTGCGCTGTCTAACTACTTCATACATCAATACACCCGCGGCAACAGAAGCATTCAAAGAATTCACATGTCCCGCCATTGGCAGCTTAACCAGGAAGTCACATTTCTCTTTAATTAATCGACCGACACCCTTGCCTTCATTGCCTATGACAAGCGCAATCGGCATATTAAAATTCGCTTTATACACATCCTGAGCAGCGGATACGTCCGTTCCAGCTACCCAAACTCCCTGCTCTTTCAACTTCTCGATGGTCTGCGCAATGTTCGTCACACGGGCTACAGGTACATATTCAACGGCACCCGCCGATGTTTTGGAAACGGTCGCGGTGAGTCCCACCGAACGCCTTTTGGGGATAATCACCCCATGAACCCCTGTGCAGTCAGCCGTACGTAAAATGGAACCTAGATTATGCGGATCTTCAATCTCATCCAAAATCAAGATAAAAGGCTCTTGCCCTAGTTCTTTCGCTTTGGCTACAATATCCTCCACTTCCACATAGGCGTATGCAGCTACTTGCGCTACGACACCTTGGTGCTGCAGCCCTTCCGCCATCTGGTCAAGCTTCCGCTTGTCCGTAAACTGGACCAGGATTCCCAAATTTTTGGCTTCTGCCACGATGGGACCTGCGAACTGCTTCTGCGCACTCTCCGCAATCCATATTTTATTAATCGTGCGGCCGGCACGAATAGCTTCCAATACGGAGTGCTTACCGCCAATATATTCTTGATCTTCTTCCATACATGTTCCTCCTAGGCATTTACCTTTATCCAAAATACTGCTATATCACCGTTATGTTTGTTTCTTGTAAGTTAACGCGAAGTCCATAATTTCTTTCAATCGTTCAAATGACTGCTTGTAGTATAAATATCCGATTAAGCACTCAAACGCGGTACTGTGCCGGTATTCCAGCACCTCCGCGTTCTTGGCTGTTGTTCCCGATTTGGCATTCCGCCCCCGCTTCACCATATCCACTTCCTCTTCCGTGAGCATCGGCATCAAAGCTTCAAGCAGCTTGGATTGCGCCTTCGCAGACACATAGCCTGTTGATGCTTTGTGCAAGTGGTTAGGCCGATGATTAAGCCCAGATATGACATATTGCCGAATATAGACCTCATATACCGCATCCCCAATATAGGCTAAGACTAGCGGATTGAGCAAATGCGGGCTTTTGGATGGCGGGAAAATAAAAAGATTCGCATGGTCCGTTACGGTATCGGTCATTTGCGGCGCCACCGAATTCCCTGTGGTGTATCCTCCAAGTATATCCCTTTCTCCGTTAGCAGGTCGCGGATTTCATCAGCACGAGCCCAATTCTTGGACTTGCGAGCTTCCGTCCGATCTATAATAAGTTGTTCGATTTCTTCATCCAGCAGTTCATCTGCTAGCTGCGAAAGAATGCCTAATGTCTGATCGAAAGCTTGCAATTGATTTATGAAAAGCTGCAAAACAGCCGCGTGTACCCGCTCCTGCTGTAAATATAAATTAGCTTCAGCGACCAACTCGAATACAGCCGTAATCGCATCCGGTGTATTGAAATCGTCATTCATTTTATCCACAAATTGTGCAACAATCGCTGCTACACGATCCGTCAATTGTGGATCCACTTCACTGGAATCTGACGCTGTAGCCAACCGATGTTTCAAATTATCGTAGGCATTCTGAATCCGTTCCAGAGCATTCGCAGCCTGCTTCAGACTTTCATCACTGAAATTCAGTGGGTTGCGATAATGAGCAGACAGCATGAAGAAACGGAACACTTCCGGCTTAATTTGCTTCACTAAATCACGAATTAAAATACCGTTGCCAAGCGATTTGGACATTTTCTCATTGTCGATGTTCAAGAAAGCATTGTGCATCCAGTAATTCGCCATCGGCTGGCCCGTTACCGCTTCTGTCTGGGCAATCTCGCACTCATGATGAGGGAATGTCAAATCATGCCCACCTCCATGGATATCGATCGTTTCACCCAGATATTTGCGAACCATCGCCGAGCATTCGATATGCCAGCCTGGACGGCCTTGCCCCCAAGGGCTATCCCAGTAAATCTCGCCTGGCTTCGCGGCTTTCCACAGGACAAAATCCTGCGGACTTTCTTTGCGGTCATCCACCTCAATCCGAATGCCGTATTGGAGTTCATCCAGATTTTGATTCGACAGCTTGCCGTAGTCAGCGAATTTGCTAGTGCGATAGTAGACATCGCCGCGAGCTTCATACGCATAGTCTTTCTCCACGAGAACAGCTATGAAATCAACGATTTCCTGAATGTTCTCCGTAACCCGCGGATTCATGCTGGCTTCGTGAACTCCAATCGCAGCGATATCCTCAAGAAAAGCATGGATGAACGTTTCTGCCAGCTCTGGAACTGTAACCGCCAGTTCCTCGGCTTTGCGAATCATTTTATCATCCACATCGGTAAAGTTCGTAATGTAGTTCACTTCATACTGCTGCGACTCCAGATAGCGGCGTACGACATCAAAAAAGATAACCGGACGACCATTCCCGATATGAATATAGTTATAGACGGTAGGACCGCAAACGTACATTTTTACTTTGCCTGGCTCTATGGGAATGAATTCTTCTTTCTTGCGTGTTAATGTATTATACACTTTGAGCGTCATGTTCTCTCGCTTCTCCATTCTTTGACCGTTCTTGTTCAAGCTGTTTCTTGAGATCATTAATTTGCTGCTGCAATTCCTGAAATATATCAATAATCGGATCCGGCAAACTGCCGTGATCCAAACGATTCACGCGAACACCATCCCGCTTAACAAGCTTAGCCGGCATCGTGACGACAGTGCTGTTGGGTGGAACCTCCTGAATGACGACCGCATTAGATCCAATGCGTGAATTCTCGCCTACAAGAAAAGATCCAAGAATTTTGGCCCCTGAGCCTACCACTACATTATTGCCAATTGTTGGGTGTCTCTTCCCTTTTTCTTTTCCTGTGCCACCAAGAGTAACACCTTGGTAGAGAATTACATCGTCACCGATTTCACAGGTTTCTCCAATCACGACCCCCATGCCATGATCAATGAACAGTCTGCGGCCGATCGTCGCTCCAGGGTGAATCTCAATACCCGTCATGAAGCGACTACACTGCGAAATCACCCGAGCAATGGTATACATCTTCCGTTTGTAGAACCAGTGGCCCACTCGATGCGCCCAAATCGCATGAAGCCCAGAATACGTAAACACAACTTCAAACCAGCTGCGTGCAGCCGGGTCGTTGTCGAATACGGCAGAAATATCAGATTTGACGGATGTCCACATGCTCTCACCTTCTCGCTTCTCAGTAGAAAAATATGCAAAAAAGCCCCCGCAGCCATATGGCTGCAGAGGCGTAGTTATCGCGGTTCCACTCTGCTTGGTGACTCGGAAGTCTCCCAACTTAGGTTCCCGTAACGTGGGTACTCCGGCTGCGCCTACTTTACTCGGGCGAGTATTCGGCGCGGCAGCTCCCAGGTGCATTTCCGGTTACAGGGATTGGATAACTCACAGCCGAAGCCGTTAGGCCTCGATTATCCTCTCTGATGAATCCCATAATAAACGTACTCTCCTGATCATCGCACTGTGTATTGAGTTAAGTATAGCGAAAAGAAACTCGCTTTACAATAAGTTCCTAAGCCGGGAAGCGACTTTTTCTTTACCAAGCAGATAAAGAGATACATTCAGGTCTGGGCCATGGACTTGTCCCGTTAAGGCCGAACGAATGGACATGAACAGTTGTTTGCCCTTAAAGCCAGTATCCTTCTGTACCTGTTTCAACAAAGCAGGAATCGCCTCTACGGTGAAGGCTTCCGCTTGCTCAACTTGGGTTAGGAAGCTAGCCAGCACAACCGGAACATGCTCTTCTTTGAGAACAGCAGCCGCTTCTTCGTCGATGACGAGCTCATCTTTGAAGAAGATGCTCGATAGTTCGACGATCTCCGCCGCGTAGCGCATCCTGTCTTGATTAAGGCCTACGAGTGCCGTAATCCAGTCCTGCGCCGCTTCATCCAGATCACCTTGGATATAGCCTGCTTTTTGCAAATGAGGCACGCTAAGCTCAACAACGCGCGTGAGCGGAGCCTTTTTCAAATAAGCATTGTTCATCCAATTCAATTTATCCATATCAAACACAGCCGGACTCTTGGATACGCGATCCAGGTCAAACTGAGCAATCAATTCTTCCTTCGTGAAGATTTCTTCTTCGCCGCCCGGAGACCAGCCAAGCAGCGCGATGAAATTAACGACCGCCTCCGGCAGGTAACCAAGTTCTCTGTATTGCTCAATAAACTGGATGATGGACTCATCCCGTTTGCTCATTTTTTTGCGATCGGGATTCAGAATCAATGCCAAATGAGCAAAATCAGGGATAGGAAGCCCCAGAGCTTCATACATCAAGATTTGTCTCGGCGTATTGGACAGATGCTCTTCACCGCGAATAACCAAATTGATTTTCATCAAATGGTCGTCGACGATGACCGCGAAGTTATACGTCGGAATGCCGTCTGTGCGCGCAATAATGAAATCACCGATACCATTGGATTCAAATTCAACATGCTCCCGCACTTTGTCCTCGATTTCAATCATACGGTCTGCTGGCACACGGAAACGGGTAGACGGCTTGCGTCCTTCCGCTTGGTGAGCAGCAACCTGCTCTGGCGTTAAGTGACGGCACTTTCCGGAGTAGCCGCCCATCTCGCCGCTGGCTTCTTGCTCAGCCCGCTCCTGCTCCAAATCTGCTTCTGAACAATAGCAGTGGTAAGCATGCCCGTTCTGCAGCAGTTGATCCAGATAGGTTTGATAGATATCCAATCGCTCCATCTGGCGGTAGGGACCATAAGGTCCTCCGATATCAACGCTCTCATCCCACTCCAAGCCAAGCCATCTGAGACCATTCAATTGATCCTCGATGCCTGATTCCTTATGGCGGGTTTGATCCGTATCTTCGAAGCGGACAACAAAGGCTCCGCCATGACGACGCGCCAATAAATAATCAAACAGTGCCGTACGAGCACCGCCAATATGTAAATGTCCAGTCGGACTTGGTGCATAACGCACACGTAAAGGTTGATTCATGACTGTATCTCCTCTTATCCCCAATAATACCTGCTATTCTAGCACATCTCGAATTAAACAAACAACCGATTGCGCAGCAATGCCTTCCCCGCGGCCCGTGAAACCGAGCTGTTCCGTCGTTGTCGCTTTCACATTCACTTGTTCCGGCGTTGTCTCCAGCGCTGCGGCAATAATCTCTACCATTTGCGGAATGTATGGCAGCATCTTCGGCTTCTGGGCAATGATCGTGGAATCAGTATTTCCCAACCGGTATCCTCGATCTTTGGCCATCTGCCAAATTTCTTTCAGCAGCACCAGGCTGTCCGCGTCCTTAAACTCAGCTGAGGTATCCGGGAAATGTTTCCCGATATCGCCCAGCCCCAATGCGCCAAGAATCGCATCGCTAATGGCATGAAGCAGCACGTCGGCATCTGAATGGCCCAGCAGTCCTTTTTCGTAAGGAATCGTTACGCCTCCAATAATGCACTTGCGGCCTTCCACCAATTGATGAACATCAAATCCTTGTCCTACGCGAATCATAGCTGTCCCTCTCCCCTAACATTGTTTAAAATCCATTCTGCCCATGGCAGATCTTCCGGTGTTGTGATCTTGATATTGTAGTAATCTCCTTCGACCACATGCACCGTTGTCCCGATTCGTTCGACCAGCATAGCGTCATCTGTCCCTATGAAGTTCTCTTGAAGAGCGCGTTCATGCGCTTCCTGCAGAACGGAAAGCCGAAAAGCTTGCGGCGTTTGGATCGCCCACAAGCTTCGTCTATCGGGTGTAGATTGAATTCGCTTTTCCGTATCTACCACTTTGATTGTATCTTTTACAGGTACGGCCAGAACGGCTGCATCTTGTTCTTGTGCCTTTCTCAGACAATCGAACACATGTTCTTTTTTGGCGAATGGCCGAACACCATCATGAACGAGCACCCAATCGGTCCCCTGCTGTAAGGAGTCCAGCCCCCGTCTAACAGAATCTTGGCGCTCAGCGCCTCCTGCTAGCACATGAGTCGTCTTAGACAGCCCATAGTCCTGTACATAGCTTCTACAGCGATCTATGTCGTGCTCCCCAACCACCAGAATGATTTCATGCACTTCCTGTATGTTTTGAAATAATTGCAAGGTATGTACCAGAATTGGCTTCTGTCCCAGTTGTAAGTATTGCTTACTTTCAGCCGTTCCCATGCGCGAGCCCTTGCCCGCTGCCACGATGATAACCCCTAGCTTCCCCATAAGTCCTCCAACTACTCGCTTTCGTCAGAAAGCTTTCTTCGTAAGCATAGGCCTAAGGCTAGACGACTCCGTCGTCCTTCTAGGACGAGCACGTTTGTCCAGGCTATGTTACATCTCCCTATCATACTGGTTTTATTGTGCTTTTTCCAATAGTTTAGGTTTGGCGAAGATCATCCGACCCGCAGACGTCTGCAGCACACTGGTGACCATCACTTCAAGTGTCATCCCAATGAACTCACGTCCGCCTTCCACGACGATCATCGTGCCGTCATCCAGGTAAGCGACACCTTGTCCATGTTCCTTGCCGTCTTTAATGACTTGAACAATAATTTCTTCTCCCGGCAAAACAACAGGCTTCACAGCATTCGCTAAATCATTGATGTTCAGCACCGAAACACCCTGCAATTCACAGACTTTATTGAGATTAAAATCATTGGTTATCACTTTGCCTTGCAATACCTTGGCCAGACGGACAAGCTTGCTGTCGACTTCCGATATTTCTTCGAAATCCCCTTCATAGATAAGGACCTTGACTTCAAGTTCTTTCTGGATCTTGTTCAAAATATCCAGACCGCGTCGTCCTCGATTCCGCTTGAGTAAATCCGACGAATCCGCGATGTGCTGCAGCTCTTCCAGAACAAATTCCGGGATTACCAAGGTTCCTTCGATAAATCCGGTCTTGCAAATATCAGCAATTCGCCCATCGATAATAACGCTCGTATCCAAAATCTTGTGTTCCTCATAAGGGCGATGTGTTTGCTTCTCCGGTCCGGTTGACCGGCTTCTCACCATCATCTGAACCAATTCTTCCCGCTTGCTATACCCGATTCTGAAGCCCATCACAGCTAATACAGCGGATACGATGAAAGGAAGGAAGGGACCAGCCCACTTCGCTTGCTCGAGCACAGGGAACACCATGACAGAGATAAGCAGACCAATGACTAACCCCAGCGTCCCAGAAAGCAGATCAGAAACCGGGATATCTACAACATTCTTCTCACCTTTTATCAAGAGCTTCATCCCTTGACCTGCCACCCACCCGGAAACGAAAAACATGACGACAGCGCACAAACTATTCATCCAAATCCCATTACCTGCTTCACTTATGAATCCTGTCGTTCGAAAAATAGTATCGCTCCACCCATAACCTAAACTGCCACCCATGATGGCCAAAATGAACTGTACCCATTTCCTCATCATAGATTCACCCCCTACTTCAACATTGATAAAGCTTTATTACAATTATGTTCCAATTTCTCCAACGTTAATCACTTCTTCACATGGAAAATTGAAATATTAGAGGGCTTCCTTTATAATGAAATTGGAAGTTACCAACACACCAGAGGTGGATGGAATGAGCTCCTTGACTTTAAAGCAGTTTCAAGATCAAGTATCCGAATTGTTACTCCGTCACCGAAGTCTGCTTGACGTCTTATCCAAATTTCAACAGTCAGGCGCAGCCGCCAATCGTTCCGTGGTGAAATCCATAACCGAATGCGGATGTATTCAGGTTCATGCGGCCAAGCAAGAGTATCATCCCGAGATGACTTTGAATGAAGCCAAGGATGTGCTCGGCACTCATGTAACAGGACACTTATGTGAACAATGCATCGAAGTTGTGAGCAACGAGCTGGGCAGGAACTTGTTCTATATGTCCGCACTAAGCAACATTCTTGACATTAATTTGGAACAAGTCGTTGAGAACGAATCGAAGAAATGCACAACATTAGGACTTTTTAACATGTCATGAACAAACGAAAAAAAGCATTTATCTTCTTTCTGATTACATCAGAAGAAAATAAATGCTTTTTATTTTCGTACTAAGACCTAGACATCCGATTTAACGGACTTCGAATCGTCTCTGCCGCGTGTTTTGTTCTTCCTGCGCAGACGGATGAAGAATCCATCAACGTTTTTTTTTAAGCCGTAAAGCGCGTACCCCAATAAAGGTACGAAAATCATTTTGGAAATGGACTCTGGCCATTTGATTGCAATAAGAACAGCTACGGCAACAATAATCGGCGTAATCCAAATTGCTGCTTTGGGAATGCCAGCTTTCTTGAAATTCGGGTATTTGACTGTGCTTACCATCAAGTAAGACAACATAATTGTGCTTACCAAAAGAACATACACATTGATCTCATTCACGAACAAAGCTAATGTACAGAGAACGCCACCAGCTGCCGGGATTGGAAGACCGATGAAGTAGCCTGGTGTACCCGCAACGACATTGAACCGAGCAAGACGAAGCGCACCGCAAATCGGGAAAATCGCTGTGACGATCCAAGCAAACGCTGGACTAATCACGCTAGGATCATTGAAAGCAACAACGTACATGATGAAGGCAGGAGCTACACCGAAAGAAATGACATCCGACAAGGAATCCAATTCTTTACCAAATTCACTTTGGGCATTTAACGCTCTTGCGACACGTCCATCCAGACCATCCAGCAACATAGCGACAATGACGAGCACAGCTGCAATCCCGTGTTCACCGCTAAAAGCTAGAATAATTGAAAGAACACCTAGGAATAAGTTCCCTACTGTAAAAAGACTGGGAATCGATTTCGTTAACATATGTTTTTGTCCACCTCTGAATTTACTATACCCTAATCTCGACTTAATAAAACCTTATCGACTGAATGACTTCACAAAATCTCAACATTGATACTTACTGATTGTATCCACTTTAAATATGTCTGTCAATGAACACTTGTTCCTGAATTCTCTTGAGCCCTTCTTTAATGGCACGGGCTCTCACTTCCCCGATTCCGTCAACTTCATCCAGTTCTTCAATTGTCGCCATCATCATATGTGGCAGGTATCCGAACTTCTCCACCAGATTAGCAATAATGATGGAAGGAAGTCGCGGAATTTTCCCAAGAACCCGGAACCCTCGAGGTGAAACCGGCTCTTCGACGATGGAATTCGTATGCGGATAACCAAGTAAGCGAATGATTTGGTGCGGTTCTAACAGCTCATCTGACGATAACCGCTTCAAACCTGCTTGCATCTCCTTGACTCGGTCTTCGGATAATTCTCTTACATAATCTTTTACGAGCAAACGAGCTTCAAGTTCCGCATTCCCCACAAGTTCTTCCAATTGCATACTGATGAGGCGTCCTTCATTCCCCAATTCATTAATATATCGATTGATCTCCGCTTTAATGCGTAAAACCATCTCGAAACGAGCAATAACATTGGTAACATCATGCAGCGTAACTAATTCCTCAAACTCAGACGCGCTCAGATTCGTCAACGATTGATCAAGCACCACTTTATAACGTTCCAAGGTCTGAATCGCTTGGTTCGCTTTGGTCAAAATAACACCGATATCTTTGAGCGCATAGCGTAAATTGCCTTGATATAAGGTAATGACATTTCGCCGCTGTGAAATTGAGACCACTAATTTGTTCGTTTGCTTCGCAACTCGTTCCGCTGTGCGATGGCGAATTCCCGTCTCTGAAGAGGAGATCGAGGAGTCCGGGATTAGTTGTGTGTTCGCATAAAGAATTCGCTTGATATCTTCACTTAGAATAATCGCGCCATCCATTTTGGCAAGCTCATATAAGTAGTTAGGCGAGAAATCGCAATCGATCGAAAAACCGCCATCTACGATTTCTCGCACTTCTGCGCTATAGCCAACTACAAGAAGTCCACCCGTTTTGGCGCGTAGGACATTCTCCAAACCATCGCGGAACGGAGTGCCAGGCGCTACCATTTGCAGCAATTGGCTCATGACGTCTCGCTTTATCTCTTCTTTACTCATCATTTTCCTCCTGAAGGCTTGCAGGTTGAATGACCACAAGAGTCTCTACATATATCATACATGTCACATTCGAAATTCATGCTGTTTTGATTCAACCTAAACATCCTTAATCCGGATTGGACTAAGAATAGAGTCCAGTTGCTAAATCCTTACAACTCAGTATAACGGAAAATGCTTTCCTTTAAAAGAAGTTGTCTATAATTGATAAACGCTTAAGTATATAACTATATCCTATTTCATGCTAATTATCTTCCTCATCCCAGGGTGCTCTCTGCTCTTTGCCTTGGTTGGATGAACCAAATACTGAGTGTATGACCTGACTCAAGGTTTTACATGGGACCACCTTTATTGTAGAAAACGAAGTTGTGCTTTTCAAACCATTAAGCGCTACATAGACTCGTTTGAAACCCATTCTTTCAAGTTCTCTGATTCTTAGTTCCAACGTAGGTACTTTCTTTAATTCGCCCGTTAATCCAATATCTGCGATAAAAACAGTATCATTAGGAATACCTTGATTCTTGCAGGAAGAGACAATGCTCATGATCGCGGCTAAGTTTGAGGACTGTTCCTTTAATCGAATACCCCCCGTTGTTTTCACAACCACATTCTTATCATGTAAAGGCATATTAGCTCTTTGTTCCATGATGCTGATAAGTGTGTTTACATGGTCCTTTTTTAAACATTCAGCAATCCGGCTTGGGTATGGCATGAACGTGGTTGATACTAAACTTTCTATTTCCAGAATGATCGGTCTTGTGCCTTCTTTAACGACTGTTAATGCGCTCCCACTCACAACATCATTTTCGTCTCTTTGCGTCATGAAGAACTCTGAGGGGTTATCAATAGGTGTCAATCCTTGCTCTCCCATTGTAAAAAATCCAAGTTCTCCTGTGCTGGCGTAGCGGTTTTTAGTGGAGAATAGCTGTTTCAGCTCCTCACCTTCTTCCCCTTCCAGAACAAGAACGGCATCGACCAAATGTTCTAATGCTCTTAAACCAGCTAATTCGTTATCTTTCGTCATCTGTCCAACCATGATAATGGCTCTTGGTCTTTGCGCATCTTTGGCAATTTTGAGGAGCGTATTGGCACATTCCATCGTTTGCGTGGGGGACCCAGGTCTTTGTGGATATTCTTCCAATAAAAAAGTTTGAATACTATCAATAATAATCAAATCCGGATCTACCTGGTCAATACAACCTAAGACATTATTCAAGCTATTATCCGAATAAACCCAGACGTTTTTATGAATATTTTGCAGGACCCGCTCAGCTCTTCTCTTGATCTGGCTGTCACTTTCTTCCCCTGAAGCATACAACACTTTCAACCCTTGCCTCGCCACATCATCTGATATTTGCAACAAAAGTGTAGATTTCCCCGCACCTGGAACAGCCGTGATAATCGTAACCGAATCCTTAACGATCCCTCCACCCATTACGCGATTAAATTCATTGTATTTAGTAACAATCCTATCACTGTTCTGAGACACGGTATCGGTAAGACGGTTAATGACAACATTCTTTTTTTTCGTTACGCCTTTTTGACCACCACTAGGAGCGTTGATAACATCTTCTTCTTCTAGCGTATTCCACTCCCGACAACTGCTGCACGAACCTTGCCATTTGGGATGCTCTTGACCGCAACTGGTACACTTGTATGTGGTTTTCTTTTTCATATGTAAGAATCACTTCTCCAATTAATCATTTATTTTCAAAATTCTTTTTCCAAATAAAGCTTACTATGATTATGAAGCACCTGAAAAGGCTAAAGCAAATAAAAAGCATTTTGCCGCATCCACGCTGGATGATGCAAAATGCTTTTTTGCTTTTCATTTATTTAGCAACTACGCCTTCGCCCTTCAAGACGACAAGCTCGCCTTCGTTTTCATCAATCGTCAAGGAGTCGCCTTTGGAAATATTTCCTCTAAGCAGTTCCTCAGACAAGCGATCTTCAATATGCTTCTGAATGGCTCTACGCAGCGGTCTTGCCCCATACGTAGGATCAAAGCCTTCTTTGGCCAAGAACATTTTTGCTTTATCTGTCAACAAGAAGTCAACTTCTTGCTCTTTGAGACGTTTGCGAAGATCTTCTGCCATCAAGCTGACGATTTGGGCGATATGTGTTTCATCCAAGGAATGGAAAACAATCGTTTCGTCAATCCGGTTAAGGAACTCGGGACGGAAGCTTTTCTTAAGCTCGCCCATCACTTTGTCTTTCATATTCGTATAGTCTCTGCCGGCATCAACCGCAGCCGTGAAGCCCAGGGACGAATTCTTCTTGATCACATCGGCACCCACATTGGATGTCATAATAATCAATGTGTTGCGGAAATCAACCGTGCGGCCTTTGGAGTCCGTTAAACGGCCATCTTCCAAAACTTGAAGGAGGATGTTGAACACTTCCGGATGCGCTTTTTCGATTTCATCGAGCAGTACGACGGAGTATGGCTTACGACGAACCTTCTCGGTAAGTTGGCCGCCTTCTTCATAACCCACATAGCCTGGAGGCGCCCCAACGAGTCGGGATGTCGAATGCTTCTCCATATACTCGGACATATCGATACGCACTACGGCATTGTCGTCACCGAATAGAGATTCCGCTAACGCGCGCGCCAATTCTGTTTTACCTACACCCGTTGGTCCTAGGAAAATGAAGGAGCCCATTGGACGCTTCGGATCCTTAAGTCCTGCTCTCGCGCGGCGGATAGCGCGGCTAACCGATTTAACAGCTTCTTCTTGACCAATGACGCGTTCATGAAGAATCTCTTCCATCTTGAGCAGTCGCTCAGTTTCTTCTTCCGCCAGCTTGCTGACCGGAATTCCCGTCCAACTCGCTACGATTTGGGCAATGTCATCCGGCGTAACTTCCGTATCCAAACGACCTTGTTTCTCTTTCCATTCGTTCTTCGTAGTATCCAACTCTTCACGAAGCTTTTGCTCTGTATCGCGAAGACCGGCCGCTTTCTCGAACTCTTGGCTTTGAACCGCCGCGTCTTTCTCCTTGCGGATATCCTCCAGCTTATTCTCAAGCTGTTTCAAGGATGGCGGTACCGTGTAAGAGCGAAGCCTAACCTTGGAACTCGCCTCATCAATTAAATCGATCGCTTTATCAGGTAGGAAGCGGTCTGTAATGTAACGATCCGAGAGTTTAACAGCTTCTTGAATAGCAGCATCAGTGATTTTCACACGGTGATGCGCTTCATACCGATCACGCAATCCATAAAGAATTTGTATCGCTTCATCCGGCGATGGTTGATCAACCGTAATCGGTTGGAAGCGGCGTTCAAGCGCAGCGTCTTTTTCGATATATTTACGATATTCATCTAACGTTGTCGCACCAATACACTGCAGTTCACCTCTGGCAAGAGCCGGTTTGAGGATGTTGGAAGCATCAATAGCTCCCTCAGCTCCACCAGCGCCAATCAAGGTATGAAGCTCATCAATGAACAGTACGATGTTACCCGCTTGGCGAATTTCGTCCATGATCTTCTTCAGGCGATCTTCAAACTCACCGCGATATTTGGTCCCTGCCACAACAGAGCCCATATCGAGGGTCATGACTCTTTTATCCTTCAACGTCTCCGGAATTTCGTTGTTAATAATTTTTTGCGCCAAGCCTTCAGCAATCGCTGTTTTACCAACACCCGGCTCGCCAATTAGCACAGGATTGTTCTTGGTTCTGCGGCTAAGCACTTGAATAACACGCTCAATTTCTTTGCTTCGGCCAATCACAGGGTCCAAATGTCCCTCTTTGGCATAAGCAGTCAGATCTCTCGCTAACCCATCCAAGGTAGGTGTATTCACATTCTGGTTGCTGCCGTGGCTTGGTGATACAGTCTCACTGCTGCCTAGTAGTTGAAGCACTTGTTGACGCGCTTTGTTCAAAGACACACCCAAGTTATTCAGCACACGTGCCGCAACCCCTTCGCCTTCGCGAATAAGTCCTAGTAAAATATGTTCAGTCCCCACATAAGTGTGACCTAGTTTTCTAGCTTCATCCATCGAAAGTTCGATGACTTTTTTCGCTCTAGGCGTATACGCAATATTGGTAGGCTGTTCTTGTCCTCTGCCAATCAGAGATTCGACTTCGTCTTGAATTTTCTCAAGTCCGAGGCCCAGAGCAACGAGTGCTTTAGCAGCAATGCCTTCCCCTTCGCGAATAAGACCAAGTAAAATGTGCTCAGTGCCGATATTGTTATGCCCTAAGCGAACTGCTTCCTCTTGTGCCAAAGAAAGCACTTTCTGCGCACGTTCTGTAAATCTGCCAAACATCATAGAGAACACCTCCAAAAGTAGTATATCTATGGAAAACCTAAAGGATGAATCTAATGCTCATTAAATTCTGCCGAACCTTTCACGGATCAGCTCTGCCCGGCGTATATCACGCTCTTCGGCATTCAACTTCTCACCTGCATATTGCTGGAGAAACCCTGGTTGCGTCATCACCAGCAGCTCATTGAGCACATCGGATGAAACATTGTTAATGATCCCAAGATCAATCCCCAATCTTACATCGGACAAACGCTGCGCAGCTTCCTTAGAGTCCATGATCCCTGCATAGGACAAAATGCCGAGAGAACGGTTCACACGGTCTATTATCCGCATTCTCGATTCTTGCATCAGCTTATGTCTGGCCGCACGTTCATGCTCAATAATTTGTCTAGCCACGCTGTGTAAATTATCAATAATCTCTTCTTCGGATTGCCCCAACGTAATCTGATTCGAAATTTGGAACAGATTACCTAAAGCTTCGCTGCCTTCCCCATATAATCCTCTAACCGTCAACCCAACCTGGGTAACTGCCGATAAAATCCGATTAATTTGTTGGCTAAGCACCAAAGCAGGCAGATGCATCATGACGGAAGCGCGAATTCCGGTCCCTACATTCGTAGGACAGCTTGTTAGGTAGCCACGCTTTTCATCGTATCCATAATCCATTTGCGTTTCAAAAATATCATCGATTTGATTCGCCAAATCCCACACTTCTTTAATCTGAAAGCCGGGACATAAACATTGTATGCGAAGATGATCCTCTTCGTTGATCATAATACTGATGGATTCATTTTCGCTTAAAATAACGGCGCCATTTCTGGATTCGTTAGCTAAATTCGGGCTAATTAAGTGCTTCTCCACAAGAACCATTCGTTCAAGCTCATTAAGTTCCGAAAGTGGGATCAGCGAGAAATGACTAATCGTTTCCAGCTCCTCATTCTCTAGAACTCCTGACAACTGAACAAGTACTTCCTGTGATTGTTGATTGGTAGCTAACATGGGATAGGGATAATCTCGAAGGTTGCGTGCAATCCGGATCCGACTGCTAATGACGATATCCGACTCAGGACCTTCACCCTTCATCCATTCGCTCAATGCATCTCCTGTAAACCGTTGTAGTGTCACTGGATTCACACCTTCCTTACAAAATCACATACCCGCAATTTTCTTCTCGATCTCACGAATTTGATCACGAATCTTAGCTGCTTCTTCGAACTCTTCCGCTTCAATACAAGCCATCATATCCTTCTTGAGGGTATCGACTTCACGCTTGCATTGAATGATTCCACCGCTCCGCTTAGGTACTTTTCCTACGTGAACGATGTTGCCGTGAACCCTTTTGAAAAGAGGGTCCAGCTTCTCAGAAAAGCTTTGATAGCACGCTCCGCAACCAAAACGACCTAATTTACTAAACTGCGAATACGTAAGGCCACAGTTCTCACAACGGATGGCCTGTGACTTCGCGGCGGACAGGGATGAAGGTTCAAAATCGAGCAAGCCGGATAGCAAATTGTGAATCGAAAATCCATTCGACGTCCCCGGTATCATCTCGCCCTTCTCCCGAGCGCAATTCTCACAAATGTGGAACTCGTTCTTGTCTCCATTTATAATCTTCGTAAAATGAAGAGTCGCCGGTCGTTTACCGCATTCCTGACAAACCATTTCTTATGCCTCCTCATCTGCTAAGCAAGGATATCAGCATTGCTTTAAGAATCTTAGCCCGAATTTCATCGCGCAGCGGGAGCTTGAAGGTCAACACATCTCTGGATATCGCTGCCCGAATCAGGTTAGCTTCTCGGGTTGAAATATAGTGACCCTCCTGCAGCTGGTATACAAGTCCTTCTGAGGTGACTTGATCTATGTGTGTGTGAATCGTGCGAAAAATGTGGTCCAAAATAGACCCATGACTCTTGAGCTCGATCTTCTGAATACGAATGTATCCGCCACCGCCACGCTTGCTCTCCACAATGTATCCCTTTTCCAAGGTGAACCGTGTACTAATTACATAGTTGATTTGGGATGGTACGCATTGGAATTGATCAGCCAAGTCGTTGCGTTGAATCTCAATAGCCCCTTCGGAACTTTGCTGCAGGACATGTTTCAAATACTGCTCAATGATTTCTGATACGTTACGCATCAATTCATCCTCCAGACTGCTAGAAGTAAATTGACTTTGATTGACTTTGACTTTCTTTGACCTTAACTAGATTATAATCATTTCCTTTCTTTTTGACAAGTGCTGCTTCTAAACTGTCTTGCGACAGAAATCTGACCTGTTTCATAATTTACTCACTCACAGTATTTACATAAATACCCCTACTTAACGTAGGGGCAAGTTCCAATTAATTCTTTTTTTCTAACATTCTCAGTCCACCAATGTTTGGATCTATTTCCAAGCATATTTTTTCTAAAAAATAATTTTATAATTTTTTCTGATTGCTTGACTCTTGGCTGCAAATTTCAGTTTACAATAAATAATTATGTAAATTCCTGGTTTTCTATTGACAAGTAAATGCACTAAGGAGTACGATTTCAAAGGAATTGAATATGTCCTCGTTAGGTGAGGCTCCTATACAAACATAGGCCACTGCCCGGAAATATCGAAAGATGCCAATGGGTAGAACAGGAACTGCCGGATTAAGGCTTTTCATAATGTGGCTAAGAGCAATGGCTCTTTACGTTGTATAGTGCTAAAACTGGACTAGGGGGAACCGGTTTATTTCATTGTGAACTTATGCCCCCTGGGACCAAACCCTGGGGGCTTTCATATTTATGAACAAAGGGGGAAACTGGAATGGACAGTAGTAGTCGAATGCAACAGTCGAATAACTTACAATGTGCTATGCAACCAAGGAACAGTGTATCTGTCTACCCGTATGCCCTCAGTGAATCAGAAATCAAGTTCAAGACCTTATATCAAAGGGCTTGAGTAATTGAACTGATGCACCAATGTGGTGCGGAATGATGGAATATTTACGCTCTCCTCATGCAAAGTGAGGAGAGCTTTTTTTTGTAAAGGAGGATTTCGCGATGAAATGGAACGGGTTTCTCACTATTAGCAATAAATATAAATTCGGTTTGGCCGATGTTACGGTTATTCTCATGCTCTTATCCATTCTTTATTTAACGGCCCATCTTGGTGCGGGGATGAAAGTTCCTTTATCCGAAAGCAATCAACCGACGATGAGCCTTGACCCGCAATTGCTTCCTTACTACGCGGGACGATCGCTTCTCAGAATGTTTATTGCATTCGGAGCTTCACTGTTATTTACATTTGTTTATGGGCGAATCGCTGCTTATAACCGCATTGCTGAAAAAATCATGATTCCTGCCATCGACATCTTGCAGTCTGTACCGGTGCTTGGTTTCCTTTCAGCAACCGTGTTGATGTTCATGGCGTTATTTCCTGGAAGTCTGCTCGGCGTAGAATGCGCTTCGATTTTCGCCATTTTTACGGGTCAGGTTTGGAATATGACATTCAGCTTTTATCATTCACTTAAGACAATTCCACGTCCTCTAAACGAAGCTGCAAGCATTCATCGTCTCGGCGTATGGTCTCGCTTTACAAAGCTTGAAGTGCCTTTTTCTATGATCGGATTAGTGTGGAACAGCATGATGTCATTCGGTGGAGGCTGGTTCTTTCTCGCAGCGAGCGAATCGATTAGCGTGTTGAATCAAGATATTCACTTGCCTGGAATCGGCTCATACATGGCAATGGCCGCTGACCAAGGGAACGTAAAGGCCATTGTATATTCTATTATTACCATGGTGATCTTGATATGTCTTGTGGACCAATTGTTTTGGCGGCCACTTGTTGCATGGGCACAAAAATTTAAGAACGAGCAATCCGAAGCAGGTGAAGTCCCGAAATCATGGGTTTATGACATTATAAAACGCGCGAGATTCATTCGTTATGTCAATCATACTGTGGGCACTTTCTTTCATGATTTAAAAGGTAAATTAAAAAAAAGAAGTTCCTCCATCCATTTGCCTAAACCACCGTCTCTTGTGTCCAAAATTGTAATCCGGATCATTTGGATCATCGTTATCGTATTCGTTGCCAAATTTGTCTATGAAGCTATCCTTGAAATCATACAGCTAAGTTGGCATGAATTACTAAGAGTTATAGTACTCGGATTGCAGACAGCTCTTCGCGTATTCGTATCAACCATTTTCGCTGTAATATGGACGGTTCCTGTTGGTGTCATGATCGGTATGAATCCTAAACTTTCAAGAATTGCCCAGCCCATTGTACAAGTGCTGGCTTCGTTTCCGGCAAATATGGCTTTCCCTTTGTTTACGATTCTATACCTGAAACTTGGTGTCAGTATGAACATTGGTGCTATTCCTCTCATGATGTTGGGGACACAGTGGTACATCTTGTTTAACGTCATCGCCGGAGCGATGGCTATTCCTTCCGATTTGAAAGAAGCCGCGGCAATTTTGCGACTGACTCGCCTTCAAACATGGAAGAAGTTAATTTTACCAAGCGTTTTTCCATTTCTCATTACGGGATGCATTACTGCTAGCGGAGGGGCCTGGAATGCGAGTATCGTCTCCGAACTTGTATCTTGGAAGGATCACAATTTGCAAGCGTCTGGATTAGGTTCGTTTATCGCCCAGGCAACAACAAATGGGGATTGGCCCCAAATCATATGGGGAATTATTGTAATGTGTCTTTTGGTTGTTCTTGTAAATCGCTTGGTTTGGCGTAAGTTGTACGCCATCTCAGAAAAAAAATATCATCTGGAATAGAGGTGCTTGCCATGAAAAATGCGTTGATTCAACTTCAAAAAGTCAGCAAACGTTATGATATGCCAAACACTACGAATGTCAGCATCCTAGAAGATATACAGTTGAATATTACAGAGGGTGAGTTTGTATCCATTCTGGGCCCTTCAGGATCGGGTAAGTCCACCTTACTTAGGATTATCGCCGGACTTGTGCCTCCTTCTCAAGGAACAGTTTTCTATAACGGGCAAGAGATACAAGGAACAAATCCAGGAGTAGGGATGGTGTTCCAATCCTTTGCGTTATTTCCTTGGCTTACTGTACTTGAGAACGTAAAGTTAGGACTTGAAAACAAATTATTAACAGAAACAGAAAAAATGCGTAAAGCCCTCTCTATTATTGATATGGTTGGACTCGATGGATTCGAAGGCGCATATCCCAAGGAACTTTCAGGTGGTATGAGACAACGTGTAGGCATTGGCCGCGCTCTTGTCATGGAACCAGATATTCTCTTGATGGATGAGCCTTTCTCGGCCTTAGACGTGTTAACAGCGGAAAACCTCAAGCGGGATTTGCTTGAATTATGGACAGAAAAGAAGATTCCAACAAAATCTATTATTATGGTCACACACAGTATTGAAGAAGCGGTCTATATGTCCGATCGGGCGATTGTCTTATCTCGTGATCCAGCTCGTGTTATAGCGGATATTTTGATTCCTATGCCACATTGGCGCGATAAACAGGAGGCACAATTTACCGGGCTTGTTGATAAAATTTATTCCATATTGACCAAACGTGAAATAAAGCAGAATGAACATGTCGAAGAACAGAAGAAAAAGATCGAAAAGGTTCAAGAAGTACCTGCAGGTGCGTTAACAGGATTTATTGAATTGATTGATGATCTTGGAAAAACGGTTGATTTATACAAGCTAGCTGATCAATTAAGCCTTAACCTGGAGGATTTTTTGCCAATCGTCGAAGCAGCCCAGATGCTCGGATTTGCCAACATCCAGCACGGAGATATTGAATTAACTGAAATTGGAAGCCACTTTGCTGATGCCAGTGTTTTGGACAGGAAGGATATCTTCAAAAAGCAAGTGCTGCATCATGTCCCAATGATAGAAAAGATTATCTGGATTTTGCATTCTAAATCAAACAATAAAATGGAACGGGAATTTTTCTTGGAAATCTTCGAAAAGCATTTTGGTTTGGAAGAAGCAGGTCATCAATTAGATATTTTGATTGATTGGGGAAGGTATGCTGAATTATTGGCATACGATGAAAAAGCAAAAAATCTATATATTGAACACGAAACAGCTGCGACGTCGGAATGAAAAATGTAGCCATAGAACATCTACATGGCTGCTGACTGATGATGCTGATTGCAGAGACCAGGTAACTATTCTGTCACTCTATTGCCGTAATATTAACATTTTCAAGCAAGTCAGTATTCTGTCGTTGGACACTAACATTGTGTTGCAAACACCAAGCCTACTTACAGTATTTACAAAAATACCCCTACTTAACGTAGGGGCGTGTACCAATTTATTTTTTGAAAATGCTGTGCTCAGCTATAAATAGGCAAGCTATATATGAACGGACAATAAGCTATCGTAGCTTGCCTATTCACCCATATCACGATTTTTTTCGCAGGCATGAGGAAAATGGGGTCACTCTCAAAGTAACAGAAAAAACCTTACGAGGATTTCTCCTTGTAAGGTTTCTAAGCTGCTTGGCAACGTTCTACTCTCCCAGAACCCTGCGGTTCAAGTACCATCGACGCTGGAGGGCTTAACGGTCGTGTTCGAGATGGG
>NZ_BMHE01000045.1 GCF_014640555.1 Paenibacillus marchantiophytorum | reverse complement strand
CTGTAAATATAAACCTTATTATAAATTTTTTTGAATTTCCTCCTAGTCGGCATGTGCTCCGTAAAGGTGAATCAGCCGCTAAGGAGCACAATGCCTTATCATGTCATATATTTTGCAAAGCTTCTGATGAAATAGCAAAATAGCGAACTGTAGTTCCCTCTTAATAGCAATAATGCCACTTTTCTCAATAATAGCGCACTGTAGTTCCCTCCGCGCGAGGCAGCTGAAGTAACTCTGCGTTCACTCCAAAACATATAAACTCTTTGAAAAAGGAGCGAAGCGGCTGCTCGCGAACACCAATATGCCGATTACGGAAATATCGCAATCGGTCGGCTTTAACAGCTTTTCGTATTTCGGACGCGCCTTCAAAAAACTCGTCGGCACGACGCCGCGCACTTACCGCAACAAGCAATAGCGCAAACAAGGCTGCCGGTTATTTCGCGGCAGCCTTGTTTTATTACGAACTCCATAACCCTTATTTGGCCAAAATGGGCACATTTGAAATTTTAAAGAATTCCAGATGCGTTATTGTAGGTAAATGATCACGATTCCGCCTCTATTCTGCTTCATAACATGGCTAGAGTTCATTAGATAGAAAAAGCAGCCGTTTTCGCGTCAATAAGGATGATACAGTTCGTTAGCAGGCGCGGCTGCCCTCTCCACACTCACTGAAGGGGTGGCCTTTCCACGCTCGTTAAGGGGACTGCTCCAAACGACGCAGCGCGGCGCTACTCCCTACTTTGCGCTATACAACTGTTTGAATTCAGAAGGTGTCCTGCCTGTATGTTTTTTAAACAATTCACTGAAATGCGGCCTGTCTTCGTATCCAAGGGCTTGGGCGATTTCCTGCACTTGTTTGCCTTGGGCGAGCATAATCTTGGCCTGCTCCATCCGCTCTGTTGTCACAAACTGAACGACGGTCATCCCTGTGACTTTCTTGAACAGATTGGCAAAATAGCTGCCGCTCAAATATACGAGCTTAGCATAATCATTAACCGTCATGTTGGAGGCGACATGTTGACGGATATGCGCAATCACCTGCTCCACCACTTGGTTCGCATCCTCCACATGGCGTTTCTGAATCAATTCGCAGCCGATCCTGCACAGTTCTTTGATATTACCTTGGAGCTCTTTGAGCTTATACAAGGATAGATTTTTGATTTGCATCAACTGACGTTCGATCTGTTTCATTTCTTCCGAAGTGAGTTTCTCCGAGAAAACACGATTGATCAGAAAAGCCAAATCATCGCAGTACCCCTTCACCGCCTCTGGCGCCGGAGGTACGACGCTCGTCACGGTTTCCTCAAATAGCTCGTCGACGATATCAAATGCTTTGTTCATGTTGCCGGATCGCAGACAATAGAAAAGCTCTTTTTCCTTCTCTGGCGAGTAGCGCGGCGCCGTTTCGTGCTCCGTACTCATATTTTGATAGCTGTATACCGTATTGCCGCCCGTATAGAAACTGTAAGAAAGAGCAGAGAGCGCCTGCTCATAGGAATACGAAATTTGATGTATCGCCAAAACCTCTTCCCCAAGACCCAGGGACACCGTATATCTGGAATACTTCTCTACATTTTCACGACACTGTTCGGCAATGGCTTCTACGCTTAGGGAATCGGGCAGATTGAAGATGGCGACAAACCGGTTCGTGTTATCACGGAACACAAATCCTTTGGTGAAACTCCTTAATGTTTCTTCCAAAATGTTTTGTACAGTAAATCGAATCAACTCTACCTCCTGCACAGGCAAAGTCTCGGTTTGTTCGGCAAACTGATCGATTTCCGTCAGCATAACAACGAAGTGCTCCCGTTCCAATCCGATGTTCAAAAAGTCCCAGCGTTTGACCGCTTGTTCCGGTGTCGTTCGAAATTGCAGCAGCAGTTGGAAATATTCCTGCCTCAGATACGGCAAGCTTTCCCGCAGCTTTCTTTCCATTTCATGATACCGCTGCGTTTCGCCTATTTCTTCTTCAATCGACAATTTCGCCTTTAGGACCACTTCAATAATTTTTCTCGGTGTATAGGGTTTAACAATATAATCAAAAGCGCCAAGCTGAACGGCCTGCTGCGCGTACTCAAAGTCGGTATATCCGCTTAGAAAAACAATTCTCGTGCGCGGAAGTTTTTTCAGAACCTGCTTGGTCATCTCCAAACCGTTTATTTTGGGCATGCGAATATCGGTCAGGACGATGTGGGGCTCCGTTCTGTGGATGAGTTCAATGCCCTTCTCGCCGTTGCTCGCTGTTCCGGCAATGCGAATACCATGCGACTCCCAATCAATTTGACCTGTGATCCCTTCCACCACTGTCTTGATATCATCAATTACACACATCCTAAGTTCTGTCATCATCGTTATATCCCTCATCTGCTAGTGGTATGATTAGTGTGACCGAGGTAGATACATAGGGTTCGCTGGACAATTCGATGTTAGCCTCACTGCCGTAATGCAGCCGCAATCGTCCATAGACATTACGAAGGGCATAGCTTTTCTGTGGCGGATGCTCGACCCGCATATTCGCCATGACGGGTTGGACGTCCATGCCTGCGCCGTTATCTTCCACCTTAAGCAGCAAACAAGAAGCTGAACGTGTAATAGAGATCCTGATGACCCCCATTTGTTCCATTTCCTGAAATCCGTGCAGAATGGAGTTCTCCACCAGCGGCTGCAAGATAATTTTCAATATGGCTTCCTCCAGCAGCAAGTCATCCTCCACTTCAATCGTGTATTGAAACAAATCCTCGTAGCATTTTTGCTGAATCGTCAAATATTGCCTGACGTGGTCTATTTCTTTGGATAACGTCGTCATTTCGTTGCCGCCGTTGAGACCTAGCTGGAACAGCAGCGAGAGCGAGGCAATCATCTCGGAAACGTCATGGTTCTGAGCGGACTCCGACTTCCACAGAATCGTGTTTAAGGTATTGTATAGAAAATGCGGATCGATCTGCGCCTGGAGCGCTTTCGCTTCCATCTTGCGCTTCTCGAATTCGGCATCCTTCACATTCTCAATAAGCGAGGCGATTTCTTCCAGCATGCGGTTAAATTTCAACCCTACCTGCGTGACCTCATCCTTGTAGTGACTGGAAAACCTTACCTCCAGGTTATTGTTTTCTACCTTTTTCATCAGTCCTTGCAGCTTATGCAGCGGCTTGAGCAGCACGCTCGAGATGACATTGGACAAGATGAAGGCCAATACAACACAGCAAAGCATGATAATGAGCGTGGTTGTTTTGATCTTGTTCACCTGACGCAGCAGATCCGATTGGGTTTGCAAACTAACCATTGTCCAGTTGTCGGTCATGGTCAGCCGCGAATAATTGACTAAATAAGGCTTGCCTGCAAGGTTGTATTTGAAAAATCCGCGATCTTGAGATTGCAATTGTGCTAGAAAAACTGGATCATCTTGAACGGCCGACCTCGGGCTATTGATCGGCAGAACGGTCTCACCACCCCGTGAAATCAGAAAATACGTACTGGCATGGTCGAGCAAATCATCCGTAACGACACTGCGGATTGCGTCTTCTTTCACATTAACGACGACATAAACATCCCGTACATTGTGATCCGTGACAGGCTTCATGACCATCGATATGACCCTCTGTTTCCCCGAGAACAGGAGGTCCTCATGATCTTCCACCCAAACGACACGATCCGTCCTATCCAAATAACGAGCCAAGGTCGTATCCCTAAGGCTAACCTGACTGTTCCTAAGATCATTTGTAGCAAACAGTTCGCCGACTGGCGTATAGATCAAAACAGATTGAATCGACGGCTCGATCAACTTCATTTGTCCAAGAGGTGTTTGCAGTGAGGATAATCGCGTATAGTAGTTTGCGGCCACATTCGCCGATACGTCGTCCATCGCTAACTTAAATGGATCACTTAGCATCATGGAGGAAGCTGCCACAATGATGTGTCTAAGCTTCTCGTCCAACACACGCGCCGATTTATTCAACGTATTCTGACTGGAAATAAATGCCCCCCTTTCTGTCGATCTAAAGGCAATCCAATAAGACATAATACCCGTTAATGCAATGGAGAGAATGGTCAGCATCAGAACGGAAATACGCAGCCGTTGGCGAAGAGAAAGCTGATAATACCATCTTTTCAAACTGTCCCCTCCCCTTCTAGTTATTCAATAAAGATAAGAGACGCGCTGCTTTCGGCGGCGCGCCCCTTGCCATATTGGTATCAAGTCTGCGATCGGTTGAAAATTTACTTCGCGAGGCTGCCTTGCAGCTTATTCGGATCGAAGCTCGGATTCGCTTTGGTCTTCGTATCGCCCGCCGTACGTGCTTTCTCCAGTCCCGCATTGTAACGGGTGGTCAAATCGGTCAGCATCTTGTCCACATCTCCGCCTTCAAGCATATATTTCATGATGGCGTTGCCGAATTTGATTCCTTCTACCTTCGTATCCGTCACGTTAAGCGGTGTTGGCGCGTACAGCGCATCGAATTTTGTAGGCAAGAATCCTTCGATACCCTGTGTTGTCGGCTTTTTGGCAACCGCATTGACGTCAGGCACAATTGAGATCCCGTATCCTTTTTCATGATATTCCTTTTGGAAATCTAGATTATAGATGTATTGCAGGAATTTCCAAGCTTTATCTTTGTTGGCCGTGCTTTTGCTGATCCCGATATAGTTCCCGGCAATCACAGACACGGTCCCTCGTTGGTTGCCATCGATCGTCGGCGGCAGTGCAGCACTCCAGTTAATTTTGGTCGGGAATTGGCTTTGGTATACAGCAGGTTCCCCGGAGTGGTTGAAATACATCCCGATCTTGCCAGCAGCGAACTGCGCGCGCAGCGGATCAATATCGAGCGACTCCACACCAGGCAGCATGCTGCCTTCTTGCTTCATTTGACGAAGCGCCTCAACAATCGGCTTGTACGTATTGAAATCGAATTGCCCTGTTTTATAGTTATAGCCATCTACCACAGACGTTCCGCTTAACGATCCGATCGGATTGGCAATCCGGCCGAAGGCGGACGCTGGATTTTTGAAGTTTTCCGCGAAGCCATAGGCGCCAATATCTTTGCCTGCTTCCGTAATCTTCTTGGCATCCTCGACCAATTCTTTCATCGTTTTCGGCGGCTCGGTGATGCCGGCTTTTTTGAAGAGATCCACGTTATAAATCAATCTCCAATATTGCCCTGTATTCGGAAGTGAGTATATGCTGCCATCCATCGTATTCATTTCTTCAACCAGCAAATTGTTGTAGCGCTTCTTCATTTCGTCCGTCATCAAGTCATTGATCGGCTGTAAATAACCTTTCTTCACAAACCCTGGGAAATCATTTGTTCGCAAAATGTCGGGCGCCTGGTTGCTTGCAAAAGCGATATCGACGGACTGATTAAAGTTATCGGCAAGAACTGTCATTTCGACTTCAATATTGTCCTTGTTCGTTTCATTGAATTTTTTGATGACTTCCTTCATGTAATCCGCATCGTGACGGTCAACCGTCCAATACGTCAGTTTCGTCTTTGCTCCGCCAGCCCCTGCGGATGCAGTTGCCGTGCTTTTGGGCTTATCGGTTTGTCCACCACAAGCCGCTAGGGAAGCGACCATCGTTACGCCAAGCAGCGTGCTTAACACTACATTTCTCTTCATGTTGTGAAACCCTCCTAATTTAGTTTACCTTATGACTTGCTTTATAACAAAAATGTAACTGCTTTCATCTTAATTGCTCTACACCTGGAACCGTGAAGGACAAATCAACTTTTGATAGTGGGGTAAAACACTTTCCTTAGAGTCTCCTTTATCCTTTAACACTTCCGGCGGTTACCTGGATGAATGACTTGTTCGCCAGAACGTAGACAACGAGAATCGGCAGGAAGGAAAGACACGCGCCCGCCATCATGAGGTGTGATTCCGCAGCTGCGCCGATCCCATAGCGCAAGTTGGCCAGCCCCACTGTCAATGTTTGCAGCTTAGGATTCGTCATGGTGAACACCAGCGGCAGGATGTATTCATTCCATGCGCCGCGGAACGTGAACAGCGCTGTAACGCCAAGTGCAGGACTCAGCAGCGGTAGAATAATCCGCCAATAAACCGTATAGAAATTGCAGCCATCGATGTACGCAGCCTCGTCCAGATCCTTGGGAATCGCCTTAAAAAAGCCGATCAGCATAAAGTAAACCGTGGCATGCGCGCTGATTAAAATGAGGATGACCCCCCACAGCGATTTATTCAGGCCAAGCTTGACCATGAGATCGAACTGTGGTCTCAGCACTACCGCACCGATGGAAATGAACATCGTACTTGCTTGCAGCGCCACGTAGAATCTTTTGCCGGGGAATTTCGTGCGGTCGACCGCATACGCGGACATCGTGGCGACGAGCAGCGTACCGATCGTCACAATTGTGCTGATAAAAAGGCTGTTCCACGTAAAGCGGGCAAAGTTCGCCTGCTTCCACGCCGTCGCGTAGTTGGAGAACTTCCAGACAGCCGGCAGCAGGGTTGCCCCCGTCGTTAACTCTGCATTCGTTTTAAAAGAGCCTAGAATCGCCATAACGATTGGAAACAGCGTAAAGAAAGCTATGACCAGCAGAAATATCCATTTCAATGTTTGTCCAGTGAAGTATCCGCTTCTGATAACACCGGATTTCGTATTCATTTGCATCATGCAGTCCCTCCTTTTCTTAATCCCGATTCAACCGTTTGGACAAATAGAAATAGACAATCGTAATGAGTCCAACAATCATAGCCGTTACAAACCCTGCTGCACTACCGTAACCGATCTGTTGTACAGTCGAAGTAGAAGCGGAAACCGGGAAGAACAATTTGTACACGTATAGGTACATGACATCGGTTTTGCCGAAGGGGCCGCCCTCGGTCAGCACCATAATGCTCTCATACCCTTTCAGCGCCGTAATGATGGCGAGCATAATAATCATTTGCAGAACAGGTCCCAACATAGGAATTGTAATGCTCCAAAATTTCTGTACGGCATTCGCTCCATCGATGGAAGCACTCTCATATAGATCATCAGGAATCCCTTGCAATCCGGCGATAAACAGCAGCATATAGTTGCCGATTGCCCCCCAGATTGCCGTAATAATCACAGTCACCATAGCGTAATTCGGTCCCAGCCAATCAATTGCTTGGGAGATCACGCCATACTTGATCAGGAATTGATTGAGTAGTCCGTTATACGAATTAAATATGGTGAAAAACACGATCGACATCACCGACGTACTGATAATAGTCGGCATGAAATAGACAGCCCGCAGAAATACTTTGCCCTTGAGCCCTTTGTTCAAAATGACGGCAAGCACAAGGGAAATGGGCAGGACAATAATAATTTTCCCGGCGGCATAGATGAACGTGTTATAGACGGAATGCCAAAATTCCTGATCCCGAAATAATCGCGAGAAATTATCAAGCCCGATAAACTTCATGTCTCCGAACCCTTGATAATCGTAAAACATATAACGAAGCGCCCAAATAATTGGATAGATCCCAAGCGCCAAAGTCAAGAATAGACTAGGAAAAATGAAGACATAGGAATTAAAAAGAGAAAACCTTTTTCGCATCGCGCATCTGCTCCTTTTGGTGTATGTATTCCAAGCATAGTACAACCCCGCTAAGGTACGGGAGCGGCTATTCAACTGTATCCGTAGGACAATTCAACTGTTTTATCATGGCTATGAACAACCCAGCCTGCGGCTAGGTCGCTCGGTCCATGTACCTTGAGGCAAGCGCCAGCCCAAGCCCAAGCCCCTAACGAACTCAGTACCCTCTATTCGGCCAAAATCGCTCATTCTGAAAATCTAATGAATCCCAGAAGCTCTATTACAACCAAATGATCACCTTTCCGCAAAAAAAGTGCTCGATAGCGCCAACTCCGTTCATTAAATCTCCAAAGTAGCCATTTTCGGGTCTATAAGCATCTTACAGTTCATTAGATGCCCTTTGGGACCGAAAGCTGTCGTAGCAAAGTAAGCTGCAGTTGACGCCACTTTGAACAACCCAGCCTGCGGCTAGTTCGCCCGGTCCATGTACCTTGAGGCAAGCCCAAGCCCCTAACGAACTCAATACCCTCTATTCGCTCAAAATCGCTCATTCTGAAAATCTAATGAATCCCAGATGCTCTATTACAACCAAATGATCAGCATTTCGCAAAAAAAGTGCTCGATAGCGCCAACTCCGTTCATTAAATCTCCATAGTAGCCATTTTCCGGTCTATAAGCATCTTACAGTTCATTAGATGCCCTTTGGGACCGAAAGCTGTCGTAGCAAAGTAAGCTGCGGTGGACGCCACTTTGAACAACCCAGCCTGCGGCTAGGTCGCCCGGTCCATGTACCTTGAGGCTAACCCCAGCCCACTGCCGCATCGTCTAACCCTCCAGCTACTTTTCCATACTGCGACTCTCCTCGCCATCCTCAGCAAACGCAAACAAGCCGCAGAGTTAGCTCCGCGGCTTGTTTACAATCTTCTTTATTTAAATAGAATTTCAAGCTTCCTTGCTGTTTTCAGCTTCATAACGGCACCATGCCTTGCACCTGGCGGCAGCTGAATCTTGTGGGTTACATCCTCCCACTTGTCCAGGTCAACGGATTGATAAGCACTGTAGTACTGCTCCTGAAAGCCGTCCACCAGCATGATCCATTGGGTACTCCCGTCTTCCTCCATGGCATACATCGTGGGTCCCTCCGTAAGCTCAGGCGTCAGAAGTTCAGATACCTCCGTAACGGAAGGTTTGTTGCTTCTGTTGCTATCTTCCTTAGCGACGCGACAGGAACGAATTGCCTTAAATGCGGTTCCCTTTTCGTTCTGCCCACGCTCATCTTTGTAGAGCATATAATAGTACTCACCCATGTCGGTGACACTGGCGTCGATTACATTGTATCCAGGATCAAAGTACAGGGAGGCCTCAGAGAACGATTCGAAATTAGAAGTCGTCACGGACCAAATCCGATGGTTTCGCGGCCCCACGCCGACAGTGGAAGACCAAATAATCCGATACGCCCGCAGCATCGTGTCATAGAAGATTTCCGGCGCCCATGTGTTCTGTGTTAGTGGGAGGTGCTCCATAACTGAAATCAGCTTGGCATCGTGCCAATTCACCAAGTCGCTAGACCGTGCGTATCCGATGCTCAAGCTGCGCCAGCCGTCTGTCCAAACAAGATGAAATACCCCCTCTTCGTCCTCCAGAAGAAAAGGATCCCGCATTTGTTTCGTTCCCACATTGGATTCAAATAAAGACATTCCGCCGTTGCTTTCATTCCATTGCAGGCCGTCATGGCTCGAAGCTATAAACAGTTTTTCCTCTTCCTCTTTGAAATAACTGAACAAATACATCGTCTGATCCTCCCCTTCTAGCAAGTCCAGTTGATTTCATTACAATCAAGATGAATAGCTAGATTCCCCGTCTTATCTGTCATGGAGAACGAGACAGCTTGCTGAATATGATCAATCGCTAGCCCAGTGATGATTGGCTGTACGGAGTCTTCCTCCAAATCAACCGGGGTACAGACGGTCACAATGCCCATTCTACCGTTCATTGTGCCTTTACCGACGATTGTCGATGTCTCCGTTTTAACACCATAGATTTCGGATACCCAGCCTTGTTCGCAGACGACAGCAAAATGATCGCTTTGATCGCTGCTCGTCATCCAATGCATTCGCAGCTGAATGGCTGAGGAATAATCAATGGTTGCCTTCGGCCTTGCATCCCCCTCATCAAGGATTCGTGCATTCGCTGAGGGAGGAAGCTGGAATCTCTGTTCAATGTCATGCGTCCCTTCGGATTCCAACCAGTCCACGACGATCATGAAGCTCCTCTTTTTCCCAAGCAGCAGCCAGCGCCGATGCTGAACCGGGGCATCAAGTCGCAGGTATCCATTGTGGGAAGCATCGATAAAGTCATACTCGTCCCCTGTTATCCACCGGTTCGTCACGCACTCCGCCGCAGGAATTCCCCATTCCTGTGAGGCTACGTAAGGCGTCTGATCCAGTCCATCCACTGCAACCGTATTATGCGCGCATGTGCTTTTGAAGTAGCGGCGCCATTCCCCTTCTTCATAGGTGTATCTTCCAGGATCGAGAAAGAGCAGGTTGCGCTTCCACATCCATTCCAAATTCAGCGCATCCGCATGTCCATGAGCCCCGCCCATAGAGGCCGCGTCAAAAAATAAATAGTTCTGTTCATCCTTCATGATGTAAAAACCCGTTTGCGGGAAAGATACCGTCGTAGGCGGCTGAGGCTTAAAAGATTGCTGTTGTTTTTTGAAATTTTCAAACCTGTCTCGCCCGAACATCCAGAGAATTTCGGAACTCATTTCACCCATTGCGATACATTGTTCATCTTCCAGAATGGCCCCCAATAAGGCAAGCCGCTCCGTGCCGGAACTGATTAAATCCGAATCACCTGCGGCTGTTGACCCGTGATCGGGTCTGATCATCGCATGCGTGAAAGCTCCCATTCTGCGAAGGTTGTTCGCATACCATTCGGACATCGGATAGCCGGACAATTTCCCCAGCAAGTAGGGAGCGCCGAACATTTCAATACTTCCATTGTGATAATGGGTCGTTAACTCGCATTGCACACCATCTGCGTCAATCTGATGAACCATGCATAACTCCAGCCGCTCGGTGGCAAATTGCCGCCAAAAGGATGCTCGGGGATGCTCATTATAGAAAACGCTGATCATAAATAAGCCCTGCATATGCATGATGGCATGATTGATTTCTGTGCTCCCCAAGTAACTAGTCAAATAATTCGCATGCTCAACGAGTGACGATAGAAATTCTTCGCGGAAATGAGTTGTAATCACCGAACTGCCTTCCATGTATTTATAAGCCGATATCCAGGATTGAACACGAAGTCCAACCTCCAGTAATCGCCAAGGCCCCGGTTGTTGAAAAAACGTAGCTTCTTCGTAGGAAAGATCCTTGGGAACAGGATTCTGCACGATCCAGCCGCGCAGATGTTTGATGAAAGTATGAACATAGTCCTCTTGGTGCGTGATCAAATAGGCTCTGCCCAAATCCAGCATGTACCAATGCCGATTGAGCACCCACGTGAATTCGAGATCGTTGGAAGGATTATATCGCCAATCAATCGGCTCGCCCAGGTCAACCCAATGATCCATGTCCATCGAAAAGGGAACGCGAAACAAGTTTTTGCTTGCTTGCTCCGCCTTTTCAATAGAAGCCTTCGCCAGCTCTGGATATTCCCCAAGATAATGTTTGCCCGCCTCCACTAATTCCTCATTCGTTAAATAATAATTCATCTCTGCCTTCCTCCTATTAGGTTCCAAGAGTTAAGATATGTGAACATTATAGTAGATTAGACGAATCGCTAGAGATAGACGTTTCAACTTTTCTGAGGGGAGAATGAGACTTTCTTGGGACTAAATCAAGTCAGACTTTTGAAGCAGCCGCTCGACAATGGCTGCAACTTCAGCTCTTGTGATGTACGATTTCGGGGCGATCTCTGATCCGTTTCTGCCCGCTGCTATGCCTGCTTGCAAACAATCGACAATGCCATCCTTCGCCCATCCCGCTGCCTGATTGGCATCTTGAAATGGTTGTAATACCGCTTGCGCTGCTGGAGACGGCAGCTTCGCTTTTAGACCCGTAATCTTCATCGCTTTGGCGATCATCGTCATGGCCTGTTCGCGGGAAATTAGGTCCAGCGGATGGAACGTACCATCTTCAAAACCGTTGATCAACTGGTACGCATAAGCGGTCTTCACAGCGCTGCTGTACCAATCTGACGTCTTCACATCCGAGAAAGGCACGGCTCCATTTTCCAACTTAAGCCCCAGTCCACGAACAAGGATGGCCGCAAACTCGGCGCGGGTAATCTCACGGTCAGGATTGAACTTCCCATTGCCCGTACCTTCAATGACCATTCGTGATCCCATGTTGTTAACGGGAAGTTTGGCCCAATGGTTAGCAACATCGCTGAATTCCACTGGATGCCATACTACCGTGTAGGTACTGTTGGTCAGGCTGCTCACTTTGGCGTAATGTTTCCCATCGATCACAACGACCTTCGTCGGAACATGGCGGACCGTTCCATCCGGTTCAATAACAACGCCTGTCGTAATCTTGGTTGGATCAACACCCTCCGGAATCGCCAGAGTTCGCTCTACATAGACATTGAAACTAGCCACTTCGATTGTCTTATCTCCATAGATCCCTCTCACCGTAAAGTTCAGAGGCGGTGCGATGAGCGTGAACGTTCCTTGGGCTGCTGCGTTCTCTACGACCTTCACCATATCTGCTGTCGGCACAGCGATTTGGATCTGAACCTTGATCTCTTGGAGATCATCTGATTTGCCGACTTGATCGGATATCGCTTTAATATTGAGCTGCTGCGCAGGTATTTTATAGCTGCCGCGATCGGTTTTGATTTCCAGAACGGCTTGGTTGTCTTCCATATTTCGGACCATCCGGCCATCCAACTCACCAATCACAACATCGGATAGTCCCTTCACAGGAATCGTGACTACCGCATGCTGACCTTCCGCCGCAAGTCTCTTTGCCAGCTTATTCTGGTCCATCGTGATGGTTGTGACAGACTGTGAATTCACCCTCGTCACCTTAACCGTTCCTGCATTCTCCAATTTGCCATTGACGAGAATAATAGCATCTGAGTCATCAGACGTTCCTCCTGATGAAGAGGACGGTTGCGTGGTGGGAACAACAGCTTCTGGTTTTACCGCATTAGAAACGTCAGAAACAAGGCTGCTGCCGACACTGTTGGTTGCAATTACCGTAAACGTATAGGTGGTACCATACGTCAAGCCCGTGACAGTAATCGGACTGCTTGTACCGTTAGCCGTTAAACCTCCCGGATTCGCGGTCACGGTGTACCCGGTTATGGCGCTGCCCCCATCGTTAACAGGTGCCGTAAATTTCACCTTCGCTTGCGATTCACCTTTTACAACTTCAGCCGTTACAGCCGTCGGTGCATCTGGTGGCGTAGTAACGCGATCCAATTTCTGAATGCGATGATTAGCGGAATCCGCCACGTAAAGCTTCCCGCTGCTATCGACGGCTACACCGAGCGGCCCCCTAAATTCACCCAAGTGGCTTCCCGGACGACCACCCAGCTTCGCCCACTCGCTCCACACATTCGTGGTAACATTCAACTTCTGGATGCGGTTGTTATTGGAATCGGCCACATACACATTCTGGGCGCTATCCACCGCCAAGCTGTATGGTTCATTAAATTCACCGAGGCCGCTTCCTGGTCCGCCTCCATTCTTCTTCCACTCACTCCATGCGCCTGTATCTGCATCCAGCTTCTGAATACGATGATTGCTCATATCCGCCACGTACACATTGCCAGCGCTGTCTACCTCTACGCCGCTTGGTTCGTTAAATTCGCCGAGACCGCTTCCTGAGCCGCCACCGCTTTTCTTCCACTCGCTCCATGCGCCTGCAGCTACATCCAGCTTCTGAATACGATGATTGCCGTAGTCAGCCACATAGACATTCCCATAGCTATCTACCGCTACACCGCTTGGATATTCAAACTCACCTAGCCCGCTTCCTGAGCCGCCGCCATTCTTCTTCCACTGACTCCATACACCTGTCTCTGCTGTGAATTTCTGAATACGGTGATTATAGAAATCGGACACATAGACGTTCCTATCTTTGTCTACAGCAACATCGGTTGGTCCATCGAATTCGCCCAGTTCGCTTCCTGAGCCGCCGCCGCTCTTCTTCCACTCGCTCCACACGCCTGTAGCTGCATCCAGCTTCTGGAGGCGGTGGTTGCCGAAATCAGCCACATAGAGATTATTTCTGCTATCTAGCGATAGGCCATTGGGAAATCTGAACTCGCCGAGGCCTTGTCCAATAATTGCCCCCCGATATCCCCACTCGCTCCACTGCTCACCCGCCGCACTCAGCTTCTGAATCCGATGATTATCGTAATCGGCCACGTAGACATTCCTTTTGCTATCTACCGTTAGGCCCTTGGGATGATTGAATTCACCCAACCCGTTGCCAGAACCACCGCCGCTTTTCTTCCACTCGCTCCAATCGCCACTAGCGGCATCCCGCTTCTGGATACGATGATTATTATAATCTGACACGTAGACATTATCGCCACTGTCAAGCGCAACGCCGAATGGTTGATTAAACTCGCCCAGCCCGCTCCCTGCGCCGCCGCCATTCTTTTTCCACTCGCTCCATAAGCCTGTAGCTACAGTCAACATCTGGATTCGATGGTTTCCGGAATCGGCTACGTAGATATGCTCCCCGCTGCTGTCTACCGCCACGCCCTTGGGATCTTTGAACTGACCTAGGACTTGGCCACCCCAGATATCGCTCGCCCACTCGCTCCACACACCTGTGGCTGCTGTTAGCTTCTGAATCCGATTATTTCTAGAATCAGCTACATAGAGATTTCCCCATTTATCTACGGCCAACCCTTTGGGATCACTAAACTCACCTAAGCCGCTTCCTGGCTTGCCATCACTCTTCTTCCACTCGCTCCACGTACCTGCAGCTATATCCAGCTTCTGAATGCGATGATTACTGCTGTCAGCTACATACAAAATATCAGCTTTGTAGACAGCCACACTAACGGGCGAACTAAATTCCCCCAGCTCGCTGCCATAGCCGCCTCCAGCCTTCATCCACTCGCTCCATATGCCTGTCGCTGCTGTCAGCTTCTGAATCCGATGATTACTGGAATCTGCCACGTATACATTACTTTCGCTGTCCACTGCTACACCGCCCGGACCAGCGAATGTTCCAGCGACATCATCGCTGACTTGTCCGATCTTGGCGTATTGAATCCATTGATCTGCCGCTTGCACAGGAACCGCGAATAAGGTCATATAGACCATCAAGATTACAATACTCCATACGCCTATCTTTCCTAAACCGTGCTTTGCATGTCTCTCATTCATATCTTTCTTGTCCTCCTCCGGAAGATTCACAAATTATGTAAGCTCCCGGTACATTCTACAGGACAGGTCTCTCAGAATTCTCACACAGGTGCATGAGAAAAACCCAGCCTGCGGCTAGGTCATCAAATGAAGGTACCTTGAGGAAAACCAAGTTCCGAGGCAAACCCAAGCCCCCTAACGAACTCAATACCCTCTATTCGATCAAAATTGCTACTTCTGAAAATCTAATGAATGCCAGATGCTCTATTTCAAGCAAATGATCACCATTCGGCCAATAAAATGCTTGATAACGCCAACTCAGTTCATTAGATCTCCAAAGTAGCCATTTTCTCGTCTATAAGCATCATGCAGTTCTTTAGATGCCCTTTGGAGCCGAGGACCTCCAAAGCAAAGAGTCTGTGGTGGACGCCAATATATAAGGGGTAAGCTTCGCTCACCCCAAACCCAAACACATATAAATTCGCGTATGTTGAGAAAAATGGCCTCACCGGGCAAAAAGCAGGGTTGCGAGGGTCGTAGAGGAACTACAGGGTCATATTTCCACGAAAAGCGCTGAATTTCCCTTCAGCAGCTAGTCGAACAATTAGCACTTTCAGCTGCCTTGTTTACCGCATTGAACGGCATAAATCGGTTTCCCCGATTCATCCTTCCCGAAGCTAACATTCGAAACATGATCCTGCACGTCAATGTGCCCGGAGATGACATCCACAACCAGCATGTCTTGCCTTTTATAATTTGTAAAATAAACATCCTTCACACAAGAAGCCTGATTTACACCCTTTAACAAAGCCTTCTGCTCCCCGCTACCCTCATAGGTGACGTTATCCAGCGTAATGTTTTGGATGATTCCCCCATCCCTATCTCCAGGAAACCGTTCATCCGTTCGGAATTGAAACACGGCAGCTTTATAGGGATCTCTAAACGCGTCTATTCTTATATCCTTAAATACGATATTTCGAATATGATTCCCCCCATTTGCCCATAACTTCAGCACGCCTGTGAACTTATCGAGGATGTATACCCCTTGTTGATTCAGGACATCGATATTTTGAAATGTCAAATCTGAAATGTGGGCATCGGCTACACTCCCGAGACCTATGAGAATCGTATGCGCGTCATCTCCCCACAGCACGCTATTTTGCACCGTATTCAAGGACGTCCTGCCATAATGATACATCACGATATCATCATCAGGCGTTCGAATAAATACACCCGTAATTAGACCATGGCTCGATCCACTGAAATGGATGCCATCCGCATTCACTTCATAAGCAATAATATGGATGTTTCTGACAACCGGTCTTGTGGAAAAGTTCATCACCACTGCCCACATGGTTGGATCTATAAGCGTAATTCCCTCCACGAGATTATCACATCCGCTGCTTAGCCAAATGGCCCCCGTCCTGCCTTCGCCCGGATTCGGATTGGTATGCTGCAATTGACTACCATCGAGAATCCCGCGGCCCCTTATGGTCACACGATCCACTTCGTCAGACGAAATGGACCCGTAACAAACGGCACCAGCTGCCAGGTAGACCGTCGTATCATTTTGGGAAATAAAGAATGACTCGCCCGAATGCCAGTTCCCATAATTGGAACTTGTCTCATAACCGGTATGCTCATTTCCGTCAACGGCATGGATATAGCTGGGCATTGCTCCCGCGATTGCGCGATTCAGCGCCAGATTCACAGTACCGCCCGCTTCATAAACTTTGAACTCGCCGATTGAATTGCTGAACACCCAACCGGAAGCAACATTGCTCCCGAGCAGCATGAGCCGCACATATCTGGCTTTCTTGGGAGCAAAGGCTCTCGTCAAATATCCCGTATCCGTATTATCGGTACCATCATAGGCAGCGGTATAAGGACTATCCGCCTGGACTTTCGTTTCCACCACAAACTTATTCGGGTACGAGAGAGATTCCACGCCTAATCCTTGCATTTGTAAGATCGTCTGCCTGAGATCAATTCGATCAATCACATACTCTGCACCAAGATCAACCTCCAGCCAAGAACCTTGCGGCAAGGTATGTTGTCCAGGTTTAAAATAATACGTATCTTTCCCCTCAGGCAATTGCAAAGGAATCGCATCCCCTGGATGAATGAGGTGAACATTAGGAGCACTTTCCGAAGGCACTTCCGTTTCCAAAGGATTCGTTAGTATATGCAGGTTTTCCGTATTCCAGCTGTCGTTGATACGAATGACAATTTTACGTGGTGAATCATCGTTTTGTGTGGTAGAAAAGGTAAGAGTATTCCCCACTAGCGC
Organism: Paenibacillus marchantiophytorum; assembly: GCF_014640555.1. Taxonomy (GTDB): domain Bacteria; phylum Bacillota; class Bacilli; order Paenibacillales; family NBRC-103111; genus Paenibacillus_E; species Paenibacillus_E marchantiophytorum. Next base: position 46,483 of record NZ_BMHE01000045.1, on the reverse strand, counting down.
AGCATCAATACCATAAGAATTGGGCCTGATATCGTAACAATTAACCGTTCCCCCCTGATAGGCGACTTTAACATCTATCGTGCCGGAGAAGTCGAAAATAACCATGGAAGAATCAAACTTCGTTCCATCTTGATGACCTAAACTAACCTTGTAGACGAATAAATCGGTCCACTCCGTCTCATTCGCTGGCTTAATCTGAACTGTGAAGGTAGGATTCATCGCAATTCCTGCCGGTGGGGACCATGTATGAACAATATTGGACATTATTCCTCCTGTGAAACCTGAATATGATTACAGCTTAGGGCTAATTAGCAATGGTTACATTGTCAAAATAGAAGATTCCGCCTACGGGTGATTCGGACGACACAAAACCTACTCTGCCTATCTCATTGGTTGCGGACTCCAGTGATTTATTCGCATTGATCAGCACATTATCGACGTACAAGTCAAAAGTGTCCGTACTCGTATTGATAATGAGCTTCACATCGTACCATTGATTGATGTTGTAAGGCATTAACGCTGTCCAGACATTCCCGTTGTTGCTGTATACATTTCCGCCGCTATCGAAGCCAACTTGGGTAAGTTCAGTGCCTGCGGAGTTGTATATCGCCAGCGCTTTCCAGTTGGTTTTGTTGGCTATGTTCATTTTGGCTTGTACCGTCACGATGCCAGACATAGCGCTTATCGACTTATACGAATTGACGATGCTGCTTGTCGTCTTGAGCATTTTCACGCTTTTATCCGCCATACTGGGTACCGCCTGGACAGTGGCTCCCGAAGTGCTGGTCCACCCGCTTGGCGCGTTTCCGATCGTATCCGAGTTGAAATCGCTATCCACAATCGTATGCAGGAAAGATACCTTCACTTGGTCAAAATAATACGTTCCTGCGGCAGCTTCACCCGAAGTAAACATGACAGCGCCAATATTGGCAGTCGATACTTCGAATGACTGGTTGGATGCTTTAAGAACACCATCAATAAAGAGATTGTATTGATCTGTTGCCGTGTTTAATTCTACTTTGACGTCATACCATTGATTTGTACTGTACGGCATAAAAGCAGTCCAGACCGAACCATTATTGCTGTACATATTGCCTGCCGAATCAAAACCAACCTGCATCAGCTCCGTACCGGAAGCGTTCATGACAGCTAACGATTTCCAGTTGGTTTTGTCGACAATTTTCATTTTGGCTTGCACAGTCACGATACCGGATGTTGGAGGTAAGGATTTGGAACTGCTTATGGCGGCGCTTGTCGTCTTGCTCACACGGACGCTTTGGTCGCTCGCGCTCGGATCAGGCTGAACCGTTATTCCTGGGCTGCTCGTCCAACCGGCAGGGGCGCTTCCTGCCACATCGCTATTGAAATTGGCTGTATACGAATAGTTAACATTCGATACACTCCCCACACTTGTGATATTACCGGATGCTTGATCCGTAACAAGGATGCCATTTCTTGTATAGTTGTTGATATAAATATCTTTAACATCATTGCTGCTGCTCGCGCCGGACAATAACGATGTCAATTCTCCGCTTCCCTTATAGGGGCAGTACCAGCGTAGCTGACACCACCCGCAAACGTCTGTAAATAACCGGTAAATTCGCTCCGAAAGTTCCTAAAATGATGAGTAACGGAACAATTCCTTGATTCCGCAGCTGTTTTTGAATGGATTGAGTGGGGACTTTTGGCGCGTTGAATCGCCAAGTTCCAATTACACAACTAAATTCGGAACTACGGCAAAACCCTTGTGGTTACAGCATTTATCAGGGTGTTTCCCAGATATTAAAATTTACGTTGCCCCTTGTGTCAGCTACGCTGGTACAGGGCCTATAAAATAAACAACTTTATTCTTAACTACAATTGATGGTTTCTCATGGAGCGAATCAAGTCTACTGCCATGAGCCTTTCTTTCTCCGTTAGCTTTTCGTTGTCCACGCTGTATTCGATTGCCTGATTTGTCAGTTCATTGTTTTGAAGGGGCATGTCCGTTGCAGCTTGAATCTGCTTCAACTTGTCTATTAAATCCCGTCGGTAATCACCAGAAGGATATCTTCTAACAATGCTGTAGAACCGGCGAAGACTTTCCGTACGGCAGATTTTTTGCATAGCCTCATCCCAGGTAGGAGGGCGGTCTGTCATGCTGTCTGTTTGTTTCATGAGGTCTTTAAATTTTTCTTTTAATGCAGTCGCGTGGGGCGCACCGAGTTCTTGTTGTAGAAGCTCCAGAAACCTTGCTTGTAATGTCCCATCCCGCTGGATAAGGATTTTTGAAATAATATCCTTCAGTTGGTTGAGTAACTGTGTGTCAATTTGGTCTTGGATATTCAATTGCAGGCCTAGGTCGAGGGGCAAGGTAACATTTATTCCTTCAAACATTTCCACGTAAGAGGTGTCCAATGCTTTGCCCAGGATTTGCAAGGTTTCCAAGCTGGGTGTTTTATCACCGCGTTCGTAACTGGAGATTTGGCCCTGGGGGATCCAGCATTTAAATGTCAAATCTTCCTGCGTCTTGTAGCCCCGTTCGATTCTTCGTTTTTTGAGAAATTTCCCGCCTTCAATGGTCATGCTAATCTCCCTCGCTTAAATAATAATGGTTTTAAACCCATTATATTCATGGCATTTTCTCTTGTCAATTACTATCTGATCCCCCAGTTCGTCCAGTCGGGACGGCCAAGCGACCATGAGTCGGCTGATTCCATTGTCCGTCTAGTTGTATATGAAAAATGCTAGCAGCCGTTGCCGGTATGCCGATCGCAAAGCCGGGCTTCATCCGTAACAACCAGGGCACCAAAAGTCCACTCAGTCCATTCAAAAACAGCTGCGGAAGCAAGGAATTGTTCCGTTACTCATCATTTTAGGAACTTTCGGAGCAAATTTACCGGTTATTTACAGACGTTTGCTGGTGGTGTCAGCTACGCTGGTACTGCCCCTACCCCGTTGCGACTTCTAGCACTGGCGAACATCTTCCCTCACGATGAAATTAAAAAATTTAGCCAAAATTTGGCTTACCCACACAAAAAGAAAAAGCCCTTAGCATAAACCTTGACGGATTTAAACTGGAGCTTGGTATTATTTATGGTTGTAACCAATCCTTGTCTGGACGCGCAATCTGTCGCGCATTATTGTAAGCCATGTCTAGGGTCAAAATAGTAGAGGCTCGGTAGAATCCCTCCATCTTTTCAATTGTCAAGGCGATGTCGGCTTTATTCGGGTTGGAAAGGCAAATCGGCAAAAGCAGTTGCATCCTGCCTCTGTAGTATTGAGGAATTGCGATCTTATAGCTCCTTCTTACTCTCATTTTGGCGTTATCCAAGGCACCCTTGAAGATCGTTTGCACCATGTAAAGGTCCATGCTTCGAAAGGGCTCTGGAAACCTCTCCTTGTTCTCCTCGATAATGTGTTCCACATTTCCCCTAATTTCCAACCTTGTATCAAAAACAAGATCGTTTGGATCCTGGAAATAATGATCCATCTCGGGAAGAACTGAAAATTTATTCAGACAAAAGTCTCCCTTACGTGCCCACTGTGCAAAGTGCCAAGGTTCGCGCCCTGGATTTCTGTTCTTCGCAAAGAAGGCATATATCGGTTCTTAATTTTTGGTCATCAGACCAGTATCGAAGCAAGCGAATTGTCCGTCAGTTGAGACAGCGATCTTTTCTTCATCAGCCAACTTCTTGTATGTATATCGGATATAGTTGTATAGTACTGGGAGTTCAAATTCAGGTTCGACAAATTTGTAATCCCAATCCTCTTTCTCTGCGAATTCGGCTAAGTTTTGAAGTTGTTGATCAAACTTATAAAAAAAAGCGAATTCCGTAAGAAATTCAGGAAACATGAGGTCCCCTCCATAGTTAAGTTAATAATTCTATATTCCTCAATATATTCCAAATTCCTTCACAATCCCCCAAAATTCTGGTTTAGTTTTTTTCTTTAACTTTCTCGAACACGATACCCGGTAAACTGCAGTAAAAAGTAATGGAATTGAAACCGGCGGCCTTTGTAATTATACTCCCGATTTTTTATTCCTTTCAAATGGATATTAAGAATTGGGTATCAAAATTTGATATTACTGACTACATGGATACTTTTTGTTCACAAAGAGGCTATTTGTGTCGTATTCATAGAAAGGGAGCATATTTGTGTCGCAAACGTTACGACATAAATGTGCTCCCTTTATGATAAAAAAACGGCTCAGTATAAGTAATTTAATAAGCTGCACACATACGAACTAATCCTAAACTTGGCTGCAGGTAAGAGTCATAGTGCTAAGCAGCAGCTCACGGATGGGAATACCGTGCGGCTGCTTCCAAATGGCATCTGGATATATTATGAATTAATACGCCGCGCTAAGATGCTGGCAGCGCAAGTAGGCTATCTTGTCCCAAAAAATTAGAAATCCATGCTGTACGTAATTTGTTTCGGTTTTTTGGCGTAGTAGGTTGTAACACCTGCATCACGCGTTTCATTATACATAAAGATAGAACCGTTATAGATTCTATAAACATCGTATCTATGTACCTTGTTGCCATATTCATCATACTGATTTGCGCCATAATAGTCACGATGTAAATAAGGAGAATTAGGTCCTGTATATTGATCGGATGTACCCCATGTATAAGATATTGTACCGGATATACTGCTAGTCAAACTCAAGTTAATAAGGTTTCTAATCTCGACGGAAGCACTAGACGAATAGGTTACTGTACCAGAGACGGTAGTCGAACTGCTCAAAGTTTTGGTTTGTCCAGTTGCGACGCTTATCAAAAACTTTTGAGAATCGATTGGACCGCAGTTGTAGGAGGTAATGTTGTTGGAATCAACGACATAATATGAGTGGTCGTAAACCTCACTAATTATGCCTAAAGGACTCACTTCTTCTGGTCCTGCCGGTCTCGCCGATCCTGTCAACTTGGGATCAACAAAAGTAACCATAGCATTCGGATTACCTTTCGCCTCATGGACAACTGTATAGTTTTGGGCGGCCGGTGCGGCCGGTGTGGCCGGTGCTTTCTGTGCAAAAGAAGAAACTGGAGATAGAACAAGAGTCAAAGCAAGGGCCGACAATGTTACCAAATATTTCGTTTTCATTTTTACCATCTACTTCCTTGGGATATTTTTCTAACAAATACCATATTCTAGAATTAAATGCGAATTCCTTCTTTTATATAGGAAATTTTTCATGATATTATATAAATAGAGTAACTTATGGAAGGAGATTGAAAATTGTGAACAAATCTTTAATCATCGCTTCTTGCATATTGGGTATGAGTATATTTTCAGCGGGTTGGTTGATCTCACATGAATCTGAAAATGATCGAGGTACGGAAGTGAATCCTATCTTTACAGAGAATGAGTTGACTGAATATTTACATATTTCAGACCATGTACTCCAAAAAATTATTTCGGATGACCAATCAAAGAGAAAAGAACTCGTAAATAAAGGATCGTGGGATATCTATACATTTTTACCCTATGCAACAATTGGCGAGACCAAACTCTTTATGAAAGAGGAAGTTGATAAATGGCTTAAATATCAAGCCTTGAACGTGAAGTAGGGAAAACATCCAATAACGCCTCTGTTCTAGGGCGGGGGGTGAAAGAAGGAGTGCAGAGGATGGTAGTCCTATGTACTTCCCCGGAGGGGAATACTGCTACAGATATAAGCCGGTACGTGCAGATAGGATTTCCTCTTGAAGACTGACAGATGGCGTACGGTTCGCGTCCCATTGGTACCTTTGCGAATCACGTGCTGCACCGACAGGCAGATCGGGCAGCTTTGAAGATGGTTTGTTGTGGTTGGGGAATTACAACAATACAGGAGTGGCAGGAATTAAGTAGACCGATGAATTCCCGAATCGGCTTTCGTCTTAATCGCTGGTCTTAATAAGGCAAATAGGTTATCTTCAATATAAACGGACTCAATATTTCTATAGCCTTTTGATAAAACACCTGGGAGTAATTCATGGTAATTTCCATTTATTAGTTGATTTTTTTCTTGTTGGAGAGAGTCAGAGTTGGAGAGTCGAATACACGGCAAACATTAGCGGCGATAATGAAAATGGGAAGTATTTTATTAGTTATAAAGATGCAACAGGTTCAACACCTCAAAACTTAGAAGTAACCATTAATGATGACAAACAGGTACTTAAAGATGGCAACCACAAAGGTACAATTATTGAAATACCAACTAGTTGTTCAAGTTGTGTAGTTTCGAACGAAAATTTGCCAATCAAAGTAAAAATTAATTGGAATAACAAGGAAGAATCCTTTAATTTAAAGCGGAATGGTGCAGTTCTATTAAACAACGAAAATAGGCATCTCGCTAAAGAAGCAATTCAGGCCTATGCGCAAAAAGCTGGATATCAACCCGCACCATTTAAAGAGCGGGCTCTGAGTAACAATATTATTAATAAAAACCAGATCAAAAAGGTCTCTCCCCGTACGGTAACTAATATTGCCGTAAAAGAAAACGACGGCAGTTATGAAATACCGGAGCTTTTGACGGAAAACGGTGATCTCGTGATTTTCACAAAGACAGATGATTTCGGATGGCATTTGAACAAAGGCGAGCAGTTGACCATCCATTACGAGCTTGATCTGAAAACCAACATGCAGTCGTCAGATCCAAAAGGAGAAAATATGGAGATCGGTTATATTAAAAACGGTGAGATTATCAGTGAAGTTCTTAAAAAGGCAAAGGAGTTTTCTTACACTGTTACAGCAGATTCAACAGGAGAATATTATTTCTACGCCGAAAACGCTTCTGCCGGTAAAATTATAATCACAACTGGAATTATTAAATAAAAACTGATAACCAATAGGATATATTAGGATGATTTCGGAGGTTTATCCGGTGAAGTCATCTTTCCATGACGCATGATAGTGAAATATCATACGTGTAAGAAAGATATAAAATGGAAACTTTTAACTTTTTTCTTTGTCGGTCTTATTTGCATTTGTTTGTTTTCTGCTTTTACAGGGTTAGTTTTATTGCCAATTTATTTCATTAGCGTTTATTTGTATTACCGTTTATTCAAGAGAACATCATGAATCAAGAACCTTAATTCATTCCCCTAACGGTGAACGCTAGTACAACACACAGCTTAAGCGTTAAGATTAAATCCTCCCAATTCTAGCAAAGCTAGAGATAACATATATTTGGGAGGGTTTTTATTATGACATTGAAGGAGTTATGGATGCTGTATGAAGCTGACAAACGTATCCTGGGGTTCAGCTCGCATACCATGAAAGCATACTTTCTACAACTCAACATGTTGATTCGTGAACTGGGTAATCTGGAGATTGAAGAAATATCCTTAAATATGCTAAAAGATTATTTTGCAAGAGCATCAGAGCGATTAAAACCAAGTAGCTTAGGTCATCGAATTCGATTTGTACGCTCCCTATTTCGCTTTGCATTTGAAGAAGGCCATATGACAAGGAATCCTTCTCACAAGTTGAGAGAACCTAAGATGGACAAACGTATTCCGAAATTCCTAGTTGAGGAGGATGTTATTCATCTTAAAATTACCTGTCATTCTCATCGGGAGCATGCTCTGTTGGAGTTTCTGTACTGTACAGGCTGCCGTGTTGGAGAGGTTCAGAAAATAAATATTGAAGATGTTAATTGGGAGAACTATTCAGCAATTGTGAATGGTAAGGGTTCTAAATAAAGAGAGGTATATTTCACTACCGAATGCAAGGTTTGGTTAAAGAGATATTTAGAGAGCCGTGGGGATACTTGTAAAGCATTGTTTGTTACTGAAACGAATCCGACCCGACGATTGTCGATTCCAACAATACGTTGGGCATTAAAAAAGCTGGCAAAACGAGGGGAATTAATGCTAATGTATATCCTCATCGATTCCGTCACACATATGCATGTCAATTACTAGATAACGGTGCACCGCTAGAATTTATTCAGGGTATGCTTGGGCATGAAAAAGCATCTACTACACAGATTTATGCTCAGCTGCGCGGTGAGCGTAGGAGAGCATTATATCGTCGGTACTTTTAAGGCCATCATCGGTCACTTCTCAACTAAAGGGCAGTATAACGCCATGAAGGATATTTATGGATAATGCCGAATAGTTTAACGAAACCATAACAAAAGTGAGGATGATATGAATATAGTTCTTATAGGTATGTCCGGAGCTGGTAAAAGCACTTTAGGTGTGTTGCTTTCAAAAGCTTTAGGAATGGATTACGTGGATACAGATATTGTTATACAACAATATGAAGGTAGGTTATTACAAGATATAATTGATAATGATGGTATCGAAAAATTTATGGAAGTTGAAGAAAAAATTGTGTCTGAATTGCAACTAAAAAATTGCATTATATCTACAGGTGGAAGTGTTATATATTCAGAAAAAGCTATGAATGTGCTTAAACAGAGTGGACAGATTATTTATTTACATGTCCCATATGAAGAAATTAAAAGAAGACTAGTAAACATAACAACCAGAGGCATTGTAATAAAGAAAGGAAATAGTCTTAAGGACGTTTACGAGGAAAGAGTTCCTCTATACATTAAGTATAGTGATAAAACTCTTGATTGCTCAAATAAGGATATTGAACATTGTGTTAGTCAAATTATAGAGAAAATACAAAAAAGTGAATGAAACTCCATAGGGTGGTAACACAGGTACAAACTCGAGATTCTCAAGGATAAGATCGTGCAAAGGGTTAGGGAAATTAAAGAATCCGAGCTAAAAACGGGAGAATAGAGCAGTCAATGAAATAATGAACTTATTTCAAACGATACCAACACGGAATCCTCTTCATCATCTCCTTTAAAACAATGACGGCAGGCGTTCGTCGTTCGTCCCGACTTCATTACGCTAACGGAAACGTTAGTTGAACAAACAGGCTGCAATGGTACATTTATCACTAATAATACGAACTCTCCAAACTCGGAGGGTTCTTACATTTTTATCCATGTGTTTGCGGGTGGTGTCAGCTACGCTGGTATTACCCCTTATAGGTGATGTTATCGAGCGTGACGTTTGAAATTCGGCCATTGCCTTCTCCAGCAAACCGTTCATCGGTTCGGAATTGAAACACGACGGATTTGGCAGGGTCTCGGAAGGCCTCTATCCGGATGTCTTTGAATAAGACATTTTTAATTTCATTGCCGCCATTGGGCCATAACTTCATGACACCGTTAAATTTCGCAAGATCCACAACCCCCTGTTGGGCAAGGACATCCAAATTTTGAAAAGTTAAATCGGTGATATTGGCATTAGGCTCCGTTCCCAAACCAATGAGCAGGGTATGCGCATCATCTCCCCACAGCACACTATTCTGAACGGTGTTCAATGAGGTTGGACCATAGTGGTACATGACAATATTATCGTCTGGCGTTCTTACGAATGAACCCGTAACCAGCCCGTTCGTACTGCCAGAAAAGTGGATGCCATCTGCATTCGCCACGTAAGTGATAATATTGACGTTTCTAACTGTAGGCCTTGTTGAGAAATTCATCACGACCGTCCACATGCAGGCGTCTTGAATCGTAATGCCTTCGATCGTATTGTCGCTTCCATTATTCAGCCAAATCGCGCCTGTTCTTCCTTCTCCAGGGCTTGGGTTCGCATGCTGCAGCAGGCTTCCATCGAGGATGCCACGGCCTTTAATGGTCACATTGCTGACGCCATCAGATGAAATGGAGCCATGTACAACTGCACCTGGCTGCAGGTAGACCGTCGTATTATTCTTGGAAATATAGAATGACTCTCCCGGGTGCCAGTTGCCATACCCCTTTTTTGAGCCAAATTGGGTCAGCGAATTGCCGTCGAATAATTGCGTGTAGCTGGGGAAGGCCCCGGCTATCCCATGATTCAAAGCTAGATTCGTCGTGCTGCCAGCTTGCATAACCTTAAATTCTGTGACGGTACTGCTAAACAAATACCCCGAAGTCACATTGCTTCCGAGCAGCCGCAGCCTCACATATCTCGCATTTTTGGCTGGAAAGCTCTTGGTTATCGATCCCAGCAAACTGTTGCTTGTCCCGTCATAGGCCGTCGTGTAAGCGTCACCCGCATTGACTTTGGATTCAACGATAAACTTATTCGGATACTCAGGGCCATTCGTGTATAAAGGCGCCTGCTCAAGACCAATTTTGTCAATCGCATAGACAGCGCCAAGATCCACTTCCGCCCATGAACCTTTGGGCAGCGTATGCTCGCCAGCTTTAAAATAGTACGTATCTTTGCCGGCCGGCAGCTCCAGGGGGATGGCATCTCCCGGATTAATGAGATACACATTGGACGCTGTCTGCGACGGAGCATTGGTCTCAAGCGGATTCGTTAGGATATGCAAGACGCCTGTATCCCAACTGTTATTGATACGCACGACGATTTTACGTGGCGAAAGATTGTCTTGTACCACGGAGAAAGAGAGTGTATTCCCCGTCTGGACTGCCTGAATGCCATAGGAAGATGGCGTAATATTATAGGAGCTAATCGTTCCTGCATCGTAGGTTACTTTTACGTCTAATGAACCGGAAAAATCAAAATTCACATACGATGAATCGAAATTCGTACCATCCTGATGACCTACTTTTACATTGTATTCATATAGATCCATCCATGCCGCCTCATCCGATGGTTTCACCTGAACTGTGAAGGTCGAATTCGCAGCGGTGCCTGATGGAGGAGACCACGAATGGACTAGATTTGCACCTGCGGCTTTCGCATGCAACCCGCCTAAAGAACCTATCATAGCAACCAATAGGAATAAAAAGAACGTCAATCGCTTCATCATGAACATATGATTTTCCCCCGTTTCAAATTAGCGCTCAAGCGCGGTCTGGGATTATAAGATAGGTGGGGAACCTAATCAAATAGGTCCCCCTTAAACAAGTAGTTACTTTTTGGCTGTCGCGCTCCATTCATTCAATTGCTTTTGTTTCTCTGCCATAATTTTGTCTATGCCTGCGCTTTTCAGGGCAGCAACCATTTTGGGAATATAGACTTCAGGGTCCACGGAACCGGACATAATCGCCTGTTGGTATTGCTTGAGCACGCTGTTGCTGGCGGCCACTTCCTGCGTTAAAGATTCGGAATTCCAGGCAAATCCAAGCGCAGGCGACTTGTCGGCTGTTTCATTGAATGTTCTGAATTTCTCCCATTTCTTCGGATCTTCATTGGGGAATAAATAGGTCAGCATTTGATTACCCCACATCCAAGGCTCGTTTTTATAGCCAACAGATGCCGCATCAACCCCAGCAGGGAAATCAATCGTTGTCTCATCCTTTTTCACATAATGGGTTCCTTCAACACCGAAATCAAACAGATTAAGCAGCGTTTTATCGCCGTAAAGCATGTTTAGGAACATCATAGCCCGGTTAGGATCTTTCGAAGTTTTGGGAATGGCCGTCATAATCCCTGTTGTGTTCAACGTTATGGGCGTGTTCACCATTTCTTTCTGAACGACCTTAACTCCCCAGGCTGAGGACATTTCGGCATCTTTGCCAGGTTTCAGCTCCGAATACATGGCGAATGCCTTGCCAGCTTGCATAGCGCCAAAATCTTTGACCGTTGCCGCATCGAGATTCATATACTTCGCCTGATACCATTTGCGTGCCAGCTTCGCATAGTCCATGAACACTTTGGATTCAAAAATATCGACCACTTTCAACTCTTTGCTGGAACGGTCCAAGCCACCCAAATAATCGCCAAGATTATCGAACGACGAAGAGCTGACGGCAAAATTGCTCATCTGACGCCCCTCTTGTCCAAAGAAAGGAACGATGCCTGGTTCATTGTCTTTAATCGTTTGCAGCATAGGCTCCAGATCCTCGAGCTTGTTCACTTTGCTGATATCAAATTTATATTTATCGACTAACGCCTTATTGAACAAAATGCCGTCTACACTAGCAAATTCTTTGTTCGTTGGAAGTCCGTAAATCTTCCCGCCGATCCTTGTTCCATCCAGAAACTGCGGCTGCAAAGCCTTCGTTACATCGGCCCCGTATTTGGCAATGAGTTCATCTAAAGGCAGAAATGCACCTTTGGCTACATTTTGCGAATAACCAAGTCCGCCCGCCGTCATCATCACGTCCATTTGCTCATTCGTAGCAATCATCAGATTGGTCTTCTCGATCCAAGTTCCCCACTCAATCGGCTTGAGCTCAACTGTAGCGTTAATTTTGTCCGTTAAATAGGCATTCATCTTGTCTTGCACAGCTTTAAGGTCCTTGGGAACCGCGCCTGTTGCGTAAACGATTGTTAGCTTATACGGATTCAGTTTCGTAGTAGAAGCCTGACCCTTCGTATTTTCTGGAGTACTTTTCGCTGTATTTTCCTTCGTCGCCGAAGGACTGCAGCCTGCTAGTACAGTACTTAATGTGAGAATTGCCGTCGTCATTACGATAACCTTTTTCATTGTGACCAAGTCTCCCCCAAATGTTGTTTTGTCGTGCAGCTAGCCTTTTCCCCTTACGTGGCTTAGATGAATCACCCCCTCCATTAAATCTAGTACTAGCCTTTAACCGAGCCCACAGTGAGACCTTTCACCAAATACTTTTGAAAAAAAGGATAAGAAATAAGAATAGGACCTATGCCAATAACCGCCATTGCCATGATAATGGAATTTTGGGGCATTTCCGAAATTAATTTGGCAGAATTCGCATTTTCCGTATGTGAGGATAAGAACTGAATATTCAATAAAGCTTTGGTCATTAAGTATTGAATACTGAAATAGTTGGAATCGCTAATAAAAATCAATCCATTAAACCAATCGTTCCAGTAAGCCAGCGTGGTGAACATCCCAATCGTTGCCAGCACAGATACCGAGAGCGGGAGTACGAGTTGAAAAAAGATCCGCCATTCTCCGGCCCCGTCAATACGAGCAGACTCAATCACCGAAATCGGAACGGAGTTCGAGAAAAAAGTTCTCATGATCAGCACATTAAATCCATTCATAAGCAGTCCAGGAATCATAAGTGCCCAGATCGTGTCTCTCAAATCAATGATTTGGGTGTAGACCAAATACCAAGGAACCAAACCGCCATTTAATAAAATCGTAAAAAACACATAAAAGGAAAGTATCTTGCGATACGGAAAATCCTGACGAGACATAGGGTATGCGACTAAACTTGAAATGAATAAGCTGGTTAAAGTCCCCCCCACGGTAATAACAATGGTCACGCCGTAAGCTCGAAATAATTGATGAATGTCGATAAATAAATAGCGGTAAGCGGCTGTGCTCCATATTTTCGGGAAATAGGTGTAACCGCCTGCACGCAGAATACTTTCATCCGTAAAAGAAGCGATTAGCACCAGCACAATCGGAAATAAACAAAATACACACATCACTAAGAAGAAACCATGCAATAAACCGCTCGTCCAAGGTGGTCCTTCCCGCTGCGTTCGAAACCGTTTTTGATTAACCATCTTCACTTCCATACGTATCCCCCTCTAAAATAAAGCGCTCTCTTTATCCCATTTTCTGACCAGCATATTGGCGATGATGACGAGCACGAATCCCACTGTTGATTGGTATAAACCCGCAGCCGAAGACATGCCGATATCACCTGTTACCAATAAAGCCCGGTAGACGTAAGTATCAATTACATTGGTAGTCGAGAACAAAATGCCTGTATTGAGAGGGACTTGGAAGAACATGCCGAAATCGGCATAAAAGATGCGGCCAATCAGGATCAGCACCACAACGATCACCACCGGACGGATCAGCGGAAGCGTGATCTTCGTCATCTGCAGCCAGCGATTCGCGCCGTCCATGCGGGCAGCCTCATAATATTCCTGATTAATGCCGATCATAGCGGCAAAATAGATCAAGCTTGAATAACCGACATATTTCCACGTATTCACGATAACAAGGATGTAAGGCCAGTATTTGGACTCCAAATACCATTCAATCGGTTGTATATGCAAGAACGGAAAAATGACTTTATTAATAAAACCATGTTCGATACTGAAAAAAGCCAGAACAATATAACCAACGATGCTAAAAGAAATCAAAAAAGGCAGCAGCATAATACTTTGGTACAAATTGCGTGCGAAGCGATTTTTGATCTCGTTCAACAATAGCGCTACCAGCAGGGCAATAATTAAATTATTAACGATGATAAATGTTCCATTGTAGAGCAGCGTATTGCGGGTAATGATGAAGGCATCCTGTGATTTGAATAGAAATTCAAAGTTTTTAAAGCCCACCCAGTCGCTATGGAAAATTCCTTTGGTGTAGTTAATGTTCTTAAACGCAATGAATGTGCCAAGCATAGGCAAGTAATTGTTAATAAATAAATACAACACGCCTGGCAGAGTCATTAGAATCAGACTGCTATATTTCTTTGCCATTCCGCTACCCTCCACTCTATTTCTCTTCTTAATTGTAGAGGGATCAGCTTACATCAGATAGCGCTCAAGATACCGAACCTATCACTCAAGTTACTTCTTGGGTATAAAAAGACGAACGACCGCCCCTTTTTCCAGCCCATTTCCAATCATAAGTCGGGCCTCATTGGCATAATAGGCTTGCAGTCTTTGTTTCACATTGTGCATGCCCAAATTCCCTGCATCCCCAGATGTCTGACCGTCTGTCACGAACTTGCGCAACGCTTGCTCCGAAAATCCATTGCCATTATCCGCAATCTGTATCCAGAAGCCACGGCTATGATCTGCTTGCTCTTCATAACAGCTAATTATCAAACGAAAGCCCTCCTCCTGCATCACCATGCCATGGATAATGGCATTTTCGACAAAAGGCTGGAAAATCAAAGAAGGAATAAGCAGTTCGCCGACATGCTCATCGATTTCAATCGAGAAGTCAAAATGCAGCGGAAAACGCATCTTATGTATTTGCAAATAGTGGTCGATGTGCTTCATTTCTTCCCGGATCGTGACCATTTTCTGCGGGCTTCGGATCATGGAGCGGAAATAATGCATCAGATGCACCATCATTTTCTGAGCTAATTCGGATTTCTTAGTGGCAATTAGGTTATAGGCGATATTTAAAGAATTTAATAAAAAATGAGGATTGATTTGCAATTGCAGATGCTTAATTTCGGCTTGCTGCGTTTTAATATGCTCTTCATAGACGTTGATTTTCAAAGATGAAATTTCAGCAGACATGGTATTAAAGGTTTCCGAAAGCAAGGCCAGTTCCTTGGAATGACTAGGCGGCATCCTGTACTGCAAGTCCCCATCCTGAATTCGTCTCATTGCGCGAATAACACGAAGGATTGGGTTCACGACGATTTTTTTTAATAAAACTAAATTGATGATCAGCAAGCAGCCAATGACAAAAGGCAGGAAGTAGATTAATTTTTGCAGCAGAGAGAGCTGTTTATACACATTTTTCTCTGGTAGGAGAACAGTCATGATCAGATTAGAGACCTGAGAGCGATTCGTAACCAATAAATACTTATCCGGGATTTCCACCGTGTGGAAGGATTTATCTGTTTGGAGAATCTTGCCTGTAAGTTGGCGCAAAAATACCGGGGAAATCGTCGTTGCCGTTAACGGTTCTGCCTGATCAGAGAAGAAAATAATTTGCTCATCGGCGACCAATTGAACCTTGTTGGAAGGAGCAGCCAAGCTTTGAATGGGGATGATGCT
This sequence comes from Paenibacillus marchantiophytorum, assembly GCF_014640555.1. Taxonomy (GTDB): domain Bacteria; phylum Bacillota; class Bacilli; order Paenibacillales; family NBRC-103111; genus Paenibacillus_E; species Paenibacillus_E marchantiophytorum. Next base: position 30,896 of record NZ_BMHE01000045.1, on the reverse strand, counting down.
CCCTACGTAGAGACTCGCCCCTGACTTGACGACATGAATCAGACATGGAATGCCCGCGACCTTCACGGTCCTCCATCCATCCCCATGTTCCACGAATTGTCCCTCGCTGCGCATCCATTCATACATGAAATCCTCTGTCCCTTTGTTCTGCGGAATTTCCGACCCGTTCGCTCTTGTCATCACAAGATCTTGCGTTTTGGCCGAATAAATGAATAAAGCACCCAATTCGCTGTAGTAGTTAATATCCTTCTCCATCGTATTGGCCGCAGCGATTCGCGTCATTAAATATTCATCGCTTCCGCGAGGCTGCCGTTCCAAGGAAATGACCGCCGGATCTTGGAAGGCCAGCCTGAACATGTAGGTATTGATTTCCGATAACTTACTGTCAATATGGCTCATTTGCCCGCTTAATAGGCTCGAATTGGTTTGGGCAACTTGATCGCGAACCAAGTTCATCGCATAGCTGTTACTGAAAAACAACAATAAAAACAAAGGAAGGGACACTAGGATAAATACGCTTACAAATTTGAAGATTAGCGAATTCCTACTCTTGTCATTCATCTGCCTCGCCCCCCCGTATCTTCATTCTTCCATTTACGCAATTCATGCGGCGTCATCTGATAGGTGCGTTTAAACATTTTCGAAAAATGAGAAAAATGCGTATAGCCCAGAGAAACTGCAATTTGACTGATGGTAGCATCCGTCCCCGTTAAGAGATCCCTGGCCATCTTCATTCGTTCGAACGTTATGAAATCGGTGAGTGTCTCACCGGTTTCTTTCTTAAAAAAGCGCGACAAATACGCCGGGTTTAAATGAACAAACGCCGCTATATCTTCGCGGGTTATTTCCGCGGTCAAGTTCTCTTTGATATAGGTCTTCACCATTTCAATCATCGTTTTTTCACCTTTGCGGCCGAATTGCCGTTGGTACATGAAAGCCTGATTGGATAGGCTGATATTGTTGCTTTCCATAGCGATCAAATCTTGATATACACGGTATAAGTCCTGGATGACCGCCCAATTTCCGATGTAACAGGATACATGGCAATAAAAATGTTCGTTGCAGGCTCGAATAAAGGTTTCGCATCTCAGACGCCAGTCTTCCAGGGGAAGCGGCCCGCTTCCGTCCGAGTAGATGAAGATCACATTGATGCCGGAATGATCCTGCAAGGCAAGTCCGTTATCCTGCCCGACGACCAGTTCCGCAGCCGCGTTTCGAATGGCATACTCAAGGACTTCCTCATCTCTGGAACTGAATTCTCGCTGCCACTTCTCCACACTGATCAGAATGGGCAGGATCGTAAAGTTGTCAGAAATGGTCAGTCCGACTTCTTGCAGCTCGACTTCCATCTTAACGGGGTCATTGGAGATCCGCTCATCCAAATAATCTTGCCATATTCGTTCAATTAGCAGCGGCTTTTTGGCCTCCCACAGCGGGTAGAACCTTTCGTACGTCTCTTTGATCTCAACGAACCCCAGCTCTTTTTTACGGATTTCCAATGCTTTCACGATAATCTCTTCGAATTCCGAGAAGTTTACGGGCTTAACGATATAATCAAATACGCCCAATTGAACCGCTTTTTTCGCATAATCAAATTCCGAATGACAAGTAAGAAACACGACAACCATAGAAGGATAATTCGATTTCACCATTCCATCAGTTGAAGTCCATTGCCATTGGGCATTTCTATATCGCATATCATGATATCAATGGGATGTTCCGCTATGATCTTTTTGGCCATGTCGATATTATACGCTTCCAAAACCTCTGTAAACCCCAGAGATTCCCATTCCAAGTTATATTTAAGTCCTTCAATGGCATAGATTTCATCATCAACAAGCAAGATTCGGCTCACTGCGAAAGCCCCCTTTTATTTACATAGTGACTGTGTCTTCTTATACGGGATTAAAATGAGTATAGCAGGACACGCTCCGCAGGTGAATGAACGAACACAAGTAATTTATATTTCATAAATGAATTTTGTCCATCGGGTTGTCGGACAAAGAAGAAAACTGGCTTCGCCGCCTAAAAGATGAGTCTCTTCGAAGCGTAAGGGAACTCCAGTACGTTATTTTGGCAAATAGAGGGATACTATGGCCATAGCGGAACTAGAGGGTCTTATTTCTACGAAAAACGCTAAATATCTGAGCAAACAGCAAAATAGCGCACTGTAGTTCCCTCAAACTCGATATCAGGCCACTTTTGGCTGGAATAGCGTACTGTAGTTCCCTCAGCCTAGGGATCATGATGTTTTTTTGCCGACAGATTCAGGCGGATACGACCGAATTTGCAAGAAGGAAACGGGCGTAACGCCATCGGATTTCCGGAGGATTGCGTCCGCTAACTAAAGATAAGAGCCCCCAGGGACACTTATTGCTTGAATTGAGCTGCTTTTGACGCGGATAAGAGCTTCTGGAGGCTCTTATTTCTTGCTGCAGCGGGGTCTGGTGATGCTGGTTGGATAGCAAAAAGAGAAAGGGCTGCTCGCAAGGTTGTAACCTTGTGAGACAGCCCTTCTTTGCTTTTCCAGGTGGAACTACCCTTTTACCGCCGTATTTGAAATGCGTTTCTTTCCTATTTCATAAGCTCACGTTCACTCGGTAAAGCGGTCATTTCCTGTTTGGCGTTTGGCCTGTGCCATAATGCGACCAGCAGGAAAATAATTGCACTGCCTATATAAATATACGTTATACCATTAGGCAAGCCGATCGCTAAGTAAACCAGCATCGGGCCCAGTGCGGAGCCCATATCCGTCGCAACCGAGTAAGCGGTCATAACCGCAACGACAGATGAAAGATGGGCGACGTCCGATGCCAAAGCGTCCATTAAAGTAGAAACTGCTGTACTTGCCGCCAAAATGAGTAAAATAACCGCACACCACAAATAGATCGGAAGCTGCCACGGTACCAGTCCGGTTGCAACAATTTTAATCACAGGCTTACTCCAGATTGACTCCTGATTGTCTAGACGTTCCTTCCACAGAAGAGAAACATCTGGCTCGTTCGCTTTAGCGCCGGAGATGTAGACAACGACATAAGGAAGCCCTAACAGCATAAACACCCCGAAAGCAATGGAAACGATTTGCATCCCGACAAGCGGAGCGAGGAGGCCGCCAACAAGCATGCCGATCAGACTTCCCAAACGGGATATTCCGTTATACAGTCCCATGAGATGGCCACGATTGGAATCGTCCGAGTAGCGGATAACGGTTAAATAGCCGCCCATGCGCAGGAAGGACCAAGCGATCCCCCATAAGCAACCGAGAACGAGCCAAATGATGAAACCCTTGAATAGGCTATAGCCGATTGTTGTCGCGGCCGCTAGGAGTATGGCTAGAATAAGACCTTTGCGCAAAGACATTCTTTTATAAAGCAATCCGATCAGCGGAGTCATTGGCAGCCTGATAAAACGATTGATGGAAAGGAGTACCCCGACCTCCCATAAGGCACTGAGGCCGACTTCCCTCCAGTAAACAAAAAGGTGCCCCAAGGGCACCTCTAACTGAAACCAATAAGATCATTGCAATTTAACCAGTCTCCATTTCTGACTTGCCGTACCGTTAGCCGTCTTAATAACCGCCGTATATTCCGTGCCGCTTAAAAGCGTATCTAATGGTTTGCCGCTTTGGACACCCATAATCGTATAGGTGCCATCCGCATTAGCGGTAAATTTCCACCTTTCGTTCGGTGAACCTGCATAGGGCCATATAACCGTCATCGAGTTGTCAGTCGTTGTGGCTGCGGAAACATTCAGCGCCTTGCCGCTTGGGACACCCAGCAGTCTGAACGTTCCATCGCCATTATCGCTGATATTCCATTGCTCACTTGCAGCACCGCTATCTGTTGACACAAGGACTGATGCCCCATTTGCTGTTGCATTGGCTATCACGTCCAATGCAAGGTTTCCGCTCCCCGCATTAATGAGTTTATACACGCCTCCTACCATAGCAGACTGGCTAAATTGGAACCAGTTCAGATGAAAGAGTGGGCCGCTAGCTCCCTTGTAAACGAGAAATACATTTTGTAAACCCGTAGCGCCCGTTACTCCGCAACTAACCGTTTGCCAAACTTGCCATCCTGCAGTAGACGAAACCATACATGTGCCTGCTAACGTACCCGCCACACTCCCTAAGCGGATCTCCATAGTCCCCCCGGCTCCGTTGCTCGCAACCCTAGCGGAGAATGAAGCGGCACCGTTTCCAAAATCAACATTGTTGTAAACGGTGTAGTCATTATTGTCAATGGATGTGAGATCATAACCCGTGCCTTTATCGGAGGCGCTCTCAAGCTGGATGCCAGATTGGCTGTCATAGTTCTCTGCTTCAATTGGGTTGAACGCAGATTGACTATTTCCGCGTACGAATGTAATCCGCGAATCCGTAAATGGATTCAGAAGTTGATTGCCGTACCGGATCACAGGGACCGTACCGTTCGGGGAATCGATTTGAGCGGATACGAGTTGACCGTTTGCCCATTTGATGCTGAGTTCGTACCTACCTCTCGCTTTCACACCCGTTATTTCGCCACTGGTCCATGCGGAAGGCAGCGAAGGGAGAAGTTCAATTTCTCCGGTATGACTTTGCACAAACAATTCTGGGTAGTAAGCCCCTCTCACTTGATATTCGTTCACAAATCCACCTGTCGGGTAAACGTCTGCAGCTGAAACAGCTTTATTCCCCTCATTAAGGCGCGCCCACATGTACGCGCTATCCGGAGCGTAGTCATTATTCCATTCCTTGAGCTCACCGCTATTTCCAATTTGATGGGGAAGCAGTTTCGGCAAGGCTGTTCTAACACGATTCAGCAAATCAACATCCGCGGGAGAATCAGCTTCCAATATACTCCCTGCTTCTAGAACATTCTCAAACAACTCACGAACTAACGTCATATCAATCGTCGAACCTTGACTGACGGCAACCTCTATTCCATCCGACAAGACATACGTCGCTTCGGGTGAAGTAGAAGGCGATGTAACGAGATAGCCGTCCTTGTTGGTAACAAGATAATCCAATGCAAATTCTGCAGAACCCTTCATAAGTGGGAAAGCCTTATCACGAAGAAAGGACTTGTCTTGCGTGAACCGATAATGATCATACATATTAAACATGAGCCACATGCCGCCCGTTGTCCAAATTGCCCATTCATTTTTCCAGCTTGAAAGGTGTGTTTGTGCCCAAACATCAGATGCATGCGGCACCATCCACCCATCAGAGCCGTATTCGATTTGGGCAGCTTTCGTTCCGTTTATGGCTAAGTTTTTGATATACTTCCAGAGTGGATCGCCATTTTCAGAAAGATTCCCCGTCTCAATTAACCCATACGTTTTTTCTACGTTCTCATTAAACCAATGCGCCCCGTTAAATTGAGGCCTAAATTGGTAATGCCACATACCATTCCCGTTTTGAGGACGGTCGAATGTATTCGCCCTGGAAGCAGCAATTGAAACGTAACGGGCGTACTGGTAGGTCAGCGTGTAGGCTCTGGAAGCGCCTGAATTACCGTTTACTTCTGTCCATAGCCTGCGAAACAAATTCCGATAATCGGTCTGATGCGCATTCAGGAGTTGGGTAAAGGTTTTGGCAAAAGCCGTATTCATAATATTAGTTACGATTGGAGCAGGATGATTGCCGCCTTGGCTTGGATTCGGATTGGTGAACGGGTCCTTGTAACTTGTCGCGTCAGCATACAGAAGTTCGATGACCGTAGCGCCTGAAATGTTCAAATTACCCCCTGATGCTGTTATCGTTCCTCCCGTCGTTCTCGCGCGAAGACGGGCGTCGAACGTCATGCCTCTCCCATTCGCCCACTTACTTGCGTCGTAATCGTAAGGAGCCGTTCCTGTCATCTGGATCTCATTGCCCGATGAAGATACCGTTCCGTGTGTGTTCATTTCCGCCGGCAGCGTCATCTTGGCCGTCATACTCATCGGCTGGCCCCCGTCATTGGTCATCCTTATGACCATAACGCGATCTGGATTACTGGCAAATACTTCACGCGTATACGTTATGTTTCCTACTTTATACTTTGTTGTTACCATCGCCTTATCCAAATGAAGTTCTCGATTATAGTCCGTATATCCCGTCGTATTCGGGACATCCAGGACGATTTTTCCAATTGGTAGAAAATTAGCATAATATGTAGCACCGGGTCCCCACATCCCTGTTGCTGCCGTATCAGCTAATTTCAATTTATCTTCGCGATCAGTTACTGTCGTTGCCGAATCAGCTTGAGCAAGCAAACTTCTTGTAGCATCCAGCGCCGTTTTGCGATTTGGATTATAATCATTGAAAGGTTCGCCGGAATGAAACGTTTTGTCGCTAAGTTGAAGAATTTCAGTCGCAACACCTCCTGAAACTTTAGCGCCGAAGTAACCGTTCCCGACAGGGGCTCCGTTAAAATCTGCCCCGCTGGCCGGCGTTGTCAAATAAATTTCAAATCATCCCAATTCCCTGTTTTCTGGACAGGCAGAGCCGTGCTTCCTACATTTGCATGAGCTTGATTAGATGCTCCAACTGAAATCAAGCTTGTTACAAGAAGCGAACTAACAAGCATGCTTATCAAACTTACTTTTACTTTTTTCATAACATCTCCTCCTCGATTTTGTTCTGGTTAACCTGATACGTACAGATTTAGCCTTTTGTAATGTAAGCTCTTACATTCACCTCCCTGCCTCAACATATGCCATCTATTATTTCATGTACACATCAAAAAAGAGTGATTTCTATAAAACTATCAGCAAATTCTTCATCTATAAGCGAAAAAGCCGCCAATTCGCTATCATCGGCAGCCTTCTTCGATTCATGATCCATATCCGTTATCATAAACCTTATTTTCACTTGTCGTATTCCGCAATTTGTATTCTGAGGTCGTAACCCCATACTTTGTCTTAAACATTTTATAGAAATAATTTTGATTCTCCCAGCCTATTAAATCCAAAATCTCAGCCACGTTGGTATTAGGCCTTGTAATTAGTTCTGCTGCGATACTCAATCGATAATCCATCAACCATTCAGCAATGGCTTTACCGTGAACATTGCGAAATATTTTTCCCAAGTGATACTTGGATAGGTTCAAGAGTAAAGCAATACTATCCTGACATAATGATTTATCCATATAGTTGGATTCTATGATTCCAATGACTTTACTTACGATCTGCTGATTTCGATTTACCTTGGAATCCAGCATACTTTCGGCTATTTGACGAATAAGCACATGGAATTCAGCGTTGATTTCACCGATAGTTTCCATTCTACTAATCATCCGAACGAACGTACTATATTGAATGTTGAACATGGTTGGACCGTTCACTTCAATTTCTTTGATCCGCTTATAGATAATAAATGTTAAATAATATAAGTAACTAATGACAATATCGTAGGAATAATGATTCAAATAGGCGACAATCTGTTCATAGGCTTGAATCGCTTCCTCATATTTTCCATATACAAGAAGTTCGTCAAATGTTTTTTCGAGCTGGAGCGGCGGCCGGAAGTCATCCGTTTTCATGTGTTTTAACTTATCCGATGAGATGATCGATCCTTGTCCGAAAATAAATCTGTACTTGCTAAACTGAACGGCTTCTTGATAAGAAATAGATATATCCTGAAGTTGTTTAACCGAATACCCGATGACGCCTGTCATCGAAAGTTTTAGATTGCTTTGGACCCAGTTTTGAAGTTCCGCAATGATGAGACTAATATCTCGAAGCTGTTTCTCATAGGATTCGTCAGAAGCTTCCAGAATGAAGACAACTTCATCTCCCAAATCAACAGCACAATTATTCGTGGAACGCGACGCTATTTCTTCCGCTGCATTCCCGATCGCATAACGGAAGAGTTGTTGATCTGCCGCGCTGTAAGCTCTTATAAATTGCTCATAACGGTCAATCATTAAAATAACGGCAAAATGGCGCTTATCAGCCAGCAATCCTATTTGATAATAATCGAGACGCGATTCCAGATCAGTAGGGTCATCATCCAACGAATGGCTGACTAGCCTTCGCAAGAACTCTAATTTTTGAGAGATAAAGGCTATCTTCTTATCGCCAATCAATACTTCGTTCTGCTGAATGGCCATTGAAATGACATCGTTTAAATAGCCAATATCATCCCTATTTTCGACCAAAGACGGAGAACGTGGCAACCCAGAGACTTTACCCATCAAACCGCGAATAGGAGAATACAATCTTTTGGATAAATAAAATACGATTAATACTCCCGGAATCAGCACCCCTAGACAAAAAGCTAAAGTAATCCAACCAAGCCGCTCCATATCATGAAAAATAATCGAATAAGGAAGAAAAACCACTTTATGGAAATTTAACCACTCAATAGCTTGTATACGCTATGAGCGGTCATTTGACTCTTATTTTTTATTTGCCTTGCGCCATTCGTCAAGTTGTTTTTGAGCTTCTGCGGTAACTTTATCCAGTCAGCAGCGAATTTCCTACACTGTTGTACTGCTTTGTAATCGCATCGATTTGGGCCATCTCCGTTTTACTGGGATCTCGATTCAAAACAAAGCCGATTAATGGGGAAGCAATCGCTTCTTTGTTCACTTTATTCGTTTACTGCACTCGCAGGTTGTTTTTTGATGTGACCTTATCATAGCTCTTATACCTATCATTTCTAAACAACAAGTATATTGTTTTTCTATAATTCGGTATGTAAAAACGAGCGATTTCTATAGAAACGCCCCGTGTTATGAAAACATAACAAAACGCAAGCTAGGATAAGCTTGCGTTTATGTACCGTATCGCGATTACTTCCCAATCTTTGGCGTTTTCCTTCCTTTAGAACCGAACTCTCGAATGTGTATTTTCACTTCGACATCAATGTTAGCTTCACTGAACGCCTCATCCCAGTTTGTCTTTACTTGCTTCCATGTACGGTAGTTATGAATTCTTAATTGTTCACCGAAGCCGGCAACATCCGCTTTATATGTATCTTTTATTTTTACAATGGAATGCTCAACGAGGCGTTTTACCTCTTCGGCCACTTGTTTATCCACTTTCTTAATATAATCCTTGTCGAAAGCATCATTTAATGTCCAGTCCTCACCCAGACGCCCTTCGGATTCAATGGAAACGAGAAAAGAAATCCGTTCTCCTTCTACTCTAGGCTTGATCTTTGTTTTGGTATTATTAACTTCGTAGATGATCTCTTTCTTTGTTTTCTTATCGACGACCTTAAGAACCCCCCCTTGACTGCCATGGTGAGTTCCCAGAATCCAATTGACTCCTGAAACCTCATCTTTATCCAACCATCCGATCAATCTCTTCTTTTTCCCTGAAATGACTGCAGCTCCTTGCATCGTATATCCGTTTGTAAGATTAATTTCTTGAACAATGAAACTTGTGTCGCTAGACAAATGAACGGACAGTTCCCCCAAGGTTATTTGTCGAGCCATTTCTAACGTTTTGTAATGATTTCGAGACCTATAAAAAATATTAAAGGCAGGAATTTCATTATTTTCCGTCTTTTTTTCTAGAAACCCGCTTGCAGGTCCTTTTGAAAAATAGACACGCACACTTCTTCTCATCTCATGATCCCGTTGAAAAAAGTTCATCAAGTCTAACAATTGAGTGGTTGAAGTGATTTTATCGCTTAGGATGATAACCTTCAAGTGTGTATAGTAGGGCGATCGATCTGTTCTTGTTGACGCTTTTCTAATGATTTCAAACAAATTAGTTCCTTCATCGGTCAGGTTATAATAGCCTTTTACCACCTCATCCTTCGTTCCGATGGTCGTGTTGACGAATTGTTGAGTCACCTTTATCCGACTGTTGGCGGGATCTTCCGTCTGATCCAACGCGATACCGGCGATCATGCCCAACTGTTCGATTTCACGTTTATCCCAACATCCTGAAAGCACAATTAACGAAATGAATACGAGAAATACGACACTCCGCTTTTCTGGAGATTTCAAGGTGTATGTCCCCTTTTTCTGAGAACAGCAATGATTAATAATAAGACGGGCATAACTCCTGCCGTTATTAAGGATAAATAGCCAATAATTTCACCGAGCTTGATGCTGCCGTTCAAATCGCTTGGATAGATTGCGATAATGTAAATGACGATCAACAAACCAACATGCACATAGTTAATCTTGATGCGAAAAAGTTGGCTAATTCCCAAGCTTGCTATGTAATGAGATATAATGTATGTAGTGAAAATTTCAACCAACCAAACTGCAATGAAAATAACTTCGAAGTTTTCTAAAAAGAAACCTGCCGACTCCACGTTCTTTATTAATTCCAAGGTCGGCCAAGTTAATGTGCTAGCTTCTGAAACACCAAAGACATCAATGACGATGATCACGTTTATTGTGTAGAGGACGATGATCAAAGCAACACCGATGATGGCTGAGCGTATCATTTTGCTGGGTTCCTTCACAAAGGCGGTGAAGACCATAATACATTCAAAACCCGAGTAGGAGAGCGCAGTCGAGAGAAGGCCACTAAATACTGGCCGTATCCCTTCGCCAAGAACAGGACGCAAACGATCGATATCGAAGTCTTGGACACTTAACAGCATGACAACCAAGATACTTATATAGGTAATGGGTAATAAAAATTCCATGAGTCTGGCGATCGGATTCAATTGTCCTACAATTAAATAGGCGGCAACAGCAAGAAATGTGATCATGGTCACTTCAATCGGTGTTTGATCTAATAAAAACTGCCGGATCACTTCAGCTTGCATGCGCACTTCGAAAGCCGCCATCATGATGTAGTAGATGCAAAACACCAGGCTAAAAGCAATTCCGATCGCTTTACCGACAATGAGTTGATTGAATTCAAAAAAAGTTTGTCCAGGAAACCGCTGGCCAACTTTTGTACAAATAACGGCCAGCAGTATAGATATCAACCCTGCTATAAGTACGGTAATCCATACATCAGGTGTACCTATTTTCTCAGAAGCAGCCCTTGGCAATGTAAGGATCGACAGTCCGAGAATCATGGAAGTATTGAGGACAGTTAATTGCGAAACCGAAATTTGATCACTCCGCGCTACCTTCATTCCCAGTCCCCTCCACTTGCGTTTCGTGAATATTCAATCGTTCTTTATTTTTTGGCTCTAACAATTTCTGACGGTTTTTTAGCCATTTCAGCGGAAATTTCACAATTGAATCTCTCCAATCTGTTGGGCGATAATGCACATAAACGCCTGCATAGTTGGTCCCGAAGCTTTTTAATTTCATTATGTGGGAAAGAATCAACAGGGAAGCCATTATAATCCCATATAGACCCAACACTGCGGAGGCTAGCATCATGAAGAACCTTAACATCCGAATGGCAATTCCTGCGGAATAAAGAGGTACTGTATAGGATGAAATCGCCGTCACAGCAACAATAATGACCATTATGGGACTAACAATCCCCGCCTGTACAGCCGATTGCCCGATCACAAGGCCTCCGACCATGCCGATCGCTTGCCCAATCGGTTTCGGGAGACGAATAGCGGCTTCGCGAAGTATTTCAATCGTCAGTTCCATCATCATCGCTTCTACAAAAGTGGGAAATGGCACCCCTTCCCTGCTAGACGTGATAGATATTGCCAATTTCGTGGGAATTAGTCCTTGATGAAAAGAGATAAAAGCAATATAGAGCGAAGGCAGATAAAGAGAAACGACAGCGAGTATATATCGCATCATTCGGATTAAACTTGAAAACAACCAGCGTTCATTATTATCTTCCGGTGAGTAAAGCATCATGGGGAATGTGACTGGAACAAGAAGAACAAATGGCGTTCCGTCCAAGAGGATGGCAACCTTGCCTTCCATCAACGCACTGACAACTCGATCCGGTCGCTCTGTATTCATGACTTGAGGGAACGGGGAAAAGGTATTATCTTCAATGAATTGTTCAATAAATCCAGATTCAGCCGCATCATCGATATCAATCAGCTCGATTCTGCGACAAACTTCCTCCACCATTTGATCATTGGCAATGTCCTTAATAAAAGCGACAACAAGCTCTCGCTCGGAACGCTTGCCTACATGATATTGCAGCATCGTGAAAGAAGGGTCTTTGATCCTCTGTCGGATCAATGATATATTCGTCGATATCTTCTCGATAAAACCTTCGCGCGAGCCGCGAACCACGGATTCCGATGTAGGCTCAGCAATACTTCTTCCTTCTAAATTTGAAGTACTTAGGATGATGTACGTACTGATGTCTTCCAGCATTAACGCTGTATTTCCGGATAAAAGATTTCTAATGCATACCGTCCGCGAATCGGTTTCCATCATTTCTGAAAGTGAGATCGTACTTTGCATCACTCTTTCTTTGAATCGGTCTGATTGCGAATCTTCGTTTGTCACCTCCATCTGCATCAAGGGTTGCAGCACATTTTTGTTAATCGTATCGGTGTCGCCTATTGTCGCGATGTATATGATTGCTGCTTTGCGTCCTGTACGACCGAGTGTTATTTCTCGCACCACAACATCGTAATTGTGTCCAATGACCGTCATAATCGATTCAATTTCATTCGAAAGGGATTCCCTCACAACCAATGATCATCCCTCCCTTTCAACGTGGTTTCTCATTCTTTTTTTGGTATTATTTACTTGAAACCGGTTCCTTATACTTCATAGTTCCTGATGTATTAATGAGCATTTGCATATTTTTTACGTATACTTGCCACAAACCACAGCAACAAAGGAATTCCGAACATGTTAACTGGCAATACAATTGGAATCCAATATTTGGTGACATATCCGATATCCGATGCCGTTATATCCGGATACAACCATGCCTGAATGAGAATGATCGGTGCGATAAACCAAATCAGCGTTCTCCAATTTTTGATATTCAACCACTGCGCAGTCCCATAGCAGCTTATAAAAAAATAGAGAGACATTTTTATGAATACACTTACTACCCAAATTAATACGATCACCAAGTCGATATTTTCAATAAAACCGCCAAAGGAGATAAATCTAACCATATCAAAAAACGGATGTGCCATTTTTGCGGATAACCCCGGGCCAAATACCATAATGACAAAAAGACTGGAGACCATTAATAGGAAGCAAGCTACACTGAGTCCTAGAATGGCTCGAAGGGGTCCCTCCGCAGGCTTTTTCATAAAGGAAACAAGCATGGTCAACATGCAAACCTCCCCAAAAAACGATAAAGGAGTCAAAGCCCCTTTGAAAATATGACTGATTCCAGTATCCACATAAATCGGCAATATGCGTGTCCAATCCATGACTTGTATATTTAATGGCAAAATAAGAATAATCATGATTACAATAAAGGGACCCAACAGCTCGCTGCATCTCCCAATGCCTTCGATCCCCCCCATATAAGTTATATAAATGAGCAATAGGACCATTGTAATTGTGAGTATCCATATCGGCGTTCTGGGTAGAAGTGTTAGAATCGTGAAATCGCTAAACTCCTTGAGAATTACGCCAAGCACCGAATACCACTGGATAAAATAGGGGATCATAATGAGCTTTCCAAACCATTTGCCTAAAATGTCTTGACTGTACTGAACAATCGTTCGACCGGGAAATAGAAGGCTTAACTTCGTCGATACATAGGCAATAAATAAACCCAAGGCCCCCGCGATAATGCTTGCAATCCATGCGTCCTGCTGCGCCTCATTAATATTGGGGGATAGTGTAAGGAGGAGCGTATTTCCGCATTGAAATGAAACAATGATCCAGAAAATTTGTATCCCTGTCAAATCCATTTTTTTCATTTTTTAATCTCACTTTTTTTCAAATATAAAGAGGGTCCCGTTGTCCCTACTTGTTCCACGTTCAGCTTTACCTTAACGTCAACCTCCGCAGTAGCAAAATCGCGCTCCCAGTCACTTTTTAAGTCTCGCCAAGCTTGCGGGTATTTCTTATGAATTGCTTCACCGAAACCAAAAATATCTGTCTTGTATCGCGTCTGTACTTTATTAATCGTATTCAGCACTTGTTTTTCAGTCTCCTTGTTCAGCGTATCTTCGAGCAAGTTCAGATTTTTAGATTGCAAGAGGTCAAATGGCGAAGCAGTTTCCATAATCGAGCCTTTTCCTTCTAGGGTTAAATGAATTTTTATTCGATCACCTACCCGTTCAGGTCGAATTTTAGATTTCATATGGGTTCCCGAATAACTAAAACTTCCAAATTCAGATTTGGCAATCGTAATGATTTGTCTTTTCATATTTTGCTTAATCCAGTTCAGAATCCCGCTCTCATCCGGATTTAAAAATCCGACTAATTTTAATTCTTTGTTAAAAATGGCAGAACCGGTTATTCGAAATCCCGATTTCACATTATTCGTCTCAATGTAATTTGGGGAATGAGCTTTAATTGTTTCTATAACCTCTAATGTAGGACTGCTTCCATCCGTAGATGCGGAAATTAGAAAATCCCGAAGTGCCGTTTCTCCTTCCAGTCCGACAGCCAAATGTTCTTTTAGAGCAGCAATAACCGGCAGGGGCTCCAACGGATATTTTTGTTTGAGCAATTCTTCAGCAGTCCCTTTAACAATCATAATATCGATCCGCAGCTTGGACCCTGGATCCCGTGTGAAACCATCCAATATCTCAGTTACACCCTTTTTCGCCAAATCTTCGCCAATAAATAAAATTTGCCTTTGACCTCGAAGTATTCGTCTGGATATCTGAGCCTGCATGTTACGCATAACATCGAGTATATCCTTACCGCTAGACGTTGCCGTAAAATAATTCTGACCCATTTCCCCTGCGGCGCTTCTTTTCGGTAGTTTAAATTGGGCCGTTATTAGGATATTCCCGTCCTTTGACAGGTCAACGCCTGTACCTACTGCAAAAGCAACGTCATTTAATTCCAAGCGGTCCCAACACCCGGTAGTCAGAGCTATACAAACAGTAAGAACTAAGAAACATCTAATTTTTTTGATCATCTTTTGAATCGCTCCGTTTCCCCGTTTTTCCAACTGCAGGTATTCGGGTGTTATTACTGCCTGAAAGGAATGGCATTCTCTTTCTCAACATCCATCGGGGCGCGCGAATCAGCGTATCTTTTAAACTGTAGAACACCTGCGGCGTAACAGGAGCAAGATATGGTACTCCAAAGGAATGAAGGGTAACCATATGAATGAGCATCAAGAGTGCTGCCAAGACGATGCCATAAAGGCCGAAGATGCTTCCTAAAATCAATATTGGGAAACGGAGCAGTCTAAAAGCAAACCCCATGCTATATCGAGGAATCGTAAAGGAAGCAATGCCTGTTGTTGCAACAATGATAACCATCGGAGCAGACACGATACCGGCTTGCACAGCGGATTGCCCAATGACTAATGCACCGACAATACTAACCGCTGAACCGATCTGTTTGGGGAGCCTGTTACTTGCTTCACGCAATACCTCAAACATAAATTCCATGATGAGAGCTTCACCTACGGCAGAAAAAGGAATTCCCTCTCTGGCGCTAATGATGCTGTATAATAAATTAGAAGGGATTAATTGAGGATGGAAGGTGGAAACCGCAACGTAAGTTGCAGGGAGGAACAACGATAATAGAACCATGAGCAAGCGAAGCAAACGAACGAAGCTCATATACATATATCTTTCATAGTAGTCATCCGGAGTCTGTAATCCTGACCACAGCGTCATTGGCACAATTAACACGGATGGCGTTCCATCCTCAAGAATCGCTACTTTACCTTCTAACAAGCTTGCCGCCACAATATCGGGACGTTCTGTATTCTGGATAAGCGGAAACGGAGAGTATGGGGCATCCTCAATAAATTCTTCGATGTAGCTCGTGTCCAATAACCCATCGGTACAAATTCGTTCAACCCGATTGATAACTTCATTGACAATTGAATCCTGGGCAATTCCTTCAATATAGGCAATTAATACGTCTGTTTTTGTGAATTCTCCCACCGTAAGGGATTTTAATTTAAGCTTTGAACTCCGGATTTTCCTCCGCAATAAACTTGTATTCGTATTCAAGGTTTCGGAAAAGCTTTCTTTAGGTCCGCGAATCGAATACTCTATACTCGGTTCTTGAATAGTCCGTTTATCGAAACCCTGCAATTTTGCAAGAATGGTGTCCGATTCGCCATGAATCAGAATGGCAACGTTCGCATTCAAAATGCCATCAACAACGGCTTGCAGGCTGGTTGCAACCTTCGTCTCAGTGACAGCCAAAATCTGTTGCATAAGAGCTTCGCCGCTAGTTCCAACATCGCCTAAGCCTTGTGGAACGCCTTCAAAACTGAGCTTTAGCAAAGCGTTATCCAGGAGATCGGTATTTACAAGCCCGTCAATGTAAATCATAATGATGACGGTCTCCCCATCTATTTGAACAGGACGGAATGTAACATCTGAACAATTCGCGAAAATTTCTTTTAACTCTTGCTCCTTCGCATGAATATCGATCCCCAAGTCAACAGGACTCACGTGATCTCCCTCCACTATTCCCATCATCTAATAAATGTTTGCATTCATAATATAACTAAACCTTTGGTAATTTATTCAAAATCAAACCCTTTCCTGGGAAACATCCTGACGGTCCTTTTATGTGTGAACCCCTACTTTTGTCCATTGGGAGGATGGATGTGGGGTTCCGACCGCTGTTGAAATCGTTGTTCTTGAATTATTTAGTGGGAAGGCAGAAACGTTTTCTCTTTTTTCATGACCATCTGGCATAATCTGAGGAATAGACAGAGTAACGTGCCCATCTTAAACTGAAGGTGGTTAAAGTCGAATCCCGCTGAAACGGGAATTGCTATTAACGAAAGCGAAGCTACTTTTATATACATTACTTGGTATCCCATAAGCTGTTGAGCCTGTCAACACCCCCAATTTAGAAACATACGTAAAACCAAGATTCATTATCAAGACGACATCATTCGACATAATCAACAAAGATTTTGGAGCATGTGATAAATTTCGCGAATTAACGTATTTTTTTGAACTGCTAGAAGTAGAACAGAGTCTAAAAAAGTACTATTTTAAGAAATTGACACATTGGGGGAGTAATAACGTGAAAGAACTCAAACAAAATCATCGGCTCTATATGCCTGGGTTGGATGGGATCAGGGCGCTGGCCGTCCTTGCTGTAATTGCTTATCATCTAAACTGGGGATGGGCTTCAGGGGGATTCTTAGGCGTAAGTGTATTTTTTTACTTTCCGGTTATCTTATTACAGATATGCTGTTAGAAGAGCGCAAAATTCATCATCGTATCGATCTGAAAAGGTTTTGGATACGTCGCATCCGCAGATTACTTCCAGCCATGTTGTCGATGATCGTTGCTGTCGCCGTCTTTCTGGCGATAACGGATATCTCGAGGTTATTTTCCATTCAAGGGGATATATGGTCGGCGATAACCTATACAAGCAACTGGTACAACATTTTTCACCAAGTCTCCTGGGTTGGAGGCCTTTACGATGGATCGGTGTACGGTCTTACTCCATTTATCTTTGGCACTATCCTGTGATCCTATTAACTAATTCGGCTAGTCCTAATACGGATTCAAGCTACTTTCTCCAAATCATTCAGTTCGCACTTAGTATCGGACTTGCTTCTTTATCCTATTCCTTCATTGAAAACCCTTTCAGAACTGGAAATTGGCGCATTAGGTTTAAAAAAACCAAATTTAGATCGAGTTGGATTGCTACTCTGCTTCATTTTACTTTCTTAGTTAGACTCGTACCGCTTGTCGTTCTTATGATGATCTGCGTTTCCTGCATGTATAACCCGAGTAGCACAGAGGTAGCACTCACATCCCAAAGTCTGACGAATTCTGCTGCGGCTTCCACACCCGCAGTTCACTCACCTGTAGTAACGAGCCCTGTCCCGACATCTTCTTATGAAAGTAAGAATTCGACTGTTGTAACGAGCCCTGTCCCGACGGCCTCACCTAAAGCTGAGAAGTTACCTGCACTGACAAGCTCTGCCCCGACAAACTCAACTGGTGCTTATAAACTTACAGCTTCGGAGATTCAGTAATTCTGGGCGCAGCTCCAGTTTTAGAGAAAATGATAACAGGGATTGTCGTAGACGGGAAAGTCAGTCGGCAACTGTCGCAAGCTCCTGACATCATCAAACAATTCAAAGCCAATAAGACATTAGGTGAAATTGTCATCCTTCACCTAGGAACGAACGGACCTTTTACGTCGGAACAGCTTGAAAATCTCCTTGTGACGATTGGAGAAGACCGGAAGATTATTCTCATAAATACACGTGTACCCCGAAAATGGCAAGATGTTGTAAATAATTCTTTAGCCGTTGCAAGCAAAAGTCATACGAATGTCAAACTTGTCGACTGGTATTCATTGAGTAAAAACAAGCCGGACTGGTTTGCAAATGACGGCGTTCACTTGACAACCAAGGGAGCTGAAGCTTTCTCCAAACTTATTCTTGATTCTGTTTCATTAATAAAGAAAGGCGGGTCATAGGTACAACTCGAGGAAATGGCCAATGCCTTCAATTTCCCCTTACAAATCTCTCGGGTAGCTACGCCAGTTGACGGCATTCGCCGTTAATCTGGCTTTTTTATTTTTTGCTTGAAACCGGTTCCTTATACTTCGTAATTCCTGGGGACCTGCTTTTTTATGAAGGATTGCCAATCAGATACGACGACACCGAAAAGGACAATCGCCGCACCAATGGTTGAACAACAAAGCCAAAGGCGCTGCATACGAGGCTAAGCACCAGGATGGAGATCCATCCGTTTAATGTGGCTGGTAGCGAAGGCGTTTCAAAAATAAACGAGAACAGCAATCCTAAGGCGCCAGCAAAACCTAATTGCCATATACCCAAATTCAGCGAATCCACTTTTTTAGCTGCGGTTCTAGTAAGGATGATATAAACGGCGTAAAATAACGCTGACAGAATGCATAAGAAATCACCCGGATATATACGTAATTGGCTGTTGAGCGTAAGGAGCCCCATTCCGATGAAGGCGAGGCTGACGCCAACGATAAGGCTGGGATGCGGCTTTCTCTTACATACAAGAACATAAATGAAGGGCACAAAAATGACCGTGAGGCTAACCAAAAAGCCGGCATTGGATGTCGTTGTCGTTTTCAGGCCAAAGGTAATGCATGTAAAGATACAAAACAATAAGAACCCGAGATAAGCTCCATATTTGATAGTGGATAAATTCGTTCTCCGTAAATGTTTAAAGAAAAGGCCTGCTGTGACAAGGAAAGCAAATCCGAAACGCAAAGCGATTAAATTAAACTCATCGATGGCATTCAATCCATACTGCATGAAGAGGTACGAAGATCCCCAACATAAGGTCACTGCGATCATCAACCACTCTGCTTTTTGACGATTCATTTCTGATCCTCCTGCTTCTTATCTCAGCTGTAATGATTTCCAGTTCCGTTGCTACCCTAGTATACTAAACCTTTATATACAAGAATAATGAATGTTTATTATACTATACATGATAATTACTCATGTAAATTGGAAGGGGCGGATTTCATTGAGTATAGCCAAATACGAAGTTTTCATGAAAGTCGTTGAGTTGGGGAGCCTGACCAAGGCTGCCGAATTGCTGGGCTTCACCCAATCAGGCGTAAGCCATACCATTAGCAGTCTGGAATCGGAGCTTGGATTCACGCTTCTGCTCCGTGGTCGCTCGGGCGTCAAATTAACGGCGAATGGCGAGCAGCTGCTCAAACCGATCCGAGAAATCCTCAATTGGAACGAGCAATTGAAGCAGGTTGCTGCCTCCATCCATGGCTTAGAAACGGGAACGATCCGTATCGGCACCTTTACCAGCGTGTCTGTTCACTGGCTTCCAGGCATGATGAAGCAATATCAGAATGACTATCCGAATATTACATTTAAACTGATGGAAGGCGACTATGAAGAGATCGAGAACTGGATCGCAGCAGGCGAAGTGGACTGCGGGTTTATTACAATTCCCGCACGGGGAAGCTTTGATGTTGTTCCACTGAAGAAGGACCGGATGTTGGCCATTTTGCCGATGACGCATCCCCTGAGTCAACTCCCCTTCTTCCCTTTATCACAGATTGACAAAGAGCCCTTCATCATTCAGCGTGAAGGATCGGATTACGATGTCAGACGCATCTTGGATCAATCGTCGATCAAACCTACCATTAAGTTCTCGTCTGGGGATGATTATGCTATCATCGCGATGGTGGAGAACGGGCTGGGCATCTCCATACTTCCTGAACTGGTGCTTCAGGGAAGGGATCACAACGTTCACTCGCTGGAGTTGGAGGATCATCGTTACCGCTTCCTGGGCATTGCCGTTCATTCCATGAAGGATGCATCACCAGCCACCAAACGGTTTATCAATTATGTGCAGCAATGGTTGAAGTGATTTTCCTGGTAAGTGAGCCAAAGGCTGCCAATCATACGGCAGCCTAATCGGCTGCGTTAAGGTTGTTTTTCAGCCTTACGGAGTGGCGGATGAGCGTTTGGCGTTCGTTAACGCTGAAATTCAGCGTTACGGTGGGGGTGTCGAAGCTTTGCCCAGAATTCGGCTGCGTTAAGGTTGTTTTTCAGCCTTATGGGGTGACGGAGGGGCGTTTGGCGTTCGTTAACGCTGAAATTCAGCGTTACGGTGATGCCAGCAAGTCCCAATCTGCACTTTGCAACGGCTACTTGTGAATTCACTATTCTACGGGAGGATCAATATGAAGATCTTGGTCCGGCTCTGTGAAACCCCAGCGAGTGAAGGTGACCTCGAATCCCGCACGGGTTGGCGAACAGGTATAAGGACCTGCCTGATTCCCGGCTTCGTAGGGGAAACGCGCTACACGAACCGTGCGCCATCCGTGATGTTCTGTCCGTGCCCTGATAATCACAGCATCCTTTAGAGTAGAAGCACGCAGTGTGACCTCTTCGCCTACCCAATCCGGTACAGCCGCGAGTGACCTGTTTCATTTCGGTTAGCGTTGGAGCTGCAGTTTTTGAATTAACATTGCTGTAATAAAGAACTAAATAATGGCTTGACTGATAAACGATTGTTGCATAGGAACTGAGAGGCTGTTGATGTTCTTGGAAACGCTTATTTCCAAGTTATCTTTCTAACCAAAGTCATAAACTCTTATGATTTCATTGTTATCGAGTTTATAACTAAGAGGTTAAAGTCACGAGGGTTTGCTCGTTTTATTTTTATCCTACATATACCACATGCTTACCCACGCCATAAGAAACACCTTGAGACAAGACGGTTACACCTTCGGGCACTGTCAGGTTCAGCCGAATTTCTACGGCGTGCTCGGTCTCGCGTTCCACCCGAACTGCCAAAACGCCGCATGCCGTCGGAATAGAACCTTCCGCCCAGGTTAGACCGCCAAGGAGCCGTGGGGAAATCTCTACTACGGTGTGTCCGGGTTTAAGTGAGCGTACACCCAGAATCGCATGTAAGAACATGTAAACGGGCATGCTTCCCCAGGCGTGGCACGCTGAGCTGAAATGCACTTCCCCCGACTGCTTATCCTGATAGAACAAGCCCCACCATTCCCATACCGTCGTAGCACCGGCTTCAACCATTGGACCGTACCTCTCAAGCACCAGCTCCAGCATACGCTCTTCACGGCCAAGCTTGCCGAGTGCCCTATAAACGGTCAACATGAAGAATGGGCTGGCTTGAATGGCTCTCCCTGCCGCTTCAGTCGAGAATATCGCCTCATAAATCTCTCGGCTTCGCTCGTCTTCAACTGCATGCAGAACAACCAACGCTAGGGCGTTCGCCGATTCACTGTATAGTACACTAGGGACGCCTTTGACCAAACACTCCATGTAGACGCCGACCTCCGGCAGCCATAAAGTTTGCTTGATACTGTCCGCTAATCGGTCGCTTACCCTCTTGTAATACGCCTCGGCCTCATGATCCCCGGCCAATCCGGCATAGCTGATCGCTTGGCGCATCGCTTCCAGATAAAGCAAGTTGAGCGCCGTAACGATCCCACCGCGTTCTACGTCCGGCCATCTGCCGAGTGGCGCCTCGCCCGCGTCCACATAGGCCCAATATGGCACGTCCACAAGCAGTCCATCTTCATCCTCGAAGCCTGAGAACCAGCGAAGTGCCTGAACGATGTTCGGCCACCATTCGGCCAGAAGCCCGTCATCCCCGTAAGCGTCCCGATACTCGCCGAAGGAACTGATCCAGTGCAGGCAAAACGACGGAATCGGCGGGTAGTTGTGATGTCCATCCGGATACCGCTGGGCCGTCATACCCTGCCAATCCTGAGATTGGCCAACCTGTTCCAGAAGCTTGCGGTGCAGCCTTCCATCCCCTGAATAATACGTCTGGTAAAGCCCCTGCCAGCGTCCATCACCCATCCACTGCTGCTGCTCGCGACTGGGCGAATCGACGAAAGCATCCTGCATACAGATGCGTATAGTATGCTCGGAGATTTCCCAGACCCGCTGCAGCGTCTGGTCACTGCACTTGAACGCCGCTGGCTGCGCCACAGGGTAGCGGCGGGTTCGCAGCCCCACCCTGTGCACACAAACGGGGCGGGAATCCACATGCCGAACCCGCAGCTGTACGTAGCGGCACGCCTTCCAGCCAAAGCCCACTTCCAGCTGCTGTCGTCCCTCTGCGAGGATAAATCTATCCAGGGAACGATTGTTATTCCCGTTAAGCAGCGCCTTGCCTTCCCACAGCTCTTCGGCATACACCACATCGACGACGGTACCGGCGGTACCGGTAACCTCAAGCTGCAAATAACCTGGCTCGATCCTGCCGAAATCGTAGGTCAGCACTTCAGCCTCGTCTGGTGAAGGCGATTGAGACCCTACGTCTCGTGGCGAATCCAAGGGGCTTGCCTCGATCAGATGCATTCCCTTCGTTTCCTCCATGATATCCAGATGCATTCTCCCGGAAGGTGCCGGAAGCTTAGGGATGACGCCACGGCTCACAAACCGCAGCGCATCCAGCTCCTTCTCTTCCAGCAGCGGAATGGGTCTGCGCACGAAGTTCCAGAAGGGCGACAGCCGGAAACCTCGCTGTTGGGCCGACTCCCAGCCGTCCACCGCAGTGTCTGGCAGATGCCAGTCCTCCCGTTCCAGCCGGGCATCGTATATTTCGATGGGCCCTTGGCAGCCGTTCACTCGAGGGGCTCGAGAATCGTAAGCGTCCGCTTTGCGACATAACCATGTCGAGTTCGTACCCAGAAGGATCGTCTCTCCTCCAGGCACGGACACGCTCAGCTCAGCCAGCAGTGCGGGAATCCGATCGATTGATTGCCCAGTTCCGTAGCCGTAATACAGCACCATGACAGCGATGCAGTTTCGGCCTGGCCGAAGCAGCTTCGAAACCGGAAGCTCGTCGACATACTGCCATCTGGGATCACTCCGGCAAGGTCCTCGACCTGCGTACATCCCATTCACATATACAATATACCTGGAGTCGGCAAAAATTCTCAGCGTTCCGGATGCCGTCACATCCGCAGGGAGCTCAAAGCTTTTGCGGAATTGACAATAAGACTGCGCCGGGTGTTCATAATGTGTTTCCACCTCGGCTGGATGCCAGATGAGGCCCGTATCGGTTCCCCATTCCCATGGCAAGGAACTGCGTCTCTGAAATCGAGCTATAGTCACTGTCTATCCTCTCGCTCTCCATTAGATTCTTCTGCCGTTAGGCTCATATTTCTGCGGCGAAGTGCCGGTAATTTTCTTAAAGAGCGTACAAAAATATTTCTCATTCTGAATGCCAACAGCCTCTGCAAGCTCTTGATTCGTATAAGCCTGCTTGCGCATAAGCTCAATAGCCCGCTCAATCCTGCGCTTGGCGACGTAGTCTGTAAAGTTGATGCCCAGCTCTTTCTTGAACAGCTCGCTGACATAGGACAGATTCAAGTGAATATGGTCCGCAAGATGGCTCAGCGAGAGCGACTCGTGGAGGTGCTCCTCGACGTACAGGATCGCCTTGGCCATATCCGGTCTTAGACTTACAGGCTCCGCTTTGGATAAGATACGCTCCCACTCCAAACGGAGCCATTCCGTCAATTGATGCAAATGCGTACAGACGTCCTGTTGGAGCGGCTTCGTGTCATCCAGCTCATTGCCGACCCGGAACAACTTGCGCTGCAGCCGGACTAACCACCTCTCGAGATAGGGCAGCAGCTTGTACGAGGGAATGCGGTACGTGTGCAGCAGCTTGAGAAGCGGTGCCAGCTCGTCTTTATCAGAAGCCGAGGATACGCGATCCAGTACATGTTCAAACCGCTCGAACATGACTCGCGCATCGGCTTCGTTATAGACCAAGCGGCGATTCGGCGTTACGACCATGCCGAAGCTGAAGTAGAACGAATCAGCTAGTGCTGCCAAAGCCTCCCTATACGCTTCGGCTGCCTGCTCCCAGCCACGATGTCGGCGGCTCACTCCAATGGAAACGGATAGACGCAAATATGATTTCATGTGGGTAAGAAGCTCCTCGGCCAGCTCAAGCCCCTGTCTATCAACGCCTTGTTCTCCCGCTGCCTGAATCATGGCAAATCCGACAAGCGTGTTGGGGGACATCTCACATACGAAACAACCGCCCGCAGCCTGAAGCACCTCCTCCATAATATTCAGCATGCCGTACTTGAGCGAATTGCGGTCAGCAGGCGAATACTCTGCACAGAAGGCCGCATAGTCATCCAAACGCACCACAAAGCTGGCGTACTGGCCAGGCTGGAAGCTCGGAGCGTACTCAAGGCTTCTTCGCTTCATCGTCGTGGCGCTCATCTCTCCTCGTATAAGCTCATCGAGCATCTGCTTGCGCATTCGGTGAGAATCACCTTTCACTGCTCCGCTGAGGCTGTGCAGCCTTAGGTCCTTCTCCTCCCAACCCAGCACATTATCCCGCGCCTTCGCCAGTGCCGCTAGCACCTCCTGCTCCCGCAGCGGCACCTTGACCAAATATTCAAAAACTCCCATGGCAATCGCCTGCTTGGCGTAAGCAAAGTCAGCGTATGCGCTCAGAATGATAAATTCAATGCGGGGGTGACTTTCCCTCAGCTCTCTAATCATCTCCAAGCCATTCTTGCCCGGCATGACCACATCCGTCAAAATCAAATCCGGCTTCAGTCGCTCAGCCTGCTCCAGCCCCTCGCTGCCCGAATAAGCTGATCCTACCAGCTTATACGGCAGCCGCTGCTCTGCCCACCGCTCGAACATGCGCTGCAGCCGCTGCACCATCGGCGGCTCGTCATCGACGATCAAGCATGTGATCACTTCCCGCATGTCCATTCCTCCTTAGACGGCTAAGATATTCCGTTCATTCACTCGCAAATCGGGAAACCGCAATGTGACCCGGGTCCCCTTGCCTTCCTCACTCCACACGCTAAGACCGTAAGACTCGCCGTAGTTCAACTGAATTCGCTGATGAATGTTGTACAAGCCGATTCGTTTGCGCCTTTCCGTTAGAGCGGCATTCTCCTGAAGAGGGAGAAGCAGCAGCGACACCTTCTCTGGAGACATCCCCACCCCTTCGTCCGTTACATCAATCACGAGTTGACCCTCCGCGCGCAGCGCTGTAATGCGAATTACGCCCGCTAGTCTTCCGCCGCCATAGCCGTGGAAAATACTGTTCTCCACAATCGGCTGAAGCGCCATTCTCAATACGGGATGTGTTAGCACCTCAGGATCGATCTCTTCCAGGAGCTCGAACACGCTGTCATACCGGACATTCTGGATGTGCAAGTAATCTTTTACATTCCTAAGTTCCTGGTTCAGACTGGCCCTATCGGAGAAATCCGTAATGCCATATTCCAGAATGGCGATCAGCGCGCCGATCAAATTGTCCACTTCATCATATCTGCCTACGTCCACCACATTACTGATCGAGCCTAACGTATTATAGAGAAAGTGCGGATTGATTTGCGATTGCAGCACCTGGATTTCTAGTTCCTTCTTCCTGCGTTCGCTGATGTTGACTTGCTCAAGCAGCGTTCGTATCCGCCCCAGCATCGTATTAAACGTATCGGTCAGCTCGCCGAATTCATCATTCCGTATCCTGGGAATCGTTACATTCAGATCGCCCTGTCTCACCTGACTCATCTTGCGGATCAAGTAATAGACCGGTGTCCGAATCATCCGGGCAACGAAGGCTGCCGTCACAATGCTGAGGAGGAGACCAACAGCCAGCAGCCAGAAGAAAAAGCTTTCCATCCGCTGCAGGGATTTCTGCAGCGAGGTGCTGTCGGAGAAAGCGAACACAATCCATTTCGTTCTAGGAATGAAGCCTTTCATCACGGTGACAGGAATACCGTTCATATGCTCTTGGAACACATCGTCCTTCTGATGGATCAACTCCATGCTGTCCCGTTCGTCGAACAGAAGCTGGTGGTCTCTCGCTCGGAATGGCCCGCCCGCAGAAGGCTCGAGAATGACACGACCTTGATCGTCGAGAATGGCAAGCTGCAGGTTGCTGCCGTGACTGATCTGGTCCATTCGCTCCTGCAAGGCCGTTAAGTTAAGGTCAACCGCAATAACCATCGGTTCCCCGGCGAAAGTCAACACTTTGGTGAATGTAACCGTCCAGCCGGAGAAGAAAGATTGGTAGGGATTACTGACCGAAATACTGCCATAAGCGTTGCTGTAAGCAGTTCGGTACAGCTCCTCCCGAGTTGGCATCGGATCGTTCAATACCTTAGTGACAGGATTGCCTCCAATTATGGAAAGGTCCTTTCGGATCAAATACACATCCGTCAGCATCTCGGAGTGAGTGCGATATACCCCCTCCAACCCCGCTTGGGCCGCGCTCATATCGTTGCGCCACGTTTCGGAAGACGAGGATAACAGGGCAATCGTGTTCTGGACCAGGGCGAAATATAAGTCCATATACTGCTGTTCCTTTACGAGAAGCTGCTTGGCCAGTTCCATTTGGCTGGTGGAAATCTCATTCTTAATGTACCGGTAGGACAAGGTGCTCACAATCACTTCCGAGCTCAGCACAAAGATGAAACAAACAATGAATAATCGGAAAGATATAGTGTGAAACAGCTTTCGAATCCTATCCCGCATACGTTCCACCCCTGCATGGTTATTCCCGTTCCCCATAGGGAAGAAGAGGAGAACGGCGTCTCCCCTTCTTGGAACGGTTATTTAATCACGCCATCGCTTTGGAGCTGTTTGGTGTAGTTGGCGATGGCGTCGTTAAGCTTAAATTTGTCCTCCAGTGTCTTCACATACGTATCCCAATTGCTGAGCGGCTCCTTGCCGGTGACGAACTTGAGCATCATCTCATTAACATACTTGACGCGGTCCTGTGCCAGAGGATCATTCGGATCGTCAAATACACGAGGATTGACATTGTTGTCTTTTAAATAGCTGGTATTAATTTTCTGATTAGCATTGGTGACATCCGGATTCTTGAAGTCAAAGTACACGCCGTCATTGGCCTTGCGGACGAAGGCGTAATTATAGCGCCATTCCACTTCCTTCTCATTGTAGGTCGCCCTGTCGATCAAGGCTGGCTGGCCGTTCACGGTCTTGAAGGTTTTATCTTTAATTCCGTAAGCCAGGTAAGGATAAGCTTCCTTGTTCGTATACAAATATTGAATGAACTGCATGGCGCGCTTGGTCTTGGCGGGATCCTTAAGCGCTTCCTTAGAAAGGCCGATCAGCGACTGCTGGAATGGCTTCACATCGAGAATTTGATCGCCGTACGGCCCTTTCGGCGGCGCAATCTGTTTCCACTCCGGTACGCTTCCGCCGACATCCTGCATTTTCTTCTGTTCGGCAGGCTCCATACGGCGCCAGTCTACAATCATAATGCCGTCCTTGCCCTGATACATCTTATTATCCCGCTTCAGCCCATCATCAATCGTTACCCAGTCCGGATCAACAACTTTGGCTTGAATCATTTCGTTAATGAACTGCAGCGCTTCTTTGGTTTTCGGGTCCGTGTTGTACAGAGCGACCTTACCTTCCTTCACGTCGACGAAGCCTGGCTGTACCCCGAACATCCAGAAAATTTGCTGGAATCCTTGAGCCCCGCTGCTGTTTCCAAGCGATCCATCCTTAGGCAGCATGGCGAGGAATCCGTACGTGTCGTTCTTGCCGTTCCCGTCCGGATCATTGAATGTGAACGCCTTCATAACGTTCATAAGTTCTTGCTGATTAGTCGGAACTTGAAGGTTCAACTTCTTCAACCAAGTTGTGTTTATCCACCAGCCATTCACA
Source organism: Paenibacillus marchantiophytorum (assembly GCF_014640555.1). GTDB lineage: Bacteria > Bacillota > Bacilli > Paenibacillales > NBRC-103111 > Paenibacillus_E > Paenibacillus_E marchantiophytorum. Next base: position 2,801 of record NZ_BMHE01000045.1, on the reverse strand, counting down.
CCTCCGACCCCTTCGGACGCCGGAACCCCAATCATATGGCCCTTATATTTCATAGGCTCTAGTCTAGATGGATCGAAAGCCTTGGTCAGCTCAGGCACTTCCTTGAGCGCATCGTCCAGCTCTGCGACAAGTCCTTGGTCGTAATATTTAATGGCGCTTGCGCGGTCGGGAAATGTGAGAATGTCCGGAATTTGATTGGACGAAATAAGCAGATTCAGCTTATCCTTCCAATTCTCGCCGCCGAGCGTCATCTCCAACTCAATGTTGTTGTCCTTCTCGATCATTTGGCGGATAGGGTCGTTTTCCTTCGAAGGCATCGGCGTTGTCAGTCGGTAGCCGATCGTGTTGTAGAAATTCAGCTTCAGCTTCTTCTGAGCCTCCGGCTGGGCACTTGTTGTTGCCTTGTTGTCAGTCCCCGGTTTTGAATCGGCCTTGCTGCAGCCAGCCGCAGTCATACTTAGGGCAACAGTCAGGGCAAGCATAGCTTGTGCATGTCTCTTTTTCATCGATAAACCTCTCCCTTAAAATGTATTATACATGTTTATATCAAGAGTTTCCTCATGATAAAGATGGCAGAGCCTGCTCGGCTATCCCTTGACCGAACCGAGCAGAACACCTCTGGTGAAATGCTTCTGGATGAATGGATACACGAGCAGAATTGGAATTGTCGTCACTGCAACGGAGGCCATCTGCACCGATATGGGGTTAACCGAATTGGCGGCTTCAGCGGCATCCCCGCTGATCGCTACCGAAGCAAGCAAGATTTGTCTTAAAAACAGCTGCAGAGGCTGCTTCGATGCATCGTTGATATACAACAAAGCGTCGAAATAGCTGTTCCAGTGCCACACCGCGTAGAATAAGCCGACCGTTGCGATAATCGGGACAGATAGCGGAAGCACGATCCGAAACAAAATAGCCAATTCACCGGCACCGTCGATCCTTGCCGCTTCATCGATAGCCTCTGGCAGTTGTTCGAAGAAACTTTTAACGATCATCATGTAAAAGGCATTGATTAGCCCAGGGATAATGAGAGACCATGATGAGTCCAGCAAGCCGATCTCCTTCACGAGCAAATAGCTCGGAATGAAGCCCCCGTTAAACAGCATCGTGAATACAATGAACATCAGGAAATAACTGCGCCCAGGGAGAGATTTGCGGGAAAGAGGCAAGGCCGTAAGGACGGTGAAGATAAGATTGAAAACCGTTCCAACCCCAACCCGGAACAGCGTAGCCTGATAAGCTTCTGTCAGTCGTCCGCCTTGCATAATCGCCTCATAGGCAGTCCAGGTCACCTTAGTGGGAATGAGGACGAGGCCGTCATTCTTAATTACCTCGGATATAGGCGTGACTGACACAGTGATGACGTAGATGAAAGGAATCACACATGTAGCAGCGAGTAGGGAAAGCAGCGTATAGTTCAGTATTTGGGTGATGCGTTCGCTATTGGTCATAGTATTCATAGAGCTTCCTCCTACCAGATTTGTCCGTCGAATCTCTTGGCTAGTCGGTTAGCGCCGAGCACTAACACGAAGCCGATGACAGACTTGAACAGTCCTACCGCCGTCGCGAGCCCAATACGGCCTTCCTGCATGCCGACCCGGTAGACCCAGGTTTCAATGACATCCGCCTTCTCCTGATTCAGCGGGTTCATCATGATATAGATTTGATCGAAACCTACATCGAGAATCGCACTGAGGCGCAGAATCAGCATCAAAATAATTACGTTGCGGATTCCTGGCAGCGTGATGCTCCAAATTTGCCTCCAACGGGAAGCACCGTCAACGGTTGCTGCCTCGTAAAGGGAAGGATCGATTCCCGTCAAAGCGGCCAAGTAAATGATGGCCCCCCAACCGACCGACTGCCAAATATCCGTTCCGACAATGAGCGATCTAATCAAACTCGGCTCCGTGAGGAACGAGATGCGCTCCAGATGGAAGGCTGTCAGCAGTTGGTTGACCAGTCCGGTGCCCGGCGCTAGAAAAGCAACCATTAAGCCGTAGATGATCACCCATGACAAAAAGTGAGGCAAATACGTCAATGTCTGAATCGTTCGCTTGAATCCGCCGGAAGTAACGCTATTCAGCATCAAAGCCAAAATAATTGGAGCAGGAAAAGAAAACACGAGCTTGTATAAAGAAATCAGTATCGTATTCCCAATAATTTGGTAAAAGTAGACACCTTCGAAGAAGAATTTGAAGTTCTGCCATCCTACCCACGGACTTTCCCACAGCCCTTTAAGCACATTGTAATTTTTGAAACCAGCGGTGATATACATCATAGGAACGTACTTGAATACCGCAAAATACAGCAAACCGGGCAGCAGAAGCACATACATGATACTGTATCTGCGGAACTGTCGAGCTATTTGGGCCATAACGTTTCTCTCCTCTTGTCTATCTTGATAGCTTTATTCTAGCTCTTCGAATGAACCCCGCATTCCAAATTCTTCGGCAAAAAGTTTGCTATTTTCGAATGTGCTTGGAAATTGCCGTCTATATCGGCTTGAGGCACCAAGAACTTATAACCTGCCGATGATCAAAAACTTTTTGCTTAAAAATTTAGATCTCTTCCCGTTTTCAGCCGCCCTGAGAGTTGAGAGATGTGCCTCTTCAAGCAACAAATCCTGAAGGGGAACTCTGGTACGTTATTTGGGCAAATAGCAGGGATGCTGTGGCAATAGCGGAACTACAGAGACCGTCGATTAACTCCTTAAATTTAGCAAACATCGGGAGGAGTAGGTTTCGTCTATTCCTCTCCCCCCCCAATGAAAACCCCGAATTTACTTTAAAATGACTATTTAT
>NZ_BMHE01000044.1 GCF_014640555.1 Paenibacillus marchantiophytorum | reverse complement strand
AGATTTGAGGATTTCAATGGATAAATCCAATCCAATAGCCCGATGGGCGACCAAATTCACGATTACATTGGAATTATCCAATGTAATGAGATTCCTTATGTTATCTGGTACGGAATCTTGAAGTTAGCTAGTTTAAATAGATGGTTGGGAGAACGAAGAGAGTAGTTGCAAGGGAAAATAGCTGAAATACGCGGACTGTGCGGTGGCACGTCCAAGTTGAAAGGGAACTACGACCCTTGATGAATAAGAATCTCTTAGTGCTTCTATTTCTCCTCATGGGGATTTAGAAATCAATCAAAGAAAGACATCCCCTTGCGGTCTTCAGATGAACTATGCGATCTAAAGGTTAACTACGTTTCCATGTGTAAATCATGGTACAATATGGGTCAAGAATGACTAACGGTTTGATAAAAGGGGGAGCTCGCATGGAGGACGTTTTGCTGCACTTGAAAAATCTGGGCTTCACGGACCTAGAAGCCAAATGTCTGCATGTGCTGGCCGATAATGGCACACAGACGGGCTACGAAATCGCCAAGCAGCTTGGCGTTTCTCGCTCGAACGTCTACTCCGCGCTTCAGAAGCTCGCGGAGAAAGGGGCGGTGCTCACCAGCCACGGTGAGCCGACGCATTACCAAAGCGTGCCGATCGAGGAGATCGGTGAGCGCATTGAAGCGGAGCTGCAAGCCTCGATCCGCTATGTGAAAGCGCATATGCCCAAACAGGAGGCGCAACGGTCCGAGTACTTCAGCCTCGAAGGAGACGCCAAGGTCATGGAGCGGATTCGCAACGAGCTGAGGAAAGCGAAGGAAGAGGCGCTCTTGGACCTATGGCCGGAAGAAGCGAAGCTGCTGAAGTCTGAACTTCGTCAAGTGCCATCGCAAGGTGTGCGCTTGTTGGTTGCGACGACCGGCGAGGTAGACTTGCCAGGTGAGGTCCATCTGTTTAAGCATCGTCGTGACGAGACTTCGTCTGTGCGAAGCGGTCGCAAGTTTACGGTTCTCATTGACCGCAAGCTGGCTATTATTGGGACAAGAGGGGGCGATGAGCCTACTCTTGCGATGCTGACGGAGCATCCGGCAATGGTGGAACTGCTGCATGCGCACTTTTTCCAAGATGTGATTCTCCATGAATTGCAACAGGATATGGGGACCAAGCTGGAGGATAAATACGGAAAGAACTTTAAACGTATTATTCAGAAGTACAGCGGTGTGAAAGAAGCGGACACGGTGACCGACGAGGGGAAGACTTCAGAGGATAAACCTTCGGAAGGCAAACTAATAGAAGGCAAGTCCTCTGAAGGCAAGTCCGCAGATGGCAAGTCAATTGAAGGAAAGTCAGCAGAAGGCAAGAAGAAAAAGAAAAAATGAGATTGTTTCCATGGGGGTTTTAGGATGGCTGAAGGGCATGAGAGCATACTGCGCGCAGCCGAAGCGCTTGTGAAAGAGAAGCTTGAGCGCGACAGCAGCGGCCACGACTGGTGGCACATCTATCGCGTCGTGCAGACGACGAAGCGCATCGCTGCCGAGGAAGGCGCCGACGGTTTCGTCTGCGAGCTTGCTGCGCTGCTTCATGACGTCGTCGATGAGAAGCTGAACGCGGATCCAGCCGCTGCGCAGCGCGAGCTGGAAGCGTGGCTGGCCGCTAGCGGTGCGGCTGCGGCTGAAGTGGAGCACGTGCTGGAGATCATCGGCACGATGTCGTTCAAGGGCGGCGCGCGTCCGCCGATGCGCACGCTGGAAGGCCGGGTCGTGCAGGATGCCGACCGGTTGGATGCGATAGGCGCGGTGGGCATCTCGCGCGTCTTTGCCTATTCGGGCTGGAAGGGCCGCCCGATTCACGATCCTTCCGTCACCGCGCGCGAGCAGATGACGGAGGCGGAATATCGCGCAGGCAATGACACCGCGATCAATCACTTCTATGAGAAGCTCCTGAAGTTGAAGGAGCTGATGAATACGCCGTTCGCCAAGCAATTGGCGGAGGAGCGGCACCGTTTTATGGAGCAGTACTTGGAGCAGTTCTATCAAGAGTGGGAAGGCCAACGTTAGGCTGTTCATTGTCCTAGCATCCCAAGCTGCTCTAACGCCAAAAGCCTCAATTCCATCACAGGGAATTGGGGTTTTTGGCGTAAGCGGCCTGATCCCCCTCATGAGGAGGAACGACGATCCGAGAAGGGGCGCTTTTGAGCGGTTTCAGTGATGGATGGACGTTGCTACTCAAATGACGGCTTGGTTAGCGGGCAATTGGGCAGGGCCAGAATTTCTACCTCGTAAGCAGCTAACTTATGTAGGAAATAGCAGGTTTCCGGCAGGTGATGCTCCAGGAACCTAAGCGTTACGCGGCTGAGCAGTTCGGTATGCTGGTATTCCACAATGACACCTTCGACGACACGATAGAAACCGATGACCGTTTCGGCAACCTGGCGCGCGAATTTTTGCTGAACAGGAAAGTTTGGCGGAGTGAAGCGAAGGAATCCCCGGATAGCGGTGTTTTTGACGATGTGAGCGCTGAATTGTTGGGCGTATAACTGGGTGCTTTTAACCAGATTCATTTCGGTTGGATCAAGGTGATTCCCTAGCAGGACGGCATGACCGAGCTGATCTTCCAGCCACATTTCCATCAAGGTGACAAGCGGCAGGGGTTCATAGGGGACACCGTTCATCCAATAGTGTAAAATACGAAGATACTCACCGTTTTCCAGAAGGGTGCCATTAAAATAAACAGGCGTTAAAGAAATGACGACTTTATTTTGAATGCGCAAATGCTGCAAATACCCCTCGAACTGATAATAACCCTGAACAACGGGGTAAATATCTTTGGAGAGCTGAACCATCGTTTCGGAGGAGACTGGTAGTAGGGGATCTGTTATTAAAACACGATTACGGAGCTCCTTGAAGGCGGCGATGTAGCGCTTAGCGATGGCGATCCATTGCATTTCTTCATTTGCAAGTGCCTCGTCCACAAAGATGGCATGATCCTGCAAGATTTCAACCCAGAATAAATGTTCCTGCCAAGGCGTGATGTATTCATTAAGACTCATGATTCATGATCCCTCCTGTCTGTCAATTGCTGCAGAGTGCCCTCCGATATACATATTATCGATGTGTATTCCGATGCTTAACGTTCAAGAACAGTTTTCGTCGTATTTTGTGGTAAAATAGAAGGAATGAGTTCACAAATTCGAGCAGAGAGAGATGTTATGACGATGAAAAAAGAAGCAAAGTATATAGCGACGGTCTCTTTAGGGGTTATGGGAGCAGGCTTTCTGGCTACATTGCCCGTTTCCTCAACCATTTGGGGAGGGTTCTTGCAGGGTGGTTTTGAAGCAGGCGTAGTGGGCGGTTTGGCCGACTGGTTTGCGGTTAGCGCTCTTTTCCGCCATCCGCTGGGCATACCCATTCCACATACGGCGTTGTTGCCCAAGAATCGGGATAAAATTACGAAAGCACTCGTCTCCACGGTGGAGAATGAGCTGCTGTCCAAAGAAACCATTCGGGCTCGCTTGCAGCAAATCCGCTTTCTTGAGCGTGGGCTTGCGATTGCTGAGACCAACCTGGACAACGCTGCTGTTCACAAAGGGCTGACGACACTTGCCAAGCAAGCGCTTAACGCGATTGATTTGGAGAAATTGACTCCGCTGATTGCAGAGGAAATGCATAAAGCGCTTCAAGATGTTGATACCAGCAAACTGGTTCGTGCCCTCGCGGATACTGTCATCCAAGGTGGTTACGACGGCAAAACGTTCGATTTCGTCATCGATAAAGTAGAAGCTTGGGCGATCAAAGCGGAAACCCGTGATCAACTCGGCGCGATGGCGCTCAAAGCATTCGAAGGGCTGCAGTCCAATGGCTTCATGGCTTTTGCCGTGAATGCGTTCCTTGGTATGGTCAATGAGGAGAAGATCGGCGGCATTATTCAGAACTTTGTGCTCTCTTATATTGAGCAAATGCGTACGAAGAATCATCCGCGCAGAGAAGCCGTACTCACGTTTATTCGCAGTGAATTAGAGAAGTTGGAGAGAAATCCTAAGCTTTTGGCGGAATTAGACAGTTTGAAGGCGAAGCTGCCGGATATGTTGGAGCTGGATGAGAAGCTGGCAGGGCTGCTCGAGCGGTTGAAAGTTAAGGCAGAGAATTTCGTGGATCAACCCGATTTTGTGCCTGGTTATGTTCTTCCGATTGTTCGTAAAATGCTTCGCTCGATCCAAGAAAATGCTGACATGATAGAGCGCGGCGAGCATTTCATTCAGGATCAAATCGCGGCTTATTTGGAACAAAATCATAGTAAAATCGGTCAACTGGTCAAAGAGAACCTGGATAAGCTGACGAACGAGAAGCTGACTCAATTGATGGAAGACAAGCTTGGCCCTGATTTGCAGTGGATTCGTGTCAACGGCGCGATCTGTGGATTTATTATCGGTTTGGGCTTGGCCGGATTGAAAATGCTGTTTTAAGGGATAACGACGACGGGACAAGCCCGAGTGGAGGTAAGCATTTTGATCGAGATAAAGGGAGTCAGCAAAACGTTCGTGCAACGAATCGGCGGCAATTACCAAGCGCTGGACAATATTACATTAACGATTAAAAAAGGCGAGTTCGTTTCCTTATTAGGCCCATCCGGATGCGGGAAATCGACCGTGCTGAACTTGGTCGCAGGCTTTGATACACAAAGCGCGGGCACGATTGAAGTTAATGGGAAAAAGGTGAGCGGCGCAGGTGCCGACCGTGTTGTTGTTTTTCAAGAGCACGGCCTGTTTCCCTGGCTGACCGTACTCGATAATGTGGCTTTCGGACTCAAGCAGAAAGGCATGGCCAAGAAGGATCGTCACGAGCTGGCGATGGAGCAGATCAAATCGGTGCATCTCAGCCGTTTTGCTGACCGATATCCCCATGAACTCTCCGGTGGCATGAAGCAGCGGGCTGCAATTGCTAGAGCGCTTGCGATGGATCCGGAAATTTTGCTCATGGATGAGCCTTTTGCCGCTCTTGATGAGCAGACACGCCTTATTTTGCATAAAGAATTGGAAGAAATCTGGATGCGCACGCGCAAAACGATCCTCTTCATTACCCATAATATCCGGGAATCGGTCATTCTTTCAGATCGTGTTCTTGTGATGTCCACCCGTCCTGGGACGATTAAGAAAGAGTTTGCTGTGCAGGCAGCAAGACCTCGGGATATGGCTGATCCGCTGCTCCATCATGTCGAAAATGCGATTATGGATGCGCTCGCGGATGAGCTGGAGAAAGTGGTAAGGGAGGAGACGGGCGATGAGTACCGCATTAAGAAGAACGATTTTTCTGGTACTGCTTCTGATAGCGTGGGAGGCGGGATTTAGACTATTTGGCTGGGGCTGGAAGTTCCCTTCGGTTACACAAACCTTGCAAGCGTTCTACGATGGATTGGTGCATGGAGAACTCTTGCAAGCAACGATAGCCAGTATGATCCGTTTATTGGTTTCGTTTGCTTTATCTTTGGCCATTGGAACAACGTTAGGATTCCTTTTCGCCCGTTATCGGCTGCTTGATGATACGCTAGGATTTCTCGTTGTATCCTTGCAAACGATTCCTAGTATTGCTTGGCTGCCTTTTGCTATTATCTGGTTCGGTCTTAACGAATCTTCGGTTATTTTTATTACGACGCTTGGCGCCACTTGGACGATGGCATTAGCCAGCCGCACCGGGATCAAAAATATTCCGCCAATCTATTTGCGCGCCGCTCAAACGATGGGCACAGGGAATGGATTTAACATGTTCGTGCAGGTGATGATTCCTGCGGCATTTCCTCATTTAATCAATGGCGTGCGAACGGCCTGGGCTTTCGCTTGGCGTGCCTTGGTAGCCGGTGAACTGATTGCCAAAGGCGCCGGATTGGGTCAACTTTTGCAGGATGGGCGGAACTTGGGGGATACCTCGCTCATGTTGTGTATCGTTATTATTATTGCCGTTCTTGGCACCGTATCCGACCACTTCTGCTTTAAGAAACTCGAAGATAAAGTGCTAGAGCGCTACGGCCTCGCTGGCTCGAAGTCTTAATGTGGGAGCGGGTCGTATGAGAAAACGTGTATGGGTGCTAATGCTGCTTGTCGTCGCTGCTGCTCTGCTGGGCGCATGCGGGGAGAAGTTGACTTCGTCCGGGAAGGCTGCTGTTGTTCGGGTAGGTGTTTTTAAAAATGTTACGCATGCCGCGGCATATATCGCTCTGGAGAAAGGCTACTTCGCCCGAGAGTGGGGCAATGACGTGAAGATTGAAGTTACCGCCTTCGATAACGGCTCTGATTTATCGATTGCCATGGCGACGGGGGATATCGATGTCGGGTTTGTAGGTCCTGGGCCAGCGACGACCTTCTTTCTGAAAAGCGTGAACTACCGCGTTGTTTCTGGCTCCAATAACGGTGGGGCCGTCTTGGTTGCCCGCAATGGATCAGGAATTAACAGTGTGAAAGATTTAGTAGATAAAACAATTGCGGTTCCGGCCAAAGGAAACACGAATGAAATTTCCCTTCGTCTGCTGCTGAAGCAAGAAGGTGTAAGCTTGGGCCGTGGGGCCGACAATGCTCATCTTATCGTACGTTCTCCGTCGGACGCCTTGGTTTCCTTCCGACAGCAGGAGATTGATGCCGCGCTCGTCCCTGAGCCATGGGGCACGCAGATCGAGAAGGCTGGTCTCGGCAAAGTGGTTGTAGACTGGAAGGCGATCCCGCCGAACAACGGTGATTACCCGACCGTCATCATGGTCGCCAGCGACAAGTTCATTGCTCACCATCGCGACATGGTGAAGGGGGCAATTAAAGCGAACATGGATGGCATCACGTTCATCCAGAACAGCCAGGATCAAGCGTATGATCTCATCAACAACCAGCTGAAGAAATACAGCGGCAAAGGGATGGACAAAAGCTTAATTAAGGCCTCGTTAGGCAGATTGAAGCTCACCACGGACGTTGACGTTAAGGTGATGGAGGAGATGGCAAAAGTATCCATCGATGCCCGATATATTAAGGGCATTAAGGAGAATGAGCTGGACCTCAGCAATTTTGTCGATCTATCCATGCTGGCTGAAGTGAAAGCGGGTAAGTGATAGACGGATGGCAGTATCTTGCCCCTACGCTCTCGCTAACTGTAGAACCTCCTGTTAGACTTAACACATGATAAGAAAAAGAGGCTGCTCTCGAGGTTATGTACCTTGAGACAGCCTCTTTTTTTCAATTCCCGCCAGAAGCAGCTTGCTGCTCGCTCTTCTGCTGCTTGTGCGCTTTGGCGTCGATGACTTTGCCGCCGCCTTTCTCGCTGCCTGCGGCGATGTTCATCGCGCTGCTGCCTTGGAAGATCCCGCCCTCCTGGATGACGAAGGAGCGCACATCAATATTGCCGACCAGCACGCCTGAACTGGTGACGATAAGCTTGCCCTTGGTGTAGATATTGCCTTTGACTTTGCCGGCAACGATCACATCGCGGGCCTGGATGTTGGATTGCACGACAGCGTTCTCCCCAATGGTGATATCGCCTGCGCATTCAATGTCGCCGTTGAGTTGGCCTTCGATGCGAAGGCTGGCTTCGGACATAATTTTGCCTTCACAGATGGTGCTGCCGCCGATCAAGGTATCGGTTGTTTTGGCGTCGATCCGTCTTGCTTTCGAACTTCCTATCATGGTTTTTCATCCTTTCTATCCGTCTTGAGATATGGGTTGGGGTCGATGGGAACGCCGTTCTTCTGGACTTCGTAATGCAGATGAGAGCCTGTGCTTCGTCCGGTTGTACCGATGAGGCCGATCTTTTGACCTTTCTTTACTGATTCTCCGCGTTTGACGAGCATTTTATTCAGATGCATATACTCGGTTTGGAGTCCACGGGTATGATCGATAATAATGTGATTGCCGTGTTCGTTGTCGAAGCTGGCTTCTACCACTTTACCTGCAGCAGTCGCATACACGTCATCATTCATTTCGCCATCGAGATCGAAGCCTGTGTGCATCGACGGTTTGGAGGTAAAGGGATCGATGCGTACGCCGAAACCGGATGTAATACTGTGTGTTACCGTCGGCCAGAGGGTAGGGGTGATGCTGCTTACATACTGTGCTTCTTTCAGCTTAGCTTCCGATTCATTCAGATGAAGGAGCAGGGCATTAATATCTCCGACTAACGAAAAAAGTCCTTCTTTGGTGCTGTTCACCAAAAGAGAGACATCTTGCGAAGTAACGGGGACATCGCTGCCACCGATATCGGAGTTTTTGCCCTTAGGCTGCTGAGTGCTAGGTGCGGCGGTCTTTTTGCTTGTCCCTTTCGCTCCTTCCGTTTCGCTCATCAATTCGATCACATGATCGATTTTCTTGATTTCTTCCAACTTCAATTTAAATTCATTGGCCTGCTGGGATAAGTCAATCAAATTGGCTTGAAGTTGTTCCAGTTCGCTATTTTTATGAGTAATTTGATCAACCAGTTGGCGTTCTTGTCCATCGAACACTTGCTGCATGTTGTTTCTTGTTCGATGGGAGTGGGTATTCATGAAGTAGATCGTGACAAAAAAACCAATCAGCACGAGCAGGATCACGCTGGGCACAATATAGAGGCTACTGTGCGGAAGCTTGAATCTTACGGTACGGCGGTTGGCGCCCGGAATGATCATTAAGGTGAACTCTTTTTTACCCCAGATGAATCTCAACCGATCCTCTTCCTTTCCGTAACAAAGTCCCCCTCCTTGATTGGATTGTATTCATGTTAAGAGGGAGTCATGCCTATTTTCTCAATTTGAAAATCAGATCTATAGGTCTGGTTGATTATGGGACATACTAATTTTGCCATCCGTTTAATTGGTGAAGGTATCAACTTTTGCCGGAAAGCTACGTCTATAGAATTAGAAAGATTATTTTACACAAGAGAGAGGCGCAAAGATGATGATTAAAAAATATATGCCAATTGCAGCGATAACCCTATTCGCCCTAACAGGTTGCCAGTCATCGGGAGGCGCAAGCGGAGCAGTTGCCGTTACGGAATCACCGACTTCATCAGCGGCAGTAACAACAGCTCCTACAGCTCCGGCAGCAACCCCAACTGCGGCTCCAACCACAGTTCCGAACAAAAACACATCTGCATCGAACGTATCGATGTCTACGATAACCGCTGTGCGCTTAGCGGATGCCAAGTCAGGATGGATTGGCGGCAAAGGCTGGATCGCACATACGAATAATGGCGGGACTCAGTGGCAAGTTCAATACCAAGGGGCGGGGGATGCCAAACAGATTTTTGCCTTGAACGGTCAAGATGCTTGGGCCGTGTTTGGCGAGGAAGGCAAGCTGGTGAATACCAAAGACGGAGGTCAGCATTGGGCTTCCGTAGGGCAAATGCCGAATGCCGCATTCTTGCATTTCGTCACGAAGCAAGAAGCTTTTAGCGGTAATGCGCATACCGTTGACGGTGGTGTGAAGTGGACGAAGATGCCTGTGCCCGAAGGGACGGTCGGCGATGCTTATTTTCATGACGCCAAGAACGGTTGGGCTGTGAAGCAGGTGAAAGATGCGATTGAAGTAGACCGAACGCAGGATGGAGGCAAAACGTGGAAAGCCGTCCTGTCGCGTAAATCCGCAGTTGCCCCTACGGGAGCGGTGATTCGCTCTGCAGGTGCTGACGATGCCTGGGTCGAGCTGATTGGCGAATCAGGCATGACCCAAACTTCCTACTCGCTGTTCCATACGAAGGATGGCGGGAAGAACTGGCAGACGGTTCTGGCGAACAGCACCGCTGGCGGCGGACCTGCCCCTGGGTTCCCGGCAGGAGACAACACAGGGCCTAAGAACACGGGCACCAAGCCCGGACCCTTATACGTCGTCAGTCCTGACGTAGCCTTCATGGGCGGGCAGTGCCCGAGCTGCGACAAGCCGAATTCCGTCGGATGGACGAAGGACGGCGGCAAAACATGGGTGAACGGCCAAGAAACGTTCACTGGCTACGGCGAGCTGCTGCTGGCAATGGCAGACGTGAACCAAGGCTGGCTGCTGACGAATGATACTGCGCAGCCGAGCGTGATGTACACCACCGCTAACGGTGGTGTGAAATGGCAAAAGGCGCATACCTTCGATGCACCCAAATGATTGCAAAAGAGGCTGCAACTCTAGGTTTCATAACCTAGGGGGGCGGCCTTTTGTCCTATGTAAAAAGTAATGAAAACCAAATTATGGTATACAACGTAGCTAATTCCATGGTAAAGTGGGCTTTATGTCTGTTTCTAAACATGGAGGGATTACAAAAATGGCTACGTTTGACAATCAATTTGGGCAAGGTCCCACTCGAAAAAAGAATCGTCTCATCTGGCTGATAGCGGCTGTTATCCTAGTTGTTGTGCTTGTTGGCGGGGGCGGAATTGTCGCTTACGCGCAATTTGATGTTTTCAAAAGCACCAAGCTGATTTACTTGCAGTCTGAAATCAAACAAACGACAGGCGCTCAGCAGGCACTTTCCAAGGCCCTGGATATATACAGCAAGGAAATGGAACCTATGCTGAACAAACCGGTTCATTCTCTGCTCGAGATTTCCGATTTGACGCTGGATATGGCCAGCTCCGATGCAAAGACTAAAGCGATTCTGGACTTTATCAAGAAGAGCAAGCTTTCGGTTGATGCCCAGCAGGACAATTCAGCGCAAAAACAAGTCTACAACATCAAATGGACGCTGGATAACGCAGCTTTCCTAGATGTGGAAACGGCGATTGATCCAGAGCGTCTGGCGATCCGCATTCCGGCTTTTTATGACAAATATGCTTACGTCAATGTGAAGGACATGGAATCCTTACGCAAAGAGCTCAATTCCAGCAATATTCCTAAAAAGATACTGACTTACAACGATGTTATGGCGGCTGTCTCGATCAAAAAGGAAGAGCTAGAGAAAGCATTGCTGCCATATGCCAAACTCTATGCCGATAATTTGCAGGAAAGTCAGTTTCAGATTGTTAAAGACGGTCTCATGAATGAAGAGAATGCCAATATCAAGAGCCGCGAAATCACGATTACGTTCAGCCAAGAGGATGTAAAACGGATGGCGAACAGTTTATCAGACAAACTTGCCGCGGATACGGTATTGCAGGACATCATTTTCACGCGTGCCAAAAACATGGCTCAACTGTTGAACGATAGCGGTTATCCAACCGAGGCGATAACCCAAGAGAAATTTACGAAGTCTTGGAAAGACTTTGCCGACAAGATGAAGAAGTCATCTGAAAAAGGCGATTTGGGCGACGGCGGGAAGATGATTGTTTACATCAATAACGATCATGACATTTTGGAACGTAAGCTGATGTTTCATGTGAAAGAAAACGGCAAGAACAATGAAGTCGTGCTCAAAGCGGCAAGTTGGGAAGATAAAGAGTTCCCGCAGCACTTGCTGTTAGCGGCTAACGTGAAGGAAGAACAAGGAGCAACGACGGAACTCAAACTGCTGAACACATCCAATCTGGATGCGAAGGGCGGTAAAGGCAAATTAACGCTCAATGTGAACGAAACAGGAAGCAAGAGCACCGCAACAGCAGGAACGCTGCTTGTCGACTACGATTTGAGTCAAACGGACCAGAAGCAATCAGGCACTTATACATTTAAATTAACCGGCAGTGGTGAAGCAGAAGGAACGATGGAGGGCAAAGTTACAGGTTCCTCAGAGAAAAAAGGGAATGCAACAGATGCCAACTATGATATCAGTCTTACCTTCAAGGATGTCAAAGTAGAAAGCGATTTGAAGGCGCTGGCGTTCAAGTTGCATAGTAAGCAGGAGATAGGTGTGGAAGTAAAGCTTCCTGCTTATACGAAGGATAATGCCCTTGATGTCACGCATATGACAGACCAAGATCGTATGCAGTTTACGATGGATCTGATGGCAGGCGCTCAGAAGTTTATGGAGACGCACAAGGATCTGCTGCAGAATCTAGGCATTCCGCTTGGAGGCATGCTGCCAGGTGCAGATTATTACGGGTATGGCTACGAGGATGAGGAGCTTCCGTCAGATTGGGATTTGAATCTGGATACAGATAGTCTGCAATCAGAGCTTGCGGATTCGTTGCAGGATCTGACGCCTGAACAGCAGGAAGCACTGCTCGAAGCGCTGAAGATGATGGAAAAGCAAGGATTGAAAGCAAAGTAAGTTTACTGGAGTGACACCCCCCTGACAAGTTTGCGCTTTGAGCTCTTCACCATGATGGAAGGTGCGCTTTGAATTAAGGTAGCTGAAAGAGGTTGTCTCCCAGCGAACAATATAGTAAGTAGTAAGAAACCTTAAGAAACCTAGCCGTGGCTAGGTTTTTTCTTGTTTCAGCGTTAACGCTGAAAAACATCGTTAAAGCTAAGGCGGAGCGCATTTCCCCTGCTGTAAGACTGAAAAACAGTCTTAACTGTAGGGAACTGCACGCCGCCGCCGCAAAACCACGGATTTAACGCTGAAAAACATCGTTAAAGCTAAGGCGGAGCGCATTTCCCCTGCTGTAAGACTGAAAAACAGTCTTAACCGCAGGGAACTGCACGGCGCCGCACAAAACCACGGATTTAACGCTGAAAAACATCGTTAAAGCTAAGGCGGAGCGCATTTCCCCTGCTGTAAGACTGAAAAACAGTCTTAACCGCAGGGAACTGCACGCCGCCGCATGGGTCTAATTAATTGATTTTTGCCGGTATCGCTTTATTGTAGCCAAGCAGCTCCGATACGGTAATCATCCGGTATCCGCGGCTTTTTAACTCTGGCAAAATGATTTTCAAAGCGGCAATCGTTTGCGTAGGGCCTTCAATATAATCGTGAAAAAGCACGATGTTGCCGTTATTCGCATTATTTAATACTCGATTTACAATCTTATTCACGCCTGGCGTGTCCCAGTCTTTGGTGTCCAGCTGCCAGCTCCACATAATCATCTTGTAGCCTTCATCCCTGACGATTTGGACAAGCCTTTCATTATAGAAGCCTCCGGGTGGACGGAACAGCTGTGAACGCCGGCCTGTTGTGGCATAGATGAGGGCTTCCGTATCGTTGATTTCCTTCTTGATATTGTTTTTCTGACCCAAATAGGCGTGGCTGTAGGTGTGATTGGCGATTTCATGTCCTTCACTTAGGGTTTGACTGAGAACGTCGGGATATAGCTTGATTTTGTTGCCTACAACGAAGAAGGTGGCTTTGGCTTCATATTGTTTAAGCAGCTCTAGTATCTGAGCAGTGTAAGTCGGATGGGGGCCATCATCGAACGTGAGCGCAAGTACTTTCTCATCCGTCCTGATTTCCCAAACGATGTCTCCCCGTGTTTCGTAGTAGGCGCGATCCTTTTTCGGAGCGGCACTTACACCTGACTGCATCAAAAATAAACCGATACACAAAATTGCAATGATTCTCATGGGGTCTCCTTGGATGTTGTGGCTGCTAAGTTAGCGTCCCCAAATATGGAAATCCAATTCAGGATAACCTTGGGAGTGGATAGCATGGAGGGTATGGTGGTTTGGACGTGGTTGGTGTGGATGCCGGTGGTTTGGATTTGGATAGTTTGGATGTCGATGGTGTGCATGTGGATAGATGGATGCGGTTGATTTGAACGTTTATGGTTTGGATGTGGATAGTTTAGAAGTCGATGGTTTAGATACGAATAAGCGTCATGAAGTTACGGCAGAGGCTTGTCGCCGTTACCGCCGTCGTTGCCGTTACCATTGCCACCAGCGCCACCATTGCCATTGAAGAAGGTCGTCGTTAATGCCCGGATCTTCTCCATAAATTTGCCGTAGCCGAAGCCAGTTAAGAAGGCGACACTGATACGAGCCGCCATGGAATCGCCAACCTGCAGAAGCAGAATGCCGCTTTCGAACAGAACGATGGTGATAATAGCTGAGCCGAAGCAGAGCACAGGCCGCATGAGATACCAGTAGATCCACTGTGTAGTGAGATCGTGATAATGTTCGTGAAACATGCGCAGCCCGTATAACGCGCCTCCTAGAGCCCCTGCGAATCCGAAACAGGCATAGTCATGATACTGAACGACATCCATACCGAGCAGCTTGCCTTGAACCGTTCCACTGCCAAGCACGGCCATCATCCATAGACTGCCAACGAACCACACAAGTAAATACACGAAGATGAACAGTTTGCCGAATCGGTGAATGGGGTCCATATAGAAAACACCGCCCTATACATGGTTAATACCATTGTATGAGCGGTGTAGTTGTTGATGCCTGAATATAAGGTCGCTTCTCGGATAACTTCAAATATTGCATAATCGTTGAGGAGCAATCCTGCGCGCTGTATTTCTGATGGTTGCGAATCTTGCTTCTGCGCTGCGAAAGCTCGGGATATTGTTCAAGCAGCAGCTTGAACCAATGATCGATCATTGCCAGTGACGTAATCTTTTGACCGTAGCCTTGTTCCTGGAAATATTGGCAATTCTTCTCTTCTTGTCCCGGAATGGGGCTGTAGAACAGCATTGGGATGCCTTTGGCCATCGCTTCCGTACACGTCATCCCGCCTGGCTTCGTAATCAGCAGATCAGAGATATCCATGAGCTTGTTGATTTCATTGGTATAACCGATGAGATGAACATTGGGCTGCCGGAAAACCTCTTCCTCCAGCAGTTGCTGACGGGCTTTCTCATTCGTTCCCACACAGATCAGGAGTTGAATATCCTTGCTCCAGCTGGCTAAGTAGGTAAGGAGCTCTTCTTTTTCTTCCTTCTTAAAAATACCCCAACCGCCGCCCATCACCATAACGGTAGGCATCGCATTCAAGCCGAATTGTTGGCGGGTTTGTTCTTTGCTGTGCTCTAGTCGGAAATTAGGATGTACGGGAATCCCGGTGACCTCAATATTCGTTTCGGGCACTCCGCGGCCTAATAAGCGTTCCCTCACTAACGGGGTAGAGACCAGATACTTGTCCACTGCGGAATCAATCCACGTGCCATGTACATCATAATCCGTAATAACCGTGAAGAGGGGAACAGCAAGTCCCGCACGTTTCAAACGAGAAACAATAATGCTGGGAAATGGGTGTGTGCAGATGATGATATCTGGTTTTAATTGTTTGATAATCGCTTTGGTTTGAGAATAGAACATGCGATGCAGGAAAAGTCCAGCAAACCGGTTCAACGATTTCTCATATTGATTGCGGTAAAGCATACCCCAAAGTTTGGGTTGTGAAGTAACCGTGCGGCGGTATGCCGAGAAGATCCAAGGTGAAATGGTAGGATGCAAGAATGCGCCAAGCTCAATGACACGCGTGATGACTTCCGATGAACTTTGGCGAAGTTCGACGGAGAGCGCGTGAGCGGCTTGTGTATGACCTTTCCCGAAGCCCTCGGATAAGAGCAAAATCCGTTTTTTTCGCAAGGAACTCACCTTTCTTTTACAACCATCTCAATAGATTAGACGTCAGCCCCAGCGAAACCCTTCATTAGGCGTTCAACGAAGACTTGAGCTTGGAGGCATAACACTTGCGGCAAACCGGTACATAGCTTTCATTGCCGCCAATTTGGATCTGCTCCCCATGGAATATAGGCTCACCGTCTTTGCAGCGCATATTCATAATGGCTTTCTTGTCACAGTACCAGCATACCGTTTTGATTTCTTCGATCGTATCTGCGACGGCAATCAGCGCGGTGCTTCCTTCGAATAATTGCCCCATGAAATCTGCTCGGAGGCCGTAGGCGATAACGGGAATGTTCAAATCATCGACAATAACAATCAAGTGTGCGACTTGCTCTTTACTTAAAAACTGAGCCTCATCGACGAGAATGCAGTTAGGCTGCTCTGTTCGTGCCAGTTCAATCATATCGAGCGTATCGTCTACGACAATTGCGTTCTTTTGCATGCCAATGCGGGAAACGACTTTGCCCACGCCAAAACGGTCGTCGACAACCGGTGTAAGCAGCAGCACTTTTTTGCCTTGCTCCTCGTAATTGTGCGCCACGCGCAGAACTTCAATGGATTTACCACTGTTCATCGTGCCGTAACGGAAATATAATTTTGCCAAGATGGGCCAGTCCCCTCTGAAATTGTAATGATCACGAACAGTTTCCTATATTGTAAAAAAATAAGTAGCTGTTAATGTATCCAATTCCGCCAATTTGACGGCAGCTTGGAAACTCGTTTCGGATGCGGGTTTATCCCCGATGAGCGGCTGTTTTTTGTATACTTTGCGGATGTTTACTTCAATGCTGCCTGGAACCGGTTCGTCCGTTACTTGAATGCGCTGAGGCTCATAGAGCAAGACATGCATGATGTCGCGTGACGTCTGATTCTTGCTTTGGAGCAGATCTTGAATAAGCTCGTGATCCAGCAGGGAGGGGAGGCGTTCCCTCATGCCTGGTGTTGATTCACTGTGATGAGCGACAGCTTTAGCCAGGAGAGCATCCATAGCCAGAAATTGCGGCCCCAGGAAGATGCGGTGATCTTCAACAACGGCATGCACAAGCGCAGCAGCTGTATCTTCATCTGTTTCTATGTAAGGACCGCGCAGTCGAAGCTTTCTCACAAGTTCGGAGGGCGGCATGAGCTGTTGTCCGGCATAATACGTATCACGCAGGAAGCTATCCAGATGATCGAGACCCATAATGGATGTTTTGTTCGTTAAAGGACTGTCTTGATGTAAAATAGCGACGATCGAGGCAGGCGAAATGCCATGCTTGTTAAGAATATCCGCAACGGTTCCGTTAAGAATTAATTGCTCTGTATGGCTGTGATGATCATAGCCGAGCGTTTTCTCAACGGCATGGGAAAAAGGCAAGTGTCCAATGTCATGCAAAAGTGCAGCAAGGCGAAGCAGGAGTTCATCCGGGTAAAAATGGGCCATTAGTGACCACACGCCAATCGTGTGCTCCAACCGGGAATGGGTCATGGGCGAGAATAACGCCGATGCACCAAAGTGATGCAGAAATTTCAAACGGCGGACCGGCTGCGACCTGAAAAGCTCGGCTTCAACTGGGTGGGCCTGCATATGCCACCGGTACAAAGGCTCCCAAATCATCCCGCTCGAAAAAGTATGCTGTAGACTCAAAGCAGAGTTCCTCCTAGGCTGTGGAATCTGGGTGTAATGTTACATTGCAGCGCATTAGCTATCATAGCATGAAACATAGAAAGTTTGCTATCATGGGCAAATGAAAATGAAACGCCAAATATGGTTTGGACCCTGGGGAGCCCGAAATGAAGAATGGATCTGTTCCTATTAAAATGAAAACCTTTTCAAACTAATATTTTTCAATTGAACTATACGATTTCAAATGTTAATATAATATAAAAAATATTGCGACTATTCCATTAATTTCTACAAAAACCAGAAAAGAAAGGTTGCGCAACATGACCAAAAACGGGTTACCTCCCAAGCAAGGATTGTACGATCCTCAGTTCGAGCGTGACGCCTGCGGTATTGGCTTTGTAGCGAATATTAAAGGGGTTAAATCTCATGAAATCGTCAAGCAAGCGCTGCGTGTGCTTTGCAATTTAGATCATCGCGGTGGCCAAGGAAGTGAGCAGAATACGGGAGACGGGGCAGGCATTTTGATGCAAATCCCGGATACGTACCTGCAAGCAGCGTGTGCTGCGGACAATATCAAGCTTCCGACAGCAGGACACTATGGTGTGGGAATGGTCTATTTGCCTCAGGAGTTGGAGGCCCGACAAGCATGTGAGAGCATCATCGAGCGCATCGTTAGTGAGGAGGGGCAGCAATTCTTAGGTTGGAGAACCGTTCCAACGGACAATAGCTCTCTGGGAGAATCTGCGAAGTCAGCGGAACCTTTTGTACGCCAAGTATTTATTGGACAACAGGCAGGCGTGGCCAGCAATCTCGATTTTGAACGGAAATTGTACATCATTCGGCGTAGAAGTGAAAACGCTGTCATAAAATCGCGAAACGAGTCGCAATTTTATTATTCTAGTTTGTCTAGCAGAACGATCGTATACAAAGGCATGCTAACGCCCAAACAGGTAGATGCTTATTATCTGGAACTGCAGGATGAGAAAGTGGATTCGGCGCTTGCGCTTGTTCATTCTCGTTTCAGCACGAACACATTCCCGAGTTGGGAACGCGCACATCCCTATCGCTACCTCATTCATAATGGCGAAATCAATACACTCCGCGGTAACGTAAACTGGATGCACGCTCGGCAAGCGATGTGTGATTCCGACCTCTTTGGTGAAGACTTCAAACGCATTCTTCCTATTATTGATACAGATGGCTCCGATTCACAAATGTTCGACAACACGCTGGAGTTTTTGATGCTGGCGGGACGCTCCTTGCCTCATGCCGCGATGATGATGGTGCCAGAACCCTGGTCCAAACATGAGACGATGGACGATAAGAAGAAGGCATTTTATGAGTATCACAGCACCTTGATGGAACCATGGGATGGCCCGGCTGCAATTGCCTTCACGGACGGCAGTCAAATTGGTGCGATTCTGGACCGCAACGGGCTGCGTCCATCACGTTATTACGTGACAACAGATGATCTGATTGTGTTGGCTTCTGAAGTCGGCGTTCTGGATATTGAGCCAGAACGTATTCTCTACAAGGACCGTCTCAGACCGGGACGCATGCTGCTCGTTGATACGGTAGAAGGACGCATTGTGGCTGACGAAGAAATCAAGAGCCGAATCGCCGGGGAACAACCCTATCGCGATTGGTTGAATGAGCATCTTGTGTCGTTGGAAGAGCTGGAGGAAGCGCCGATCGTCCTTGGTTCTGATTATGACACGGTGCTTCAACGGCAGCAGGCTTTCGGCTACACCTTTGAGCAGCTGCGCAAAACCCTGGAGCCAATGGCCAAAACAGGCGTAGATCCGATTGGTTCTATGGGCACAGACGCACCGCTTGCTGTGCTGTCTGACCGACCGCAATTATTATACAATTATTTCAAACAATTGTTCGCACAGGTGACCAACCCGCCGATTGATGCGAATTTTGAAGAAATCATAACAGCGCAAGGCACAACAATTGGACCTGAGCGCAATTTAATTCATCCAGAACCGGAAAGCTGTCGTCAAATTCGCTTGAAATCTCCCTTCTTATCCAACGAAGAGTTGGCAAAGCTGCGTCATATTCAGCGGGATGGCTTCAAGACGGTGACGTTATCTACGCTATTCGAAGCATCCGAAGGAACGGAAGGTTTGGAGAATGCGATGAAAGCCCTGTATGCGGCTGCAGATGACGCGATTGGTGAAGGAGCTTCGCTGCTGATTCTTTCTGACCGTGGCGTGGATGTCCGCAAGGCGCCAATTCCGGCCCTGCTCGCGACATCGGGTCTGCACCATCATCTGATTCGAGAAGGCACGCGAACGAAGGTAAGCTTGCTTGTTGAGTCAGGCGAACCTCGTGAAGTGCATCACTTCGCTTTGCTGCTTGGCTATGGGGCAGGGGCTATCAATCCTTATCTGGCTCTTGAAACGCTAGACGATATGATCAGACGCAACCAGCTTGCGGGTATCGACCGCGAGAAAGCGACGTACAACTACATCAAAGCGGTAACCAAGGGCGTAGTTAAAGTATTGGCTAAAATGGGAATCTCCACGATTCAAAGTTATCGGGGGGCGCAGATTTTCGAGGCGATTGGCCTCAGCCAAGCGCTGGTCGATGCGTATTTCACTTGGACCCATACGCCGGTTGGCGGGATTGGCATTGACATTGTGGCGCAAGAAGCGCTTATTCGCCACAATCGCGCGTTCTCTGAGCAAGAGGGACGCGATAAGGTGCTTGATACCGGCGGCGATTTGCAGTGGCGACGAGATGGCGAAGACCATCTCTACACACCGGAGACGGTGCATGCTCTGCAAGCTGCTGTTCGCACGAACAATTATGCGATGTACAAGAACTTCTCGAAGCTGATTAAACGGGAAGATGAGAAATATATGGCGCTGCGCGGGCTTCTGAGCTTCAAGGATGGCCGCCAGCCAATTCCAATTGACGAGGTGGAACCGGTCGAAGCGATCTTCAAGCGCTTCAAGACAGGAGCCATGTCTTACGGCTCCATCAGCAAAGAAGCGCACGAGACGATTGCGATTGCGATGAACCGCATCGGCGGCAAGAGCAATACCGGCGAGGGAGGCGAGCATCCGGAGCGCTTCACCCCGGATGAGAATGGCGACCTTCGCCGCAGCGCGATCAAGCAGGTGGCCTCCGGCCGCTTCGGTGTCACGAGCCATTATCTCGTCAATGCCGACGAGATTCAGATCAAGATGGCGCAGGGCGCGAAGCCTGGCGAGGGCGGGCAGCTCCCAGGAACCAAGGTGTATCCATGGGTCGCTGAGGTTCGTGGCGTGACGCCAGGCGTAGGCTTGATTTCGCCGCCGCCGCATCACGATATCTATTCAATCGAGGATCTGGCGGAGCTGATCCACGATCTCAAGAATGCCAACCCACGGGCGCGGATCAGCGTCAAGCTGGTATCCGAAGTTGGCGTTGGCACAATCGCTGCCGGCGTAGCCAAGGGGAAAGCGGACGTTGTCCTCATCTCCGGTTACGACGGGGGCACGGGCGCGTCGCCGCAGACGAGTATTCGCCACGCGGGACTGCCGTGGGAGCTTGGTCTGGCGGAGACCCATCAGACGCTCGTGCTCAACAACCTGCGCAGCCGTATTGTCGTCGAGACCGACGGCAAGCTGATGACAGGGCGCGATGTCGTCGTCGCTGCCTTGCTTGGCGCAGAAGAGTTCGGCTTCGCTACTACACCTCTTATTACAATCGGCTGCGTGATGATGCGTGTCTGCCATCTGGATACATGTCCGGTTGGGGTAGCTACGCAAAATCCGGAGCTGCGCAAGAAATTTGCCGGTGATCCGCAGCATGTCGTCAACTTCATGACCTTCATCGCGCAGGATGTGCGCGAGATGATGGCAGAGCTGGGCTTCCGCACCATCGAAGAGATGGTCGGACGGACTGATGTGCTCGAGTCGAAGCAAGCTGTCGAGCATTGGAAAGCCCGAGGCGTCGATTTATCGCCGCTGCTGCATCAACCGGACGTGGGCGAAGACGTAGGCCGCTTCTGCCAAATGACCCAGGATCATGGCCTGGATCGCTCTTTGGACGTTACACAGCTGCTCAGCATCTGTGAGCCGGCCATCGAGCGCAAGGAGCATGTGCATGCGATCCTGCCCATTCATAACGTCAATCGTGTTGTAGGCACGATTGTCGGCAGTGAAGTGACTCGCCGTCATGGCGTAGACGGCCTGCCTCATGATACGATTCGCCTCCATTTCAACGGCTCTGCCGGTCAAAGCTTCGGTGCATTCGTACCGAAAGGCATCACGCTTTCTCTAGAAGGCGATGCGAATGACTACGTCGGCAAAGGGTTGTCAGGCGGTAAACTGGCGATATTCCCTTCCAGCAAGTCGAGTTTTGTGCCGGAGGAGAACGTCATCATCGGTAATACAGCATTCTATGGCGCAACGGACGGAGACGCGTATATCCGAGGTATTGCCGGAGAGCGCTTCTGCGTGAGAAACAGCGGGGTTCGCGCCGTGGTTGAAGGCGTGGGCGATCATGGCTGTGAATATATGACGGGCGGACGTGTCGTCGTGCTTGGCTCTACAGGCCGCAACTTCGCTGCCGGCATGTCCGGTGGTATCGCCTATGTGCTCGATGAGTCGGGAGACTTCAAGAGCAAGGTGAACCAGGAAATGGTTTACCTCGAGCAAGTCGAGGAAACGTTCGAAATGAACGAACTGAAAACAATGATTCAACATCATGCTACATTTACGGATAGCAGCGTTGCCCACCGGGTTATTCAGCACTGGGATGAGTACGTTTGGAAGTTCGTGAAGGTAATACCTAAGGACTACAAACGAATGTTTGATGCCATCGAGAAAGTTAAACGTTCCGGACTGAGCCAGCAGGAAGCCGTTATGGTTGCTTTCGAGGCGAATATGCGAGATGTTTCACGTGTCGGTGGAAACTAACCATTTAGAGCAGAATTTGCTTAAGCAAAATGCCTAGGAGGAATTAAACGGTTATGGGTAAACCAACTGGTTTTATTGAATATCGTCGTGAAGTTGCGTCTGAAGCTTCTCCGCTGGTCCGAATCGGCCATTGGAAAGAGTTCGCGACACCGCTGACAGAAGATAAATTGCAGACGCAAGGCTCCAGATGTATGGATTGCGGCATTCCATTCTGTCATACGGGTTCGCTAATCAGCGGGATGGCTGCTGGTTGTCCGGTGAACAATTTGATTCCAGAATGGAATGATCTTGTGTATCGCGGTCAATGGCGAGAAGCGCTGGATCGTCTGCATAAGACGAACAACTTTCCTGAATTTACAGGCCGTGTTTGCCCAGCGCCATGTGAAGGGTCTTGCACAGTAGGCTTGAAGGACTCCCCCGTTGCGATCAAAAGCATTGAAAAAGCCATTATCGACAAAGGGTTTGCCGAAGGCTGGATTACCCCGCAAACACCGGAAATTCGCACAGGTAAAAAGGTTGCTGTCGTCGGCTCGGGTCCATCCGGACTCGCGGCCGCCGCCCAGCTGAATAAAGCGGGGCACTGGGTTACCGTCTATGAACGAGCTGACCGTGTGGGTGGACTATTAATGTACGGAATTCCCAACATGAAGCTGGATAAGAAATATATTCAACGCCGTGTGGACCTGCTTGAAGCGGAGGGCGTTACCTTCATTACTGGCGCTCATGTCGGTGTGAACTATCCGATTGAGAACCTGCAGGAAGAGTTCGATGCCATCGTTCTCTGTGGTGGTGCAACGAAGGGCCGGGATCTGCCGATTGAAGGCCGCGAGCTGAACGGTGTTCACTTGGCGATGGAATTCCTCGGCAAAAACACGAAGAGCCTGCTCGATTCCGAGCATGCCGATGGCGCCTTCATCTCCGCCGAAGGCAAGGACGTGATTGTCATCGGCGGCGGGGATACCGGAACGGACTGCGTTGGCACTTCCTTACGCCACAAGTGTAAGAGCGTTACGCAATTCGAGATTATGCCCAAATCGCCAGATACGCGTCCATTAAACAATCCTTGGCCGGAATGGCCGAAGGTCCATAAGGTCGATTATGGACAGCAGGAAGCGGCGGCCTTGCAGGGTGAAGACCCGCGAACGTATCTCATCAATACCAAAAAATTCGTTGGTGATGAGCATGGCAACTTGAAAGAGCTGCACACGGTTCTGATCGAGTGGCAGAAAAATGACAAGGGCGCTTTCGTGCCTGTCGAAGTGCCTGGCAGCGAGAAAGTCTACCCAGCTCAGCTGGTGCTGATCGCGATGGGCTTCACAGGACCGGAGAACACGGTGCTGGATCAGCTCGGAGTCGCCAAAGACGAGCGTTCCAACGCGAAGGCGGAGTATGGCAAGTTCGCCACGAGCGTGGAGGGTGTCTTCGCAGCAGGTGATATGCGCCGTGGGCAAAGCCTTGTTGTGTGGGCAATCAATGAGGGGCGCGCTGCGGCTCGTGAGGTTGACCGTTATTTGATGGGATCGTCGAATTTACCATAGGAATCGCCAAATAAAGAAGGAACCTCTCGGGGGGCCTTCTTTATTTGGCGATTCTGCTTTGAAAGTGCTTTTGTCATTCAAGTCAGACGAATTCAAAGTACTAAGTATGTAAGTGAGAATAGGTCTCTTTTTTAGGTTTTTTTTACAAATAAACAACATTTTTCGACAGCTATTTCTAAATTTTGGATGTATAATATTGTAAACTAATAAAACGTATATTGTGTTTACATTAATGTGACGTCGATTAGAGAGGAGCATCGAGCACCGGTGATTTTTACATTCATTGTACTATGGCTGATTGCAATTATACTTATCATCAATAATCCTTACAGTGAGTCCACCCGTTGGGCGGCCTTTGTGGCATTTTGTGGGGGCGCTGGTGGATTCGCGCGGGCATTGATTGAGGATTTTTCACCTGTTATATCGCTGCATCATTTGATGGATACGGAACTTGAATCAATATTACAAAGTATTTATAATATAGGATCGTTTATCAATACCTATGGCTTACCTTATGGCTATCTAATATTTTGTCTTTGTTATTCGGAATTATTTGGAAGTAGAGAAAAAGCAATTTTGAAAGCTATATTGTTTGGACCCGTTATTATAATGTTCTATATTACTCCTCTGCTGCCTGAGATCATTCACAATTATCCCATCACCATCATATGGGTTGCTCCCTATATACTTATTGGAAGTGGGTTATTGATAGTCAGTTATTATAAAGAAACGAATCCTCTTCTGAAAAAAAGTAGACTATTTACGAATATGATCGCCCTCCCACCCGTACTCTTTCAACTAGTATCCAATTACACCCTACGCTTGTTCCGCTTTGACGAAGTATGGAGACTTAATGCAATAATGATGTTTTTCTTACTGGTACTGTTTATAGTTTTGATGATAAAATTCGATTTCTTTGGGGTGAAACTTAGATTTGAACGGCGCAGAATAGACAGCACTTTAAAAGCAGTGACTTCAGGAACGAGTTTTCTCAACCATGCAATTAAGAATGAAGTTGGAAAAATCAACATATTAGCAGAAAACATTCAGCATCTAACTTTCGATTTTAAAAACAAGGAAGTTAGCGCTAATGTGTCTCATATTATTTCTTCGACGGATCATTTGCTAGAAATGATAAATCGCATTCAACACCAAATTCAGGATATTTTATTGAGAAAAGAAAGAAATAATTTATCTGCTCTTTTACATGAATGTGTAGCCATGAATCAAATACTTTTGAACAAAAAAAGTATCAACATCGAAGAGCATTATGCTCTTTCAAGGACAATCGAATATGACAGCTTTCATTTGAAGGAAGTCATCAATAATTTATTAGCAAATGCAATTGATTCGATGAGTACTGGTGGACTGATGAGGGTTGAAACTTTTGAAATAAGAAATCAGGTATATATCCTAGTTAAGGATAACGGAATAGGCATTTCTAAAAGCCACCTTGAACATATTTTCAATCCTTTTTACACCACTAAATTGAATAAGAATAATTTTGGACTAGGATTATCATATTGCTTTAATGTCATTCGAAAACACGGTGGGAAGATTGAAGTTTTCAGTGAACTTGAAAAGGGTACAACAGTGAAGGTAAGCCTTCCTTTATCTTAATATTTTGAATGCAGGAAAAGGGGAAATCATGGCAAGTCTAAACATTCTTATTGTGGAAGATGATCCAGTATGGCTCAAGTGCATCTCTGATTATTTGGAGAGAGAGACTGATATGAAGGGGAGTCACAGAGCTTCTAGCAGAGAAGAAGCCATTCAGATATGCAGAGAAGTATATCCTGATGTCGTTCTAATGGATATCCATCTTTCTGATGGAAAGTTTGACGGTATTGATGCCGTGCTCGAAATAAAAACGATCATAGAAACGAAGATTATTATGCTTACTTCTTTTACTGATAAAGAAATGATTATAAATTCATTTGCTGCTGGAGCAGTGAGTTATGTGGCAAAGAGTGATTACAAGCAATTGCCAAGCGTAATCAGAGCTGCGATGTGTGAGATAACGCCAATCCAGACCTTGATGAGTGATTATTTGCGTTTAAGAAAAGAAGAGCAACTGACGGTACTGACAACTGCCGAGAAAGAAGTTTTCGGTCTTATCGAACAAGGGTTCACACAGTCTCAAATTGAAAAAAAACTCTATAAATCGAGCAGCACGATAAAGAATCAAGTCAACCGAATTTTGAAGAAATTTAATGTGCGCAGTTCTAAGGAAGCTATTGAGAAGGTCAAGAGTAGAAGGTTTTTTGAATAAGTTACCTTTCACATGAAAACGATGAAGTATATGTTCTGAAGGTTCTACAAAATTTGGTACTATTGGATTCTAGTGGGATAAATTATACTAATACAGAGGTCGAATGTGAGTGGAGTAAGGTTTACACTATGTTGCTAATTTTAGGAGCTTAGATGATTATCATTGTTTAATACAAAGAGTACAGTATATTGCACATCAGGGGCTGAGGCATGAATGCTTTTTCAATGGATAAAGTGGAAGTTTTATATTCGCTGGAGAAATGAATGGGGGAAAATGACCTCTATTTATGTGCTTATTATTTTGTTAGATGTGCTGAAAATGCTATCGTACTTTTTAGTTTCGTTAATTGGCTTCCGACTTCTTATCTTCTCCCCTGCCCAAACATCGGAGTTCCTTTCCTCTATCGGGGGGGGGATATTTCAAGGGGTATTCGAGCTAGTGACAAACTTTAACCTAAAAAGCAAACTATATTATGTCTGGGTATTATTGTTTATGCAGTTAACAATCTTCTCAATTTTTTCAGGTATACAAGCTTCCAAATGGGAGTTAAGCAGCTGTGAAGATTTGCATATACAGAACCTGCCATGGAATGAACGGCAAAAGAAGCTACTTCTGTACAGCGAACAAATGTTGTGGGATATAAAGCAGCTAATAACTGGATATCTCCCATTTGCTTTTGCACTTGTGGTAGCTGCTCAATACGGGTTATTCCAGAGTCTATGTCTTGTGGTGATAGTTACCATTACGTATCTTATTCAAAATCACTTTGTGGCTTCGTTACATAATGCAATCACCACAAGGAAATTGTTTAGTGGAAAATACAAAATAATTTTATTATTACAGGCTCTTTTATGCAAAATGGCAATAGCTGTCTTGGGCTATAGTTTGGGTAAAATATTTTCACCCTGGATAAACGCATTTCCTGTTATTGGTTCGCGTGTAGATGCCTTGGCGTATGAGCAGTGGCTGTTATACGGTAAGCAACTTTTGTTTCAGGAAACATCTTATGTTTTTCTGGTTTTGTTGAATGAGAACTGGCTACATACCATTTTGGCACGAGTAGCTGTTAACAATTCTGGTTGGGAGCTATGGTTGATTTGGATGGGAATTTTATTGCTACTTGGTATATTACTGCCGAGTTTGAATACAAACCTTTTACGTAAGCAGTCAGTGAGTGATGGTAAGTTTCTTGAAATGCCATATCTTATTATCAGCAAATGGTTTGTCAGTGCCTCCAATCGTTTGATAATGACAAGAATAATCATTATGTGTCGAGCACAGCAAGTGCAGCAACGCCCCTCAGTCTTATTCGGAGGGTTAATTATTTGGGGTGTAATTGGACTCGTCGTTTTTTTTATAGGTCATACTCAATCCCAGAAAGTGTTCTACTTGGTCATAACAATGTGTATGTACATACTGATTTACTTTCTTTCCACCCTTTTGTTCGACGATTTATCAGGGCAATTCTCATTTGAAAGTGATGGGAGACTACTGCCGATGTATCTGGCTAATGGAGCAACGCTATGGCATATCTTCACACAGAAACTTCAATTATTTTTAATCGCTTCCGTCCCAATGTTTGTATTGATACAAATTGTATTTATCTGTGTTGGCAACATACATGGCTTTTGGTTTGCCATACTGATCTTGGTTGGACAGGCTATAAATTATACTTCTTTTGCGGTTATTAACTATATTCCAAGTTTGGTATGTCCTCATTTTAACTTTATTCATATAGAACAGTTGGACGAATTCGCGGATAAAGGTATGGTTAAAGCGATCGTTCGTATTATCATGTTGGGGGTTGCAATTCCATTGTTGATGCTCCCCCTTGCCTTTTATTTGTCTGATGAAATTAGTGAAATGCAATTTCTGTGGATACAAATGGGGGGGATACCTGTCGTTGTTCTAACTATGTTCTTTACCGGAATGTGGTTTATAAAACGGCAATATGACCGATACCACAGCCTCGAGGAACTAAATATTTAATTAAATGAGGATAAGAAAATGAACCTTAGTAGCTCAAACTTGCGGATGTCAGGAATCACTAAAGTCATCAATACCAAAAACATTATTAGTGATGTAACGTTTGAAGTACCAAAAGGCCGAATTGTTGGATTTTTGGGGCCGAATGGAGCTGGGAAAACGACTACAATGCATATAGCGGCGGGTTTAAGCCGTCCAACGACTGGTGAGGTTTGGATTGGGGAAATCCTCATGAATAATAACTGGAAGAAGGCTAAGGAGCACATTTCCTTTATTCCTGATTATCCAATGCTCTATGATGAATTGACTGGGGAAGAGTACATTAGATTTACTCGGGATTTATTCAAACTAAGGGTGACCGAACGCGAGCTTGCAAAAGAAGTGGTAAAGTTTCAGCTTGAAGCCGATTTTAAAAAACGCATCAAGCATTATTCTCTAGGGAACAAAAAGAAACTAGTGTTGCTGGCTTCTTTGCTTAGGCAACCGAGTCTGCTGCTTTTAGATGAATATATCTCGGGGTTGGATCCTATGAATTCAATATTAGTACGTTCAATTCTTACCGAATATGCTGCGAACAATGGCTCCATACTATTGTCAACGCACCAGTTGGAAGTGGCTGAAAAGTTTTGTGACGAATTCATTCTTATCCAAGACGGATGCATTGTAGATTCGACTTCATTGGAAGAGGTACTAGAACATAATTCATCCCTTGAGACATACTTTGTTGATCAAGTACAACGAGCACGAAATATCAGTGGAAAAGGTGGGTCTACATGAACAAAATAAAATTATTGGCTACTATCATGATTCTGTTGTTTGGTCTGCCACCTCTAGGGTATCAGATTTACTTTGGAAAGTGGCTTTACTCAATATTTCTAATTGTATGTATTGTAGTAATGCTCGTTATTACACGATCAGCTGTGAAAAATAAATAGCTTGCACGAAGTGTGCAAGCTATTTATGAAAGGAGGTGAAAACAAATGTTAGAACTTTTAGTTGCTGATTTAGCAGCGTACACAGGAATTTCTACTGCTTGGGCTACGGTAATCGTTAACGCGATCAACGTAGGGTCAACGGTAATTGCCCTTGCAGCGATCTTTGCATCGGTTGGTTTGAGTGCAGGACTAATCTTAGTTGTTAAGCAATTCGTACTAAAGAATGGTACTAAAGCAGCAATTGCATGGTAATAGGGTTGCGATGCAATGAGAAGGAGGTGAATACATATGTTAGAACTTTTGTTTGCTGATTTGGCAGCGTACACAGGAATTTCTACAGCTTGGGCTACGGTAATCATTAACGCGATCAATGTAGGGTCAACGGTAATTGCCCTTGCAGCGATCTTTGCATCGTTTGGTTTGAGTGCAGGACTAATCTTAGTTGTTAAGCAATTCGTACTAAAGAATGGTACTAAAGCAGCAATTGCATGGTAATTAGGGATAGCATGCTATTGTAAGTTACATGAATTGAGATAAGATAAGAATGTTTATTTTTTATCTTATCTCAATACTAATCATTAGTAAAGTAGGTTAAAGTGGAGCGATGCAAACTTACTTCTCAAAGAATCGTTACTTATATATGGGCTCGGCATTTTGTCTAACGATTGGTGGCTTATTTGGTATGCTTATGGTCTTAGCTATATCTCAAGAAGCCTTGCCAATGTCAGCAGATGTCCTTGTAAGTCAAGATAGGGGATTTGAGGCGGCATGGCACATTCTTTTTCGAAATGCAGCAGTGGCTCTCTTGATGATCTCAGGGTTATTTTTATTTGCAGTGCCCACACTGATCACTCTTTTCCTAAATGGACTTTGGATAGGAGCAGTGATTACGAGCAGATTGTTAGACGGAGTTCCATTTCAACAAATCGTTATGAAATTACTGCCACATGGCATTTTTGAAATTCCTGCCTTAGTGCTAGCGGGGGCGATCGGTTTAAAGGGGCTTTACTTTTATTTTATGCCGAAGAAAGAATGGGCCAGCCATTTCCGCTTCATTGGCTATACTGCCGGTTTATTAATCGTAGGCGCTGTAGTGGAAGGGTATATTACCGCAAGATTGTAAATAGAGGGGAGTGTAAGATGTGAACCCAGCAGAGGCCTCGGCAAACTTAACATCAACGCCACAGCGTCGACAGAGTTTGTTAGATTTGGTTAAGATATTTTATGCTCCGATTAAGACTTATGCAGCCTTAGATGTCCAGTATCGTATACGATGGATATTGTTGATATTATTTGTATTACATGTGGGCTTCTACTATGTTGTGTCCGATCATTTGATCTCTATGGTTGAAATCCAAGAAATGCTAAAACAAACAGAAATAGTTATTCCTAAGTTAGCCACTCAAATTCTTCAAGTAGTCATCATACTATTTTCAACCGCTATTTATTTTGTAACGCTGCTCATATTACTTGCTTTACTGTACGTGTTTTCAAAAATATATAGAACTACAGTCAACAGAAAATTACTATTTGCTATTATTTTGTTGTCACAGGGACCGACACTAATCGGCAAAGCCATAAAGCTTATCGTATCTACGCCGGCTTTGGTGAACACAAGGGAAGTTACATTGAATCAATCCGTTACCAGTCTCGGTCAGATTGTTTCTCAATTTACACAACATCCTTTGATAGTCAAAATGGCTTCTGCTGTGGATCTGTTAGAGTTGTGGAGTTACGCATTGATCGGACTTGGTATTGCTGTGGTATCCAAAAAATCCACAGGTAAAGGAATGATGACGTCATTTACTGTTTGGGGATTATTTTTTGTGGTGAATATTTTGAGCACCCTATTAATTACATAATGTTGATGCCTTGCAGGAGCGGAATTTCTATCAGCAGAAAGCAAGAAAAAACGGAATGAACGATTAGGCTGCTCTTCGCTCCTGCACCTTGTTTGGGAGTGGAAAGAAGCCTTTACTACGTAGTACGGAATGCAATCTTAATCGACTTATGATCTGATTACGCAAGCACTGATTATGAGGCTGGGCAGTCTATATAATAATGATAACCTTGAGGGGATATAGATGAAACAAAAATTAATTCTAACTATAGGCATACTAACTATAGCTGCAATTATTTCAATTAATGTTGTTTCAAGTAAAAAGAAATCCTATTTATCAAATTCACCTTCTGTAAAGATTATACATGTGAAAAAGGAACGGATCTCCGATACTTTAATAGCTTCAGGTGTCATAGTTCAGAGAGAAGAAGAAAAAAAATATTATGATGAAACGAAAGGGCAAATCACACATTGGTATGTATTTGAAGGACAACAAATATTGAAAGGCACAGCACTATTTCAATATGATGGTGAAGATTTAAAAAAACAAAAAAAACAACTTGAAATCACTGGATCACGGTTAGTTCTTCAGATGGAACAAACTAATAAAAAGATTAAATATTTGAATACTCAATTTAAGGAAAGTGTAAAAGATTCCACTAGCTTGGATGAAACTATTAGTAAAGTAGCAGAGCAAAAAGACGATTTAGAGAGGGAATTAAAGCTATCAGAGCTGGAAATACAACAAAATGACATAGAAAAAGATTTATTAGACAAAAAATTAGATCAATTAGTGGTAAAAAGCACGATTTCAGGGATAGTTAAGAAAATTACTATTCCAAAAGCTGGGCAATCCGAGTTAAATCAACAACCTTGTATAAATATAGTCTCTGGTACATTTCAAGTACGAGGAAGCATCTCCGAATTTGATTCCGTTTACGTTAAAGCGGGTCAGCAAGTCTTAGTGAAACCAAAAGTATTATCAAATCAGGTGTGGAAAGGCGTTATTAAATATATTGAATTGGCTTCAATAACTAACAACTCGACAACTGCTTTAGACAAGGGTAGTCCCGTTACCTCATATCCCTTTGTTGTTGAGTTAATAGATACACAAGATGGGCTCCAGGATGGTTATCATGTTGCACTGGAAATCCACATAAAGGAAAAAGAGGGCGTACTGACAATACCAAATGATGCGGTTCTAATCCAAGATCAAAAAGAAATTGTCTACATAGTTGAAAATGGAAAACTGTATAAGAAAAATATAGAGACAGGCTTTACAAATGATTTGATTAAAGAAGTTACGGCCGGGGTTCGCGAAGGTGATGTTGTTGTTCGTAATCCACTTCCTGGGTGGAAGGACGGAATGGATGTGCTGACAGATGATACAACTGATTGATGTACATAAGAGTTACCAACTTCATTCAACTGAAGTGCCTGTTCTGAAGGAGATTACACTTACGATTGATAAGGGAGAGTTTGTGTCCATTATGGGTCCGTCGGGTTCCGGAAAATCAACACTCATGAATATAATAGGTCTTCTCGATAAGATAACCTCTGGTATATATAAATTAAACAGACAAGATGTATCGTTCTCTGATGATTTTGAACTTGCCTCGTTTCGAAAGCGTTACATCGGATTTGTATTTCAACAATTTCAACTTCTTCCAAGATTGAATGCGCTCGCTAATGTTGAACTTCCTCTTATTTATGCCGGAGAAAAGAAAAGAACTCGTTTAGAAAAGGCACACGCTGCTTTAGAAAAGGTTGGGTTAGCCGAGAGAAAATCCCATTATCCTAATCAACTGTCTGGTGGACAAAAGCAGCGCGTTGCCATTGCTCGTGCGATTGTTCATCAACCCGAGGTAATTCTTGCAGACGAACCAACTGGCTCTCTTGATTCCAAGACAGGAGAACAAATAATGGAACTATTAAC
The DNA here is from genome assembly GCF_014640555.1 of Paenibacillus marchantiophytorum. Classification (GTDB taxonomy): domain Bacteria; phylum Bacillota; class Bacilli; order Paenibacillales; family NBRC-103111; genus Paenibacillus_E; species Paenibacillus_E marchantiophytorum. The sequence continues at coordinate 31,435 of NZ_BMHE01000044.1, read as the reverse complement.
TTTACTTAATAAAGAAGGAAAAACGATTGTACTTATAACTCACGAGAAGGAAGTCGCTAGCCGAGCCTTCCGACAAATTTATTTAAGAGATGGAGAAGTAGTCGAAGACCGGAGGAACACTACAATATGAACCTTGTTGAATGCACAAGGATGGCGTTATCTTCGTTGTACGCACACAAGTTGAGATCGCTTCTTACGATGCTAGGTATCGTCATCGGTGTTTCCTCTATTATTGCTATTGTAGCCATTGGAAAAGGAGGGGAGGCAGTTCTGAAATCTAAGTTCTCTGGGTCAGGAAACAATACTGTAGAAATACTTTATCGCATGAAAAATATTGACGATGGTTTGGAACAAATAAGCTTGGAGACTCAATCCTATTTCTCTAGCAGCGATATTTCCGAACTCCTAAAAGTACCAGATATCAGTAGAGTCATTACCTCCAATTCATCAACTGCATCTATTTACTATTACAAACAAAAAGTGAACTCTCAACTCATTGGAATTAGTGATGGTTACTATGATGTTAATCCTATAGAAATTATAGAGGGCAGGGCCATTACTAGCAAGGAAATTGAACAGGGTCGAAAGGTTGCATTGATCAGCGAAGATCTGGGTGCAAAAATAAATAAAGAGAGGCATGTTGTTGGAGAGTTTATAGAAATGGAAGGAACATCTTTTAAGATTATCGGTGTTTATAAGGATGCTAAGAAAGGTCTGTTTAATATTGATTTTAAGAAGGTAATGGTTCCTCTGACGATTTGGCCTTCACTTTATGGTACTGACGATATCCAGTCATTAATTATTCAATCAACTAATGTGAATAATTTGAGGCAAGTTGGAGAACATGCTGTGGATTTACTAAATATGAAATACAAGAGGCTTAATAGCAATGATGGTGAATACTATATTCTAAATCTAGAACAGATCCAACAGTCTATCTCCACAATCACCAATATCATGACAGGAATCATTGCTGGTATTGCAGCCATCTCTTTAATCGTTGGAGGTATTGGCGTCATGAATATTATGCTTGTATCCGTGACTGAAAGAACAAGAGAAATTGGTATCCGGAAAGCCCTTGGAGCTACAAGAAAGAATATTCTAACCCAATTTCTCATTGAATCCATAACACTTACTACTCTTGGAGGAAGTCTTGGGATCTTAATAGGAGTAGCGGGCGCTTATAGCGTAGCCCTTTTTAGTAAATTTCCTCCGCTCATTTCGTGGCAAGTTATTGTTGGCGGCGTATTATTTTCCATGTTCATAGGCATTTTATTTGGGATGATCCCCGCAAACAAAGCTTCAAAATCAGAACCAATCGAGTCTCTTAGATATGAGTGAAATTATGTCTATATCACGCCTAGGTAGCCTGGAAAAAGGTTGTTGTCGTCGGCTCGGGTCCATCCGGACTCGCAGCCGCCGCCCAGCTGAATAAAGCGGGGCACTGGGTTACCGTCTATGAACGAGCTGACCGTGTCGGTGGGCTATTAATGTACGGCAGCTGGTGCTGATCGCGATGGGCTTCACAGGACTGGAGAACACGGTGCTGGATCAGCTCGGAGTCGCCAAAGACGAGCGTTCCAATGCGATGGCGGAGTATGGCAAGTTCGCCACGCGTGGAGGGTGTCTTCGCAGCAGGTGATATGCGCCCGTGGGCAAATCCTTGTTGTGTGGGCTATTAATGAGGGGCGTGCAGCCGCTCGTGAGGTTGACTGGTATTTGATGGGATCTTCGAATTTACCATAGGCTTTGTTTGAGAAACTGCTTGCAAGTAGAGATTCTACTTGCAAGCAGTTTTTTTATCACAGTGTTTAATGAAGCAAGCTGATGGGCAGTGGAAAATAGCCGATAGTATTCACTTGAATTTATGCAATACGATGTGGGACATAAGTCCACATTTGTCATACCGCCGCTATTAATCTTCTTACTGAGCAGTATTGAGCAGTTTTCTATTGATCAGACATAGCCATTTCAAGATTAGAGATTCTTATTGTGGAAGATGATCCAATATGGCTCAAGTGCATCTCTGATTATTTAGAGAGAGAGACTGATATGAAGGGAGGTTACAGAGCTTCTAGTAAGGTAGAAGCCATTCAGATATGCAGAGAAGTATGTCCTGATGTCGTTCTAATGGATATCCATCTTTCTGATGGAAAGCTTGAAGGTATTGATGCTGATTATTAATTCATTTGCCGCGGGAGCAATGAGCTATGTGGCAAAAAGTGATTATAAAAAATTGCTAAGCGTAATCAGAGCTGCGATGTGCGAGATAACACCAATCCAAACCTTGATGAGTGTGCGCAGTTCTAAGGAAGCTATTGAGAAGGTCAAGAGTAGAAGGTTTTTTGAATAAGTTACCTTTTTAGTTCAATTGGTACTATAAAATTTGGAACTACTGGATTTAATAAGGTGAAAGTATACTGTAGTAAAGTTTATTTGAAGGCACGTAATGAATGTGCAGTTCACAGGAGGAGTTTTATGGGTAAGAGGGGTTGGGCTTTGATAATTGTAGGTGCTCTGCTAATAATTATGGTTCTTATTCTGGTTTTTAAAACAAAAGATTGGAATGAAGCGGTTAGTACTGAAAAGAACAAATGGCAAGAAGAAGTTATCTCAGGCAAGGGGAAGAATAAGCTTGTTCAATTAGATGTGGAGGGTGTTATTGCTGGGAAGCCTAGTTTTTCCAGCAGCTTCAGTACTGTCGCTTTTCTCTCCCAATTAGATCAAGTTAGCAAAGATCCCAACGTAAAGGCACTGGTAATAAGAGTTGATAGTCCTGGAGGCGAAGTGGTTGCATCGGATGAAATTCACCAGCGCATAGAGCATGTGAAGAAGGCTGGGAAAACCGTAGTTATCAGCATGGGAGCCGTAGCCGCTTCAGGAGGATATTATATATCCGCCCCAGCGGATTATATTTTTGCCAATCGCTCAACGCTTACAGGAAGTCTTGGCGTTATCTTCGCGCTGCCTAATTATGAGAAAACTGCAGAGCTGCTCGGGTATAAGCAAAACACTATCAAAAGCGGCGAATTTAAGGACATTGGAAATCCTCTTCGTGAGTTAACATCAAAGGAAAAGGATATCTTTCAATCTCTGGTAAATGAGAGCTACCAACAATTCGTATCGGTTATTGAAAAAGGCCGCAAATTATCTCGTGATGAGGTTTTGAAAGTGGCAGATGGGCGAGTATATTCGGGTCAACAAGCTAAAACATTGGGGCTTATTGATGAATTTGGTACATTGGACGATGCGAGGGAGTATGCGAAGCAAACGTTAGGATTGAAAGATGTGAAAGTTATTAAGTATTCGCAGAAGTTATCTTTGTTCTCCGTGTTGGACGGGCTTAGCCAAAAGATGAAGTCTCCTGCAGCACAGGTGATGGAGCATGTATTGCCGACTGCATCTACTGCCGGACCCCGTTTGTTATATTTATTTCAACCATAATAAGAGGAGGAAGTAATATGGAACACAACATAGAAGTAAACCAAAGTAAGGGTGGAAGTGTGAGTTCAGAAATTAGGACTAATACGGAGCTGCAGTATGCGGGCTTTTGGATTCGTTTTGTGGCGGTTTTACTAGATGGGATTGCAATACAGGCTGTCTTTGTACTCCTTAGCTTTATTGTGAATATAAGTCCGTTCAAGCCAAACTTGGGCATGTCTGTACTGCAGTATGCGATAAGCTGGTCTTATTCTGTAATCTTGACAGTTCTTCTTGGTCAAACACTCGGGAAGATGATTATGGGAATTCGCGTCATACGTAAAGATGGGTTACCTAATACGTGGGGTTCCATCTTGTTGCGAGAAATTATAGGGAAGATCGTTTCTACGATTATTCTGTGTATCGGTTACATCATGGCTGGAATTGATTCGGAAAAACGCGGTCTACACGATCGTATGGCTGGCACGCGTGTTGTAAAGAAGTAGGACAAGTATAGAGGATGATTGATGATGGAGCATGATGTCTTTAGACACTGCTCCTTTTTTACAAGAATGGGTTACAATTACTAATTGGTCAATCCATAAAAGGGGACAAGGTGGCTGATCTTGGAGATATACCAGATGCCTTCTATCATGTTGCTGCCCTGGAGGTACCTGAGAATGAAAAGGAAACGCAACAAACATTGAAGAAGATTGATTTATTCCCTTATCAGTTAAGTCTTTCTACGTGATGAAGAGTTTATAACGCAAGCAAGGGGTATAGAAGATTGATTACAAGTAAGCCGGTCAGCTGGTTTGCCTCATTAGAATAGTTAAACGTGAACATTTCCCGAACTTCATGTACAATAAGATGAAGAAGCAGTCAAGGTTAAGGTTGCAAGATGTACGGGGATGGAGGAAAGCACATGAAGAAAGAAGATCTCATTACGTCAGCAGAACTGCACGCTCTGCTAGCTGAGAATGGGGAGTACCCAGAGGGGTTAGAGTTCCATGAACCGATCGGGGCACAGCATCTGAATTCTTTGCAAAAAGCCATCGTGCTTCTTTCCAAGCAAGTAGAGGTACTTCAGTCGCAGCTTCATGAGCAGTTTGAACTTCAGAACAGACAGCAGGAGCAGTTGCTTAGGCAATTCAGGCATCAACTTGAAAACAAGCTTCATGAGGATTTAGTTCGGACGATTGTTGTCCAGCAGCAGTCTGCGATTCAAGAAGAAACAATGGAGGTAGACGAGTCCTCCGAACTAGCGCCGGAAGCAACTGAATCCAAGACACAAGCGGATGAGGACATGCAGGCGCCTTACTCCAGAATGAGAACCTACAGCAAAATTCGAAAACGGAGAAAAGGCTTCCTGGAGAAGCTCTTTGAGTAGCTTAACTGGAAAACCTCCAGTTCGATGTGCCGTTTCTTCACTAGCAAGACTAACTAGAGGAAAAGCTCCTGTTAATTCTGCCGTTTCTCGCTTAAAACGAGAGAAAGGGCTGAATTATAGGAGCTTTTCCTTTTAAGTGGGCACTATTCTTTGTTTGCGGCACAATTAGCTGGAGGAAATCCTGATAGCATGGATGGGGGGTTGCACCTTTTTATCGAACTGTCCATTTAGCATATTCGTCTCGTATGTCTGCACGAAAAGGGAATTGCTGCTGCAGTATTCTTAATCGCTCTACGGCATTAACCTTGTTACCTATGACATAATCAATTTGCGTTTGCAAGAAAAGCAGATGAGGATCCTTGGGATTTATCGCTAAAGCTTGATTAGCCTCCATCTCTGCTCGTTTGATATCTGTCGTTGAGCTTTTATTTGCGAGGTAGCGGATTAGATATAGGCTGGCTAGTTTGTCATGCTGATCTGCCGGGAAGAGCGCATAGTTGCTGCTTTGCTCAAGCAAGAGGATAGCTTCTTTGCTGTTTTTTTGAGCAGCGTAGCGTTGATCGGCTTTAATAAGTAACGACTCTGCAATCCCCAAACGAATACTGACAAATGAAGCCGTAATAAAGATAAGGACTACAGATAGCCGTACAGAAAGATGACTCGTTAATCTTGGTGTACGATCTGTTGTTTCGAGCGGTTGTGAAATGGCTGTCCATTGTCCGAGAAGCACCCAAAGACAGAAGAGCAGCGGATAGCTGAAGGTGAAATCAACTGTACTATGAATCAAAAGCCCGCAGCTTGCGAGTAAACAACCCAAAATCCAAGCTTTGTCTGAACTTGTCACAAATTTGTATTGGGTGATAGCTTGTCTGAAGGTTAGAAATATGAGAAGAACGATCATCAGCACACCGATTAGTCCTACGTCAATCCAGGTTTCTAACCAGAAATTATGTAAATATCTCACGGAATAAGCGGCAGTCTGAAACTGATATTGCAAAATGTTCCAAGATCCTCCTCCGTAGCCGACAAAGGGGGAGCCTGTGATGATTCGCCAGGCATCCCGGTAGTATCCAAGACGTGCTTCCCACTCAGAAGCATGAGGGCTGATAGAGGTGAACCTATTCAACCATGTAAGATTACGGCTAATGGCTAATGCACAAATCAGTGTGATAAGTGGTATGGCAAAAAGGTAGAGTGATCTTAGTTGCATTTTATGTAACCATGGTTGCAGCGAGTTTTTTTTCAGTATGAAGAGTTGTATCGGAATTAGAATGAGGGCAATTAAGAAGACTGTGCGGGAGCCTGTCAGTAATATGCCAATGAGCAAGATGGCTGAAATCCAGTAATCCATTTTGTTCTTGCTAATTGCAGTTAAGGAGATTTGCATGATCAGTGCTGTGAGTAACAAAGCCCCCCATGAGTTGGCATATTCTAGCGTTCCTTCAAAACGCCCCTCGCGAAACTGCTTTAACAGCCCACCAATCAACACCCATCCAGCACTTACATAAATCAATAAACGCATGAGCAATACTCGGTAGCTGTGTGTTAGTTGAGCTCCGAGAATAAGAAATGGGATGGCTAAAGCTAGTTTCCCACTAGCTGAGATCGCATTTTGCGGATTAATGGCATAAAAAGTACTTAGGACATACCAACCAACTAGACAAACTGCTACATAGAAGTAGGGGTGAGAAGGTAACCTGCCCATGATAAGTGCAGCACTTGCACCTAAATATAGAAGCACGCCAATTAACCAATACTCTGGCTTAAAAAGCAGTCCGTGCTGTAAGAAAGCTATGACCATGAATAAACTTAACAGATAGAAAGAGAGTCTAGCATTTCGATTAGTTGATAGGTTTTTTTGCTGTTTTTGCAGAGGCATGCTGAATGTTAGTCACTCCATATTTAAATTTAGTCAAAACTTAATGTTTTGTTCTTATGAATTTCGTATAAATCTAGGATTTGATCATTGTCGAATAATGTCATTTCTTATATGATAATGAAGATAATTATAGAGAATGGAAATGCAAGGGGAGGAATTGTATTGTTAACGAAACAAGAAAGTTTTGCAAGATTTGTAAGTCGTTTTTCAGCTGTATTGGTTTTGTTCTTAATGCTGAATGTATGTAGTCCATTAATTGCATCTGCAGCCAGCATTTTTAGTTTTCAGTTTCTGCCTGCGTCGGGTGAAGTTTACGGATATATTTATTCCGATAAACCAACCTTGTCAGTGAGTGTGAATGATGAGACTTATGGGACGAGATCGGTTGTTCAGAATTTAAGACCTACATCCCAAGATTGGCAAGGGCTATTTTATTATAACTTGGACGGGATAACCAATAATGGACTTAAAAATCTTATGCCTGTTACAGCAACAGTCTATGAGAACTCGATTCCCCTGTACTCCACTTTAAATAATGTAATCGGGAATGTCTATACATATGAAAAAAGTACTGTGCCTTCTCCTCCAACGGGACTGCATGCCACGATTAGTCATGGCCAGTGGTTAGTTTCTTGGGATTCAGAGAATTCCCCTTTTCAGAAATCAATAAGAGCCTATTGGGGAACATCGGGTAATTACGGTGAATCTTGGATACGTAGCAGCCAAAAGGAACTTTCTTTATCTTATGTATTTGGTGCTGGTCCTATTGAATATCAATTCAGTTCCATTGATGTAATGGGCAATGAGTCTGCAAAGAGTGAAAAAGTAACTTTAGAAACTGCCGCTCATCCTGACGGGTATCACTATCAAGGGAATTTACATTTTAAAGGGATGACTTCGGACGGCACCAAAATTATTGTAAAAGATAAAGAGAATAATATCATTCAAAGCTTGGTCTTCCATGACAAAACTATCTCAGGGCAATCCCAACTGGGGAGATACTCTATTGAGGGTTACAGATGGGGAAATAGCGATTTTCCTGGGTATGATAGTCTTGTTTATCAATTTGACTTACCAAATACTGATTATACGATTGAAATAATTAATTCAGAGGGAGATTCATATGTTCCCAAAACTGATGTTTGGAATTCTGCAGCTTATCTGGATTATGAAGGGAAATTCGCTACCGTAAATTTAGAAACTATCTCAATGGCGAGTAATTTTCAAACCAATCCAACGTTGCAATTTAGTAACAAAGAATCAGGTCATTGGCTAGAGCCAAAAGAAGATATTGTTGTGTTTACACCAACGAAAAGATCGAAAGTTATTTCTGTATACTTTCCATACGATAGCTGGCCAATTTATGGCATAGGTGAACATAACACGACAACTGTTCAAGCTGACAAACTATCTATTTCAGACTTTCAACTAGAGAAAAAATCGAATGGTTCATATTTGGGGATTTCTAAATGGTCGGAATCAACGGCGCGGAAAGGCCTTGTTTCCTTTGAACTAGAATATCCTCTTGAGGCAAACCAACAGTACGTTCTAAGGATGTCTCCTACAAGTGGAAAGAATGAGATTAGATTGCCAGTATGGAGTGGTTCCAAATTTAGTGCAGGTGTTGCTACCTCCAACGTTGCTCTAACCTATTTTGAAAGTTATGAATCTATTGTTCACCAATTATATGAAGAAGTACGAACTGTTAATTTAAAAGCTCCAAGTGTTCCAAACACGATACCAACACCTGTTATTATGGGAGGAGGCGGAGGAGGCTTCATCTCCAGCGACCACGAATCTACCAATAACGGTGTGAAAATGAAAGAAAACGCATCAACAGTCAAAAAAGAATCAGGAGCAGACGGCAAAGAAATTTCCCGAGTTCTGCTGAAAGCAGATTCCTTTAGCAAAGCAATTGACGCACTTAAAGCAACGGATAAAGACAGCAAAACACTCACTTTAGAGATTAAAGATGCAGCTAACGGAGCTAAGATTGATATACCGGCATCCTCTATGAAAGAGGCTATAGCCGATAAATCAAAGATCATTCTTAATATTCAATCAGATGTGGGAAATTATAATGTGCCTGTGAGCATTTTCAAAGATTTGGCGAGCAAGTTGAATAAAGATCTGAATGATGTGACCATAACGATCTCCGTGACGAAGGCTTCCGAGAAATCATATGAAGCACTTCAACAAGCCAACCCATCAATTAAGACACTTTTGGCGAATCCCATTGAGTTTACGATTACAGCCCAAACGGCATCCGGCTCGAAGTCGGAGGTCAATGATTTCAACGGAACGTATGTAGAAAGAAAGATTATTGTTCCGAATACGTTAGATACGAATACGACAACGGTTGTTTCCTATGATCCGGAAACAGGTAAAATGGTCTTTATTCCTGCTACGATCACTCAGGTAAATGGTAAATCAGAGATTACTTTTAAATCGTCACACAACAGTATTTACACAGTCGTGGAACTGAAGAAATCGTTCGACGATGTCAAAGAACACTGGGCTAAAAGTGACATTGAGTTGTTGGCTTCAAAATTCGTTGTTCAGGGTACTGGCGAATCCACTTTTGGACCAGAACAACAGGTAACCCGTGCTCAGTTCGCCTCTATGCTTGTAAGTGCATTAGGATTATCTCCGGATGCGAGCAGTGCGAAGTTCAAGGATGTAAACGCAACGGATTGGTTTGCAGGTGCTGTTGGCACCGCAGCCAAAGTTGGATTGGTTGAGGGTACTGAGGGTGGACTGTTTGAGGCAGACAAAGATATCTCCAGAGAGCAAATGGCGATCATGATCGCCCGCGCTATCAAACTGGCCGGTAAAGAAACGAAATCCATCAATGAAGAAGATAAATTGGCTCGTTTTGGCGATGGTTCTGCCATTAGTGAATGGGCTAAAAAGGCTGTTGCTCAGACAATTGATGCTAATATTGTTAATGGACTGACGGAGCAAACATTTGCTCCACAAGCGAATGCGACAAGAGCACAAGCGACTGTGATGATGAAAAGATTTTTACAATATGTTCAATTTATCAACTAATTGAATTTGTAGATACAACAGAAAAAAGACTTTGGCGTAATTGGCCAAAGTCTTTTTCTGTTCCCTTCCCAAATCTGCGCTGTGGGATCTCCATCATGATGGAGGATTCGATGCGCTGAGAAATAAGGCGGCTTATGTAGCTTGCTTAGCTAGCCAGCTACAGCATCCCTTCCTCATGCGCCTTCTTCGAAGCCTGGACACGGTCGCGAACATCCATTTTGGAGTAGATGCTGGAGATGTAGTTCTTCACGGTGCCTTCGGAAAGAAATAGCTTCTCAGCAATTTCTTTGTTGTTCAGGCCGTCGGCGATGCAATGAAGCACTTGAACTTCGCGCTCGCTAAGTCCATAGGCATCGATGCGAGCAGGCTCTTCGGCGACGGGCTTCTGACCAGCGTCAGATGTAGTTGATTCGGCAGCGCCTCGGGCTTGCTGCACAAGCATTTTGGCGATATCCTGCGGAATGAGGGTACCGCCTTGATGCACCCATTTGATGCCGGCTGCAAGATCTTTGGGATGAATGGCTTTGAGCAAATAGCCTTCGGCCCCGGCCCCCAGCGCGTCAACGACATAGCTGATTTCTTGGAAGGTGGTCAAGATAATGACGCGAATATCAGGCCAGGTGGCTTTGATTTGCCGGGTAGCCTCGACGCCGTCCATGACAGGCATGTGGATGTCCATCAGCACGACGTTAGGCTGCTGCTCTTCGCATTGCTTGAGAGCGACGCGGCCGTTCTCTGCCAGACCTACGACTTGAATATCCGGATCCATGTCGAGTACGATATGCAGGCTTTCTCTAATTAAATCCTGATCATCGACCAGGAGCAGTTTGAGTGGGGTGGTGTTCATGGCAGACGCCTCCTAAGCGTTTATCGCCAGCTAGCTGGCATGATGGTTACAGCTGGGTATTCAGGCTGGGTATTTCAGACTAGAATGGCAGCAGCCTCATTGTACCACGCGGACACAGGGGTCGTGAAATGTCTATAGAGAAGACAATTGTTTGGCAGGAATAGAGCAAAGAACGATAGTGCCTTGACTTAAAGAGGAGCTGACTTGCAGTAATCCTTGTACGGCAGTTATACGTTCCTGCATAGCATTGATGCCGAAGCCAACTTTCAGGTGATCGGTGCCGACACCATCGTCTTCGATCCGAATTTGGACTTGATCAACGGTGTAGGACAGTGCGATTTCGACGGAGGCGGCTCGGCCATGCCGCTTGGCATTGGTCAGCGACTCCTGCAAGCAGCGAATAAGCGTCAGTTTGGTTTGCTTAGGAATGTCGTATTCGTCGCCGCTTGTTGTGAATTTGATCTGGGTCCCGGTATGGAGGGCGAATTCGTTAGCGAGTCTCGTCAATTGTTGGGAGAGCTGCAGATCTCCCTCTTTGGGGACCATTTGATGAATGCTTCGGCGTACTTCTTCAAGCCCGTTGCGGGTTACGCCCCTTAGAACATCCAGTTTTGCTTTGGCTTTGTCCGGCGCAGCTTCGATCAGATAGGAGACGGCGTCCATCCCCATAATCACGGAGGTGAAGGTGTGTCCAACGGTGTCGTGCAGTTCCCTGGCCATCCGATTGCGCTCCTCCAGAAGCGTTAGCTGTTCAATTTGGTTGGCGTACTGTTCAAGCGCATTATTTTGCTCATGGATCAAAAGGTATTGACGTTGGTTTTCGGCTAAAAGCTTTTCGGTTTTCTCGTTCGAGGTCACGACGCGCTGCAAGCTAAGTCCAATGGAAAAAAATAGGATCGCATTTAAAATAATGCTGAATAATTGCCCAATCCCCATTCCATTGTGTAGGATGAAATAGTAGGCTGCTGGCATGGCGACTATGAAGACCGGAGCGGTCCACCATGCATTTTTTCGATCAGTGAGGAATCCAATGACCATTAATGGGCAATTAATAGTAAGATAAGCATCCACTTGCATCCAGGATAAATAGATTTGTAGTGGAATGCCTGTTAGCAGCACTGCAATGGGATAGCAAGTTGAGTTGATATAATTGGGTCTCCAGAATAAAAACGGAACGCCATAGGAGAGGAGAATCGCTAATATTGTTTGGATGGTGGTAATGGGTGCGTGTTCACTCATATGCAGAAGCGCATACAACAAGCCAAGCAGCACAGATCCGGTTAAAACGATAAATAAGGACCATTCGACACCGTGCCACGGTCTTCTTTGGATCATAAAAGGACTCCTTTGCACAAGATCATATGAGATCATTGTACATAAAATTTGCAGAAAACCATAGTGAATGCAGTCATATGACTTATTCACAGCAGGAGAGGAGAGAGTGAAATGGCCGTTACAACAGACGCTGGAGCGCCGATTGTTCAGATCGAGCGCATTACGAAGCGTATCGGTTCCAAAACGATTATTGATCAACTCAGTTTTGAGGTTCCACGCGGCGAGGTTTTTGGCTTCCTGGGCCCCAATGGGGCGGGGAAAACAACAACAATTCGGATGATGGTCGGGCTGATGTCCATTACTGAGGGGGATATTCGGATTGGGGGATATTCGATTCGAACCCATTTTGAACAAGCGATTCGTCATGTTGGCGCGATTGTAGAGAACCCGGAAATGTATAAGTTTATGAGTGGCTATCACAATTTGGTCCATTATGCGAGAATGTTCCCCGGCATCGGGCAGGAGCGAATTCAAGAAGTCATTGACCTGGTCGGAATGGAAAATCGCATTCATGACAAAGTGAAAACCTACTCGCTGGGCATGCGTCAGAGATTAGGGATTGCGCAAGCGCTATTGCATAAGCCGGAGGTGCTCATTTTGGACGAGCCCACGAATGGATTAGATCCGGCAGGGATTCGGGAGTTGCGGGATCATTTGCGACAGCTTACTCGGGAGGAAGGGATATCAGTTATCGTGTCCAGTCATTTGCTCGCGGAGATGGAGCTGATGTGCGACCGAGTTGCCATTATTCAGAACGGGAAGCTCGTGGATGTCAGGTTGATCAAAGATTTCGCGCAGGCGGATGGCAGACAGCAGGTGGCCTTTGAGCTGGATGCGATCGATCAGGCGATTAAATTGGCAGCAAGTCATGATTTGAGAAACGAAGTTCAGGGGAATGTCCTTATTCTGACGCTGGACAAGCAAGAAACAGCAGTTTGGAACAAGCGATTTGTAGAAGCTGGTCTGAATGTTTACAGTATACGGGCTGCGACGAAATCGCTGGAAGATCAATTCTTAGAAATGACGGGAAGTGACCCGATTGTTTAATTTAATTCAAAATGAGCAAATGAAAATCTATCGCCGGCTGCGCACATGGATTCTTGGCGGGCTGTTGATTGCGATTGTTGTGATGGCTTCCATATTTTCGCATCCGAATAGCGATACATCCGATAAATGGAAAGTAAGAGCTGCTGAAACCATTGAACATAATACGAGGGAATTGCAGAATCCGGATCTGCCGGACAAAATAAAGCAGGACTTGAAAGAAGAATTGGCTGAGCAGCAATACAGGTTGGATCATAATTATCAACCGCTCGAAAATACGCTTTGGGGCGGTGTTCTAGGGACTTCAGGGCTCATCATGCTGGTAACGTTGTTCACCGTTATTATTGCGGGCGATATGGTAGCGGGGGAATTTACATGGGGGACCATCAAGCTTCTGCTAATCAGACCAGCGAGTCGAGCCAAGATTCTCTTATCCAAATATGTGACTACCTTGTTATTCGCGGCTACGCTCTTAGTCGTGCTTTTTCTAAGTTCGCTTATTGCAAATGGATTTCTCTACGGCTTTCAAAGTCTCAGTCTCCCGCATCTGACGGTGAATGCTGCTGGTCAGGTGCAAGAGAAAAGCATGCTTGTGTTTGTGTTTGCGACGTATGCCCTGAAATTGATTGAGCTTGTGATGATTGTCACCTTGGCTTTTATGATTTCCACGGTATTTCGCAGTGCATCGCTCGCTATTGGGCTTAGCATTTTCATTATGTTTGCGGGTCAGATCATAACGCTGCTGTTGATGAGATATAGCTGGGGCAAATATTTCTTATTTGCCAACACGGACTTAACGCCATATTTGGCTGGGCAACCGATGGCTGAGGGCATGACGCTGGGCTTCTCGATTACGGTATTGCTCTTCCACTTCGTGTTGTTTAACGTGCTTTCTTGGGAAATATTTCGGCGGCGCGATGTCGCGGCTTAAAGGATAGGTAAGAAGAACCACAACAAAACCCCTCCCACCCGAAACTTAGGTTGAAGGGGTTTTGTGTATCAGCTTATTTCAAAATATACGATTGAATCGTGGTTGGAACTTCCTCCAACGAATTGAGTTGGAAGAATGCGCCTTGTGGAGCGACATCAATCGTTCCGGTGTTGTATTCCCAATCCTTGTGAGCTGGAATATGGATGGAGTGGATGCCTGCATGAAGGGCGGGCAGCACATCTGTTTTGACCGAATTCCCGATCATCCAAGTATGTCTGCGGTCAAAGCGCTGCTCCTGCATGATCGTCTCCATGAATTCCCTCGTCTTGTGGACGGTGACGAAGATGCGGTCTTCGAAGTAGGCATCCAGGCTGAGATCCTTCACTTTTTTCATTTGAATGGAAGCTTCGCCACCGGTGTACAAGTACAACCGATGCCCGGCATGTTTGAGCTGATCCAGGGTTTCATTCATCAGTGGATAAGGCTCAGCCGTGTAGGCGTAGACCGTATGTCCTAATTCCATGAGCCAAGACTCTTCCTTAGGACTGGTCGGACGGTTGTACTGCGCTGCGAACCAGTGGTAGGTTTCAACGAAAGATTGAGGAAAGCGGTCTGGCATGAAACCGTGGACCTGGATGCCGGCCAGGTCAATCTGCAGTTGCCTTTGCTTGATGTCCTGAGCGTGCAGCCCGTGCCCGGAATACCAGGTCAACATCAGGTCTACGAACTGCTCAATGACGAAATCGAAATATTTATTGCAATGAACCAAAGTATCGTCGAGGTCAAATAGTATCGCTTGTTCTTTCATAGGCCTAATCTCCTGCATCAGTTAGTTAGAAATGAATTTCCAACTAGTATATCATGTCAGCCAGGCAACTCCTAGGGCAGAGCTGATTACATAGCAACTGTATTTCCTTTGAAAGCGCTATTCTGGTTAGACGCGGGCATGCCGCCATTCTCTTGCTCGTTAGTATGCAGGGGAGCGGCAGACACTGATTTGGTATCCATTTTACTGTTTCCTTGGAACAGGCCGCCTTCTTCAATGATGAAGGATGCAGCATTAATATTGCCTTGCAATGAGCCTGTTGAAGTAATGGTCAACTTACCTTTGGTTGTAACGTTGCCTTGGACATTGCCGGCAAGCACGACATCTCTCGCTGAGATATTAGACTTCACGAGACCGCGTTCTCCGATGATCACGTCTCCGGCGCATTCGATGTCGCCTGTGATGCCGCCTTCGATGCGGATGCTGGCTTCGGAATTGATGCGGCCTTCGAAGGTGGTGCCTTCTCCGATCAAGGTATCTGTCATATTTGGATTCAACAAACTTTTCTTGGTTTTAAACATGTGATTATTCATCCTTTCGAATCGCTTTGAGATAAGGTTTAGGATCGATGCATTCCCCGTTCTTGAGTACTTCATAGTGAAGATGGGGGCCTGTGCTGCGGCCGGTGGTTCCGACGAGACCGATTTTATCGCCTTTTTCTATGGGATCGCCTTTGTTCACCAGAATTTTATTTAAGTGCATATACCAAGTGCGCAGTCCTTTAGTATGCTCGATAACGATATTGTTGCCATGGTAGATATCGGAACCGGTGCTGATCACTTTCCCATCCGCTGTTGCGTAGACAGGATCATTGGCTTTGGCACCGAAATCAATACCTGAATGGAAGCTTGGCCGATGGGTAAAAGGGTCTGTGCGGTATCCGAATGTGGATGTAACCAGTTTGGTGGATGTTGGCCACAGGGTAGGGGTTATCCGCAGCAATTGCTGCTTGTCCGCTACTTTTTGTTTGGTTTCCGTCAGGCTGGTTTGGAGATCTTTGACCTCGCTGTTTAGAGCTGTGAAGGAAGCTAGCGTCTCTTCACCTAACTTAATAATGTCATCCTGTGAGACAGGATTGGGACTCCCGCCGACACCGCTCGCCACAGCAGAGTCTATTTCTACATTAGTTCCGTTGAGGGCGCCAGAAGACGAAGAGCTGGCAACGGCTTTACCCGTTGTGTTTGTATCAAGACCTGCAATGGTTTTGAGATCATTTTCGAATTTTTTCATTTCTTCAACTTGTGCTTTTATTTGTTCAGCTTGCACGGATAGTTGAATTACTTCGTTATGCAACTGCTCGATCGTCTTGTCCTTGGAGGTCAAGGCAGCGCTCCACTGTTGATTGGCTCCGCTTAACTTGAACTGCAGGTCACTGGCTTGTAGTGAATGTAAAACATAAATCGTCGTCGTTATGAGCAGCAGTATGGCTAAGCAAGCGGCTGCGATGTAAGCGATTAAATGGGGAATTCGAAATCTGACGACCGATTGATTGGCATCGGGTATGATGACTAGTGTCAGTTTTTTGGCTTTCCATTTGAACTTCATAAAGGCTTATGTATCTCCTATCATGGTTGAATTTGGCGAAGTTCATCTACAACATTCGTCATTATCTGATAAAAACCTTGCAGCGGCTGCTTGGTGAGCATGAAGTGACGTTCCTGTCGACGCCGCATTTCCAAAACCGCAAGATCAAGGTAGCCATCCGCAAAGTGGCTGTTTCGATTGAAGGTGCTGCGGCTATGTTTCATCTGGCTACACATGACAGCCTGCTGGTTAAGGATGAAGAGATCTACAATGGCTGCATCGGTGTTTGCGAGATTGGTGCGCT
The DNA here is from genome assembly GCF_014640555.1 of Paenibacillus marchantiophytorum. Taxonomy (GTDB): domain Bacteria; phylum Bacillota; class Bacilli; order Paenibacillales; family NBRC-103111; genus Paenibacillus_E; species Paenibacillus_E marchantiophytorum. Next base: position 14,884 of record NZ_BMHE01000044.1, on the reverse strand, counting down.
GACAACAGATTTCCCGGTTATCAAACGGATGGCCATTGATAATCACTTCAGCCATGGTGAGCAAATCGGGATCGCAACCTATCTGGACGCGGTGATTCGCGATGTCGAAGATGCTTACGGCTACGCAAGTACCCTGATATTCAATGCTTCTATGTCATTGGGGGAGGCGCATCTGCCTTAAAGCCTTATATTCAAGAGGCAGCAGGCTCATTGAAATTGCGTTTCGCGAATGAAAGCGAATTTCTGAATATGTATGAACGCGGAGTTACTCCAGCTGCCTCCCGCGGACGTAAGGGAACTACGATGCGCTATTTTAGCCAAAAGTGTCATTTTCGGGAGGTTGAGGGAACTACAGTGCGCTATTATGCTGTTTCATGGAAATATCAATGCTTTTTGTGGAAATAAGACCCTGTAGTTCTGCTATTACCCTCGCAACCCTACTTTTTGCCTAATTAGCGTCCCCTAGTTCCCTCTTACTAGGTTTTTCCGCTAAGAAGAGATTGATCTCTCAGGGCGGCCAAGCTGTTTTTTTAAATTATTTGCTCGTTTCAGCTTGTTTAAGTACACTCACCTCCATGTAGGTTGTCACCCCTGTCAGGAATAAACAGCAGGCAAATCCAAACGCGCAGATCGTTCCAATAGAAGGATGATATTTGCTAAATACAAGACCAATGAGCAAGCAAACGGTCGAAATAATCATTAGTATATTGCCTCCCCATAGCCATTGTTTGTAGGATAAGCGTCCGCTCATTTTGGCGACCTTCTGTGTAGGCTTCTCTTTGGGTTCCGTATCGGGTACCGTCGAGGTCGTTGTATTCTGCTGTTTGCGCTGCTTTCTTAAAGCAGCAAGCAATAATAGAACAACGACTAATGGCTGGTAAGCCAAAACAATAACTGGCGAACTATAGTTGGAGAAAGACAACAGTTCGGTTGTACTTTTGAAAGATAGGTAAGTGGTTATGGCCATAAGCAAAGAAACAGGCTTGTTGATCGTCGGGTAGTTGCGCTTGTTAAAGAGGGAGCTGATCCCAAGAAGAAGCGCCATATAGATCGCAATAATTTTGCAAGTCACTGTCGGATACCAAACCATTAGCATTATCAGATCCACGCGATCGAGAAAATCAGTCACATGAATCATTTGGACCAAATTGTAAGTGGGATATAGGAAGTTTCCCGGCATTTTCGGCCCTAGCACCACGAGTATGGCAAAAATGAGATAGGTGAGCAGAAACAGGCCTAACAGCGAACCATGGCGGATAGATGATCGAACCTGATTAGCGTTGTACATCATATGAAGGAAAGCGCCCAGAATGAAAATATCCCCTGCACTGCCAATGGTCAGCAGGCTGCTCGCAGCTATGTGCTGGAGCGGCATGGTCATCGCCGGCGTAATAAGACGAATATAAATTTCGTTGGAGAGCAGCAGAGGCATGCTCAAGGTGGCAATGACGAAGAGTGGATAGAAGAGGTCATTGACACGAGCGATGACTTCTACGCTGCTTTTGCCAAAATAGATAAGCAAGAAGCATGGCAATAAGATTAAAATTTCCAAGGGTGTGTCATGCAGCAAGAGCGTGGAGCTGAAACGAGATGCCGCAGAGATATCTCTGGTTACAATTTGCCAGAAGTGAAACAGGATGAAGAGATTGACAATGGTGCCTCCCCAATGCCCTAACAATTCTTTGGAGATTTCGAAAATATTTCTTGCTGGAAACACTTTTGCCAAGTAGCCAAAAAAACTGGCCACCCCAAAGACGTAAAAGACGGATAGCAAGTAACTGTACCAAGCATCCATTTGGCTGATGCGGATCAGCACATTTTGCAAGGTGAGAATGCCTCCGCTAGTAATAACGGAAGAGGCTAACCAGGAAAGCTGTCGCTGATTAATCACTTGTTTTCGATCCACGGGACATGTCGCCTCTTTTCTTAGATACCGATGATACGTTTAAACCAAGGTGAAACCGTGTGAATGAAGAAGCGCGATGGCATAAGAATGGGCCAATGCATATATTTGCTGACGAAGAGTACGATGCTTAGCAGGATGAAACCCCCGTACGCCATCCTTATGCTTTTTTTTTCTTTCATCAACATCCTTCGATCTACGACCACTGAGAGAACTAATGTGACTACAAAACTGAGCATGAAGATGCCATTCATGAGATAAGGTTTACATCCCTTCTTTAATGACATTGTTGTTAATAAGACCAGTCTCTGGGATAGAAGCATTGACGGTAATAACGAATTTAGCTTCCTTGAACATCTCCTCCCACTTCGCTTCAAGGTTATTTCTCCAGGCATTTGGCTGATTTCGCCAGACGATCAAACCGAGTTGAGCCGAATCGGTTCCTGCTTTTTGCATCTGCTGAATAGAGGCTTCTATGGATTTCTTTACTTGTTCGGCAAACTTCAGCTCCACCTTGTGCAGGGTTTCTGATTTATTCAGATCCTGATTGGATTCATCCTCTCGAACCGTGCCGATAGCATCCACAATCACTTGGAAAATAACTTGGTCCCCTTGGAGCTTAGGTCTTATTTGAGTCTGCCCGTTGGTCACTTGAATAGAGATATCTTTGCCTGGGAGCAAGGCAAAGGTAATCAGATGCTCCCTCACTTGATTGCGGAGCCACAAGAGACCATCCGCTTCACGATTGCGGTAAATACCAACTAAACGGTCACCTTTGAATTGACCATAGCCGAGCATTTGAATTTCATGTGAAGGTTCCTTGGCAGCCTGTCCCTCTTTGGGCTGAAAGTAGCTTAAAACGGGGTCGCTGTTAAAGCTTAGGGTCATCCCTATATCTTTGGTCGAGGTCGCCATGGATTGTCGGGATTTGGTTAATTCGCGAATAACTTCAGCCGGAAATCGCTCGAATTTGGGCTCCGTGTTGAGGAGGTCATAGCCCTTGCCTTTCGTGACGACGAGGAAAGAAGTCATCCGGCTCTCGGGTGAGCGCGGAACCGTATCGAACAGGACGGCGATGCCGGCTTTCGCAAATTGTTCGCCAATGACGATAGTTCGACGATGAGAAAGGAAAATGCGGCGGGACATTCGCTTCTGCAGCCTTTCATTTGCTTCGCGCAAGGTGACCCCGGTATCGGAATCAATATAATAGCTCTTTCCTCCCGACGTACCGCCTCCGCCTCCGCTGGCTCCCCCCATGGAACCTGGGAGGGGAAGCATATAAGAGACGCGATACCTTCCGTCATCTTCGAGATCTACGGACGATGTCAGGACGAATGCGATGTCATTGGTCTCGGTTCGGTCCCAGCATCCCGAAAGACATAAGCACACAAGAGCTATCAGTATGGCGAGCAGAAGATGACGATTAGGACGTCCCATTCTGATTTCCCTCCTCGCTTGCTTTATGCTTGTGGGCAATGGAACTGCCATCGAGTCCTCCGTCCTTCATGATCTGCTGAGGCAGCTTCTCATCCATCCGCTGCACATCCTGGATATCCAAGAATTCAGCGCGCTTGTCCATTTGCCACAAGGGCGCGCGTATGAAGACATCCTTAATATCGTTCGCTGACAAGGGGCCTAGTGGCGATAAGTAAGGAATGCCGAATGAGCGCAAATTCGCCATATGGCCGAGCAGAATCATTAAGGAGAAGAAGATGCCATAGAACCCGAACAGGGAACCGGCCATTAGAATCGGGAAGCGCAGCATCCGGATCGCGATCGCGCCATTAAAGCGCGGAATGGTGAACGAAGCGATACCGGTAATGGAAACCACGATAACCATTGGTGCGGATACGATTCCTGCTTGAACCGCTGCTTGTCCGACCACAAGTGCGCCAAGGATGGATACGGCGGAACCGACGGCTTTGGGCAGTCGGATACCGGCTTCCCGCAAGGCTTCGAAAGTGATTTCCATAATGAAGGCTTCCACCACGGCCGGAAAAGGGATGGCTTCTCTGGAGGCAGCAACGCTCAGCATCAAGGTTGTAGGCAGCAGATCTTGATGGTAGGTCGTAATTGCTACGTATAACGCCGGTGTCGTAAGGGACAAGAACATGAATACATATCGAAGCAGCCGCAAGAGAGAGCCAATTTGAAATCGTTCATAGTAGTCCTCGCTCGTTTGCATAATTTGGATAAAAACGAAGGGGACGATCAGTGCAAAAGGTGTGCCATCGGTCAGGATGGTGACGCGTCCCTGCAAGAGAGCCGCGGCTACGACGTCAGGACGTTCCGTGTATTGCATTTGCGGAAAAGGTGAATAAGCATTATCTTGAATCAGCTCTTCAATCATGCCGGATTCCAGGATGGCATCGATCTTGATCAGTTCAATCCGCTTGACCACCTCTTCAATCAGGGAGGGCATGGCCAGGTCGTCGAGATAACAGATGACGAGATTGGTGTTGCTCTCCTTGCCGACGCTCATCGATTTCATCTTGAGGCGAGGCGTCTTGAGCTTGCGGCGGATCATGGAGGTGTTCGTGCGGATACTTTCCACGAACCCTTCCTTGGGTCCGCGCACGACGGTTTCCGTCTCCGGCTCGCCGACGGAGCGCTTCTCGGTTCCGCGGATGCCGAGCAGGATCGCCTTGGCGTTGCCCTCAACAAGCAGCGCGGCATCGCCTCCTAACACCGAGACGAGCAGATCTCCGTAATTATCGGAGATCTGGGTTTGCGATACCGGAAGTATTGTTCCTACGATGCGCTCAATCGACGTTTCGCCGCCGCCGAGCAGCATCAGCGATTTCATCGTATCGTTAAGCAGCTGGGTATTGGTGAGCCCATCCACGAAAAGCAGCAGAGCAGGAATATGGGGTTCGATCTCAAATTCACGGACCACGATGTCCGAACAGTCTTTGAAGATAGCTTTCATGAATTCATGATTTTCATCAAGCAGAAGGGATAGCTTCGTTTTCTTGAGCTCTTCGATGAACTGATAATCCAACGAGTCGCTGAGTGCAGATTGCTCATTGATCTCATCGGGCTTGTTAGATGCGCGTTTACGCAGGATGCTTTTCATCAATTGTTTGGATGTCTTGACCATGCGAAGGGCACCTCCTGCCGGGTTCGGGATGAAGATCATAGGAATGCGTTTATTATTTTTCTCGAAATGAAGGATTTTATTACGAAAGTTGGAAAATTTTAATTATTGAGGTGGAGGACAGGGGCTGCAACCATGAAAGGTATAGATGGGAAGCACTTGGCAAAAGCTAACGGGACAAGGGATTTGGCGTTGGCAAGCGTGGGACGAGGGAGGTAGCTTATGCTTTGGCTGGTCATTATTTTGCTTCTTTTTATTTTTCAGACAGCCACGATCCTGATCGGGGAGTATAAAAGGCCGGCCAAAACGGTAGCATGGCTGCTCGTGCTTTTCATTTTTCCAATTATCGGCTTCATCATGTACTATTTCCTCGCCAAGGAATACTCACAACGCAAAATGGTTCGCCGCAAAGGGCGCCGCAAGATGGCGGAGATCAAGCATCAGTGGATAGGCTTTAAAGGTACTGTGTCCGAAGAGGGCGAAGCGGATTATGAACTTTACGAGGATACTAGACTTTGTGGATTGCTCTATAACATTCCAGGCTCCCCCATTACGCCGAACAATCAGATTGAAGTCCTGACGAATGCGGATGTTACCTATGAAGCCATGCTGAATGCCATTGCCGCAGCGCAAAAACACATTCATTTTGAGTTTTACACGATCCGTGATGATCAAATTGGTATAACCTTTCAAGATGCCTTGATTCGGAAGGCCAAAGAGGGCGTCAGCGTGAGAGTGATTTACGATGGGGTAGGAAGCTACGCCTTGTCACAAGCGTACATAAACAAATTCAAACAAGCTAATGTGCAAATCTATCCTTTTTTGAGGCCGCTCATCGCCTTCTTCGATAAACGAATGAACTATCGGAATCATCGTAAAATTATCGTGATTGATGGCTTGGTCGGCTTCCTGGGCGGGATTAATATCGGTGATGAATATTTGGGGGCTGACCCTAAACTGGGATTCTGGCGAGACACGCATCTTAAACTCTATGGGGATGCCGTTTATTATTTGCAGCAAACCTTTATAACGGATTGGATGTTTGTGAGTAAAGATCGTCTGTCGGATTCTACATTTTTCCCCGAGCATGGGGTACCTGCCTCATCGCTTGCCCAGGTGATCTCAAGTGGTCCTGACGCACATTGGGATGCGATTCAGGAAATGTTTTTTGCGGGGATTGTGGCGGCAAAGAAGCGCATTTACATGACAACACCCTACTTCATACCGGATCCGAGTATCACGATGGCGCTCAAAACAGCCGTTATTAGCGGCGTAGATGTGCGCATTATTTTACCCTATCAAGCAGATTCCAAGATTGTGCAGTACGCGTCCCGTTCTTATCTATTGGAGCTCATGCAAGCAGGTGTTCAGTTCTATTTGTATCGCAAAGGATTCATTCATGCCAAAGTCATGCTGATTGATCATCTGATGGCGACAGTTGGAACTGCCAATGTGGATATGCGCAGCTTTTTCAGCAATTTTGAGCTGAATGCCGTGATGTTCAACAAAGATGTAATCGGACGGCTGGAGGATGACTTCTTAATGGATTTGAAGGATTCGGATGAGTTGAAATTAGTGGAGTTCGAACAAAGATCCCGCATGGAGAAGGGGAAGGAGATAATAGCTCGCCTACTCTCTCCTCTATTCTAAACGGGTTAGAATAGCATCCAAATTCTGCAGGGGGACGGTTTGGATGAGGTCGCCAACCTTGCTCAGACGGTCCACAATGTTAAGTAAATTGAAATCGCGAGGGTCAGGCCGCTGCTCGACTTCCTTCCAGAGAAGCGGCGTAGAGACGGACGCATCTTTTCTTGCTCGGGGTGTATAAGGTGCGGAAAGTGTCTTCCCATACCAATGCTGCAGGTAGTCGATGTAAATTTTATCGCCGCGATTCTTTTTCAAACGCTCGATGGTGAACAGGTTCGGATATCGTTTGACGACGTAGGAAGCAATGAAAAAGCCAATCTTCCGCAATTGCTCGAAGGTGTAGCCCATCTGAATAGGGATATAGATTTGCACGCCTGTTGCGCCAGAGGTTTTGGCGATCGACTGAATACGCAGGGAATCCAGCACCTCGCCAATAATATGCGCGGCCTCCATAATTCGTGGTTCTTGCTCCAAGGTAGGGTCGATATCGATCAGCCACTCTGCAGGCAAGGTTTCACCGATGCGGTGGAAGGAGGGATGAAATTCCAAGCTAGCCAAATTTCCCAGCCACAGTAGGGTGGGCAGCGAGTCGAGATTGACGTAGTCAATGCCGTCAAGCGGCGCCAGCTTAACGAAAGCGGGTACTGGATTGGGGGCATTTTTTTGATAAAAGGACTTTTGGTGATAGCCGTTGGGAAAGCGAATTGTTGTCAGGTGCCGATTGTGGCAATAGCGCAGCAAATAGGGGGACAGTTCCGTTAGTTTGGTGATGTAGTCTGCTTTGGTGATGCCCATTTCGGGCCACAACGGTTTACCGGGATTCGTAATGGTCAGCTCATGGCCTTCTACGATTAGTGTACCTTTCGTTGTTGCAACTGTCATCAGAGTCGCCTCCTGCTTAGGATGTATCCCGATTATTCCCTGTGAGCAGAATTTCCAAACATTTTACTAACAAAATGTTAGTGAAATTGATTGACAAAACCTCGAAATAGTACGATAATAATAAAATTTAATAACATTTAGTTAGTAACATTTAAAGTTATAGTTAGTTCTGTTTCGTGATTTTGGGTGAAATTATTGTTTATATAAGAAAGCGGAGGAGAATCCCTATGAGCAACTTTTTAACAGCGGTGAAAGAAAGACGTACGTTTTATGGTTTAAGCAAAGAGGTGGTCGTTTCCAACGACCACATTCAAGAAATCGTGAACGAGGCTGTGAAGTATTCCCCAACATCCTTCAATTCACAAAGTGCGCGAGTGGTCGTTCTATTCGGTGAGCAATCCGATACATTGTGGAACATTACGAAAGAAACGCTGCGCAAAATCGTGCCTGCGGACAGCTTCGCGGCTACGGAAGAAAGAATCAACAGCTTCGGCGCTGGTTCCGGTACCGTTCTGTTCTTCGAAGATCAAACGGTGGTCGAGCAGCTTCAGGCTCAGTTCGCAGCCTATGCGGATAATTTCCCAATCTGGTCCAACCAATCTTCCGGGATGCTGCAATTCGTTGTATGGACGGCTTTGGAGCAAGAAGGACTCGGAGCATCCTTGCAGCACTATAACCCATTGATCAACGACGAAGTTGCCCAAACGTGGAACCTGCCAAGCGAATGGAAATTGATTGCCCAAATGCCGTTCGGCAAACCGACTTTCGTGCCTGGCGACAAAGAATTCCAACCGCTTGAAAGTCGTGTGAAATTCTTTCAATAAGAATAAATAGTTGTGGGAGCACCGCGATTGTAGAGAACCCAGCCGCCATAGGCTGGGTTCTTTTTGAGTTGCCCCCTGCTGCCTCTGGTGGGAGGGAACTACAGGGCGTTATTGTAGATAAAAGTGTCATTATTTCAATTTTGAGGGAACTGTGGTGCGCTATTTTGCTGTTCGAAGGGAAATTCAGCTCTTTTTGTGGATATAAGACCCTGTAGTTCCGTTAAGACTCTCGCATCCCTGTTATTTGCCAAAATAGCGGACTACAGTTCCCTCCCTAGGATTTGTCGCCATAGAAGAGGCTCATTTCTCAGGGCGACAAAGCCGTTTTTCTCATGGATTACAAATAATTCGTGAGAACGATCAAACCGCTTGCTATTCCTCATCGTTTACTTCATTAGAAACGTTAAGGAGGAATAGCAAGCATGAAAACTATCAAAAAGGGTATCCTGTCTTTCTTTGTGCTAACAGGTCTGGTGGCGGGGGCAACAGCCTTTTCGGCAGCGGCTGCTGAGCCGCTTAAAGTTAAATCCGAAACCGATCTGGCTGGGGATTTGGGCATTCTCCAAGGCGAGGGCAGTGGTCTGACGGCGGAGTACCTGAACAAATCAACGACGAGATTGCAAGCCGCGGTCATGTCATTACGGTTAAAAGGATTGGAAGCAGACGCCTTAGCCTATAAAGGGATGGCCAGTTTCAAGGATGCGAGCCGTGTATCGCAAGAGAATCAAGCTATTCTGGGCTATTTGAAAGACCATCCGTCGTTAGGTTGGCAGGGTACGGGCGATGATACATTTGAGCCATTAGCCGCTATTACTGCACAGCAGTACTACAAGGTTCTGTTGGAATCCTTAGGCTATCTGCAAGGAACGGATTTTGACTACGCGGGTGTCATCCCCTTTGCTGGCAAAAATGGCTTATCCCAAATTGCCGATGTCAAAACATTCAAAAACCTACATATTGCAGCAGCAACCCTCGAGGCGCTCAAGGCGCCTATCAAAGGCACAACGAAGACACTGGGTACCGATCTGGTTGAAAAGGGTAAAATCAGCGCAAGCAAGCTGGATGCATTAGCCAAACCAGCGCTTTCCTTGAAGCAAAGCAGTGCGCTAGGCAGTTATCTCACGGATGATAAGGGCATGACGCTGTACTATTTTACCAAGGATGTCGCGAATGTTAATTCCTGTGTGGAACAATGCTTGACCAATTGGCCTATCTTTGGTCCCCATGATTTCACGGTTCCTGCTGGATTCAGCGCAGCGGATTTCCAGATCTTCACTCGGGCCGACGGCAAGGAGCAGGTGACTTACAAAGGCTGGCCTTTGTATTACTTCATTAAGGATCAAAAACCGGGGGATACAACAGGAGATAATGTCGGTAAAGTCTGGTTCGTGATTAAACCTGCGAATGGCGGCATAGCCTTGGGCACCAAAGCTGAACTCGGGAATTATTTGACGGATGCGAGCGGTAGAGCGCTTTATTATTATGACAATGACACCAAGGGCGTCAGCAATTGCTCAGGTAAATGTTTGGAGAAATGGCCTGTCTTTGCTAATGCTGCGATTGCAGCGCCAACTGGTGTTAATTCTGCTGATTTTGGTACTTTGGTTCGTGCGGATGGCAGCGTGCAAACGACTTATAAAGGATTTCCGCTTTACTACTGGGCTGGCGATACGAAGATGGGCGACACTACCGGGCAGGACGTAGGCCATGTCTGGTATGTCATTGATCCAGCGAAATTCACGGGTACGAAGGCTGCTAATACGTCTGTAAAAACAAGTAAATCCGATGCTTTAGGCACCTATTTGGTCGATGAGAACGGGATGGCTTTGTATCTGTTTACCAAAGATCTTGCAGATCCGAATTCATGTGTGGGACCCTGTTTGGTCAATTGGCCGATTTTCTATGATGAGAATCTCACGGTATCTGCTGATCTCACGGCCAGTGATTTCGGCGTTCTAACGCGTAATGACGGAACCAAACAAAGCACCTACAAAGGTTGGCCACTGTATTACTGGATCAAGGATCATAACCCTGGCGACACCACGGGACAAAATGTAGGCAAGGTCTGGTTCGTCCTTGATCCGTCCAAAATCACAGCGAGATAAAGGATATCTAAATCGTTATTTCATCGCGCTCCGACTTGCTGAATCGTTCAGCGGTGTTGGGGCTCTTTTTCTATAAATCTATTGCCAAGACATCTTGCTGGAGATAAGGTAGAAGGTAATACAACTTTATTTCGACTCGGGGTGTGCTGGCTATGCGCAATCGAACGGATGGGGAGCTGATGAAGCTCGTCATGGGAAAAAACCATCTGGCTTTGGAAGAACTCTATGATCGCTATGCGAAGCTTGTTTATTCCTTTGCGCTCAAGTCGATGAAGGAAGAACAGGCCGCGCGCGAAATTGTTCAGCTTGTTTTTACACGCCTATGGACCACGGAAAAAGGGTTCGACGCAAGCAAAGGCGCATTCGTGAATTGGGTGATCACGGTGACCCGCAATATCACGATTGATTATTTAAGGCAGAAGCGGAAACTGGATCAAGTCATCCGTTTTGAGCCCAAAGAATGGGAAAATGAACTTGTTTCTGGCGATCCTGATCCAGATTTGATCATGACACGTAAGTGGATAGGAGAGCAAATTCACGAAGCGTATGTCCATCTAAGTGAAAGCCAGATTCAATTGATCGACATGATGTATTGGCAGGGTTATTCGCTGAGCGAAATTGCGACCCGGATGAACGAACCGCTGGGTACGATCAAAAGCCGGCTGCATCAATGTTTAAAAATACTAAGGAAGCATCTGACAGCTGTGAGGGAGGGATGACGTTATGAAAGAACATGAAACGGTGGACTGCAGTTACTTGGTCAACTATTTGACAGGCGACTGCACGGAATTGGAGCGCGCGGCTTTCGAACGGCATCTGCGAACTTGTGTCACATGCCGTGAGGAGTTAAGCGATTTACAAGAGGTTTGGCAGGCGCTGCCTTTTGAGATGGAGGAAGTGGAAGTTCCTGCTGATTTGAAGCAGCAGGTGATGCAGTCCATTATTCAGCTGCCGAGTGAAGTGGAGAATAATACTGAAGAACGGGCGAGTGTGCCTGAGCTGACACCAAAGATGATACCAGAGCAGGCGGCAAAGATAATACCAAAGATGACACCAAGTCAGCCAGCGAAGCGATCCTACAATTGGGTGTATGGCGCAGTTGCCGCCATGGTATTGGGGCTCGCAGTGGGGATGTGGTGGAATGATCGTCAGAATCAACCGAACCTCGCAGCCAATCCTGGCTTACAGCAGCCGGCTGAAATTGTGCGTACCTTCCAGTTGAAATCGTTCGAAAGCACATTGCCTAACGCCTGGGGTACCGCCTATGTGCTGCAAAATGGCGATGTCCACAACGTGGTCATCAACGTGCAAGGACTCAAAACTACGCAAGGAGATTCCGCTTATCAGGTTTGGTTCAACCGCAGCGGAAAAAGATACAACTGCGGCACACTCCGCGTAGATGAGAAAGGCACGGGCGTGCTGACGTACAGCATCCCTGTGAAAGTAAAGGACTTTCAAATCGATTCCTTCGGCATAACGCTTGAACCCGATGCGAATGGCTTGCAGCCACGCGGGAAGAAAGTCTTGGGGACAACGTAGGCTAGCTGGGAGCTAACACGACTTTCTCGTGATGATAATCACGGGGGAGTCGTGTTTTTTTAGTCGCGGGGTTCTCACGCCAGGGCTTTTTCATGTAGTTCTTTTTAACTAGGCGTGGTAAGATAGATGAGGAATATTTTACAAATTTCTACAAAATAGTAGGGGGAGTAGCATTGTTTAAAAAGATGATAAGTTTGATTGCCGTTACATTGATGCTTTGGCAATTTGGTTCTGTCGTATACGCCGAACAAAAGGTTGAGATTAAAGAAAATGGGGAAGTATCATTTGAGTATCTTACGGTACTAGGGGAAAAAAAGTCACTTGACATGACAGGTGCCATCATCATAAAAGACGGGCGCCCTATGGTTCCAATATTCGCGTTAGAACGTTATTACCATTCCGACAGCGCATTTGAATTGTTGACTACACAGAAAGGCAATGTAGTTTCGGTTCTAGATCTTCGCAATGAAATTAGGTATCAGATGAAAGTGGGTTCCAAGAAAGTAAATGTACTTGGGAGTGATGAAGTAAAGCTGCGTGAAGAGACATTATCGACGGAGGTTTCTGTACATTTGGAAGGCGATAATGTGTATATCCCGATCGATATTTTTCAGTTATTGGGGTATGAAGCTGTTTTGGCAGGAGAGAAGAAATTGAAGATCAATTTTGCACAAAAGGCTAATGTATCTAACGGTACTAACGCAACTGGATCTGCAGCCAGTAGCTCCCAAACGTTATATCCCGTTAAAATAGGTAAACAATACGGCTTTATGGATCAAGTTGGAAAAGTCGTCATAAAACCTCAATTCGAGGAAGCAGGAGAGTTCGCGGAAGGCTTTGCTGCTGTGAAAGTGAAAGGAAAATGGGGGTATGCAGATTTAACTGGTAAAATTGTCATTACTCCCGAGTATCATTCTGCTTCTCGTTTTTCTGAAGGCTATGCGATCGTAAGTAAAGAAGACCGAGATGGTGTTAAGTTTGGATATATCAACTCCAAAGGGAAACAAGTCGGAAGTATCATGTATGAATTTGCATTGGCCTATAAAGAAAATTTTGCTCCAGTCGTCACGGGAACTCATTTTGCCTTTCTAAATCGAGATGGCCGTATCCAAATTTATAAATTTCACGATGATGCGGGCTCATTTTCAGAAGGCTTAGCGAGAGTGCAATTAAATGGAAAATACGGGTATATCGATAAAAAAGGGGAGGCCGTCATTCCTTATCAGTATACGAAGGCTACGGATTTTGCCGGGGGACTCGCTGCGATAAGTATAGATAACAAGTGGGGGTACATAGATAAAGAAGAGAATCAAATCATTAAAGTGCAATATGAAGATGCGACCCCTTTTTCTGAAGGTCTTGCAGCGGTGCAAACAGGCGGAAAATATGGATACATTGATTCGACCGGAAAAACGGTCATTTCACCTAATTTTGAATATGCTGGAGCCTTCAAGGCAGGCTATGCTCCTGTGAAAGTACTCGGTAAGTGGGGGTTTATTGATCCAAAGGGCACTGTCGTCGTTAGTCCTAAGTATGAGTATGCGTATGAAGTAGCCGGGACTTTATTTCAAGTAAAAGATGCAGGGAAAACGCTGTATTTAGATCAAAAAGGGAATCCCGTTAAACCGTTAAATGACAATGGCAAAGAGATTAATCTTGTTGCTGTCGCAGGGAAAGTCATTGAGGTTAACGGTTCTATTTTAGATCTGGACGTACCGCCCGTTCTGGTTGAAGGGAGCACACTAGTACCTCTTCGTTCCATATTAGAGAGCTTGGGTTTACATTTGGAATGGAATAGTGAGACTAAAACCATTAAGGCAACGAAGGATGGCACAAATATGGTCCTGCAAGTGGATAATCCGGTTGCAACCGTGAATGGCAAATCGGTTACTTTGGCGGTTTCACCCAAAATTATTAATGGTGCTACCCTGGTTCCGATTCGTTTTATTTCTGAAAGCGTTGGCGCTCAAGTTGACTATGATTCCTATCAGCCTACGGAAGTAAATAACACGGCCTTGTTAAATGGTTTAAATCCTTCCTTTGCAGCTAAGCTTCGTGTTTATGGGGAAGCTTCGGACACCTTACTGAGAGCGCATGAAGGGAATTCTGGGAATTTGGAAGCAGCCACGGCAGTGTGGGAACAGGCGGCGGATAATCTTGTCCTTATCAAGGATGCCTTACTTAAGGATATGCATAGAAATTTCGATGCTATCACGAATGCGGCACCCAATGACGCTGATAGTTATTTGCAGCAAGCCATGCTGATCGAAGAGCTTGGTTTGTTATACGAAGATAAAAACTTGGCCTCCGAAGCCGAAATGCTAGCTATAGAAGCTGGAAAAATAGATCAGAAAGCTTTGTTGTTTTATCGCTTGTTTATAGCTGATCTTTCTGAAGATGCTAAAGAGAAATCTAAGCGATATGCAGAGATAGCCGCTGTAAATCCTTACGTCGTGTTAAATCATGTGCAGAAAAATGGGAATTACTATGATGCTGGGGAAGCGTTTAGTCGTAGTGAGAGTTTACAGGATTACGCTATATTTGCATTAAAGAAAGCAGCATCTTCAGGAGATGAAGGTACAAGGAACCAAGCAAAGAAACTGTTGAAAGATAAATACAAAGTGCAATTATAAGTCTATCCTTAATTAGAAAAAGTAAGAAAAAGGGCTTCGCCGCCCTGAGATATATCCGTCTCTTCTTAGCGTCTAAACCGTGTAAGGGAACTAGAGGACGCTAATTGGGCAAAAAGTAGGAATGCGTAGGTAATAGCGGAACTACAGAGACCGTCGATTAACTCCTTAAATTTAGCAAACATCGGGAGGAGTAGGTTTCGTCTATTCCTCTCCCCCCCCAATGAAAACCCCGAATTTACTTTAAAATGACTATT
>NZ_BMHE01000043.1:24638-65629 GCF_014640555.1 Paenibacillus marchantiophytorum | reverse complement strand
CAGCGTTTAACCAGCGTTATATTACGCAAGAAATTTAATCGCAATACCGAAGGTTACCTCAATGATTTAGAGCAAAAATGGGATTTATTGAACGGTTAGTTAATTATACTGTCGTAGAAAAAAAAAAAACTCGTGCGAGAGAGGATCTCCCTAGTTCCAGACACAACTTTCCCAGCATGCCGATCCCCTTACGCCGGAGAGTTCTTCTGCGCTGCACTTCCAAGGGCTTCACGCATTCCATGGTCTTCGCCCAAATACACGAGGCTCGACACTCTCTTGTCCTTTTCAGGTCTTTTTTGACGACGCGGCAGGATTCACTTCATGTTACGGCCTGCTGTTTTGCTCGCTCCCCTTGCAGGGATACTTTGTCACAGGGCTTCAGCCTTAGGATCTCTCCACCAGTTGCCTGTCAGCTACGAGGCGACTTGGCTCTTACCCCGGTTGAACTTTCATCAATTAGTTGTGCCTAGCTTGGCTAGGCGCGCTATTTTTAAAAAAGAGGCTGTGCCAAAAGGTAATTATATAACCTTTTGGCACAGCCTCTTCTTTATTGGTGGGCGTTTGATTCACAAGTAGTCAGTACCCTCCAGCAAACCGATTTGCCTTCTGAGGAGCGTCGTCCTCATAGTTTTTCATATAGGCGAGTCGCTTCGTCACGGTAGCTGCCGCCGCTTCTTTCGCTGCTCTATTGTCACCGTGATGGACTTCATCGATGATCCATCTCTGGCCAAAGCTGGCATGAACGACCTCATCTGCCCAATCGAAATCCTGGAAGGTCGTCATCAAGGGATCCTTGGCGATATCCCGGCAAAACTCCCATTCTTCTCGCTTGCCAGGGGGATATTTCATCGCTGCCTTCTCAATCGCAATGGTCAGATGCGTATAGGCTTCATCATTTTCGAACAGCTGAGCAGTCATATCGTACCAACCAGTCCAGTTGGGAACTTCATAAATATCGTAACCGTTCTTGCGGAGCGCAGCTTCGCCAAACCACGCATGCCTGACCTCGTCCCAGAGATGACGCGCCGTATCGTAATAGAACGCCCAAGGCTTGCCTTCGGTCGTAAAATGCACATAAGCCACGCCTTCTGCTGGTGACATTTCAAAAAAACGAGTGAACATCATCTGTTCGAGCCTTCCCTGATCCGAATCAGCGAAATGCTGATCTTTATGTTTCTTAATCGCAGAAACGAATCGAGAGTCGCGCGTACTTTGCTGGGGAACTTCGAAAGGACGTGTCTTCAAGATGAGCGCCTCCGCTATCTCTTCCCGCTTATCCGTGC
The DNA here is from genome assembly GCF_014640555.1 of Paenibacillus marchantiophytorum. GTDB lineage: Bacteria > Bacillota > Bacilli > Paenibacillales > NBRC-103111 > Paenibacillus_E > Paenibacillus_E marchantiophytorum. The sequence goes on along the minus strand of NZ_BMHE01000043.1, from coordinate 64,346 downwards.
CCTCTATTCCCCCTGCTGCTCTAAGGAGCGCCTCCATATAACCCTTCCACTTCACGGCATACGCCAGTTCGTCTTCCTTCGCCGCTTGGGATAATTCAGCAATCGTAGAAATTCCCCAAGCCACTTGATCTTCTCTCTTCGGCAATTGCCGTTTAAACAGCGCTAGCGTAGGCTCATCAACCAAAGGTTGTGCCAGGCTCATATAAGATCGAATTGCCGCTATCTGCGCCGGTTTGATCACTTCGAATAGAACCTTCAATCGGATCCATGTCGACTCGGCCTCCAGTGACCTATCCAAGAGTTCTTTCAGTGCCGCATCCTGGCATTTATCGAAGGCGACTACACTCATTCTGAGCTGCTTGCAGCGGCTTCTCAGTTCGTCATGATGGCTGGCATCTTGCCATACCATCCTTGACAGGGCGCCCTTGACTTCGTATTCAGGCGTGGCGATCATAAATCCGGCCTCCATACGCATGAGACCACGATCCATATAAGCAATTCTTTGAAGCCTTCTTGCCGACTCTTCCACGGATAGACCAACTCGGTCCCACTCTTCAATTCCCATGAATGGATGAAGCATGCTAATCACTCCTGTCAAATACCTATAAGTTTGATGACTTGCTGATACTCCCTTTATCTTAAAGAGTAAATAGGCTAAAATGAATAGACTTAACCACACAATATTGGTACTTTTCTACCTAAGAAGAGGGTGATCTATCCTGTTAGAACTAGCCGCTCAACTACAGCTCAACAGCAATATAGGAAAGGTAACCTGTGAAAAGAACTGGAAATGGGATACACGTCATCAACCTTTAATCGATTATGATTTGTGGTATGCCTGGGGCGGGGAAGGAACGATGAACTTGCACAATCATACCTATGATATTAGTAAAGGGAGTTGTTTTCTATTCCGTCCCGGAGACCGAACGCTCGCTGAGCACAATCCTCAGCAACCACTGACTGTCACGTTTATTCATTTCTCATTACCAGTGGTGATGGCGAGCGAACTTCCTGTCTACTACCGTATCGTCCAAGACACATACCTATTTGAAACGTATTTAAACCATTTTGTTGAAACGATGATGACTCCTGAAAGCGAAGATGATTCAGAAGCAAAGCTACTGTTAACTTTGCTGCTCATGCAGCTTCGCCGGGAAGAGTCAAACACACATCAACCTAATATAGATCGGCTAAGTTCTGTCATTCGTTCAATCGCCTATCAAATCAAACAATCTCCTGGTACTCTTCACACTGTGGAAACACTAGCTGAGAAAGCTCAGCTCTCGCCTCGATACTTCGCTCTTAAATTCAAACAGATTATGGGCATTACATTTGATCAATACTTGATCAGAATGCGGATCGATCGCGCCGAGCATTTATTGCGCTACAATGGCATGAACGTTACCGAAGTTGCGGAAGCACTTGGCTACAACGATCTCTCCTTCTTCAGCCGACAATTCAAGCAGGTACGGGGTAAAACGCCCTCACAAATGTTGAAGGAAGCTGGCAGAATCCTTTAAACTCATTTGCCTTTTTTGAAATAACGAACCAAATAATACATGCACATGCCTAAAGCCATCATGCCAATTAACTCAAGGCTTATCTGCCAATTACTAGCCGCTTGTCCGAATGCCACTTTACTTTGAGCATTACCTACCGATCCAGTGGTGTTGGCGAAGTCCGGTGCATAACGAAAGGTCATGATCATGCCCCAACTAATCTGGTAAGCATAATAAGCAGAGATAAACAGAGTGCCAACCCCAAGAGCTCGAAAGATTGATTTATTCATTGGCAGCCTCCGATTGCATGGGGGTAGATTTTACAGAAACACCGTCATTCCCACCGACGATAATCATTTCCGCCATATTCACAAAAAGCCCTGTCTCAACGACACCTATAATCTTAGTCAGCTGTTCATTTAGCAGCTCTGGATGCTGTATCTCTGTAAAATAACAGTCTAGGATATAGTTTCCGTTGTCCGTAATAAAAGGACCTGCCGTATGGAGGCGAAGTTTGGGCGAGCAGCCCAATCTGGCGATATTGCGGCTTGTGATTTCCCAACCGAAAGGAACGACTTCAACAGGCAAAGGAAACTTCCCTAATGTACTCACCACTTTGGAGTCATCAACGACAATAAGCAGACGACGGGAAAGCGACGCCACCATTTTCTCTCGAAACAAGGCTCCGCCTCCACCTTTGATAAGCGCGAAATCCGGATTCACTTCGTCTGCACCATCAATCGTCAAATCAATTTCCTGCACTTCGGAAATATCTAGAATTGGAATGCCAAGTTCTCTTGCCAGATGTTCCGTTGCCTTGGAAGTTGGAATTCCCTTGATCTTAAGTCCCTGTTTTACAAGCTCGCCTAGTTTTTGAATCGTCCAATATACCGTCGAACCGGTTCCCAAACCTAGAATCATTCCCTCCTCGATATAGGTTGCGGCTTGCTCGCCGGCAAGCTTCTTCTTGTCCATCCCATCTCCACCCTTCTTCCATAAATAACCAATTTATCTCATTTTAACACAATTACGAACATCTACAAGCTTGTCGGCAAACCATGAAGCACAAAAACAATAAAAGGGCTGACCCACAAGTAAATATCTACTTGTGAGCCCAGCCCATTCAACATCTGCAAACCATTAAAAGATTCCCATCCGGATCCTTGAAGTTAATCCACTGATTATGCTCAATGCCTGTGGCAAGTTCAATGCCGCTTGCTTGGAGAAATTCGAATGCCGCTTCGATATTCGTTGTATTGAAATGGAAAGCTGGCGTTTCGTACAGCCGATCCTCATGGTAAATTTTACTGTCCAACACAATCCCTGTACCCTCCATCGGCAGGATATACAGATGTCCGAACAGCACTTCCCCATCAGCCGGCAAGCCTAGCAGTTTGCAATACCAATCACGCGCATTTTCAATGTTGCTTACGGGAATAAACACGGTTCCAATACGATTCATAATGGAATTCATCCTTGTAACGCCTCCCTTTTACTGCATCAGCTCGTCCAATTCGGAAGTTTTCAATTCCGCATTTGGTTTATTGCCTGGCATTAACCCCAAACGCTGCGTCATCTGCTGACTGATAGAACCAAGACGCTTCGTATGTTCTGTCGCAGATTGAATGATCGTGCGATTCGACTGCTCGAACAAATCCAAGGCGGCAAATAGATCAGTCATCCCACGTTCGATGGATTCCATCTGAACACCGGGTTTGCCTAGCAAGTCATTCGTCCTTTGCGTTGTTTCTTTGAGCAAGCGCGAATTCTCTTCGAACATTTTGTTAAGCGTAGAATTCGCAGCATTGACGGCATCAATCGTTTGAACTTGATCGTCAATAGCCATGGAAATCATCGCAGAAACGGTAAGCAGGTTTTGCGTTTTATCAATTGTCGCATCCACAGCATCGATGAGTTTATCATTATTGTCATTAATAATATCTGTTCCAGCGATCGCTTGTTGATACAGTATAATCATCTCTTGAAAGGATTGAATGCGTGTAACGACCTTGCGCAGGCCTCTTTCCAGATGCGTTTTGCGATGCTCATTGTCCGGTTTGGCGATCTCTTGTTCAAAAAGCTGCTTCAGGTTCTCTCCCATCGCGATTCTCATCTGCAAATTGTAAACAGATTCGAGAGAGTTTCGTTTCAAAGTCTTCATGTAAGCCATATTTTCTTCCAAGGTTTCTTTGCCGTTGCGCAAAGATTGCACAATGGCATTCACATTTGTTTTGACGGATTGATATTTGTAGATATAGTTTTTAAGCGGCGTCTTCTTCATGATTTTCTCAAAAAAGCCCAGCTGCTTGCTTTTGCTCAAGGAATCGATTTCACCGCGCAGCTTCAAAATGTTATTTTGAACATCAGAACGCTTTCCTGACATTAAGTCATTCACGGGCCGCTCCAGCATCGCTAACGATTGGCCGGCCTGCTCCATGGTTTTGGAGCCCATTCGTCCAATGGAATCCATCAGTGTTTCGAGTTCCATGGTATCTGTTGTTGAAACTTTCTGAAGCAGCTGCTTCGCCTCTTGTTCCACCTTGATGATGTCGGCTTCTTTCAATTGCACCAATTGTGTTGTCATGATTGATGACCTCCTTGTTAGTCTGAAGAACGATAACGCTGCTGGATGAGATCCATGCGAGTCTGCAATTCAATCAGGTCTTTTTGTTCAATTGTCTCCACATAGGCCGAGAGTTTGGAATTAATATCTTTCAGACCATTAAGCAAAAGCCGACGATTCAAACGTTTGGCCTCACCGCCCAGCTTAAGAAACGGGTTAATGGCGCCATTCAAATCTTTAAATACTAATCGTTGAATGTTATGATTCATATTGCCGTCATTCAGTTCTTTTAACTGTGGAATAATACGGCTTACCCTGGCGAGCAAGCTAAGAGTTTTCTCCACAATCTCATCATCCAGGCTGCTTTTCTGGCCTTCTGAAATGACCATTTCTTCAATCACATGAATATACTCGGTGACGGGTCCCCAGAAGGAATCCTCCTCCGTCCTCACTTCAGCAGCGGCTTCAACTGTACGATCAGGAATCGGCAATTGCGAGTTGTCGCTTGAGTCATTGATCCTTGGCGGAACGGTTGGCTCATCCAAAGTTGTCGAACGATGATTCAGAACCAACACCCCGCCTAGCGAGAAGGCTGCAGGAATGAGCAAGTTTACTGCGCCTGGAATAAAAGTAGAAGTGATTAAACTTATGAGATAGCCGGCGACTGCGAGACTAGCGGCTGTTTTGAATTTCTTTTGCACCGTGGATGCCTACCTCCAATCTCTTTCAACTTACAAATTCATTACTTAAATGATAGCTCTGATAAGGAGGCTAGTCAATTATTCATCTGTTCGAGAAGCCTGCTTATCGGCCATAAATGAAAAAAATAACCGACCTCAGCACCAACAAAGTGCCGAACATCGGTCATTCCACCATAGAATCCTCTCTTAATCACGCCTCTTCCCATACACCTGCAAATCGTAAATGGACCAATAATTGCCTGCTTTGGACGTCTGAACGATCTTCACAAATCTAGCGTTATGCGGCTCAAAAGTAATATTCGTCTGTGTGGATCCCGCACCAGAAGCAATGGAAGCTGTCCAATTCACCCCATCGGCTGAAAGGAAGACTTCATAATTTCTCGGATAATCATTAGGCGAGCCCGCTGATTGCAGCTCGATCCGGCTGATCGTAAACGATTCTTTCATATCGACTTGGATGAATTGACCAGGCACTTGATTTTTCGCTGTATCCCACCGGCTATACGGATTACTATCAATCGCGCTTTGCGGTTTCCCGGAGCTGCTGGTGATGACCCAATCTGAGCGGTTAAGCGCAGCTTCATCCGTAACGGTCACAAGCGCCTCAGCTGATGCTTCTTTCATGCCTGTCACGCGGATTTGATAGGCATAGGTTTGGCCGACTGCCGTATTCATATCCGTCCAATGCGGATCAGGCACCTCTTTGGCGACTAATTGATACTTCGTCGCGCCACGTTCTTTTCGCCAAACTTCATAGCTTTGAGCGCCCTCCGATTCCAGCCAATTGACTTCAATAGCATGATCGGGCTGCGAAACGGCTTTTACCCAACTTGGCGCTTTGGGCTTCACGTCCTTAGTCCGCGTAAGGATATACTGGACTGCTTCACCTGGAGCAAGCGTCTCCTTGAACTCAAGCTCTGGAGAAGCTTGCAGTTGACTCACATAAGTACGAGCGGATTCATAGGTGTCCCCATTTCCGAATCGGTCTCCTTCATATTGCCCAGCCTCTGGCATGGCAACTTTGACATGCACCGTTTGTGCACTATTTTCAAAATTCACGAAATTAAGCAGGAGTTTGTTCGATGTGCCTTTGGAACCAGGCAGCGGCGCTAAGCTCGAGGTATCTACACCGCGAAAATAGACCAGTTTATTACTTAGCTCTGTTTTATTCGTAATCTCATAAGAGAGAGGTCTGCCATGTGTGGCATACGCCAGATTCAATCTTCTCATGATACTGACTCTGGAGTCGGTATCAGGCAAATTCTTATGAATCTTCATCTCTGCCGGATTCTGACCGTTTAAGTCAATATTCGGCTCAAACAGAGCATATTGCGGATAAAAAGCCGCATGCTGCATGAACATATCCGCAAAGCCGATATGGGCTCTCAGGATTCGATCAAATACGGCTGCTTTCGGTTGCACAGCGCCATAAGCTTGGTTATCTACATGCGTATCCGATGTCCCATACTCGGTATTGAGCATTTGCTTAGGCAAGCCGTCCTCAGCCCCATCGAACGTTTGCAAATTTTCCAGCAAACTCCCTCCCTTATTCTCGGAGTACGAGGTGCCGTACGCATGACCATTGGTTAAATCGGTCACCTTCTCCAATTCGAGGCGCTGCTGGGGATCACCTTCCCAACCATCGGGTTCTCCGCATTGTTGTCTGCCTGAGGCATCTTGATTGCGACAAGTCCGCACCGCATATTTGGGCGCATACGCCCAACCTGGAGCAACAGTTTTCAAGTGCGGCGCCAGCTCTGGGATATGACCTTTGAGCCAATTGGCAATGGCTAGATTAACACCTTTGGAACGATTAAACAGGCCTGGCTCGTTATCAATCTCGTAGTATTGAAACATCGACCCATACGCTGTTACATAATCCTTCAGCTTTTTCTCGGCATCGGCCGGTAAAGAGCCATCTTCCTGCAGCTTTACATTTCCTGTATGCAAGTGCAAAGCTACAGCTTGTGTGTTGTAATCGCGCAGCGTTTCGTAATAAGCTTTGATCGCTGAGCAGCCCTGCCGGACATCAGTCGCGCAATCTACTCGCATGATGTTGCCGCTGTAGGCAATACCCAACCATTTTAAAACATATGGCAAATGTCTGACCGCGCCCTCATCATAGTAGAAGGATAAATTACTGACTTTCGTGCCGGATTCAACGTATTTGCCATGAATCGGTTCCGCGGCAGGTTCCGTCAAGGCATCCAACTCGATAAAATCCCATTTCCACCATACATACTTATCTTCAACGGCCGTACAGTATAAACACCCAGTTGCCATGAATTTGAGCTCGTTATCTCCAAGCTGAAGCTGCTCTTTGGGAATATAAAGTTCATACGTTTTTTTAAATGGAAACGAACTGGTCGTCCCTCCTACACCGGCAATTTGAACGATGCCCGAGAGAAGCTGATTCGTAAATACAGCCATTTGAGGTACCGCTTTATGAGCATCCAAGATGCGGACTTTTAACACTACACCGTGCGCGGGCACCGCGCTCAGTGGGAATTGAACTTGAAAACTTGGATTCACCGATTTGCGCAGTCCTTGCGGTATCGATTTCAAATCTTGCGGTTGACTTGAATCCGCAGATACGGTGTAATGCGTTAAAGCGCTACTCTCTTTGCTGAATTCCTCATCAGCATCATTGGGATTTCCTAGCCGCCATAGCTGGCTGCCGATCATCTCGGACACAGGCTTCACCTCATTGAGCGCAGCAATCTTATTGGCAACGACACCATGACTATTGGATGCAGATGTAAAAATCAATAAAATCAAAAAACTGATGAGTATGATCATAGCTCTTATGAATTTCGGGTTCATCCTGCTCGCTCCATCTTCTGTAGTTTCCTGCTTATTCATCAAGGAAGAAACAGGGCATCGTCAGGAATCAATTGTTTGGTTTGGGAATGACTCTCCCAGCTGACTTTGGCAACAGCGCCATTCGTATTATCATAATACTCCACTTTGAAATCAACAGGGACTCCTGCTTGTAAGGCAATACTCCCTGTTCGCTCCACCCAGCTCTGATTGAACCAACTGTCAATGACCAATTCACCATTCACCCACACGCGAATACCATCATCCGATACGGTTGAAATTTGATACGTTTCTGTATACTTGGGTTTCAGCTTCCCCGTCCAGCGAACAGAGAAAGTATCTGCCTGCATGGAAGGAAATGGCGCCGCATTCGACCAATTGAAATCGATCTTCCGATCTTCCCTGACCTCTTTCAATGCAGTCAAATCTTTATTATCGTAATATTCTCCGCGCAATCCATTCCTTGCCACGACGGGTGCTGTTCCCGGCTTGGGCGCCGGCGCCGGTGCCGCTGATGGTGCTGGAACGATAGCATTCAGAAGATCACTAAGGAATGTCTCCCTCGTTAACAACCGTGGATTGGCATAAGAGGAAGAGATTTCAGCATGTCCGTTATTATCGGATAACATTTTTCCCCAAGTCATGAAATACGCCCATTTGGATTGATTGGAAAGAACCGTTTGGCTAGGCAATTCTCCATTCTCGCCAATGGCGATTGGTTTTCCTGCTGCTAATTCCACAATTTTATTGTAGTAATCGGGATTATAATCATTGTCATAGATATCAACTGCCAACACATCTACTTTGGATATCCCTGGAAAACTGGCATTATACGGATCTGATGAGGCATTGGGAGCATTGGGACTCCATACCCACAACAGATTATTTAACTTATGCACTTGAACAAAACGGTCGTACATCAAATTCCACAGCGCGGAGAAATTCGTTTTCTTCCCCCACCAGAACCAGCCTCCGTTGCTTTCATGATAGGGGCGCCATAACACAGGAACGCCAGCATCCTTTAACTTGCCTAAATAGACTGCCGTTTTGTCCAAATCGGCTATCAACTGCTTGTACTGCGGCGTACCAGGGGTCACGTATTTATCGAATTCAGCCTGGCTCATTTCTTTCTTCACATTCGCCCAGCATAAGCATGTTCCAGGAATGTTCTCATGATAAGAAATGGTCACTAAGCCCCCAGCCTCATGCCAGGCAATTGCGCTATTGACAACATTCTCGCGCTGCATAGCTTGCTCATTTGCAGTCTGATTCATGATCGCTCCAAGTTCGTAACCGTGGATACTCGGATATTTGCCAGTAATCCCCTTCACACGGTTATTCCATTCATCAGGACTTTCCAAATAATCGTGCTGACCACTAATCGTTTTGAGCCCCGATACCGCATATAGCTGCTGTAGGACGACCTTCGCCTCCAGCGTTGCTTGCGAATTAATCGGAACTGTTGCCGCATTCGAAACATCTGGATGCAACAAAAGATGCGGTGATAATAATGAGAGTAGAAACAACAAGGAAGTCACCTTTATTCGCACACCCACCTTTTTGGATTTCTTCAACATAATCAAACCTCCCGAACCATAGATTTGCACGGCGAGCCTATGTGCTATCTCTATCGTACAGGTTAGATATTAAGTTTTTATCAGGTAAGTTTAAGGGTTTTTCAAGTTTTTTCCAAATGCGGATTTCTGACGAAATAAATAATCGCCCTCCATTCAAATTCGAATAGAAGGCGGTCTATTTATGGGTCTGCAACCTGCTAAATAAACTGATGAAGGGGAATATCGTGCCATTCCAGACAAATTCGGATATTATCTTCTTCCACCAGTTCAGAGCCGCTTTGAACTTCGATGAATTCAACATCCGTTATGGCTCGAATACTGTGACGCGTTCCATCCGGAATCCGTACCACATCCCCCGGTTTCACTTGATAGAGTTTGTCATTAATGACAATGTCCGCCACACCGCTAACGATCGTCCACACTTCACTGCGTTTATAATGCAGTTGATAACTAATATTCTTGCCTGCGCGCACGAGAATGCGCTTTGTCAAAACTTCATTATCCTCCGTGTACTTGACGTAATCAATGACGCGGTAACGTCCCCATCTGCGCTCTTCGTACATAGGGCGCTGCTCAATTGCATTCATCACTTCTTTAATCCGCGGACTTTCCGCTTTAGAGGTGACGAGGATGCCATCAGGACTTACCGCGATGACAGCATCTTGAATGCCAATCACCGTAACCGGGATATCCAGTTCGTTAATTAAATGCGTATTGGACGAATCCTCCGTTACGATGCCTGTCCCGATCTGCGAACGGCTCATTTCTTCTGTGAGCGTGTTCCAAGTACCCAAATCTTTCCAGTAGCCATCATAAGGCACGACCACTATACTCGATTCATTCTCAACGACTTCATAATCGAAACTGATCTTACTTAATTTTTTGTAATTTTTGAGCAGTTCCTCGTACTTGAGCGGCACGCCTTTCTCTACCATCAACTCGATGAGATAACCTAGACGGAAAGCGAAGACACCGCAGTTCCATAGCGCTTTTTGCTCAATTAAGGCTGCCGCTTGCTCGCGATTCGGTTTCTCTGCAAAATGGTTCACCCACAGCGCTTCTGAACCCATAAGCCGTTGTTCCGATGGCACAATATAGCCATATTTCTCCGAAGGAACCGTCGGGACTACGCCCATTAAGGCCAGATTCGATTCGGTATCCTGGAGCACTTGCTCCAACTGTTTTATTTTATGAAAAAAGGCTTCGTCGACATAAGGATCAACCGGCATAACGGTGACTACCGTATCCAGGGGAAGGCTTTCAACATCGTAGAGGTACGCCGCTGCGAGGGCAATCGCCGGGAACGTATCTCTGCGTTCCGGCTCGACAATCAATGGCGCGTCGCTGCCTAATTGGCTCATGAGCATTTCAACTTGCGAGCGATTGGTCGCTAGATAGGCAGAGTCACCCAGTCCACTATCTCGAAGCTGCCTCCATACGCGTTGTACCATCGATTCACTGCGACCGTCCTTGTCTTCGAGTACCTTCAGAAACTGCTTGGATCTTGAATCATTAGACAAAGGCCACAACCGTTTACCTGACCCGCCGGAAAGAAGAACTATTTTCATGAAAACCACACTCCAATCGGTTTTATAGGAATTCGTTGCAGGATTCCGTGCCTTTAGACAACTGCTTTATGACGAGTGACGTGCTTCTGATCAGGTCTTCCGACAGAGTAATAATGAATGCCCGTTCCGTCGATTTGCTCGTGTGTGAATACGTTGCGTCCATCAATCAAGATTGGCTTCTCCATGATGAAAATAAGCTGTGTCAGCGGAGCTGTCTTGAACTCTTCCCAGTCGGTCAGTAAACAGACAGCGTCTGCCCCGGTAGCGGCTTCCAACGCTGATTCGCACCATTGAATGGCCGGATGGTCGATATGGGCTCTGAATTTATCCATTGCGATCGGATCGTACAGCTTCAGACGTGCCCCTGCTCTAATCAAGGTTTCTACGATTTCAATCGAAGGAGCATAGCGGATGTCGTCTGTGTTCGGCTTGAAGGACAATCCCCAAATCCCGATCAATTTACCGGACAAATTGCCGAGAGAACCTTCTAGTTTGGTAATAATTTTATATCTTTGCGATTTATTCACTTCAACGACTGACTTCAACAATTGGAATTCATAGTCTACATTGCCGGCAATTTGAATCAAAGCATCTGTGTCCTTCGGAAAGCAAGAACCGCCGTAGCCGATGCCAGCATTCAGGAAGGAAGCTCCGATTCGGCGATCTTGCCCCATGCCTTTCGCCACTTCGGTGACATCAGCGCCAACTTTCTCGCAGATATTGGATATTTCATTAATGAACGAAATTTTCGTTGCCAAGAACGCGTTCGAAGCATATTTGATCATTTCCGCGCTGCGAATGCTCGTGACGAAGATTTGATCCGTGAAGGGCTTGTGAAGTTCGGTCAAGGGTTCGGTCAAAGTCAGATTATCCAAACCAATCACGATGCGATCTGGCTCAAGTGTATCCTGGATGGCAGAGCCTTCGCGCAGAAACTCCGGAATCGACACCACATCGAAGGATTCCAACGTATTCATCGCGAGAATCATTTGAATATGCTCATTGGTTCCAACTGGAACGGTACTTTTGGTAGCAACGATTTTGTAACTATTCATCGCTTTGCCAATTTCTATCACGGCTTGCTCGATATATTGAAGATCCGCTTCCCCATTCGGCAAGGATGGCGTCCCTACAGCGATAATAATAAGCTCCGATTGACGAACCGCCTGGGCAAGATCCGTTGTGAACGACAAGCGGCCTGCCTTTTGATTGCTTTCCATGAGCTCTTCGATCCCCGGTTCAAAAATAGGCGATATCAGATTTTGCAATTTCTCAATCTTCTGCTTATCATGATCAACACAGATCACATGATTGCCTTTTTCAGCAAAACAAACCCCGGATACTAACCCCACATACCCTGTTCCGATGACTGCTATTTTCATACGATCAATGCCCCTCTCTAAATTGTTGGTAGGATGTACTCATATATGTTTTCAACTTATCCATGAACGTTTTTTCGTCAAACTTCTGAGCGTGGCCAATAATTTGCTGGACATCCCAAGCATGGTTTTCCACATCCCGAATTGCGCCAAGCAAATCCTCCACCTCTTGCCGCTGGAAAAACACCCCATTCACGTGCGGCACGATCGTATCTAATGCTCCGCCCGCCTGGTAAGCTACTACAGGTCTGCCGGCTGCATTGGCTTCAAGAGGCGTAATACCGAAATCTTCTTCCCCTGGGAAAATAAGCGCGCGGCATTCGGCCATCATTTTGGTCACGACACGATCCTCCAGCCTTCCCATGAAATGAACATTGGCTTTGGCCATGGCTTTGAGCCTGACTGAATCCGGCCCTTCTCCAACAATGTAGAGCGGAAGACCATTCTTATTAAACGCCTCAACAGCCAAGTCAATTCGTTTGTAAGAGACCAAGCGCGACACGATTAAGTAGTAATTCCCGATCTCCTTCGAACTATGGAACCGAGAGGTATTAATCGGCGGGAAAATAACGTCAGCATCGCGTTGATAGTAATTCCGAATGCGATGCTTCACGACGGAAGAATTCGCAATAAATTGGTTCACGTTAGCAGACGTTTTCTGATCCCAATGCTTCAACCTGTCAATGTAAATTTTCAGCAGCTTTTTCATCACACTGGATTTCGTTTGCCGCTCCATGTAAGTATCATAGTCCCATGCAAAGCGCATAGGCGTATGGCAATAACAGAGATGGAACGTGCTCTTAGGGACTTCGATGCTCTTCATGAAAGCGCTGCTGGAGCTTAGAACAATATCAAATTCCCGGAAGTCGAAATCCTTGATGGCAAATGGATACAATGGAAGCATTTCTTTGAAGTGACTTTTCCCCCCAGGCATCTTCTGCAGCCACGAGGCGCGTATATCCGCATCTCGAAGCTCGTCCAGCAATCGATGGCTGCTGAACATGGTTGTATAGATGGGGGCATTCGGAAACATTTGGTGAAAGACCTCGACAACTCTTTCAGCGCCGCCCATTTGAACCAAATAATCATGCGCAATTGCTATTTTCATTTGATCCATCCTTTATTTACTAGGGGATTAGTTACGTATTAGCAATTAATCCGGCGTAGTAATGAGTGATTTGGGTAACGGTTTTTTCTATGACAAAGTGTTGTTCCACACGTTTCAGACCATTCTCGCTCATGCGACTGCGCACATCTGGATTCTCCAGCAGATAGCGAATCGCTTCGGCCAGCAGCTTGGGATCACCTGGTGTGATGAGCAGTCCTGTTTCTCCAGGGACGACCGTTTCCCGAGGACCGCCTTCGTTGGAAGCAATGACTGGCAAACCGGCTGCCATTCCTTCCACAATGACTTGGCCGAAGGGCTCCGGCGTGATGGACGTATGAACTAGAATATCAACCTTCTGCATTAAGGTTTGAATGTCGTCGACATGACCAAGCAACTTGACATTGTATAAGTGATTGTCAGCCATTTGCTGCAAAAGCTGCTGTTTGTAGTCATCCTCTCCGAAAAGAGCATCTCCTGCCAGCCAAAACTCAACTTGCGAATCGTGCAAGAACGTCTTGGCAGCTTCCAGCAAAATATGTTGACCCTTCCACTCCGCTAATCGACCGACTAGCAGGATGACGTAGGACTTCGTATTTCTATCAACGGACTTGATCCGATTCGGTCCACGCAATGGCTGGGCATAAGCCGAATACACGACAAGCGTTTTCTTCGATTTGGGCAATTGCAAAGCATCCAACGTTGAATTGGAGTTTGCTATGACGCCATTGGGCAGCATGCGTGACAGGAACCGAATCGCACGGGCAACGATCGGCTTGAGATACGGAACACCGATATGATCGCGGATATGCCAGATCAGCGGAACGCCGGCAAACTTAGCGGCCACAGCGCCATAGAACGCCGATTTCAAAGAATTCGTATGCACGCAGGCAACCTGCTCCGCACGCAGCAGCTTGGAGATTCGCTTGCCGTAAGTGAAGAGTTCCAGCGCGCCGAACACAGCATCCAAATTGACGGCATTGCGATTGCGGTTCCTCACTTTATCACTCAGAGGTACCACACGGACATCAATTCCTTTATCCCGCAAGCGCTGGACTAGCGCCCCGTCCTCCGCAACAATGACCAAGGGTTTGACTTCTTCCCCCAAATTCGTAATTAAATTGTATAAGGCAACTTCGCCTCCGCTCCATCTAGCGGTATGATCCAAATACGCTATTTTCAACATCCTTCTCATGTCCTCCTTTTCGTTCAGCCTGAACCCGAGGAGAACGGTTGCGGCCATAAGCAATTAGATGATTATCAATGACGGATCGGAAAATAACTTCCACTTGGTCGGACACTCGTTCCCACGTGTAATTCTCCAGCACATGATTTCTACATTGTTCGGCAGTAGGCCACTGATCTTGATTCCGCAAGCTGCGGATCAAGCCAGCCGCCATATCCTGGCTGCTTTTGCCTGCGAACAGCAGCTCCGGGCGAAATTTCTGCAGAATTTCGCGATTGCCGCCGACTGGGGTAGCCATTACCGGCACACCAGCCGCCATAGCTTCAACCGTGATCAATCCGAATCCCTCCAAGGCTTGCGAGGGTACAACGAACAGGTCTGCGGCTTGATAGTAATCTGCCAGTTCATGATCCGGCACATACCCTAAGAGTCGAACACGAGACTCAAGTCCGTATTCGGCAATTTTCTTCTCCAATTCTTCTTTCAACGGCCCCTTGCCGCCTAATAGAAGTACTGTATCCGGCACTTCACGTACAACCTCCTTCCAAGCATCGATAAGTTGAAGTAAACCCATCCGATTGACCAATCTTCGCAGCGTCAATACAGCTGTTGTTCCTTCTGTTATATGAAGTCTTTCTCGTATTGCTTTACGCTCGGTGGAAGGCTGGAATCTAACAATATCAGCGGCACCTGGTACGATATGGATCTTTGTAAGCGGAATTTGATAATTCTGATGAAGAATGTCGCGAAAGGTTTCACTTAATACGATGAAAGCATCGGCAAATCGGTAGGCCTTCATCTCCATATTCTTGGCGATCCGGGTTTTCACCCAATGTTTAAGGCCCTTGCCCTCAAGCTTAATCTCTTCACTCCATGGACCGTGAAAAGTCATTACGACCGGTATATTGCGTTGTTTGGCCTCCATGGCAACCCCAGTACTATAGGGGGCAAAATGGGAATAAACGATATCCACATCCTGATTGTCCATCAGCCAAGCGGCATGCTGGCGAAAGGCATCACGCCTCTTGCTCAGTTTCAACTGCGTCTTGGCCACATTCGTGACTTGAAGGCCTTCTTTCACAACAGGCTTCTCACTGCTGCTAACCAAAGCTTGCAGATCATGATTTTCAGCTAAAGCTTCATTAATATGTTTGAAGTACGTGTTAAGTCCACCTGGCTGCGCAGAAGGCCATCCCATTCCGGTAGAAAGAATTCGCAAGCTATTGTTGAATCGCATAAGCACTTCCCTCCTTAATGGGTTCGCCCTCAGGCTTTTTCGTTTTTTTGCGAGCTAACTGCAATTCGTACTGTTTTAAACAAACCAGAAACTCATACATGCCCCAGAAAAGCGCAACAGCCAGTCCCGGAACTCCTTTTCTGTATAACCCTTGAAAAATGTATTTCTGCACAAAGCGCAAAGGCGGCCGCACCAGCATGCGAAACAAATTAAATCTCTTCCCCAGTGCGACAGCGCCTTCTGCTTCCAAATCCGTATATTTATTGAACCTTTGAATATGATCATGAATGCTGCGAAAGCCATAATGCCATAAGATGCCAGGCAGCAAGGAAACTTGATCCTGTTGCACATCCGGAGTTTCATGTACAAGACTATCCCTATACTGAATTTCTGTCCGATTATACAGCCGAACCAAACGTTCTCCTTTCCCCATCCAACGTCCCAAAAAGTCACCAATGCGCAAGACGGAGTAGGCTTTACTCGTATCCGACAAATCAAATTTTAGTTCCCGAATGGCCGCCGCAAGTGTTTCGCTGACTACCTCATCCGTATCGATGACGAATATCCAATCATAGGTGGCACGATCACTTCCATAAATACGCTGCTTCGCGTAACCGGGCCATGCATTGGTATATACCTTACAACCTAATTGTTCCGATACACGGACAGTTCCATCCTGGCTTCCCCCGTCAATGACAACAATTTCGTCTGCAAACGACTTGCAGGAAGTAATTGCACGGCCTATTCTTGATTCATCATTCTGCGCGATGATGACAACAGAGAGGCTATTCTTTCCCGCAAGGTCACGTTGGTGACTCATTTGATTCGCCCCTTTCCCCCAATTTCAATCCGACTGTTTACTTTTATTGGCCGATATTGCCTTGAGCAACCAGCGGATATCCTCTTTATTTATGAATAATTTAGGCAGTTTTGTTTTTAACGTGAATTTCACATTGATGAGAATAAATAAGAAGCGTAAGACGCCTGAGGATAAGATGGCGATACCAGCTCCGAACAAGCCAAATTTCGGGATTAAGAACATCAGCAGCGGGATGACGATTAGTAAGCCAATTCCCTGCAGGATGGTCACGATTTTCGGCTTGCCCAAAGCCATGAAGGCCTGCGCCAGAACCATCGTTCCACCGGATATGGAAACTTCCAGCAGCAACATACGAAAGACGCTAATGGCTTCTTTGAAATCCGAACCATATAGAAGCGGCATAATGAGTGGTGCCACGAGCATAATGCAGAGTGAACAAAACAGCGCAATGCAAGTGCTTAGCCGGTACACACGGAAGGTCATTTCCACAACCTGATCCTTAGGCAAACCAGATGCTTTGGGAAACAAAACGACAATAATCGAAGTCGAGAAGATATTCACCACACGCGATAAGCTAACAGCTACGGCATATAAGCCAAGCTCAGCAGGATTCAACAAACCAACAATGACAATTTGATCGATGTAGTAAGACACATTGCCCATCAAATCATTGCCATAAGACCCAATCCCATATCGAATCAACGTTCGGAAGGATTGCCAAGCATCCTTGATTTCAAAACGATACTGCTTCAGCAAACGCGCCGTTGTCCAAACATAAAACGGCAGCGCAGGAGCTAAGTAGGCAACAGCCGATGTGAATGGCGTCATCATTTGGGTCACGATAAGAATTCCCAGTATGATGAGTGTACTAAGCGGAATCAGGAACCGCAGTCGGTTGAATAACTTGTACTCGCCTCTGACTTGCATCATTGCGTTATTAATTTGCGATAACACGATTAATGGAACTAACAGCATAGACCATTGTGAGAATACAACTACGCTGTGTGAGTAAGTACCGAGCCAGTACGGCAGAATCAGGACCCCAACGATGAGCGCCAGCACACCTGCCATCAGCCCCATCAGGACAGCGGTCGTGTACAGTTTGGCGGAATCTTTTATATTCTTCTTGACGTTGTAAATAATCGCGGAAGGGATGCCAAAGGTGAAGCTGAAGGCAAGAAACTGAGACCACAACACCATAGCAGCTTGCTCCCCCCTGCCGGAAGGTCCAAGAAATCGTGCCGTCAAGATGCCCGTTAACATGTTAATCAATAGAATCAGCACGCTGAAAAACATCGTTTTAATCGAACTCGCCATATGACCTTTACTGGAATAGAACGACTTAATGATACCTAGAAGCGGTTTAGAGCGAATTATCTTTAAATCGACCGGTTGCTGCATCCGTTCGTTGCCTCCTTTCTTGCGTGTTCATGCGATGCGCCATAATCCCTATCCCAACAACCAACCATAGTAGAAAGCCTTTTAAGCCGGTATAACCATTCTCGAAAACGAGACACACGATACTTCCCTCCAAGGCGGATAGAGCAAGCCGTGTATAGGGGTTTAAACCGCCGGTTTCTTTTCTTTTGGAGATCAAATACTTAATAACAAGCCATAGTCCCCAGAAGAATAAAATCCCCCCGATAATTCCGAATGTTAGGAAAATCGCTACAAAGCCATTATCAAAAATGCCATATTCACCAAGCGCACCATCATTGCTCAGCTTGGTTCCAACCCCAATGCTTCCCAGCCCTAGACCCTGCGGCTTCGCAAACAACATGGGGAACACCGTATGGAAGAAATCCAATCTTTCATTATAGGAATGATCATCTTGGATCGCAGTCATTGTGTCCAAGCGAGCTACAAGCCCCTGCGCACCTGGAAGTTTGGGAATAATGAAATACATCGCAGCGATAACAGCGGATAATTGAGCCAGCAATTTCCATTTCTGCTTTCCGGCCGATACGGCTGTGTAGATGGCTATATCAATGAACAGCATGACCCAAGCGGAACGAACGAGAGTAATTAATAACCCTACAGTGACGAGAATGACGCCAATCCACCCTAACGGCCCCCGCCATCTTTTCTCCAGAATCATGGGCGCCAGTGCTGTTCCCATATACATACCAGCGGGTCCAGGGGAATTCAGAAACGAGAACACGCGAATTTCAAGCGGATAAGGCTGACCGATCGAGGTCATTTCCACATGATTCATCCAAAAAGCATCCCATGGTGGAACCACAATATATTGGATGATGCCGTAGACCGCAATGAGGATGGCTGTATTGGAAAAGGCGACCAACAAGCGATCCAAATCCTTTTTCTCAAAATTACTCAAGGCCGCATAAGGAATTAACAGCATCGGTATGAGATAGTTAGCTAAGTCATAAAAGGTTCCCATCCCATTCTTGGTCATCCCAATAAGGCTTCCATACAACAAGGCGATACAAAAGTAAATCAATAAGCGTTTGAGCGCGGATTCTAACAGATGTATTTTCGATAGGATCGGAATGATAACGACAGCACTTGTCAACAGCGGCGCAATACTTAGTAAAGATACCGAATGATAGGTCCCTTCCATCCAATCCTCAAATCTTCGTATCTCGGGACAGACAACCCAGACCAGCAATAGGTAGGGAATTAGTTTGCGGGAATCCAATAAAGCGAGCATAAATGCTGGAAAGATCAGCATAGCCAGCATCGCAATTTGCGATTTGTTCTCATGACCTAACGTGGCGCTTCCATAGCCGATGACTAGAGAAACAACCAAAGCTCCAACTAACCAAGCCATTGTGGCCTTGCTTGCATATAGGGATACAAAAGGATTGCGTGCTCTCAACGTTCTCATAACGGATAGCTCCTTGCCGATTTCGTTCCTAGAGTGACAGGATGCTGAGTCGCTATCAGCAGATTACTCATTTTGCTTGGATAATCCATTGTTAACTCCCGTCCCCTCCCTTTTCAGCTTAAAATGCTTCTTCCATTCCATCCAGAGCATAACGATAAACATGGAGTCATGAATCAAATACCGTTTCCACAATCTTCGAGGCTCCTGCGCCAGACGCCAGAACCATTCAAAGCCTGTTTTTTGCATGATATTGGGAGCTCGCTTCACAGAACCTGAGATGAAGTCAAACGTAGCTCCTACTCCGATTGATATCGGCACTTGGTACGATAAGTAATTTTCGTAAATCCATTTTTCTTGCTTGGGCGCGCCAACGCCGACGAAAACAATATCAGGCTGCGCCTTGATCAGCATTTGAACAATCTGCTCATTCTCTTCCGCTTTTTTCTCGAAGCCATAGGAAGGCGAGTAATAGCCAACAATATTGAGCGCTGGAAACGATAATTTCAAATTTTTGATCGCCAGCTCCGGGATCCCTTCCGCAGACCCCAAGAAGAACAATTTGTACTGCCTTTTGGCGAATGCTTCACCTAACTTAGCGAATAGATCGGAACCGGATACTTTCTCCTTCAATGGCTTTCTCAACATCTTGGAAGCCCAGATAATCGGCATGCCATCCGCTACAATGGCCCCTGCCTCTGAATAGACTTTCTGAAATTCGACATCCTTCCTGAGCTTGATCAAATGATCGACATTGCAAGTCAAAATGTAAGAATGGCTTCTCTGGCGAATTCTCTCGTCCATGAAGGCAAGCAAGTCCAGGAAATCATAATTATCAAAATTAACATCGAACATAGTCACTTTACTCATCTAATCACTTCTTCTTTTTTCGGATTTGTCGTTGATTGGATATACAAACCGTTCAAATACCAACAGAAAGGAATGATAAATTGGACCGTGGATAACGTATTATCGGAAAAGGAATATAGGAAGAATCCCAGAATAAAAGTGGCATAATACACTTTAATTTTGGATGGTATCACTCGGTAAATCATCACGAATACGATCAACAAGGAAAGAAAAAGCGCGATACTCCCCGTATAGCCGGCATCATAATAGAAGCGAATATACTCATTGTGCGGAACGACGAATCCTTCGTATAAGCTGCCATCGTTGGCAACCGTCACAGCCCCCAAACCTCTGCCTGCTAGGGGAGAATCCTGTACACCTTTTAGAAAATACGTCCATGCTTCTGTTCGTCCGGATAAGTCTATACCTGTTCCTGTTTGGCGTTCGAAGGAACGCTTCGTCATATTGTCCCATTGCACATACACGGCTCCGCCGATCAAAGCCAGCGAACAAACTAACGGCACGATCAAAATCAGTTTGCCTTTGATATATTGTTTGACCATATCGTAGAAATAATAAGCAGCCATAGCCAGCATCGCGAGGATAGGCCCTCTTGTACCAGTTGCAATCAAAATTGCAAAATTAGAAGCAAGCGTGCAGTAATAAAATTTGGCTCGCGCCGGATCACGTTTGGTCTCCATCAGCCCAATCGTAATGCCCAGAAAAGCCAACATGGCCAAATGCGGCGCTATATTCGCTCCCTGCACTCTAACGGCTCCTGTAAACTCAACGTTTAGGAAGGAATATAGATGAGCTAGCTGCAAGACAATACCGGTTGCTACGCTGATCAGCGGCAACAAACAAATAATTTGAATATGCCGCTGCGCCGTTTCCCTCTTCCATTTGATCATGAGGAAAAAGAAAGGCAATGTTAGCCCGATGAATGCTTTGACGGTGAGCGATGTCGTCAGTCTTGGATGCCAATCGGAAAAAAAGAAGGTAAGAAATAACATCAGCATGAACGCTGCGATCGGATACATGAACTTTAAGCGCAACCCGTTTTGCAGCATACATGGCACCAAGAGAATTAGAATACCCAGCTTGTAGAGTGAGATGATTTCCAGACCGCCTACACTCGCTGTAATAATATAATTGACCGAGATAGCCGTAGAAATAAGGACAGGGTAGCTGACGATTTCCGGGTTGCGAACCGACAAGGCAAGCAGGAGAAGGACAGCCATTCCCATCAGACTAATCAAAGGCTGATACACCGCTGCGATTCCCATCACAATGGCGATACCTAGGTAGCCGACACTGTAATACACTGGCTTTTTCACATGTAAGGAAAGTTCTGTCATATGCGCCCTCACCTAGTCAATTGCATGTTATTGCGTTTACGCATCGTATCAAGTGTGCCACGAATACTCTCCATGCGGCAGGCAACAAGCAGTTTCTTCCCTGCGGACCGGGCACATAAGGCCTCTCCAGCAATGTAAACCACTTTCGCTGCCACCTTCCCAAGCAAAATGAGCTTTGCAACATTTCCTTTATGCATAGAGCCATTCGTGACCCCTTGATAGTAGTACCTTTTCTTAATCCATTCTTGTGTTAAGCGGCTGTCCGGGATGAAGTGATCAACGATCATATCAGGATGATATAGAATTACTTTCCGCTGCTTCTTCATTTGTTCGAATAACCACGATTCCTCACCGGATAACAGCATGTTTCCGATCCGCCCCAGATGGGTAGGAAAGTAGTGAGCCACCAGAAATGATTTCCTGATAGCCATATTCGCCCCAAAAGGATGAAGCGTGACTGGATATTCCTGTTTCTTTGGTCCCAAATCAACGATGGTGTAGGGCATTTCTAACCCTTTAATTAACCACTCAGGACGTTCACTTTCAAAATTCGGACGAATCCGGCCGCCCATCGCCTCAACTTCCAACTGCTCACCAAAGGTGGTCAACATGGTA
Source organism: Paenibacillus marchantiophytorum (assembly GCF_014640555.1). GTDB lineage: Bacteria > Bacillota > Bacilli > Paenibacillales > NBRC-103111 > Paenibacillus_E > Paenibacillus_E marchantiophytorum. The sequence continues at coordinate 42,224 of NZ_BMHE01000043.1, read as the reverse complement.
CGAATCCAGACCTTGCACGGGATGGCATCATCATCAAGAAATGCGACAATGTCACCTTGAGCTTGCTCGATACCGCTGTTTCGCGCTGCCGACAATCCTTGTTTTTGCTCAAATACGTAATGAACACGCAAGATGCCAAGATAACGCTGAATGAATGTATGAGCTACATCTCGGGTATGATCGGTTGAATTGTTATCCACAATCAGAATCTCAGCTTGATCCAAATCTTCAAGGGCAAGAATGGAATCTAGCGTGAGATGCAGAAGATCCGCTCGATTAAACGTACAAATGACGATAGATATACTAGGTTTGGACTGGTTTCGTACCATGGCTATCCTCCCTTCGTTACTTCACTGATCTTAGAATGCGTCTTTGGAGCCTAGCAGAACGAGAACCGTTTTCATCACGATTTTGATATCAAACAGCAAACTGCGATGCGTGATATAGTTCAAATCGAGCTCAACCATTTGTTGAAAGCTCACATTGCTTCTTCCACTTACTTGCCATAACCCTGTGCAACCGGGGGTTACCGTTAAACGCTGCTTCTCGTAAGGTGTATATTCAGCAACTTCATTTGGCAAGGCCGGTCTAGGGCCAACCAAACTCATGTGGCCTATAAATACATTCCACAATTGCGGCAATTCATCAATACTTGTCTTCCGGATCAGGCGACCTACACGTGTCACACGCGGATCGTTTTTCATTTTGAACATAGCGCCTTCAACTTCATTTTGCTCCAGTAATTGCTGTTTGAGCTCTTCGGCATTGGATACCATCGAACGGAATTTATACATGGGAAACAGCACTTCATCTTTCCCAACGCGATTCTGTTTGAAGAACACAGTCCCTTTGGGATCTTCCACTTTGATCCAGATCGCAATGACAGCGAACAATGGCGTCAGGAACAGCATGCCGAGCAAAGAAAGTACGATATCGAGTATTCGCTTGACGAACAAATAGGATGCAAGGCTCTTCCCGCGAGGAATTCTCGCAGCTTGATAATAGCTTTGCTTAGGGCCTAAATACTCATAATCCTCCTGCAGTTCGCGCAAACTCATTATCAACACCTCCCAGATGATCCAGCATCGGTTGATATTTCTCTTTGATCAGAATTTCAGCCATAGCTTCCATCACATCGAAGCGAAGATCCTTGCTTTCCATTGCAAAAGCCATCGTTGTAAGAATGTAACCCAGGCGCTCGCCAACATCATAGCGGATACCGTCAAAATGGTAAGCAAGTACGCGTTCTATTTGATTAAGCTTCTGAATAGCGTCCGTCAGCTGGATTTCTCCGCCTGCGCCTTTCTCCTGAAGCTCCAAAAATTCAAAGATTTTAGGGGAGAAAACGTATCTACCCATAATGGCAAGATTGGAAGGCGCTGTTCCCAGCTTAGGCTTTTCAACAAAATCATTGACTTGATACAACCGGTTATTTTGCACACCGGGATCAATAATGCCGTAACGGTTTGTCAATTCTGGCGGCACGGCTTGCACACCAATGACAGAATTTTCAGTTAATTCATATTGCTGAATGAGCTGTTTTAGGCATGGCACCCGTCCTGTGACGATATCATCCCCGAGTAGAACAGCGAATGGTTCGTTGCCGATAAATCTTCTGGCACACCAGACAGCGTGTCCCAACCCTTTAGGTTCCTTCTGACGAATATAATGAATTTCCACTTTGGCAGAACGCTGCACTTCTTTCAGCATCTCAAGTTTGCCTGACTCCAAGAGCTTGTTCTCCAACTCAAAAGCGTTATCGAAATGATCCTCGATCGCCCGCTTCCCTTTACCGGTCACAATAATAATATCTTCAATACCGGATTCAATGGCTTCTTCCACGATGTATTGGATAGTGGGTTTATTGATGATAGGGAGCATCTCTTTGGGCATCGCTTTCGTGGCAGGCAGGAATCTGGTTCCCAGTCCCGCAGCCGGAATAATTGCTTTCTTCACCGTTTTCATCTAATCTCATCCTCCTATCGATTATGGAAAGTCCAGCCTCTCTATGATTGATTGAACACAATGCCGAGCATTCTGGCACCGGACTGTTCAAGCTGGGTTCTAGCCTGTTTCGCCCATTCGCGCTTCGTTTTGCCGTTCTTCGCGACCAATACGACTCCGTCGCTATACTCCGTCAACAAGCTGGCATCGGTATAATCCAGCGTGGATGGAGAATCCAAGATGATTACGTCATATTGCTGTTTCAATTGAGCTACGAGTTCAGCCATTCTCACCGATCCTAGCAGCTCCGATGGATTTACGGGCTGGCCGCCGGCTACGATGAGCTCAAGACCGGGAATACCGCTTGCAGTTACAATGTCCTGCTGAGCCATGCCTTTGGCAAGTCCCTGCAGCAACCCTTTGTTATTTTTCACGCCAAACACGTCATGAAGCGATGGCTGGCGCAAATTCCCATCGACGAGGACAACGGCTTTGCCCTCTTGCGCATAAGCGATAGCCAGGTTGGCCGCAGTCGTTGTTTTACCTTCTTGTGATTTGGGAGAAGCAATCATGATTATGATGCCTCTAGCCGTTGGCATAAGCTTCTTGTACCTTATGGCTGTCCGCAGTGCGCGATAGGATTCAGATACCGACGATATCGGGTCGAACTCAGTCACAAGCGCATTACTTAACTGTGGCATACGTTTGTTCTCCCACCTCTCTGGACGCTGCTTTGGCTGGTTTGCCGATCTGATTCTTCTTGATCGTACCAATCGAGCTCAGAACGGGCAGCCCAATGCTGTGTTCAGCTTCTTTTTCAGAACGAATCGTGTCATTCATGTTTTCCAAGAAGAAAAACACGCCAATCGCTGCCATAGCCGAAAGAATGAAGCTGACGGCCAAGTTGATTGCCACACTCGAATTAATCGGCAACGGCTTGATTGCTGGATCCGAAGATGAAAGGATTTTGACATTATTCATATTCATCAAGCTTGGAACTTCACTGATGAATGTGTCAGCGAGTGCTTTCGTAATCACAACCGCTTTCTCATAGCTCTTGTCTTCAAACTCCATTTTGATGATCTGCGTCTTGTCCGTTGAACTCACTTTGAGATTCTTCAGCAGTTGCTTTTGCGTCAGATTGAATTCAGGGTGATTCTGCAGCAGTAGATTAATCGTATGATCCGACTTCATAATTTCCTTGTAGCTTTCAATCAAATTCAAGCTCATTGACACTTCGTTCAGATCGATGGCTGCTTCACTCTTCATGCTGCTGCTAACCAACACTTGCGTGTTTGCCTTATATACCGGCTCGACGAATGTCTTGCTGACGTAAAAGGTGGTCAGGCAGGAGAGTAGAACGAACAACCCAATCATCCACAGTTTTTTGCGAATGAGTACGAAGTAATCCAGCAACGATTTCTCCATGACACCCTCCCGAAAAAAAGTTTGTAATTCTAGTTAAACGGCATTGATTTTCAAACTTGTCTAAGCTATTATTGCTGTAATGAAAGCGTTTCATTTCTCTTAACCTTTACCTACTCTCTGTCATCAATCACTCCTTCAGTGGAGCACACCTCACTTTCTTTCGACAGGATCAGCAGTTGATCTGTCCCAGACATAGGATCGTGTCATAAGGAAGAAAGCATGCCGCTTTTTGTCAATTATTTGGTTATACTTAAAGCTTATCTGAATTCCCGTGATTATGATATTACTCAATATTGTGATTTTTGGGTCTATTTTGTATATGCCCATTTGGCTATATGTAACAAAACGATGGTATACTTTAGGACCACAAAAGCTTAGTATTCTACTGAAAACTGCCGACCAACCCTTTGGATTGCGCTAATAAGGCTGCTTGTGTACGGTCATTCACGCTTAATTTATTAAGTATTTGACTGACATGCTTCTTCACGGTAAACTCCGTAACCATCAATTTCTTGGCCATCCCTTGGTTGGACAGCCCTTCCCCGAGTCCGATCAACACTTCCCGCTCTTTCGGTGTAAGCTTGCTGAAACTGTCTTCATCTTCTTTCTTGAACATCATTTCCATCAACCCTGGATCGTAATATTTCTTTCCTTTGAAAATCAACTTAATCGCAAGCAGCAATTCTTCCGGCAGCGCTTCTTTCAGCACATAGCCATCAGCGCCTGCCGCTTCTGCTTTCCTGACATCTTGCTCCATGGTCGATGAAGTAAGAATAATGCTTCGGCAGGATGAATCCCGGATTTGTTCAACTACTTCAATGCCGGAGCGATTTCCGAGCTTGAGATCGACAATTGCCAGATCTGGCTTCGTTCGCATAATTAACTCTACAGCCTGCTCCACCGTTTCTGCCTCGCCAGTAACTTCCACATTATTTTCGAGTTTTAACACAGCTGATAATCCTTTGCGCACTAATGGGTGATCATCTACGATAATGACTTTCACAGTAACACCTGCTTTCGTTAGAATGGGGGTTTACTTGGTTTAGCCCATCGCTTGAAGCTCATCCGGTACCTTCTGCTCGTGATGTTGAATGGGTAACTCTACTTGGATATGCGTACCTTTGCCTTCGTTGCTCGTAATGACGATTGTTCCGCCTAATGCATGGACAAGCAATTTCATATTGTTGACACCAAGACCCGATGATAGCGGGTCGGACAACCTTTCTGTGACGGAGAAGCCACGCCCGTTATCCAGCACAGATAAGTGGATCCCACTAAGTTTCATGCTCAACTCCACATAAATTTGTGAACTGCTGCCATGACGAATCGCATTGCCCGTTGCCTCCGAAATAATGCGGAACAACGCCTTTTGATAATTAAGGGGCAGTCCATGGTCGTCGCCCGTCACTTTCAGACTAACTTTGACCGCATGCAATTTAGACAAACTATCCAGATGTGACTTGACCGTTGTGATCCAGAAATTACCGCCATTTTTCCTGGAACTCAAACTATAGATCGTTGAACGTAGTTCTTGGGAAGCCGCAACGGAGGATTCTTGAATGACCTGCAGCTGCTCCTTGATCTGCTCTGCCGAAATATCCCCCCATTTGCGGTTCAACGAATGCACCGCATATACGATGCCAAACATATATTGCGAGACACTGTCATGCATCTCGTCCGCAATCCGGTTCTGTTCCTCAATGATCATTAATTGATTCTCAATCCGCTCCAACTGATGTCTTTCTAGAATCACAGCGCACAGCTCGGACAAGAAATATAACTGCTTAACGAACCAATGCCTGCCCTCTTCATAACTGGAACGCTCAATTTTCACCCCCATCACACCCCAGAACCGGGTTGAGGATTTAATCGGAATCACCAGAAATTCACCTTGCTCCGGCATCGTCATCACCATACAACTGTCCAGCTGTCTTAGTTCTGCTACATTGTCTTCTATTGCCACGCTAAGCGCAGCTTCAAGTCCTTGCGGTGTAATTCCTTGCGTAATAAGTCGCTCGTCACGTTCTTGTCCATTGACATCCCAGAAGAAGGCCATTTTCAATCTCGTCAGTTTGAGCGCGAATTCGGCGAAAATCATTTTCAAATTTTCGGATTCGCTATGTGTCGCAGCCTCCACAATTTGATAAAGCGACTTCATGTGCTCCATCGTTTCCGTTGATCGTGCATTGGCAATTTCCAGTCTGGTTTTCACGCCGACCAGCAGTTGAATAGATAAGGTCATGAACAGCAGCACGAGATAAAAATGATTGTCATTCAACAATATTTGACCTAAGGTCTCGTGATTCTCATTAACGAAGAAGTAGGAAAATGCGGTGTTGACTAGGAAATAACTGATCATCATACACCAGCAATACACCGAGGAAAGATAACTGGCAGCCATCCAAGCTGGATTGAATACACACCATAGGAATGGACTTTCCATGCCGCCGCTGAGCAGATGCAGAATCATCATACCGGCCATTTCCAAGCCCACAGTTATTTTGATCACCTGCGAAGCTTGTCTGCTTTTGGTATACATGTCTGTAATCCATTTGGCGAATATAAATAAAGAGAGAATAATACAGATCTTCACGCCCATCGGAGGGCCTCGATCCTCAATGGCATAAACTAACGATGTCACGGCTAACGTAATATAACGATACAAGTAAAAGACTCTACCTTCACCTGAGAACATTCTTCTCATAGGAATAACCCATCCCTCACCTGATATTTAAATATTTACAGACGGATCCCTTCGTATCTGTCTCGCTTCCTCAACAATAACCAAGTTCATAGGCAAGAAAACAGTAAAATTTTTACAATTGGTTGCCTGACTTATTCCTATAGACTTCGTATAAAATGTATTTTTCTGTCTCAAAAATTGGAAAATGCTCATTTTCAGGCACTAAGGGCTAGTCATTTTGAACACTTCGACCTACATAGGATACGAACTGTATTTGGAAAAGGAGATAAGCACCAGATAAGAATTCATTCTTTTGTCGCATACATTTTTTTGCAAAAAATTAAGAAAAACGCAAAAAAAGAACCCAAAAATGCGTAAGGTTCTTACTTGCCTATTTGCTATGTGAGTTAATCTTCCATTTTATTCCTTATCATTTAACTTAAAACGCCAATCATTGCATCGCATAAAAGTCCCTGGCGGGTACTCGAACGAACATTCAGCGACCCATTCCATCTCTAATTTGCGGCAAATGGCATTGGAAGCCGGATTGTCAACAGCTGGAAAAGCATGCATAAAACGATGTTTATTCGCATCTTTCGCCAAAGAAATAGCAGAGGCTGTCGCTATGGCAGCTATACCTTGACCTTGGTAGGAAGGCAACACTCCCCATCCCATTTCGTAGATTGTTTCCCCTTGCCATTCCGTTTCCCAATAACCGACATTGCCAACGGCTACGCTTTCAGGCAGCAGAACGATGCTAAACATACATCCTTTCCCCTTTGCCTTTAGCTCCCTGTAACGCTTATGGCGATTATGCACCTGATCTTCCGTTTCAGTTCCTCCCAAATGCTCCAGCATTTCAGGGATATTCAGCCGAACTAGCAAATTTAGATCAGATTCTGCCCACGGCTCAATTTGCACACTGAAATCAGGCTTCGATGTTGATAAATCGCTCATTCCTACTCCCCCCTCTTATAAATGCAAGCCAAAACGTTTCAGTTCAATAAAAATGCCTTCCAAATTCCTTCCTTTGTCAGTAAGCGTATATTCGACACGCGGCGGTACCTCGGGATAAACCTTGCGACTGACAATGCCATTATGCTCTAGTTCTCGCAGTCGAAGTGAGAGCGTCTTGGGACTGATTCCGTCCATAGATCGCATCAGATCACTGAATCGCAACGTCCCCTCGATCAACAAATCACGAATGATTAAGAACGTCCACTTGGTTCCAATTAAATCTATCGTTTTGGCAATTGGGCACATCACACCAGGGATTCCTTTGGTTAGTTGTATTTGTTCCTTGTTGCTCATCTCTACTTCCTCCTATTCCCCCATCATTTTCTGAATCATAGCACAATAGTATCATTTGGGAAACTATATGTATTTATTTCCATTACTTCCCTCAATGAAGTTAGTTGGTTTATAATAACATGAAATACACGACTAGGAGGAACTTATATGTTTCGAACTTACATGTTTCAAAATCAAAAAATCGTTCTTATCGGAGGAAGCTCCGGCATTGGATTAGCGACAGCGAAACGGCTGATTGCTCAAGGTGCGGAGGTCATCATTGCCAGTCGTTCCGAGATCAAGCTGCAACAGGCACGGGCACAACTGGGCAAGCAAGCATCCGCCTATCCCCTGGATACAACCAGCGAACAGGAGGTTCAAGCTTTTTTCGAAAAAGTCGGCACGTTCAACCATTTAATCGTGAGTGCAGCCGAAACATCTGGCGGCCCCTTTCTTCACACAGAGACAGCCAAAGCCCGCCAGTTGTTTGAGAGCAAATTCTGGGGGCAATATTATGCCGCCAAGTACGGGGCACCGAACATCTTGCCTAATGGTTCTATAACACTATTCTCAGGTGTGGTCGCCTACAAATCGATGATCGGTTCATCCGTGCTTGGCGCCGTCAATGCAGCCATCGCGAATCTTGGCCAGACATTAGCCTTAGAGCTTGCGCCACTCCGTGTCAATGTCGTTTCACCAGGGATTATTGATACGCCTTCACGCATTCAATTGTCCGAAGAGGCGCGGGCTAATTTCTACTCAACCATTGCCAATAAGCTGCCTGTGCAGCGTGTGGGTCAACCGGAGGATGTAGCATTAAGCGTGCTTTATTTGCTTCAGAACAGCTTTGTAACAGGAACTGTGCTTCATGTGGAAGGCGGGCATGTGCTCACGTAAAGCATCGGTTGACTGCCACGGAGTGGACATTAAGAAAAGCGGCTTTCGCCGCCCTAAGTGATGAGCCTCTTCATAACGGTTTTCAACATTATAGCGGAACTACTTCCCTTTGGGCTTTGCAATGACAGAGAGCGTCGTGTGAAAAGGAACTATGATCCTTTATTTAGCGGGAAATGGGATAAACGTAGCCTGAAAGGGAACTGAGATCCGCTATTTAAGCGGAAACTGCTCATTCCAACCGGGAAATGCTGAAATAGCGGATCGTAGTTCCCTCTGGCGTGGAAAATGGCGGTTTTCAGAATTATAGCGCACTGTAGTTCCCTCAAACTCGCTATCTTGTCATATTTTTCTATAATCGAGGCTTGACGTTCCCTTATAGCTTCTCTTTGGTTCAATCCATCTTCGATACGGTAAACATACCCGTGCACTCCCTCGTAGTACTCCGGATATATTTGTCCGCCACATGCTTCACATGTGAATTGAGGCGGGATCTCGGGGTCTCCTCCATCCTAGCCTACGGCTAGGTCACCTAGAATTATGAGATCGGGCTTATTCTCAGCGTATAGAGCTCCTCGCCACTCCATCTTGACTGGGAGCCCAAGCCCAAGCTAGGAGAGGAAATCACTCTGAAAAACACAATTAGATTATACTACCTAAACTTTCTTTTAACCGATTAACCTGCAGGCGATGATGACGGAAGTGCATTTCGATCAACTGAAACCATTCTTTGGCGTTCAACTCACCAAATCTGGGATGAGCAGCGGTATAATTCGATAAATTTACATCTAGTTGAGCTTGAATAACCTGCATTTTAGCAATGACTGTTTGCAAGCCCGTAACCATCTGTTCCTTATCGACTGGTTGCGAAGGTGTGTACTGCGGAGAAGGCGGAACATGAATCTTAATGGGCGGAAAGCTGCCGAGTTCAAAAACAGCACTTCCTGCTGCTGTTTTTTCATAATTGGGCTTCTCTTCATTTGCCGCGAGACAAGTTTCAATGTTTCGAATTTGCATATAAAGTGCGGTTTGAATCAAATGTACATATACTTGACCAATCGACCATTCATCCTCGCTCGGTTTCTGTGTCAGCTGGGCCATATTAAAATCATGTAGTTCTTGCTCATATACACGGGTTACTTCTTCAAGATTCTTCAATGTTAGCATCGTATTCATCGGGGATATACAGCTCCTCTTTCGTTTGGTAGCCTAATCATACAAAAACGCTACTGACAACAGTATGTCAGTAGCGTTTTAACATATTTTCCAGTTCTTCGCGAACACGTTGGCGAAGCTGATCAGGTTCCAGTACAACTACATCTGATCCCCAACTGAGGACCCAGTGCAGGATATCTTCGATCTGTCGGACACGAAAAGTTACAATTAATCCCCTCTCTTCAACCTGTATGTCTTCCAAATAAAAGTTGTTCGATTCTTTGATTTGCTCTGCCAATCGCAGGTTCGTATGAACGCGAATGAGCAGATGTCGGTCATCAACTGGGCTATAATCCTTCAGATTAAACTCAGCAGGAACTTCGTAGATTTCGCCTGTCTCATGAAGATCTGAGATGCGTGAGAGGCGAAAATGCCTTATTGCATCCCGCAATTCACAAGCTGCGATTAATACCCAATACCCATTAATAAGAATGAGGCCATAGGGTGCAACTCTGCGGCGAGTTGGTTCAACATCTTCACCAAATCGGCTTTTTTTGGCATAACGAAACTCCACTTTGGTCATCTGTAAGATCGCTTGCCGAAGCTGAACTAAGAATTCCTTCTCCATCCGGCTAATTCCAATTTCATTGGGGTCTGCCACTTTCGTTATTCCTCGAATTCGCCGCACCTCATCAAGCACCTTATCAGGCAAAATAGCTTCTATTTTCGCTTGCGAAGTATTCGCGGTTGCTCGATAACGAGAATCAAACTTGGTTTCAACAAAATCAGTGCCAATCAGCAGCGCAACCGCTTCTTCAATCGTGAAACTTAGCGGCGGCAAAAAATAACCTTCCATTAATGAATAACCAATTCCTGTAGAACCGACAATCGGTACCCCTGCTTCACTCAACGCCTGGATATCTCGATAGATCGTTCTTTGGCTGGTTTCGAAAGTCGCTGCCAAATCCTCAGCACGCAGTGTACCACTGCGCTGTAATTCAAGGACGATGGCCAGCAGTCGATCCGTTTTGTTCAAACTCGCCACCACCACTCTGAGCGGATTTCAATTGACCTGTCACTTCTCATATCTTATGATGAGCATAATAACACAGCTTTCGTGAAAAAAGGAATCTGTCCTATACCTAATTTCGCTCGGCCGCCCTGTTAAGATCTAGCAGATCATTCATCACGAGCCCCGCCTTGACTGATTGAGCCTTATTGCCCAATCAGACTTGAGAGGAGCTTCATCATAAAAGACACTTTTACCATTCGAATACAGTACGCCATTCGCTTTTTTTCTAGCCTAATCCCAGCTTATGTCATCGAGAGGCTACTACTTTGGTACTATTTCTGCCACGCTGATGGTTCTGAGGCTTCCCGGAAATTCACATTCTGGCTGGTTTAAGCTTCTTCTACATCTCTACCCGGTACGATGTGTTCGGCGTGTATGGGTTCATCGCGATCCTCTGTGGCCTATTCCTGATCGTCTTTCTAGCATCAGCTAATAAAATTAAACACTGAATTTCATAAATAAAAGCCTTGGTTTCTGTCGAGCAGCGTCGGCAGCAACTAAGGCTTTATTTCATTTCTTGAGATCCATAGTAGCTTGTGTAATATGATAGCCATCCTTATCATGGCTGATCACTTTAATATTGCTGCTCAGTGGATCAATGATCCATACCGTATCTTTATCCATATGAACCGTTTGATAGGGCTGCGGAACCGCTGGCGCTGGCACACCCTGTACCGTAATGTTTCGACTATCGTGCAGAGAACTCTTGATGGAGCTTACAGCCCATATCGTCAGAATCGTGAACCACAGCATAACTAAGATAAATGTTTTATTCTTCATTCGCTACTCTCCACCAACCTTTTCCCCAAATAATTTCACTTTAAATTATACGTCCAAGCTGCCATAAAGTTGTTGCAACCGAAAGGTTTCATTCGCAGACTTAAAGGAAGAATTACCTATGACGAACAAAATTCAACTTGAAGCCGCCGCTGCGCGCGGGGGCTTTTTTACCCCAAACAACGCAAAAACAGGTTCACGCTATCGCGTAAACCTGCCTGCTTCGTCCAGCTCTATTTCATTTCGGCGCTGCCCGAGCTGTATACATCGGAGTATTGGGTATCCGATTTGGACCACACATCCGCATATTCAGCGTGCTGCTGAAATTCTTCCAAAGCAAAAGAACACGAAGGAATAATTTTACGGCCCTTCTCTCTCGCCTCTTCCACAACGAAGTCAAGTAACTGACGGCCTAAGTGTCTGCCACGGAAACGCGGATCGACAAAGGTATGATCAATCACCCAAGTATCAACATCAACCAATTGATAAGTAATTTCACCTACTGTACCTGCAAGTGTGGATAGGATATAGCTATTTCCTTGTTTTTGCACAACGATTTCTTCTTCTGCTTCATGGAAAGCCGGATTGACTTGGCTCATGGTTGATGCACCTCCTGAAATAGTGGTAATTTGTTAATCTTCATTACCCATACAGGTTGTATTTGAACCATATGTCACAAATCAGTTACGGCACCTTTGGCAGCGGAGGAGACCAATCGTGCATATTTGACTAAGGCACCACGTTTTACTTTGAGTGGAGGCTGAACCCAAGCCATTTGTCTTCGTTCAAACTCGGCCTCTGTAATCTCGAAGGAGATTTCTTGTGTCTCACTGTCAATCGTGACCGGATCACCATGATGCAGCAAAGCAATAGGACCGCCGACCTGCGCTTCTGGTGCTACATGGCCAACAACAAATCCGTGCGATCCACCAGAAAAGCGGCCATCCGTGATAAGCGCCACCTCACCGCCAAGCCCTTTGCCAACGATCAAAGCGGTTACGGAAAGCATTTCAGGCATGCCTGGCCCACCCTTGGGTCCACAATATCGGATGACAAGCACATCACCTTTCTGGATATCATCTCGGAGAATTGCCTCTGTCGCCTCTGCCTCACTATCGTATACCCGCGCCGGACCCGTGAACCGCAGCTTTTTCATCCCTGACATCTTGGCAATAGCCCCTTCTGGCGCCAGATTTCCTTTTAATACAACTAACGGTCCGGTAGGTTTCAAGGGTTGGTCAAAAGGATAAATGATAGCCTGATCTTCCTGCAACGAAGCTGCATCAGCCAAGTTTTCGGCTAATGTTCGGCCAGTGACCGTTAGGCAATCGCCATGGAGAAGCCCTTGGGCCAGCAGAAGCTTCATCACGCCCGGCACGCCGCCAATATCATTTAAGTCTTGCATCACATATTTACCGCTAGGCTTGAGATCGGCAAGATGCGGAACCCGCAGTCGAACCCGTTCAAAATCATCATACGTCAGCTCGACATCAACCGAATGCGCCATAGCGATAAGATGCAGGAACGCATTGGTGGATCCGCCTAGCGCCATAACAACTGTAATCGCATTCTCGAAGGCTCTTTTGGTCATAATATCACGTGGATAAATCCCCATTTTCAGCAACTGTATGACTTGTTCGCCGGCTCGTTCACATTCGACTAGTTTATTAGCCGAAATCGCTGGCGTTGACGATGATCCAGGCAAACTCATACCTAACGCTTCTGCAGCAGATGCCATCGTATTGGCTGTATACATCCCTCCACATGCCCCGGCGCCAGGACATACGCTGCATTCCACTTCATGCAGTTCTTCCTCCGACATTCTTCCATCATGATATTTCCCCACTGCTTCGAAAGCCGTGACAATATCCACATCTTTCCCATCTAATTTCCCCGGTTGAATGGTGCCCCCATAGACATATACCGCAGGTATATTCATACGACCAATCGCCATCAAACAGGCAGGCGTATTTTTATCACAACCCCCTACCGCTACCAAACCATCAAAACGTTCTGCACCTGTTACAATTTCGATGGAATCCGCGATCGCTTCCCGACTAGGCAAGGAGAACAACATCCCTTCGTGTCCCATCGAAATGCCGTCTGATACGGTAATCGTATTGAAAATTAAAGGGGCTCCGCCATGCGCTTGGACACCTTTTTTGGCATACAGCGCCAACTCATTAATGTGCATATTGCATGGCGTAACTTCACTCCAGGTACTGGCAACGCCGATCATCGGTTTGAGAAAGTCTTCATCCTTAAATCCAACAGCCCTTAACATCGCTCTATTCGGTACGCGATTTACACCTTCACTGATTACTTTGCTGCGTATTCTTAGATCTTTATTATTCGTCATGGCTATGGATCCTTTCATCGATAAATTATATTATATGCAATATATCGCATATGAATATTGAATGCAATCTTTATTTGCTGCGACATGAGTAGAGCACATAGAAAAAACCTTCAATTCCACCATAATAGTGAAATCGAAGGTTCCTAAAGCTGATCTGCCACTGCGCAGTCTCAGCCTGCACTGGAAGGAGTTGCTTGCTTGCTGGCAGGAAGTTCCTCGGTGGTCGCAAGCACTTCTTTTTTCATAAACAAGCACGCGATGAAGGCGACAATCGCAAAACCAATACTAATAGCAAAAATATGTTGAAACGCGCCGGTAAAAATATGTTTAATGCTCAGCAGCAGTTCGGCAGAGATCCCTTTGGGAATCCCGCCATTCATGATCGTTTCACTTGTACCTTCTGGAAACTGCCCGGATAATCCGGCGATCCCACCAGAAATATTTCGCGATAGCAGGCTGCCAAAAATACTGAATCCGAGCGTCGTCCCAATGGCCTGGAACAATTGAACCGTTGCTACGCCAATTCCGCTATGTTGCTTTTGGACCGACTCCTGCACGATTAGATTATCTGATCCGAACAGAACGCCAATGCCCAATCCCAAAATGAAGAAAGCGACGATGACATAAAGCACAGTCGTATCGATATGAATGCGCGACAGCATGATAAAACTTGCAATCGGGAAAATGAAAGAAACAATGAATAGATGCTTATAAGCAAGCTTGGTAATCAAATGACCACAAACGATGCTCGCTGGAATTGCCCCCGCCATGAAGGCCAGTGACAAGTAGCCGGAGGCAGTCGGCGATAGGCCCATGACATTTTGCGCGAAGAACGGAAACCCTGACATACCGCCCATAATGCCTAACATCGTGAGAAAAACGATGACTGATAGGACGATTATGGAACGATTTTGAAATAAAACTAAGGGAATAATCGGCTCCTTCGCCCTCGCCTCAATGCGTACGAAAAGTACGATAAGTGCTAAAGCGCCAATCAGTAATGCGATAATGACGGGTGAACCCCATGTGTACCCTTTGACATCAATCAGAACCGGAGCCAGCAAGAGGGAAAGCATGGAGAGTACGAGCGTGATTGCTCCTGCCCAGTCAATAGATTTTTTCTCCGTACTGACTGACTCGCGCAAGCCCTTCGATACTACGATGGCCGAGGCAATCCCGACAGGAATGTTGATCAGGAAAATCCAATGCCAGCTCACATGGCTTACGAAGAAGCCCCCAATGGTTGGACCCAGCAACTGTGGAAGTATGAGCATAGGGCCTATTAAACTTTGAAGCTTAGCTCGCTGCTCTAGTGGGAACGTATCTCCGATGATGATCATCGCGAGTGGCATGAGCCCTCCGGCCCCAATGCCCTGAATGCCCCTACCGATCAAAAGCGTCGTCATGGAACCCGCCAATCCACAGATCACGGACCCCGTCAAAAATAAAATAACGCAAGTAAGATAGATCTTCTTCCGACCATAAATATCCGCTAACTTCCCAAAAATCGGCATAAACATGGTGATCGATAGCATGTAAATACCCGCAACCCAGCCATAAAGCGATAAGCCATGCAGATCACGAATGATCGTTGGCAAAGCTGTGGACACAATCGTTTGATCCAGTTCAGAGAAAACTAGACCAAGCAGCAGTCCGATTAATACTAATTTCTTGTTATTGCCTTCCGTTTTCAAAAGTGCACCTCAACTTTATCCAATTTGGTTGCCTCGTGTTCAATCTTCACTATAAGCATAAAACCAAATGGACTTCCGATCATCCGACTGCAGTATTTAAAAGTTCTCGGTCTGAGGAACTAGTTTGCTAGGCTTTTGGGCTGACGTAAAGGGCTGAGAAACAGGGCACCCATGACTAGCAAGACACCACTGATCAGGTAGACGGGAAAAAGTGTAAGCCCATTTTTCAAATAACCGGACGATGACATCCCGATGACCATCATCCCCATAAAAATAGGCATAATAGCTCCACTCACACGCCCTAAGAAGGCGCCTTCGGTATTTTTCATAATCATCGTTTGAATTCCTACTTGAATGCAGGGATAAAACAAACCGCTAATAACTTGAAGCATGATGGTCAATACCGTGCTGTGAGATGCGCCAATAGCTACCGTTGAACATGCCGTTACGAGTAAACCTACAGCTAGAAGCAGCTGTGGTTTCACCTTTTTGGCTATTCCCATAATGAGTATGCCACCGAGCAGCATTGCGGCGCCGTTCACCATAAGCAGCCATTGTAAGAATTGTTTATCCTGGCCCAAGTTCTCTACGGTTATAAACAGCGCGAGCGGCTGAATGATTCCTGCTGCCAGCCCAGTAACGGCGAATGTCGCGCTTAAAGTTCGAAGCGCCTGGTTCGTCCAGAGATAACGAATGCCTGCCATCATCTCGTTCAATAAATGAGTATTGGCAGTTGCTTGGGATTCTTGCTGATCACGGGGAAGACTCGATAGGACTAACGCCGAACCGCAAAAAGTGACAAATGTTACGATGAGCGAAACCTGCATACCGTAATGCAGATAAATGAAAGTCCCGATCATCGGACCCAAGACCATGAAGATGGCGATTAGTGACTGATTCATTGCCATAACACTTTGCAAGTGTTCCGCGGAAACATGGTTCTTATACAATTTCATCGCCGATGGTTGTGAGAACTGCGATAAACTTGCCGACACCAGTGTGCCCAGCAACAGCACCAGCCATGATCCGGAATGCAAAGCAAAGAGAACAAGCAAAATGGATACGGCCGATAACCAATCACACCCGACCATGGTGCGTTTGGGCTGCCAACGATCAGCAAACGTCCCTCCAATGATGGCAAACACGAATATCGGCGCATACTCCGCTACAGAAATAAGAGAAATATACTGCGGATTGTTCTGGGTAACTTCAGCAACATAAAGCAGAATTGCAAAGTTCCTGATCCAAATCCCAAGCTGCAAAAGCACGCGAGAAATTAGAATCGTACGTACATAACGATTGGACAACATGAAAATTTACACCCTTCCTATATCTAATTGCATATTACGTTCGATCTGAAATTATAAACAAATTCACAGATTGAACGTTAATATATAGACATTATATTTAATTGTTTATAAATTTACAACATATTTTATAGACGCATTGCATTTCCGTCTATAAAAATTAATTCAAAGTTAAGAAAAGCGGCTTTGCCGCCCTGAGAGATGAGCATCTTCATAACGGTTTTCAGCAATCTAGCGGATCCTAGTTCCCTTTGAGCTTTGAAATGACAGAGTTCGTCGTGTGAAAAGGAACTATGATCCGTTAAATGGCGGGAACTGGGGTAAACGTAGCATGAAAGGGAACTGAGATCCGCTATGTAAGCGGAATCTGCTGATTTCAACCAGGAAATGGTGCAATAGCGGATCGTAGTTCCCTCTGGCGTGGAATATGGCGGTTTTCGCAATTATAGCGGACTGTAGTTCCCTCTGGATCCTTATCATGACAGATTTTCCTACAATCGCGGCTTGACGTTCCCTTATCTCCGCGCGATTGCAAAGCTAGAGGATCTCATTCTGCCAAATAGCTTGTTTATACCTCCAAACCAGCACCAATTCGAACAAATAAGTACGTTCACAGCTACCTTATTCACATCGCATCGCATCGAACCACTCCAACGTGTTGGGCCGCCTACAACCCAAGCCTGGAGACTGGCGTCAATCTCCAACATTTAAATTCTGGGCAAGCTTCACTCACCCCAACCCAAAAGCATGTCTCTTAGACCTTCGTCGATGGTCAAGATAACATGTCGATGGTTGACTTGACATACGTCCTCAGACAAGACACGGCTCCACTCTTCGGTCTCCCCGCATGAACACGTCGTGCAGAAAACGCCCCTTGCACCAAAAAAAAGGCACCGCCTTAAGATCGTGGCACCCTTCACATACGAGCAGCTTAAACCCTTTTTTCGGGTTTCCACAATCTCGAAATTTTCGGATTTCTTTCA
>NZ_BMHE01000043.1:0-24503 GCF_014640555.1 Paenibacillus marchantiophytorum | reverse complement strand
TCCGCTTTACGGTACTTTCCTATCCAACGAGTTTCTTTAATCCAGAGTGCTCAGCAATAATACCCGTTAATCTGGAATTACTGTGCTTCATACGACGATTGCATTTCTTGTTCCAAAACAGCATCAGTCTCTTTCGAATGTACCAGTCCCTGTTTTGTCGCCCCATAGGTTGACGAGCTTTGATTTGGATGTGTTTATCTCTATTTCAAGTTTATTGAATACTGCTTTTAACACATCGATTGCCTTCATAGCCTGCTCTTTGATTTTGCAGAGAATGACGAGATCATCAGCAAATCTGACGAGGACGCCGAGTTCGGTTTCATAAAACTGATCATCTTTTACGAATCCTGCCTTTAGCCATTTCCAGATGAGTTTGAGTACTCTTCTGTCACTCATTCTTTGCTCCACAAGCTTCATCAGTTTCTCATGCCCAATGTTGTCAAAGTAGCCTTTTTGTCAATGTCTACTACCCAATATACGCCTTTCTTAACCTCTCGTCTGATGTGACGAATGGCACCGTGTTGGCTTCGCTTCGGCCGGAATCCATAGGAGCAATCCTTGAAGTCCGTTTCAAAGATGGGCTCAATCACCATTTTTGTTGCCATTTGCACGACCCGATCGATAATGGACGGGATTCCTAAGGGTCGAAGCTTCTTGAAGTTCTTGAGCTTTTACTTTGGTGTCGTTAGCAGGTTTAACCGCATTCACTCACTCGTACCTCCTTAACTTGCTTGAACAAAGCAGGTATTGCCTTTCGGCCCCCTTCCCTCCAAGAGGTTTTGTTGTCCTCAGTTCATCGGTACTATGGCCCCCTCCGACTTCCTTCCCGCAGCTTGCCACTTCACCTTTCGGGCTTATAGGTTTGCTCCTTACGAAAAAAAAACTCGTGCGAGAGAGGATATCCCTAGTTCCAGACACAATTTTCCCAACATGCCGATCCCCATACGCCGGAGAGTTCTTCTGCGCTGCACTTCCAAGTGCTTCACGCATTCCATGGTCTTCGCCCAAAAACACGAGGCTCGACACTCTCTTGTCCTTTTCAGGTCTTTTTTTGACGACGCGGCAGGATTCACTTCATGTTACGGCCTGCTGTTTTGCTCGCTCCCCTTGCAGGGATACTTTGTCACAGGGCTTCAGCCTTAGGATCTCTCCACCAGTTGCCTGTCAGCTACGAGGCGACTTGGCTCTTACCTCGATTGAACTTTCATCAGTTAGTTGCGCCTAGCTTGGCTAGGCGCGCTATATAGAAAAAGACCCAGCCTGCGGCTGAGTCTTTCTCTCATTCTGTATGGCTTGTGCTCCTTAACGTTATTTCGTCACCTTAACCGTCATCGTCTCACTGGAAGTAGCCCCTGCTGCATTCACTAGCTCTGCCCGGTATTCATAGCTGCCTTTTGCCTTATTAGCCATGTTTGTTGCAGCAGACTGCGCGGAAGGCGTAGCATTTCGCAAGGCTTGCGTATCAATGAGCACACCGTTTTCGTACAGATTATATGTGCTTCCATTCGTTCCCCACCACATATTCATACTCACCTTGAAGTTCCCGTCACCATCCCAATTATCGTTGGAAAGGACTGCTTTCTCCGGGTTTGCCTTCGTCACCGTGACGCTATGTGTGCTGCTCTTGGTCGTCCCATAAGCATTCGTAAGCTCTACATAGTAACGATACGTTCCATTCTTCTTGCCACTGATTGTAGTTACCGCTGTTTGCGCGCTTGGCGAATTATCGATGAGAATTTGGCTGTCAATTAAGACATCGTTCTCATAAAGTTTATATACTTTGCCATTGTCGCCATACCACATGTTCATCGTGATCTTGTAATCACCATCCTGAAGCCCGGTGTCATTCCCATTGTTATCTGAGATAACAGGCGCCCCCGGCTTATTCTTGCTCTTGGATGTAATATGGGTCACAACTGCTGTCGCTGTCCCTCTATTGCCTGCAGCATCGACAAATTCAAAAACAAAACTGCCATTAAAAGCAAAACTATAACTAGCTGATCCCCCGTTGTTCGTAATCGTAACCGGTTCACTCGCTGTCATCGTTGCCACAACAGTTTCAGTCGTAGGTACACTCACACTATAGGCTACTGACGCTGTAGGAATTACTTTATCAATATTGTTTACCCTATAAGTAGTGACATTAGAAGTATGTCCTGCAGAATCAGTACTTCTCGCATACACTGTCGTATTCGCAGTAACTAAAACTGGACCCGTATAAGCCGCCCATGCGCCGTCTTCCCCAATCTTGAATTCCTTCACTGCAGCAGGTAATGGATAGCGGATTGAAACAGCAACATCTGAGTTTGTAGGTGTTATACGATCAGCCGTAAAGACAGCATCCGCTAACGGAGCACCCACAGCTACGATGCTGGGAGCCTGTGGCATTGTCATGCCATCACCCAGATAAAAGCTAGGATGCGGCGGCTGATTATAAGATATATTTTGCCAAGCTACACTTAAACGGTATTCGGGATCGTGCATCAATGTATAGATGCGATAATCCGTCAGATCTGTGGTCGTGTAAATGCGCAATGCGCTGCTGTCTTCCGTCCTCCACATCGCTTCCTCTCTCCAATCACCGAATAAATCGGCTTGAAGATTAGGGGTGCCCTTCGTTGTATTGTTTGAATAGGTCCCTTGCGCTTTCAATAAATTGACCGGTTTATTATTCAGATAATCCCATTTATCAATTTTACCGACACCTGCGGCGACAGATTCCTTATAATCATGATCGAGCACTTCCCGCAGCAAATCCCCGTCCCACCAAATACCAAAATTAGCGCCTGGAATGGTATCTGATATTTTCACACCTTTGGCTGTATAAATACCACCGGTTGTTGTATTCCACTCAGGCGCGCCAACGGCCCAAGTCTCTTCCCCTTTGTAACGGGGATCAATATCTCCGGACATGCCGCGACCTACATCATAATTCGTCGGGACCCCCCATATTAATGCGCCTGTCTCCGCATCGCGGAATTCAAATCCAGCTGGACTCGGATAATGTTCATGGACAGCCCATATCTCAAGTCCTGGGCGATCCGGGTCCAAATCCCCAAGGTGCATGGCATCGCCATGGCCGAGTCCTGTGGTATAAAGGCCTGTTCCATCGTCATCAAGCGCCATGGCGCCATAGACAATCTCATCTTTCCCGTCATGATCAACATCCGCGACACTAATCCCATGATTGCCTTGACCTGCGTAGCCCGAAAGATTTGGTTCCGCCGAATCAAACGTCCACAGCTTGGAAAGCTCACCATCTCGATAATTGTAAGCAGTCAATACCGTCCTCGTATAATAGCCTCGCGCCATAACAAGACTAGGTCTTTCACCGTCCAAATAGGCGATTGCGGCATTGAAACGGTCTACTCGGTTCCCATAACTGTCACCCCAATCCGCAACATTGCCTCTTGGCGGATCATAGCTTGTTGTCACCATTGCTTTGCCTGTGAGTCCATTAAAGATCGTCAGGAATTCAGGACCACTAAGAATGTAGCCCGTAGCATTGCGATAATCGGCATTCGCATCGCCAATCACCTTCCCTGTGCCATCCACAGTACCATCAGCGGTTTTGAAAGCCACCTCGGCTTTACCATCGCCATCCAAATCATAGACCATGAACTGCGTATAATGGGCGCCTGCGCGAATATTTTTGCCCAGGTCGATACGCCATAAGCGTGTGCCGTCCATTTTATAAGCATCCATATAAACGTTCCCTGTGTAGCCAGCTTGAGAATTATCATGAGCATTCGATGGCGCCCATTTCAAAATGATTTCGTATTGGCCGTCCCCATCAAGGTCCCCGACACTGGCATCATTCGCACTGTACGTATACGCTTCACCTGCTGGTGTCACGCCGTCAGCGGGTTTTTGAATTGGAATATCAAAATAAGGCTGGTTCCATGGCTGAGTTGCCGCTTGCGGTGCTTCTTCCACGCCATCAATTACGGCGCGAACATCATATTTCGAAGTCAAAGTCCCTTCGGCATCTTGATAATTCGTACTGGTCGTCATTGGCTGAGCATTCAACTTTTGACCATCCCGATAGAGATTGAAAGCAATGCCTGCTGGATCGGTACCCAGCAATCGCCAGCCTACATAAATGCCGGAATCGGTCTTAATCGCTACTAGAGATCGGTCGATATATTCCATTTGTCTGACTAATTTGGTCGTCCCAGGTGTTTCTAGGACTTGGGACATGTTCGAAATGCCACCCGCACTTGCCGCTGCGACACGGTAGTAATAGGGAACTGTCGTTAACACGGTTGTGTCCGTGTAAGCTGCCTGTTTGGAAGAGCCGATCAGAGCGAAATTGCCATCCGCTTTTTTAGCACGATAGACGTTGTAAGACTTCGCATCGGCAACCGTTTGCCAAGACAAGCTAATTTCATTTTTAGTCACAGAAGTATAGGTGAGTCCAGTCGGTGCTGCCGGTTTCGGCTTGCTTGGATCAATCGTGGAAACCGCAAGCGGTAGGGAAGTAACCGATTCATTACCTGTATGATCTACTGTCGTAACGGTGAACGTATAAGGAATACCGACTTCAATCGTGTTGTCTGTAAAGCTGGTTTGACTTATTTCACCGAGCTTAACAGCATTGGCTGCCCCTTCCGCTTGGCGATAAAGTCGATAACTTACGGCATCAGGAGATAGGTCCCATGCAAGGCTAAGTTGTGGTTGTTGTGACTCCAAATCCAGAGTAATCAACTTTAAACCTGTTGGCGCTTGCAAGACAGGGGTAATTTCCAAGCCGTTCACAATCGCCGTGCTGCTGCCAAAGACGAAATTCATTTGACCATCTTTGACTTGAACTTGGTTGAATACAGTCTCTGAGATGGAATTCTTCGATGCGGATACCGTTCCGTAGTCTTTGCCATCAATCACAAACGACGTTTTGGCTGAGCCTGACAAATCGCCCACATAAGCTTTGACTGAGTAGGTGCCGTTCGGCAAATCGACCATGAACTCCCAGCCGACATTGAAATATCCAAGCCAATCACGAACGAGATCATTGCCCCCAGCTCCTCGGTCTCGCGAAATCATGCCCGTATTGGACTTAATTCCATAGCCCAGTTGTGGCGTATACAGCGTATTCAAGGTAACACCTGTATAACCTTCAGCAACAGGACTTCCAACTGGACCAAAATCATATTTGTATACAGCAGATTTGGTTGTGACAGTGATAACGTCCGATGGTGCGGATTCACCGCGTCCATTGACAGCAGTCACTTGCAGATTGTAGGTGAAACCTTCCTTCATGCCACCCAAACTTGTCGTAGGCACGGTCGCTGTGCCCACCAAAGCATAGGCTGAATCTGTCGCTAATTTGCGGTAAATTTTATAAATTTCCGCCGTTTCAACCGCATTCCATTTCAGCACAGCCCCGGCATTACTTATGCTGCCTACGGATAACCCTATCGGTTGTGTCGGAATAGCCGCAGGCAAACTCGCATCTTTGACGAAAGCGGAAATGGGTAAATGAAGCTCCTTGATGCCTCCAGAAAGCAAGCGCGCGATTTGAATTGCGCCATATTCCTGGAAATGCGTGTTATCCGCTGAACCGCTAGGAAAAGCTTGATAAATACCTGGTTCAAGATGCAAGAATACGGAAAGTGTTGCCGCTGCACCAATTGAATCATAGTAAGCAACGCTTAATGTGCTTAAATCAACGATCTTCACATCCAGCTCCTGCGCTACTTCTTTCATACCGGCTACATATTCCGGGAAGCTCACGTTAAATTTGCCAGTAGCCACATTGAAATCGCGCCGACCCATCGGTGTAACAAGAATCGGAATCGCTCCCCGTTGACGAGCTCCGTTGACATAGGTTTTCAAAAAGTTTTTGTAATCCGGTACAGAAGCATAGCGCTCTGGCACACTGATTGTCGCATCGTTATGACCGAATTGAACGAAGAAATAGTCATTAGGCTTGATTGTTCGCAGAATTTCATCCAACCGACCTTCCACGATGAACGATTTGGAACTTCGTCCACCGATCGCCCGGTTCGAGAAAATGACGTTATCTGTGAAATAACGCGGAATCATTTGTCCCCAGCCCGCTTGCGGCTTCCAATACTCTTCATACGTTTGCACGGTTGAATCGCCCGCTAAATAAATGGTTGGGATTTCTCCCGCTTGGCGTGCATCTAACTTTGAAATCACTAAGGCATTGATTTTTGCTGCATTCCCTGAAAACTCCAGATTGAGTTGGCCATCGACCAGTGCGATATCAAAGGAAGTTTCGAGATACTGACCAGCTTCCTTCGTGGTTTGCACCACTTTCTGAATCGTCTCCGCTTTCAGGGCAATATCGGTGGCTTCGGCACTGTCACCTGCCACGAGGGACACCGTGTAATCCCCATTTGGCAAATCAAGATTAAAAGAAGTGCCTGCTGGCGAAACAAAATCCGATTTAATTGGATCGGCTGTTCCACGATCGCTTTGGCTAACCAAAGCCGTATTCGCAAACCCGTACTTCAAAGCTGCCGAGTAAGCAGTAGCTGAGGTCACACGAATAAAACCATCTGCTAAGGCTCCTGGGCCGAAATCGAACTTGAACGTCGAGCCTTCCGGCAGTGGTTGAGCCGGTACATAAATCATGCTAACTGCTGTGTTCGATGCGCCTGACGTACCCGCACTATTCGTTGCTTTCACTTGGTAGTAGTGTGCCGAAGTCATAATTGCCGAAGAGTCTGTGAAGCTCGTCGAGCTCGTTTGCCCAACACTTATAAACTCGCCCATGGGTGAATCCGCACGATATACGGTATACCCTGTTGCCCCTGTTGACCCCGTCCATTGCAAGCTGACACTTTGGGCTTCTACTTTGCTTACAGTTACATTGGCCGGAGCTGCCGGTACTTGCACCGCCGCCGGAACAACCGCTGCAATCACTGCTGTGCTAAGCGCCGAAGCTGTACCTGCGGCATTGACAGCCGCTACTTGGTAGGAGTAACTAAGACCCACGGCAACGTTCGTATCTACGTAATCTGTTAGACTAAGTCTTGTCAGTTGCGTGTTTACAGAATTACCAATTGCTGACCGATAGAGATCATAATACACGGCATCCGTCACACTGTTCCAATGCAAACCAACAGACGGTTTGCTCCCGGTTGACGTAATCGTGGTTACAGCAAGTCCATCTGGGACAGCCGGAGGCACATTGCCAATCGGCGCAATGACAACACCGTTGACATATCCATTATTGCCGAAATCTAACGTCATTTGACCGTCGCTAACCGTAACCCGATATGTCGCTGAGTTGACTGCTTGACGAGATTGAATCGTACCCATCAATTGTCCTTCAATGGTGACAGTAGTCTTCGTCGTAGAGGTGCCCGCCAATAGGTCACCGGAATATACGGTTACGTCATAGCTGCCATTCGTCACATCCGCTTTAAACGTATACGGATTCGAAGCACCTGGGATGAAGAAATCGGCCGTTAGATTATCCCCGGTTCCTGAACGGTAACGGGAATTCACAGTAGCGGTTAAACCGTAACCAAGCTCCGGTGTGTACAGCAACTTATCATGTACTTGTGTAAACCCATCCATAGTCGGACTTGTCGACGTGCCAAAGTCAAATTTCAAAACTGCTTGTATACCTGCCGCGAGAGCTTGATTCCTTTGAAATGGAATGCCCGCAGCAAGGTTATACACGATCATGATGAAACTTAGGACAACCAAAGTTGTTCGCTTGAGATTTATGTTCACTAATTGTCATGCCTCCTCTAGCAATTTGTATGCGTTTACAATTCGTGTGTCTTGCAATTCGAAGATTTCCTTCCCCTATTGCCACCTCCTAACTTGGAATACAGTTCTGATATTAGCCCCATTTGGTGATTATTCCCATCTAATAAACCGTTTTCTTTGTTTAAATAACAGAGGCCAACCTCTCACAGGCACACCAAAAAGCGCAGTACCTTCTACTCGGCAGGCCTATTAAGGCTGCACTTCAACAACATGTTGAAAGTGTAGAAAGTCATGCGCATAGCTTTATTTAGCCTAACGAACTCAGTACCCTTTATTCGATCAAAATCGCTCATTCTGAAAATCTAATGAATCCCAGAAGCTCTATTACAACCAAATGATCACCTTTTCCCCAATAAAGTGCGGTTAGCGCTAACTCCGTTCATTAAATCTCCAAAGCAGCCATTTTTCGGTCTATAAGCATCCTATAGTTCATTAGATGCCCTTGGGAACCGAAGACCCCCACAGCAAAGAAGTCTGCGGCGGACACCAATAAATAAGAGGTACTATTAAGCTTATAGGCGATGTCAGGATCAGACGAATATTCGTGAAGCCTGTTGCATCGGATATGACCTGAATCTTTTCTTCCGAGTACAGCAGCATCGCCTGCGCTTTTTCGATTCTCTTCTCTTTCAGAAAATCAATAATCGCGATACAGACCCTTGAATCTCCCAGGAGCTGCTGACAGCGATCAATTAGTTCTTTGCTAGATGAATAGGAATAAATATCCATGAGGACATGCTTCGTTTCTTGTTCATCCCTCGCCCTAGTTTCAACCACACCCTTACTATAAGTTGTATGCGAAAGCGTTACCACGACGATATTCATGGTTTCATGGACATATTTTCAGGACATAGCATGAGAAAAACCGGCTTTGCCCCCTGAATGATGAGCCTCTTACAAGCGACAAATCCTATTTAGTGAACTGTGGTACGCTATTTGGGCAAATATTGGGGATGCTAAGATTTTGGCGGAACTACAGTACCTTATTTCCACCAAAAGCGCTGAATCTCCCCTCGAACAGCAAAATAACGCACTATAGTTCCCTCACCCTGGTGATAATGCCACTTTTTGCTGGAATAGCGGACTGCAGTTCCCTTTCAGCAATCCCCCCTGCTTTAGTCATTTGCTGCAACAAAAAAAGACCCGAATTTACACTCAGGCCACCTCTTGTCACTATTATTATTCTGATTTCTGATGGTTTGCATAAACGCCAATAATGGAAATCACCGCTGCCACACCGTTAGCAATCGCGTTCATATCCTCGTCATGGATAAGTTCAAGACCAAAAGCATTCAAAATCAACTTCGCGGCGCCCAACAACCCTAGACTTAATGTGTAATAATTTACTTTCATCTCTCTCACCTCCTATGCGAATAGGATGCTATATCATATGGGAGAGAGTAGTCATTGGACAGGACCAATAGCAGGGGATCATCATACAAAAAAAAGTGCTGCACCTTGTATGCAAGTTACAGCACTTTTCTTATTATTTAACAGCCGCTGGTTCAGCAGTCGCTTTATATTTGGAAGAAACATAGGTTTCTGCTTTTGCTTCCGTGATAACAGCTGGATACATCATATCTGGCTTGGGATCGTGCAAGGTATACGTAACTACCGCTTTGCCATCCGCATTGAATTGAATGCTGTTGATTTCAATGCTGTAGCCTGGGTTCGGTTTATCACCACGGGATAGCGTAATTTTATTGACATCATCGTTCACTTTATCAACTTTAACCGTAACATCTTCTACTGGCGCAGGTGCTTGCGCGTGCGCGTCTTTGAATTTAATCGCTTGGTAGATCCAACTCGCTGCTTCTCCGCGTGTTAATTCAGCTTTTGGGCTGAACTTGCCATCTTGATCCAGTTTAGTGATTTTGTACAGCAGCAATCTTTGCAATGTACCTTGATAATCGATGTTAATTTGATCCGCATCCTGAATGTTGATAAACATTTTGACCAATGGGTAATTGCCTTTTTTCTCAAGTGCACGCACTAGCAAATCACCGAATTGCTCACGAGTAATCGTTGCATTCGGATTTACATCCTTAGGAATCTCGAGGCCATTATAATGAGCTATGATGAAAGCCTCTGCAAACCAAGCATCATTAGGAATGTTCGTATAAGTGTCAGAAGCAACAGGCTGCTTAATGAAACGAAGCGTATCCATGTTCAAATCCAAGCCTTTTACAATCATTTGCACAGTTTGAGCATAGCTGATTTTACCTTTTGGTACGAAATGATTCTGATCAATCCCGCTCACAACACCTCGGTCCTGCAAACCTTTAACAGCCTCTGCTTGTCCTTCTTCCACATCTGAAAAGGCAAATGCTGTACTAAACGTTAAACTGCTCACCAACAGGGTTGTTAAAGTTAAAGTTGCTATCTTTTTCATTCGTAATCTCTCCTTTGATTTATGTAAATTTACTTCCTCGCTTCCGAGTTAACTTCTAAACGTGACCTGTACAAAGAATGTTGCACAACCACTTTTATTTTTTTCCATGAGCATTCATAAGTTGAAATAAAACAGATTTAATCGAATCATCAATCGGTTCTTCTTCTATAAATCTCTTGACTGCGGACTCGTTTATCTCGTTACGCAAGAGGTAGTTGAATAATAACTCCGCTTTCGCATCCCTGCCCATCAACTTATAAGCCACAAACCAAATTTCAGGAGCGCCTACGTGAATGCCATGCCAGGTTGAACTAGCCGTTAGCGGAAAAGTCACGGTGCCTGAGCTGCTATGAAGAGCAAAATTGCCTATGATATCTATGTTCTGCTCGATGAGTTGCAGGCGAAATTGACTGGCGAATGGATAATCCCCACTCTTTTGCTCGGAGTACGGATAAGGTTCTAGAACAGCTTTTAATTTCTCTAGGGAACAATCCACTAATAAATCCCAATCATTTACTTGTTCGATGAGTCCCAGACTAGCCAAGAGTCCACTGCCTCCTAGTGTATAGGCTATTTGATTCTGTACAAGCAAACTTGCGACACCTTGCAGTTCCTTGATGTTCATCCCTTATCCCCTTTCTTCCCTTATTGTTCCAAACCCTGAATTTCACACGAAAATGCTTACAATGTTAATAAACGTTAGATTTACCTGTCAAGGAAGAAATACTCATCAACTTCTAATGGAATTTTAATAATGGCTAAAAATACTAGTGCTGTTAAGACTTTCAGACTTCCGAGGTAAATTTTAGGGACTTCGAAGTGTGATACAGTGAGTTTAGATGAAGCAATCATCTTATCATTGATTCCACAAGGAGGAAGTCTTTCATGCCAAAAAGGAAACACTACTTTGGGAAAAAAACAATGCTGTCCTTAGGTCTAGCGATTTCAATGTTGGGTGGCTTTTCAGCGACAGCACTTGCTGCTCCTGTTGCAACTGCAACCGTTGATAAAGGTGTAAATTTCCGTGCTGATCAGAATGTAAATGCTCCCGTCTGGGGCTTTATTAATGCAGGTACAACACTTTCCGTTGAAGCGGCGAACGACTACTGGGTTTTAGTTAATTATAATGGCAAAAAAGGCTATGTTTCACGTTCTTATGTAACCGTACACGAGAAAGGAACAACACCTACAAAACCATCGACTGGTTCCAGCTTTGCCAGCAGAATCCTCAATACAGCTTCTTCGTTCAAAGGCAGAGTGACTTATGTATTTGGTTCCGAAGACATTCAGCGATTACGTCTGGACTGCTCCTCTTTCACTCAACATGTCTTTCAATTACAAGGAAAAACGATTCCTCGTTCTTCTAAAGCCCAATCTCAAGCTGGCTCCTTTGTTCCTAAGAGTCAACTTCAACCTGGTGATCTCGTTTTCTTCAGTGTTGGCACGCCTGGCGTTGTAAACCACGTAGGTATCTATATGGGGAACGGTCAGTTCATTAATAATTTGCCTAATGAAGGTGTTATCGTTTCCGACTTTACGAACGCATATTGGACAAGCCATTATATTGCCGGCCGCAGGATGTAGTCGATTTACATAAGGCCTCCTTCACTCTGAAGGAGGTTTTTTCATGAATAATACACGCCAGAAAGTATTGGGTGGATTTAAGGGGTTCTCCCTGCCACGATCTTAAGGTGGTGCCCTATCGGTGCAAGGGACATTTCTGCACGACGTATTCATGCGCAGAAACGGAAGAGTGGAGCCCGGTCTTGTCTGAGGACGTATGTCAAGTCAACCATCGACATGTTATCTTGACCATCGACGAAAGTCTAAGAGAGATGTCTTTGGATTGGGGTGTTGGGGTGAGTGAAGTTTGTCCATAATTTAAATGTTGGAGATTGACTCCAGTCTCCAGGCTCCAGGCTTGGGGTGTAGGCCACCCCATCCCGATGGAGTGGTTCGATAAGGTGCGATGCGATGCGATGGGATGCGATGGGAACACAAGAGCTGTAATGAGATGCGATGAGAGCAAGGTAGCTGTGAAACATGCGGGAGAATGAGATCCTCTAGCTTTGCTATCGCGCGGAGATAAGGGAACGTCAAGCCGCGATACTAGCAAAATGTGTCACGATTTCGAATTTGAGGGAACTACAGTACGCTATAGTTCTGAAAACCGCCATATTCCACGCGAGAGGGAACTACGATCCGCTATGTCACCATTTCCCAGTAGGAATCAGCAGTTTCCGCTTAAATAGCGGATCTCAGTTCCCTTTCAGGCTACTTTTATCCCCATTCCCGCCATTTAGCGGATCATAGTTCCTTTCCACACGACGCTCTCTGTCATTGCAAAGCCCAAAGGGAACTAGAATCCGCTAGATCGCTTAAAACTGTTATGAAGACGCTCATCTCTTAGGACGAGCATTATTTCCTGTGCATCATATGCTCTGTGGCTTGGTACCCTAAAATCGCAGCAGCATAATCTCATCTATCGATTTTTGAGCACGGAGGTTTAATGACTTCTTATCTTTTAAATGATAGTGATGTAAGTCATGCCCAGGGTCGATGACGAGCGGTTTGGCAAGGATATCTTCCAGAATTCTTAACGCTTGCTGATAAGCTGAATATCGATTCTCTTGGGTGATGACAGGACCCAGTGAGACGATTAACGAGATTAGCCGCTCTGCATACATAAGCTTCACAATGCTGTCAGCCCCCATGATTTGGCGAGTTATGAAGTTCATCACACTTTCCAGCATGCGCGCATCTTGATAATATTTGGAAAGTGCTTCCAAACTACTAACAGCATCCCAATCGCGAATGGATAAATCAAGCGATAACTTCTCAGTCAGCTCTTGATACCACTCGATCTCCGTTTGGCGCTCGATTCCACAATCTTTATAGTCTTTGAGTACACCATCCCGATGCATCTGAATGAAGTGCCCTCGATATAATGTAAACAACCCTTTTGCGACAACGATCCGGTCTTCCATACAATCACCACTCTTTGCATACTCATCTAATTATCTTATCATATGCCTTCAATTGAGAAAACTCATATAATTTTGAAAACGGCAGCTGCATCGTGCACGTTAATCGAGTTGTGAATCGTGCTGCTGCCTCTTTTGGCGATGAGCACCGTGTATCGCTCAACAAAATTTGCTAAGTTTGTGAAAAGTATCAGCATAATATGCATTTTATTAACAAACTTCATCTCTATGTCTCTTTCCTGCGGCGCAAAAAAGAGCTTCGCGGAAGTCCGCAAAGCTCTGCCTATTACTCCTATTCCAGCAATCCCAGAAGCGATAATGCTTCCTCATGATGAGGATGTAACGCCAAGGTTTGTTGTGTATACGCCTTGGTCCCCGCCATATCTCCGATCTCATAGCAGCAAATCGCCATCTCATATACAATAGCTGCATCTTGCATATCTTGCGCCGCTAGATAGAAAGGCAAAGCCTCGCTAAACATTTCCATCCGGTAGTAAAGTGATGCACAAGCAAGCGCGACTTTGTTAGAAATCTCCATGGCGTAATACCCGCTCCACATCGCAGCAATCCCTTGTGAGATCCCTGCACAATCTGCCTCCTCCGAGGTCACAATAAGATCCGCTAGACGACTTGCATTTTGCAAGAAAAATTGTGAGTCATAGCCGCTCAAGCGCCAGTAAGCTAAGATTTGTGGAATGTCCAAGTGATCCAGATGGTCATCCAGCCATTCCTTGATCGTTATAAAATCGTCCGGTCCAAAACGCTCAATGTAGCGACGATAAGCCAAACGCGTAAGACCGTATGACGGCAGATCAGCAAGATGGAGCACGCAGCCAACATTCAAATGATGATAAGGATGAGCCGTGAATAAGCTCTCAGCTCCCTTTTGCTCATAATAGGCAGTAATAGCATGATAATTCGCAGTCAACGAAAAACTACCGTGATGAATCAGTTCTGGAGGCTCATTATACGCCCAACTTGCTAGCTGATGTTCCCCCTTGTCTGCCGTCAGCAATAGAAATCCTTCGGTCGAGAGCTGACTTAACCGTTCCAGACAATTTAACCCCACTATCGGAAATAGCACATGCGAATCTTCTAACTCTCGCGCATAAAGCTCAATTAATGACTGATACGCATAAGACCCCGCCTCGAACTCGGCTGACTTCCGATACTCATATTCAGCTACCAAATTCTTCAGCTGCTCCGAAGCATTCCAATCCTTGTCTAGCTTTGGAATATAACAGTTAATCCAGCACTCGTAGACCTGATTATTCTCAATATAGATTAATTCCTGCGGAATACTGTCAAACAAGTAATTTGCAATAATCAGCAGCGGCTGCCGCAAGCTTCCCCGTGCCACACATTCTCCTGATACTAGCAGATGAAGTTCAGTATCCACGGCCGCATCAAACTTAGCGAAGTCGAGATTGCCTTGCTCCACATAAGACATCAAGCTGGGATGCTGCTGCCAGTAGGCAATATTGCCCTCCGCCAAATCACTCATCACATATCGGTATGGAGGAAGCTGGAAGCCTGCAAGTCCTGATAGATGGCTCAGCTCCTTCAGGACATGAAAGGCAAGACGCCCCGAACCTGCACCAAGTTCTACGATTGTCACGGGTTCCGATGTCGCAGCCAAGCGCGCACGATCTTGCAGGAATCCAAAAATAACCTCGGCGTAAGAAGCAGCCAGCATTGGATTACTTGTAATATAAGACGGCACCTCATCGCGCTGCCAAGCCGTTATACCTTGCTCTTCATAATAGGCGCGCTGCAGATCCCAGATGGGAGCCTCACTGAAACGATAGCTTTGGGGTTCACTTAATGACATTCTATAATCCTACTTTTCTTTTATTTTCCAAACTTTTACATAACAATCCGCTAGAGGGACGTCTTTCGCATTTCCAATGGCAAATGCCTTATCTGGGCATATAGTGTTACATCTAAATCCGAAAGGGAGTTTCCCATGATTTACAATTATGATTATGTGCCCCAGCCTCCTCAGGCTTGGCCTTTTCCACATCCCGTTCAGCCCAATTTCCCAACAGCTAGTTGGCCTTTTGCATCCGCTCCTTGGGCGTCTGAGCAAGAATATGACATGCGTGAACGCGAGCAGCCTTTGACCTTTGTACTCATCCATGGCGCCTGGGCAGATGCCAGCTTCTGGGCAGGTGTCGCGGCGGAGCTGCGCAAGAAGGGTCATACCGTCTATGTACCCGAATATCCGGGACATGGGGCTGACCCCAATAAAAAAGTCACGCATGCGATGCTGTCCAAATCGATTGCGGATTACATCATCTCGCACAATTTGCACAACATCATTCTCGTTGGACATAGCTTCGGGGGATCCCTGGTTCAGAAAGTAGCTGAGCTCGTACCTGATCGTTTACGACGTCTCGTCTTTCTTAATGCCTTCGTTCTCAAAGACGGTGAAAGGGTAGCGGATGAGTTCCCGCCTCCGGTGATCGCCGTGTTTGAGCAGCTCCGCAAAAGCACGAAGGATGACACCATCATGCTGCCATTTCCTTTGTACCGGGAAACCTTCGCTAATCTTGGGAGCATGGAGCAAGTTCGAATGATGTACAAGAAAGTTTCCCCGGAGCCCGCCGCGCCTTCCTTTGAGAAGCTTGATCTGAAAAAGTTTTACAGTTTGACGGTACCTAAAAGTTATCTCCACTTGACGGATGATACCGCTCTGCCTCTAGGCAATCCGGATTATGGCTGGCATCCGCATATGTCGAGCCGTTTGGGCTTATATCGGCTAATTCAGACGAGTGGCGATCATATGACGACGATCCAGTTCGAGCCACAACGCATAGCTAGAAAACTCTACGAAGCTGCGAGAGATTAAGAACAAGCTGTACGGTGGGGTTGCGCAGGATGATTTTTAAGCCAGTTCACAATATCATCGAGGGTTTTAACAGGCACGATAAGTAAGCTCGGCGCTCCTTTTCTTGCCTCCTCCTCATTCGATGCCGGAACAAAGAAAACATCGGCATCCGTGCGGCTGATCGTGTATGCCTTCTGCTCCAAGCCGCCAACTGCGCCTACAGAACCATCAGGCTCAATCGTTCCAGTACCCGCCACATGATGCCCGTACGTGACCCCACAAGGGGTCAATTGGTCGATGAGCGTCAAGGCCAGCATCGCGCCGTGGGACGGTCCCCCCTCATGCAATAAGTAATTGTGATAAGTCACAATTTCAGGGATGTCATACTGGATTTCATTCGCCACTTGAATCCCAAAAGCAGCGCGGCTTGAATCATCCGGATTGGCTCGAGTCTCAAGTGAAAGCTGCGTCTTTTGACCGTTTCGTAGAACTTGAACGGAGGCTTGGTCGCCAGGTTTGGTCTGTTTCATCACATCGGTCAATTCTGAGATCATCGCAACCGCATGGCCGTTTACTTGCACGATCACATCACCAAGCAGCAAAATACCAGTTACAGGGCTATCTTTCACAATCGCGGTAACACGTACACCATGGGACGTAATCCCTTGACCTTTCCCTACCTTCTGATAGGCAATGGCGCTTCCCGCTGCATTCGCATCAGCTTTCATGGTACGAACTTCTAAATTGTATTCGCCAAGCGACATACCCAGATCCTCAACTTCAAAGGAATACTTAGGAAAAATCTTCGCATACAGCCAATCGATAGGAAAAGCAGGCCGTTCGAACACCAGAACACCCGTGATATCCCCATGCGATTGCCCACTCTCCGCTTGTGCGTAGCGATTCATATTCAATGTTAAACCTGGATAAGTGACCAAATATTTCGTCGGAAAGAACAGCACGAAAAGTAGACATAGTGAAACTCCGCCGACAAGTAAATTTCGAATTGGCAGCCTTCTACGCATGCGCTCATGGCAGACGAGATCCACAAACACCAGCACCAAGGTAATAACGAAAATAGTCGCCGAGTATTCGATTTTCTTAGGAATCGTTATCAGGGTAACGACACTGACCAAGCTGGTTAAGCCAATAGCGAGACATCTAACCGGGCTCCATCTCCCTTCAACGGCTGTAAGATGAAGGAGCGCTCCGATCAGCCAAAGACAAGGAACCAACGCCAGCACATAAATCAAGCCATCGATGAGGTCAATCCAATAGAGGCCAGTTCCAATCCGCAGCGGATCCGGCAGCCAGATGAGCTCACCCAGGATTGCTAACAGCAGGGTCAATACCATGCCGCCGTAATAAAGTCTTTGCCATAAGCGCATGTAGTCCTTACATCCCCTCGTGACGAAAAAGTAGCCGACACTCTTATCCTTCGAGTATCCGCTACTTTTCCGTTTTAATCTTACGTGTTTGACAAGTTTTCCATGTACGCGACAACTTCTTGATAAGCGAGCTGTCCGCCAAAAATATCTAGGGCACTCCCTATTGTGATATCCAATTTGCCACCTGACAATTCTTGGAACAACGCAATATCGGCAAATGAGCGGGCTCCACCGGCGTACGTTGTCGGGATGTTAACCCACCCTGCCAACGATTGAACGAGACTTTGCTGAATACCGCTTTGTTTCCCTTCCACATCAACGGCATGAACAAGGAACTCATCGCAGTACTGCTCCAAATAGCGAATAGATTGCTCATTCACTTCAAAATCGCTTAGCTGCTTCCACTGATTAGTAGCTACAAACCATCTGCCCTCTTTCTCTTTGCAGCTTAGATCAATAACTAATTTATCTTTGCCAACTGCAGCCACAATTTTCTCAAGATGCTCAAGATTAAGCTGCCCGTCACGGAAAATATACGAAGTTACGATGACATGTGAAGCGCCGTATGCTAGATACTCGCTAGCGTTCTCTGCATGAATGCCACCGCCGATTTGCAAGCCTCCTGGATACGTTTGCAGCGCAGCTACAGCTTCTTCTTTATTGCCATCCCCTAACATGATGACATGTCCGCCAACTAAGTGATCGCTCTTAAACATGTCGGCATAATACGTGGAATCATAGGTAGAAACGAAATTTTCCACCACTTTTTTCTCTTCTGAACCTAATGTTTCACCAACGATTTGTTTGACTTTACCATTATGAAGATCAATACAAGGCCGAAATTTCATGAAAATCCCCCACTACCTGTGTTTAGTCTTGACTCATTTTCCCAATAATTATAGCACAAACGCTGAATGGAACACTATGCTCCCAGCATCTGCTGGTTAGACAGAAAATAGGGCCTGTCCCCAAGGCCAATTGACCTTGAGGCAAGCCCCTTACGAACCCTATTAATTGAAACAATCTCTTTACCTACAACTTTTTGGCGAAACCTTCTTCGTTCATGTACTCCTCAACCTCTTCATAGGTTTCAAAGGCACAATCAAGATTCTCGCCTGCATAGATGTACCATAAGTCTTCAACGAATGTGACAGTAAGTTGATGACCTTCTTCGTCCGACCACTGCTCTTCCACTTCTTCCGTGGAACGCGGTTCAGCCGCTTTGGGGGATGCTTTCCCTGTTAAAGAAGCAATCGATTTCTCAATTACGGAGCGAAGCTCCTCTGCGCTGAAATCCCGGATATTGACGAGCCCCTTGTTATCCGTCGCATATCCTTTGATAAACTCGGCATACACAAAACCGTTTCCATTCGGATGTAGATGATAAACAACATTCTTCTTATCGTATACACTATCTTCATAATGAAAATTAATCCGGCCCAATGAGACAT
The DNA here is from genome assembly GCF_014640555.1 of Paenibacillus marchantiophytorum. GTDB lineage: Bacteria > Bacillota > Bacilli > Paenibacillales > NBRC-103111 > Paenibacillus_E > Paenibacillus_E marchantiophytorum. The sequence goes on along the minus strand of NZ_BMHE01000043.1, from coordinate 5,709 downwards.
CCTTGCGCTGCAGCTCGGGGAAGGATGCCACAATGGCTAACTTTTCTTCTAAACTAAGCATACAAGCCTCCGTAACTTACTCTACCACTTGAATTTTAAACACGTTCTCCAGTTTACCGTCTGTCCTTTTCTTCAAAGGCACTTTGATATCTCGGCCGAGTTCTTTGAAAAAAGTTTCAACATCACACTGCACATTGGATAGAACAACTTTAAATGAGCCATCTTCCACAATGTTTTGATTAGCATCTACGGGAACCTTAATATCAACTGCATACTTTTTCGTTAATGTGTTGATATATCGGCTGAAAATTTCAATGAGCTCCTCGTTATTGAAATTTTCAATCACCAATTTACCTTTGTTCGTAAAATTTAAATGAACGTTCACCTTTAAATGCCCCTTTTCCATTAAACCGTTTATTTTCTTGTGGGTATTGAACTTGTTGCTTACAGGCTTCTTTTCGTTGAAAAGGATCCAATCCACTAGTCGGTTAAACATCGTACATAGAAATGCTTCTCTTCTATTTTACTTGTTTTCATACGCATGAAGCAATACAAAAGCGAAATTCATTTTGAAAATAAAAAAAAGCAGGTCATATCCTGCCTAATTCTGTAGCATATTGTATAATTATAACACACTTTTATTAATTCTAAGCTTTTTAGTGGGATAAAATTAAACATAGGATGGAATCACATATGGCCTTTGGCATTAAGCGTGAAGAACTTCAAGCCTGGAAAGCCGCAGTCAGCCGCGGCGAGATTTCTTTTTTGACACATTATTGGCAGGACGCACGTTTCGCTGGCATTCGGACTGTAACCAAAGTTGGCTGTGCGGATCTGCCCAAATTAACTAACTGGTGCCTATCGCAGGGTCTTAACCCGCAGTATATTCACCATAGCCCATCTTATCCACATTATGACTTATTCGGTCCTATCCAGAAGAAAATCCTGACATCCGAACAACAATGGGAGCAAATTGCAAGATTCAAGCTGTAGCACAATAACACCTGACAATCCTCTCGTATAAAACAGGAGAGCTATGCTATACTAGTTAAATATATTTTTTTTGTAAAAGAATCCAAACATACAGGTGACCTAAGCGTGATTCCCAAATTAAAAGTTACATTCGTTTTACTTATCAGTATTTTTGCATTTCTTGTTTTCATTCTGATTGCCTCCATGATCAAGGGGCAATGGATCGCGCAATTCGATCATACTTTGATCTCCTTCATTCAAGGACTAGAATCACCCGGCCTTACGTCAATTATGAAATGCTTCACTTTCATTGGTTCAACCCTGATGGTCGTTATCGTTGCATTTGCCGCTATGCTTTTTCTGTATTTCGTTTTGCATCATCGCTTGGAGCTTATCTTTTTCCTCGTAGTTATGATCGGTACAGCAATAGCCAATACGCTGCTTAAACATTATTTTGTTCGTCAGAGGCCTGATTTACACCGACTCATTGAAGTAACGGGCTACAGTTTTCCAAGCGGCCATTCGATGGCAGCCTTTGCCCTATATGCCTCATTGGCCTTTCTGCTTTGGCGGCATATTTCTACCCGAGTAGGCAGAACAATAGTCATTATGTTATGTATAATCATGATACTAAGTATAGGTACTAGCCGGATTTATCTGGGAGTTCATTATCCCAGTGATATTGTCGGAGGCTACTTCGCTAGCGGCTTCTGTTTCGCATTAGCCGTCTGGCTGTTCCAGTGGTACAAGGAATATCGTGTATATCATAAGCAAAAGTAACTAAATAGAGGCTGCATTAAGGCTACATAGCCTTGATGCAGCCTTTCCCAGTTGTGCAAATAAGAGTCTTTAGCAGCTATTTCCTTATGACTTGTTTCTGCTCGGCTCTCTCAATCTGGTTTCATAGCGACTGATACTAATAATCGTATAATCGCCGAAATCTGCAATCCTTTCCCGGACAGACTCTGGGAAACTCGGATGTTCGGTTTCCAAGTAATCATCCAGTTCATTGTACCAGAGCAATAAATTCGTTTTAATCACCAATACGCGACTTTTCACGTTCGAATACCACCTTTTCAACGCCATATTAAAGTTTATTCACGTTTGACTGCTTGTGTCCTAGTTGAATAAGCCAATTCGGTATAGTGGTTTGCCCTATTTCTTCTATTTGCTATGTAATAGCCCTACTTTTGAGGGCTGAACCTGATAGATGTTAACCTTTTAAAAGAAATTTGGCATATCTCATAGGAGTCTCATAGGTTTGAATAAACGTTTCATTCATTGCCAAATTTTTAAATTCGTACCTTTGATCCCTGCCATTGACTTCAATCAAGCGGATTCGGCCATCCTCATCCACCCCAATATCCAATCCAACATCGGCTAAGCCTGGAAGCCGCTCCGCTAAACTTTCTACAATCAGCAGCGATGCCTCCTCAACCGCTCTCCTCATACGATTTGAATCAAAACCACTGTAGCGGAATAACTCCTCACATCTTTTTGCATCTCCACCCTTGGCTAAATTCGTTACATGGCGTCCTGAAGCCGCCACCTTGCCAGCAATGCCGTTGACCTGCCATTTTCCTTGGTCCCCTCGCTGCACGGATATTCTCAAGTCATACGGTCTCCCCTGATAAGTAGCCAAAGAGATTGCTTGCTGAATCATATAACTTTGGGTGCCCACCTTCTCCTGAATGAGCGTAACGACCTCTTTTTCACTCACGATTTGCGGCTTCTTATTACTCCAGCTAAACTGCCAATCCTTGTCATTCATCAGCGTTAGCTTCATAATCCCCCTACCCACACTGCTATTGGAAGGCTTGATAAAAAGCGATGAGTACCGATTCATGGCTTTCTCTAACCTTTCGGATGAATAGCGATAAGATACAGGCAGGTACTCTGCAACCGACTTATTCGCAAGCAACAAAGAGTGGATAAACAGCTTATCGTAACGATTCTGACGATTAAAGACAATACTGGATTTTGAAAGCATGGATAATCGTTTCTGCAAAGACGCTGTCAACGTCATCGCACGGTTATGAGTAACCTTGGGAATAGGCAATCGAACAAGTCGGTACTTATTATTTTCATAGCATAAACCAAGCACTGACTTCTGGCTTATATGCTGCGGACACATATACAATGGTGTCATTCCCAGTTTCTCTGCTGCTTTATTGTAAAGATCGATCTGCTCATAGCCCGTTTGTTGACTGGAAATCCCTAGGTAATTTTTTCGATCTAATAGTATGCCTACCACATTACGCACGGTTATCACCTTCGCCTATAGGATCATCCTTATCACTGTATGCATCCGTAGTCTCCAAGGTCCAAACCAATGTTGATATACCTAGCCTGCAACTAAGTCACCCAGTCATTGATCCATGAGGAAAACCTAGCCCCCCCCCCCCTAACGAACTCAATACCCTTTATTCGGCCAAAATTGCTCATTCCAAAAATCTAATGAATCCCAGATGCTCTATTTCAAGTAAACGACCATCTTTCTGCCAATAAAGTGATCGATAGCGCCGACTCCGTTCATTAAATCTCCAAAGCAGCCATTTTTTCGTCTATAGGCATCCTACAGTTCATTAGATGCCCTTTGAGACCGAGAACCTCCAAAGCAAAGAAGTCTGTGGTGGAAGCCACTGTGAAAAACATAGCCTGCGGCTAAGTCACCCAGTCAATGATCCTTGAGGAAACCAAGCCCCCCCCTAACGAACTCAATACCCTTTATTCGGCCAAAATTGCTCATTCCAAAAATTTAATGAATCCCAGATGCTCTATTTCAAGTAAACGACCATCTTTCTGCCAATAAAGTGATCGATAGCGCCGACTCCGTTCATTAAATCTCCAAATTAGCCATTTTTTCGTCTATAGGCATCCTACAGTTCATTAGATGCCCTTTGAGACCGAGAACCTCCAAAGCAAAGAAGTCTGTGGTGGAAGCCACTGTGAAAAACATAGCCTGCGGCTAAGTCACCCAGTCAATGATCCTTGAGGAAACCAAGCCCCCCCCCTAACGAACTCAATACCCTTTATTCGGCCAAAATTGCTCATTCCAAAAATTTAATGAATCCCAGATGCTCTATTTCAAGTAAACGACCATCTTTCTGCCAATAAAGTGATCGATAGCGCCGACTCCGTTCATTAAAACTCCAAAGTAGCCATTTTTCCGTCTATAAGCATCATACAGTTCATTAGATGCCCTTTAAAACCGAAAACCTCCAAAGCAAAGAGCCTGTGGTGGAAGCTAAAACATAAGGGGTAAGCTTCGCTCATCCCAAACCCAAAAACATATAAATTCTGGGTAGAGTAGAGAACTGAATTTTCATTGGAGGGCGGAAGCCCTCTTCTTTACTTTTCCAGCTCCCCCTGCATCAAACCGGACGTGAGGTTCTCCCTCATCCGGCTTTCCGATGTTCTTCTTTCTTCCGCGTTACGGTACTTTCCTATCCAACGAGTTTCTTTAATCCAGAGTGCTCAGCAATAATACCCGTTAATCTAGAATTACTGTGCTTCATACGACGATTGCATTTCTTGTTCCAAAACAGCATCAATCTCTTTCGAATGTACCAGTCGATTTTATTCAGAAATAAATCGGCAAAGGCGTCCATCGCGTAGTAGTTTCTCCATCCCTGAATCTTCGGATTGAGTTCCGCAACCATTGCCGAGATCGGTTTCATAAAATTGATCATCTTTTACGAATCCTGCCTTTAGCCATTTCCAGATGAGTTTGAGTACTCTTCTGTCACTCATTCTTTGCTCCGCAAGCTTCATCAGTTTCTCATGCCCAATGTTGTCAAAGTAGCCTTTTTGTCAATGTCTACTACCTAATATACGCCTTTCTTAACCTCTCGTCTGATGTGACGAATGGCACCGTGTTGGCTTCGCTTCGTCCTGAATCCATAGGAGCAATCCTTGAAGTCTGTTTCAAAGATGGGCTCCATTACCATTTTTGTTGCCATTTGCACGACCCGATCAATAATGGTCGGGACGCCTAAACACACGAGGCTCGACACTCTCTTGTCCATTTCAGGTCTTTTTTGACGACGCGGCAGGATTCACTTCATGTTACGGACTGCTGTTTTGCTCGCTCCCCTTGCAGGAATACTTTGTCACAGGGCTTCAGCCTTAGGATCTCTCCACCAGTTGCCTGTCAGCTACGAGGCGACTTGGCTCTTACCTCGATTGAACGCTTCGCCGCCCTGAGAGATCAGCCTCTTAGTAGCGACAAAACCTGTTAAGGGAACTAGAGGACGCTATATAGGCAACTAGCTGGGATGCTAGGGTATTAGCGGAACTACAGGGTCTTATTTCCACGAAAAACGCTGAATTTGCCTTGAAACAGCAAAATAGCGGACTGTAGTTCCCTCACCCCCGCGATATGGATACTTTTGGCTAGAATAGCGGACTGTAGTTCCCTCCCTCTGTTCGCACAAGGCGGCTGAAGTAACTCCGCGCTCACCCCAAAACATATAAATTCTTAGTAGAGTAGAGAACTGAATTTTCATTGGAGGGCGGAAGCCCTCTTTTTTACTTTTCCAGCTCCCCCTGCATCAAACCGGACGTGAGGTTTTCCCTCATCCGGCTTTCCGATGTTCTTCTTTCTTCCGTTTTACGGTACTTTCCTATCCAACGAGTTTCTTTAATCCAGAGTGCTCAGCAATAATACCCGTTAATCTGGAATTACTGTGTTTCATACGACGATTGCATTTCTTGTTCCAAAACAGCATCAATCTC
>NZ_BMHE01000042.1 GCF_014640555.1 Paenibacillus marchantiophytorum | reverse complement strand
GATAAATAGTCATTTTAAAGTAAATTCGGGGTTTTCATTGGGGGGGGAGAGGAATAGACGAAACCTACTCCTCCCGATGTTTGCTAAATTTAAGGAGTTAATCGACGGTCTCTGTAGTTCCGCTATCGCCATAGCATCCCAGCTTTTTGCCTAAATAGCGTCTTGTAGTTCCCTTTAACAGGATTACTTGCTTTAAAGTGGCTATTTTCTATGCATAACAGTTTCCAAATAAGAAGTTCGGAGCCCCGCACGTTCGGGGCTCCGTTTGTAATTCTGGCACATCACATGCGATTTAAAAAGGGTTCAAAACATGGAAGAAGACGTTTGGCGAAGCCATCCGGTAATAGTAGCTGCACCAGCCAACGCCTTTATTCGTGAAGCGATTCGTCGTGCTGTACAACAAACGCTCTTGTTCCAGCTCTTCGACTTGTCCGATTCGGCCTTCTGCGTAATCGAGCAGTCTGTGCGAAGCTGTGTCCAGACGGTTCACGACACCTCCGTAGCGAATGTCGATGACTTCCCAGCCGAACGGCTTGTACATGCTCAGCCACTGGGTACGATGGGCTGCGCGCAGCTCCCGCACAGCATCCGAAATGGCTGGGAGCACTTCTGTCGCGATACGCCGCAGCGACTCCTTATCGTCCTTATCGTACGCGCGCTTCAGCTCGATGCCGATCTCGCTTTTCAGCTTCAGGACGCTGCACAGCTTCTCCGGCACGTCGAACAAATAATCAAGCTCAGCGTCGCTTGCGCGGCGGGCGTGAATGTCCTGCTCCAGCTGAGCATAGTGGGCGGACATGGGGAGACCTTCGATTTGCTTGTCGAACATCCCCAGCAGCACATCTTGGTACAAGAGAAACTTCGAAGGGTTGCTCTGCTTCCGGTTATCCGGTTCAGAGCCAGGCGTTTCGTCCAAATACTTCAGCTGCAAATAAGCGTCAGCCTCAATGCCCGTGCAGAACTTGACCCGCTCTGCGACTCGATTCCAATCGGGACTACCCTCGGTGTAGGCATGCTCCGCATAAAGCTGCAAGCCCAGCAAAGCGATATACGGATTGCTTTCCATCCCGTCATCGCCCCACATCGTGGCGTATACTTCGCGAATGCCTTCTTTTTTACATACTTGCAAAGCTGTGTCTGTCGCATTCAACGACAATCCGTAATTCACGCCAAATGTGTTAAATACCCATACAGCACCGGCAAATACGAGATTGCAGCCAAGCGGACGATGCTTCGCGATCAGGTTCTCATAATCCTCACGCTCGGTGTGGACGTAATCCCAATACACCATATCCACATCTTTGGGGATGCGGCTCGCCATTTCTTCCGGAATTTGGGTATCCTCATCATAGTACTCATCGCCGCCACTCGAAGCCAGCTTCAAGAACATATCGCTCCACATCATCGGCTTCAAACCGCGACTGCGCACAACATTCAACACCTTGTCCAAATGTGCCGTCATGATATCGAAACGGCTTGTATATCCGTTAAGGTCCAAATATTTGCCGCGTCCGAGCTCTTCCGCCTCATCCATGCCGATATGGATTTTGCGGCTGCGGAACGGGGCGCTGATGGCTTCGATCATGCGCTCAACGAGACGATCCGTCTTGTCTTCACCGACGAGGAGAGCACCCTTCGTATCCTTGTAATGCTTCACGGGCTCCCATTTCAAGAACTCTTCCAGATGGGCAAGTGTCTGAATGCTTGGAAACGCCTCTATGCCGAATTGGTCCGCATAATCGTCAATTTCTTTGAGCTCCGCATGCGAATAGCGTCCGCGCATATAACCGAAGTAAGGCTCGCCGCTAATTTCGTAGGTATCTTCCAAATACAGCATGACGGTGTTCATCCCCATCAATGCCATCTTGTTCAGCATGAATTTGAAGCTGTTCACCGTCAGTACCGCATTGCGCGATAGATCGAACATCGGTCCGATGGTATCGAACTGCTGCTTCTCCTGAATCTGGAACAACTCTCCGCTGCGGCCATGCTGTACGAGCAAACTGAGACCACGGTAGAATTGATGTTTCCGTTCATAGCGGATATACGCCTTTCCTTGCTCCAAGCCAACTTCCAGGCCGCCAGTCGATGGTTCGATATGGACGGTTAGTCCATCTTCGGCCTCGATAATGCCTAGCTCCTTCGACAATATCTGAATGCCGGATAGCAAGGAGGTTAAATCCCCTTCAAAATGCAATTTCATCTGTCATATCCTCCTAAGCGAGTTACAAGTTATCATTGTAAATCTTACATGATTTTGATTGTTTCATCCAGTATTACATAGGATAATTTTTTATTTCAATCATAATTTCACGTTTTTCACTTGAGTGGAAGATTGCGTTTTGAATAAATGGTAAATAAAGGGTTGTTGGGTGTTTTATCGAATACTATGGTTTGCTACTTCTAAAAGAGAGAGGTGAGATCAGGATTGTCCATAAAATTCAATTGTCTGCCCAATTTATTGCGGAAATCGAAAATTAAACATCGATTGATTGTATCTTTCATTTTATTATCGATTATCCCCTTATTTTCAATGACCCTTATTGCCTATACCCAATCCAGTGAAGCCATTCATACGAAGATTGGTACGTATTCCTTGCAAATTTTGGACCAAGTTCGCGATGAGATTAAAAGAGAGAACCGTAAACTAGACTATTTGAGCAACCAAGTGATGATGAATAGTCTCGTTCAAAAGAATTTGGAAAATGCAACAGAACTCGACGCTCAGTCGGTTATGGATACTTATTATGAGGTAAATCAGACGTTTAGCGGCCGCAAGCTGTTGAATCATATTAAATCGATGCAAATCTATAATAAGTCCAAAGAGCTCGTTTATGATTTGGGCTATGACAAGCTGCTCCCGCAGGACATTGAGCCTTTGACCCAGATGATTGCTGAACGCAAAGGAAATGATATTTGGACGCATGTTGTTACTCAGAATGGCGTAGATTGCATCGTACTTGCGCGCGAAATCCATTCAGGATCGAATTGGCTCAATACGGTGGGTTATATCTTTATTGCCATTAAAGAAAGTTTTTATTCCCGTGATATTTATGAGGACGTCAATATGGGCGAGGGGGCGGATTTATTTATGATCGACCCGAAGGGCGGTGTTCTTTCCTCCAGGAATATGGATATGCCGGTGGGGCGCACGCTGGATCAAAGCAAGGATCTGTTGAACAAGATTGCCGAAAATGAGAAGAAAGGCAAACGTGCTTTCATTTCAACATGGCATCATAATGGCTCATTGGTCGCTTATTCCTATGATTCTTCGGCAAGATGGTACTTGGTAAGTACGATTCCTACCTCTTATTTGAATAAAGAAACCAGCACGATCGTTCCGTATATGCTGATTGCTACTGCGCTCTGTCTGTTATTTTCACTTTTATTGACTTTTGTGATTTCAGGCAGTATTTCCAATCCCCTGCAGCGATTAACACAATCCATGAAACAGTTGGCATTGGGGAATTTACAGGCAACCAATGAAGATCGCAGCCAAGATGAGATCGGCTTTTTGTCAACGAGATTCAATACGATGGTCTTGCAAATAAGCAATTTGATCGAACAGACAAGGAATGAGCAAGTTAAGAAAAGGGAAGTTGAGCTGCAAATGCTGCAAGCACAAATTAATCCTCATTTTTTGTTCAATACGCTGAATTCTCTCAAGTGGACTGCAATGCTCAATCAAGCTGTAAGCGTTAGCGACGGACTTGGGGCGCTGGCCGAATTACTGCGGAGCACCATTGTAGAGACGAGTGAAATGATTTCACTGCGCGCGGAATTGGACAATATTAACAATTATATCGTTATACAGAGACTGCGCTATGGCGCTACGTTTGAGGTCGAGCATCAGATTGATAAGGGGTTAATGGAAAGTGGCATTCTTAAATTCATCCTGCAGCCTATTGTTGAAAACGCGATCATCCATGGCTTGGATGAACAGGCTGACCATAATAAGATAGTTATAACGGCCAAGCGGTTCGAAGGTCATATTCAAATCAACATTGTGGATAATGGCAAAGGGATGAGCCCGAACAAGGTTCAGCAGTTGCTGGATACCCCGAATATAGCTAAGCAGCGGCTTTCCAATATTGGGATTTCTAATGTTAATGAACGAATCAAGCTTCATTTCGGTGAAGCGTACGGAATTACGATTCAGAGTGAGGTAGGCAGAGGCACTTCGGTAAGCTTAATAATGCCTTTGGCAGAGATAGGGAGTCGTGCGGATGAGTAAAGTATTGATTGTTGATGACGAGAAAATTATCCGAATCGGGCTCAAAATGATGATTCCGTGGGAGCAGCACGGGTTCGAGCTGATTGGCGCAGCAGAGGATGGGGAAGCAGCGATGGCGCTAGTCGAACAGTACACGCCTGATATTGTCATAACAGATCTCAAGATGCCTCGGTTAAATGGCCTTGAGCTCATACAGAAGCTAAAGGAAGCCCAATTCTTCAGTGGGAAAATTATCGCAATAAGCAATTATGGTGAATTCGACTTGGTTCGAGAAGCGATGAAGCTTGGGGCCATTGATTATTTGCTCAAGGTAACCTTAAAGCCGGAGAACCTGCTAGATAGTATGAACAATGCTGCCAATCAGCTCTTATCAGAAAAAAAGAAACAAGAACTAGAGCGGCAAAAGGAAGTCGCACAGATTGAGAATCTCATGTTAGCTCGGACAAATTTCTTCAAAGATTTGGTTTATTTCAGCAACATGTCGGAGTCGGAAGTAGATAGGCAGGCGCAGAAGCTGAACATTCAGATCGACCCCAAGCGCAATTTTTTGTTGTTGATCACAATAGATGAATATGTGCAAACGATGAATAGCGGCAAATGGACGCAGAAGCATCTGTTGGCATTCGCGATTAGCAATATCATATCGGAGATGGTCGATGTCTCTTTCGTCATGGAATTCTCTGAAATCAGTGAACGTGACTATATGGTTGTACTTCCAGATCGCAATAAATATGAGAGCGCGACGGGCAAGCTGCAGTTTGCAAACCGGATTGCCAAGCTGCTGAAACTCTATTTGAATCTTGGCGTTAATGTCGTTATCAGCCCCTCATTTGCCAGCTTGCAACAAGTAAGAGAAGCCTACAGATCATGTAAGGAAGCAGTTGAACTGCGATTCTACAAGCATGATGCCATCGTGATTCAAGTCGGGGATGCGGTGTTTGATGGAAAGAAACACATGCAGCACGAACAGGATAACTTGCTTGAACATATCCAATCAGGCAATAAGGAAGCATATCTTGGCTGCTTTGATGATATGTATGAGAAAGCAAAACAAGGAAGGGTTCCTCCTGCTCAATTCAAGAAAGCCATTTCGGCTGTTCTTGATAGCTGTGAGGCATTCAATGCGGAGAGTGAGCACCCATTACTGCCCGAACAGGTGCGCGAGCAGCTCAGCAGGGGAGATAACTTAGCGGAAGTCAGAGAAGCATTCGTGCAAGCAGTGAGTTATTTTAGCCAAAATGCCATTCCTGTATCTTCCAAATATCGCAAGGAAATACGTGCCATTATCGCCTATATGCTCAAACATATCGATCAGAAGATAACGCTTCAGATGATGGCAAGTGTTGTGAATATGAACGAGAGCTATTTGACGCGTCTCTTCAAGAAGGAAACGGGAAAAACGATTGTGAATTTCCTCAATGAGTTAAGGTTGGAGAAAGGCAGAGAACTGTTGAAAAACCCCGATCTAAGCATCAAAGAGATTGCGGAGCTGGTCGGCATTCCAGATCCCTTTTATTTCAACCGCCTCTTTAATAAAACGTACGGGCTGAATCCAACGGATTTCAAGAAAAACAATCTTAAAAGTATAAATCGTCCATAAAGGGGTCGAGATAGTAAATGTGCATGCGGTATCGATCATTATATGATGAAGTCAGCTAAGAAGCATTCTACAATTTTTACGAAATCTAGGGGGAAGTTATGATGAAGAAGCTGACAGTCATGATCGTGTCATCGGTACTAGTAAGCAGTTTTTTAGCAGGATGCACAAGTAATCAGGAAGCGCCGACAAAGCCGAAAAGTATAACGCTTAATGCACTTTTCATGAAGCAAGCGGGGTATAGCGAAGACGCTATCAAGGAGGCAACCGATGCTTTTATCAAAGCGAACCCTAATATTAAGGTGGAGACGACATTTGTTCCTTATGAAGCACTGGAGCAGAAAATCCTTGTTTCCAATGGAAGCTATGATGCCGTATTAATCGACGCACCGTGGACAGCGAAATTTGTAAAAGCCGGTGTGTTGAAGGAAGTTACGGATAAAGTGTCGGAAGCAGCGCGCAAAGACATTTTTGACGGGGCGCTAAGTGCCATGCAGTATGAGAATAAACTGTATGGAATGCCCTGGCTGAATGACGTGAAATATTTATTTTATAATAAAGAGATGCTCACGCAAGCGGGCATTAGCAACCCTCCTGCGACATGGGACGAATTGATCGCAGATGCGAAGATCTTGAAGGAAAAGAAAATCGTTGATTTTCCGCTTGTCTGGTCTTGGAAACAAGCAGAAGCACTTTCTGTCGACTATACGATGATTGCTGCCTCTTTCGGCGGGCAAATGGTGAAGGATGGCAAACCGACCCTGAATGATAAGCCGAACATCGAAGCTCTGAACTTCATGTATCAATCGATGAAAGATGGACTTACGAATCCAAGCTCCCTTGAATATTTGGAGGAAGATGTCAGAGGTGTATTCTCTAGCGGTAAAGCTGCATTTGCCTTGAACTGGACCTATATGCTTGGTATGGCCAACGATCCCAAAGAATCCAAAGTTGTTGGCAAAGTAGGCATATCTACAGTACCTGGCACCTCGAAGGGGCCAGGAGCAACAACGAATGGCGGAATGGGCCTGTCCATAGCCAAAGACAGTAAATACCCGGAAGAAACATGGAACTATATCCAATTCTTAGCGTCCAAAGACTTCCAGAAAAAACATGCGAAAGATGCGCTGCCGATCTGGAAATCGTTGTTCAGCGACTCCGAAGTTGTCGCAACGAGCCCGGAATTAATCAGCGTTTCCAAATCGCAATATGAACATATCGTGAATCGCCCCGTTGTTCCATGGTATGGGCAGCTCTCGACCGAACTGCAGACCTCCGTTCAGAAAGCCTTGGCGGGGAAGGAAACACCGGAAGATGCGCTGAACAAACTACAGGAGAAAGCTAAAGAAATAGCGAGTAAATGACATCATGCTGAGAAAAAGATGGAGTGACCGACGTTTTGCAGTAATCACGATACTGCCAGCTTTTATCCTGGTATTCGGTATTGTCTTATATCCGCTGATTCAAACCTTCATCTACAGTCTCAAGAATATGGAACTGACTTCAGCCAGCAAGGGGCAATTTGTAGGTATTCATAATTATGTTGAAGCTTTAACCGATTCTTCTGTCTGGGAAGCACTGGGGAGAACAGCCTATTTTTCCTCATTCTCCATTGCACTGGAGCTTGTTCTAGGCTTGTTAACGGCTCTCTTGCTCAATGAAAACATTCGGGGAATCGGGTTCCTGCGCTCAATTATTATCTTGCCCTGGGCGGTTCCAACCATTGTGAACGCAGCCATGTGGAAATGGATTTATCATCCGGAGTTTGGTGCGCTTAACGGGCTGCTAGTTCAGTTGCATCTGATCGATGCGTATCGGCCATGGCTTAGCAGCCCTTGGACAGCGATGAATATGGTCATTCTTGCGGATGTTTGGAAAATGACGCCATTCGTATGTATCTTCTTTCTTGCATCCTTGCAGATGACGAACAAGAGTGTATACGAAGCGGCAAGTATCGATGGAGCGGGACTATTCCGCAGATTGATCGTGCTCACGCTCCCGTATTTAAAACCAACCGTGCTGGTGCTGATCGTGATGCGAACGATGGAATCTTTCAAAGTCTTTGATTTGATTTACGCCTTAACGAAAGGTGGGCCGACGAATGGCACAATGGTTATTATTTATAAAGCCTACCTGGAGGCGTTTACCAATTTACAGTTTTCACAAGGCGCCACGCTTTCCTATTTGATTGCCCTATTTATAGCTGCTCTTACATTTGCCTATGTGAAAGTTCTGAAGGCAGAAGGGGGGATCTAAGTGAAGAGCAGCGTGTTGTCGACTTTCCAGTATGCGTTTGGCGTGCTGATCGCCATCTGTACATTGGCGCCTTTTGCCTGGTTATTCATTTCCAGTATTTCGTATCAAATTGATTTGCAAGAAGTGCCCATGAAGTGGATTCCCAAGCGGATTACCTTTGAACGCTATATGGATATTTTCACGAATGCTCATCAAGATATTGCCTATGCTTTTCGTATTTCAATGGCCAATAGTTTGTTGGTTGCTGTTTCTGTTACTATGATTGCGCTTCTTATCGGTGGTTTGGCTGCGCATGCTTTTGCCAAGTATCAATTTAGATTCCGGCGACAACTCATTTATCTGTTCTTATTCACCTATATGATTCCATCCGTTGTCATTGTCATCCCATTGTATCTCCTGCTTCAAAAAATGGGGATGCTGGATTCCAAATTGACCTTAGTCATTCTTGATTTGACCTTTGCTATTCCGTTTGTGATATGGATTATGCAGAGTTATTTCAAACAGGTATCGCACGAATTCTATGAAGCGGCGTCGATTGATGGCTGCAGCCGTATGCAAATCCTGTATTTGATTGTAGTGCCTATCGTGCGACCTGGCATCTTGGCAACGATGATTTTTGTGTTTTTGCTGTCTTGGGATGAGTTTTTCTTCTCCCTGTTGTTTACTTCAACGCTTCGTGCCAAAACCATTTCGGTCGCCATTTCAGAATTTAGCGGTAAGAACGCAGTAGATTTCGGAATGGTAGCCACAGGCGGCGTATTGGCTTCCCTGCCACCCCTGCTTATTGCGATCTTGTTTCAGAAGTTCCTTGTTCAAGGAATGACTGCCGGTGGCGTCAAAGAGTAGGGTTGGCTAGTGTTTGACCAAGGATAACAGTGTTTCTGGGGCTGCGGGGGTGCTTCTCTGAAGCAGAGCTTTCGCAGCGCCTGATTCGCTTTTCCATATAGAATCACTTTTATCCTAAAAGTTTAAACGCTTATACTATCGGGCGATTGGCGAAAGGGGGATAGTGACAGAAGCAAGGGATCTGGAGCGTTCATAGGCTTGGAATAACAATGAACTAGGAGGCGTTAATATGAATATGGCCAAGGTAAACCCCGTCAAGAGTAAGTTGAAATGGTGCTCTATTGCTGTGATTTGCGTCACTTTTGTTTCGGCAACCTTGCTGACACCTGCTCTAGAACAAAGGGCTAGCGCGGCAGGTGAGCAGAAACCTTATCCACAGCAAGTCAGTTATAGTGGTATTACCAAACCTAATCATGTCACACAGGCACAATTGAATACGGATGTCGCGGCTTACTATAATTCGTGGAAAGCAAGCTATCTCAAAAACAACTTATCCTCCCTTCCTGGCGGCTATTATGTGAAAGGTGATATAACTGGCAGCGCGGATGGGTATAAACCATTGGGTTCTTCCGAAGGTCAAGGATATGGCATGGTGATAACAGCTTTAATGGCAGGCTATGATGCCAATGCCAAAACGATTTACGACGGTCTTTATAAGACAGCCAGAGCTTACAAAAGTTCACAAAATAATAATTTGATGGGGTGGGTAGTCGCAGATGCCGCGGGCGCTCAAGGGCATTTTGACTCAGCGACAGATGGGGATATCGATATCGCTTATTCCCTGATTCTTGCCCATTATCAATGGGGATCAGCAGGTACGATCAATTATCTGGCCGAAGCCAAAAAGATGATTACTAGTGGCATTAAAGTCAGCAATGTGACGACTAATAACCGATTGAACCTAGGCGATTGGGATGGTAATAGCGTGTTGAATACGAGACCGTCTGACTGGATGCTCAGTCATATGAGAGCCTTTTACGACGTAACGGGTGATCAAACTTGGCTGAATGTGATTAATAATTTATACAGTGTTTACACTTCATTCAGTGCTTC
This sequence comes from Paenibacillus marchantiophytorum, assembly GCF_014640555.1. Classification (GTDB taxonomy): domain Bacteria; phylum Bacillota; class Bacilli; order Paenibacillales; family NBRC-103111; genus Paenibacillus_E; species Paenibacillus_E marchantiophytorum. Next base: position 55,992 of record NZ_BMHE01000042.1, on the reverse strand, counting down.
CTATTCGCCAAACACAGGGCTGATTTCGGACTTTGTGGTAGGCAATCCGCCGCAACCGGCTCCTCAGAATTATTTGAATGAGTTTCCGGAGACGAATGAATATAACTACAATGCAGCTCGCGTGCCTACCCGAATTGTGATGGATTATGCGTTATATGGTGATGTGAGAGGCAAAACAATTGCCGACAAAATCGCTACCTGGATTAAAGGGAAAACAAGCAACAATCCGAACAATGTGAAAGACGGATATAAATTGGATGGCACTGTGACGGGTTCGGCTAGCGGTCCAGCCGGCGTATTCGTTGCTCCATTCATTGCAGCCGGCGTATCCAGCAGCAGCAATCAAGCATGGATCAACAGCGGCTGGGACTTTATGAAAAGCCACAAAACGGGCTATTATGACGACAGCTTTACACTTTTAAATATGCTGTTCATCTCAGGGAATTGGTGGAAACCAGCGGCAGGAGGAACCGTTCCGGATACGCAAGCGCCTACGCTGCCTGCGAACTTGGCGGCAGCCGCTTCATCCAGCAGCCAAATTAATTTAACTTGGTCGGCTTCGACGGATAATGTTGGCGTTACTGAGTATCGGATTTATCGTGCAGGCACACAAGTTGGAACCTCAACAACGGCTTCTTACAGTGATACAGGACTTACGGCTTCTACTTCATACAGCTACACGGTCAAAGCGATTGATGCCGCCGGCAACCTGTCCGGGCCAAGCAATACAGCAACAGCTACAACAACCAGCGGAACGACACCGCCGTCCAATCTAGCTCTGAACAAGACGGGTGTCTCCAGTTCTAGCGAAGGATCGGGCTTTGTACCGGCCAAAGCCTTCGATGGCAATGCAGCTACAAGATGGGCAAGTGTCGAGGGAGTTGATCCTCAGTGGATCTATGTTGATCTTGGTTCTGTGAAGAACATAAATCAAGTGAAGCTAACTTGGGAAGCGGCTTATGCGAAGACTTACAAGATTCAAATATCTACGGATAGCGGAGCTCCTGCGAACTGGACCGATGTCTATTCAACATCAACTGGCGATGGCGCCATAGACAATATTACGATTGCCTCTCAGAGTGCCAGATATGTAAGAGTATATGGCACGGGTAGAGGAACTTCTTACGGATATTCGTTGTTCGAATTTGAAGTATACGGCACAAATCCATAATCATTTACTAAGAAATTTACAATCTGCTTTAACGTACCGCTCTCCAGTAGTACTAAATACAAATTCGGCGTCATGGGATTGAATGCGTACGTTCTCGCCAATTATTTCATCATGTATAAAGACAGAGATGGGTTGCTGAAATACTCTCATTCGCTCGAAGTCAGAAGGTTCTATGAGTTGACGTTGTTTGGGCATGGTGATCTCCTTAATAAGTAAGCATACTTTGTTACATTATGGCATACATTCAGACCCAGTTATAGCAGCAAGTATCTTACCGGAATAAAAGGCGAACCATCTTCTCATACTAACTGAGAGATGATGGAGGTGAATACTATGCCCAAGAATGACGCAGATCCCAAGTATGACCGCGAAGATAACAAAGCAGATAAAAAGAACAATCAGCAGAATAACGCTAGTTTCCTTGAAGAAGAGCAAACGCTCACGAGCGATAAGGCCGAAGATGATGTCCCGAGTCTAAATGGTATCCCCAAAAATCAAGTTTAAGTTCGACGATACAGCAAACTGTAGTCCTATAAAAGGCTGTCCCCAAGGTTATAACCTGAGGGAGGCCTTTTTTTAAATATATAAGAATTTATATGTTTTGGGGTGAGCGAAGCTTACCCCTTATTTAGAATAATAGAAAGTATAAGTTTATTTAGTGGATTTAGGGGATTCTACCTTTTTAGTTTTTTGGTACATTTAGAATATGAAACAGGACATCCTACACCGAATTTTCTTTGATGAGAATCGCTACTATGAAGCCAATAAAAGCAAGGATGGCAAAAAGATACGTCCCGAAGTGCTGAAAGAAATCTGGAAATTTCGAGTTTGTGGAGACCCGAAAAAAGGGTTTAAGCTGCTCGCATGTGAAGGGTGCCACGATCTTAAGGTGGTGCCTTTTTGGTGCAAAGGAGTGTTTCTGCACGACGTGTTCATGCGGAGGAACGGAAGAGTGGAGCCGTGTCTTGTCTGAGGACGTATCTCAAGTCAACCATCGACGAAGGTCTAAGAGACATGTTTTTGGGTTGGGGTGAGTGAAGCTGGCCCAGAATTTAAATGTTGGAGATGGACGCCAGTCTCCAGGCTTGGGTTGTAGGCGGCCCCATCACGATGGAGGGGTTCGATGCGGTGCGATGTGAAGAGAAGAGAAGAGAAGAGAAGTGAAGAGAAGAGAAGAGTTGTAATGAGATGCGATGATACGAGACCAGATGAGATGCGATGAGAACAAGGTAGCTGTGAATGTACTTATGTGTTCGAATTGCTGCTGGTTTGGAGGTATAAACAAGCTATTTGGCAGAATGAGATCCTCTAGCTTTGCAATCGCGCGGAGATAAGGGAACGTCAAGCCGCGATTGTAGGAAAATGTGTCATAATAAGGATCCAGAGGGAACTACAGTCCGCTATAATACCGAAAACCGCCATTATTCCACGCCAAAGGGAACTACGATCCGCTATTGCACCATTTCCCGGTTGGAATCAGCAGGTTCCGCTTAAATAGCGGATCTCAGTTCCCTTTCATGCTACGTTTACCCCAGTTCCCGCCATTTAGCGGATCATAGTTCCTTTTCACACGACGATCTCTGTCATTTCAAAGCCCAAAGGGAACTAGGATCCTCTATATTGCTGAAAACCGTTATGAAGATGCTCATCTCTCAGGGCGGCAAAGCCGCTTTTCTTAATTGCGTTTTCAGTCCCCGGAAATGCTTAACCAAGGGGAACTAATTCAGTTGACCAATTTGATATGGTCACTTAGAATAAGCTTTGAAAGCGGTGTTATATGTAGGAATAGACGCGCAAGAGACATGAATTTCAGTAACAGGGAGTGAAGAGAATGAAAGCCACATTATTCAAATCCTTTTGGGGGATGGAACATCTGTCCTTGGAGGAAAAGTTTGCATTAATTGCTTCCCAGGACTATTTTGCAGGGATCGAATGTCCGTTGCCGACAAAGGAAAACGAGAGCCAATTTCGAGAGCTGCTTAGTCAATATGGTTTCGATTATATCGCTATGATCTTTACGGCAGGTGACGACCATCTGTCATCCTTTGAAGCGCAAATTGAACAGGCGCTCCGCTTTAATCCTCGCCTGATTAATGCTCATAGCGCGAAGGATTCAATGCCGTATCAGCAGCAGCTAGATTATTTCGACAAAGCGATCGCTGTGCAGAAATCCATTGCTGTGCCTGTCGGACATGAAACGCACCGGGGAAGAGCGATGTTCACCCCTTGGGGAACCGCTCAATTGTTGCGAGATTTGCCCGAATTGCAACTTACGGCCGATTTCAGTCATTGGTGTTGTGTCTGTGAATCCCTGCTGGAAGATCAAAAAGAGAATCTCGCTCTTGCAATCGAACGAACGATCCATATCCATAGCCGAGTTGGGTATTCACAAGGTCCGCAGGTGCCTCATCCTGCTGCCGCGGAATATCAGCATGAGCTGGCTACCCATATGGGATGGTGGGAGCAGATCGTGGCTATTCAAGAGCAAAAGGGCCTACCGCCTATGACAATTACCCCGGAGTTCGGCCCTTCACCTTATATGCCGAGGGTTCCTTTTACGAACGAACCCGTCTCCGATTTATGGGAAGTCTGCTTATGGATGGCCGCGTATATTCGGGATCGGAAATAGCGGAGCGCTTAGGTCCCCTGGAGCAGAGGCAGCGTGAAGTAAAATGTAACGACGCCATCCCGAACAGTCAAGCCATAAGAGGCTTGATGCTGCTGAAGAATGGTACGGGTAATGGATAAACCGAGCCCGGTTCCGCTGAATTTTTTGCTTCGGGAGCTCTCTAGCACATAGAAAGGTTCCCAGACTCGATCCCACTCGGCATCTTCTGCAGCATGCGTGGGATTCGAAATTTGGAAGTGCAAGACATCCTCCTTGGTTTCCACCTTTATCGTAACGAAGCTTCCACTCGTATATTTCATCGCATTGCTCATCCAGTTGTTCAACACCGATTGCAGTTTCCTCCGATCCGCCATCACGCGAATATCCTCGGTCAACGCCACGTCCATTTGCAGTTCGATGCCTTGCTGGCGAAAAGCGATCCCATAGACCGCTATCGTTTCCATAAATAGCTTCTTGAAGTCGACAGGTTCAAAGAGAGAAGTGTCCTCCTGCAGTCCAGACAGCTCCAGCAGCCGGTCGATCAATCCGGCCATATCTTCGCTCTGCTTCCGAATGACAGCTGCATAAGTGCCATCATCTAGCCCGTCTTGAAGTCCTGATGCATAAACGTGAATTAAAGCTAATGGTGTTTTCAGTTCATGTGAAATATCCGAAATAAAATGCCGGAGATTGGCATTTTTCGCTTCCAACGATTGATGTGCTTCTTTTAAATTGTCACTCATTTGGTTAACGCTATGCGCAAGAGATTCGATTTCATCGCCAGTGCGGATGTCTGTTTTTATGAAAGTTAAGTGGGAAATCGCCTCTGCAGCCCTATTTAGTTCAGCCAGCGGCTTCACAATGCGTTTCGTATACAGCACGGACAACAGGACAAGCAGCACAAACATGCCTATCCATAGATACGCATTGAAGCGATTCACGATCTGTATCGTATCCTCGGAGTGAGAAATCGATTCGCCCACAGCAAATACGGTATCCCCCACGGTCACGAAATTGACGAGAAAGCTGGACTTGAGTTTGACTTGATCAAAGATTTTATTGACCCTTCCGCCGTCGCGGAGGATCACCATGTTCTCCTCGGTCAGCCAAAACTTGCTGAGGGTTATGCCTTTGCGGTTCAACTGCACCAACAAGTCGCTATTCAAATCATTGACGGACTCCGATAATGAACTGACTACGATGGTGACCTGATTGTGATCTGCAATGGTCTCAAGTTGTTCGACCAGTGTCTTGAGTTCCATTTGCTCGAGAGCCGTGACCAACTCGTCCAGCTTGTTTTTTTTCTCATACAAAAAGTATTTGGGCAGTAAATAAGTATTTACGCTGAAGGACAGGAGGAATACAACGCATAGCGTAAGGCTAATCTGCACAATTAGCTTCCGGGTCAGTCTACTCATGCGAATCCTCCAGACAATAGCCCATTCCTCGATGCGTTCTAATCCAGTGCTCGCCGATCTTCTCTCTTAGCCTGCGAATATGGGTGTCAACCGTCCGTTCCTCTCCGAAATAATCGAACCCCCATACTTGATCGAGCAGCATTTTGCGAGTTACGATTTGCCCTTTGTTGACGACAAGATATCTCATCAATTCGAATTCTTTATTCGTAGCCTGGATGTCCTTGCCACCGCGATATATCTTCTGGGCTTCCATATCCACAGTCAAATCGCCAATGACGGACTTCGCAGTTAAATTCAGCAATTTTTGCGCTCTTAACCGTAGAATGCGTGGATCGAACGGTTTGCGCAAATAATCGTCGGCTCCCGACTGCAAAGCAAGAAACTCGTCATCAGGATCACCTTTGGCTGTCAGCAGAAGCACCTTGGTTCGGCTTGTTTTCTTCATTTCCTGGCAAACCTCAATGCCGCTGCGTTTGGGCATCATCCAATCCAGAATGGCCAAGTCCACTTTATGCGTATAAAAGAGGTCGATCGCTTCTTCACCGTCTTGAGCGAGGAGCACGTTAAACCCATCTTTGACGAAATAAGCTTTTAAAATCTGCAGCATAAGCGTCTCATCGTCTGCGAGCAGCAAGTTCATACCGAACCCTCCTTCTTGTATGGCTGTAACGTTATCATTGTTTTGTTACATCAGTATGACAGATTCTCAAATCGCGAATCAAGTTGGGTAAGTTTCTTTCCTTACGTTTTGGCACATTGCTGTAACATAGCTCCTATACAATGACGTCGAACGATGATCATGAAATTGGAGGATGTGCCACATGAAAAAACAATTAACTACGCTGTGTGTAACAAGTATGCTAAGTATTTCCTTAACGGGATGCTGGGGCGGCGCGGCTACGCAATCATTACCTACAATAAACTTGCAGCCAACAGAATCCACTGCGGTGAAAGCCGCGGTGGAGCAGTTTCAATTTGACGTTGATCCGGAAACATTTGCGCTTGTTCTGATGAAAGATGGTGTACGAATTCCGGCATCGCTGCCTCTACCCAAAGCTGAGGTGACGAATTTGGTGAAGTCCAAGAATGCTGTCAAATGGACCTATCCGAATAAAGTCAACGTCAGTATCGAGCAGAAAAGCGATTATCTCGACATTCGGTTCGAATCTGTCGGGGCCGAGCAGTTCCAGTGGCCCTCTGTTCAGTCGGATAACTATATGCTGCCCTTAGGAGAAGGGAAAAACATTCCTGCAAGCGATGCGAACTGGCGCGAATTTCTGAAGGACCAGACGCTCAGTTGGAGCGAGTCGTTCTCCATGGACTTTTTTGCGCTTGGCAAGAATCAGTTATCTCTTGTCTATGTGGTCACGAACAAGTTCAATAATGAAATTCACTTCGATGCTTCACCGAATGTAGCCTTTCAATTTACCCATGAATTTCCTTCGATTAACAGCGATAAAAGCTACGGATTCCGCCTCTATGTAACGGCAAATGATCCACAGAATGTTGTGCTGCCCTACAAAAACTATGTGGCAGAGCAAGGCAAGATTGTCACTCTGAAGGAAAAAGCCAAGCTTAATCCTTCTATCAGCAAGCTGTATGGAGCACCTCAGATTTACTTGTGGAGCGAATCAATTCTTACGGATTCCGATGTCAAATGGCCTCAGCTTCGCTCGCTGCTTCCCAAAGGGCTCGGGTCGTGGCTTGTTAAGCTTCTGGCCCATACAACGGATGGAAGTGCAGAACTGGAACAGGTGCTCAAGCAAATTTCCAATCAGGATTTTATGGACAAATATCAGAAGAAAGTCGTTCTCACCGCGCTGAACCAGGCATTGAAAATGCGAGAATTTTATACGCAAGCCCAATTTCCTAACCCTGGTGAGGAAGCTCGCAAGCTCATTGGGATAGGAGTTGACAAGCTGAGTGAGGAAAAACTGTACGATTTGAACAAGCTGCTTCTCAAAAGTATTCTGCTGGATGCCGTTAGTGAATTAGCGGATTGGGGACAATCCGATTCGACGCAGTTAATCAAAGATATGCGGGAAGCGGGCATCGAAAATGCCTGGCTTGGCCTTCCTAACTGGTCGAGTGGCTTGATGAATCCTCAAATGGTTAGTGAGGGAAGCAAGAACGGCTACCTCATTGCTCCATATGATTCCTATCATTCTATTCATCAAAAAGGGGATCCTTCGTGGAATACGGCTTCCTTCCCAGATCCAGCGCTTTATGAGAATGCGACGGTAACTCGCAAGAATAACACCAAAGTAGCTGGATTTTTGCAGCGTGGGCGCAAGCTGAACCCTACACTGGCGATGCCAAGTGTCAAGCAGCGTGTGTCTGGCATTATGCAGGACGGAATCAGCTTTAACTCCTGGTTCGTGGACTGTGATGCCACGGGGGAAATCTATGACGATTTCTCCCCGGCCCATCCGACTACACAGCAGCAAGATTTGCAAGCGCGCATGGAAAGGCTCGATTATTTCGCCAAAGACAAGAAAATGGTTGTCGGTTCTGAGGGAGGCAACGACTTTGCCAGCAGCGTGATTGCGTTCGCGCAAGGTATTGAAAGTCCTGTCATTGCTTGGGGGGACCCCGATATGAGAGATCTAAAGAACAGTCCATACTATGTTGGAGGCTACTACGCCAAGGATGGAATTCCCGAGCGCTATGGCAAGCCTGTGCCCATTAAACCGCTCTATGAGAAAGTTTACATCGATCCGGCCTACTCTGTTCCGCTCTATAAATTGATCTACAACGATACCATCATTACAACAAATCATTGGGAATGGGGCAGCTATAAGATTAAAGGAGAGGAAGCAGACCGGATGCTCTATGAGCTGTTGTACAATGTCCCGCCGCTTTATCACTTGGATCGCAAGGCATGGGACAAAGATAAAGCAAGCATGCTTGGCTTTCTGAAGGTATGGTCACCTTTTCATCGAGAGGCTGTTAGCCGTCAGATGAGCGGGTTCTCGGTCCTTACGGAGGATCGCCTTGTGCAAAGCGCACAGTATGGGAATGATCTCAAAGTCATCGCGAATTTCTCGGATAAACAGGTAACGGTGGCAGGTGAAGTCATCTCAGCCAAATCCGCTGTTCTATACAATGGCAAAGAGCGTCAAGTGTTTGACGCGGCGGCGAATGCCAAACTGTTGTGACCGTTCTCAAAAATTACGAGTTGATCTACGCGAAGCAACTATAGTATATTTTAGGAATCATTCGAAGGTTTTTTGATGCCTTTCGGTGTTAAGGGAGGCTCATCATGAGGACGGATACATTCATAAACATACTGCAAAACGAACTCGTCGTCGCGCTTGGCTGTACGGAGCCGGTTGCGATTGCCTTAGCTGCTGCCAAGGCTAGGACTTATGTGGATGGCAATATCGATAAAATTACGGTTTACGCAAGCGCAGGCATTATCAAGAATGCACTTGCAGTCGGTATACCAGGGACTGGCCTGACAGGGATCGATTTTGTCGCTGCTTTGGGGGCAATTGCGGGAAATGCAGAGAAACAGCTTGAAGTGCTTGCTGATATTAAGCCGGAAGATATTACTGTGGCGCAGGAAATGGTGGAACGAGGGATTGCTGTTGTTCATCTCGCCGATACGCCCAAGAAATTATACATTGAAGTCATTATTGAAGCAGAGACAAGGTATGCGAAGGTTGTTATTACGGATAACCATACGAATATCACACTGATTGAAGTTGACGGGCAGATCATTGATAGGGGAGGCTGCGCTAACGCGAGTTTTAAGAGCTCCAAAGAAGATCGCAGTGAGCTAACGATTGATTCGATCGTCGAATTCGTGAATACGGTGGATCTTGCCGAGCTTGGCTTGGTTAAGATGAGCATTGAGCTAAACCGCAAAGCGGGACTAGATGGTTTGGAACATGCGTACGGTCTCGAAGTCGGTAAGACGATTAAAGAAAATGTGCAAAAAGGTATTTTGTCCGATGACTTAATCTCTCATGCCATGGCGCTTGCAGCGGCGGGATCAGATGCTCGGATGGCGGGCTCCTCCATGCCAGTTATGGCGAATTCGGGAAGCGGAAACCAAGGCATCGCCGCGACGAACCCTGTTATAGCGGCAGCCGAAAAGCTTGGCGCCACCGAGGAGCAGCTCATTCGCGCCGCTGCATTGAGCCACTTGGTCACGATTCATATCAAATCCAAATTTGGCCGATTATCCGCCTTATGCGGGGTCACCGTATCCGGCACCGGAGCAAGCTGCGGCATTACCTACCTGCTTGGCGGAGGTAAAGCGGAGATCAAAGCAGCGATCCAAAACATGCTCGGCAATGTGTCGGGGATGATGTGTGATGGAGCAAAGGGCGGCTGCGCGATGAAAGTAGCCACCTGTACGAGTGCGGCGGTGCAATCTGCGCTTCTCGCATCCAAAGGAATGACGATTTCCTCCACGAATGGATTTATCGAGAATGAAGCTGAGAAGACGATCGACAACTTTTGCCGTATCGGGAACGAGGCGACATCGGAGATTGATAAACTTATTCTCGAGATGATGCTGAATAAAGACATATAGTAAGAAAATGAAAGGCTGCCGGTGTATCGGCAGCCTTTTTGTAATGTTCGGCGTGAAGGGTGGGTCCGCCTGTGCTATTGATTTTGTTGTTGATTATGATGCTGCGGATTGTGTTGTTGTTGGGAATGCTGCCCATTCTGAGTATGCGTATGGTGGGTTTGATGATGCTGCGGATGTTGGATGTGATGAGCATGATGTTGTTGCGGATGCAGCATATGGTGATATTGTGGATGGTAGCCAAGGAGATGTACAGGATGGTAAGTATGATGATGCATCGGATGATAGGCATGATGGTGTACAGGATGATAGGCGTGATGATGCATCGGATGATAGGCATGATGATGTATAGGGTGAGCTGTTTGAGATTGGTGCGGATGGTAGACATGATGAGGTTGGGCATGGCCGGCATGTTGGAACTGTTGCTGTCCAGGTGGGTACACGACGGGTGTTGTCATCGGTTGTTGGTAGATGGGGAGATTATCCCCCGTCCATGTTGGAGCTTGTTGAACAGGTTGCTGGGCACCCATCCATGCTGGCGTTTGTTGAACTGGTTGCTGGGCTCCCGTCCATGTTGGAGCTTGCTGCGCAGGCATATGAACCTCCGTACGTGTAGCAGTTGGATAAATAGGGAGGGTTCCCTCTAGCGATACATTTTCTTGTGTCATGTTTTGTTCCCCTTTCGGTGTAGGCATACGTCATCCTATGCAGGTGATGGAAAATAGGGCACATGTCTATAAAAATTGGGCTTATCTGCCTGATTTGGGTTGCGTCCAACCTTGTTGGACATAAATCGCTTCGCCTACTTTGGCAATAATGGGTTGCCTCCGCTTGCTGCTTTGAAAGAGTGAGAAATAGGAGAAATCTGGATGCACGAAGCGATCCGTCCGAAAGGCGGACTGGGTGCTGCCAGGCATCCTGTGTTTATTCAGAATCATAATGACTTGTTGCTCGGAAGCGAGGTCCAGACCATAACCATGTCCATAATAATGATCGTTTTCCATCATAATGACGTTTTCTCCTTTGCCCCAAGGAATTGTGGGTTCGTATTCGGGGTTCTCAAAATAGATGATGTCCCCGCTTACGGCCTCTTCAATGACATCCCGGTCGATGAGATGCAAGTTGCTGTTAGAATGCCAATCGAATAGCAAAAGGTCCGAGAATAAGATATCGAATTGTCTGGCATCTATGGACTCTAGTATGGCTTTGTACATGATGATAACAACAGCCATTGAGCATTCGAATGCGTAAGAAGTGCCATTTTTGAAAATATCTCTTATGGCATCCTGCGGGGCAACGCCTGGTTTCAACTGATATCTCCCGTGATTTGTAAGGTGCCAATAAGCCGGATTGCATTGCGTATTGTCGAAACCAGCAAAATAGACACCGCTTTTACTCAGCGCTCTTGAGGACTCCACAATTTGGGTTCGCATGTCCAGTTCAAATAACAGGGTGCCAAGCGAATCATATTGATACGCTAGAGGGCTGTTCATCTTTTTTTGATAAATGGAAAATTCTAATTCAGACAGTGTATTTTCTCCAAAGACGACTCTGTTGTTGCCTTCGAATACGATCATGGGCTCCTCCCCAATTCCTAGATCAGTAAGCGTGATTCACCTATTTTTATGTGGGAACAGGCATTTATGTGCGGATTATTTCCTTCGGTTTGGTTTACACAAAACACACATTCCTTTTAATCTTTGGATAATGCGCAGCGACTATACTGTGTCATATACAAGCTGAAGGCTCAAGGAGAATGAAACATGCTGCCACAAGAAAAAATTAGAAGTCTGTTGAGCGGCTGGAAAATGCTGCTTTTTGCGCTTATTTCGTATACCGTACTGTTTCTAATTGCTTTTCAGGGAATGATTATTAGCAAACAATCGACGGCCACGATTCAGAAACAATACAATCAAATCGTATTTGATAAAATGGACTCGCTCTCTGTCAATCTCATTAACTATCTGAATTATATTGATGATTTTGCACGCACGTTATCCGTTAAGACGGATTTGATGCGCCGAATTCAAGACAATCACGATGTTCCCAAAGATGTCATTGAAGGGTATTTGAGTTATTTTCGGCTGCGGCTCCCCTTGTATATTCAAATTCTTACCGATCAAAACCGCGTATTCGCTTATCCGCCGATTGATCAAGAGGAGGAAGAGCGATTCAAAGCGACTTTGTCTGCAATGCCTTGGTATGGGACGCGTTTATTTCTCGACAACAGTTTTATTCACTCCGACGTAGCCCCTGATTTTCATTACCGTGCCTTCCCTCAAGCGCTGTACATCAGCAAAAATATGCTCCAAGATGACCATTCACTCGGAACGCTCACGATCAAAATGAACGGCTCTGCCATCGAAACGCTGCTCGATACGGTAAGAATAAATCCAATGAATGCCGTGTTTATTCTATCGCCGCAAGATCAGGTGCTGTTCGCCAATACGCAGCCTTCTTCAGAGGTATCCAGCTATCTGCAAGCGCTGGATAGAAAAAGGTTGGACGAGCTTATCGGCATCAACGGCGATGATACAGGTTCAGGCAAGCTGAAATTGGCAGGGCAGGATTGTTATTATATCTATAAGCAGATTCCTTCGACGACGTGGAAAGTGCTGTCGATCATGCCCATGGCATCGCTGCATGCCGAGAGTATTAGCATATGGCAGACGACAGGCATTACGACGGCTTTTTCGCTGCTGCTCATTGTCACTTTTGGCTACCTTCTGTATACGAAGCTGCTGCTTCCATTACAGAGAATGTCGCGAATTGTCCGCCTGGCGGGAGAAGGCGAGTCTCCGGAGAGGTATGTCTACAAAGGGTTTAAGGAACTTGAGACATTAAATGGAGGCATCTATCGGTTCTTCGAACAAATTCAGACACAGATTCAAACGATTAAGGAAGTGGAGAGGGAGAAGAGAAGGTTGGGGGTCCACGTGCTGCAGGAGCAAATGCGGCCGCATTTTTGGCATAATTCTCTCAATGCCTTGCGCTTCATGGCCGTTCTGCACGGGAACTCGATCATGGCTGACGCGATTCTAGCGCTAACCCGCATGCTCGATTATACGTTGAAAAATGCGCACACGCTGTTCAGCAAAGTGGAGGAGGAGAAGGAATATGCCCTCCAATACATCCGGTTTCAAGAGATACGCTCGATGCAGCGAATCGAAATGATTGTGGAGATTGAACCGCAGGCGCTGCAGGCTAGCATCCCCAAATTTACACTCCAACCTTTGCTTGAAAATGCGATCACGCATGGCTTCTGCACGCCATTCGACCGGAAGCCTACTCTTCGCCTACGTATTCATACGAGGGAGGAAGGATTGTGCATTTGGATTGAAGACAACGGCAATGGCATTGAGGAGGATAAGCTGCGAACGCTTCTGATTCCCCAAGATCAAGAAAGGAAGAGCGAGTCTACATCTGGCATCAGCCTGCTCAATTTGCAAGCGCGAATATCGCTGGAATATGGCAGCAACTTCGGGGTCCGAGTGCACAGCAAGCTGGGCGAAGGGACGCGAATCGAAATTGCATTGCCTTTGATCATAAACGAAGAGAAAGCAGGTGGCCCGTTATGAAGGTCATGATCGTTGAAGATGAAGTACTGGTGCGGCTAGGTTTAAAAAAGGCAGTTCCTTGGTCAACGCTAGGTATGGAACTTGTTTGCGAAGCAAGCGACGGTTCGGAAGCCTACGAAATGTTCGTGCGGCACCTGCCCGATATTGTGCTCGTGGATATTGAGCTGCCCAAAATGGATGGCTTGCGGTTCATTCAGTTTGCCAAGAAACACAGGGAGGATGCCAAATTCATTATCCTCACCTGCCAGCAGGATATGAAATATGCGCGAAGCGCAATTCAACTGCAGGTTACTGATTTTCTGCTGAAATCGACACTGGATATGAAGGAACTATGTGATATCTTGCAAAATATTTCGGTTGAATTGCGTCTCAAACGCCATGCGGGCAACGGAACAGACTCGCGTGACGCAGATCGGGCACAGCGGAAAAAAAGGTTCCTGCGCAGCTGGCTCGACGGTGTTCTACCTAAATCCGAGCCTGGGCGTTCAGATGCGCAGCTGGAGGAATTTGCGTCACTCATAGAAGCCAACCGCTTCCAAGCATGGGTGATCCAACTGGGGAAACAAGCTGTTGCGATGATGGCATGGCCTCAGATGGACACGGATCTCGAGCCGTTGACCCTGCATCATTTGGGGAGCCGCTGCTTGGGGCTGGTCGAGGATGCCTCCAAGCGCAGGCTGCACCTGATCTTCGCTGGAGCGCCTTCAACAGAGGAAACTCAGCGTTGGAAAGAAGCGGTACAGGATAAGCTGGATGTGCCAATAACTATCGCAATGAGTGCCATGTTCCATGATCCTTATGAATGGCGCGCACATGATCTTCAAGCTGCCGAGCTGCTGCAGCTTGAATTTTATAATTACAGCGGTGATATTTACTCTTCAAGCAAGCAATGGATTCGCGACACAGTTCCAGAGCCTGTTCAGAAATTGAAAAAAGAGATTTACGACCGAATCGGGGCTCTCCAATTTGCAGACATGGCTCCACTCATTGGGGCACTGTGCGAATCGCTTGTAGAGCCTCCTTTCCTGCATCCGCATATTGTCAAAAATATGATGACGGAGATGCTGTTCCGCCTGTGGTCTGCCTGCGAAGAAATGACAACGGCTGCTATTTCTACGAACCATCAGTTAGTTGACCTGATCTATGCGGCTCCCAGGCTCGAAGAACTGTCAGATCTGCTGTTGGAGGAAGTGCGCAGAGCCGGGAAGGCCGTAGCAGAGTGTTATGCGCAAGACGATAAGTCAACGCTTATTCTATTGATCAAACAGTATATCAAATCGAATATGCACAGGGAGTTCTCCCTGCAGGAGATAGCGGATACGTTTCATATGAATAATTCTTATTTGAGCCGTATGTTCAAAGAAGAGACGGATACAAGCTTCACCGAGTATGTCCTCTACGAGAAGACGGAAGCCGCTATGGCACTGATGAAGAACGGACTGCCTCTCACGCAAATTTCCGAGAAACTTGGCTATCAGAATTTAAGCTCTTTCACCCGCATGTTTAAAAAAGTAAGAGGGGTTTCCCCCTCGCGTTATCAGGACTAGTTGATAAATGGTTGGCAAAAAGTGATAAATCGAAGGGACAAATGGTGAAGTCGTTTACGCTCTCTTTAACAAAGCGATACATTCGCCTCGCATTCGCTCAGAGCTCAACAAATAGGTAAACAATCCGTCAAAGCCTGTCATGTCCCTGCATCAAATTCGCTTCTATACTAAATGAGAAGGGTGCAATCAAGCCTATGTGAACAAGAAAAAGGAGAGAAACGACCCATGCAAACCTATTTGAAATGGTTGTTGCTGCCAACTGTCGGTATGACACTTCTGGCAGGCTGCGGACAAACGGCTAACAAAACCGCGACATCAAGCCCCGCTTCCCCCACACCATCTACATCAGCTTCAACAGCACCTGCTGCAAGCGCAAAGACAGCGAATGAGCCCGTGGAGCTGACTTTCTACTATCCCGTTAACGTAGGCGGACCGGTCATGAAGGTGATCGACGGAATGACGAACAAATTCATGGAGACTCATCCGAATATCAAAGTGAAACCTGTTTATACAGGCAACTATGGAGACAACACGATCAAAATCCAATCTGGGATTCAAGCGAAGCAGCCGCCGGATGTGGCCGTCATGATGTCTACGGAACTATATACCATGCTGGACTCGAATGCGATTATCCCGCTGGATGATTTCATTGCCAAAGATCCCAGTATCAATATGAAAGATTTCTATCCGGCTTTTGTCGAAGATACGCAAACAGGCGGTAAAACGTACAGTATTCCGTTCCAACGCAGCACCATCGTTCTGTACTATAACAAGGAAATGTTTAAGGAAGCTGGGCTCGATCCAGAGAAACCGCCGAAAACGTGGGATGACCTGATCGATTACGCCAAGAAGCTAAAGCGAGACGGACATGCAGGCTTGGAGATACCAGGAAATGACGATTCATATTGGATGCTGCAGCTTTTCGCGCTTCAGAACCACACGGATCCTAAAGTTAATCTCATGTCTCCGGACGGCAAGAAAGTCATGTTCGACCAGCCTGAGAACGTAGAAGCCTTGCAGTTCTGGTTGGATCTTTCCCGCAAGCATAAGGCGATGGCGGAAGGAATTATCGATTGGGCAACGGTCCCGACTGACTTCATCCAAGGCAAAACAGCGATGATGGTTCATACGAGCGGGAATTTGACCAATGTGAAAAATAACGCGAAATTCGATTTCGGTGTTGCTTTCCCTCCGATGAAGAAACAATTCGGCTCACCAACGGGTGGCGGCAACATGTATATTTTCAAAGATACAGAACCGAAAAAACAAGCTGCAGCCTGGGAGTTCGTCAAGTTCATGACAGAACCGGAACAAGCCGCGCAGTTCAGTGTCGGGACGGGCTATGTAGGTGTGCGTAAATCCGCGTTCGAGACCGATACGATGAAGAAATACGCAACAAGCTTCCCGCAGGCGCTCGTTGCCCGCGATCAGCTTCAATATGCGCACGCAGAGTTATCCACACATAACCATGGCAAGGTATCGACGGCGCTCACGAACCAGATTCAGGCCGTGTTATCGGGGACGATCGATCCGGCAGCTGCGCTGAAGAAAGCGCAGGAAGAAGCGGAACGCGCACTCGCGCCATTTAACAAGTAAACACTGACTGTTTGTGAATGCCGCAGCCCATGGGCCCGCAATTCATCGCGCTTGGTCGATGGGCGCTGCATTTACTGAAGGAGACTTGCCTTATGAATACCGTCTGGAGCGAAAGACTCAAGCGGAACAGTTTGGGGTGGGGCTTGCTGCTCCCTTCACTGCTTATACTCGGTTTATTTACTTACTATCCGATCTTCAAGACAACCTGGCTTAGTCTATTTCGAATGGACTTATCCACACCCGTGCCGATCTTCAATGGGCTGGGGAATTATGCAGCGCTGCTGGAAGATCCTGTGTTCATGAAAGTGTTCATCAATAATATCTGGTTTGGCCTTGGCACTGTGCCAACTTCGATGGCGCTTGCTTTTGTAATGGCGTTGTTTGCTGATAAAGCGATTCGTGGAAAAGGCTTCATCAGGGTCGCCTATTTCTATCCGAATATGATTCCAATGATTGCTGTAGCTAATATTTGGCTATTTCTATACACACCTAAGTTTGGTTTGCTTGCTCATGTAGCTTCCTGGTTCAGTGAGCAGGAAGTCAGTCTACTGGGTCAGCCTGGAACGGTAATGGGCGCCTTGATCGTCATGATCATCTGGAAGGAAGCGGGCTATTTCATGCTGTTCTATTTAGCCGCCTTGCAGCAGATACCAAAAGATTTGTATGAGTCAGCCTCTGTGGATGGCGTTGGCATGTGGAAGGTGCTTTGGCGCATTACGATCCCGTTAACGATGCCGACTTCGCTGTTCGTCGCTATTGTGGCAATAACGAATGCCTTCAAGTTGGTTGACCACCTGTGGATTATGACCAAAGGTGGGCCGGATAACGCCAGCAGTTTGCTCCTTTACTACATTTACGAAACGGCATTCAGTTATAACGACCAAGGGATGGGAGCGGCGATGACGGTCGTGCTAGTCATTCTGCTGCTGATTGTATCTTCGCTGCAATTTTTTGGATGGGACCGCAAAATCCATTATGAGTAGCCAGGGTCGGGAAGAAAGCTTCATAGGAGGGAACGTATGAATCAAATTGAGCTGCAGCTTGGCCGTCAGGGAACGAACAGCCGCAAAGAAATACGGATGAGGACTGGCTTTCCCTCAAGCGTTCGCCGCCTCATCGGGCAGACACTGTGGCATGTTTGCATGTATATCCTTGGTTTGTTATGGCTCATACCGATGGCGTGGGTCGTTTGGACAGCCTTTCGTCCGAAAGATGCTGCGCTGGGCTTCCATTGGACCTGGGAATGGACACTTGATAATTTCATTACGGTATGGCAGGAGGCGCCATTCGGTCAGTATTATCTCACGACGTTAATCCTTACAGGCGGCGTGCTGTGCGTGCAGCTGCTTAGTCTAACGCTTGCCGCCTATGCCTTTGCGAGAGTACGTTTTGCTGGTCGGGACTTGGTATTTATTCTCTTCTTGGTGCAGATTATGGTGCCGCCAGATGTGCTTATATTTTCCAATTATCATGTGCTCAAAGAATTGGGGCTACTGGATACGAAGCTTGGTGTCATGCTTCCTTATTTCGCGTCTTCGTTCGGTATCTTCTTGCTGCGGCAGGCTTTCAAACAGCTCCCTTATGAGCTTGAGGAAGCTGCGCGTGTCGAAGGCTGCTCGCGTCTGGGGCTGTTGTGGCGAATTTATGTGCCGCTTTCACGGCCCGTTTACTTATCATTCGCTGTCGTTTCCTTCAGCTATCATTGGAATAATTTCTTGTGGCCGCTCGTTGTGACCAATTCTGTAGAAAATCGACCGCTTACCGTCGGTTTGGCGCTCTTCGCCAAATCCACCGAGTCGGGCGGCCAGTGGACAGAGGTTTGCGCAGCTACGCTGCTGGTGGTGGCGCCAATTTTTATTGGCTTTCTCATTTTTCAGCGGCAGTTTATTTCCAGCTTCATGCATTCGGGAATTAAAGGATAGAGCAGCGGAGGGATCAGTATGAAAATTGCTATGATTGGAGATTTGCATTATCCGTCTATGGTTCTGAACCGCCCTGAGGTGGTGAAAGCGCGTGACGCTTTCTTTGATTATGTGTTGTCTGCCTTTTTGGAGACAGAGGCGGATTATCATATCGCGATTGGCGATGTGGCCAATGCTGGAGAGCTTGTCGAATTCGACTATATTTTCAGCAAAGTAGAGAGCTGCGGAAATCGGGTTCGCTTCATCCATATTATGGGCAATCATGATACCTATACGCACGATAAGGCAGCTATTCTAGCGGCTACGGGGCTGAAGCCCTATGAGCGGATAGAAACAGAGCAAGCAACACTGATCATGCTGGATACGGCGCGAGAAACAGTAACGGATTGGAGCGGGTTCATGGAGGAGGAGCAGTTGACTTGGCTGGAAGCTAATCTGAGTGAGCCATCCGATAAACCTCTTCTCGTATTTGCCCATCATCCCATTCATGGAACAACTGCGCGATCAACAGAAGCGATGATGTCGCTGCATGAGGCTGTCCAGCTGCGCCGTATTCTGAATAAGCATACGGGTGTGGGCTTCTATTTCAACGGTCATAATCATGTCAACTCGATTGTAAGGGAGCAGGACTGGTATTTCGTGCAGACAGCTGCCATGCTTGATATTCCAGCAATTCGGCTGATTACGGTGGAGGATGGACAAGTGAGTGTGGAACTAATCAAGTTTGACGATAGGAATGTCAAGGAATGGGCTCATATCGTCAGTCGGCATATGCCTTATTTTGAACCCTTTCCTGCGGCCGAGGGAGATGCGTTATCGTCAAGCGTCAGCGCTCGGAAGGGTTCGTCGTTTGGAGGGCATCAGGGATGACAAAAGGGCCGCTGCGTCTTGCTATTGTTGGAGGCAATCGGGGAGGCCGATTGGAACGGGCGCTTGGGTTGCTGGCTGCCCAGATTCAACTGACAGCCATATGCGATGTCAACGAAGCTGTTCTGGGGGCTTGGCAGATTCAATACCCCGGCGTTACAACCTACACGAATTATCAGCATATGCTTCAAGACCAGGCCATTGAAGCTATCTATATCGCTAGCCCGATGCCCTTTCACGCTCGGCAGTCCGTGGAGGCTCTGCTGGCGGGGAAGCATGTGCTTAGCGAGGTTCCTGCCTTTCAGACCTTGGATGAGGCATGGGAATTGGTGGAAACCGTGCAGCGAACAGGCTTGTGTTATATGATGGCCGAAAATTATTGCTTTTCCCGCGCGGTTCTTACCGTGGGGCATTTGATCGATCAGGGGTGTCTGGGCGAGATAACGTATATGGAAGGCGGTTATCTTCACGATTGCCGCCATCTCATCGCACAGGCTGACGGCTCGCTCACGTGGCGTGGACAGCTGCATCGTGATTATAATGGTATGAATTATCCGACGCATTCGCTCGGCCCGCTAGCACATTGGCTCGGCACGAACCAAGCTGGCGGGGATCGGCTGAAGAGTTTAACCGCCTTCACTTCGCCTTCCAGATCGCTGTATAATTACTTCCATGAACAATATGGCGGCCAGCATCCAGCCGCGCAGCAAGGCTATTGGCAGCAAGGAGATTCCTCTGTAGTGGTTATTCAGTCAGAGCGAGGGGTATTGATTACTTTGCGCGTAGACTGGACATCTGCAAGGCCTCCCAATCCGACGCATTATGTTGTGCAAGGAACGGAGGGGGCGTATGCGTCAGGTCGCCATGAGCAGGAGCAGGATCTGATTTGGCTGAAACAGGTATCGTCTCAAGAAGATGACGGGCGAACGGCTATGTGGGAGCCGCTAAGCCGCTACCAGCCTCATTTCGATCATCCGCTCTGGCAGGCGTGGGGCCATGAAGCGGCTCATTTCCGGCATGGCGGCGGCGATTTCCTCGTCTTCGTGGAATTTGCCGCAGCGATTAGGGAACAGCGTGCTCCTATGGTAGATGTCTACGATGCGGCGACATGGAGTTCCGTGTTTGCGCTATCGATGGCATCCGTAGCAGATGGAGGCAAAACGATGTTATTTCCGGACTTTAAGGTCAAGAATGGAGGGAAAGGCGCTTGAACGAACCCCTATCCAAGCTGTTTATGCATAAGGAAAGTTTAGCCGATTTGTCGGCACTTGAACTTCTTCCAGGATACTCACTTCGTCATTTCGAGCCAGGTGATGAAGCCGTCTGGGAGCATATCATTGAGCGCTCTTTTGAAAAAAGAATCACCTTCGAGGAAAAGATTGGCGGATCTCCCTATTTTCAAATGGCGCGTGTGCAGTTTATATGCCGAGGGAGCGAGCCTGTAGCAACCGCAACGGCCTGGGAGAGGGAAGAAACAGGGGAGGATTCCGGTTACTTGCACATGGTTGGGGCTTTGCCTGAGTATGCAGGACAAGGTCTTGGGCGTGCCGTAACCTTGGCGGCACTGCACAAGATGAGAAGTGAATGCCGCAGCAGCGCGACTCTCAAAACCGACGATTTCCGGTTAGCAGCGATTCAAGTCTACTGGAGATTGGGTTTTCGCCCTACCTATCTTGGTGAAGATCATGAGCAGAGATGGACTCACATCATGGGGTTCATTCAGAAGTAGTTGGTTGAATGAATGGAAAATAGGGTGATCAATTTGCAGAGTCCTGCCTTGTCAAGCGAAAAGTTGCGTTGGGAAAACGTGCGTTTCTTCTATTGGCCGAGCGTTCCTCCTTATTTCAAGGACAATGATGAGGCCGAACTAGATGATGGCAGCCAGAAAGTCGTTACCATTTATGGCTGCTCGGGTCGTTCAGCGGAAAGCGGTGAGCTGCACATCTGCCCTCACGGATATCCCAATAGGTTGATACAGCAAGAGGGCTCGCTCTTCCTCATTGAAATTGCTTCCTCTTTCCTCGATACAATGGCTTACGAGTCGGGGTTCGGTCAGCCGGGCTCCATCGAAATCAGGCATAAAGCGCAGGTGCAGGATGCGAAGCTATGGCAGCTGGGCAGCTGGATGCTGGAGGAAATCAGAAGCGATGGTGTTCATGGCACTCTGTATCGAGACGCTTTGGCGACGATGACCGTTCTCCATCTGCTCCAGTATTATGCTGTGAGTTCACGTCCGCTGGCTGCTCTTAGCCGATTTACACATCAACAAATATCTGAAGTTATTCAGTACATGCGCGAGCATCTAGACCAGGACCTTGCACTGACCGAACTGGCCTCGGTAGCTAAGGTGAGTTCGCCCCATTTGATCCGTCTTTTCAAAAAACAAACCGGCTATACGCCTCACCAATATTTTATCCGCATGCGGGTAGAACGCTCCAAAGTGTTGCTCCAGTATGGCAAGGAAAGCCTGAAAACGATCGCCTTACAGGCGGGGTTTGCTGATCAAGGTCATTTCACGAGGCTGTTTAAAAGGCTGACGGGCATTACGCCGATGCAGTATGCGAATGAATGTATTTCTAAGTGATGATAGGGTTAAATCTCTCTTATGTAGGTTTGCCCGAGCATAAATTCATCACAAACAGGCTGTCCCAAGGTCTTATGGCCATGAGACAGCTTTTTCCTTTTTTGTGCAAATTTTTGCGTGTGAAGGTGCCGTCTTCTTCAAAAAAACGATACAAACCAAGACGATTTTGTTCAATGAATTACGTGTTTTGTTCAATAACGAATGGGGGAAAAGGCTTACGATATAGAAGAGTTAAGGTTGCCAATCTAAGGAGGAATGAATGATGAAAATGGGTAAGAAAATTTCGATGTTGGCGGTAAGCACGATGCTGATAGGCTCTCTGGCAGGTGTTGCTTCGGCAGCGGCGTGGCACCAGGTTTCGAGTCAAACTTACTGGCTGCTCGATGCGTTGGAACGTGGGCAAGGTGTTACTTCAGATGGAAGCGGCTGGATTTTCAATTCAAACGCTGGCTTACTTCGCACGAGTATTGACGGCAAGACGGTTCAAGCCCGCAACGCATTGGCGATTCCTTCAGCGATTTCCAGTTTGGGCGGTGATCATATTGGCGACATCAGCTATTATAATGGCAAAATTTATGCCCCAATCGAAGACGGTTCCAACTATCAACATCCCTTCCTTGCGCTCTATGATGCAAAAACGTTGCAATATACAGGTACTTCATACGCGTTGCCGTTGAACCTGCATCCAGGTGGAGTGCCTTGGGTTGCCGTTGACGCTCAGCGTGGTCAAGTGTACACGGCACAGTGGAGCAATGCGAGCAACCTGAATGTGTTTAGTCTCGATGACATGCATTTCATCAAAACCGTTCCGCTCACGCAAAGCATCGATCGCATTCAAGGAGCCGAAGTATACAACGGTCAGCTGTATGCGTCTACGGATAACGGCACGCAATCGGTCTATACGATTGATCCGGAAACAGGCAGCGTAGCGCTTGCGTTTAACCGCAACTTGTCCAGCGGGACAGAAGCTCAGGGGATTGCTGTGCTGCCAACAGCTAATGGCGCATCTCTGCATATCCTCGACGTCGGATCTAACCGTATCAGCGTCAACTTCCGTCACTATGCGGAGTAGCGTTTAGTTATTATCAAAGGCTGGCATCGATAATCTCGATGCTGGCTTTTTTTATGTAATAATAGCGATTTAAGGGGTTCTCCCTATTTAGTTGACGTCCACCGCAGACCTCTTTGCTTTGGAGGTTTTCGGTCTTGAGTGGCATCTAATGAACTGTAGGACGCTTAAAGACGAGAAAATAGCTGCTTTGGAGATGTAATGAACTGGATTGGTGTTATCGACTAATTTATTGACCGAATGGTTATCAATTGCTTGAAATAGCGCATCTGGCATTCATTAGATTTTCAGAATGAGCAATTTTGGCCGAATAAAGGTTACTGAGTTCGTAAGGAGGCTTGCGAAGGTGCAGGGACTTGAAGACCTAGCAGCAGGCTAGGTCTTTCTTAAACATATAAGAGTTTATATGTTTTGGAGTGAACGCGGAGTTACTTCAGCTACCTCGCACGGAGGGACTACGGTGCGCTGTTCTAGCCAAAAGTGTCCCTTGTCGCGAGGCTGAGGGAACTACAGGGCGCTATAATGCTGAAAACCGCCATATTCCACGCTCGAGGGAACTACGATCCGCTATTTCACCGTTTCCCGGTTGGAATTAGCAGGTTCCGCTTAAATGGCGGATCTCAGTTCCTTTTCATGTTACTTTTACCCCAGTTTCCGCCAGTTAGCGGATCATAGTTCCTTTTCACACGACGCTCTCTGTCATTGCAAAGCCCAAAGGGAACTGCGATCCGCTACATTGTTAAAAACCGTTATGAAGATGCTCATCTCTAAAGGCGACAAAGCCGCTTTCTTACGAAAAAGATAATATCGGATAACGAAGTATAAATAATCCCATATCTTTGACACACGATTCATCCTATATTAATCCTTGTAATCCGTAATAACGGCAAATTTTCAACCCTCACGAATCTGGATAAAGGATGTGATTTGGCTGCGGATAACGTTACAAAGGTAGGAAGAATGCACAGCTGCTGAATGAATCACAGCCTTGTCCCATCAGCCCCGGCGTATGCTTAGAAGTTATACTAAATTTTAGGAGGGGATTCATGTATGAAGAAATTGGTCGCATGGTTGTTGCTTTGCACAATGGTTATCGCGCTTTTGCCTGCCATGCAAACACGTGTTCAAGCATCCAATATGAACGTAGTCAATCCTGGATTTGAAGAAACGACGCTGAATCAATCGAAGCTAATTCCTACGAATTGGACGACTTCCTTATGGAGCAGGACGACTGCAGTCGATACGAGCGTAACTACAGCGGTGTACAACAGCGGGACCAAAGCGCTTTATATCAGCGCGACGGATGCAGGAGCCGCTGGCTGGACGTCCAAAGCGATTCCGATTGAAAGCGGTATGCAAACTATCAAAACCACGGTGAAAGTGAAGAAGTCGGCTGATTATGCCGGGAATAACCCATGGGTGTTCATCAGTTATGGGAATAGTGGCGCATTTCTTGGCACAGCCTCAGCTCCGGCAACTGCTTTGAGCAGCAGCGAGTGGACCACCATATCGCTAACGATTAATAGCAACCAATTTCCTGCTGGAACGAATATGATCTGGCTGAATCTGGCTACGAGCAAAGCAGGGGCTGCAACGAATGCGGGCTTTCTCTATTATGATGATGTCACGATGGAACTGCTTGATACTCAAGCGCCTACTGCTCCGAGTAATCTTGCCATTACAGGGCAAACGGCGACAAGTGTTCAACTAACTTGGAATGCGTCGACAGATCAGGTAGGCGTCACGGGATATGACGTGTACAATGGGACAACACTTCTTGGGTCTACGACAGGCTTATCTTATATTGTAAGCGATCTTAATGCGAGTACCAGTTACACCTTTACTGTAAAAGCCAAAGATGCAGCGGGTAATCAATCAGCAGCGAGCAATGCTGTAAACGCTACCACGCCATTCTCTTATGAGATAGCCAACCCTGGATTTGAATTAACAACAGTAAGTCAAACGAAGCTTGTGCCCCTTAATTGGAGCTCCTCCCTGTGGTCTCGAACGATGCCTGTCGATACAGGCGTAACCGCAGATGTGGCAAATAGCGGCACGCATGCGCTGTATATAAGCACAGTAGATGCCGGAGCTGCTGGTTGGACGTCTAAAGCGATTCCTGTTGACAGCAGCGTGCGAACCTTTAAGACGACAGTAAAAGTGAAAAGTTCGGCTGATTATGCCGGCAATAGCCCATGGGTGTTCATCAGTTATGGGAATAACAACACATTTCTTGGCACAGCAGTTGCTCCGGCCACCAGCCTTAGCAGCAGCGTATGGACAGAAATAACGTTAACGATCAACAGCAACCAGTTTCCAGCTGGAACCAATAATATCCGGTTAAATTTGGCTACGATCCGCGCAGGTGCCACAAGCAACCAGGGGACGTTGTATTACGATGATGCCTCGATGGAATTGGTCCCGGATACGCAAGCGCCTACGGCGCCGACCAATCTTCATGCAACAGGCCAAACGGCTGAAAGCGTAGATTTGGCATGGAATGCCTCAACAGACAATATCGGCGTGAGCGGGTACCATGTTTACCAAGGTGCGACGCTGGTTGGAACGGCAACAGGGTTAACGTTTACGGTGAGTGGTCTTCTTTCAACGGCAAGTTATGCTTTTACGGTGAAAGCTATAGATGCTGCGGGGAATGAATCTGTTGCAAGCAATGCGTTTGTGACCAATGATACGCAGGCCCCGACAGCGCCAACCCATGTAGTGGCGTCAGCGATTAAGATGAAAAGTGTCACTCTGACCTGGGACGCTTCAACCGACAATGGGGGCGTGACTGGCTATGATATTTTCCAAGGGTCGACGCAAGTAGGGACAGTGACTGGAGTAACGTATACAGTGAGCGGTCTTGAAGCGTATAGTGGCTATACCTTTACCGTGAAAGCTCGAGACGGGTCGGGGAATATATCAGCAGCCAGCAGCCCGGTAGACGTCATTACCTCAAATTATTACGATTTATCGAATCCTGGATTTGAAGAAACGCGGATGAGTGAATCGAAGCTAGTCCCGATCAGCTGGTCATCATCCCTGTGGAGTGGAGCGCATGCGGTGGATACGGGGATTACTACAGCGATGAAATACAGTGGTACCAACGGTCTTTACATTAACTCGACGGATGTGGGAGCTGCAGGCTGGTCTTCCAAAATGATCCCAATCGACAGCAGCATGCAGACAATTAGAACTTCGGTAAAAGCGAGAAAGTCCGCTGATTATGCGGGTAATGGCTCGTGGGTATTTATCAGCTATTTCAAGGATGGCACGTTCCTCGGAACAGCGGCTGCGAACTCACCTGGGATTAGCAGCAGTACATGGACAGAGATCGCTTTTACCATTAATAATACGCAGTTTCCGGCAGGAACGAATCAAATTCAGTTGAACCTTGCTACACTCAAAATGCCTAACGTAAGCAATCAGGGAACGATTTATTACGACGACGCAAAGATAGAGTCTATTGAATATTTTCCGCTGAAAGCAGATACGTTCGCAAACTGGTGGAAAATCGGCCAGAATGTGGTGTTCAAGGCAATCGAAGGTCAACTGCCAAGCAGGGTGCAAACGGTGACTGGTACGATCTACGATACGGATAATCAGGTGGTAGCGCAAGCTGCGGTAGATCGCCAAACGCTGCTTACGACTGGTTGGAGTTGGACACCTGCTCACGAAGGCTACTATGAGGTCGCTTTCGACTATACAAAACAAGGGATTACGGGTTTACTTCCGCTTCAACAATCGTATCAAATTATGTCCAGCCCGAAACGAACGTCTGCGGAATTTGTCCGCAATCGCTACTCGGTGGCCGTGGTTGAAAGCCAGCCCAAAAGCATGGCCGACCGCAATTCCCTGTTCGGTTTCAGCTATGGTCTTGATGGTGACGTCTCCATCCAACTCGCGGATAGGGTCGGTTTTGATTTTGCGAGAATTCATACCGTCCCATGGGGAGGTCAGTTCGGTGATACCAGTTTGGCGCTTGAGCCAAGTCGCGGCACGTTTAATTGGGCTGCGTTCGATGCACATATCAATAAACTGACGAGCCAAAATTTAGAGCTTATTGGCAACATTGTATTCACGCCGCAGTGGGCTTCTCCTCATCCGGAAGATACAACAATTTATATTGCTGTTCCCGGATATGCCTCTTACGCTCCGGTAGATATGAATGATTTTGCCGTTTTCCTGCAGGCGCTTGTCACACGTTATGGCGATCGAATTAAAAAGTGGGAAATATGGAATGAGCCTCATTTGAAAGGGGGAAGTATTTTCTGGAATGATACGCCAGAGAAGTTCGTGGAATTGCTTCGAACGGGTTATGAGACGATCAAAAGTGTTCAGCCAGATTCCGAAATTTGGATCGGCGGCATGGGAGGCTACAGATACCTGCCATTCTACAACGAGCTGCTGCGTCTCGGCGGCGCTAGTTATTTCGATAAGCTATCGCTGCATGGCAAATTTCCAGATCCAAGAGATTATCAGAAATATGATCAATTATATGGGGTGCCTTCCAAGCCGTGGGTAACATCGGAAAGCCATGCGGGCCTCTATGGTCCAACTCTTTTGAAAGATATGCTGACAGAGCCTCAGGTTGCCCAAAAGATGCTGCTCGATTATATGTTCCAGATGAAGCATCAGGTTGAGCAGATCGCTTATTTCGAAATGATAGATTTAACGGAG
Source organism: Paenibacillus marchantiophytorum (assembly GCF_014640555.1). Taxonomy (GTDB): domain Bacteria; phylum Bacillota; class Bacilli; order Paenibacillales; family NBRC-103111; genus Paenibacillus_E; species Paenibacillus_E marchantiophytorum. Next base: position 28,412 of record NZ_BMHE01000042.1, on the reverse strand, counting down.
CCCGAAGCACTGCCATTCGCCCAAGCAGAAGGCTGGTTTACGAATTCTGCGGGATTGTTCCGCAAGAAACCGCAATTAGAGCCGAGACTTAGTTCCGTCGTCATGCATAGATTTGTTGAGACACTTGGCAAAAATGTCGTCTATCGCGGTGAATATTCGCTTAGCGGCAATCAGAAAGCGGTTTATTTCGAGAGTGACGGAGAGCCGCTGCTCATCGTATGGACCGAAAATGCGAATGCGGCGCCAATTGCTGCTAATCTTACTGGGGCTTTTACCAATGGGACCGTTGTTCGGGATTGGACGGGAAGCACAGAGACCGTATCTCCTTCTTTGCAGCTGAAACCTAACAAGATGTACTTTATTAGCAACGTCAATGCAGCCTATTTGGCTAGTTTGACTTCAACAAAGGATGTGCTATTATCCGATTACGAGAAATCCCGACAAAGCACCAACACGCCTACAGGATTAGGGGAGAAAGGCATGTTGTTTGATCGTACGACGGGCGCTTTGAGCACCGATATTCATTGGATTGACCAGGACTGGGTATTTCAAACCATTAATGCCGCGCAGCCGTCAGGCTTTGCAGCAAAGGCTGCTGTAGGCGTTGCGAATGATGGCCTCGATCTGGTCATTGATGTTTCGGATAACGTATTCGTACAAAACGAAACGAAAGGAAACTATTGGATTGGCGACAGCATTCAATTCGGAATTGATACATCGGGGATTGGCTTAGCAGGGGCGCAAGTGGAATTCCAGGCAGCTCTTACCGCTAACGGTCCTGTCCTCTACAAGTCCTCTGTGCCTTATATCGGCGGGGATCTGCCGTCAAACTGGACGCAAGCAGGCCAATTCGTACAATACGGCAGCATGCTGGTAGACAGTACTCAGAGCGGGAAGAAGATTTATAAGATACATCTCGCTTGGTCGGAATTGTATCCTTATATTTCTGATGTAACGAAGCCATTATATGTATCGCTGCTTGTCAATGATAATGATGGTGCCGGGCGGCTCGGTTGGCTGGAATGGGCCAGCGGGATTGGCAAAGCCAAGGATGTAAGTGTGTACGGCAAAATAGTATTTGATCAGCAGGCACCTGTTACGACGGCTTCGGTGTCGCCAGTTCAGCCAGATGGGCCAAATGGCACGTATGTGAACCCGGTCACCGTCGTATTGGCCGCGACCGATAATTTGACGGGTGTGGCTAAGACAGAATACAGCCTAGATAACGGGCACACGTGGCAGCCTTATACGGCAGCGGTGACTTTTAGCAGCAATGGCCAATATACTTTGAGCTACAGGTCAACGGATCAAGCGGGAAATGTTGAATCTCGTCAACAGGTTAGTTTTAACATTGCCACAACAACGGTAAGCGTTCAATTGAAGGACAGCAGCGGAAACCCAATCAGCGGGGGAACCGTAACCTACTATGATGGAGAATGGAAGACTTTCGGTGTTACAGATGCCTCTGGAACGGTAAGCAAGTCTTTGCCGCATAAAAGCTATACGTTTGCTATGAACTATGAGGGAACGTATAAGGAAAAGGTGCAGCATACAGGAACGGACTCTGTTATTGTGTTTAATACTGTCAACGTCAAGGTACAGTTGAAGGACAGTCTGGGGAACTCGCCAGGCAGCGGCACGGTGAGTTACTACGCAGGAAGCTGGCGGAATATCGGCAGCACAGTTGGCGGCGAGATCAACAAAGAATTATTGCCCGGCTCCTATACGTTTGCTATGACGTACGAGGGGACCTATAAGGAGAAGGTGCAAAATATTGGTACGGATGCAGCGGTCGTCTTTCAAACCGTCAACGTGAAGGTGCAGTTGAAGGACAGTCTGGGTAATCCGCTTATTGGTGGTATTGCGAGTTACTACGCAGGAAGCTGGCGGCAGTTTGGCAGCATAAGCGGCGGCGAGATCAACAAGGAATTATTGCCTGGCTCCTATACGTTTGCTATGACATACGAGGGGACCTATAAGGAGAAGGCGCAGAATACCGGAGCGGATACAGCGGTCGACTTTCAAACCGTCAACGTGAAGGTGCAGTTGAAGGACAGTCTGGGTAATCCGCTTGACGGCGGTATTGCGAGCTATTATGCAGGAGGCTGGCGGCAGTTTGGCAGCATAGTTGGCGGCGAGATCAACAAGGAATTACTGTCCGGCACCTACACCTTCGGCATGACATATGGGGGAGTGTACAAGGAAACAGCCAACAACACCACAGCTAACCCAACGGTCATCTTCCACATGTAAAAGGTGAAAAAGCAAACGGAACTAAGCCAAGGGCTTGGTTCCGTTTTTGGTTTGAAGCTGGAGTGATAGATGAGTTACACCAGCTGCTTAACGCGGCGGGAACTATTGGAAAAGCGCCGAAGCACCCGCCGTAACGCTGAATTTCAGCGTTAACGAGCGCGAAACGTTCGTCTGCCACTCCATAAGGATGAAAAACAACCTAAGAGCAGTCGAATCCTGGGAAAAGCGCCGAAACATCCACCGTAGCGCTGAAATTCAGCGTTAACGAGCGCGAAACGTTTGTCTGCGACTCCATAAGGATGAAAAACAACCTTAAAGTAGTCGAATCCTAGGAAAAGCGCCGAAACACCCGAAGCTTTGCAAAAAACCTAACATCAATAGCATGAGGAACCTCATTACATTGGATAAATCCAATGTAATTGTGAATTTGGCCGCCCAAGGGGCTGTTTGATTGCAGCCAAAAATTTATTGCGTCTTTCCGAAATTCGGTCATTAAAACCGTTGTTGGTACGCTGCTTAATGTGACACTTACGGTGTTTACGGGCTACGCGTTGTCCCGAACACGACTGCGTGGAGCCAAAATTGTGATGATGATGTATGTGTTTTCGATGCTGTTCAGCGCAGGCATTATACCGACTTATATGATTATTGTCCGCCTCTACTTTTTTGGGATTCCAGATAGTCTGGAGGAGTCAGCGAAGATGGATGGCGCAGGCAATTTAAGGATTTTGTTTCAAATCATGATACCGCTTGCAATTACTTTCATTGCCACCATCGCCCTCTTCTGTGCGTTATTTCGATGCGTTGATGTACATTAACGATTACAATTTGCTGCCTTTGCAAGTATTTTTAAGGGAAATGATTATGAGCGCCTCGGATGCAACGAACAATATTGATATGTTAGCCCAGGTTCATGTTTCCCAAAGCGTTATTTTGTCAAAGGTATGGTACTTAATGCCGTAAAAGGCTAAAATAAGCAAACAATATGGGAGGTTTTTAACATGAAGAAGAGAGTCTATAAAGCAAGCGGAATTATTCTCAGTACCGTATTAATGTCAAGTATGCTTGCAGCCATGAGTACCGTTGCTTGGTTTGGCCAAGCTCACCTACCTTCCAATGCCGACAGGCGACAATGGTTCCAGTGGATTTTCGAAGGTTCCTTCGCTAACCAAATATTTCATGGTTCCCAAAGCGAGCAAGCATCCGAAGGAAATCATGCAATTTCTGAACAAAGCGGTTAGTGAGGAAATCATCAATTACATCTCATTTGGGAATGAAGGCAAGCATTATGAGAAGAAAGACGGTAAATTCATCGCTACCAAAGAAGCAGACAATATCCGTTTCCGCGTCTATTACAATATGTTTGATACCGTAGCTCTTGGTGTGCAGCGTATTGATCAAAAAGAGCAAAGAACTCAAAGATTTACGTGACGAGTACTTTATGAAAATGATTACTGGCGCCCTTCCGTTGTCAGCATATGATGAGTTTGTGTCCAAATGGAAGCAAGCAGGCGGAGAAGAAGTGGTTAAAGCGCTTAACACCGCTTATAACAGCAAGTAAATAAAAGCGATCGGTTTCCCGCAAAATACGGGAAATTGATCGCTTTGTTTGATTCGGCGCCTGGAGAAAATCGTACTCATCTACCACTTATGAGCCAAACGGGTGATATCATCCTCCGCCAGGTCTTTTCCCAACAAGACTTCCATGAAAATAAGCGGCGTAATTGCCTTGATTCCATGCTTCATACCTGCCGGAATTTGCATAACATCGCCCGCCAGCAGCTTATAGCGTATATCCTCAAGTAGAATTTCCGCGCTGCCTGAGAGAATCGTAATGATTTCTTGCCGCAGATGATGCTGGTGATAGCTGGTAGCTTTCCCTTGGGATAGCTCAACTTGCTTGATCATCGTTTCAGTTCCAAGTTCGTCTTTGCAATAATGGAGTACTCGATAGACGCCCCAGCTTTTCTCGCCATACTTCGGTGTAAGCGATACCGTTGTGTACCTTTCTTTGATTAGATTGGCTTGTTCCTTGTTAGCGATCAGAATGCCATCCGCACTTGCCGCAACAATGATATCTGGTACGCCAATCACCTCAATGGGATAGGGAAGTTCGTTGATGACATGGGTATTACTGGAATTATCTGATATTCGGCCTGTTCCAATAACGCGATTATTAAAGTGCTCCGTTAATGCCTTCCAACTCCCCAGATCATTCCATAATCCGTCATAAGCAAGGACAATCGCAGGCTGCGTGTGTTCGACGACCTCTCGATCGAAGCTTTCGTTGGCCAGTTGTTCGTAATTAGCACGCCATGTATCAACTTGGACAGGATGCCCCATGTCCTGCAAATAGCTCAGCATGAACTGCAAGGAGAAGGCAAATACCCCACAATTCCAAAGAGCCTGTTGCTCGATTAAACGACTGGCCGTCTGTTCGTCTGGCTTCTCCCTGAACTGACGGATGAAAGCATAGCCATCGGTCTCCTTGGGGAGAACAGGAACGATATAGCCGAACTGATCCGAAGGTTGATTAGGCTTTGTCCCAAGTAGAGCAAGAGCTGCTTTGGACTGTGCCAGAACATCAGGAAAGCGATGAAGCAGTTGGAAAAAGGCGGTATCTGCGAAGGTGTCCACTGGAAGAATACAAATCGTTTCATTCGGTTCCATATGCATGTTCTCATGCAAATAACTAATCGCTAAACCGATGGCCGGGAAAGTTCCTCTTTTATAAGGTTCGCTTATAATTAGGATGTCTTCTCCCACATAGGTGCGTGTAATCTCAACTTGGCTGTGGTGAGTGACGATGCAGGTGGATTGCAGCAATCCCACCTCATCTAATTGTCGGCATATTCGTTGAATCATCGATTCTCTGGTCCCATCCGCGGATTTCAAAAGCTTGAGAAACACCTTGGAGCGAATCTCGTTGGATAGCGGCCACAGTCTCTTTCCTGATCCCCCGCACAATAGTACAATACGCAAGCCCAATTCTCCTTCCTCGGGGAACATGACTCTTCCTCTTGATTGCTTGGCTAGAATGATATCATGTAGAGATTATTTTGACTGCTTTGAATAGCCTTTGCGTTTGTGAAGAGAGATTGATCTGTATTTCTTTGCTAAAGGAGACAATTTGGCGTGCGAAAATTGCGAAGTGCTCCAATGAAAGCTTTTATTCAAAGCAGGTTTCAAAATCATTTTGTCACGTGATGACGAATAGAGAAAATTCCCGTACGTTTCAAACTCGGAAAAAGCAAACTGTTTAGATTTATTCATACTGCGCATAATTGCCGAGTACCAGCTTCGGTTATGTTTGGACGCAATCGCTTGTTTCAACTGCTTTACCTTTGATTTTTCGAACAGCATGTAATGGGTAACGAAAGATATACGAGAAGATCGGTTCCTGCCCATTAGCTTTTTATACGTATTGAAATATTCGTTCTGACTCCAGTTTCTACAGTAAAACACTGTCTTATCGCCGACCTTGAAGACGTGCGGACGAATGAGCACGGTATCAGCGTCTATGACCATATAATAGTCGGACGAACACAGTTTATCGCCGTTCAGCTTGAGCAGTTGTTGATAAAGCCAACCGGAACGATCCCAACTTTTGGATTGGTAGTGGATGTCCTTCTTCGTTATAGGGAGAACGGTATCCTCATGAACGAACCGGCAGCCCTTTTTTGCACAAAGGTCAAGAATTCTTTGTTTCCTTGGAGCCACAATAATGATTTCTCGAATAGGGTGCTTCACATATTTACGAACAGAATCAATAACAAAGGGGAGTGTCCCCAGATCCTTCTCAATGGCTGGGATTAGCACATCAATTGGTGTTGTGTGGCTAAGCTCCGCTTTTTTTTCTATTGGCATATGCTCATCTCCATTAATTAAATGTATGAATTATCATATGTCAGGAGAGTGAAATGGAATGGGTTTCGTGAGGTTAATCTGACCTAATCTTGAATAAAAGAATTCATGTATGATAAATTCATGCGCTTCTACGCAACATGAAGCGGCAAGGATAGATGGCGTTAATTGCGAGTATCGCGAAAGCGGTTTCGATTCATTTTGAGAAGAGGTCGGATCCAGGCCGAAATGAGAAAAGAGGTGCAGTCAAGATGATTCGGTAGGCGCAGTTCCCACAGCGTGGGCAGATGGAAGTACGGAGACGCTGTGCAAAGACACAACGTATCAAACGATTTGGGATTCGGTGGTGCTGCCAACCATACGGTTTACCGTGTTGAAAGAATCGAGGAGTTACCCAGCTACCTTGTATGGGAGGGAACTACAGTGCGTTATTATAGCAAAAAGTGCCAGTATCATGAGGTGGAGGGAACTACAGTTCGCTATTATGCTGTTTTGAGTGGAAATTTAGCTCATTTCGTGGATATAAGGTCCTGTAGTTCCGGTATCTCCTTCGAATCCCTGCAAATTGCAAAAATAGCGTACTGTAGTTCCCTTTTAGTAGAGTTTACTCAAAGGGATTCCCTCAAGGGGACTCCATTAATAGAATTCCTTAGCGGGATCCCCGCAACCGGACTCTCATAATAGGATTCCCGTAACAGAACTCCCACAACAGAATTCGTCACGCTTAAGAAGCACATTTCTTACGGCGTCTAAGCCGTTTTGCACAATTTTGAAATTTTTTTTGCGGATGTGTCGATTTTGATTAATACGGTTCGTCGTCTTTATAGAAGCTGATAACAAAGGAGACTTACGATGAACTCATTCCTTTCAAAAGACGGCACCAAGATCGTCTATGACAAAGTTGGTCAAGGACCAGCGCTCATTCTGGTGGCAGGCGCTTTCAGTTACCGGAAATTCCCAGGGGTGGTGAAGTTGGCTAATCTGTTGTCAGAACACTTCACCGTCTATAACTACGATCGTCGAGGTCGAGGCAATAGCGGAGACGCGGGATGTTATGACACTGCGCGTGAGATTGAAGACTTGCAGGCAATGATAGCCGAAGCCGGCGGCGCGGCATCTGTGTGGGGATTGTCATCGGGGGCTGTTCTTGCTCTACAGGCCGCAGCGAATGGGGTTATGATGACGAAATTAGCCCTCCACGAGCCGCCCTTCGTGGTCGATGCAGCAGATCGCAAGCCACCGGAAGATTTTCTGCGGCACATTACTGAGCTTATTGCAGCTGACCGCCGGGCCGAGGCTATTAGATATTTTATGACCAAGGGAATGGGCGCTCCTTCGTTTGTCGTCGGCATGATGCGCATGATGCCAGGAGTGTGGTCGAAGCTTATGGCCGTTGCGCACACACTTCCTTATGATGCAGCTTTGTTGGATGGATTCATGGATGGCAAGGCTTTGCCATCCCAGCTATGGAGCAACGTCAAGATGCCGACTCTTGTGTTGGAAGGTACGGAGAGCCCGGCTGGGCTTCGCCATGGTGCTCAAGCACTTGCCCATGTGCTTCCTAACGCGCAGCTGGTAAGTAAAAAAGGACTCGGTCATACGAAGAAACTGGATGCTAAATTCATTTCCTCAGAGCTTACCGCCTTTTTTGGTGGATAAATCAGGGATGTCTTATCGTGGCGGCAGGAACTTCTCTGCGTGCAACGAAGCAGTAGGAAGGGATATCGATTCGCACAAATTATTACGATTAAACAGGAGGAATAACTAATGAGATTTATGATGATTGTCAAGGCAACAACGGATTCAGAGGCGGGAGTTTTGCCCAGCGATGAGCTGATTGCGGCTATGCAGAAATATAATGAGGAAATGATCAAAGCTGGCGTGCTCCTTGCTGCCGATGGCCTGCAACCCAGTTCCACGGGAATACGGATTTCCTATCCGGAACCTGGAGGCAAACCTAAAGTGGTGGACGGTCCTTTTACAGAAGCCAAAGAAATGATTGCCGGCTATACGTTGATTGAAGTTAAATCCAGGGAAGAAGCCATAGAATGGGCTTTACGCATGCCAGACCCCCATGGATTCGGCCAGGGTGAGATTGAACTTAGACAAGTGTTCGAGTTCGAGGAGTTAACGGATAATGCCGAAACGCAGGAGAAAGAAGCGGTGCTTCGCCAAGAGATTGAAGGCCAGCGAAGAGGATGAGTTCGTCCCAGACACATCGGACGGTCGATGCGATATGGCGAATGGAGTCAGCCAAGCTGATCGCAGGGTTAACGCGCATGGTGCGGGACGTGGGGCTTGCCGAGGATTTGGCTCAAGATGCTTTGGTCATCGCGCTCGATCGTTGGCCGGAGATCGGCATTCCGGACAATCCGGGGGCCTGGCTGATGACGACGGCGAAGCGGCGAGCGCTCGATCTGCTGCGCAGGAATAAGGTGCGTGACCAGAAGTACACAGAAATTGCTCACCAGATGGATTTATACACAGAAGATGATGTGGATCAGGCTTTGGATGGGGAAATTGGTGACGATCTTCTTCGCATGATATTCATGACCTGTCATCCGGTATTGTCCCAGGATGCCAGAGTTGCTCTCACGCTTCGCTTGCTATGCGGGCTAACGACAGATGAAATCGCGCGTTCTTTCCTCGCGGCTGAATCAACGATTGCCCAGCGGATTGTCAGGGCGAAGCGAACGCTTAGCGCTGAGAAAGTGCCTTTTGAGGTTCCGGTTGGCAAGGAACTCCAAGACCGTCTGTCCGCCGTGCTTGAGGTGATCTATCTGATGTTCAATGAAGGATATTCAGCAACCTCGGGGGATCAATGGATCCGTCCAATACTGTGCCAGGAGGCGCTGAGATTGGGACGTGTCCTTGCCGCAATGGCCCCGCAGGAAGCCGAAGTTCACGGACTGGTTGCCCTCATGGAGATGCAATCTTCGCGGTTTAGAACCCGGGTTAACGTCAAGGGAGAACCCGTTCTGCTCATGGATCAAAATCGTGCCCAGTGGGATCAACTGTTGATCCGCCGTGGGCTGGCAGCGCTGGAACGAAGTCGCAAGCTGGGACGAACGCTCGGGCCTTACTCGCTGCAGGCAGCGATAACCGCTTGCCATGCACAAGCGCCCTCAACAGCCGAAACAGACTGGATTCGCATTTCCGCTCTCTATGAAGCACTGTCGCGTGTAATGCCTTCACCGATCGTTGAATTAAACCGGGCGGTTGCCATATCGATGGCATTCGGACCAGCTTTCGGTTTGCAGATTGTCGACGAGTTGAATGCCGAGCCTGCTCTGAAAGGATATCATCTACTGCCTAGCGTTCGCGGTGATCTCCTTGTGAAGCTCAAGCGGTACGAGGAAGCGCGAGTGGAGTTCGAACGTGCAGCAGCAATGACTCGCAATGAGCGTGAACGGACACTTTTGCTGAATCGAGCTGCCGAATGTGAGTTTGAATAGGGAGGATAACCATATGCGATTTATGTTAATTGTGAAGGCGACTGGGTATTCGGAAGCAGGCCTCCAGCCAAGCGGAGAACACCGAGAGGCAGCTACGGACTTCAAGAAATCATTGGTACAAGCTGGTGCGTTCCTTGATGAAGACGAACTTCTGCCTAGTTCGACCAGTGTTAGGATCGTGTATCCTGCGCATGATTGTGAGCCGAATTTAGAGTCAGGTCCATTTCCGCTGCAGCAAGACCTGATGGCGGCATATACGCTGATTGATGTTGCCTCCGAGGAAGAGGCTCTGAATTGGGCGCTCCGCATGCCAGTCCCGCCGGGTCGCGGCCCATATAAGATTGAATTGCGGAAGCTGCAGGAACATACGGACTCCTTACGCAAGCCTAATCTTCATGCTTTGGAGGCTGCGCTCAAGGACCAACTAGACATGTTAAGAAAATGCTAAGAAATGCTCGGTTCCTATAAACCATTGTGATCTTAAAGGAGAAATTACAAAATGAATCCAGAAGTAACTGATTTTATTGAAGCGTTAAAAGAACCATGGCAGGGGGAACTCTCCGCACAGCTGAGAGAGCTTGTTAAACAATCGATTCCGGATGTAAGTGAACGTATGCAGTATAAGAAGCCCCACTTTATGAAAAACGGCAAGTATGCCGCTGTCATTTCAACTTCCAAAGATGCGGTTAGTTTTACTATCTTCAACACGACTGGATTGGAACTTCCAGAAGTCATGTTTGAAGGGCCGCCGGAAAGAAAGACGTTGAAGCTGAGAAAAGGGGATGCATACAATTCAACACAGTTGGCTTCTTGGGTCAATCAGGCTTCAAGTTCACTTTAAGCATAGGGCAGTTGATTAATCAAAATTTGGAAACTGGCATATTGGCAACACTACCTCCTTATACATGGTATGTAGGGCTTATTTGAGAGGAGAGTGCCAAATTGTCAGATGAGTTTATTTTGCGTTCGTTGGATGAGATTCGCTTCTGGTCACGTATTATGAAAGAGCATTCGTTATTTCTAAAACTGGGTTTTCGGTGCGAAGATACACAACTAATCCAAGAAGCGAATCATTATTATCACATTTTTGAGCACATCGAAGGCCGGTCCCATGCCTATAATGAACAGACAGATCCGGAACAAATCCGAAGATTTAATGTCGAAGTGCATGCGGCCGTTTCACACATCTGGGCTTTTAAGAGGAAAGTCCTCGGGCTCATTATCCAATGCAAACTTCCAGGCGGCAACAACTTTCCGTTATTGGTTGACCATACAAGCAGAGAAGCCAACTATTTCAGAAATCGATTAGAGGAATTAAACGCGGGCAGGTTGGAGCCATTACCAGATGCAATCATTGATGAAAATATCTTCTTCTTGCGAATCATGGCTGACCATGCCAAATTTATTGGGCATCTGCTGGATCCATCTGAACGCCAATTAGTGGAACAAGCGCGGAACTTTAGTCATGATTTTGACCAGCTTCTCTTTCAAGCCATTGATTTAAGCGGAATGCGGCCGCAATCACAAACAGAACCGCTCCTTGATCAATTCCTGGACCAAAACCGAGTTTCTGTCGTTTCGCTGCGCGACTTCAAACAGACAGCGCGAGATTTAATCGAGGCTTGTCGGATCAAAAGCATTATACATCCTCTGCTTGCTGATCACGTATTCCGTGAGGCTGAAAGATTTTTACATATTATTGATATGTTCGAACGATGTTTAACTGGAAATGTCAGCAGGAACTAACTAAAAGCCCAGAAACCAAGCAGGTGATCCTGCAGGAGCTTCTGGGCTTTATAAGCTGCGTTATTCGTTATTATTCGCTGTTCTCCTGGTTCGCTGATTAACGATGAATAGGAGCCCAAAGGAGATGAGTATAATGGCAGCGGCCCAGCACCAGGCAAGCGACTGGTTGCCGGACTCCACGGCTATATAGATGGCGGTAGGGAGTGTTTGCGTTTTGTGAGGGATATTTCCTGCGATCATCAGGGTTGCGCCGAATTCCCCCAGACCACGGGCAAAGCCGAGAATGTACGAGGCCATCAACGAGCGCCATGCCAGAGGAAGGGTGATATAGCGCAGCACTTGCCACTCGCTCGCCCCGATAGATCTCCCCGCATCTTCCAAATCCTTGTTGACCAGTGAAAAACCGGTAGACATCGTTTGATAAACGAGCGGAAATGCTACGACGACCGAAGCGATGACAGCTGCGCCCCATGTGAAGATGATCGAGTGGTTGAATAGGCTTTCCATCCAGTATCCAATCCAACTCTTTTTCCCCAATAGGACTAATAAGATAAAACCTACAACTGTCGGAGGAAGTACTAATGGCAGAAGAAAGGTCGCTTCTAAAACGGTTTTTCCGCGGAAATGACGCCGCGACATCCCCCAAGCTGCTATACCTCCTATCAGTAGAACGAAGATGCTGGATACGACGGCTACTTTCAGAGAAAGCAGGATGGGAGAAGCGAATTCTGTCCAGTTAATCGAATTCATCATCATTTTGGAATCGAAAAACCGAATTTAACAAAGACATCTTGTGCTTCTTTTGTTTGCAGGTAGGCATAAAAATCGGCTGTTTCTTTGCTGTGTTTCGTTGCCTTGACAATGCCTGCTGGATATTCGATAGGTGTATAGGATTTGGGATCAACACTGAAGGCTACTTTGACACTTTTGGAAGTTAGCGCATCGGTTTTGTACACAAAACCAGCTTCGGCATTCCCCGACTCTACATAGGTTAGCACTTGGCGTACATCCTTGCCCTGAACGATTTTGGGTTGAAGCGTATCCCATAGTTTCGCGTTCGTCAAAGCCTCTTTGGCGTAACTGCCGGCAGGAACGGTTTGCGGTTCTCCAACGGCCAAATGTTTGATGGCATCATTGGTTAGATCGTCTGCTTTCTGAACAGCTGCTTTGCCATCCGCAGGAACTACAACGACTAATTCATTGATCAATAAATTCTTTTGCTGCGTTGTGTCTATCAATTGCTTGTCAACTAGTGCTTTCATATTTTTGGTCGCAGCCGAGAAGAACAAGTCAGCTGGCGCCCCTTGCTCGATTTGCTGCTGCAATGCCCCCGATGCTCCGAAGTTGAAGTTGAGTTTGATTTGTTTGTTCTTGCCCTCATAATTTGCTTGAATCTCTTTGAAGGCATCGGTTAAGCTTGCTGCTGCGGAAATCGTTAGTTCAACTTTTTCCGTAGGTACAGGTGATGAAGTGGCTGCTGCTGTAGCTTGAGCGGTTTGAACTGGCGTTGAACTAGCAGCAGGCTGTTCTTTCTTGCTTGCACAACCTGTCAAGACCAATGTGGCTATAATGAAACATGATAAAACATAACTAAACTTGTTTAATTTCAACATAATTTCCCCTCCAAGGTTGAATATCTATCTATTTGATTATAAGTAGAATTATATAATCATTGTTCATTATATTAAAGCGTCTATGATTAGTAAACATCTTTTGCGTAGCGCTTTGACTGTGACATCTCGGAGATGTCAAATATGTCATAAAACATAACATTTAAATCAAATTATTCTCATAACTTCATTCGATTCACGCACTCGCGTTATGTAATATAACTCGAAAATCATAAAAATGCTGATCTTTCATTGTCCGATGAGAGTGAATGTTGTAAACTACATGTATTCCGTTATTCCAAGGAGCACACGATGAATGAAAAGCGACTGCCCAAGCATGTATACGAGCAACTAGCAATATTCCGCTATCAAATTCGCAAATTTATTCGTTTCAGCGAGGAAGCTGCGCGGGAGAAGGGACTCACACCTCAATATCACCAATTGATGTTGTCCATTATGGGATTCCCTGATCGCGAGTTCGCTACGCCCAAAGAGCTATTTGAACGGTTGCAGATCACTCGCCATGCCTGTGTAGAGCTTATTAAACGGTGTGAGGAGATGGATTTGGTGCAGCGGTTCCCGAACGAAGAGGATAAACGAAGTATCTTCATCCGATTGACGTCTTACGGCATGGGGATATTGGAGGAGTTGTCCGAAATTCATATCGATGAGCTAACGAGAGCTGGATTGCTTGAGTTTCAAAAAGAATAAACATACCAAAAAGGACCGCGCCAGTTCAGCGGGTCCCGTATTAGTAAGGATGTTAGCTTTTACAAAGATTAGATGTGACTGTATGGCGCTTTAGGGATTAAGAGGCTTGCTGCGAAGTACATCAGTGTCACCGTTCCAAAGCTGCATAGAGCCGCTGCTACGAGTAGCAGACGAATGAGGGTTGCGTTAACGCCAAGCCACTCGGCCATCCCACCGCAAAGTCCTGTTAATTTACTGTCAGTCGTCGATCTGAATAATTTGTTCATGTGAATAAGTCTCCTCTCAAGTATCAAGCGTATTTGAATTTGCTTCAACGTCGTTCTTATATCTTTATTGTAGCTTCTTCAATCGTTGGCGCAAATGGACCTCTGGCGGTTTTGGAAGCCCTACTTAAGTCGGGGACGCTCCACAACTTCAGTTGAGCTTGGTCACTTTTGTAATAATTAACATCGACGTTATATTAAATAGCACGTATACTAATGTTTTGAAAAATAGATCATATGGAGTGGATGGCTGTGGAAATTAAATTGGATGATTTGACAGGTGCCCAAGTAATTGCCTTGGTGAGCGAACATTTTCTGAGTATGTCGGCTCAATCTCCGCCTGAAAGTATGCATGCGCTGAATCTGGATGGGCTAAAAAAGCCGGAAATTACGTTTTGGAGTGTATGGGATCACAATGAGATCATGGGCTGCGGGGCAATCAAAGAACTCGGCGGGCAGCATGGAGAGATTAAGTCTATGCGAACATCCACGTTGCATTTGCGAAAAGGTGTTGCCAAGCGCCTTCTTGAACATATGATTGAAGAAGCGAAGAGACGCGGCTATGTGCGTTTAAGCTTGGAAACGGGTTCCATGGCATCTTTCCAACCGGCGATTAAGCTGTATGAAACCTTAGGATTTCATTTTTGTGAGCCGTTCGCGGATTATATCGAGGATCCGAACAGTGTGTTTATGACCAAGGAATTGTAAATCAGGCGGAATAGGAAAAAGGCTTGCGCAGGCAACTTCATGCGCAAGCCTTTTTCCATGTTAAGTTCCGTTATTTCGATATTCAGCAGGTGTAATACCGGTATATTTTTTGAACACTTTATAGAAATAAGTACTATTGTTGTAACCGGTCTTCTGTGAGATTTCTTCAATAGAGTCATGCGTGGAAATGAGCTTTTCCTTCGCTCTCTCGATGCGAAACTCATTTAAATAGTCGGGAATCGACTTGTTGGTGAGCTTTTTGAAAATACGACCGAGATAGGCCGGGGTGAAATCCAGGATCTCCGCGATTCGGAATAGCGACAATTCACGGTCAGCATAATTTTGATGAATGATGGTATCAATGGATACGATCAAGTTGTCATGTTTTGAACTTTTTTTATCTTTAAATCCAAGGCATAGCTGGTCAATCAATTCGTAGAAATGATCTTGCACATCGTGCAAAGTTTCCAATTTGTGCATGTGATGGATAAAAGATCCGAAATCGTGATCGAGGAGTAAGCCAGCGTTTCGATCCATGTTGATTGCGGCCGTACTTAGCGAGAATGCCAGCTGATTAAACAGCATGTTATAAACCATATAGGAGGGCGGCTCCACCGTCTGAACGATCTCATCAAACCATTTCTTCGACTCTGTCGCTTTGCCCAGCTTCAGCGTCTCCAACATATTGTTTTCAAGCAGGTTGGGATGAACGAATGGGGCAAGCGCTTGCTGGCGAGGTTGTCGACTATGCAGAATGCAGCGATAGCCCTCAACAAATTTGTATTTCAACTGCTGCTGTGTTTCCGAATAGAGGTCAGATACTTCAATTAAGCTGTCGCCGGTTCTGCTGATGGAGGCGGACAACGATAAGTTCAGAAATTGGTCGGTGGAATCTTGAACTTGCTTTACCAGATCAATCCATGAAAGTTCCGCTTGAAAGCTGCCATTCAGAAGAACGGCAATGGTTTTCTCATCTATATCGATACATTCGCAGCTGCCAGCTTGAGCGAACGTTTCGGAAGCGATATTCATAATGCCATATTTCAGGAGCACCCGGTCTTCGAAGTGATATTGCCGGGAAAACGAGTCAAAACGGTCGATTACGAAAAGAATGAGCACGTAATCGCTGGCGGGGTCCATCGCGATTTCAAATTCCTTGAGTTCCCTTTCGATGTCAAGCGGCTTTTTATACCCGCTTGTATAGACAAGTTGACGCAAAAAATGCTGTTTCAGTTTGTACTGATTATTGCGTTTTTCTTTTATTAATACATTTAATTTGGATGTGACTTTCTCGATGGGTTTATACAGCGATTTGGACAAGAAGAAAGAGATGCTGAGCCCGATTAGCAGGATGAAGAAACAGACTAGAAGAACGGTCTTCTTAATCGTTTCGATTTTCCCCATGATGGTGTTATAAGGCAGCACGCGGATGAAAAGCCAATTGGTGACGTCATGCTTGGAGTAGACAACCAAGGATTTGACGCCTTCCACCTGATCCACAAAATAGCCGGATGCTTGACTGGATGAAGTGTTCAGTATCTTTTGGACATAAGGCTTCTCATGAAGATCCGCAAGGAACGGCATGGTGTCGGTGCTGGTTACCAATGTGCCTTTGCTGTCGATGATGAAGGTCGAGCCATTTTTATCCATATCCAGGCTGGTTATCGCATCTTTCATCCAACGCTCTGGCACGTTGAGCATAATCATATTGTCGAGATCGGAGGATTGACCTTGCAGATCATAAAAGACAAAAGTGTATACATTAGCTGTTTTGACCTCTTGAAACGGCGTTTGAACGGGTATTTCCCGGGGAATAGGCGCCAGACGCTTGTAATTGCTGAAATGTTCAATCAGCTTGCGCGCATCCGCATCATAGAAATCATCGAAATGCTGAATCGCATTGCCAGAGGATAACGTGGAGGCATAAAACGTTTTGGAGTTCTTGCCATAAATATAGATGGAATGAATGAAATAGTTCATATTCAAATAAGCATTCAAGCGAGTTAACGCGGTGGTTGTCTCGACATTGCCTGGGGAAGTGTAATGCAGCAGCTTATCCAAAAGTGGATCGGCGTATATTTGAAGCGCGTAGCTTGTCGAGTTTTCAATCATCGATTTTGCGCTATAGCTCGTCTGAGACAAGCTGCTTTTTTCAGATGCATAGATGTTGGACAAGGCGATTTTCTCGAAGCTTGCGTAGAGCGCAGAAGATAAAGTCACGATGGTAAGGATGATGCAAACGATGAGCGAAAGGAAGATGTTGGCGTAAAGCTTATTGGGTGTTCGAGCCATTGTGAGTTTCATCAGCAAGTCTAAGCTCCTTCGTTAGGCAGGATCGATGTATTCATTATTATAGTGAAAAATTTGTAAACAGGTAAGTGTACATACAAAAAGTATAAAGCTGAACCAATTCGTATAGGCGCTTTTCGCAAATAAATGGAGTCGTTTAACCAGTTTGTAAAGTATACGGGAAGCAGGATCGTGAACTAGTATGGAGTTAGGAAACCGGTTATCCTAATCACAGCTGATGGAGGGCTCCATGGAGAGAAGGCAATCTGTAGAGAAATATGTGTTCCAAGTCATCGGCTATGTCTTCATATCGCTGCTGGCGATGATGTGTTTGATTCCCTTCTTAATGATTGTCATAGGCTCAGTGACAGAAGAATCGAGCATTATTAGAAACGGATATAGTCTCATTCCGAGTGTGTTTTCATTAGATGCTTACGCCTTTATATTGAAAAATCCCAAACAGATCATATCCGCATATCAAATTACATTGTTGGTTACGATCGCGGGTACAGGGATCGGGCTGTTCCTTACAGCGATGACGGCGTATGTATTGCAGCGCAAAGACTTCAAGTACCGCAACGTGTTCTCCTTCTATTTCTTCTTCACCACTTTGTTTTCCGGGGGACTTGTGCCCTGGTACATACTGATCGTCAAGTATTTGGGGTGGAAGGATTCGCTCCTGGCCTTGATGATCCCTCCCTTATTAAACGTATTTTATATCATTATTATGAGAAGTTTTATCAGCTCCACAATTCCAGATGCGATCAGCGAATCAGCCAAAATTGATGGTGCGGGTGATTTCCGAATCTTCTTCTCCATGATTCTTCCGCTAACGAAGCCTGCACTGGCTACGATCGGCCTGTTCATTTCTCTTAATTATTGGAATGATTGGTATCATGCGACCTTGTTTATTAACAAAGAGCACCTGTATCCACTGCAATATTTTCTCTATAAAATATTGAGCAGTATCGCTTTTGCCAACTCTTCCGTGGCTTCCCAAGGATCTGTCGTGATGGATACGCCTAAGGAATCGTTCAAACTGGCGATGACGGTGATCGCGACGGGGCCGATTATATTGCTCTATCCTTTTGTTCAGAAATATTTTATTCAAGGAATTACGATAGGCGCCGTCAAGGGATGACACCGGCTTAGGCTGTTGATCATAGATGCGTGTACGAGAGTAAAGGGGAGGATTTATCGATGAAACATGTAAAGACGCTGATGGCTGTCAGCTTGGCGGCTGTCCTGCTGCTGGCAGGCTGCTCGACTAACAGGGGCCAAGAAACGGCATCACCTAAACCGTCGGCTGGCACAAGGACGGACACGGGTTCCAACAAAGTGGATATTTCCAAAGAAGTGAAGCTCAAAATGTATCTGATTGGCGATCAGCCCAAGGATATCGGACTTGTCTATGACGAAATCAACAAGATGCTCAAGCGTGATATTAATGCAACTGTTGAGCCTGTTTTCCTCTCTTGGGGAGACTACCTGCAGAAGTATCCGCTTCTATTCGCGACGGGAGAAGATTTCGATCTGGTGTTCTCGGCGAATTGGATCAAGTATGGGGAACAAGCGATCAAAGGGGCGTTCCTTGAACTTACGCCGGATATGATAACGAAATATGCGCCACAGACGATGAAGGAAATGCCTAAGGAAGCCTGGGAGCAGGCGAAGGTCCAGAACAAAATCTATATGGTGCCTGCCTCAACCAAAGACTTCTCTATGGCTGTTGTCGGCGTCAGAGGGGATTTGCGAGCGAAATACAACATTCCTGAGTTGAAAACGATCAATGATTTCGAGAAATATTTGGAAGTTATATCCAAAAACGAACCTAGTATGGTGCCTTTCGATGAAGGCATTAACGCCTATACAATGTATGATTTCATGGTCGGTACGGAACTAACGCCTAAACTCATTATTGGCAATTCGCTCGTTTCCGTCGATCTGAAAGATAAGTCAGGGAAGCTGATTGATGTCGCGCAAACCCCGCAATATTTGGAATTTGCCAAGAAAATGGCCGATTGGAACAAGAAAGGCTATTGGTCCCAGAATGCTCTGCTCAATAAGACGCCAGTGAAAGATTCCTTCCTGGCTGGCAAAAGCGCTTCGATGGCTGGAAATATTCAAGATATGAGTCTGGGTGTAACAACAGCGAATCAGAAGCATCCAGAATGGAAAGTCGAACTGTTTGATCTATACAACGGCAAGGCGACTTATGTGAACCCTTACATAGGCAACGGTATGTCGATCAACGCAAATGCCAAAAATCCTGAGAGAGCCTTAATGTTGCTTGATCTATTCCGGAATAACGAGGATTATTTCAACCTTACGACGTACGGGATCAAAGACAAGCATTACGATTTGACGGCAGATAAAAAAATTCAGGCTCTGGGCGGAACGGATTCCGGTTACAAAATCGATTCGGGCTCCCCGTGGGGCTGGAGAACGCAAGGACTGATCAAGCCGCTCGCGGATCAACCGAAAGAAGTTGCAGCAATTCAAGCGGCTTGGACCAAAACTGCGATAACGAATCCACTGCTCAACTTTGTGTTCGATACGACGAATGTGAAGAATGAGCTCGCAGCGATCAAAAATGTGAAGGATCAATATCGCAATCCCCTTACCTTAGGTGTAGTGAATGATCCGCTCGAAGCTGTCAAGACACTCAATACCAAAAATAAAGAAGCGGGTCTGGATAAAGTGGTTGCTGAAGCACAAAAGCAGCTTGACGAATTTGTAAAGAATAACAAATAACAAATAACAAGTGAGAAAGGACGAGAGGGCTGCGACGATCATGCAAACAGTCACTCTCGTTTTTGGTTATCAGGAGGAGAATTCGATGCATACGAAGGGTTTTCTAGGCGATTTGCGGAAAAATCGCACGCTGTATATGATGATCGCGCCCGCCGTTTTATTTTTTCTTATTTTCTGCTACTTCCCTATGGCGGGAATGGTAGTTGCTTTCAAATCTTATTCCTATAAGGATGGTATTTTTGGAAGTCCTTGGGTTGGTTTGGCTAATTTTGAATTCTTTTTTCAATCCGGCAAAGCGTTCCTAGTTACGAAAAATACGATCGTATATAACTTCTTGTTTATGATTGTGAACAACCTGCTGGAAATGAGCATCGCCATTGTGTTATTTGAGCTGGCAGGCAAGTACGTCAAAAAGTTTTTGCAGTCGGTGATTTTTCTGCCTTATTTCATTTCGTGGGTCGTAGCTGGAGCGATTGTCTATAATTTTCTGAATTATGAGTTCGGTGCAGTGAATACGTTTTTGAAGTCATTAGGCTTCATGCCCATAAACTTTTATAATAATCCAGCTTTGTGGCCTTATATTTTGATCTTCTTTAGCGCTTGGAAGTCCGTCGGGTATGGGACCGTTATTTACCTTGCGAGCATCGCAGGCATTGATGCGGAAATGTATGAAGCATCCAAAATCGACGGCGCGAATGTGCTGCAGCGGATTTTCCATATTACGATTCCTTCGATTATTCCAACCATGATTGTCCTGCTCTTGCTGAAAGTCAGCCAAATCGCACGAGGTGATTTCGGCTTGTTTTACCAACTGATCGGTGACAATGGACTCTTATACGATAAAACCGATATTATCGACACGTTTTCCTTCCGGGCGCTCCTTGATTTGCAGGAATTCGGCATGGCAGCAGCAGTCGGCTTGTATCAGTCTGTCCTGTGCTTTCTAATTATTGTGATCACCAATGAATCTGTAAAAAGAATTAAAAAAGAAAGCGCCTTATTTTAAACGCAGGAAGTTGTGAGAGGGGGGATGCAGGGCAGAAGTCGAGGTTGGCTAGGAAGGAAGGGTTGGTTATAAGGATATAGGAAAGATGAAAAGGAGCTGATTATTGAAAATGATGGTCCGCAAAAGAAATCGTCAACTCGCACTTATGATGGGATTGGTCATGATCTTTAGTTGTTTCAGTGCTTTGCCGTTTGCCCGTATGCCCGTAGCGAAAGCCGCTGAGGGCTGGCCAGCAGCGGTTCTTTCGGGGACGAATATGCCATTCGGACCTGTGGATTCCCTCGTCACGACGCAGAATCCGCCCGACTTCCGTTGGCCTGCCATCACGGGGGCAGACACTTACACGCTGCAGCTTAGCCGCAGCCAAACTGTAGCGACTGTCGTATATGAACAAGAAACGCAGACGTCAAACTTCTATAATTTTAATCATATATTGGAGGCTGGAACTTGGTATTGGCGTGTTCGCTTCCACAAGCCTGGCATGGAGGGGTCGGAATGGAGCGATATTCGCAAGTTCCGCATTGAGGAGCAGAATGTGCCGTTCCCGGTTCCTTCCGTCAACCAACTGTTAAGTAATATAAGCCCTACACACCCGCGTATTTGGGCTAACTCATCCACGCTTGCTGATTTCCGCAACCTGCGATATACGGTCGGCCAAGAGATGTTTCAAAGGATAAGTGGGTCTGTGAATACTAATTTGTGTACGCCGACTGTGCAGGAACTGAATAAATGCAAATTGGTCGAACCGACTTTCCCGTATCCGGCTACTTATAGTCATAGTGCCCCTGAGTACGTGAAGGCGCAGCAAGATCTGCGAAACAAAGCAGAAGCAGCCGTTAATAAGATGTTCAATGCAGCGTTCCTGTATTTCTTGACGCAGTCGCCGGAAGTCGGCCAATATGCGAAAGACCGGTTAGTTGATCTGGCAGGCTGGAATCCGAACGGGTCAACAAGTTATTACATTCACGATCAGGTGCATCGGATCATTGCGCTTGATTCGGCCATGGCTTACGACTGGCTGTATGATCTTCTTTCACCAACGGAAAAGCAAGCGGTGCTGACGATGGTGAAAACACGCACCTCTACGATGGTGGAGGAAATCGTCAACAAATACCCGATACAAAACAATCCGTATGATTCACACGGATGGACGGCATTCGGCTTTATCGGCATCATCGCCACGGCGTTGTTGAATGATACACCCGAAGCGGAGTCATGGTTTCGGCGAGTCGTCCCTGCCTATATCAATATCTTGCCGCCTTGGGGCGGAGAAGACGGAGGCTGGTCCCAGGGAACTGGCTACTGGCAGTGGTCGTCGACACTTTCCAAACAGTTCATGGACGTCCTGCTGAGCGCAAGCGGTTTTAATCTCTACGACAAAGCTTATTCCCGCAATGAAGGCTTGTATCCGCTGTATGCGTTTCCTAAGGGCAGTCCTTCGGGAATCTTTGGCGACGATAGTCAATATACGCCTGGAACGCCGAGCGTGACTGTCTATAACCGCCTCGCGCAAATGTATGGCGACCCTCGGTTGAAATGGGCAGCGGGCACCATCGGAACGGGTATGAACGGGGAGCTCAGCAACTATTTTTATGGCGATAACAGTCTTGCCGCAAGGCCGCCGGTGGATTTGCCGGATGCCAAATGGTTTCAGGACATCGGTCTGGTGACGATGCATTCGAAGTTATACGATCCAGACCGTGTATCGCTTTACTTCAAATCAAGTCCGTTCGGCACGTTCAATCACAGTCGCGCGGATCAGAACGGCATCATCGTGAATGCTTTCGGCGAAGCACTCGCCATTGAGAGCGGCTTCTATGATTACTACGGCAGTAAGCACGATGTTCATTATGCGAAACAAACGTATGCAACGAATGCGATCACAGTGGATCGCAAGCAAGGACAGCCGTATGACAATCTCGATGCGGACGGCAAGATCATGAGCTTCGTCACGCATCCGGACTTTGATGCAACAAGCGGCGATGCGGCAGCCGCTTATGCCGGCAAGTTAAATAAGGCTAATCGCAGCATTGTTTATGTCAGACCGGATATGTTCGTTGTCATCGACCAACTGCAAGCGGCTGATCCGCAGGGCTCCGAATTCGAATGGCGGCTGCATGCCGATCGGGAACTTGAGATTGACGAAGATCATGCTGGTGCGACGATATGGCGAAGAGATGCTGGGCTGAAAGTGCGTTTTCAAGCACCGACGGGACTTCGAACAACATTGGAGAATCAATATCTGGATGCCGACGGAACGGAATGGAACCCGGATGCGGATTCCGTTTATGCCGACAAGAGGCAGCTTCATGCAGCTTTCATTACGCCCAAAACGAGTAATACGACTTTCGTCTCTACGATGGAAGCTTTTAAGAAAGGGACTGAACCTCAGCAAGTGGTTTCCGAAAATCACGGAACGTATATGAAACTTTCGTTCAGCGATGGATCGATCGTTTATGTACGGTTAGCTGCGAGCGGGGAAGTGGATGCCGGCAGCATCCGTTTTGATGGTACGGCTGTTGCGGTGAAAGGGAGTACGGTGCTGCTCGTAGAGGGGACCAAGCTAGTGAAAGACGGGACCGTGCTGATTCAGAGCAATCAGCCTGCGACTGTGGTGTACGGCGGAGATCAACTTTCGGTGTCGAGTGCTTCGGAAGCACAAGTGCAGGTACATGTGAATGGAACGGTGCTGGTGCGTGATGCGGAGAGCGGCCGGGAAATTCCAAGCGGCGGTTCTGTTGGGGAAGCCATGGGACTGCGGGGAGTGCAGTGGAGCTCGGTAGGGGGAACGCTTACACTTCATGCCGAGCAAGGACAGCATGCCTTCAAGCTGAGTAATGCGCCGATGCCGCACGCGATGGCTCCGGCGACGCTGCAGACAGAGATTAACGGGGTACAGGGATCGGTAACGCTGCAAGTGTACAGCGATTTGCAAGGTATTCCTGTAGCGTGGGGCAAACTTAACAATTCGGCTGGCTTATACCACGTTGAAGCAGCGCCGGAGGGCTTTATTTTTGAGAAACACGGCCGTCCGAATGACGTCTACCTGGAAGCGAATGCCTCCCTGCTGATTCGTGGTCCATTGAGCACAGTCAAATTGGTCAAAACTGCCGGGGATCAGGTTGCGCAGACAGAATCTTGGACGGATCCGGAAGCGACCAAAAACAAACTGTTTTTTGACTGGATAGAAGCAGAGTCTTATGCGGATGCAGATCCTGGGGTTAGTGTGTATGCAACACGGGCGTTTCTGTCTGGCAAGAAAGGGGTGGGCACCTGGGATCAGCAAGGGCAGGAGGTGGAGTGGAACTTCCGAGTGCCTAAAGCGGGAACTTATGATTTGGTGATGAAGCATGTAGCCGGATGGGGCATGAATCCTGGTGAGCTCACAAGGCGGAGCGTGATGATCGGGGATCAAGCGGCTACCTTCGAGGTACCTAAGACTTACGATTACGGGACGGAACCGCAATATTGGCAAGGGCTTCGCGTTAAGTTGGGGCAGCCGTTGGCAGCAGGACCCGTTACCATTAAAATGTGGAATGACAAAGGTCCGATGAATCTGGATTGGATTGGACTCATCGAACGGAAAAGTGATGAAGAACGTCCGACAACGCCTGAGGGCATCCAGGTTGTTTCGCAAACAACGACGTCCGTTAACGTCCTTTGGCAGGCATCGACGGATAATGTCGCCGTTAAAGAATATGCCCTATATGCGAATGGCCAATTGAAAAAAAGAGTCCCTGCCGGTACATTGGCAACGGCAATTACGGGACTGGAGGTAGGTCATGCGTACAACATAACGGTAGCTGCTGTAGACACGAGCGACAATTTCTCGCTCATAAGTGAAGGTGTTTACGCATTGACGGATGATCAAGATGCGCCTACATGGGATGCCTCGGCAACGCTCCGTTTGGTGCAGTGGCTGCCGGGAGCAGCCAGATTGGCTTGGGAACCGGCGGCGGACAACTCCGGCAAAGTGTCCGCCTATACGATGTATCGGAAGGAGGCAGCTCAAGCCTCTTATGTCAAAGTAGGGACAGTAAGCGGCGCGGTTTATGACTATGATGTGACAGGTCTGCAGACGGACAAAACCTATACGTTCCTGGTGCAGGCGAAGGATGGGGCGGGCAACGAATCGGCAGATGGCCCGAGCAAGACAGCGAAGATGCCAGCGGCTAGCGGAACAGGCGAATACTATGAGTCGTTTGACGACAGACCAGTGGGCCCTATGACAACTGGTGGCGGCTGGACGGTGAGTGCGGAGACAGGGTCTTCCGTGTCGATCATAGCATCACCGGATTTGAACGGCAACGTGCTTGAACTGACCGATCAATATGCGCCTACGCAGACGGATTCAACGGAAAGGCCTATAGTTCTAAGAAGCAATACAGCGGTAAGCGGGAAGGTTACCTTCGAAACTAGATTTATGTTTAAAAAAATGGACAGCGACATCGGCAACTTCGAGCTCAAGCTGCGCGGTTCCGGGACAGATGTCGTGCGAATCAACGGCTTCTCGGATGGCACATTCGGCTACTGGAATGTGCTGGGCGGTGCGAATACGTCTGTCAAAGTTCCTGGATCGGGATTCAAGCTGCCACTTGATCAATGGCTCTCACTTCGTGTGAATTTGGATACTGCGACGCATAAATATGACCTCACCATCCAGTCAGAAGCTTTCAAAACCTACACTGGCACTGTGGACGATGCCGGAAAACTGGATAGGAAAACAGGCACTTACCAAGTCACCGGAGTTCCATTTTATAACAATAATACGACGGCTGCCTCCATTGACACCTTCCGGTTCAGTTCATTCAGATTCACTAGCAAGTTCCTGCTGGATTATGTGGCGCTGTATAAGACCATCGATCTGGATACAACGGCGCCAACATGGGGGGGATCCGCTGCACTCCAACCTGTTAACTTGTTCCCGAACGCCGCTAGATTGGCGTGGACTCCTGCAGCAGATCTTTCAGGCGAGGTAGCTTCCTATGTGATCTACCGCAAGGAAGCAGCACAAACTTCCTTCGTGAAAACAGCGACGGTAAGCGGAAGTACGTACGGCTATGACGTGACTGGCCTGCAGCCGGGAGCAACATATACGTTTCAGGTGCAAGCGGTCGATGCACAGGGCAACGAATCGTCCGACGGACCAAGCTTGGCGGTGACACTCCCCGCTGCAGGCAGCAGCGGCGCCTACTATGATTCCTTCGATGATTGGGTGACAGGGAACATAGCGAATGGAAATAATTGGACAGTGAGCACGAACAGCGGCACGACTGTTTCGGTCGTAGCTTCACCGGATGGTGTGGGGAAAGCACTCCAACTGCTGGACAATTATGCTTTATCAGACAGCGATTATACGGAAAGTCCTGTTGCGTTGAGAGCAAATGCCGCGCTTGGCGGCAAGCTCGCATTCGAAACTAGATTCATGTTCAACAAGGTGAACAGCGATATCACCAATTTCGAACTCAAGCTGCGCAGTGCCGGAACCGATATCGTGCGGTTCAATGGCTTCTCGGACGGTACTTTCGGCTATTGGAAGATGATCGGTGGCGTCAACTCGAATGTCAAAGTTCCAAGAGCCGCTGGCATAGCGCTCCCACGCGATCAGTGGATCACGCTTCACTTAGATTTAGATATGACTGCAAAAACGTTTGATATTCGTATGCAGGCGGATATCTTCAAAAGTTACACAGGTACCGTGGATTCTCCAGGTACACTCGACAAGGCAAGCGGCACTTATCGTATCAATGGCATACCGTTCTATAACAACAACGCAACAGCAACGTCCATCGATGCTTTCCGTTTCAGCACATCGCGTTACACGAGCAAAATCTTGCTCGATTACGTCATGCTGTACAAGAATCCCTAAACATTGGCTGATGCTGCCTATTAGCAAGGGCTATTCCCATTCCGTTTGACAGCGGAAGGGAATAGCCCTTCGTTGTTACTTGGCTAGGAGCTGCATGGTAAGATCATCCGCAGCAGCTGAAGGCGAGATGCCTTTGTTGTCAGCGATAGTGAAAACGTTCGTTAACGTGTCGAAGATTTTCTCCACTTCCTGCTCAGCTGTGGGGGCATCTCCGCCTGCCAGTTCAACGGAAGTGACAATAATTCCGCCAGCGTTTATCACATAGTCCGGGGCATATAAGATACCAAGTTCATGAAGCTTGTCGCCATGCCGACGTTCCGCTAGCTGATTATTGGCGCCTCCGGCAATAATCCGGCAATTAAGCTGCGCAATCGAATCATCATGCAAGATGCCGCCGAGCGCGCAAGGAGCGAAAATATCGCAGGTTGTCTGAAGGAAGTCCTCTGGCGGCAGCGCCTTGGCCCCGAAGTCTTGGACAACTTGTTGCGTTCGCTCGGAGTTAACATCGGATACGACTAATTGAGCGCCAGCCTGATGCAAATAACGACATAACTGATAACCTACTTTGCCTAAGCCTTGAACGGCAATCACTTTATGTTGGAGTGCTTCCGTACCATAAGCACGTTTAAGCGCCGCTTTTATGCCCAAAAATACCCCGTACGCCGTCATCTTCGCTGTAAATTCTCCTTCTGCGCCGAGGGAACCGCTTGTGTCCGTGACATAAGCAGTTTCCTGACGTATCCAATCCATATCTGCAACGCCTGTACCCAGGTCCATACCTGTTATATAACGCCCTTGCAGGCTCTCTATATGTCGACCTAATGCTCTAAATAACTGTTCACGTGAGCCTTGACCTGGATGACTAAGAATTACCGCTTTGCCGCCTCCGAAAGGGAGTCCTGAAACAGCCGATTTGGATGTCATTCCGCGGGCTAGCCGCAGTGCATCTTGAATGGCGTCTTCCTCACTTTCGTATTGCCACATCCGACAGCCACCAAGGGCAGGCCCTAACTTCGAGTTGTCAATCACGATAATCGCTTTGAGGCGAACGATGGGATCTTGGAGGAAAATAAGCTGTTCATACTTTTGCTCGAATACGTCCATGTTAAATCCTCCTTTTGCAGCCTTAGTGAGCGCTTTAGGTTATATCCTATTCAGGAAAGGCTGGTTGGGCTACTGCGAGAAAGGACCGTGAGCCAAGGTCTTACGAACTCCATAGACCCTATTTGATCAAAAAGGGGCATTTAAAAAATCTAGCGAATTCAAAAGTCGCTATACCAAACAAATGATCACAATTCCGCCCATATCCGACTACATAATGCCAATACAATTCGTTAGATTTCAAAAGTAGCCATTTTCTCGTCTATAAGCATCAATCAGTTCGTTAGAGTGTGACAGATTGATTGTGGGAGGCGGCTCCCCGAGGTGCAGCGCCCCGGCGCGCAGCTTTACTAATGGCAGCGCCACGGCGCGCAGCGTTACTCAGCGCAGCACCCCGGCGTTCAGCTTTACTCAGTGCAGCACCCCGGCGCGCAGCGTTACCCAGCGCAGCGCCCGGGCGTTCAGCTTTACCCAGTGCAGCACCCCGGCGCGCAGCGTTATCCAGTGCAGCACCCCGGCGCGCGGCTTTACTCAGTGCAGCTCCCCCAGCGCTCCCCCAGCGCTCCGCTTCGCCAAGTGTCTTTTCCATAAAACGAAAGGCTGTGAGCCAGCCTCTTACGAACTCTATAGAGCCTATTTGATCAAAAAGAGGCATTAAAAAAATCTAGCGAATTCAAAAGTCGCTATACCAAACAAATGATTACAATTCCGCCCATATCCGACTACATAACGCCAATACAACTCGCTAGATCTCAAAAGTAGCCATTTTCTCGTCTATAAGCA
>NZ_BMHE01000041.1 GCF_014640555.1 Paenibacillus marchantiophytorum | reverse complement strand
AGAAAACAGGAGATAAATAGTCATTTTAAAGTAAATTCGGGGGTTTCATTGGGGGGGGAGAGGAATAGACGAAACCTACCCCTCCCGAGTATGTTTGGTAAATTTAAGGAGTTAATCGACGGTCTCCTACAGGATCTTATTTCCAACAAAAGAGCTGAATTTCCCAAAGAACAGCAAAATAGCGGACTGTAGTTCCCTCAACCTCCCGATAATGACACTTTTGGCTAGAATAGCGCACCGTAGTTCCCTTACGTCCCCGCGAGGCAGTTGGAATAACTCCGCGTTCACCCCAAAACATATAAGTTCTTATATATCAAAAAAAAAGCTGAAGAAGCCCCAGCTCCTTCAGCTTTTAACTATTTCAACATCCGACCCTTGCCATGAGGGATCACCATCGGTGTCCCGAACAAGGGGTCTTTGGAGACAACGCTTTCCATGTTGAACACGGATGCAATCATGTGCTCGTTCACGATGTCTTCGGGATGGCCGGTTGCCCAGACTTTCTGCTCTTTGATGGCGACCATATGGTGGGCGTAGCGACAGGCCAGGTTGATATCGTGCAGCACCATCACGATGGTGCGGTTCTCGTTCTGGTTCAACTCGAACAACAGGTCAAGGACATCCACTTGGTGAGTTAAATCCAAGTAGGTGGTCGGCTCGTCCAACAGAATGGTGTCTGTGCCCTGCGCCAAGGTCATGGCGATCCAGGCTCTTTGCCGTTGCCCGCCAGACAAGGAATCCACCGTTCTCTCCGATAGATCGGCAATTCCTGTTGATTCCAGCGCCATGCGGACCATCCGCTCGTCTTCCTGCGACCACTGCTGGAGCCAGGATTGATACGGATATCTGCCCTGTTTAACCAACTGCAGCACGGTTAATCCTTCAGGCGCTACGGGACCTTGCGGAAGGATCGCCAAGCGTTTGGCGATTTCTTTGGTGGACAGCTTGGCAATTTCGTGGCTATCCAGCAATATGGACCCCTCTTTGGGCTTCAACAGGCGCGCCAGCGAGCGCAGCAAGGTGGACTTGCCGCAGCCGTTGCTGCCTACGAAGACGGTCACTTTGCCTTTGGGAATGGTTAGATTAAGGTCGTTAAATATTAAGGTATCTCCATAGGAGAGACGAAGATTTATGGCTTCCATGGCCGTCATGGTACCTTCCTCCTTTATGTTCAGTTTAGTGATGACGATGGCGATAAATCAGATATACGAAAAAGGGAGCGCCGACGGCAGCTGTGAATACGCCAGCCGGAATATCGAGCGGTGTAAAGGCTGTACGGCCAATCCAATCCGCGAGCAGAAGAATTAATGCGCCTAATAAAGCCGAAACCGGCAATACGCCGCCGAACGCCGGACCTACCAGCTTGCGGGCAATGTGAGGAGCCATGAGTCCGATAAAAGTAATTGCCCCGCCAATCGATACCGCTGCTCCAGCCAGCGCAACAGCGATGAGCAGCAAGATCAAACGGTGCTTCTGCACATGACTGCCAACTCCTGCCGCCATATCGTCTCCAAGCTCCTGAACATTGACATGCCTCGTATACAAGAAGGCAAGAGGCATAAGGATTAGTGTCCAAGGTAGAAGCGGCAGCACGTCTTTGGCCCAGGAGGTGCCGTAGATGCTGCCTGACATGAATGTCAGCGATTTCTGCGCCAGAATATAAGGTGCTGAGATGAGGAGCATATACGTAACAGCCGTGAACGCAGCGGTCATGCCGATCCCGATCAGAACGAGGCGAAGCGGTGCTACGCCTTTTTTCCATGCCATGGCATAGATGAGCAGCGTGGAAACAAACGCCCCCAGAATCGCCCCTATCGGCAGCAGATGAATGCTGACTGCCCCTGCGAAAAAGTAAAAGAAAGTTACTGCCCCAAGCGTTGCCCCGCCTGTAATACCAACAATATCCGGCGATGCTAGCGGGTTGCGAATCATCCCTTGCAGAATAGCCCCGGAAACAGCTAGCGACGAGCCTACGAGAATCGCGATGACAATGCGCGGCAGTCGTAATTTATAAATAACAACATTGTAAGCACTATCGTTGCCAATATGCAGAAGTGCTTTCAGAACGTCCAATGGCGGAATTTTGAGACTTCCGCTGCTTAGGCTGACCACAACGACAGCAAGCATGAGAGTAGTCAACAGCAGTGTTGTCCAAACCACTTTTTTGCTGATTAAATAGGAAACCTTGAGACTGCGAACCGTGAAAAATTTACTCATTTGGTTTCGCCTCCTTTGCGCGCGATATACACGAAGAAAGGCACGCCAATAATCGCTGTCATCACGCCAACCGGAACTTCCTTAGGCATAACAATGAAGCGCGCGCCGATATCCGCAGTAAGCAGCAGCAAGGCCCCCAGCACGGCACTATAAGGAATAATCCAGCGATAGTCCATGCCGACCAAATATCTTGAAATATGCGGAATAATGATGCCAACAAAAGCGATCGGCCCTGCAACAGCAACGGAGCCTCCGGCTAGAATGACAATAATGAAGGCTGCAATGGCCTTGATATAAGCTGTATTTTGCCCCAAACCGGTTGCCACATCTTCGCCCATACTCAGCACATTGATATGCCGCGACATGATAACCGATAGCAGAAGCGCCACAAGCATATAAGGATACACCGCATTCAGCATGCTCAACTCGCGCCCTGCCACAGATCCGACTAACCAGAATAGTGTTTGTTCGAACACTTTCCCGTTCGTCAATTGAATTCCCTGTGTTAAGGAAGCGAAAAAGGCCGTCATGGCTGAACCAGCCAGCGTAATTTTGATTGGCGTCATCCCGTCTTTCCCCAATGATCCAATCCCGTATACAGCCCCCGCGCTTACCGCTGCTCCAAGAAAAGCAATCCACGTCAAGGCGATCAGTGAAACATCCCCGAACCAGGAAATGGCGCAAACGATGAAAAAAGCGGCCCCGGCATTCACCCCGAAAATACTCGGAGAAGCTAGCGGATTCCGCGTAACAGCCTGCATATAGGCCCCTGCTACGGCAAGAGCTGCACCAACTGTAGCAGCAATCAGCGCGCGAGGTACGCGGGCACTTTTGATAATCAGATGCTCATTCGATCCATTAAAAGCAGTATAAGCGTCTACAATGCTTCGCAATGGTATTTTCGTAACGCCAAACCTAACACTGCAAGCCATCGCGATGATGACAAGTATAAAAAGCACGGTTAGTCCCAGCCATTTGTAATGTTTGGTAATAATGCCAGTATTCATTCCAATCTACTCCGCCCACGATGTATAGTAATTCTGAATAAGTTGATTTTATTATTGTAGGAGACCACCAGAATGATGTCAATGAGGTTGAAAATCATTTTCAATGAACTTGACAGATGCTCGTTTACCTATTAGTATGTTAATGATAATCATTATCAACGAAATCGGTTTAGGGGGATTACTTACATCATGTTCACCAACAGAAGAAAGACTCGTTTTACAACATTGATTACCGCAGCACTCGCTGTTTCTCTACTTCTTGCAGGATGCGGCCAAAAAGCGGCAGAAGAAAGCAAAGACAGCAAAACGGCAACACCAGCCGCAGAAGAAACACGCACAATTAAACACGTTTTGGGTGAAACACAAATTAAAGGAACTCCCAAACGAGTGGTTGTCCTAACAAATGAAGGAACAGAAGCTTTGCTTGCGCTGGGCATTAAGCCTGTTGGCGCGGTCAAGTCTTTCACAGGAAACCCTTGGTATGAACATATTAAAGCAGATATGGAAGGCGTCACCGTGCTGGGCGAAGAATCACAGCCTAACGTCGAGTTGATTGCCGGTCTTAAGCCAGACTTGATTATCGGTAACAAACTGCGTCAAGAGAAAATTTATGATCAGTTGAAAGCCATCGCGCCAACCGTTTTCTCCGAAACGCTTAGAGGCGAGTGGAAAGCCAACTTCTCACTGTACGCCGATGCCTTGAACAAGAAAACAGAAGGCGTGAAAGTCATTGCTGATTTCGATAAAAAGATTGAGGATTTCAAACAAAAAGCTGGTCCTAAGCTGCAAGAGAAAGTATCGGTTGTTCGTTTCATGGGCGGCAGAACACGTATTTACCTTTCTGATACGTTCACAGGCATTATTTTCAAACAAATCGGCATTGCTCGTCCAGCAACCAACTACAAAGATACGTTCGTAGAAGAAATTACCAAAGAACGCATTCCGGAAGTGGATGCTGACATGATGCTTTACTTCACGTATGAAACCGGAGACGGCAAAGGCAACAAACAAGCGGAAGAATTCATGAAAGATCCGCTCTGGCAGAACCTTCCTGTTGTGAAGAAAGGCAAAGCGGTTCAAGTTAGCGATGCTATCTTCAATACGGCAGGCGGCGTGCGCGCAGCGAACCTGATGGTGGATGAGCTTTACAAAATCTACGGCGTTCAGAAGTAGGCTATACTAGAAAGAAAAACCAGCGACCCTATTGGGTTTAGCTGGTTTTTTTCACACCTTGGGTATGACCACATGCACCTTGGTTCCAACACCCGCTTCACTTTCGATGCGAATCCCAAATTCGCTGCCATAATGAAGCTGAATGCGCTCCTGCACATTACGCAGGCCGTACCCGCCATTGTCTGAGGCAAGGAGATCAACCTGCCTCGCAGCCTCCATGCCCTTGCCGTTATCCGCTACGATGAAATGAATCGAGTCCGCTTCTTCTCGCACCTCAATATGGAGCACTCCACGGCCATCTTCCTTCTCATCAAGTCCGTGAATAACAGCATTCTCTACGATCGGCTGCAAAATAAAATTAACCGTATCAAACTCATATACACCGGCCTCAATGTCATAAACAACATCAAATTCATGGTCATGCATAATCAGTTGAATGTCCAAGTAGGCGCGAATATTAGTGATCTCATCCTGAATATGAGTAAGCTGCTGCCCCTTGTTTAAGCTGGTTCGATAAAACTTAGACAGCGAATTCGCCACCTTGCTGATGTCCATAGCATCAATTTGAATAGCTTTCCAGTTCATGATGGACAGCGTATTGTACAAAAAATGCGGCGAGATCTGCGCCTGCAGCGCCGATAGCTCGGCTTCTTTTTCCAGCATGCGGGCCTGGACGGCGTCCTGAATGGAATCCTGGACCTTTTTGACCATAGCGGCGAAACTCTGCGTCAATTCGCCGATTTCATCCTTCGCTGTCGAGACAATCGGAACATCGAAATCACCATTTTCTACAATGCTGATCTTCTTCTTCAAAGCATGGATCGGCCTCACCAATGTTCGCGAGAACAGCCAGATCATGAAGAGCAGAACCACCATGCACAACAGCACAACCGATGCCGTAGCTTTCAGAATATCCTTCGTGTCCACAATCATGCTGGCAGTCGGCATAAAGTAGGTGAACGTCCACCCTGAGCTGGGCAGTGAACTTCGCGTCATCATATACTCTTGGCCCTGCATGCGAAACTGCCCTTCCGCTTTGCCTGTAATCGTCTGAATCTCTAGATTACTTAACGTCGAAGCTCGTTCGCCAGCGTAGACCGTCTGCCCTTTGCTGTCCGTAATCAGAATGCCGTAATCGCCCTCATAGACTTGATCCAGCTTCTCGAACATCTTATCGTAGTCGATTTTCACATAGAGCACGCCGGCAAATGTGATGTTATCGCTTTTTTGAATGTTATGCGTCGCAAACAGCAATTGCTGTTCCGGTTCATAGAACCACTGCGTTTTATTCGCTTTGCGCGATTCTTCGTACCAACTCGCATGACGGACGTTGTCACTGGGATAGATGAAGTTACCAATCTGTTTTCCCGTGTAATCCGAGTAAAACAGAACATCCTTGAGCTCCCGATTGATGTTGATGTAATACCAAATCGTCGGCTCGATGTTGTCATTGAGCTCTTTGGTATAGCTGAGGAAATCCGGCAGCTCGGATCCTGCCACTTTTTTGACAATCGGATTAAACACCATGAATGAAATGAAGTCCCCGGCCTTCTCCATTTTTTGATCCACATTGAGCGCAGTTTGGCTAACGGTATGGGTCATGCCGATCATTAGCTGCTTTTTCAAGTATTCTTTGGACGACTGATACGCGTAAATCCCTAATGCCAATATAGGCACGATGGTCACGACCAGATACGTAATAATTAGTTTTTTCCTGACCGTACTGTTGCGAAAATAAGCAATAAGCCGCTTCACGGTGTGCGCACCTTGTCTCGATATTGGGTTGGCGTCTGGCCAAAATACTGCTTGAATGTCAGACCAAAATAAGACATATCGGAAAATCCGACCATTTTGTAAACATCGTTAATCTTGTAGTTGCTTTGATCCAGATAATACTTGGCCCTCTCCATGCGGTATTGATTCATATATTTAACAACGCTGACACCTGTCGCTTTCTTGAAAATGTGGCTGAGATAACTCGCAGACAAGTGAACACGCTTGGATAAATATTCAAGACTGAGATCCTGTTCATACTCCTTTTCGATGATTCGCAGAACATCTTCAATCGCCCTTTTGCGTGAATCCGTATCTGGCTCATCCGTTAGAGTCAGCTCCCGCAGGCGCTGTTCTTGCCGATACAGGGAACCGGCTTCATATACCTTGCGCCACTCCTGCTGCTGGAGCTTGGCCGAACGCTCATCATCAAGCTGCTGAATCACCATCTCCAGCACCGACTTAAACTCTTCCGGCTCAATAGGTTTGAGCAAATAATGCGATACTTGCAAGGAGATCGCGGTTCTCGCATAATCGAATTCCCCATGGCCGCTGAGAATGAGGATTTTGAGCTGCGGCTTCAACGCTCTCGCTTCCCTGGTCAATTGCAGGCCGTCCATGAAGGGCATCTTAATATCCGTGAGCAGCACATCCGCATCGTATTCCTGAAGAATGTCCATTGCGGCTCTGCCATGCTTGGCCTCCTGTATCTCTAGGGGAAAGGCGTATTTGTTCAAAAGAAATTTGATGCCGTCTCGTTCAATTTTGTCATCTTCTGCAATTAAAATACGATACATGTGAATCCCCCCTGCTTCCCATTTTATCAAGCGACAATGACCGCGTACATAGATGTTTGCGCGAAGGCGGACAAACAGCAAACAGTTCACAATCTCACGATTGAAAACTGTCATTTGCCACATATGTTTGAACAATCATGCCTACGATCTCGCCAATTGAACCTTCCGACTAACAATCCCCTTGGGACCATCGACCCCCTATCCTTTAAGAGCCCCGGCTGCCACACCTTTGATCATGTACTTTTGCATCAGAAGATAGAATACCAACAGCGGAGCCACACCTAAGAGCAGCATGGGAAATAAACTCGTCCAATCCACCGAGAACTGTCCAATATTCCGAAATACTTCCAGTAAAATGACGTTATTTTCACGCGACTGCAGAAACAATAACGGATTCATGAAATCGTTCCACACATTTAAAGTCGTCACAATCGCAACGGTCGCAATAACGGGTTTCAGCAGCGGGAAAGCAATCCGCCAAAATGTTCCTTGAACCGAGCAGCCATCCATGAAGGCGGCCTCCTCTAATTCCAGCGGCACAGATGTGCTGATGAAGCTGTGAAACAGGAAAATTGCAATTACACAGCCATTCCCAATGTTCACAACAATGACGGCAAGCAGATGGTCCATTAAGCCTAGTCCGTTAATGAGCTTATACAGGCTGATAAGCCCCATTTGAAACGGCACCATCATACCCGCCAGAAACAAGTAAAAAATAAATGTATTCAACGCATGCGTTCGTCTCGCTAATCCATACGCCGCCATCGAGGAAAATACAATGATTCCCAAGACAGATGTGCCCGTCACAATCAACGTATTGAGAAAAACACGTGGAAATTTCATCGCATTCCAAGCTACGACATAGTTGTCTATGCTGAAATGGCTGGGCAAAGCAAGCGGGTTTAAAGTCGCTTCATCCGGTGATTTGAACGTCGTTACAATCAGATAATAAACCGGTATGAAAAACAGCGCGGCAACCGCAATTAGCAGAACTTCCAGGGACCCATTCATCACCTTGTCTTGGGTGGAAAGTCTCATTTTCATTTGATGCGTTCCCCCCATTTCCCCAGCACGCGCATCATGACAACCGTAATCACCATCACGACTACGAAAAACACAACACCTGAAGCAGCGCCTTTGCTATAAAAGCCTTCATTGAAGGAAGTCTTAATATACGCTGTCATGATCGTTTGCGTGGCATTGCCCGGACCTCCGTCCGTCAGAGCCAGAATAATATCAAATACTTTCAAACCGCCGATCATCGCCGTGACGGCAACAACATTGACCGATGGCTGCATCAAGGGCAGTGTTACTTTCCAGAATTGTCGCCATTTGGAGGCTCCGTCGATATCCGCTGCTTCGTACAAATCTTTGGGAATACTTTGCAAGTTAGCCAAGAAAATGACCATCGCCCAACCGGTCCACTGCCAGAGCTGTGTAAACACGACGGAATACAAAGCCAGGTCGGCATCGCCCAGGAAGTTGATCTTGGCCAAGCCAAGCAGCTGCAAGCCCTGATTAATCAAGCCGAAATCCGACGTTGACATCAGATAATTCCAAAGGAATCCAATAATAAGCGGACTAAATACGGCAGGCAAAAAGAAAACGGAACGCAGTGCATTGCGTGTCAGCAGCTTGCGATCCAGAAATACGGCCAGCACAAGGCCAAATGCCGTCTGAAACACCGTCATCAAAACCGCGTAGATGATGGAATTTTTGAAGCCTGCAAGAAGGAGATCATTATGAAAAATACTTCCGTAATTTTTCAAGCCAACAAAGCTCAAATTGGTCATTTTGGAAACCGAGTAATCCGTCACGCTATAATAAAACATCGATAGAAATGGATAAACCGAAAACAAGAGATAGAACAGAAGCGCAGGCACAATTAGTAACCCATAATCCAGCTCTCTTCGCAGCAGCTTTATTCGCACAGCATTCAACCTTTCTAGAAAACGCACGGCGACTGCCTGGTCCTGCCAAGCGCCGCCGCAAGTTTGGTTTTACTTTTTCACAATTTCCGCCATCTTCTTATCCGTACCTTTCAATACCTGGCTAACATCGCTTTTGCCGCCAAGAAGTTCCTGCAAATGCTTCCCGTAATCTTCGATCATCGATTGCGCATTATCTCCCCAATTGTTCCACGGCGCATAAACATTCCCCGCTTTGAACGTAGCCTTCACACTCTCATATTCAGCCGGCATCTCGAATTCGACGCCCTTCAAGTAGCTGCTGCCGCCCTTGTTATCGTTCCAGAACGCTTTCTGCCCTTCCGGTGTGGAGATCAGATCAAACACTTGCTTCACAGCATCCAAGTTCTTCGACTTGCTGTTCGCCGCAAAACCAACACCCGGTCCGCCGATTAACCACCCTGCTCCTGGCGCAGAACCATAAAACGGGAACATATCCACCTTGATGTTCGGATTTTTCTTCTTGATCGCTTCCATTGCCCACGGGCCTGATTCCCACATCGCAGCTTTGCCCGTTGCGAATTCATCCAGCGCCTGATCGTAATCAATGCCAAGCATATCCTGCGTAATGTAGCCTCGCTTGATAAGCTCCGTCCATTTCTCTATCGCGCCATTCCAGTTGCCATCCAATGTTTTTTGGCCTTGACCGAATTGCACGTCGAAGGTTTTGTTTTCCGCTTTGGCTAGGAAATCATTCATGACGAGTCCCATCGAGGACTTCATCATTGGCTCCCATGACTTGGCCCCCATCGCTTGCGGCTTAATGCCCTTTTTCTTCAAAGCTTCATGCAATTGAAGTTCTTCCTCGAACGTCGTCGGCGGCTTCAGGCCGAGTTTATCAAAAATCTCTTTGTTATAGAAAATCCCCTCAAACCAGCTAATGCCTGGCAGAGCGTACAGTTTGCCGTCTTGGGAGTATACATTTTTGCCGGCATCATTATAGCGGTCTGCTACGGAAGATAGATCAGCCAAGTAGCCCAGCTTGGCATATTTGGCGCTAGCCGGCGGACTCACCGAAATAATGTCCGGGCCGGACTGAGCGGCTAGCTGTGTAGCGACAATATTGTCGAACTGCTTATTATCGATAAATTGATATTCAAGTTCAATATTCGGCAGCTTTTGTTTAATTAAATCGAGCAATGACTTCACGCTGTCTTCTTTATTCCAATAAGCCATTCTTACTTTTACTTTCTCCTGCTTGGTTGCGGCCGGCTTCGCTGTAGCGTCTGAATTCGGCGTTGCACTCGATTTGGTATCGCTTGCATTTTGACTGGAACAACCCGTAAGTGCCATGGAAGCAGCCAACCCTACAGAGACAAGCATGGTCGATAATTTTTTCACAAAATGACCCTCCCGATATGTATCATATGTCGTCGTTTGAACTGAACCGGTTCTGTCACTAAGTATATCGAATGAGACGCGAAGGCAAAATCTAAGATTTTTTGGAACACTATGAAAAAACAGCTTTCTGTGAAATAGAGCTGCTTGGCAAACTCCTTGCTCACTCAGTCTCTTCCTCCAAGTGCTTGCTGCAGTTCTTACCCTGCCCCCCACCCAAAGCCGCCGCCTAAGCAATCTGTCGCTCTAACGAACTGTATGATGCTTATAGACGAGAAAATGGCTACTTTTGCGAACTAATGAATTGTATTGGCGTTATTGAGTCTTTTATAGGCGGAATGGTGATCATTTACTTGAAATAAAGCATCTGTAATTCATTAGATTTTCCAAGTGATCTATTTTGCTCAAATAAAGGCTATTGAGTTCTTAAGGATGCTTGAATCGAGGTTCATTGACATTGGGGAAAGAGCCGTCTGCTCACAATGGGGTTAATAGCCCCCGACTAAGTGAAACAAATAAGAGCCCTAAAAAGCTCTTATCTCTTCAAAATGGCCGCCTTCTATGCAAATAAGAGCCTCCTGAGGCTCTTATCTGCTCACAATGGGGCTAATCCCCCCAAAAGTGAGACACATAAGAGTCCTGAAAGGCTCTTATTTCTTCAAGATGGCTGCTTTTAGTGCAGATAAGAGCCTTCAAAGGCTTTTATCTGCTCTGATCTGCTCATTGCCAATCGCATACCTACTCCTAGCGCGGCAACCTGCTCATACGCCGCCGCTGTCAGCTTCTCCGGCTGCTGAGCCTTCACACTGACACGGACGTGCATGAGCGGCAGATGCCCTTCTCCAAGCCATACACCGACAGCAACATGATGGTCGCTGAGCCCGCGCACACTAAAATAGGCGTACGAAAGCCTGCCGCATGGTTGTTCCATTCTCGTTCAATCCCGACCAGACAGCCCAAGACGACGGCCAGAACCAATCGCAGAATCAAGTCCAGATGACTAATTTGCCAAACACTATTCAGATTGCCCACTAGTCACCGCCTACTCCTGCTGTCCAAGCCAATTCTTTAACTTCATTACCTCTGAACCTGCCAGCATCATAATGCCGACGCCATGATTGTCATTCGTTACGGTGAGCAGATCCTTTTTATAATAATCCGCAGTAAACGCATAACGCGATCCGCTGCAAACACCATGCACGTTTCCTTGACCATCAATGGCCTTGCGGGTTAAGCCGTGCCATGCTTGCAACGCCGATGCGACATATCGCCCAGGCTGCTTCAACCAACCAAAACGCACACCGCGCGCAAAGCTGTACGTAAACATCGCCGTACAAGAGGCTTCTTCATAGGCATCCGGATCATTGAGCACCTGATGCCACAGGCCGCTTTCTGCCTGCAATTCCACGTAACCGCTACACAGCTCGTTGAAGAAATCCAGCAGCGCAGGGCGATCCGGATGATCGGCTGGCAGAACTTCGAGCACCTCTGTCAATGAGAACAGTGTCCACCCATTTCCGCGCCCCCATGGAATGCCCGTCGCCATTTGATATTTGAAATCATACACATGGGACATGATCCGCTGTTCTGGCATAAACAAGTACTTGCGGAATAGAAGAAACTGTTTGGCGGCTTCATCCAAAGCTGCATAGCTGCCTGTTATCCTAGCATAGCGGCATAGAAACGGCGTGCTCATGTACAAGTCATCGGCCCACATCGTGTTTTCTGCATATTCGCCTTGGCATACCCGGTAGAAGGCGCCGTCTTCCTTCCGTTCCAGCCGGTGAAGGATGAAATCCGCGATCCGCTTTGCAATCGACAAGAAACCCGGATCCTGCTCTTCCTGGTAAGCTTCCAACATCGCTGAACCAAAGGAACCACAGTTGTCCAGCATCTTCATCATGACCAACTGCTGGTTAATCGCTGGAAACCCATACTGCTCACGGTCCCACAGCGAGTAGTCGAACATGCGGGTACAGCTTTGGACATGATCACGCGCATAACGGATCAAATCCGGTCGCTCAAGCAAGCGGCCTGCTTGCAGCAAGCCGTAAATCGTGACCCCTAGCGGATAATCCCAGCGGGCATAATTGGTCACATTGCCGACCGTCCATTTATTGCTCAGCATAGCATTCTCATAATAAGGACGAATCCAAGCTTCTGGCTGATCCAGCCGCCAATAGACCTTATCGTCAGTATTCAAACTAGTCGCATACAACTGATTC
Organism: Paenibacillus marchantiophytorum; assembly: GCF_014640555.1. Taxonomy (GTDB): domain Bacteria; phylum Bacillota; class Bacilli; order Paenibacillales; family NBRC-103111; genus Paenibacillus_E; species Paenibacillus_E marchantiophytorum. The sequence goes on along the minus strand of NZ_BMHE01000041.1, from coordinate 53,687 downwards.
GTACGCACTAAATCTGTATAGCGCAACTCCACTTCATTATCTAGTGGTCCCATATACAACCACGATTTATCCGAACCATGAACCCTAAGAGGAGCAGCCAAAGCCACTGTTTCTCCAGCTATACTTGCACTCATCGTCCAGCCCCATGCCTGATTCCCGCTTCTGCTGCGGATAACGAGATCATGTTTGCCCGGCAGCAACATCACTTCCGCTCGGAAGATGCCCTCTCCCCCGGTCACTTCCAGCACCTGCAAGCCATTCACCCATACGGTTAGCGGACCTGCCGAGCTTCCTTCAAACACACACAACTCGCTCCTATAGCTGGTTTGGTTCAGCTTCGTCCAACCATAGAGCTGCTTACCGGGCTGCACACCGAATAAGCGCTCACCGATGGGCAACGCAAGCTCGCTCGCGCTCCACTCGCACTGCGGCAGCCAGCTTAGCCCATCCTGCTGCTCTGATCCTAACGCATCTGGCAGTTGAGCGTTCTCGAATAAATCCCGGTCCACCGGTACCGAGTAAACCCAACCGGCTTGCCCCTGCCTCTCGGCGAAGGGAGTCAGCACATTGAGAATCCTTACCTTGGCTTCATCTGATCCAAACAGGCAGCCGAAACCGGCGGCGGTGTGTTTGGCTTTAATAAATAGACGATTCCAGCCTTTGACGAAATTAAAATTAAGTTTTACGCTAGCGTCTGGTTTAATTTCATCAATAACATTGGAACGGTACGCAAGCTCGTCATTTAAATACAAATGAATCGGTCCTAAACATTGCAGCAGCACATCCAAATTGCGTTCCCCGTCACTCCAAACCAGCCCATACGCATAAGCGTACTGACCAGGTCTGGCTTCTGGAAATCTGCTGCCTAGGTTCAGATCGAACATGCCATGCTCATTCTGCAAGATACCAGAGCGATAAAATGTGCGAAATGCAAAAGGAATCGGGGGATTTGCCCCCATATAGCGATCAGCAAGCACCTTCAAGGTCGCTCTGTCATCATCTCCCAAACGGGCAGCTATGCTTTCGATATCGTGAAAATATGTCGTCATCTTGAACCTCCCCCCTATCGCAAGCGAATCGTAAACGTACGATCAAATGGTGTCACCAAATTCACATGAACGTACCGGCAACCTATTGGATGCTGATCTTCGCGTAGGGCGGGCAGGAAGTGCTCATAAGCGCCTGAGGAAATCTCAATAGCGTCACCCTCAGCTTCATACCTCATTCCACCGCTCTTCAAGAAATACTTGCCATCTCCGGCGTCCGCCAAATCTTCACCGCTAACCTGGCCTTCATCCCCGAGTATAAAAGATAACTGCGTAAACACATCTTCACGCGCATCGGAGTGAATGCGGATCTGCCATTCTGAGTCTCCCTGCACGATTTCTGCCTGAATTTCATGCGTTTGCAGATGTGTCATAGGCCTATGTTGATGCGGCAGCAAGTACCAAGGACTTACTTGGCCTTGTTGCGCTGCTTCAGGCAGAAACGGCTGCGGGATAGGTCCGTTATATCCTTTTTCCATCACAATATTCAGCTTGTAGCCGCTCTCTGCAGCAGTTAGATGATTAAACTTGATAATCCCTGGCGAGAAAGAGGTCGATAGCTTCATACCAAGCAACCGCACTTTCCCGTGGCGCAAGGAGAAAAAGGAAGGCGCCAAAGGCATAATCGTCACACTCTGCTCGCGATCACGAATGCGTACGATCGGCGCCCCGAAAGCGACATGCATGCTGCTATGCTGGATTTTCATATGATGGCCAACTCGGTCGATCTGCTTTAGATGCTTCTCCATCGGATGCTTCTCATTCAACATCAAGGTATACCGCTCTGGTAGTTCAGCACGTTCCAAATCTTCGATAGCCGTTTCTGGATACAACAGCATGCCCAGCAGAGCATGATTGTTCACGGCTTCTGATTTGCGAATAAACGTTCCGGCATAATCCGACATCGCCGCAAACAACGGATTGCGATCGTGCGCTGCCATCAGACGGTAAATCAGGAAGTACGTAGCCATATCATACGTCTCCCCGAAATCCTGGCGACCTGAGTAATCGGTCACAACCTCGCCTGACGGATGGATCAGGTACACCATCATGTTCAGATTGCGGCGCACTCCATCCAATAAGTCAGGGCGATTAAACAACTTGGCTGTATGGTAGAGCGCAATATCACTGACGGCATTGTAGATGCCGTTGCTGCGCTCGGTCCATTCCCCGTCCTCCGTAATATCCATGCCCTCTGCCAGCCATTCATCAGCTCTAGCGACAAGCTCCGGCATCGGGAATATCTCATACAACAAGGCGAGTGCGGCCGTTATAACCCAACGATGGTTCGGCGTGTGGCAGCCCCCGGTCAGCATCGCCGGGATCGTTCTTTCCAAGAATAGCTTCAACTTGGCGGCTGCAGGCTTAACCGCTGCCCAATCATGCGCTTCCAGCAGTTGATAGAACTGCGTCACACCGCCAACGACGAACGCGGTATCCGGCGGCGAATTATAGTTCGTGGAGCCGAGCGAGACCGTACCGTCTGCATGCTGACGGTTCAGGATGAAATCGGCTGCCATTTCGAAAGCTGTGAGCAGTTTCTCATCGTGGTAATAACGCGAATCTGGATTTACTAAAGCGGAAGCCCAACACGCCATGATGCTCGGCGTACTCATATGGTTGGCACGTGCAATGCCTGTTTCGTCGATCACGCCGCCAACATATTTGGAATTCGGATCAAGTATCTGCCGCCCCAGCGTAGAAGCGGTATAATCGTCATTTATTTTCACTAATTTTTGATAAATGGCATCCATCCGTGTCACCTTTAACCTTTCATCGCTGCAATTTTAGTTGTGATCAGTCGGTGACTCTCGTCAATCTCATCAGGCTGACATACCGCCTTGAGTTCATAGACCTTCACTTTGGCGAAATCGATAGCGCTCAGATAATGATCGAAGTAAGCCATATCCTGACTGTGCACATATGGACACCAGTGATCAGATAACTCCAACGTTTCATGGATATGAACGCCATAAATATAGGTCTGCACCTCTTGCAGCTCTTTCAGATTGTCGTACAAGCCCATTCGATCCATCATCATGGCATGACCGATATCATACCAGAGGTAGACCGGACCGCCTTTCAGGTTATCACAGATCGTTTTGGCTTCCATTAACGACGGCATCTGATAACAGCGCGATCTCGTCTCAATGCCGATGGCGATGTCCCAGCCTTTTTGGGCAGCATGCTCACTGACTACTTCCAGACTTTCCTGAATTCGCTTGGTATACAAAGGGCTTAACCGCTCGCGCCGTTCCGTCATCTCCTGCCACAATTGTCGATAAGCCGGAGAGTCCTTGCCTTGTTCCTTGTACAGCTTCTTCAAATCAGAATCGATATTATAGTCAAAAGGCACTTCGCCAGGGTGCACAACTACAGCTTTGGCGCCATACCGGTTCGCATAGTCCATCGACCGAATCAACAGCTCCACAGAGCGTTTACGCTTCTCCTCATCATCGAAGCCGAGCATAACGGAGTCCGTGTCATAGTCCTTATCATTAATAAACGGAAATACATTATGAACACTGGACACGCCGATTTCACCTTTTTCAATCATCGGCTCGATCGTTTTCATCATCTCTTCGGTGACGTTATAATTCAGTTCCACATACGAGAACCCGAGATCCTTGATTTCCTCTATCATCTCTCTGCCAACGGTGTGTTTCTTAATGTTCCAACAAGTTGAGAACGAATATATACCTTTATCCAACATGGTTGCGGCCTCCCTAAGGTGAATTCAAAAACAGAAAAACCAGACACCCCTTGCCATACTGCAGGGGATGAACTGGCCTTTTCTCAAGAGATACTTACTCTGAAAGGTCACTCAGCCGATATGCAGCACCGGATTGTGCCGACAAATTGGAAGCTTCCATCAAACGGGTCAAATCGCGTGCCACTGCTATATTCTCAGTCGCTATCGTCCCTTGCTGAATATGAGATACCCACATCTCGAAAGCGGTTGGTACTGCTTCTGGCATCTCAGTCACCTCCTGCCACTCGGCAGGTCCGCCAGACTTGCGCATCAGCAGCTTGTTATCAGATCTGTCATACAACAGACTGCCTTCCGTACCCTGCACCTCGATGTTAAACTGCGAGTAACTGTTCACGAATCCTGCTTCGACGATACCCAGAGCGCCATTCGCATAATGCATAATCGTTACGGCGCTATCCTCAACCTGGCGTCCCGTGATGGAACCATAACCGGCACTTACACGTTCTGGCAGACCGAGAAATAATCGCGCCAAGTACATCGGATGGCAGCCGAGGTCAATCATCGCGCCGCCGCCGCTTTCTAGCGGATCAAAAAAATGTGCGGGCAGTGAGCCGTTGGGACTTGCGTCGGTCGGCAGCGCTCCGTTATGGGCGAGCCGGATACGAACCGTTGTTACGGTGCCGAGATCGCCTCCCTGAATGAGACGCTGAGCCGCTTGCGTGAATCCGGTGTATAAGCGTGGCAGAGAAACTACGAGCTTAATCCCCGCTGTCTCCACAGCCGCCAAGATTTCGTTGCACGCCTTTGTCGTTGTAGCGACAACTTTCTCCGTAAAAATATGCTTGCCCGCAGCAGCAGCTGCGATTAGAACCTCACGATGCTGCGTTGTAGGCGTAACAACTATCACACCGTCGATATCGGGATTTGCCAAAAGTTCTGGCAATACCTCATAGAAAGGAACTCCTAGTTCCTCTGCTTTCTGACGTCCCCGCTGTGGATTCTCATCCCATAACGCTGCAATTTCTGTTTGTGGATGTTCAGCAGCCATGCGCGCATAATCCTTTGCATGAACATGCCAGTAGCTTAGAATAGCGACTCTTATCATGTCTGAACTGCCTCTTCCCTCATTTTAGTCGAAATAAATCGCTTTCCCTGTCCGATTCGATTCATAGATCGCTTCGAGAATCTCCGATACGACGCAGGATTGCTCAGGTGTTACCACAGGCTCCTTATCGTGGATGACGGCGTCGATCCAGACGCGAATTTCTTTATCCTGCATGCTTTCCTTTTTACCATCGTAAAAGTCAGCGCCCTTCGCTTCGAATTGCAGCTGATTCATATACAAACGGCTATGATTTTCTCCGTTAATACGAAGACCGTCCTGCATATCGGCCCCGCCTTCCGTACCGCATAGCGTACATTTCGCTTCCTTCGTATCCAGCGTATTCAGTGCCCAACTAGCTTCTACCATGACGGTAGCTCCGTTCTTCATGACGATCATCGCAAACGCTGAATCTTCCACCTTAAATTTCTCAGGGTCCCAGGGTCCCCAGGAATTAGCCGCATTTTCTTTGCTGGAAAGCTTATGGTAAGCAGTGCCAAGCACTACCTTGGGTTCATAGTTATTCATCATCCACAGCGTTAAATCAAGTGCATGTGTGCCAATATCGATCAGCGGACCTCCGCCTTGTTTCTCTTCATCCAGAAATACGCCCCAAGTGGGCACACCGCGTCTACGAACAGCGTGGGCCTTGGCGTAATAAATCTCGCCCAGATCGCCATCCTCCATAACTCGTTTCAAATATTGACTGTCCGCGCGAAAGCGATTGTTGTAGCCGATCGTCAGCTTTTTCCCCGTACGCTTAGCTGTTTCCACCATCCGACGGGCGTCAGCAGCCGTTTTGGCCATCGGTTTTTCACACATCACATGCTTGCCAGCTTCCAAGGCCGCAATCGAAATTTCCGCATGGGAATCATTCGGTGTGCAAATATGCACGACTTCAATCGAAGCATCAGCTAGCAGCTCCGTATAGCTTTCGTAAACCTTGGCTTCCGGGGCACCATATTTGGCTGCCGCTTCCTGAGCCTTTACGCGTTCGATATCATAGAAACCGACAATAGCAACCTGCTCAATCTTATGCAAACTCGGTAAGTGCTTCCCTAAGGCAATACCGCCACAACCGATAATAGCTACGTTAAGCTTATTCATTCCCGTATCCCCCTATGAGGCAATGACTTGTGCAAAGAGATCGGACAGTGCAAGGTTTGACGCCTAACCATCAGCACCTTCACTGTCCGGATCTTCACCAACAAGTATTACTTCACTTGCTCCATTTGTTGTTTTGCAATTGCCATGACATCTTTGGCAAGGAACGCTTTATCTTTATTTTCTTGGTACCATTTATTCATGAAATCCTCAAGCTGCTTGCCTCCTGCTTTGTCCCAGGCTGCTTGTGAATCTTTGATCGCTTGTTCAGGTGTGTATTTACTTCCGCTAATAATCGCTTTAACGAAAAGATCGCCTTTTTCTTTCAGGATCGTCGTGTTGATAATTTGCAGATCGGCGTTGTACACCGGCATATGTTCACCGACAGTAAGACCTGGGTATTCTCTTTGCGGATCAAAGTAAACTTTCTGGATCTCTTTATACATATCCATTGCGGACTTTTGATCAGGAACTTCGGCGTTAAAGCCACTTAGCACGAAGCTGCATTTATCTTGACCTGAGGAATAAAACATTTCGTAATCGCCCGCATAACCAACCTCATTCTTGGATTTGGCAGCGTCAATCGCTTGCGGACAGCCGTTCGCTGCTTTTTTCCAGTGCGTGCCTTCATCGCCATTGATAACTTTCAGCGCGGTTTCCGGTTTCATCATGAAATCCAGGTAACGGCCAACAGCTTCTGGATCTTTGGCTTTGGCATTAATGACCGTCGTCATTTGAACTGGGTTGTCAATGGCTCCCGTGAACGTTCCGACTGGGGATTTCGGATAACCTAATGGCGCAATTGCCGCAGTAGCCACATTTTTCTTCAGTGTGACCATATCATTCATCGTAAAGTCGTACCAACCGCCCGTGAACTTCACGTAAATCCCGATTTTGCCATTCAGGAAATCCTGCTTCGCCTTGGCGCCATCTTTGTCATTAATGTAGTCCTTATCGATGATGCCATCATCATATAGTTTTTTCTTAAAGGTAAGTGAAGCCAGTTCATTGTCCCATTGGCGATAAATTTTGCCGTCCTTCACGCCCCACGCCAACAAGTCTTTGGAGGAACCTTCCCCGAAAATCTCATTAATCGCTTGCTCGGAGTACGTGCTCATATTCATCCCGTAGGTATCTTTCTTGCCGTTACCGTCAGGATCGTTGTCTGCAAATGCTTTGGCAACTGCCATCAATTCATCCGTCGTTGTGGGCATCGAAAGATTCAGCTTCTTCAACCAATCTGTGCGTACGAGCAAAATGTGGGCAGGTACGGCTTCCTTCACTTTGCCAATTTCGTAAATCTTGCCGTCCGGCTTCGTTCCCGCCTTCTTCAACTGCGGATATTGCGTCAGTAATTTCTGATATTCAGGCATGTATTTTAAAATGTCATCAATTGGGAGCAATTGCTTCTGATCATACAAACTGCCACGGAATGGCGTATTGTATTCACTGACGATGTCCGGAGCCGATCCTGATGCAAAAAGCACATTCAATTTCTTCGTTGAATCACTTCGCAGAATAGGCACGTATTTCACATTCTCCGGGCCGTTCTGATTAATCCATTTGGTCCAGCGATTTTCTTCATACGAGCCTTCGGAAGCCGGAACCGCACCGCGATCATACATCGTAACGGTGACATCTCCACGCTTCGCTGCTGCCTTGTCTCCAGCTTTGGCTGTTGCTGCTGCGGTTGAGGTTGCAGTTGTTTCTTTCTTATCGCTGCTGCACCCCACCAATGTTGCCCCTAATGCTACGAACCCTACTGTTACACCAAGCCACATCTTCTTGTTCGTCATTCGCATTTCCCCCAATTCATATATTGTGAAGTTTTGTTAAACGGGAACACCCTAATCAGTAACCTTGCCTTGATAACAGCCATGAAACGATATCAACCCTTAACAGATCCAAGCATGACACCCTTCACAAAATACTTCTGGAGGAAGGGATATACCACCAACATGGGAACAACCATGACCACAACACCCACAGCTTTGACCATCTCGGTAGCGACGGCCGCTTGCTCCTCATTATTGAGAGAAGGCGAATTCAGCAAGTCGTTTTTTTGCAGCATGGCCTGAACGATAACCGTTAAATTCTGCAAGCTGCTCTTGTTGATATACATCAGCACGTTCATGAACGAGTTCCAGTAACTAATCCCATAGAACAGCGCTAATGTTGCCAACATAGGAAGCGATAGAGGGAGAATAATCCGAATGAGCAGCGATGTGTCATTACAGCCATCAATTCTTGCAGCTTCTTGCACCTCATAAGGAATATTCTCGAAATAGCTGCGCATTAGAAGCATATTGTACGTACTGATAAACCCTGTGAGCCAGATCGCCCAGTACGAATCAATCAGAGACATTTCTTTCACAATCAGGTATGTTGGAATTAACCCGCCTGAGAACAACATCGTAAAAACCATAGCCAGCACAAGAAAGCGACGCCCGATCAAATAATTTCTGGATAGCGGATAGGCAGCCAATATCGTACCTAACAAGCTGAGAACGACCCCGACTACCGTAATAACAATACTATTTTTAAAAGCTTGGAAAGCAGGGCTCGCGAGAAAAAAGATTTTGTAGGCTGTGAACTGCAGCCCTACCGGCCAGAAGAAGACGTGACCGGAGTCGACCGCCGAGCGTTCACTCAGCGACAATGCAACAATATGAATGAATGGCATCAAACAAGTTAGTGCAATAACAGCGAGCAGCACATAGTTTATACCATAAAATATTCGTTCTCCACGTGATGTTTTCATGGGCTCCTCCTAAGCATTTGGCTAAAATAAAGCTTGGTCAAATTTTCGCGCAATCCGATTGGCAATTAAAACAAGGCTGCAGCTGATGACCGATTCGAAAAGTCCCATCGCCGTCGTTAAGCTAAACTGCGAACTGCCTAGTCCTATTTTATAAATATAGGTACTAATCACCTCAGACACATCGGCGACAGCTGAATTCTGGAGATTGTACACCTGGTCAAAGCCGACTTCCATCACGCGACCCATCGCAAGGATCAGCAGCAGGATAATCGTGTGCCGAATGCCTGGCAAAGTGATATGCCAAATTTGTCGCCACTTCGTCGCCCCATCCATACAAGCTGATTCATACAGTGATGGATCAATCGTGGTGAGGGCAGCGAGATATATAATAGTGGAGAAACCCATTTCCTTCCAAACACCTGAGCCGATGAATATCGCCGTCCATGAATGAGACTCATATAGAAAAGTAATTGGTTCTATATTAAACAACTTAAACACCTTATTGATGGACCCATAATCGGTAGCGAATAACGAAAGCACAATTCCCGAGACAATCACCCATGAGAAGAAATGCGGCAAATAGATGATCGTTTGAATCCATTTTTTAAACCAGGATTTGCGGACTTCATTAATCAAAACCGCGAGAACGATCGGTACCGGGAACCCGACGACCAGGCTCAACAAGCTGAGCCAGAACGTGTTCCAAATAATTTGCAGCGTGTTGGAGCTGGAGAACAATAACTTAAAATACTTTAATCCAACCCATGGACTGTGCCAGATGCCGTCGGCGAAATTATAGTTTTTGAAAGCGATCACAAGTCCGCCCATCGGCCAATACTTGAACAAAATATAATAGGCGATCACGGGGATCAGCATAATGAACAAGGGGATATTTTGCTTCAATAATCTTCTTCTTCGTACTAACGCAGCTTGTTTAAGCCGTTGTACATCAAGGGTGACAGGAGTTTCCTCTAACCTGCTGCTCATCACTGCATCGCTCCTTCTTTGGTATACCCCTATTATAGAAGGTAGCGCATAGGGTTCCCTTAAAAAATTATAGATAAAACTATAATTTTATTGGGTGTTGCGGGCGTCGGCTTGTTGCAGCTGCTCTCAGCGTTTTCTCAACCATCTGACTAAACTAGCTAACTTCAAGATTTCGCACCAGACAACATAAGGAATCTCATTACATTGGATATATCCAATGTAATCGTGAATTTGGCCGCCCATTGGGCTGTTGGATTGGATTTATCCAACGGAATCCTCAAATCTGCCGCCTATATGGCGTTTTTATCAGATAACATTGGATAAATCCAATGTAGGTACGAATTTAACCGCCTATACGGCTGTTTGATTGGATTTATCCAATCAAACAGCCGTTGCTTAGACATTCGCCGCACAGTCCGAGTATTTCAGCTACTTTCCCTATCAGCTACTTTCCTATCATCTACTCTCAGCGTCCTCCCAACCATCTGTCTAAACTAGACCAGCGGGATCGTGGAGCCTCAAACATAAACAAAAAGGGCCGCCCCCCAAGTAGATACATCTACTTTTCAGGCAGTCCCCTTATCCAATTAGTCCACTTCAGTCGGCGAAGCCGTAGACTGCCGAATCATTAATTCAGGACGCAGCACCACACGTTGCTTGGTTGTGGATTCTTTCTTCAGCTCCTGAATCAGCAGGTCGACAACCCTCTTCCCCATCGGCTCAATCGGCTGGGCGACCGTCGTTAGCGGCGGGTCCGTCACCGAAGCCAGAATCGTGTTGTCGAAGCCAATCACCGATAGCTGCTCCGGTACCTTCAAGCCCAGCTGCTTCGCAGCCTGCAAAGCCCCGATAGCCAGCATATCGTTGCAGCAGAACAGAGCAGTCGGCCGAACCCCTGCCGACTCTTCCAGCAGCGCAATCGCCTGCCGCTTCCCATCTTCCACGGTATAGTGACAGTTGCGCACACCGCTGTCCGGCAGCACAACACCCGCTTCCTCCAGCGTGTTCCTAAACCCGCGCACCCGCTCACGGCTGCTGATAACTTTGGCATGCTCCGCCAGAATAGCTATGCGCGTATGCCCCAAATCCAACAAATGCTTGGCCGCCAACGCGCCGCCAACGCAATCGTCCACAACAACGGTATGCACGCCGATATCCGGCATTTCTCTGGCGATCATCGCAATCGGGATCCCTTGCTTCATTAGAGGCGTCAGCATCTCCTTGTTGTCCATCCCGGTCCCGATGATCATGCCGTCAATGCTTTTCTGCTGCAGCAGGTTCAGGTAGCGCTCGACCCGTTCGTCCTTATTGTCTGTGCTGCAAATGACCAAGCTATAGCCCAAATGGTGCCCCTGATCCTCAACCGCCCGCGCAATTTCCGCGAAAAAAGGATTCGATATATCCGGCACAAGCAGTCCCAAAGTAAATGTCTTCTTGCCGGTTAAAGCCGAAGCGATCACACTCGGCTGATAATTGAGCCGCTCCATCGTTTTGAGAATTTCCGCGCGCCGTTCTTCGCTGATCTTCCCTTTGCCGTTCATCACCTGCGACACCGCTGCAATCGAAACCCCAGCCTCGCGGGCGACATCATAAATTGTTGCCTTCATCCTATGACCCCATTTTTCCCGAAGAATACTTGTTTGTCTTCTATTATGCAGGGGCACAAGGGAAGTTGCAAACGGCCTACTCCTCCACCGGCTTCGCCATTAGCCAAGCATGCTCAGGATCATTATGGAACTTCCAGATCCGCGATGGGCCTGCCATCACATTCAGATAGTAGACGTCATAGCCGGGAGGCGCACAAACAGGATGATAACCTCGCGGCACCAGCACAGCTTCCCCATCCTTCACCAGCAGCGTTTCATCCAGCGAACGGTCATCCGTATACACACGTTGGATCGCAAAACCATGCCCAGGATCGACGCGATAATAATACGTTTCCTCCAGAAAAGACTCCTGCGGAAGCGCATCCCGATCATGCTTGTGCGGCGGGTAGCTCGACCAATGTCCGTTCGGGGTAAAAACCTCGACAACAAGCAAGCTGTCCGCTGGTTCATTTTCCGGTAAAATATTATGAATTTGCCGCTCGATATTCCCGTAACCGCGGGTTTCAACCCCCACATGGCTAGGTTCAATCAAGCGCGCAGGATAACCGCCAGCACCGGGAGCGCTGCAAATCGCAAGCTCCACAGCTGTTTTAGCAGCAACTTCATACTGATCATCACTCGGGACATAGACCGAAAACGGCGGAATTTTCTCAAAAACGTTCATCCGCTCTCCGATGTCGCTCCAGCTTGCCTCCTTGGTCTGCACGTCCGCTTTACCGCTCAGCAGCACTAAGCAAATTTCTTGCTCGCCCGTAACACGGCTCAGAGATTGCCCAGCCGCAAGCCGTACAATTTCAAAACCGACATACTTCCAGCCCGCGGATTCCGGCGTTATTTTCAAAATGCTGCCCTCAACATGAGGATGTTCCAAAGGTTTCACTATCAGATTAGGCATATCCCTCAACTCCTCCCCTCAAAGCGAATTCTGCTGTAACAAAGCCAAAGCTTCGCTAACTTTCACCGGACGACCTAACCTAGAAGATAGCTTGGCAGCCAAGGCAATCCGCTCCGCCTGCATACCATCATGACCGTCCACAGGCACAGCCTTATCGTTCAACAGACAATCTATGAAGATCTGTGTCTCTTCCATATAAGCAGCTTGATAGCGCTCGAGGAAAAAGTGCAGCGGTTTCTCGCTCACAATCGCATCTGCGGTGCTAACCACGGCCGTATTCGGATGATCGTTGGCGACAGCTACGCTGCCTTTGGACCCGAACACCTCCACACGCTGGTCATAGCCATAAACGGCTTGACGGCTATTGTCGATGACGCCAAGAGCGCCATTCTCGAAGCGCAGCGTGACTATCGCCGTATCCACATCCCCATGCTCAGCAAAAACCGGATTAATCAGCACATTGCCCTGCGCATACACCTCTTCAACCTCGCTGCCGGCTACAAACCTAGCCATATCGAAATCATGGATCATCATATCCATGAAAATGCCGCCCGACACCTTAATATAGTCCTCATGCGGCGGATTCGGGTCACGGGAAGTAATTTTGATAATATGCGGGTTCCCGATCGTCCCTTCTTGGACAACCTCGCGAACACGCTTAAAATTATGGTCAAAACGGCGGTTAAAGCCGATTTGCAGCTTCACGCCGGCTTTGTTCACAGCCGCAATCGCTGCCTCCGTTTGCGTAATATCCATGCTGATCGGCTTTTCGCAAAAGATGTGCTTGCCTGCCTCTGCCGCCTGCTGAATCAACGGAACGTGCGTATCTGTTGAGGAGCAAATGAAGATAGCATCAATCTCTGGATGTTCGATCAATTCCTTGCTATCCTTCGTAACTAGACCGATTTGGCGCGCTGCCGCCCAAGCCTCTAACTCAGGTCCTGCAAATAAATCACTCACCGCCACAATGTTCACCTGCGGCAGTCGCAGTAAATTGTCTGCGTGGATTTTGCCGATCCGGCCTGCACCGATGATTCCGATTTGAATAGTTTTCATGATAGACTCCCTCCGGCTTTGCCTGCGCTGCCGAACAATTGAATTTTGGCTCTTACGGATGCCCCAATCGCTTCCCGCGCGGGGATTAAATAATTCCGTGGGTCATAGGCCTCCGGATGTTCATTCAAAAACGATCGTATGGCCTCTGTACAAGCGATTTGATTGTCTGTGTTCACATTAATTTTGGCCGTTCCACAGGCAATAGCCTGACGAATTTCTTCATCCGGCAAGCCGCTTCCGCCATGTAGCACGAGCGGAAGGCCCGTCACTTGGCGGATTTCAGCCATCCGTTCGAAGCCCAGCTTGGGCTGTCCCCGATAAGGACCATGTACGGAACCAAGCGCTGGCGCCAAACAATCGATGCCTGTTTCCCGCACTAAACGCACGCAATCCGCCGTGACCGCATACATGCCTTCGGCTTCATCGACGACCAAATCGTCCTCGCGTCCGGTAATTCTGCCCAGCTCAGATTCAACGGAAACGCCGAGAACGTGAGCGGCCTGAGTCACTTGGCGGGTCACTTCGATGTTATGTTCGAGCGAATGATGCGAAGCATCGATCATAACGGAAGTAAAACCCGCGTGAATCGCCCGAATGCACACCTCATAGCTGGTTCCATGGTCCAAATGTAGCGCGACTGGCACCGTAATGCCGTAATGCGCTATCAACGATTTCACTATACCCGCGATGCAGGGCAGCCCGCCCATATAAGGAATGTAAGCCTCACTGACGCCAAGAATGACGGGCGATTGCTCCGCCTCAGCAGCCAGCAGAATCGCTTGCGTGAACTCCAAATTGTTTAAATTAAACTGTCCAACCGCATATTGACCGGCTAGCGCCTGATGCAGCATCTCTTTCATCGAAACAAGTCGCATGAGATTCTTCCTTTCTAGGCCTACCAGCGGGCTGTGACCATTTTTTTGCGTGTATAAAATTCAACGCCATCTGTCCCATTCGCGTGCAAATCACCGTAGAACGACTTTTTCCAGCCTGAAAAAGGGAAGAAAGCCATCGGCGCAGGAACGCCGAGATTGACGCCCAGCATACCCGCATCAATCGTTTCGCGGAATTGGCGGACATTACTGCCATCGCGCGTGAACAGGCAGGCGCCATTGGCAAATTCCGAGCGATTGGATAACGCAATCGCTTCTTCCAGCGTTGCTACCCGAACGATGGAAAGCACAGGCGCAAAAATTTCGTCCTCCCAAATTTTCATGCCGCACTCCACGCCATCAAAAATAGTCGGCCCTACGAAATAGCCCTTCTCATCGGATGCCTTATCCTTGCGTCCGTCGCGAATCAGAATCGCGCCTTCTTTTTCGCCGATCTCGATATATTTCAAGGTGCGTTCTCTGTGCTGGTCGCGAATCACCGGCCCCAGGAACACGCCCTCGTCTGCGCCATTGCCCATCGTGATGCGGTTAGCCGCCTCAGTCAGCTTGCTGACAAGCGTGTCAGCCACATCGCCGACGGCTACGACAACCGAGCACGCCATGCAGCGCTCGCCCGCCGAACCAAAAGCCGCGTTGACGATTTCCTTCACCGCGATATCCAGATCCGCATCCGGCATCACGATCGAGTGATTTTTGGCGCCGGCTAAAGCTTGCACCCGCTTGCCATGGGCTGAAGCGGTTTTGTAAATGTATTCGGCTACCGGTTGGGAGCCAACGAATGAAATCGCTTTGACCTCTGGATGCTCCAGAAGTCCATTCACAACATCATGCGCGCCATGAACGATGTTCAGCACGCCGTCCGGAAGACCCGCTTGTTGGAACAGCTCCGCCAAACGGTTAGCCAAGTGCGGCGTGCGCTCCGACGGTTTCAACACGAACGTGTTGCCGCAGGCAATCGCGAGCGGGAACATCCAGCAGGGCACCATCATCGGGAAGTTAAACGGTGTAATGCCACCGATGACCCCGATCGGATAGCGGTACATGCCGGATTCCAGATTCGACGCGATATCGGGCAGTTGTTTGCCCATCATGAGCGTTGGTGCTCCTGCCGCGAATTCAACGCACTCGATGCCGCGCAGCACTTCGCCGTAGGCTTCGGTGTAGCTTTTGCCATTTTCACGCGTTACGATCCGCGCAAGCTCTTCCCAGTTGTCAACGAGCAATTGTTGATATTTAAACAGAATACGTGCTCGGCGCGGCACCGGCGTGCGGCTCCAGGACTGGAACGCCTCTTGTGAGTTGCGAACGGCTTGATCGACTTCCTCCTTCGTAGAAATTGGGATGTAAGCAAGAATTTCTTCCGTTGCAGGGTTATATACGGGTTCTGTTTGTGTGGATGCAGAAGCGATCCATTCGCCGCCGATCCAATTTTTCAAAGTTTCTGTCATCGTTAAGCTCTCCCTTTTTAGTCAATTATGAAGCTGTAATCTCGCCGCGGTTGCAGCGTTCGATATAATCATCCACCTGTGCAGCCGTTGGCATAGCATCCGAGCAGCTGTGGCTGGAAATGACGATACAAGCGGCTGCGCTGCCGTATTCCATACTTTTTTCAATCGTCCAACCTTGCATAACGCCATAAATAAAGCCTGCCGCGTACGAATCTCCAGCTCCAAACGTCTTCACAACTTTAGCCGGGAAGCTCTTGGCACGGTGGCCGACACCGTCAGGCGTATAGGCAATGGAACCCTCTTTGCCGTGTTTGATGATGACGATCTTGGCCGAATAGTCGAACCATTTGGCCGCTGTAATCCGATCATCCTTCTCTGGGTTTGTCTCGAAACGTTCCATCATGTCGAATTCTTCGCGCGTGCCGAGGATAATATCGCATTTCTCAGCCGCCAAGTTGTAGTAAGTCGCTGTTTCTTCCGCTGATTTCCACGTATAGGGGCGATAATCCAAATCAAATACGATCACAGCGCCATGCTTCTTCGCATAGCTGAGGGCTTGGAATACCGCTTCACGCGAAGGGCTTTGTGCAAGCGCCGTCCCGGAGATCAGCAGCACCTTCGCCTGAGCGATCAGCGATTCCTGAACCTCCGCAGGGGTAAGCAGCAGATCGGCCGCATTGTCGCGATACATCAGAATACTGCAATCGGTGGGACTTTTGATCTCGGTAAAAGCAAGCCCTGTGACAGCTCCGGTTTGATCGGTCACGACATTCGTCGTCTCGATCCGATTGCGCTGCAAGTAATCCTCGATGAAGCGGCCCATTTGGTCATTGGCGATTTTGCCGATAAAAGCCGTTTGCAGGCCAAGTCTCGCCATCCCGATCGTGATGTTGGCCGGAGAGCCTCCGACATACTTCGTAAATGTCATCGTCTCTTCCATGGGACGGTGAATTTCGTTGGCGTTCAAATCAATGCAAAGCCTGCCAATAGCGACAAAATCAAGTGGTTTATCTTGCGGAAAAGTCACGTAGGTCATCGAACATTTACCTTCTTTCTTGGGAAATAAGAGATTGGATATAATGAAGTGCATTCTGTGCATATTCGTAAGCGGGGTGTGTCGCCGGGTCTTGCTCGCCTTCCAGCATCGCCCATCCTTCATATTTCCGCTCCAGCAGCTCTTGGAAAATCGGCCCAAAATCAAGGCAGCCATCGCCAGGAACGGTGAACACGCCTTTTCGAATACAGGTCACAAAGTCCACGTTCTCGGCTCTCGCTTCATCCAGCACCGCTTGGCGAATATCCTTCAAATGAATGTACGCGATGCGGTTGTAATGCTTGCGCAGCACGGTTAGCGGATCTGCTCCGCCGTAGTAGGCATGGCCCGTGTCGAAAAGCAAATGCACGAGCACGGGATCCGTCATTGCCATCAGCTTGTCGATTTCCTCCGGGCTTTCTATCACTGTGCCGCCATGATGATGATAGGTCAGCTTGAGTCCATATTCCTGCGCGATGGCCCCAGCAAGGTTAAGTCCTTCAGCCAAGCTCTGCCAGCCTGCCTCATCCAGACGAAGAACTTCCTTCTCGTTAGGCGTCCGGCGCGGGTCAAAATGGAGCGAGCCCCCCACTTCCGCGGTGCTGATGACCGTGCTGCCCATTTCTTGGAGAAACTGCGCATGCTTGCGATAAGCGGCAAGCTCCTCGTCGCGGTAGGCAGGATCGGAGAAAAGCACCGATTTCCACTGCGAAACGAGCTGAATGCCCCGCTTCGCGAGTTCTTCTTTTAACACGGGAATGTCTGTTGGATATTTGCGCCCCATCTCGGTGCCTGCAAGCCCAAGTGCTGCTATATCATCTAAAATTTGTTCATAGGTTGTATCCGCGCCATGCTCCTTAACATCTTCGCCCACCCAATTAATCGGGTGCACGCCCAGCTTGAATGGAAGCCCTGTCATCGTTAAAATCCCCTTTGTTGGTTAAATAGGTTTGGCCGCTTGAATGCGGTTCTTCATTTCTTCATGCGCTTTAAGCACCTTTTCGCTCTCGGACACCTCTGGCACGCCAACTTGCCACCAGGATTCATAGCCATCCGTGTTCGTTCCCGGCACGACCGGAATTTCAATCAAGGTCGTCACGGTCTCTTCCTTCGCTTTCAGCAGCGCTTCCCTAAGTTCTTCAGGCGTGCCTGCTTTGTAAGCCTTCGCTCCCAAACTGCGGGCATGCGCCGTAAAGTCGATCGGCATGTAGCTGCCTGTCAGCTTGCCCGTCGCCGCTTCGCGATAGCGGAATTCATTGCCGAAGCCATCGCTGCCGTGGCCTCTTTGCAGGTTGTGAATACACTGGAAGCCGTGATTATCGAACAGCAAAATCGTGATTTTGCGGCCTTCCTGCAAGCTGGTCAGCAGCTCGGAGTGAAGCATCAAATAGCTTCCATCTCCGACGATGGCGTACGCCTCGCGATGGGGATCAGCCAGCGCCACGCCAAAAGCACCGCTTACTTCGTATCCCATGCAGGAAAAGCCATATTCCATGTGATACGTTTTGGGCTCGGTTGATCGCCATAATCGGTGGAGATCGCCCGGGAGACTTCCGGCTGCACAAACGACAACTGCTGAGGGATCAATGGTTTGGTTGATCACGCCAAGCGCGCGCGTTTGCGCCATGCCTTCGGCGTGCTCAGTGGCATACAGACGATCGACCTCCTGCTCCCACTGCGCTTTCAAATGCTCCACATACCCGCTTTCGTAACCGCTCTCATAGTAATGAGCGGACAGCGCGTGGAATAAGGTGCCTAGCGTTTCTTTGGCATCTGCGGTGATGCCGATGCCGTTTAATTTGGATGCATCGAAGCCGCTGATGTTGATATTGATAAACTGCGCATCCGGATGAGCAAAAGCTGATTTGGATGCCGTTGTAAAATCAGAGTAACGCGTCCCGACGCCGATGATCAGATCAGCTTCTCGCGCGAGGATGTTCGCTGCGCGAGATCCTGTCACACCGATCGCCCCGACATGCAGCGGATGGTTCCATGGCAGCGAGCTTTTGCCTGCCTGCGTCTCGGCTACCGGGATGTGGAATGCCTCAGCGAACTCAGCCAATTCCTTCGTTGCATCGGCATAGAGGACACCGCCGCCGGCGATGATTAGCGGCCGCTTCTTCCCGAGCATCAAATCCACCGCACGGTTCACAGCTTCTCTGGCTGGAGGCCGCCGATCTATATAGTGCACGTGCTTGGCAAAAAAGGCTTCCGGGTAATCATAAGCCTCAGCCTGCACATCCTGCGGAAGCGCTAGTGTAACAGCTCCTGTTTCCGCTGGATCGGTAAGCACACGCATCGCTTGATACGCCGCCGTCATCAACTGCTCGGGACGCACGATGCGGTCCCAGTATTTGCTGACGGCCTTGAAAGGATCATTGGCAGACAGGCTGTAGTCTCCTGCGACTTCCAACTGCTGCAGAACCGGGTCCGGCTGTCTGGAAGCAAAATTATCCCCCGGCAGTAGCAGCACCGGAATCCGATTGACGGTTGCCGTCGCAGCGGCTGTCAGCATGTTCAACGCGCCTGGCCCGATGGAGCTTGTGCAAGCGTAAATTTGCTGGCGGTTCTTTTGCTTGGCAAATGCCGCCGCCGCGTGCACCATGCCCTGTTCATTTTTCCCCTGTATGTAAGTCAGATTCCCTGCGCTGCGTTCCAAGGCTTCCCCGATGCCGGTCACATTGCCATGACCAAAAATGCCCATGACGCCCCGAACAAATTTCGTTTCATGCCCATCGACTGAGATGTACTGTTGATCCAGAAAGCGAAGCAATGCTTGGGCCATGGTAAGACGTATCGTATGAATGGCTTTCTCCCCCTCAAAGGTAAGGTAAAGCGCTTAATCTTTGTGGGTTAAGCGCTTAATCCGATGATATACCATATTTATTTCCATCGCAATCTTTATTTTTTGTGTTATTCTTTAGGGAGTAAATAACTCATCTGTGTTCCCCTATTTATCCTAAAAATGATTGAAACCGAGGTCATTACGATGCCGAATTGGCTGCAAGCCTTGCTTGGAATCAACCGAAGCTTTCGCGTAAAACTTATCCTAAGCTTGTCTACCATCATACTTTTGTCCTTTGGGATCACCGGTTATTTGACCTATCAATACAACCTGAAACTGTTTGAAGAAGAGATCAGCAAGCAGTTCTCTCGCACCAATGAGGAAGCTTTGGCCAAAATGGAGCTTAAAGTTCAGGAGATCATCCGCATCTCCCAAACCATCGTGTTTAATCCGCAGATTGAACAGGTCATTAAACGCATCAATTCGGCCGAAGATGCAGACGCTTTCAATTTGTATTATGACAAAAAGCAGATCGAAGAACAGATTTTCCAAATCAAATCGGATGCCCCTTACATAACCGGGATGTATCTCTATGATCTAAACGGCAATCCTTCTTACTTCAGCTACACGACCTCCACCATTAATAATTTAAGTGATCAAGTGTTTCAAGTCATACGTTCCAAGCTTAGCGATACGTACGGCAATCTAGTTTGGACCAGCATGGCCTTGCCGAGCGCCGTTGAGCCCAGCGGCTACCGACAAACGATTATCGTCGCCCGTTATATGAAAAATAGTACGCTGAACACTTACGGTGTGCTCGTTATGGCGATGGACGAATCATTTTTCTCCGGCTCGCTGAAGGAATTAACGAAAGACGGTACAGGCGAAGTTTACTTGTTTAATAACAACAATGAACTTTTATACAGCAATATTTCTGAGAATTTGGCTGAGAAACAACAACTGTTGGTCAACCTCAAGCAAACTGAAGTCATGGACAACCATTTATTCGTTCAAGGTGAGTCGAAGGCAACCGCGTTTAAGCTGGTAAGCGGAACTTCACTAGCGGAAATCCGCGTTAAAAATAAAGTTCTCTCCCAAAAGATCGTATATTCCGGTTTAATCAGCATTCTGCTTACAAGCATCCTGATTGTGTTGTCCACAGGAAATCTATTGCGGCCACTTAAAGATCTGCTGCTTGGACTTCGTAAAGTGCGTTCCGGCGACTTCGAAGCACGTATCGAAATCCGTACGAAAGATGAGCTCGCCTACATCGGCGAGAGCTTCAATGCCATGGCCGAACAAGTTGGCCGCCTGATTAAAGAAGTCTATCTGACCCAGCTAAGCGAACGGGAAGCCGAGCTTCAGGCGCTGCAAGCGCAGCTGAACCCGCATTTTCTGCATAATATGTTCAATGAAATTTACTGGAAGCTCTATTTGCAAAATGAGAAAGAGACCGCTTCCTTGATTGCAGCGATATCCGAAATGCTCAAATACTCGTTAATGCCGGTCCGAACACCAACCAGCGTCAGAGAAGAATTGCAGCAGATGCGCAATTATTTGAAGCTGCAAACGGAACTGTTTGAAGCGAATTTGGAGACCATCATTCAAGCGGATGAGGATATCCTGGATTGTGAAATCATGCGTTTCCTGCTACAACCGCTTGTTGAAAATGTGTTCGTGCATGGATTCCGCAACAAAATTGCCCACAAAGTGCTAGTCATTAGAGCTCGCAATGTGGATGGATTTCTGGAAATTGATGTGACGGATAATGGCTGCGGCATGGATGAATCCGCGATTGCGCGATTGCTCGGAGTGAAAGGCGCTGCATTACCGCAGCGTTCTGATGGGCGTGAAAGCCTTGGGGTGCGAAGCGTTGTTCGAAGAATTGAGCTAGTCTACGGTCAACCTTATCGGTTGGAAATCATAAGTGTTGTGGACAGTGGAACGACGATGCGTCTTATTTTGCCGTATATCACCATGGAGAATGGAGGTCTCACCTATGTTGAAGGGTAAAGTGCTGATCGTGGAAGATCAGCCCAATTTCCGCAAAGGACTGCGAAAAATGTTCGAAGACGGCCAACAAGGCTGGACGGTGGTTGGCGAGGCCAGCAACGGTCAAGATGCGCTTGCGTTAATCGAGCAGGTGCAGCCGGATCTAGTGCTGACCGATATTCGCATGCCCATCATGGATGGTATCGAGTTCGTTGGGCATCTGCGGCAGAGCCATCCGGAGCTGATCGTAATTATTTTGACAGCCTACAAAAACTTTGAATACGCACAAGCGGCTGTCCGGCTTGGAGCACTCGATCTGTTAATAAAGCCATGCACCGAGCAGGATGTCAGACAGGTTATGAGCAAGGCATCCGAGCGGTTCTATGAAAAATATACCCGGCAGCAGCAGCGTCTTGGTGAGCACAAGCTTCAGCAGAATCAGGAGCTCCGCGCAGCACTACTTAATCTGCCGTATGCCGCTGGCGGCAATGCTGAGAAAAGCCTTGCTAGCCTTCTGGATGGCAAGAATTTATGGCTGCTGCAGATGAATCAACAGGATTTGGCGAGCAAAAACTACGAAAAAAACGATATGCGTTTAATCCAGTTCGCCCTCTCGAATATTGTGGAGGAGCTGCTCAAGGGCGCAGGGCTGGATGCCCGCCTTCTGCTCGTGGAACATGATAGTTTTGTGCTCGTCACGGAGCAGCATGGCATCCATGAACATTTGCAGGAAGCGATTCAACAGGCCTCGCTGGAATATTTGAAAATCAGCATTAAGCTGCTGTCAATGGGCGAAGCCTCGAGCGACAAACCGCTTGCTGAGCGCTATGTGAAGTTTAAGGTAATCGCCTTAGGCAGTGGCGCCAGCGCCATCTCTGGCAGCGCATCAGCAGGAAGCGACAGGGACGCCAGCAGCATTGGCTCCGGTATGACCTTGTCGCTGAACCAGTCCAAAGTGCAGGAGCTGGAGGTCCAACTCATGTCGGCCATTCTAGTCGGACACGAAGAAAGCCTTCCTCAACTGCTCGATCGCATGCTGGTAGAGCTTTCCGCTATCACGCTCGATGACATGAAAATCCAGGCGCTCTCCCTCTCCATCGCGCTGCTCGGCACGATTCAGAAGCAGTTTGACCCGGATGAGAAAAACCTGCTCGCGCGCATTCCCAGCGACATGCCCCAAACCCATTGGACCGCCGAGGAAGTGCTCCGCTGGGCCAGTGAGCAAGTGGCGAACTTCTTGCATCTTTTCAACAACTGGCAAGCTTCCAAGAATGTCAATCTAATCGAACGTGCCGTCAAATACATCGAAGAACATTACAACGAGGAATGCAGGTTAACCGATGTCGCTGCTCATATTCATCTGAATGCCAGCTATTTCAGCGTGCTATTCAAGAAATCAACGGGAGAAAGCTTCACCCGCTTCGTCACTCGCGTCCGCATGGACAAAGCGGCCATCCTACTGCGCAATACCGATATGAAAATATTCGAAATCGCCTGCGCCATTGGCTTCGATGAACCGAATTATTTCACCAATGTGTTCAAGCAGCAGTACTTGATGTCCCCTAAGGAGTATCGGAATGGGCGGTTGACTCCTTAGCTGAGGCGACTTTAGATTGGAATATTGTATCTATCCTGAAACAATTCAATGATCTGCCTTAGCTTGAGATCCAGCTTTAGCATCACTTCCGACACTATCTCTTTCGGAATTTCTTTATAAAAAGCATGAGCAATGCCTCCTGTTATACAGGCGATTGTGTCGCTGTCTCCTCCAATTGATATCGCTTTGCGGATCGCATCTTCGAAATCCGTCGACTCCAAAAAAGCGATAATCGCCTGCGGCACGGATCCTTGGCAGCTTGGATCAAAAGCGTATTTCGGCCTGATATCATCCAATTTTCGTGTCAGATTATACTTGAATTTCTGCTGGATAAAGGCTTGGATTTCTGCCTTTGGCCTATTGTTCCTTGCCAAGAAAACAGCACTTGCCACGGCCTGAGCACCGAAAATGCCTTGTCGATGATTATGCGTTA
Organism: Paenibacillus marchantiophytorum; assembly: GCF_014640555.1. Lineage (GTDB taxonomy): Bacteria > Bacillota > Bacilli > Paenibacillales > NBRC-103111 > Paenibacillus_E > Paenibacillus_E marchantiophytorum. The sequence continues at coordinate 30,235 of NZ_BMHE01000041.1, read as the reverse complement.
CAAGCGCAGATCTCCTCGCTTCCCGCAGAACTTCCTCCAGCGTGTTAAAAGCGAATCCGATCGGGCTCACTCTCATAGCAGATCCATTGCCATAGCTGCGATACGGCTTGGGGTCGCTGCTCGACGCCCATTCCTCGAACTTTTGTCCATAGCCAGCGTTTGGGTACCATTTTGCGTATTGCCTAAGTTTATAAGCGTATAGCCGCTTACTTGCATAGTAATCCAATAGCCTGTTGCTTCGCTTTGTCTTATTCAAAACAGCATCGGCTATTGCTACTGTCAACACTGTATCATCCGTAAATCGTGTGAACCTATCGTACAACTGAAATTCAGTTGACTTAACATTATGCCACTCAAACACAGAACCAATAACATCACCGATCACTGCACCTAGCATGATTCACCTCCTAGTACTTACCATCATACATGTAAAGCTCCTTCTAACTCTATCAATTTCGTCAAATGGGAGGAAATAGGGAAATTAGCGAGAGATGAGTGAATTAGGAGTCTTAGGGAAACTTCTATTGGTTGCTCAGACAGTGAATTGGCGGCTTCTTTGGCGAATAGGATGAAGCTTATCCTACACCTCCATATAGAAAAAAACCGCCTCTCCAATAGTTGAAGACGCGGGATTTCTGCTATACCTGCTTTCATTTGGGGAGTCTATCCGGCAGTACCTACTTTACGACAATCAATACAGCATAGCAGCCTGACGCTTATAATGATCCTCGATAACAAGACAGGCCATCGCTTCGATCACGGGCACGACTCTCGGACAAATACAAGGATCATGCCGTCCTGTGGTCACAATAACTTGTTCCTCGCCCTTCACGTTCATTGTGTTCTGCGGCACGGAGATGGAGGATGTCGGTTTGACTACGACACGGAATACGATTTCGGCGCCCGTGCTGATGCCGCCAATGATCCCACCCGCATGATTGCTGCTGAACCCTTCTGCATTCATCTGATCATTATGTTCGCTGCCCAGCATGCTCGCCGCAGCAAAGCCCGCTCCAAATTCGATCCCCTTGATCGCACCGATGGACAGCATCGCTTTGGCTAATTCGGCATCAAGCTTATCAAAAGCCGGCTCTCCGAGCCCCGGATCGACACCCCGGATTCGGCATTCTACAATGCCGCCGCAGCTGTCGCCAGCCTGTGCCAAGGCTTCAATTTTCTCGACCATTTTAACCGCAGCTTCCGGATCACAGGCCCTAACAGGGTTAGTCTCAATAACATCCTCTATAAAATCACGGCACTGTATGCCACCGATCTCGGTTGTATAGGCAACAATAGAGACGCCTCTACGCTCTAGCAGCTTACGTGCGACAGCACCCGCCGCAACTCTGGACGCCGTTTCCCTGCCTGAAGCTCTGCCGCTTCCCCGATGGTCGCGCAACCCGTATTTCTTCAAATACGTAAAGTCGGCATGACCCGGACGGAAAGCATGTTGAATATCCGTATACGCTTCAGGTCTCATGTCCGTATTGTACAAAATAATGGATAACGGCGTTCCCGTTGTACGGCCTTCAAATACGCCCGAAATGATATGGATTTTGTCATATTCCTTACGAGGCGAAGTGACGGACGATTGTCCTGGTTTCCTTCTATCCATCTGCACCTGAATATAAGCCTCATCGATCTCAACGCCCGGCGTCACGCCATCTATAATGACTCCGACGGCTTCTCCGTGCGATTCACCGTACGTCATAATTTGAAATCTCTCACCAAATGTGTTGCCAGCCATATGCGCATCTCCTAATCTACGATTGTTGTAGCTCTATCCATGATTCTAAACGCTTCTTTGGCATAAATGAAATCGGAATAATCGCCGTTTGGCATAGAGAGAGTTTATGGCTGCGGAAAAGAACCACAAAAAGCCCCCCAAAAAGGGGAGCCCCTACCAATATGCGACGTGTCCAGCCGTTAGCTGTCCCGCTCCATCCGCTGAATGCCCTGAAACAACGTAGCCATGTACAAGCTTTCAGCGTTGCAGTCGATGTCCGTTACTGGGCAGCCAAGCCGCACTGAAATTAGGGTGACTTGATTGCGGATGTAGCCGACACGGTATAAGCCGCGGTCTGTACAAACGAAGACTTCCGTGCCTTTGGTAACGATTGAGAACAGAAATAGATGGGGAAAGCGGATTTGCTCGAAGCCGCCCTTTTTGTCCCCATGCAGTAAAGCACCGTCTTCTGTGACGCCGAGAATGTGCCCTTGATAGATCGCAAGGCCAGTTACTCCTTGCCCAATCGGGAAGTCCATCCACTCATTGATCAATCGATCATAGATGGCAACACCGGACTCTATGGCAAGGATAAAATACTGTGGATACATCAGAAAATCATAAACTTTAACATGCGTATAAGCCGCTTTCTGCCAGCCATGATGACTGCGGCTCCACAAACCATAAGGCGTAGCTGCCCACGAGACTCCGAAATAATCCTTGTACTGGTAGCAGCCGATAGCGAGTTCGGTATCATGCCAACGCTCACTTTCCAAATCGAACTTAAACAACCCTTTATTCGCACAGGCGAAAAGCTGTGACTCTTGTACGATGAGCCGATTCACATGAACCCCTTCCGGCAAACCGTGACGCACGCCCTGCCAATCGCCGTCTTTATGTTTAAGGAATACGCCGCTTCCCAAAGGAGCTGCCACCAATGTTTCATTTTTTAGAATTTTAATGGAGGAAAAGTGAAACAGAAAATTGTCATTATCATTTTTGTCATCTTTTTGCGAACGTTGCAGCACAAGCTCAACTCCTTCTAAACCGAAATCCATCCGGGATGGATCGCTGAATCATCATAATCCTATTTTAAGTGATAATGATTATCATTGTCAAATATTAGTTGGAAGAAGTTCCTTACCTCGCCACACCGTTCCTCATCAAAATTTGTTGCAATACTCGATCGGCGTCAAGCCGTATTGTTTCTTTCAAGTTTTCCCGAAAATGATCCTGATCGGTGTACCCGATCCAGTCGCAGATTTCGTAGATTTTGATGGCGGGGTCCTTCAACAGCCGGGCTGCTTCTTGCCTGCGAAGTCGGATTATCGAATGATTGATCGTCATCCCCGTGACTTCTTTAAACAGCAAATTATCTTGATTCTGAAATGAGGATACGCTCGACTGCTTCAGCAATCCGCTCTTTATTGTACGGTTTCACTACGAAATCTTTGGCCCCCGCTTGAATGGAGTCAACGACCATTTTCTGCTGCCCCATGGCCGAGCACATGATAACTCTTGCCTCCGGATTGTAGCTGATGATCTCCTTCAACGCTGTAATTCCATCCATCTCCGGCATCGTAATATCCATCGTCACCAAGTCCGGCTTAATTCGCTTGTACAATTGGACCGCTTCCTGTCCATTGCTGGCTTCTCCCGCAACCTCATAACCAAGGGAGATGAGGACATCCTTTAATATCGCTCTCATAAAAGCAGCATCATCGACAATGATAATTCTGTTTCCCATGTTCGGATTCCCCTTTACATCGGTCTATATGGATCTTGCTTCTAATTCTACCAATGTCTTCTCTCAAAATTCTCACATAATCATTCCCGCCACGTTCCCCGCGCAGCCTTGGCGCAGCCTTGGCGCAGCCTTGGCGAGCTGAGTATCTGGGATTGAAAGTGAGGCAGGTTAAGATTGAAATTCAACCTTACTGTGCTGCCTGCGGTCGAAGTGGGAGCTGTAACGCTGTAAAACAGCGTTACAGTTAAAGAAAGAGCACTGTGAATGACATACCAGGCAAGTTAAGGTTGAATTTCAACCTTACTGTGCTGCCTCAGGCCAATGTTGGTTCTGTAACGCTGTAAAACAGCGTTACAGGCTGAGCCAAATACCACCGAGCCACCTCACCGTCAATCCGTCATTCTAATGAACTGTATGATGCTTATACACGAGAAAATGGCTACTTTGGCGATCTAATGAACTGAATTGGCGTTATCGAGCAGCTTATAGGCGGAATGATAATCATTTGTCTGAAATAACGCATCTGGAATGCTTTAGCTTTTTAATTGACCCATTTTGATCGAATAAGGGGTATAGAGTTCGTAAGGGGCCTCCCCACTAGATCCATTGGCCATATAGACTGCCACCTTTGCGGATTTAAGCCAAGGGAGCAGGATATGAAGCCAATGGTGCAGGAATAAAAGAAAAAACGGCTTCGCCGCCCTGAGAGTTGAGCCGAGCCACCTCACCAACAATCCGTTATTCTAATGAACTGCATGATGCTTATACACGAGAAAATGGCTACTTTGGCGATCTAATGAACTGAATTGGCGTTATCGAGCAGCTTATAGGCGGAATGATGATCATTTGTCTGAATTAACGCATCTGGAATGCGTTAGCTTTTTTAATTGAACCATTTTGATCGATTAGGGTTCATTGAGTTCGTAAAGGGCCTCCGCTTTCGTTCCATGGCCATATAGACAGCCACCTTTGCGGAGTTAAGCAAAGTGGAGCAGGATATGAAGCCAATGGTGCAGGGATTAAAAGAAAAAACGGCTTCGCCGCCCTGAGAGTTGAGCCTCTAAAGCGACTAATTCTTTCAGGAAATCCTGTTAAGGAAACTACAGGACTCAAGTTAGGCAAATAGTAGGGATACGAGGGTCGTAGCGGAACTACAGGGTCTTATTTTCACAAAAAACGCTGAATTTCCCGTGAAACAGCAAAATAGCCCACTGTAGTTCCCAACCCCGCGATAATGACACTTTTGGCTATAATAGCCCACTGTAGTTCCCCGCGCGAGGCAGCTGAGCTAACTCCTCTTTCACTCCAAAACATACAAACACAAGAAAAACCGTCAGGAAGATCCTGACGGCCATTTTGCGTGTAAACTTATACTTAAGTGCAACTAGACGAATTGGTATGAGTGGGAGTAACCCCAAACGAATGGAAGTTACCCCGTTTCATGGGAGTAACTCGGTTTCAATTTGGAGGAACACAGTATCAATAGGAGAAATCCGGTGTCGTGTTAATCAAATCAAGCCGGACTTCTGCAATAATCTTTGGATGATGGCGGCGACTTCTGCGCGCGTCATGTTGGCGCTGGGAGCAAGCTCGGCCTCTGCTCGGCCGGAGACGAGCCCCATTTTCAAGCTCGCGGCTATGCCTGATCTTGCATACTCAGCAGCACCTGATGCATCTGCAAAACCTGCCAGCAGTTGATCTGTTTCGCTGGTTGCAAGTGTCGCTCCCAATCCTGTGAGCTGCATGGCTCTCGCCATAATCGTCATGGCCTGCTCGCGGGAAATAACATCCATGGAGCCAAATGTGCCGTCTTCATACCCGGAAATAAGGCCATGCTGCTGGGCAGCCTGGATATAAGGAGCGTACCAGTCCGAATCATGGACATCGCCAAATGGCATGTTCCCCGCGTTCGCTTTGAGCCCCAATGCTTTCACCATAATGGTGGCGAATTCAGCGCGGGTGATATCACGGTCCGGCTCAAATAATTCAGCGCTAACGCCGCCTAGAATCAAGCGAGCGCCCATATCATTAATTGTATCTTTGGCCCAGTGTGCCGCGACATCAGCGAATGATGTGGGATTGGCAATCAGAGCGTACATGCCGCTACTTGCCAGCGTGCGGATGATTGCATAACTTTTACCGCCCACCTGCCGGATCTGGGTAGGGACATGACGAACGGTGCCATCCTGATCCACGACAATGACCGTAGACAGCTTGCTTGCTGCCGCTTCGTCAGGCAAGATAATCGCCCTCTCCACGTAAGTGTCAAAACTGCCGACTTCATAAGTATTTTCACCATACGTATAAGTCGCTTTGAAGCTTACTGGGGAAGTCAGCAATGTGTATCCACCTGCTGCTGCAGAGCTTTGAAGCCGCTTCGCCAGCTCTGGTGCAGCGGCGCGCATTTCAATGCGCACTTTGATATCTTTCAACGCAGCACTCGGCCCGAGTTTCTCGGCGATGGCCTTCACATTGAATTGCTGCGCCGGAATGCTGTAGCTAGCCTTCCCTGTGTCCACGATAAGAGTAGCTTTCTTGCTCTCCATCTTCTTGATGAAGTCGGCGCTCAGTTCGCCGATCGTGATGTCAGCGCGATTGGCGAACTGAACCTTAATTTCCGATTTCTCGCCTTGCTGCTCCAGCAGCTTGGCTAACACTTGCTCGTTAAGAACAATCGTTGACGTGATAACGGATCCGTTCACTGAAGTCGTTTCGCTGCCAGCCGACTCCGCTTTGCCGTTGACAAGCACCTCAACCGTCGTGCCGGCCGGCGGGAAGAAGCCGCCACCGCCACCACCGCCAGTTATCATTTTCTTGTAGGTAGCCGCGAAAATTTCGCTATTGTTTTTCCCCTCAACAAAAGTGATAGCTTTGATCGTTGTTGTACGATCCAGTGTTATAGACTGCCCATACACGAGTGAGTTTACTGTCGGATCCCAGCCGTCCACCGTATAGTAGATGATACCGTCAGGCTCCGTCGTTGCAAGCGTCACATCAAATTTATCTTTGAAATCCGCTGTGTCGGTGCCCGTCGGCTTTGCAGCGGTCTCCGCATACAAAACCGGCTTCTTGTTGATGGCGATCGTCCTGTTTTTGCCGTTCTTGGACACCGTCAAGAGCGTTTGTTCACTGCTCGTTTGGGTCGCCCAGTTCAAGGTCGGGTCCCAAGTTTGCGTATAGTAGTATCTGACAGCACGATATGCGGTATCATCTGCATTCAAAATAACCGCGGCAGTCGACAGATCGCTTTCGGTCGTACCATTAAATACGGCTAATTGCGGGTAGTACCCTGCCTTCGCTTTCCAAACAGAGCGATCAAGCCCAGCAGGCAAATCTGTTTGGACAAGGTTCGCCGTTTTCATCGCTGTCGCTTTGTTCACTTCTGTCGGTATCCGATTGCCCGCTTCGCTGTAATAAGCCGTTTTCAGCTGAAGCATCTGTTCATCGAAGATGTTGTTGCGAAGCGTCGCTCGCTGACCCAACTGTCCTGCAATGCCACCAAAGAATGTTTTGCCTTTGGCTAGGGCGCCATTGATGTTAGCGGAGATTTGTCCGCTGTTCATCGAATCTTCGATGGAGCCTTCCGGTCCATAACCGACGATGCCGCCTGCTCTGGCAATGGTCATCCCGCTTGCCGTGACCGTTCCCGAATTGTAGCTGTCTGCAATCATCCCATGGTTCTCGCCGGCAATACCGCCTGCATGTGGCGCACCAGAGCTGACCAATAGATCCGAGTAGGAGAAACTTTGCGTAATCGAAGCTGCCGACAAATTATTACCGGCGATACCGCCGAGCGCTGTCCCATTTCCGATCATCGAACCTTGTACAGATGCTTGCGCAATCGAGCCTGCATTGACTCCTGCCAAGCCGCCGACGAAGGTCCCGTTAGCCAATTTGGCTTGTTTGGGTAATGTCACTTGAATTTGTGAAACAATGCCTTTGTTATAGCCAGCCAGAGCACCGACATACTGATTCCCCTCGACGGAGATAGGCTCTATTCTCATATCCTGCACAGTTGCGTACTGTCCGATAACACCAAACAATCCGGCATACGAGTTGGCTGTGACCTGAAGTCCGCTAATCAACAAGTGATTGCCTCTAAATAATCCTTCGAACGCAGTCTGTTCCTTATTGCCAATAGGTACCCATTGATTGGATTGCAGACGAATCGGCGCTGTCAGATCAATTTCCCGGCCTTTGAAATCGAACGGCTCCATCCCCGTAATCGTGCCATTCACAATCCCCGCCAACCCCGCCAGATCGGCTTCGGTTTGGATGACAAAGCGTAAGGCGGATGGTTTTTTGGTATACCAATTGATGTTCATGTTAACCTCGTTGCCGCTTCCCCCATTCGAACCGCCCGGTGTGCCTCCGGTGTTGGCGCTCAAATTAAGTTCAGGGTATTGGTAGACGGCATTCAAAGAACCAAACCGCCATGCCGTATCGCTGAAGGTCCACTTGGATTCAACAGGGAACGTCTCCCGGTTCGCGAGAGAAGCCGCAAGAATCGGACTGAGACGCGAACTCGCCTTCAGTTCGTCGTAGGTTCCGCCGCCAAAATCAAGATGATCGCTGTTGATCGCCAGCTTTGCATCCTTCACATAATACGAATTGTCGATGAGATCTCGGCTCACATTGTCGTAATAACCTGCAAAGCCCCCAGCCAATGCCCCATTGCGGCCATTCACCTGACCAGCGGAATAACTGCCTTTGACACTGCCTGCCTTCATTAGACCAATTAAGCCTCCCGCATAAGCATCTTTGGCATTTGCCGTGATCTCTTTCGCGGAATAGGTGTTGATCATCGTACCCGTATTTCCGCCAATCAAACCGCCGACATACGTGTATGCACCATTCGCCGTTACTTTAGCTGCTGTAAAACTCTTGTCTACAGTGCCGCTATTTTTGCCGACCAAACCGCCTAGGAGCGCATAATTCCCGCTCGTCCCGACAGCATTGCCAGTCAGGTCGGTTTCAATATAGGAAGCAATAACGTTACCGTTGTTTTCTCCGGCAAGTCCTCCCGCGACCGTTGATGCGCCGCTGACGCTTAGAAGTGCATTGGAATACGTATAATAGATCGTTCCTGTATTTCGGCCAACCAGACCGCCAACAACACCGTTGTTCCCGTCTGAGGTGACCGGAAGTTTCTCGGCAATGCTGTTATTGGCCAAAATGCTGCGATTCTCGCCGATCATACCGCCCGTAATCGCGGACTGCGCATGGACGATTATTTTGCCCAAAACACGGCTGTTTTGCACCGTGCTGACGGCCTTCTCAATCGCAGCCGCATCGGCTTGCCCGCTTCTTGCGTCATTGAGACCGATCATCCCGCCAATCGTTGAAGAGACGGCTGTGCCCGCAGCATTAATAGCCAGTGACTCAATGAAGTTTAGATTCAGCACCGCTGTCTCTGCGCCTTTGTTATAGCCTGTCATTCCGCCAACGACGGACCTCTGACCTTTGGGCGTCAGGCTGATGAATGCGCCGAATACCTTTTCAATTTTACTCTCGATATTCGTTCCAACAAATCCACCTGCGTGTACTCCGCTCGCAAGACTGTCAACAACGAGCGACAAGTTCTCCACATTGTTCTTCGCAGCGTTGCCTGTCACACTAATTCGCTCAGCCTGACCCACCAAACCGCCTGCGTGTGAATCACTGCCATAAACACTTAGCAGCATATAGTCAGGCAGAACGCCTAGCGCATAGGACTGTGTAATCGACGCGTCCTTCATCTGACCTGCCAATCCGCCAGCCTGTGTACCAACACCGTAAACGGTGAGTACAGGACTTTCGGCGACGATGTTTTGAAGCGACGTCTTGTTGCTGCGTCCTACGATACCGCCAACTTGAGCGCCACTGGCCGTACTCGAAGTCGTAATCGCAACGCCTGTCACATTGCCGTCTTGACCATTGCCTCTGATAACACTATCTTCCGCGATGCCAACGATACCTCCGACCGTGGAGTCCTTGCCATTCGCGGTAAATTTCAATATACCGCCTTCTTCTGCATACACCCGCGGGTTCAAGATATCCCCTCGCGTAAATCCGGCGATGCCGCCGATCGCGCTGGCGGCTCCCCGTGTCTCGATAGTTCCGTTGTTGACCACGAGTCCTGTCAGCAGTGCGCTGTTGTCGCCTACGGCGCCACCAACCAGGCTTTCCGCTCCTTGGGTTGCAAGCGCAACGTTATGAACGACGATCGCTTGCCCGCTAGTAACACTTGCGGAAGCGACTCCTGCCACACCGCCGATTCGGACATGATCTGCACCACTCTCGGCAGTTATGGTCATCTTGTTCACCGTGCTGTTAGCGATCAAGAGCGCCCCGTCATCTGCGCCGACAATACCGCCAGCTGCCGTGTTCCCTGCTGTGACTCTGATCGCAGCTGAGTCACTATTCTCCGCTTCTGCCAAGCCGACCGTCACGCCCGTCATCGTACCTTTGGCTTGACCAGCTGCGCCTCCCGCGAAACCGCTGGCTCCGTTCGATTGAATAGCTGTAAATCGGACACTGGACGCCGCCGCGGTTCCATCCAAATAACCTGCGATACCACCGATGCGACCGTCGGAAACCAACTTGGCGAAGCTTGCGCTTGTGCCGCCGATCGTCGCTCCCGTGATCGTCCCGCCGCTTACATAACCGACTGCTCCTCCGGTATTGGCGCCCTTGCCGCCTGTCACCGTCAGCTGTCCCGCAAATGCCGGACTCGTTATTGTTCCGTTCACACCGTAGTATCCTATGATACCACCTGTATACACAGCACTGTCTTCTCCTAAGGAGGAGGCTGTGACCGTTATTTTATTGCTGAATGATTCGCTGCTCATACTCGTATCGCTGCCGGATACAATCCCAACGAAACCGCCTGTGTACAGCTTTTGCGCCCCAGTGACTGCAATATCACCCTTGCTGAGCACGTTATTCGCTGCCTTTACATACGCTTTATTCGCAACGATACCGCCTGTGTATATCTCCGAAGCGCCGGACACTGTGATCTGCCCGCTGTTTATATAAGCGTCTTTAACCGTGCTGTTCAAGAAGAATCGGTTGCCTGCGAAGCCTACAAGGCCGCCCGTGAATACCTGATCCCTGGTCCCCGATACTTGCAGGGACGCCTTATTTTGAACCGCATTGGTAAATGTAACTGTTCCTCCCGCTTTCCCGACAATCCCGCCTGTATACAGTTCACTATCCCCGTTAACGATGATAGGAACGGCGTTCGCGAAGTTTTGTCCCAACGTGAAGTCGCCATAGACAATCCCGCTTACGCCACCAGTGAAGATGGATGATCCCGCTTGATTGGTGATGGTGCCTGTTTGCGTGAAAGGAACGTCCAGCAGCATATCATGTTCGAAGGACCCAACGAGTCCTCCGACAAATGACCCCTTCGATCCGGGTGCCAACACCGTGATATTCCCCTTGTTCGAAGTCAGATTGGAAAAAGTCACAACCGCCCCGGACTCCACTCGGCCCACAATACCGCCGATCACGCTGCTCGTGTTATTCGTTGCCGTGATTAGAGCGCTGTTGGTGATAAGTGTATTTTGATCCTTCATAGAAAGCGAAGCGTTCGCCAAGCCAATAATACCGCCCACATTCGCTTGATATACGCTGCCTGTCACCGTTACCGCGCCTGTATTTTCAACTTTCTTCAGCGAAAGGCCTGAGCCGCCTGTTGAGGCTGCTGCGATACCGCCAACAACTCCCGTTGTGGAACCGGTCAGCGTAACGCCAGCCTGATTGACAATGTCGGACAACTCGCCGGAGCCAGCGCCCACAACACCGCCGACATAAGCTTCTTTGGTCGAAGCAACACGGATCGATGCTTCATTTCGTATGTTATACACGATGCTGTTTTGATCCATGAATCCGGCAATGGCACCGACTTGGACGCCTTCCGTGCTGTTGATTTGAATATTGCCCAGCACGTGGAAGCCTCCAACTGTAGCTCCGCTTAGGTAGCCGAAAAGCCCAGCTTGCTTACTGCTGCTGGCGATCGTAAGACCGGACAGATTCATCATCTGCCCGGCTTTTCCCACCAACGTTCCGCGAAACGGATGGCTAGCGCTTCCGACCGGCTCCCATTTATGAGCTGACAAGTCTAAGTGAGCACTAACTTCCAGCACCTTTTTATCAAAATCTGTCACGCCGTTGTTAACCAGCTTGGCCACACCGGCAAGTTTCTCTTCCGTATCGATGGTAAAGGTCTTGTAATCCTCATTGTACCAACTCGTCGACGCATGGTCTTCCCAACTGTCATTAGCCGCATACACCATGAATGCCGCTGCCGAGAGGGACAAGATAACTGCCGAGAGCATCATAAGACCGACTCTTTTACTTTTCAACCGCATATTGCACCGTCCCGCTCTATTGATCTCATCTCAGAATTTAAGGATTGCTCACGACTATAAGATGACTCAGTCTCATGGCAATCGCCGCTGCTTGCGCTCTGGTGAGAGGGGCCGCAGGATTGATCGATTGATCCTGTCCTGTAATAACGCCGGCCTTGATGCACAAAGCAACTGCTTCTCGGGCCCAATCCGGAATGGACGCATCGTCCTTGAATGCGCCAAGCGTCTCGTTCACTTGGGTTTCCGTGATCGCGCTATTAGCGCCAATCAGCTTCAAGCTGCGACTAACCATGATCATTGCTTCCATTCTCGACAGTTCCTCATTAGGCTTGTAGGTCCCGTCTTGGAAGCCATCCACAATTCCTTGATTTGCTGCGATTGTTACGCTCCGGCTGTACCAGTCTTCCTGGTTAATATCAGCAAAGGAGTGAACCGCTTGTTGATTCATCAGACCAAGCACTCTCAGTAGCACTGTAGGATACTCCGCTCTTGTAATAGAAAGATTCGGATCGAAGCGATCGGCTGTTCTGCCCAGCATGAACAGTTGGCCGGCTGCTTCACTAATGGTTTGTTTCGCCCAATCCTGTTCGTCGACATCGACGAAATTCTTATGATTGCTGAAGAAGGCCACACTGCCGCTGCCTGTCAACGTCAAACTGACATAAGGCTGATTATGCACTACTTCCAGCTTCCACGGCACCGTTGTCCAATTCCCATTCGCATCTCGCACGACAACGGCTGTAATTTCTTTGGGGTTCATATTCGCAGGGATGGCTACTTTGGCATTAACACTGCGATCTTTGTAGCCATTCGGCAATGGAAGATCGAAGCTAGCGCCTTGCCCATCGCCCAGCACATTTGCCTGAAGCTCGTTTGCAATCTGTCGGAAACTGTTTTGTACACGGCTGCTATTTTTATCGATCTTCACTTTCAGATCTTGTTTAATACCAACGGCTGCTGCAGCCGGGAAGGCTAATTCGGCAAACGGCAATTCAAAGCTGATCGTTTGCTTGCTGTTGGCCGCTTGTGCCAGCCTTGTTTGACTAATGTCAAACTCGTAACCGTTAGCCGTCTTATCTTCAGATTGGATAAGCAGCGTCGATTTGCCGTTATTCATTCCCAGCGAATCAGCGATTTTCGCATAGATACGATCATCTTTGCGCTCGGAGGCAATTTTCTCGCCACCGACCCGAATATCCGAATTGGCTGGAGGCATTCCTCCGCCACCAGCGCCGCCACTACTAACTGTCCAAATAGCTGCTGGCATAAGTCCGGTAACCCCGATATTCAGCTTGCCGCCCTTAGGCTGCTTGGCAACCGCCAATTTGTCACCTTCCACAGCAGGTATAATTCCATCGGCAGGAATTGGCAGCCAACCACTCACATCATCCTGATAGACAGGCGCAACCGGTGTCCCTTCAGACTTAGGATACAAGCGATATACAAGCGCTGCGTCCGTTAAATCTCCCGCGGAAATGATGTTGAGTTTGGTCGCTTTGCCATTATTCGCTATTCCAGAAGTATTGGCGATAATTGTGCCTTCCACGTTCACAACTGTCATCGCTTGCAGCGACATCTCATCTGATAGTTTGTACTCCGCTTTGGCAATGCCCGCTCCGACTTTCAGTGCTTTCACAGCACCGTTTCCGGTTACGGAGATCGCTTCTCCGAGGTAATTGGTGAAGGTCAGCTTGCTGGCATCCGCCTCGACCTCATTCTTGCCGTTAGCCATCCGTAAGTAGGCCTTCACTTGTGCGGACTCGTTTACTTTGAGGTTCGGTACTTTTCTAAGCACCAAGGCAACAGGTACCTGAAATGCGCCATTGGTCAGCATAACAGATGCCTTATTGCTGTTCCCTGCAAGGTCGCTTGCTTCAAAGGCAATGCTGAACGTCGCATCGCTGCTGACAGCCGCCACTTCGCCTACGAACTTGCCGTTCTGGCTTACCGCAACGGGTTGACCATTGACCTGGAGCGTCGCATCATTGCTCGTAGTGCCGGACACTTTGATTTTACCGTTCTTCGTCCGCTCGCCCGTTAACGGTGTATCGATATAAATCACAGGCGCCATCGTATCGACCGTTAAATACAGCATCGTGACGGAGTAATCACCTGTCGTTTTATTCCGTGTTCTAAGTTCAATGGCATATTTGCCATCGGTCTTAAACGTAGTGAACTGCAGCTTGCCTGCGCTGCCTGTCGACTGATCCGCCAGCCCTATTATGCCGATTGATTTGTCGTCATAGATCGCTTCTACCTCCACATTTTTTTGATCCGAGGTAATGACAATGCTTTGCTCCTTCTGATTCGTCAGTACTTCCAGGAAGGAGCTTGGCACAGCGCTGAGCTGCTTCGCTTGGCTGACTTGCGCAGTAAGCTTGGGCTTGCTTGGTACAGGCAATAGTGTGCTAACCGTGTTTACTCGCTCTGCATAATGATCGTTCTGATGCTTGTCGGCTGCTTTGGACGGCTTGGCTGCTGCCGAAACGCCAACAACATACGATTGTCCAACTTCCAAGCCGGTATACTTGATTTTCCCTTCCACAGGCTGACCGGCCAAGCTCGCTTGATTGACTTCGCTTGAGTTGGAGTTCGCTGTCCAGCCGCCAAGACGAATATGTTCGTACTTGCCGCTTGTCTTATTCCAGTAAGGCGCGAGCTCCGCTTCTGTCCATTGCTGCGATGCGAAGTTCGGATATGCCCCTAGTTTCCCATTGGCTTCCTGAAGAACATCAATCGCATAGCTGAGTTCCGCATCGGTTTGGTTCAACTTTCTTCCCGCAGGCTTAAAGGACAGTTCAAAATAACCGTTGCCTGCTGGTTTTACTACGACGTCACTGACAGGTGACGGTGCAAGCGGATCGATGATGTCGAACTTGTTCTTCGTCGTCTTCGTCTGGAAGTTGCTTGCTGACTTCAACTCCGCGCGCAAATAATAATTCCCTTGCGACAGCAAGCCGCGAATATCTTCCGTGTCGCCAAGAAGAGGCACTTTCGTGACATCTATTTCGGTTTGTCCGGATGTTACGCTGCCGGACAATCCACCTAAATTAGCAACATTCAAGTCTTTGGCGATAATTAATCCCGCATCGCCGGGAGCCTTGATCTCTTCATTGAATGCCTGTTTCGTTTCGCTCACGGCATCCTTGGTGAGATACAGGCTGACCTTGTCGCCTGGTTTGGCATGATTCACTTTCCAGGATGCGGTAAACTTATTCGCATCCGTTTGACTTGGATCCAGCTTGATTTCGTCAAGCTGCGCCACTTGCGGAATGTTCAACAGCTTGGACTCTACAGCTTGATCTGCGTACAGCTTCCATATGCTTCCGCCAATGCGATCATGCGGAATAGCAATGTAGACTTTCTTAGATGAAACGCCATCCGTTGTTATTTGTTGTGTAAACGCGTTTGCTTGAGCATTCGTTCTGGTTTCATCATAGATGAGTTTATAATCTTTGCCGTTGTTGTCTTTGAATACAAAATTAGGCGCTGTTAGGCCGTTATAAGTAAGCTCAAGCAGGGCATCGCCAGTAATCTTGTTCATCGGAATCTCATGAATCTTTCCTTCGTCCGCTACTTTAATGCCACCGATTCCGACGTTCATGGAGCCGTTATCCAACATCTCAACACCTTCAGCGACGCTGTGATACTGGATTTCATGAACAGCATCCTCTTTGGACACCCATGATGTCGCCATGGTCTGAACGCCTTCTCCGAATACGACCAATTTCGGTCCTGTCTCCGGATCCTGCACTTGCAAGTAAAGCAGTCCCTCTGGCAAGCCTTCTCCCGATGTACCGAATTCGACGCCTCCGTTGAAGTAATAGGTGATGCCTAGGCTAAAGAACAGGATGGAGACGCCGCCCCACATCTTGTCATTGTTGGCTCCCAAGGAGACACCTCCGAGAGACATGCCCCCGAGAATTGGCACTTTGCCTGGCACCTGGACTCTCGCGCTGACGAAGCCTTCGAAATCGATGCGGTTTTTCAGTAGATTCTGCCCCAGGAAGATCGAAGCTTTCCCGATGATCAAGTCCCAACCCATAACATCGATTTCGGCGGATGCGCTGACGAACCAAGGCGTCATCCATTGTGCAGAGACCGTGGCCTCTTTGAGCATCTCTACGCGATCAGACGTTGAGCTCGCCCGATAGTCCATTCTACCGACCAGCTTAATGCCGGATCGTCTCAATGTCATATCGATGCTGCCGTAGAACGTTGCCGGTTTCACGCCAAAGGTGACGTCGGCTCCGGCCTCGATGGTCAAAGGAACATCGCTGGATCCTCCAGCAATCGTATCTGCCAGCTCACGAATCGCTCCGCGAATGCTGGTCAAATACGTCCCGCCCGCGATCATAATACCGGGATCGCCCAAGTCCGCCGAGAAGGCAATGACATTGGGAAGAATCCGCTTGTCTGCAACCTGTTTGAAGGCAATCTCGACATGTACCTGCGTAATGCCGCGAAGATTAGCATCAAAATTAAGATCGTATTTGTTCACGACCCCCGCTTGCTTTTGCTCGTAGTGTACGAGATTGAATTCCCCGGAAGCCAGTTTCTCGTCTTCACCCTCTGATTCAGAACTGTCAATGAGACCGATGCTCTTCGACAACTCGAATTTCAAATCGGCATCAATGCCCACAAAACCTTTGTCATTAAATTTGACGTTCCTGATTTCCGCATCCGCAATTTTCATTGCAATGCTTCCTCCGAAGGAGACGCCGTCTTCACGCAGGATGAAATCGTTGAACTTCAATCCGAATCCGCTAATCGAAAAGCTTGGCGCTGCAAACAAACTATGTTTGTTGAAATAAACATCGTGAATCAATAGCTGCCTAAGCGGATTCAACCGATCGCCAAGCTCGCCGGCTGCCCATTTCAAGGAGCCATTCAACGACTCGTCTTCGCCGCCCTTGTCCGGTTTCTTCTCTTTTTCTCCTTCCGCTAAGGACTTGTCAAAGCCGTTGAAGAAATCCAGCGTCCATTCTCCCTGATGGAAAACAAAGCCGCTGCTTGCCACGGTCAGCAAGCCGTCCCCTTTTACATTCAGCGTATTAAAGAAAGGAATCCCTTTGTAACCAGGAATTTTCCCGACAAGTCCTAAGACATCCAGCTGTCCGTTCGAGAAAACCATGTCCTTCCCGCGGTAAGCGACGCTTTTATTAATAATCGCGGGCTCCGACTTCGTATCGACGACATATTTGGCTTCATTGCCTGATCCGATACGGTTGATCATCCCTTGAATTTCAACGAGTACCTCCTGATGGGTTTGCTCGGCTTTTTCTTTGAACTTGTCCAGCTCTTCTTCACTCTCAAAAGCTACCAAGCGATAAGCCGGTACGCGAGCTTCCGGCAGCATCGTCGTGAGATCCAGTTCAGGATCGGCAAGTTTACTCCCTTGCTCCAATAGGCCCTTCACTTGGTTAAAAAGTGTCTTATGTGTTTGGAAGCTGCCATTTACGGTATACCCAGGGTAGGCCTCTTCCAGTTCCTTTTTCGTTGCATCTGTCAAGCCTTGGCCTAAATTAACCATCTTCTTCACGACGGCCAATAGATTAGCCTTCTTCACTCTGGCTTCTTCATTCTCGCTGACAACAAAACGTTGGCTCGTCGTGATATCGTACAGTTTGGCGCCGTCCGGGTCATCCCCGCTATCGCCTTTGTAGTCGATCTCGACTTGATATTCGCCAAGCGGCAGGGCAGCGCCCAAATCTCTCATTTCCTTGCCGTCGGCGTCCTTCATGACAGCACCTTTGGTGTCGACAAGGTCGCCGGTGCGGTAAGTAATCCGCATATCTCCGACAAGCCCGTCACCCGTCGGCTGCAGGATCACGGAGTTCTTCACAGGCACTTTGTAGCGGTGCCCCGTTGCGGATTCCTTCAGATAGAGGTCGAAATTCGGTTCGGCTGTTGCATTGCCGGTATTATAAGCTTCAATATTGCTTAAATTGAGCGTAATGTATTTCACATCCGTCGTATAAGCTTCCTTAGGCGACATCGCATACACGAATGTCTGTGAACCTTGGCCTACAGCAGGCAAAAAGACAAAGTTAGCCTTATTGGACGTGTACTGCGCCTTAATCGATTCATCTTTCACATTTTCCAGCTTTAATTCGGTTTCAGGACTGCTGGCCGTCAGCATATACTCTTTGGTCGTCGGCCATGCTTTGCCCTTCGCTACGACTTTGAAGGAAGCCGTTACGGTTTCCCCAGGCTTAAATTTGGGTTGGATGCCATTTTGCGCTTCTTCCGGCGTGGCTTCTTTTTTGAACGAGATCGAAGATCTATCCGATGTTTTGGTCATGATATGGCCATTGCCATCGCGTTTGATCTGCCCTCTTTCGTCAAGATCGACGAACTTAAGCCCGTTAGCCAGCTGCAGTTCGGCATCGATCCGTGACTGTTCCATTTGGAAAGCAGGCAAATTTTCTATTTCGGCAACAACATTAAACACGCCCTCATTGTCATAGGCACTGCCATCTGGGGTCGTTGCCAGTTGATTGACAGGATCGATATATCGGATGGAAAAAACTTTGTCTGGCTCTACAATTTCACCAAGTCCGTATACCGTTTCAAATGTCTTCGTTGCTCCCTTCACGACAGGATCAGGGTTCCAGTACAAGGCAACCGCTGAATCGGCAGTACCATAATCGTTGGTGTCTGTTGTGAAATCCAAGTTAGGATTAACCTGATAATCCCACTTGGTATTGGCCATTTTATTCCAATGACCGACGATCATCTCATCGACAATGTTAATATCTTTTTCCGAGAAATTATTAAAACCATAGGCGACCACATTGGTCGCGAGCGGGTTCGTCAGATCGTATTTGTCCTTCATCACCCAATAGGCAGGCAATGTATACAATGGTTTTTCTTCTGGGCTAATGCTCCCGTCCAATTTGGATTCATCGACGAGCTTTCTTTCAACTTGCAAAGGCACTTTATAAGCTGTCCCCACTTGGAACGCAGGCCCGTCATTGCCCCCGACCATCGTGTCAAGCAGAATCCGTGAACCCACTTGAATATCTGCACCCGAGTGATTGGTCACTTCGTAACGGACATTCACATTGCCGGAATTCTTCTTATCTTTGACATCCATATACAACATAATGATTTGTTTGATCTCTACGCCTTTGATGGTCCAGACCGTTTCAATCTGCCTTGTCCCATCGGTGTTGTTGACAATCTTGGGAGGCGTCACTTCGGATAGGAAGTTAACGCCAAATTTATAAGGATTACCGAAAATATAGTCCGTGCCGTCAATCCGGAACGTCGTAAACGATGATTCTGGATCATCACCTCTAAACATCATATCCACTTGCTGATCATTCTTGCGCACCGGCTGTCCATCCACAGTACGAATCGCGAATCGTCCGGAGTGATTATCGACGGTTACTTTGATAAAGCTGTTGCTGAGCACCGTCACGTCTTTGGCATTAAGTCCATCAGCCAAGACGGCTAATGGAAAGTTCATAACGAGTGTAACGAATATCAGAATAGCCAAACATTTCCTAATAACTCTCATTCACAATGGCTCCTTCGTTGTCTGCCTGTCTATTTATTCATTCTGCCGATGAAGAAGGTAGCAAACTCCCTCTCGCGTTCTTGTGTTCTAACAATGATCGTATACCAACCGGTTTCCGGGAAAACAACTTCGAATTTATGGTTGATCAGCTGCTCCATCGTGATTTTCTGAGCAATATACTTCATCTGCCCTTCTCGATATAGACCGCTGTGGTATAGAATATCGAAGGTTCCGCGTTCATTGACTTTACTTTCCCCATCAACATTCATCAGGTTGTAACCCGAAATCGTGAACGTAATATCATTTCGATCCAATAAAATGCTTTCACTGGATGCGGAAGACAAGACTTGATCATTGCCCACGATAAGCAAACCAGCGCTTGAAAGCACGACGACTTCTTGTTTGATGCTCGTTGAATTGCCAACTTCATCCGTAACGGTATAGATCACCGATTGCTTGCCCAGCTTGGAAATGTCCAATTGATCTACCGTAACTTTGAGATTGCGAGCTTCTGAGACATTATCTGAAACCGTATAGCCGCCAAGATCGACAAGCGGGTTGAAGTCTTTCTTGTTTTGCGCAATCGCGATGTAAGCACTATTCAGGCGAATGGTTGGAGCTGTATTGTCGAGCCCTTCAACCCTGATGAGCGAGATATTCGTATTTCCTAAAAGATCGCTCAAGGCCACTCGTATCTCGCCATTCGTGCCGTAAGTCATCGTATAGTCATACTTCCCAGTCACATCACTGATTAGATTAACGTAGCCTGCTCCTTCCGCAACTGGCACCGTTCCTCGGAAAACTTGATTAGGCGCATCCACTTTGCCGTGAAGGGTAACTCTCATTTTGCCTTTGGCATACCGTTTGCCGCCAATCAGGGCTGTTTGATCCAGAGTCAGCAGTTGACCGTTGTTATTAACAAAGGCGTATTCGATAAGCTCAGGATCCGGCAGCTTGGTGACAATCGTCGTGATGTTCTCCTCCAGGACGGAAGTATTGCCCATCTGGTCCGCAATGGTGAATTCCACTCCGCCGTTCTCATACAGCGTGGACTGTTTCGGTTTTCTTACGATGATGAAATCTTTGTCACTCGCTTGGTTTTTCTCAACGCCGAAGGTTGCCCCCTGCGCCATAACCACATGACCCATGGCATCTTTTACCGTTTTGAACGTCTTCTCGCCGCGACTTCCGTAGCTGTAGGACTTCACGATATGAGCTGACGGCTGACTTCTGTCAATCGTATCAACAACGGCTGTAGCCGTGCCCGCATTCCCTGCTTCATCCTCGAACTCGAATGTGAATGTGCCGTTTTCAGTGAATAGATAAGTGGAACGCCCCTCGTTGTTCTTGATGCGAACGTCCTCATCGGTCGTAAGTTTCACACGGACATTCTCCGTTGTTGGACCGACTACACTTCGTTCGATTGATCCTTTTGGCGCCGTATTATCCACGTTCTTCACAACGATAACCAACTTATCTTTGCGCGTATCATCCGTCACATCCGTAAGATCAAAGGTATATACGCCATTCAGGCTAACTTCAAAGTTATTGCCCTTCGTCCGTACAGGCAGTATTTGATTCTCAGTAATCGGCGCAGGCACTACTTTGATGCCAGGCTTCACCGTGATGGTCAGCAAGGCATTGCCAGCCACCGGCCGCAGTGTATTCTGGGAGGCAAGTCCATAAATCGGATCCATGGAAGAGGAATAATCCCTCGTATCCACATTCACAACGTTGCTGACAATACCGGAATTTGATTTGAATTTGACCTTGAGCTTCAATTGTTCGACGTTGCTGCTTGCCACTTCGACCTTAATGAAGTTGCTGTAGGGCAGCCATGGATGCCATGTTGCTCCGTCATCCGTGGAAATTGCATATTCGTAGCCCTCTTTGGACACGCTTTTAAGTTCAATCTTCGTGATGGCATAATAGCCATCCGATTCATTGCCTTCCAAAGAGACGAGGTCCGACTTCAGGACTTCAATCGGCGTATGTTCTTCTTTGGAGATTTTGAAAGAGCCCGTATGCGTGATGGCTCCGTTGCCTAATCCATCTGTGGCATACACATATAGGGTATAGTCGAGGACTTCGCCTGGAGCCATCTGCGAATTATCAATAACCACCGTCCCGCTATTGCCCGGAAGGGATTTCCAATTCGCCGATAATTCATCCGGCGGCGCTGCCGCTGTAGGTATCCATTGATACTTGGTTGTCATTCCGGCAGACGCGTACAGCTCTGTTGCCACAACATCAATACTATGCGATGGTTTGGCATAGCCGACCTCTGTTTTGCTGAAATGTACAGTTGGAGCCTTGTTATCAAAATTGTAGGCACTGCTGAAGAAGTAATATTTCCCCTCCGTTTGATCTTTGATTCGGATATGCAGGTACTGCGTACCATTCAGCGACGTATCTTTCAGCGCCGTATAAACCGCACCTGTAACGCTGCTCCCGGGATCAGGCGTCGGCGCATTTGAAGCTAAGTCAAATGCTTTGAATGCACTCGCATCAGGCACAACGGCCGATGAGCTGAAAGCATATACGGCTTCTGCAACAGATACGCCTTCTATCGAAAAGGCAATATCACGACTCCGCATATACTGTTCAGAGGACTCCGGCAAGAAGGCTGAGCGAATATTCACATTCGAGTTAACAATGGCCTGTTCTTTCATCACAGTATCCGTCTGATTGCCGGCCTTATCCACAGCTCGAAGATGAAGGACATACTTACCATTGTTGAGGACTTCATTCCGCGTAGTAACCGTTCGGCTGTCCGGGACCCGTTTCCAACTTATCTCTTGCGGCAGCCCGTCGAATTCCACCCATTGGAACAGCAGTTGATTCGGATCAATATCGCTGTGCTCATCACTTGCCTCTACACTTGCCTTAACCTCTGCCATATTGTTGCCGCCAGTAATATGGGCCGACACAACTGGCGCTTTGTTGTCGATCGAGATTATCCCAGTTCCATAAACCCAGTTGGAATCATCTTGTTTAAAATCATTTGGCGTCCATACACTCAAGTTTTTATATTGGCCGACTGCCTCCATGGCTTTGCCATCTGCATACAGTTGGGCATCCGTATCCGAGCTGCCTGGATGTGCTACTTTATATTCATTTATCCATCCGTCATATTGAGCTGCATTGGAGGATTTGTATGTTTTCATTTTGTTGACCTGCATCAGTTCCCGTGCCGTATCCCAAGTCATATCTGCAGTCCATGTATGCAGGTACCACTTCCCGCTGTTTTCTGGTGTGAAAGCTTCAGACGGAGGCATCAACGAGTTCGTCTTATTGTTCACAACCATCAGGTTCACGTCCGGAAGTTCACCGGGGTACAGCCCTTCTCTCGGCTGCAAGCCCGTGAGTGAGTACCTTTTTACCGCTGCGAATTGGTCCGCATTTTTGGCAGCTAAAGGATTAAGCTCGCTTCGGCTCCATTGGTAGTAGACAAGCCCTACCCCTGGCGAGCTTTCCGGCGTCGATCCTGTCAGATTGAGTGGACGATAGATACCGCTGCCCGGCCTTACTTTCCCAGGTTCGTCAGGATCAAGCGGAGGCGTTGTAATGGAAGGATCATTGGCATCAATCTTAATTTTCCCGGTTTTCTGGTAAACCGCATCTGTGGCGCCTCCATTTTCATAGATGTAGCTCAGAATTGGTTTCGTATTATCAATGGACAGCTTGGCCCAATCAATCTTCGTATTCGGGACCCGCTGTGACGGGTCATTATTGTCTGACTTACTTGCATTAGCGGCGTCCATGAGCAGATTGCCCGCATAATCCTGAATAACCCCTTTGTCCGATTGATCCGGCTTTTCATTGTGGGTCAACGCTAACGCTTTCAGCAGAGATACGTCCAGATCGTTTTCGCTTACCGTTGCTCGGAACGTCCAGATGCTGGAGTTTTCGCCACTATAGTAGTAGGCCTTCATGCCATTATTAAACAACAGA
Organism: Paenibacillus marchantiophytorum; assembly: GCF_014640555.1. Taxonomy (GTDB): domain Bacteria; phylum Bacillota; class Bacilli; order Paenibacillales; family NBRC-103111; genus Paenibacillus_E; species Paenibacillus_E marchantiophytorum. The sequence goes on along the minus strand of NZ_BMHE01000041.1, from coordinate 6,929 downwards.
TAGAGTCCGCCGACGTTCAAACCTGCCTTGACCTCGCTGTCTTCGGTCAGTTGCACCTTGAAATCAATAACATCCCCTTTGTTGAGCGTGCTTCCCGTTACAATATCCGGTTGAATCCCGTTAGCCGAAGAAGTATATTTGGGCGGGACAGCGTCAATGATTACGCGATAGCCTTGCCCAGACGCATAGTCGAATGGATTCACGATCTTATCCTGCAAAAACTGGCTGCTGGCGCTGCTGGGTTTCTTGAAGCCACCATCCAGGGTCAGCGGATTTCCTGCTGTGTCGTGAAACTCAGCCTCGTCAATTTGGGTCCATAGCGACTCATCGTTCAGCCGATGCGTTTCCAACTCGCCGCCATCTGAAATCGGAAGATTGCCGGTATGATGGAAATCAGAACCCGTGTACACATAAGGGAGCACCTTTGTATAATCAGTTAACTCATTAGCGTCCAGCGAGAGCTTCATGCTTTGATTTTTACCCGAGGCTGGCAGCCCCGTTCCCGCAGGATTCGTAAATAAGTAATGACTCGTTAGTTTGGTAACTAGCACTGATTCGTGAGCTTTGACGGGCTCATTGAAGTTGTAAGTCAAATTGATTTTCTGGTCTTTTTTTATAAATAGCTCTTTTTGATTAATCTTGGTGTTGTCATGCTCCCTACCGTTCGAAGTAAACGTGTAATCAGAAATTGTAGGTAGATCGATGTCAGCGAAATAGATGCGGATGTTATTGACTTGCGTATCACTTCCATTTGTTTCAGTCTGGACCTGGATTGTATCGTTCGGCCCAAATGTCAGCCATCCTGAGTCGACATTCACTTTATCAGCTTCACTGCTCGTAGAATGCTCGTACCAGCGCTCCGTCCCATTCGTAAAAGCTTTGATGTAAGCGCCGTTGTTCGTCGTACTGTCCAGTTTCCCTGCTTTGACCAGGAATCTAGCTGTGCCTCCCTCAGCAATCCGCTTAAGTTCTGGAATTTGCGATACGTTAATATAGCCATTAAAAAAGCCATTTACACGGTCCACGTCTTTATCCGTAAACTCACGATCTTTGCAATCATAATCGTCCCCTTCCATGGAGAACGAAATTCCGGGCAGCTGCTTTGCTCCGCACGGATACGCAACTCGCATAAAAACCGAGAAAAAATTTAATTCGGCAGAATCATAACTGGACGACCAAGACGGCATGTCCTTATGATTCACAACTTTCGCACCGTAGATATACGTATCCAAATAGTCAGTGTTCGTGCTGGCAGCACTTGCGATACCTGCCGTCAAACTCGTAAGCAGTGTCGTTAACAGCAAACAACCCGCCATAAACATGGAAATTCTCTTTTTCAACCGTATGTTCACACTTTGACCTCCAGTAGGTAAGAAATTAGTGGCTAGTTACTCATTTCAGCCGAATCCTTCACTTTATAGGCACTATCTGTCATGACTTTCCGAATATCCTGTGCGCTGACAACGAGATGAATGTTATTCATCGTCCTAAGCGATCCGGATATGAGCCCGGCAACTTTCCCGTATTTATCCAAAACAGGACCACCTGACATCCCGCTTACAATCTGCGCGGAGATCAGCATTCGATCACGTCCGTTGATCGGAGCTCGCGGGCTGTTCACAATGCCCTCTGTAATGATCTTTGTTTCCTTCATGGGATAGCCGATGGCAAACATCTTTGCTCCATGCTTGACTTGGCTCGATCTGAGTTCAAGCGGTATATCCTCGTCGGCTTGGCCTGACATATGCCCCGAAGGGGCAAGCTTGAGCACAGCCACATCGGTTGTTTCATCCTGCGCAATGACGGAGCATGTCGCTGCCACCGTACCGTCATTCCACACACAGGCAATCCGCTCAGCCCCGCCAATCACATGATACGCGGTAAGTGCGGTACCATCCTGCCCCACTGTGAAGCCAGTACCAACATCCTGCAACGTTCCGTCAGCACGGAATGCCCTTACATAGAAGACCGACTTTTCCGCATGTGCATAGATGCCTTCCGCATCGTAAGTTTCCGGCGGATCTGCTCCAGAAATGGAAAAATGACTGGTGAATAGGCCTAAAGACCCAAGCAATATCACTACTATTTGTCGTACTTTCCGCAATTACATTCACCTCATACATTCAATGTCGCTACTCTTGAACCACGCATGACTTCACTGGCGAATAGTTCTTTACACCTATACATTATAGAGAGACACTCTCTCAAAATTCTCACAAAGCAGAAAATACTGTCGAATCACGTAAAAAAAGACGGAAGGCGCCTATACACCTTCCGTCTTTCTATCTGTCTATTCCAAATAAGCCGCTACTCTGGCGCTCATCCCCACAGGAGGTTCCAGCCCCAGTTCCCTCAAATACAACGTTTTGAAGCTGGCATAATGCTTGGCGATTCGTTCCTTCTTCCCACTGCTTGCATACAAATCCATAACCAGTTGGTTCATTTCTTCATTCAATGGATATAAGCTCAAATACGTATCCAACTTCATCTCAGCTTGACTCCAGGCTTGTTCCAACATACCTTGTTGAATCATAAGTCGCACGAGCGAAGTATATTGCTTGCCGTAGCTTTCCTCCAGTTGGGTTTTCCACAGATAGTCCTTACGTTCTAACAAAGGGCCGCGGTACAGAGAAAATAATCGTTCCGCTCGCTCCTTATCCGGCGTCCCATCTATTGACGTCACTTCGCTCATCTGAAACTCCATCAGATCGTAAGTCATACCCAGCGTGTCGATCATGTAACCGTCGTTCGTTTTGAGAATGTCCAAACCGATCTCTTGTTCTTTCAAGAGCTTTTTCAAGCGGTAGATCGTATTGTGCAAATTATGCGAAGCCCGGTCTTCCAGCATCTCCGGCCATAACATATCGGCCAGATGCCATTTATTAATCTCTTGTCCCGGATAACAAAGGAAGTAAGCGAACAGCTCCTCCGTTTTCTTCGTCGGCCAGCGAACAAGCGCGCCTTCCGAATTGCGCACCTCCAAACTGCCAAAGCACCGAATCGCAGACTGCCTCGTCTTCTGCTGAGCAGGGACAGGCGGATGTTCAAGTTTCATCAACCGAGTCGTAATGCGTTCGATGGCAGCCGGCGTGACCGGCTTTAATATATAGTCGAACGCATAGACCTTGAATGCTTCCAGCGCATACTCCTTGTAAGCGGTCGTAAAGATAATCTTGGTCGTCCCCGCCATGTCATTCATTCTTTGCGCGAGTTCAAGACCGTTGATTTTGGGCATCTCCACGTCCAGGAAAGCAATATCCGGCTTCAGTTCGGGCATGCTGGCGAGCGCCTCCAAGGGGTTACTGAAAGCACCGATTATCGTATAATGCGGATTGCGCCCGATCAAAACCTTCATTAATTCGAGAATCGGCTTTTCGTCCTCTACAATAACAACCCTAAACAAGATTATCCCACCTTTCCTCTATGATATCCTGGTCTTTCCCGTTTAAGGGCAAATACATCGTAACCTTCGTACCGCGCCCCATCTCCGAACTGACAGTTAACGTAGCGCCTGGGATCGCATCCAACCGCTTGCGGATATTGGCAATCGCGATACCTCCGCTTCCTCGTTCACCTCGAGCAATCTGATATAGAAGATCATCCGGGATACCGACACCATTGTCCTGCACCGTAATTTGCAAGTAGGTATCACCTTCTTGAATCGTTAGTGTAACGGTTCCATGCCCGTCTTTCTCAAAGAAACCGTGACGAATTGCATTCTCCACGAACGGCTGAATACAGAGGGATGGAACAGCGCGATGTTTAAGACCCTCGTCTACATAGCAAATGAAATCAAACCGCTCTCCATAACGAGCCTTCTCGATCTCGACATAGGCATCAATCAACTCCAACTCCCTGTGCAGGCTGACGAACAAGTCATTGCGATCCATATCCAGAATGTAACGCAGAAATTGGCTAAGCTTCGACAGCAAGTAAGCGGCCTTCTCTCCATCCGTATAGCAAAACGAAATTACGCTGCTGAGAGCATTATATAGAAAATGAGGTTTAATCTGCGCCTGATGGAAGGCAAGTTCGCTCCGAATAGCTTCCTGAATAGATGTTTTCATCGCAATAAGCGTCTGAATTCTCGCTACGATCGTCTCCGCTTCGAACGGCTTTGTCACATAGTCATTAGCTCCCGCACTAAATCCGAGGGCAATATCTTGCGATGTATCCTTGACCGTGGCGAATAAAATCGGCAGATCCAGAATCGAATATTGCGTGCGCAGCGCCCGGCAAAGTTCAATACCTGATACGCCCGGCATCATCACATCCAAAATAACCAGATCAATTTGCGGATGCTCTTTTATTTTGGCCAAAGCTTCCTTGGCTGATAAGGCTGCGATCACATTATATTGGTGCCTTTTCAAAATATTGAGCAGCGTGTAGATGTTAGAAGCCTCATCATCCACAATGAGAACCGTATGCGCATGTTCTTCCAGAATGTCCAGAGAATCGGGGTCTTCGACTTCTCTTTGCTGAAACTTATCGACGAACAGACGGTCATGACTCACAGGGATGTAATCCAAGGCGATCGGCAGCTTAAAGGCCATGCGCGTCCCTTTTCCCACCTCTGACCAGTCAATCCGTATTTCTCCGCCCATTCGCTCCACAAGCTTGCGGCTAATATATAAGCCAACTCCCATACCTGTGTAGCCGTCCTCGGGCAAAGCATGGTCCATTTGATCGAAATATTCAAAGACCTTGTCGTACTTATCGCGCGGAATCCCCGTCCCCGTATCCTCGACTGTAATCTGGATGGTTTCTTCCAGTGTTCTCGCTTTTATGCTAATGGCTCCTCGTTCTGTATGCTTCATAGCATTATGCACCAAATTGTACATAACTTGGCGCAGACGGTTCTCATCAGCTTGTACCCACATATCCGGCATCACATGATTATCGAGACGCACCGATTTGCCTGCGAGCTCGAACTGCAGAACATCGAAGACAATTTGTGTCACCGCCCTAACGTCCACAACCGTCATGTGCAGGCGCAGCTCGCCGTGCTTCAAGCGGGTGACATCAATGAGATCTTGCATCAGCATCGACAGCTTAACCGAAGTATCCTTGATCAGCCACAGATGCTGTTTCTGTCTGGATGACAAATTGCCCTCATTGTCGTCAAGCAAAAATGACGTAATATTCAGGATGCCGTGCAGCGGCGTTTTAACTTCATGCGAAGTGTGCATCAGGAACTCGTCTTTCAATTGATTGGAGATCGTGAGTCGGTGAGTCAGCGTTTCTGTCTTCTCATACGCCGTAGTTAACCGGACGGCCAACAAGAGGTTCATTAAAGTAATGAAACTAATAACGCCGACTTTCCCCCACATATCCGAAGATACTGCACTTTCCGCATAGAGAACCCCATCCACTAAAAAGACCATCAAAGCAACGAGAGCAACGATGAACAACCCAAGTTCTTTGCGTTCATATGTCCCCTTGTTGCTCTTCATGTACAGGTAGACCATTCTAATGAAAAGCAGCACAGGCACCAAGCCGATATAGAGAAAGAAGATGCTTCTCATTTCGTTATAAAGCGAATAGGGCAAGAAGACAACGGCCAATAGAATTAAGACGACCGGTGCATTCAATAGATTCATTTTTGTGCGTGAAAGCAGTTGTTTGTGGATCGAGCAAAAAAATAAAAGACTCAAAATAGAACTAAAAAACTCACAAACATCCAACATCTTGTATGCGATCTCAAATGGGATATGCGGCAGCAGTCGTTGAAAAAGCTTCTCGCCATACAACATTTGGACCCCAGCTGTGGAGAAGAGATACATCCCGCTAAGCAGGTACGTTTTCTCACGGATACGCAGAAAATATAAGCTGACATGATAGCCCCCGAACATGACAAGCATCATAATGATGGACAGATCGCCGCCGATCAACAGACTGTTCAGCTTCGTAATATCCGCATGCGAGCCAAATTGAATAGCATTAATGATACCGCCTGTCGGGAATTCATAGTTCGATACTTGGAGAATAATATCAAATTGCTTCGACTTTGTGTGAAAAAAAGTGCTGTAAGGCGTATTCCCCGGCATATTCGTCATCTTGTTCATCGCTGGAAGTCCGCTTTCCCCCTCCAGCTTCCCATCGATAAAAAGCCGATGGGCCATTCGAATGCTGCGCAGCTTGATGCCGTAAATGTCGTCAGCATCATTCACTTGTACGTTCAGGCGGTACGTTCCGTACCCTTTCCTGCTCATGCCGCCCTCTTTCGTTGTTCCTTTCCACGTTCCCGGCACGTTTAAGTAAGAGACATCCGCTCGTGAACCTCCCTGGAAATCGCTAGGTCCCAGAAGCTTCCCTTCATAGAACTCCCACTCACCATCTAAAGAAACCAGCCCCAACTTGTGAAAATCATAGTTCGATAAGTCCATGACTCCGTGCTTTGCTGTCTGCTTATTTTGACTGGGGATCATCTGTGAATAAATACCGATAAATAGTAGGATAGAAAGAGAGAAAACCATTCCTATGCTTATCATTTTAGGAAAGTTTCTCACCGTTATCTCCCCTTTCTCCGTTTGTCAGATAGTAATGATCCTATCATTTCACACTCACAAAAAACTCACAAGTCCGAAAGTATGTGAAAAACGGCTTCGCCCCTAGGAAATGAGTCGATTACAAGCGACTCGGCCTTTTAAGGGAACTCCAGGGCGCTATTTAGGCAAATAGTGGGGGCTCTGGGGTGATAGCGGAACTACAGGGTCTTATTTCCACGAAAAACGCTGAATTTCCCAGGACACAGCAAAATAGCGGACTGTAGTTCCCTCCAGCTCGCGATAAGGACACTTTTCGCTGTAACTACTTAGGTATCAGTTAGTTGAAAATAAATTGCCCCCGAAATGCACGGAAAAGAGAGTCGAAAATTGGGCGAGCTTGTTTTTGTAGAGTGGAGATCACACTGCGGATTCTTAGGAATA
>NZ_BMHE01000040.1 GCF_014640555.1 Paenibacillus marchantiophytorum | reverse complement strand
GTCAAGCCGCGATTGTAGGAAAATGTGTCATGATAGGGATCCAGAGGGAACTACAGTGCGCTATAATTCCGAAAACCGCCATATTCCACGCCAGAGGGAACTACGATCCGCTATTGCACCATTTCCCGGTTGAAATCAGCAGATTCCGCTTACATAGCGGATCTCAGTTCCCTTTCATGCTACGTTTACCCCAGTTCCCGCCATTTAGCGGATCATAGTTCCTTTTCACACGACGATCTCTATCATTTCAAAGCCCAAAGGGAACTAGGATCCGCTAGATTGCTGAAAACCGTTATGAATATGCTCATCCCTCAGGGTGGCAAAGCCACTTTTCTTAAATAAAATCAAAGCAGAACAGAAGTGGGATGTGGGGAGAAGTGAGGGAGAAGGCCCCTTGTGGTAGGCCGCATCTAGTGAACTGTATGATGCTTATAGACGAGAAAGTGGCTACTTTGGCGATTTAATGAACTGAATTGGCGCTATCGAGCACTTTATTGGCCGAATGGTGATCATTTACATGAAATAACGCGTCTGGCATTCATTAGATTTTCAGAATGAGCAATTTTGATCGAATAAAGGGTACCGAGTTCGTAAGGGGGCTTGGGCTTGCCTCATGATGACAAAAAAACCAGATTAAACCCATAAAAGGGAATCTGGTCTTGAAGTTTCAGGCAGAGGAATGAACTACAATCCTTTGTGAAGCAGATGGGAGCGGTACACATATTCAAACAGATATTCAAAAGCTTCCAAATGGCGTTTCGCTTCAAAAGCATTCGCGCCCCACGCATAGATGCCGTGTTTGTGCAGCACGATTCCTGGTATGCGAGGAACGATAGCGCCTTCGACGAGCTCAGCGATTCGCGGAATATCCGCGTAGTTCGGCAAAATCGGGATTTCGATTTGAGCGTCTTCTTCCCAGATGTTGAATGCTTTGATCAGCTCAACTCCGACAACAGGAATGCTTTTACGTTCCCAGTAAAGCTCGGACGCCAGATTATTGAAGATCGTATGGACATGGAAAATAGCTCCTGCGCCTGTAGCCCGATAGATCTCGCTATGGATTAGCGTTTCCGCCGATGGTCTAAGGCTCGTAGCTTCCGTCGGCAGTCCTTTTTCATTCACAAGGAGGAAATCTTCCGGTGTTTGCACAGATTTATCTCTACCGCTGGATGTGATAGCGAAGGTGAAAGCTTCTGGCTCGAAGCCTCCGACACGGACGGATAAGTTGCCGCTAGTCGCAGGGAACCATCCTCTGGCTGCTAAATTCGCTTTAATTTCACGCAATTCAGCGAAAGCGCGTTGTTTTTCTTCAAGTAAAATAGTCATACGACGGGGTCAGCCTCCAATTGCTTGATAATGTCGAAGAAAGTTTCAAATGCATAGTACGGGTAATCGAGCTGCTTGCACATGTCGACGAGATGAGAGCGAGCGAAAATGGTATCGACCAGCTTGGCGCCTTCGAAATCGGTAATACTGTCTCCGATAATGATCTTCTCATAGTGTTCGGAATCATATGAGCGAATGATGCTCGTTTTGCACATGCCGCAGTCGGTTGCACAGTGTTCATCACACGGATTCGGCCAAAGAATCTGGATCGTGCTGCCTTCAAAGGAACTGCCATTGCTGTAAATATGCTCCGTTGGTATAGGAAAAGGCTTCAGCAGCGGGTATATGAAGAAATCGATGCCTCCGCTCGTAATTAGCAGCTGGATATCATTCGCTTGACAATAGTCTACGAACTCGCGGAAACCGTCACGAATGACGGCATTGGTAATCGCATAGTCAACAATCTCCTCCTTACGCGAAGTTGGAAGGAGGGCGAACATCGCGCCAACGCCTTGGCGAATCGAAATGCTTTTGTCCAAGATTTTCTCGACAATCGGTTCCCAACCAGGTGGGTCGAAATGTTTCATAATTGCAACTATGTTATCGTTCACGGTAATGGTACCGTCAAAGTCGCAGAAGACAATACGTGCCTTGCTCATTCTCTAATCCCCCAAGTATCAATAGCTGATTGTAATTCTGGATGTGTTTGGGCGTAGTCGCGCAAGCTGATTCCTTGAACCGTGGCATCGATGGCTTGACGGAAAGCTTGTCCGCCGGCAATCGTGCCTAGCGGGTGGCCGTGAATGCCGCCGCCTGCGTTGACAATCACATCGGTGCCGAAGTCGCGCAGAATGAGCGGAACCAGTCCGGGATGAATACCTGCCGATGGAACCGGGAAGCTGGCTGCAAGTTTCAACTGTGCATCTGACGGAGCGTTATAGGCATAATCCTTACGCAAATCATTCGTTAAGAGCACATGCTTAATGGCTAAGTTTTCCTCTCTTGGCATCACGACTGAGCCGTAGGGGGAAGGGAATAGAACTAAGTCAGCACCTGCCAAACGCATCAGTTTCCCTAATAGCACTGATGGGGAAATTCCATAGTGGGGAGAAGGATAGGTTGCGCCAGCCATTGCTGGATGAGCCATAATCGGAATGGTAATCTCCGGATCCGAACTCAGTTCATGAAGCACGTCGAAGCCATAGGCCAGGACATTGAACAACAGGGCATTGGCGCCTGCTGCAATAGCTTTCTTGGCCGCCGCAGCGAGTTTGGAGGTCGAGCCGGTCAAATTAACGGCATAGAGCAGCTTCTGACCCGTTAACTTGGTGGCTTGTTCAGCCGCTTCCAGACATACCTCAATCCGCTTCTCAAGCGGGGTTAAAGGATTTTCGAATAAAATTTCATCATCCTTAATTAAATCAACGCCGCCTGCAGCCTGGAGATAGAATTGTTCGCGCAGAGCTGGCAGCTCATAACCAACGACGGATTTGAAAATGCTCATCAGCAGTGGGCGATCCTGCACGCCAAGCAGGTCGCGCACGCCTTGCATACCAAATTTGGGGCCGGAGAAACCAGCCATAAAGTCGCTTGAAAAGTTCAAATCGATCAGCTTAATTTTGCCGTCCATGGATAGCTTGCCGAAGACAGTCACGAGCAAAGCGGGAATATCCCGGCTGAAGTTGACATCGGGATAGGCGATGGTGATATCTGCATAACGGTCGCTAACAGATTCTCCGGCTCCCGGCTCATGCACCTCGATGGAGATAACTTTACCCAAGTGCTTCTCCATCTGGGCTTTCTGTGCTTCAGGAAGCTCCGTCCAACTGCCAACGGTTAAACCTACAGCGATACTGGTCGCTTTTTTATGAAAATCGGCTTTCTCATCGAAACTCCGATATGTGGCTAAACAATAGGCACTCATGAAATACGTTCACCTGCTTAAATTAGAATAAGTTCGATAACAATTAGGACGATTTGGCAATCGGGCTGGGTGCAGCGATTTGCTCGCCCATTTCCTTGGCGCGTTCTGCTGAACTGAAAACAGCCTGGAGAATAGCTTCACTAAATTGAAAACGATCAAGGGCTTCAATAGAAGCTTGGGTTGCGCCATTGGGTGAAGTGACTTTGCGACGAAGCTCAGCAGGGTTTTCTTGCGTATGCTGAACCATATGAGCAGCTCCAAGCACGGTTTGCAGCGTCAATTGACGCGCATCTTCCTCGGTAAGGCCACCTTCGATAGCGGCTTTGATCATAGCCTCCATGAAGTAGTAGACGTAAGCAGGACCACTGCCGGATACGCCGGTTACGATCTCCAGTTTTTCCTCTTCAACGATGGTTACGATGCCAACCGCTTCGAACATCTGGGTTGCAAGCTGTTTGAATGTATCATTAACCTTGGAGGAGAAGCTCATTCCTGTTGCGCCTAATCCAATTGTACTTGATGTGTTGGGCATTGTGCGAACGATAGGCATATGGGTCTGCAGCAGCGATTCCGCCTTGGCGATCGAGAGGCCGGCAATGACAGAAACGAGAAGCTGGCGTTCATTCAGCTGCGGCTGCAGTTCCGCGAAGGCAGATACGACATCTTTGGGTTTCATGCAGAGCACGACAACATCCGCTTCTCGCAAGAAGGTATCTTTCGTTAGAATGTCTGAAGTCGCTTGCACGCCGTATTCGGATCTTAGAAAAGCCAAACGGCTTTGATCGGAGCGATTCATCACATACAGATTTTGCGGTTGAGCGACTTTGGTTTCAATAAGGCCGCGAATGATGGCTTCGGCCATGGAACCTGCGCCTACAAAGGCAATTTTGGCTTGGGATAAAGATGTGGACATCTTGCAAAACCTCCTTAAAGTATGAAACGTTATTCCCGTATTTGTCCGCTGCCATAGACGCGGAATTTCGTTGATGTTAATGCTGGCAGTCCCATTGGACCACGTGCGTGGAGCTTTTGAGTGGAGATGCCGATTTCTGCGCCAAATCCGAATTCAAAACCATCGGTAAAGCGAGTTGAAGCGTTGTGATAGACGGCAGCAGCATCTACTTCCTGTAGAAATCTCTCTGCATGAGCGGCATCCTCAGTCACAATACATTCTGAATGCTTGGTGCTATATTCACGAATATGGGCAAGGGCATCATCGAGATTCTTGACCACTTTAATGTTGAGGATATAATCGCCATACTCGGTTTTCCAATCTTCACTTTCGGCCACTTTCATGCTTGGCACCAAGGTTCGAGCGTGCTCGTCGCCCCGAAGCTCTACATGGGCTCCTGTGAAAGCCTCCGCAATGGCGGCTAAATGTTTCTCCGCAATAGCTTCGTGCACGAGCAGAGTTTCCATGGAATTACAGACAGACGGACGCTGCGCTTTGGCATTAATCCCAATGCGGACAGCCATTTCGAGCTGTGCACTTTCGTCTATGAAAGTATGACATACACCTGCGCCTGTTTCAATGACAGGGACCGTGGCGTTCTTGACAACATTTTGAATAAGTGAGTGTCCGCCTCTAGGGATGAGCACATCGATCAAGCCGTTCAGCTTTAACATTTCATCGACGGAGCTGCGGTCAGCGCTAAGAATTAATTGCAAGGCTTCGGCTGGAACAGCAGAGCGGCGAAGGGCGCCGTGCAGAACTTCAATGATTTTCTCATTCGAAAATAAAGCCGATGAACCTCCACGCAGCACGACGGCGTTGCCCGTTTTCAGGCAGAGACCAGCGGCATCAACCGTGACATTGGGTCTTGCTTCATAAATGATGCCGATCACACCCAAAGGGACTCGGAGTTTGCGAATGCGCAAGCCATTTGGACGGTCAAAGGATTCTAGTAGGTCGCCAATTGGATCAGGAAGCTCGGCAATTTGGCGAAGTCCTTCGGCAATTCCGGCGATTCGCGATTCATTGAGAGCCAGGCGATCAAGCAGCGATGCGCTCGTACCTAATTCTTTGCCGCGCTGCAAATCCTTGGCATTAGCTTCGATAATCGCTTGCTGCTCTGTGACAAGGGCATCTGCCATTAATAGCAGTGCTTCGTTTTTCTGTTGAGTTGTAAGGTTGCCCATGATTTGGGCGGCTTGTTTGGCAAGGACTGATTTCTGAACGACTTCACTCATGATTAGATCGACCTCCGGATTGGAAAAAATGATTGGCAATGGGCAAGCAGTTGTTGGACGGTGAATTCATAGGAAAGACCACTGCGGCGTTCTTTGCATTCGATGATTCGGTCACCGGCTTTTTTACCTACGGTTACTCGTACAGGGAAACCAAGCAGGTCGGCATCATTGAATTTCACGCCAGGGCGCTCTTCACGATCATCCCATAAGACGGAATAACCGGCTTGTTGAAGCGCTGTATAGAGGTCTTGAGATAGTTTCATTTGAATTTCATTTTGGGGCTGAACAGTTAACAGATGAATGGAAAAAGGTGCTATCGTCTCAGGCCAAATAATACCTTGTTCATCGTAGTTCTGTTCAATGACAGCTGCCAGCACGCGGGAAACACCGATGCCGTAACAGCCCATGATGATGGGCTCAGAATTGCCATGCTCATCACTGAAAGTTGCGCCAAGTGATTTGCTGTATTTGGTGCCTAATTTAAAGACATGCCCAACTTCAATCCCTTTGGCAAAAAGGAGCTCATGGCCGCAGTGGCTGCATAATTCACCTTCCGCCACATTATGAAGATCCAGGTAAGTGGTATGTGGCAAATCTCGTTCAAGGGAGACATGCGTCAGATGATAGTCCAGTTCATTGGCGCCTACTACGGCATCGATGATGCCTCTGGTGGAGATATCAGCTAGAATTTTGACGTTAGGAAGTCCGACAGGACCGATAAATCCTGCGATTGAGCCTAGTTTGAGAATCTCATTCTCGGAAAGCATGGATACATCGGCAGCGCCGAGTGTTTGCTTTAATTTGATCTCATTTAATTCATAGTCGCCTCGAAGCAATACGATGACTGGCGTTCCGTCCACATCAAGGGCAACGGATTTAATAATTTGCTGAGGCGAAATTTGCAAAAACTGGATTAGCTGCTTGATACTGCTGATCGCAGGGGTATGAATCTTGGCAGGCTCAGAAGTTGCCGACGCTTGACTTTGAGCTCCTTGCTCAGGCATACGGCCAAGGGCTTTCTCCAAATTAGCCGCGTATTGGCAAGAAGGGCAATGCACGATCGTGTCTTCACCAACTTCCGCCAATGCCATAAATTCATGGGTGTCCGTTCCCCCGATGGCACCGGAATCAGCTTCAACGGCGCGGAACTGCAAGCCGCAGCGTGTGAAGATGTTAACATACGCGTTATACATGCTGGTATAGCTTTCGTCCAGGCCTTCGGCAGAGCTGTCGAATGAATAGGCATCCTTCATCAGGAATTCCCGTCCTCGCAGCAGGCCGAAGCGCGGTCTGCGTTCATCCCGATATTTCGTCTGAATCTGATACAGTGTAACCGGCAGCTTCTTATAAGAATGAATCTCATCTTTCACAATCGACGTGATGACTTCTTCATGTGTTGCGCCTAAGGCGAACTCACGGCCATTGCGATCTTCCAATCGCATCAGTTCAGGGCCGTAGACATCCCATCTGCCAGATGCTTTCCATAATTCGGAAGGATGCAGAGCAGGCATCAGCATTTCTTGTGCCCCGGCAGCGTCCATTTCTTCGCGAACGATGGTTTGTATATGTTGGAGGGCTTTAAGTCCTAAAGGCAGATAAGAATAAATACCGCTGGATAGCTGGCGAATCAATCCTGCTCGCAGCATCAGGCGATGGCTTGCCGCTTCGGCATCTCCCGGGACATCGCGCAAAGTCGGGATTAGCATTCGTTGTTGTTTCATCTGTAGGCACGCCTCACTTTCTATTGCTTAGGTCAAAGGGACCCATTCATCTCGGTGAATAACTTCTATGCGGGTGACTTCAACCCGCTTCTGGACCTCATCGGTGCTTAAACCTGCGGCGGCTTGTACTTGCCAAGCCGCGTAGTTGACGACGCCGCGGCCGAGAAGTGCGCCGTCCTTGCTCATCACCTCGACGACATCACCGGGGTGGAAATCTCCTGTTGCGCCGATAATGCCAGCCGGGAGCAAGCTTTTGCCGCCGCTGATCAAAGCGTTCATCGCGCCTTGATCAACATGAATTTGACCTTGGGGCAGCGAGTGGTAGCCGACCCATTGTTTCTTCACGGGCAGATTGTTCAGCGCCGTGTCGAAGTAAGTGCCCTTGCCGGTGCCGTTCACGGCATCCGACAGGTCGCCGGGCTCCAGCACGCGCCCGATGAAGACCGGCACGCCCCCGCGCATTGCGATGCGGGCAGCTTCAACCTTGGAGCGCATGCCGCCAGTGCCGACTGCGCTCCCAGAGCCTCCAGCGAAGCTGAACAGCTCATCGCTGATGGCAGCTACGCGCTCGATGCGCTGCGCGTTCGGGTTCTTCCGTGGATCGTCCGTGTATAAGCCGTCCATATCGGTAATGATGATCAATTTGTTCGCTTTGACCAAATTGCCAACGAGCGCGGACAACGTATCATTGTCGCCGAATTTCAGTTCATCGACCGAGACGGTGTCGTTCTCGTTAATGATGGGTACGACGCCGCGCTGCAGCAGTTCGTCGATGGTCAGCAGCGCGTTCTGCACGCGCTTGCGGTTGGAGAAGTCGTACCGGGTCAGCAGAATTTGCGCCACGCCAAGGCCGTGGGATGCGAATGCTTCATGGTACGCCTGCATCAACAGCGCTTGCCCGACGGCTGCCGCGGCCTGCTTCTCGTGCAGCACCTTGGGCCGTGTACGGTAGCCAAGGGAGGTGAATCCTGCGGCTACCGCGCCGGAGGTGACGAGCAGCACTTGGTTGCCGGCCTGCTGAAGCCGCGCCAGTTCTGCCGCGAAGAAACGTATTTTATCCGGATTGAGTCCTCCGGTATCTGAAGTTAGTGAGCTGCTGCCGATTTTGACAACAATGCGCTGAGTCATAACGATCCCCATCCTTTATGTCTTCGTATGTAGATACAAAAAAAGACTCCCGTCCTTAACACATAAGGACGAAAGTCTGTTGCTTCCGCGGTACCACCTTAGATTGGCGCATGCCAAAGGCAGCACCCCACTCTAGATTCCCTAAATAACAGTAGGGGACTGTTCAACTCTTCGTTGACGGTTCAGGGGCGGGTTCGGAATCGGTTCACGGCAAGCTCTCTCAGTCAGTGGAGCTTACTCTCTGGTTACGTGCTGCTCGGTCCTACTATTCCCATCATAACGTTGCAATATTTGAAGTTTTGGAAGACTTCCTTTTTTGGTTCTATCTAGAATAGCACGCTGCACGAACGTTTGTAAAGCAGCGAATGTCTGTTTTTCCGTAGGACATGTGCCGTTTTATTGCGCTATTAGCCGAATAAATGCAGCTTGCCTATGCGCTGGACAGCTTCTTCTAATCTCTCCTCCGAAGATAAGAGACCTAGTCTTACATAGCCTTCGCCGTGTGTACCGAAGCCTACGCCAGGTGCAACGACGACTTTGGCTTCCTCCAGCAGCAAATCAGCCAGACTTTGCGAGGAATGTCCTTTGGGCACCGGCAGCCAAGAGAAGAACGAACCTTGTGAAGGACGCGCGTCCCAACCGATGCCAGCCAATGCTGTGTATAAGGCATTGCGGCGGCTTTCGTACACGTCGCGCAGCTCGGTTACACAGTCCTGCGGACCCGTCAGCGCTGTTGCTGCGGCCACTTGAATGCCGCCAAACAGCGAGCAATAGTAGTGATCCTGCATCAGATTGATGAGGCGGATCACTTCTTTGTTCCCGAGGGCAAATCCTACGCGCCAGCCGGCCATGTTATAGGTTTTGGAGAGGGTATAGAATTCGATCCCGACTTCTTTGGCTCCAGGTGTTTGCAGGAAACTGACTGGCTTCTGTCCGTCGAAACCGATAGCGCCATAAGCGAAATCGCTGGCAACGACGACGCCATTTTTCTCAGCGAATGCTACCGTTTCTTGATAGAAAGATGCCGGAGCCGTTGCTCCTGTCGGATTGTTCGGATAATTGATAAACATCAACTTAGCACGGTTTAAATCAGATTCGCGAAGCTGTGAATAATCCGGCAAGAAGTTGTTTTCTTCGCGAAGCGGCATAAAAGCCATCTCGGCCCCAGCCAAGGCAACGCCTGACCAGTAGTCCGGATATCCTGGATCTGGTACTAAACACACATCGCCTGGATTCAATAAACATTGAGCAATTTCAATCAGGCCGGTTTTACCGCCGAACAGGATGGCGACTTCCGTATCTGGATCGAGATCAACATTGTGATCTTCTTTGTAACGCTGCGCAACCGCTTGTTTCAGGAACGGAAAGCCGCTGAAAGGCGGATATTTGTGATAGAGCGGGTTAGCCGCAGCTTCCTGCATGGAGGCTACGATATGCGGGGGAGTCGGACGGTCTGGATTTCCTTGGCCCAAGTTAATAACGTCGTGGCCTTGAGCGATTTGAGCATTGGCCTTGCCTACGAGCGTTGCGAAGAATTGTGTCGGTAAACCTTTCATCCGTTCAGCGGGCTGTATGGAAAAGGCACTTGTTTGCGTAGATAAATTTGTCACGGGTTTAATTCACACTCCGTAGGTCGGGATTTTGATTAATATCCTTAATGTAACATGATTAATCTTTTTTTCATAGTGATGAAAAAAAACGATTTTACTTAGGGTGTTTCTTCCACTATGGTTAGTTTAGACGATGGTTAGTTTAGATTGAACGGAAAGGTGATGAAGGCAATGGCGGAGCAAGATCAAGTGGCTATGGTATTCTTGCAAGAATCCATCCGCGCTTTTGCAAGTATGAAAAAATTGGCTGACAAAGCATTAACTCAAGCAGAAGATGCTCATTTCTATCTTACTTTAGATGAAGAGTCGAACTCCCTTGAGGTGCTGATTAAACATATGCATGGAAATATGCTTTCACGCTGGACGGATTTCTTGACGACTGATGGTGAAAAAGCAACGCGGGAACGCGACAGTGAATTTGAGGGACAAGGGCAATCGCGGGAAACGCTGTTGTCTCTTTGGGAAGAGGGATGGTCGGTGTTATTCAGCGCACTTAACACATTGGAAGTAGAGGATGTTCTTGGCATCGTGCAAATTCGCGGTGAAGGGCATACCGTTCTTCAAGCGATTCAAAGGCAAGTCTCCCATTATGGTTATCATGTGGGACAGATCGTTTTACTTAGTAAACATTGGGCCAGCGGGCAGTGGCAAACGCTAAGCATTGCACGTGGACAGTCCAAACAATTCAAACCTTAACACTCGGCATTGAGTTCGGCACCATTTTCGACTACTATGAAGAGATAGATGTTTTCTGCCAATGAAAGGAGTTTTCAACGCATGTCAGAATCACAATTCCTGCATATTGCACTGATTCAAATGGATATTACTATCGGTGAGCCCGACACGAACTTTAGACGCTTGGAACAGCTTCTTGAACAAGCCGTACACAATGAGACCAAGCCCGACGTCATCGTTTTCCCAGAGATGTGGAATACGGGCTATGCGCTGACGGAGATTCAGCAGTTAGCAGATGCCAACGGGGAGCGCACCAAAGCGTTTTTGAGCGATTTCGCGAAGACGCATCATGTAAATCTGATTGGTGGGTCCATTGCCGATAAAAGAGAAGATCGCGTACTCAACACGATTTATGCGTTTGACCGGGAAGGCGCGGAGATTGCAGAGTATTCCAAAATCCATCTGTTCCGTCTGATGGACGAAGAAAAATTCCTGCACAGCGGTGACCAGCTCGGCCGTTTTGAACTTGAAGGCGTGCCGGCAGGGGCGATGATCTGCTATGACATTCGCTTTCCTGAGCTTGCCCGCAAATTGGCGCTCGAAGGCGCACGTATTTTATTCGTTCCTGCGGAATGGCCGCATCCACGTTTGCATCACTGGCGTACCCTGCTGATGGCAAGGGCTATTGAGAATCAGATGTACGTGGTTTCCTGCAACCGTGTTGGCACTAGCGGGACGACGGATTTCTTCGGGCATTCCATGGTGATTGATCCATGGGGAGAAGTTATCGTGGAAGGCGACGAAAGCGAAGCTGTTTTGCACGCTACGATTGATTTAACGGAAGTTGTCCGCGTTCGCGCCAAAATTCCTGTTTTTGAAGATCGCCGTCCGCATTTGTATTAATAAATGAAAAATTACCGTTTACCGTTTGATTTTTTGTCGGTTTTTCTGTAAACTAAAGCCAATTGAATGATCAATTGTGGCTGTGAAGGATGAATAGTACTTGAATAACTTCTTGTTCAGCGAGCTGGGGACGGTGAGAGCCCAGACTAAGAAACTCAAGGAAAAGGCTGTCCGGAGCCAATACGATAAAGGGGATACGGGCTAATATGGCTGTATCAACTAGGGTGGAACCGCGGGTGCGTAAGGCTCTCGTCCCTAGGCATTCTTTGATGCCTTTGGATGTTGAGCTTTTTTGTTGTTTGCTCAACGCCAAACGGTTGTTAGAGTCATTTTACGAGAAGATGAAGGAGCGAATGAGCAATGAGTGTTACAATGGATCAAGTCGTAGCTTTAGCGAAGCACAGAGGTTTTGTATTCCCAGGTTCCGAGATTTATGGCGGTTTGGCCAATACGTGGGATTACGGTCCACTGGGCGTTGAGCTGAAGAACAACATCAAGCGTGCTTGGTGGAAAAAATTTGTTCAAGAGTCTCCGTATAACGTTGGTCTTGATGCCGCGATTCTGATGAATCCGCAAGCTTGGGTAGCATCAGGACACGTAGGCAATTTCAATGACCCGATGATCGATTGCAAAAGCTGTAAAGCCCGTCACCGCGCGGATAAATTGATTGAGAACAAATTGGCGGAGAAAGATATCGAAATTATCGTAGACGGCATGACCTTTGACGATATGATGAAATTGATCGTGGAGAACAACATCGTTTGTCCGGACTGCGGCAGTAAAGATTTCACGGACATTCGCCAGTTCAACCTGATGTTCAAAACGTTCCAAGGCGTAACAGAAGCCAGCTCCAACGTTGTTTACCTGCGTCCTGAGACAGCACAAGGAATCTTCGTAAACTTCAAAAACGTGCAGCGCACGATGCGCAAAAAGCTGCCATTCGGTATCGGCCAAATCGGTAAAAGTTTCCGCAACGAAATCACACCGGGGAACTTTACGTTCCGTACGCGTGAATTCGAACAAATGGAGCTTGAGTTCTTCTGCAAACCCGGAGAAGACATGAAATGGTTCGAGTACTGGAGAAGCTTCTGCCACAATTGGTTATTGTCATTAGGCGCTAAGCCGGACAATCTTCGTCTGCGTGATCATAACGATGATGAATTGTCCCATTACAGTAATGCGACAACGGATATTGAATATAAATTCCCCTTCGGTTGGGGCGAGCTATGGGGCATCGCAGACCGTACGGACTTCGACTTGAAACAGCACATGGAGCACTCCGGTGAGGATTTCAATTATATCGATCAAGAAACCAATGAGCGTTATGTTCCTTATTGCATCGAGCCATCGCTTGGTGCTGACCGTGTAACCTTGGCACTTTTGATTGATGCTTTCGAAGAGCAGAAGCTGGAAGGCGACGACAGCCGTACCGTTCTTCACTTCCACCCGGCGCTTGCGCCGATCAAAGCCGCTATCTTCCCACTTTCCAAGAAGTTGGGTGAAGGTGCGCAAGCGGTATTCGCGGATCTGGCGAAGCATTTTATGGTTGATTACGATGATACAGGCTCCATTGGCAAAAGATATCGTCGTCACGATGAGATCGGTACGCCATTCTGTATTACGTATGACTTCGAGTCTGAGACGGATGGTCAAGTGACAGTTCGCGATCGTGACACGATGGAACAAAAGCGTCTTCCGATTTCTGAGTTGAAAGCCTACATCGAGGCTTCCCTTCAGTTCTAATAGTAAACCCCCTGACATGACGCTGATTGCGTGATGTCAGGGGGTTTTTCTTAACCGAATTTATATGTTTGGGTTTGGGGTAAGTGATGCTCACCTCATATTTACTTGCGTCCACCACGGACTTCTTTACTTTGGAGGTTTTGGGGCTTAAGGGCATCTAATGAACTGTATGATGCTTATAGACCGGAAAATGACTACTTTGGAGATTTAATGAACGGAGTTGGCGCTACCCGGCACTTTATTGGCAGAATGATGATCATTTGCTTGAAATAGAGCAACTGGAATTCATTAGATTTTCAGAAGGAGCGATTTTGGCCGAATAAAGGGTATTGAGTTCGTTAGGGGCTTGGGCTTGCCTCAAGGTACATGGACTGGGAGACCTAGCCGCAGGCTAGGTCTTACATATTGGCGTCCACCGCAGCTTTTTTTTGCTACGGTGGTTTCGGTCTCAAAGGGCATCTAATGAACTGTATGATGCTTATAGACCGGAAAATGGCTACTTTGGAGATTTAATGAACGGAGTTGGCGCTACCCGGCACTTTATTGGCAGAATGATGATCATTTGTGGGGAATAGAGCAACTGGAATTCATTAGATTTTCAGAATGAGCGATTTTGGCCGAATAAAGGGTATTGAATTCGTTAGGGGGGGCTTGGTTTTCCCCAAGGTTCATTGACAGAAAGACCTAGCCGCGGCTAGGTCTTTCTTAGAATATAAGAATTTATATGTTTTGGGGTGAGTGAAGCTGGCCCCTTATTTAGAATAATAGAAAGTGTCATGATAAGGATCCAGAGGGAACTACAGTGCGCTATAATTCCGAAAACCGCCATATTCCACGCCAGAGGGAACTACGATCCGCTATTTCACCATTATCTGGTTGAAATCAGCAGATTCCGCTTACATAGCGGAACTCAGTTCCCTTTCAGGCTACGTTTACCCCAGTTCCCGCCATTTAGCGGATCATAGTTCCTTTTCACACGACGATCTCTGTCATTTCAAAGCCCAAAGGGAACTAGGATCCGCTAGATTGCTGAAAACCGTTATGAAGATGCTCATCTCTCAGAGCGACAAAGCGACTTTTCTTATTAAATGACGTAGTCGAGGATCTCGCTGTAGGGCAAATACCGTTCTACTTGACGCAGAGGCGGACAATATACATGAAGAGAGACAGCGGGTTCCTGACCCGGATTGCTTAATTGATGAATTTGCTCCTTCGGGGCTGTGAAATACTCGCCTGCCAGAATGCGATCTTCCGCATGACTAATGGGGTAACCTTCGGTATCCAAATGGTACTTCGTGTTAAGCAAGGAACCACGAATTAAGCAAGCGGCGCCGATCGCGGGGCCATGGTTGTGAATGGCGGTAGCTTCGAACGCAGGGATGTGAATGACAATCACCTCTAAGTTGGTAGCGCTATAGATCACATTGCGGCCATATGCGAGTTGCTGAGGTTCTGTTGCGTAAGCTGGCACTTCTCCTAACGTGCCCTCGATGTCATGCAGGGCCGCTTGCAGTTCTTCTAGCGAAGGATCCTGCAATTTACAGAATGTCTGTTCAATTGCTTGTAATAAGGACATGGTTTCCGCCTCCTAGGCATTTGTTTCTTTATCACGAAAAATTAGTCAAACGATAAGAAACTTTTATATAACCTATGCAAGAGGCATTTGATGTGACAGTGATATATGTACAAGCTTTGCTTGGCGAATATGTTCAGCCTACAGAATGAGTTTTAATCAGCCTCTAGGGCGATTCTTGATCAAGAGTGCGTGACAATACCGATACAGGAAGATGACAAACGAGCAATCATTGGCGTTTTGGGGGCAATCAAGCTTCGTTGGCAGAAGAAGGCTCCCAGAAACAGAGATTCCATCAATACCAATCTTATGATCAAAGAAAAAGGCGAGTGGAAAATCGCAGCTTTTCACAACTGCCGAATCCAACCGCCCAATTTTTTTCAAAAGTTATTCATCAAATCATAGCGACTTACGCGCGAAATGGAGGGACGCGTCTGCCGTCGATATCCGTAAAGCCGTATTCTTCCGCTAAAGTACCGGCCTCAAGCAGCTGCCCGGCTTTCAGATGAACATGCGGGTCAGAAGCTAACGCGACCACAGCGCGTCCGATATATTCAATAGATTCTGTAGCTTGCAGAGCTTCAACCTTCAGGAAGTCAAGGTCATCGGGTTGGAGCCCGTAATGGTGAAGTACGGCTTCCGTTCTCATCCAGCCCGGGGCCAAAGCAAGTGCGGTAATGTCCAAGCCATTGGCTTTGAGATTCAAAGACATGGTGCGGGACATGTTGGCGACTGCACGTTTGACCGTATCATAGAACACATTCACAGGATAATCGCCGCCAATATCCGGGTACACGCCTGTATTGATCAACAGTCCTGTTTTTTGCTCAAGCAATAGGGTTGACATGGCATATCGGCTGGAAACCATCTGGGCGCGCAATCCAGCGCCGAACATTCTGTCCCACCGTACCATGGGTTGTTCCCAAAAAGGGGCCAGAAAGTCCACGCCATCATAATCCTCATACCCGCCCCATGCGTTATTGACGACGATATCGAGTGCGCCTTGCTCGCGTTTAATTTGCTCGTACAGCGCTTTAACATCCTCATCCAGCGTATGGTCACAACGTACCGCAATACCTTGACCACCTCGCTTTGTAACTTCGTCGGCTGTGCCTTCGATGGTTCCGGGGACATCTGATCTTGTGGACTGTGCTCTGGTGCTGCGGCCTGTCACATAGACTGTTGCTCCTGCTTCACCGAGAGCTAGCGCAATCCCGCGCCCTCCTCCTCGACTAGAGCCTGTTACCAAAGCTATTTTACCGTGCAAGTTGCTGATTTGAGTCATGGGGTTGCCTCCTTATGTAAGCTTAGTTTGTGTTCTTCTAAGCTTCTTCATAAGCGTATAGCGAATCCCAGACAATTCTTGTCATAGTCTTCAAAGTCATTGTGAGACCGTACCGTATGCGATCTGCATCGCCTGAATTTGCTCACGTATCCACTGGACCATTGCTGGAGGTTCTTCCACGACAGCCTCTTTGCCTAAACTTAAATAATAGTTGGAAAAGTACCCCAAATTACTTGGGTGAATCTGGGTCGCCAAATAACCGCTGCCATCTTTCCTGCGTTCCAAATGTTCATCAGGGCCATTGCTTCGCTCATAGGCTCTTACGCCCTCAGGACTAAATCTGACCTTCAAGGGAAGTGTGGCAGCTTCTTTATTTGCCTCATGTCCAGTTTTCAGCCAGTCTCCGAGTGTGTAATGCTGAAAGTCTTTGGGTAAATACTCAGCTCCGGCTTGTTCCAAGTCTCGAATCCGGTCAGCTCGAAACAGGAGAATGGCTTCTTTTTGGAAACAATAAGAGGGGAAATACCAGAAGCCATTGGATGAGTAGATGCCGATAGGCTGCAAGACTCTCTGTTTATCGCCATCCTTGGAAGTATAGGTTATGAGTAGAGGCTGCTCGGCAATCGCTGCGTCAAGCAGCTGCTCTAAGTAGGGTGAACTTTGCGTTCGGCTGGGCGTCCAGAACGAGACGCGGTCTTTCAAGGCATTAATTCGGGCTTTCGTATCCGAAGGCAGGTAGTGATAGAACTTATTCAGAGCGGTCACAGATTCCGCTGAAAAAGGCAGCGCCCCATAAAACTGAAGCGATTGAAAGGCGAAGAACATGGCGACGGCTTCTTGTTCAGAAAATAGAATCGGCGGGAGCATTCGCTTTTTCAGCAAGCGAAAACCGCCATGCGGGCCGAATTCGGTGTAAAGCGGCATCCCGAGTTCGCTTAGCTCTTGCAAATAGCGGTGCATGGTGCGCTCGGAAACACCGAATTCATCGGCCATTTCCTTCGTCGTGAATTGCATGCGCTCATTAACAGCCATCATCAATTGAATTAGCCGCTGCGTTTTGTTCATCTTCGTGATGACCTCCAGTGCTATACGGTTGAATTCATAACTTCTTTCATTGTGGCTACGAAGGCTTCCGCAGCTTTGGACAGATATCTGCCCTTGCGATAAGCAATTACCAACGTTCTGGTCGGCCTGCCCTCAAGCGGAAGATGGATAGGAGACAGCTCGCTGAAGCTTCTTTTGGAAATTAAATAAGGAACGAAAGCAATGCCCATCCCGGCTGCGACAAGCGATTGAACCGTCTCCATGTTGCTGGATTCGAAGACGATATTGGGAATGATGCCGGCTTTTTGGCACAATTCCAAGGTGAGTTTTCGGAACCCTTGACCTTTTTTCAGCGCAATGAAGGAGTCGCGTTCCAATTGTTCAATTCGGACAGGTTCCTTGCTTGTCGCCAACGGATGCTGTGGGGGGACGGCGAGGACAATTTCTTCTTCCAATATGGTCTCGTAGACGAGCGAATCTTCGCGCAGCGGCAAAGAAAGCAGCGAGATATCCGTTTGTCCGCTCATCGTCAGCGTTTCAAGATTCGAAGAAGTTTCTTCAACTAAAGAAATTTCGATGTCCGGGTAAGCCGCTTGAAAAACAGGGACAACAAAGGGCAGAATGGTCGATCCGGTAATCGGCATGCTGCCGACGACAAGTCGCCCTTTTTTCATCTGCGAGATGTCCTCCATCTCTTTTTTGAGCTGTTCTACCATGTCGAGAATTTTTTGTGATTTTTCGACAAAGAGGGAACCCGCGTGCGTAAGCTCCACAGAATTCGTGCTGCGTTGAAAGAGCAATACGCCAATCTCCTTCTCCAGCTTGGATAATTGCTGGCTGAGGGAGGGCTGGGCAATATGCAGCTTTTCCGCGGCTCTTGAGAAATTGCGTTCGATGGCAATTTGAATGGCGTATTGTAGTTGGCGTAGTTCCATATGGAAGTTCATCTCCTGAAAAGTTATTGCATGGGTCATGTTTATTGGTTCTACCTATAAACTGTACCCTAACTATATCAGATATAGGGAACCGCTGAAATAAGTGATCAACGATCTGCGAATAGAAGAAATCCAGCCTGAAATAGAAAAAGCTGCCCACCAGGTTTTAACCTTGTGGACAGCCTCGAGGAAATATGCCGTTTCTAACTGCTTCTGCGACCTGTAACCAAATTGAAGATTAACGAGATTAAAGCCACGACAAGCAGCAAATGAATCAAGCTGCCTCCAATGCCAAAACCCATACCCAAAGCCCACATAACTAATATAATGACGAAGATTGTCCATAACATACACATACACTCCCTTTTCATTCTGGTATAATTGCTTATACAACAAACTAACCATCTCATTTGGATTTGAAACACTCATAGGTAGAATCTATCAAGCTTATAGTTATTATATCTTGGAGCAATGACGAGTTCCGTGCTAAACTACGTTATGAGGGTAAGACAAGAACAATAAGAGCGGATAATGACAAGAGGTGACTGGATATGAGTAAAAAGACAATGTTTGAGAAAATCTGGGATAATCACGTAATTAACCAGGAAGAAGGCAAACCTAGCGTTATCTATATTGACTTGCAACTGGTGCACGAAGTAACTTCTCCACAAGCGTTCGAAGGACTTCGCTTATCGGGTCGTAAAGTTCGCAGACCTGATCTGACTTTTGCAACAATGGATCATAACGTACCAACGAAGGATCGCTTCAACATCACAGATCCGATTTCCAAGCAACAAATTGATACACTTTCCCAAAACTGCCGTGATTTCGGCGTTACACTGTTCGACCTAGACAGCATCGACCAAGGTGTCGTGCACGTTATGGGTCCAGAGCTTGGCCTTACACACCCAGGTAAAACGATCGTTTGCGGCGATAGTCATACTTCCACTCACGGTGCGTTCGGTGCGCTTGCTTTCGGTATCGGAACAAGTGAAGTTGAACACGTGCTTGCAACGCAAACACTGCAACAATCCAGAGCTAAATCTTTGGAAGTGCGCATTACTGGCAACTTGAAACCAGGCGTTACAGCAAAAGATCTTATCTTGGGCGTTATTGCTAAATATGGCACAGATTTTGCAACTGGCTATGTGATTGAGTACACAGGCGAAGCGATCCGTGGTCTTTCCATGGAAGAGCGTATGACCGTTTGTAACATGTCCATTGAAGGTGGAGCGAGAGCAGGTCTAATTGCTCCTGACGCAACGACTTTCAACTACCTGCGTGGTCGTGAATACGTGCCGCAAGGTGCTGATTTCGATGCAGCGGTAGCAGAATGGGCTACGCTAGTTACTGACGAAGGCGCTGTGTATGATTGGGTGTTGGAATATGACGCAGATACGTTGATCCCGCAAGTAACCTGGGGAACTAGCCCGAGTATGGGTACTGGCGTGGACGCACTTGTTCCAGATCCACAAAGCTTCGAAACTGAAAATGAACGCAAAGCGGCTGAAAAAGCGCTTGAATATATGGATTTAACCCCAGGTACGCCTATGACGGACCTGAAAGTAGACTATGTTTTCATCGGTTCCTGTACCAATGGACGTATTGAAGATCTTCGTGCAGCTGCCAAAATTGCACAAGGTTACACCGTTGATCCTAGTGTAACGGCAATCGTCGTTCCAGGTTCAGGCCGCGTCAAAATTCAAGCCGAAAAAGAAGGCTTGGACAAAATTTTCTCTAATGCCGGCTTCGAATGGCGCGATGCAGGCTGCAGCATGTGTCTGGCTATGAACCCAGACGTTCTGCAACCAGGTCAACGCTGTGCATCTACGTCCAACCGTAACTTCGAAGGCCGTCAAGGCCGCGGCGGACGCACGCATCTGGTTTCACCAGCTATGGCGGTTGCAGCAGCGATCAAAGGTCATTTCTACGATGTTCGTGATTGGGAAATTAAAGAATACCAACAAGCTTAATTTTGGTTGATTAAGGAGAATGAAAACATGGAAGCTTTGAAACAACATACAGGCCTAGTCGGTCCCGTGGATCGTGTAAATGTAGATACAGATGCTATTATTCCTAAGCAATTTCTCAAAAGAATCGAACGCTCCGGCTTCGGACAATTCCTTTTCTTCGAATGGAGATGGGATGAAGCGGGGAATGTGATTGAGAGCTTCCCGTTAAACCAAGATCGCTTCCAAGGAGCATCGGTCTTGCTCTCCAGAGCGAACTTCGGCTGCGGATCTTCCCGTGAGCATGCGCCCTGGGCGATTCAAGATTTCGGATTCCGCGTCATCATCGCGCCATCCTATGCGGATATTTTCTACAATAACTGTTTCAAAAACAGCATTTTGCCAATTAAACTGTCGGAAGAGCAAGTGGATGATTTGTTTGCCCGCACAGCGAAATATGAAGGTTACAAGCTGAGTGTCGATCTTGAAAGCAACCAATTGACTGACGATTACGGCTTGGTCATTAACTTCGATATCGATGAGCACCGTCGTCAGTTCTTGCTGCAAGGCTTGGATGATATCGGATTGACATTGCAGCACGAAACAAAAATTACAGCTTATGAGCAAGCGCACCAAAAACGTTTGGCCTACAAATAAGATGTGAGATCAAGCGCAATTCGTGGATTTCCATGGATTGCGCTTTTTGCGTTTTAATGCGGATGTTCACTTGGAAAACGAACTGCTGTGTCGTTTCAGCAGTTCGTTTTTTTCGTTTTATTTTGCAACTTTTGGCAGTTTGTTACGTCTAATAGATTACTAGATTGTCGAAGGAACGGGGGTTGTGCTGTCGGGAGAGTGATTTTTATTCATAATATTGACCTATTGCCGCTGAATTTAAATAATAGATTGCGAGTTTCACTTGAGAATCCACAATTCCGACATTACATAGAGGTGAATGATGAAATTTCCTGCATTTTGTTTGATTTTGTTAGTCTGTATGCTGCTGCTTCCATCTTACGCGCTTGGCGCAGAATCGCCTGCGGTTATCAAGCTGTTTATGAATGAGAAAAGATTGACTTCTACAGAGGTTGCGCCCCATATCGTCAGTGGGAATACAATCGTTCCCGTGCGTATTATTGTTCAAGAAATCGGTGCCAAAGTAACATGGAATGAAGCCGCTCGCAAAGTAACGATTGTCAAGGATGACGTAAATATCCAATTGGTGATCGATAGCAAAACGGCTGTTATTAACGGCGCAAAAGAACAGATGGAAGTATCCCCAGTCATTGAAAATAACAATACCATGCTTCCGTTAAGTTTCATCGGCAAAAGAATGGGTATAGAATTTAAATGGGATGCTGCGACTTCATCCGTTCATATGTTCAAGGCAGAGGATGGCGATTCCAAGCCGGTTACAGGACCAGTCGATAACGTCGATAAGCCTGAGAATGGCGGAGTAACAACGCCGAAACCGACTAAGCCAGGCACGGGGACAAATCCAAACCCAGGAACAGGCACGGGACCGACGACGCCTGATCCGAATGTACATTTGCTTACGTCTATCGCACTTACTGATAAAGAATTGATCGTAAACGCCAAGGATGGCACGCTTGCCCCAACCATAATGAAGCTTGCTAATCCGAACCGAATTGTCTTTGATTTCCCCAATACGAAGCTGGATGAGTCACTCCAAAAATTGCTAGTTAACAACGCAGGCGAGCTGCCATCCAAGCACGCGCTTGTGCAGAAAATTCGCTTCTCCAACTTCGCGGATAATCCCGCTACGGTGCGAATTATCCTTGATTTAAAAGGCTCTGCGGACTATAAGACGCAAGTGTCGAAGCTCCCCAATCAGTGGTCAGCTTCCATTGTGGAGCACCAATTGACTGTGGTAATTGATGCTGGTCACGGTGACCAAGATCCAGGTGCTTTATCCATTACCGGGAAGCACGAGAAGGAATTTACACTTGCTACAGCGAAGAAGGTAGAGAAACTGCTGGCTCAAGACAAGCGTTTGGTCGTCATGATGACAAGAGCTGATGACACCTTCATTCCGCTGGATGATCGTGTTTCTTTTGCCAATGACAACATGGTGGATCTGTTCTTATCCATTCATGGGAACAGTGCCAAAGCAACCGTATCAGGAACTGAAACGTACTATAACAGACCGGAAAGCATAGATTTTGCCAATGTCGTTCATGAGAAAGTGGTTGCTGCGACAGGATTTCCAGATCGTAAAGTGCGTCAAGCCGATTTTCGTGTAATTACCAAAACGACGATGCCGGCTGTGCTCGTTGAGGTTGGCTACTTATCCAACAAGAATGACGAAACAGCGATGTACAAGGAAGCTTTTCAAGACAAGGTAGCAGCTTCAATCGCGGCAGCTATTAAGCAATATTTAGGCCTCAAATAAGAGAAGGAAGCTGTCCGTCATGCTTCCAATGTTCATTTTGTTAGGCAAAACGTAAGGAGTGAGAGAGATGACGAAAACAAGTCGCCTATTACATGGGGTTTTGCTTGTAAGTGCCATCACGTTGACTTTAAGTGCTTGTGGTCAGAAACCTCAGCTCACAGGAGCAGCAACACCGCAACCTACAACGGCACCCATCTCGACACCGGTGACATCAAGTGCAACACCCATGCCTACACCAACACCTGATCCTTTGAAGCAAAAAAAGGTCAAAGCCTTTTATAGTGATCAAGACGAAATGAAGCTGATTGAGAAAGAAGTGACGATTAGCTACAAGCTGGATGCAGATGTGTATGAATCAGCATTGAATGCGCTCAAGAAGTCTGACGATCCCAAAGCGGTTCCTTTGTTCGATGATTTGAAATTCACCAGTGTTGCATTTGACAAAGCCAAAGGTGAACTAAAACTGGATATGAAATTCGGTCCCAAAACGCAGCTTGGCGCACCAGGTGAGGATTTATTTTTGCAAGCCCTCAAAAAAACCGTTTTTCAATTTCCTGAAGTGAAGTCTGTCTATGTGCTGAAAGATAGCAAACAAGTAGACAGCTTGATGGGACATCTGGAGCTTCCATACCCGATTAAAAGAGCTAACTAAATGGCGATGCAGAGGAGTTCATAACAACGATGAAAAATAAGAAATTGGCTAGTGCAATTGTAAGTTCGTTGATCGTAACAAGCTTGGCGGGAACACCGGCATTGGCGGCAGAACCTACACAGACAACACAAACGGGTGCAACGACTGTTAAAACTTCATTTCCTGATGTGAGTTCGGATTATTGGGGTATTCGTCATATATCCAAACTGGCTCTGGAAGGCATTATTGATGGATTTGAAGACGGTGCTTACCGTGCCGAGAATTCCGTTACACAGCAGGATGTATTGATTATGGCCACTCGGATGATGGGTCTGCAAAGCGAAGTCGATGCCATGACAACGTCAACAGTTTTCCCTGATTTCATGCTTGTAGATAATTATGCTCGTAATTATGTAGCTATCGCCCTTCAAAAGGGACTCATTTCCAATGAGGCAGAGAAAGAAAGAAGCGCCAGCGAGAAGTCCAAAGACAAATGGGGTCAAAGAAAAGCAACGAGAGAATGGGTTGCAGAAGTCGTCATCCGTGCGATTGGCAAAGCTTCCTTGGCGCAGAGTTTATCATCGACAACAACGGCGTTCAAAGATAACAGCACGATCAGCAGTACTACGCTTGGATATGTCAATGCAGCCGTCGCGCTCAAGATCGTTGACGGGTTTGAAGATGGCACTTTTCAACCCAAAGGGGCTGTGACACGCGCGCAAATGGCGGCATTTTTGAGCCGTTCGCAAAAGGAATTAGTGAATTTGCCTTCACGTGTCAAAAAAGGCTATTTGACTTCTTTAACAAGCGGCAGTATTGGTCTTATGGATAAAGATGGCAATACGAGTACATATAAACTGTCCTCTAACGCAGTATTCTATGGCAACAAGAACGATACGGCAATTGCAGCCAAGACACTGGAAGAAACGTACGAAGTGTCCATCGTTCAAGTTAACGGCACGGCCTATTACGTTGAGATTCTGAGCGATGAGTTGCAGTTGGATATTAAAGAAGGCAGCTTGCTCAAATTAAACTTGTCAACAATGAAAGCAACGTTGGATGACTATGAGAGTTATGATTTGGCATCCGATGTAAGCGTAACTGACGCGCAAGGGCGCGGTCTCAGTTTAGGGGATGTTGTGGCAGGCAGCAAGATTCAATTGCGAAAAAGCAAGATTGTGAAGACAGATAAATATACATCCATTATTGTCAAACAAGTTCCTGTAAACAAAACGTCAACAGGCGCTATTCAAACATTGAACAAAGATGCCTTGCAAGTTACCATTTTGGAAACAGCTTCGGGACAAGCGGAAACATATAGTTTCTCAAGCAGCCTGATTGCCACTTTGGCGGATAACACACTGGTGGATATCAATTCCCTGCATGTAGGAGATACCGTTGATTATACGGTGAAGAACAACGAAGTCGTGAAAGTCGTTGTTAAAAAGCAAGCGGATGTTGGCGTAAGCGTGGAGGGAACACTTAAGGGTTTAAGCGATGACAAGACCTTCCTTACCATTACTAAGGCGACTGGCTCCGCATTAGCTGCATATTTACTTGCAGATAATGTTCGAGTTCAAATCAATGGTTTAGCAACGGCTAGCATTTATGATATTGCTTCTGGAGATCAACTTAAACTTGATGTGTTGAATAACAAAGTCACCTTAATAACAGTAACGAATCGTTCGATTGATAATCTCTACTTTGCCAAGATTGACAGTTACAATAGCACATCCAAATTATTGACAGTCATTGATAATACGGGGAATCCACATGCTTATAAATTAACGGATACAGTATCAATTTCCTATGCGGGAACATCACTTCCATTCACAAGCTTTGGCGGAACATTCACAGCTGGGAAATATGTGGATTTGTTGGTTTCCAAAAATACTGTAACACAAATTAAAATGTCCACGCAGTTGGACGGGTCATTAACGCAATTGAATTTGCAAACGAATGACATCACTTTGAAAACAGATAGCGGTCAAAACCTAACGTTCAAACTGACGTATGCGCCGCAAGTAGAGCTTGCTAATAAGCCGAACAGCACGCTTTCTGATTTAAAAGTGGGGGATAATGTTAGTTTGCTTCTCAGCTTCGATCAAGGGATTGTAACGAAAATTGTTACAAGCAAGACAGCACTATATAAAACTGCACTCATTAATGTGAATAGCAAACAATTGACGGTCACGGATGAAGCCAATACGACTTATGCCATTTCTTTAGATGGTGTGCCGATTGTCAAAGCGGATCAAACCGTTGGAACGTTGTCCGATTTTGCCATTGATGACTATGTGAAACTGACGTTTAAAGGGCTTGTCGTAGTGAAAGCAGAAATCATTTCTCCGATTCGCGGTAAAGTCACAGCCGTGAATGCAGCGAGCACAAGTTTAACGATTCAGGACTTCTCAGGCAAAAATCAAGTTATTAATGCAGGCAGCAACTATGGGGTTAAATTGAATGGCGGCTTGGATTGGAGTTTCTCTTCCATCAAAGTGGGGGATCGTGTTCAAGTGATGAAAGATGCGAGCGATAAAGTGCTCATTCAAGTTGCCGTGGCTTCCAAACGCGAAGTGGACAACTACAACAATATCGTCAACCAATTTATTTTCAAAACGACAACATCGAGTGACAAAACAGCTTATAATATTTTCCCGCGAGCTTATTATCATAAAGGGACTGAGCTTGTGGCGCCAACCTCTTTTGTGAGCGGTGATATTGTTACAATCTACGTCCTGGATAACAAACTTGTTGAGATTGAAAAATAGGTTTTGAACAAAACAGCAAGCTCATCCGTCTGTAAGTTAGGAGCTTTTCTCCTGCTGCAGGCGGTTTTTTATTCATTTTAAAAATAAATATGGCATTTTTTTAGAAAATGTTCGCATTTTGACGCTTTCAAGCATTGATTCTACCCGCACAATTCGATAAACTGGAGAATATTACGTCCCTAAGGAAGTAAAGACATGACGCAGAAAATCGTAAGGCATATTTTGGACACCATAGCTGAACTTTTTCCGGATGCACATTGCGAGCTGCGCCATAGTAATCCGTTCGAACTCACGATTGCTGTTTTGTTGTCAGCGCAATGTACCGATGAAACCGTCAACAAGGTGACATTGGATTTATTTCAGAAATATAAGACGCCTGAAGATTATTTGGCAGTTCCCTTGGGGGAGCTTGAGCAGGATATTCGTCGGATTGGACTATTTCGAAATAAGGCAAGCCATATTCAGAAATTGTGTCAGCTGTTACTGGACAAGTTTGATGGAGAAATTCCCCAGAAGCACGAGCAATTGGTCGAGCTCCCTGGTGTAGGCCGTAAAACGGCGAATGTCGTGGTATCGAACGCATTTGGTGTTCCTGCGATTGCCGTTGATACGCATGTCGAACGAGTGGCCAAACGATTAGGCCTGGTAGGTTGGGATGATTCGGTGCTTGAAGTTGAGAAGAAGCTGATGAAGAAGGTGCCCAAGGAAGAATGGACACTGACGCATCATCGTTTGATCTTCTTTGGCCGTTATCACTGCAAAGCACAAAACCCGATGTGCACGGTATGTCCGCTATTGGATATATGCCGTGAAGGGAAGAAGCGTATGAAACCAGGCGCAATTAGGAAAACTATTACAAACAAATGATATGCAGACAAAGGATGGGATTTGAAATGAAATGCATCGCCGTATACACGAATAGCTTCGAATTGTTCTCTGATATTTTTGAGCAAGTGATTAATACACCATTAGCTGATAACGAAGAAAAAGTCATAGAAGGTGTTACTGTCAGTGAATCTGGTGAGGTTCCTCAGAACTACATAGACAAAATGAAAACAAAAACTGAAGTCGTCGTTATGAAGGTCAAAGATTCCGATATCACGATCTTGCAGCACCGTGACGTTTTTGAAATTTTCTTGCCGGAAAAAGAAAAAGCCGTTATCTCCTAAATGAAAAATCTCCCTCTGGGAGATTTTTTTCTGTACGTTAAGGGGTCGCAATAGGCTGAAATGTTGAATAAGGAGCGGAATGTACGAATGACGCAAGCGATAGATACAAGCATCTCGGTTATGCCGGATGCGATGAAGAAGATGCAGGTCGTTTTGCAAACGACCGGGGATCACGATAATGCGAATAAGTTAGGACAATTACTCGATAAATTGCACACTGATCGAATGAATATTGCGTTCTGTGGCCATTTCTCAGCGGGGAAATCAACCCTGATTAACCAACTTTGCGGGCATACTTTACTGCCTTCAAGTCCCATTCCAACCAGCGCCAATATCGTAAGTATTCGCAATGGGGCACCTGGAGCACACGTAAGTCACCGGGTAAGAGGCGAGGGCGCTGCCCAGCAAGAAAAACAAACAACCATCGCTTTGGATGAATTGGATGCCTATTGCGTGAACGGCACAGATATTGAAACTGTAGAAATTACGTATCCGATCTCATTTTTAGGCGAGCATACAGCTTTGTTGGATACGCCGGGAATTGATTCAACGGATGATGCGCATCACCAGTCGACGGAGTCGGCTTTGCATTTGGCAGACGTTGTTTTCTATGTGATGGATTACAATCATGTGCAGTCTGAAGTCAACCTTGCCTTCACGAAGAAAATGAAGGAGTGGGGCAAACCGCTCTATCTTATTGTCAATATGATTGATAAGCACAAGGAATGGGAGCTGCCTTTCACACAGTATCAAGAAGGTACGAAGCAAGCCTTTCTTAGCTGGGGCATTGAACCGGACGGCCTGCTGTTCGTTACGATGAAGGAGCCGAGCCATCCGCATAATGAGTATGCGAAGCTGCAATGGCTCCTCAGCCGTTTGATTGAGCGCGGTGATGCGCTGCGCAGCTTCAGCATCGACGCCTCCGCGCGCTATCTGGCTGCTGAGCACGGCAAGTGGTTGGCTGAGGAGCATGAGCCGCAGAAAGCGGAGCTCATGGAGAGGATCAGCCAGGAAGGCGACGTGCAGGAGGTTCAGACAACAGCTGCTGCCAAGCAGGAGGAGCTGAAGGTACTGCAAGGCTTGCCGGAAGCATTGACGGCGAGCCTGCGCAAGGAGGTTGGCATGATCATTGAGAATGCCAACATTACGCCGGCCTTGACTCGGGATCAGGCTCACGCCTATTTGGAGAGCCGCAAGCCGGGGTTCAAGGTAGGTTTCTTCTCGCGGGCCGCACAGACGGCTGCGGAGACCGAGAAACGGCTAACGGCGTTTCAGGCGGACTTGGCTGAACAGGTGGAAGCGCAGCTCGACTGGCATCTGCGCGATGCTTTGAAGAAGGCAGCGCAAAGCCAGGGGCAATACGATCCAGCGCTAATCGCGCAGATCGAAGCTTTACAGGTTGTTGTGACGACGGAATGGCTCGGCGCACAAGTGAATGCCGGCGCTACCTTTGGCGGCGAATATACGTTGAATTACATGAAGCAGATTGCTGCTGATATGAAGCAGCAGTACCGCAAACAGGCGTTTGCGGTGATTGATCTGCTCGCGGCTGCTGTGCGCGAGCACTCCGTGCCAGCCGCAGCTTCGCTCGCGGCAGAGCTTGAGGCGCTTGGCATTCGCCTAAGCGCCTACAGGGAACTGCAGCGCCTCGAGGAATCCGAGGCGGCGGCAGAAGCCCAGCTGCTGCGCATGGCCAGCTGGCCTAGACCGACTGCGCCGGCGCTGCCGGACGCGCAGCAGTTCACCCCCCTGGAGGAGACGGCCGCCGCCCCGCTGAGCGGGGCGCTGGCCGCGACCTCCCTGGATAAGATCCTGCAGGCCGCCGCCACGGCTTCGGCGGCCGCAGGCGTCAAGGCTGCCCCTGTGGAGGCAGCCGCGTCCGCGCCTACCGCGTTCACCTCGGGTGAACACGGCAGGCGCATGGAGCGCAAGGCCGCCGACTTGCAGGCGGCCTCCACGCTCATCGACGGGTTGCCGTCGATGCGGTCGATCGCGCGCGCCATGCGCGAGAAATCCGAACGTCTGCGGCAGCGGACGTTCACGATTGCGCTGTTCGGCGCCTTCAGTGCCGGCAAATCTTCTTTCGCCAATGCTTTAATTGGCGAAAGAGTGCTGCCGGTCTCGCCGAACCCAACGACGGCGGCGATCAATAAGATCATGCCGCCGCAAGAAGGTTGGCCGCATGGCACAGCCAAGGTGAAGATGAAGAAAGCGGACGCTATTGAGCAGGATGTGCTCTATTCACTTGACATACTCGGCGTGCCAGCCGCAGATATGACATCCGCATTGAAACGAATAAGCGCCCTATCGCCAACGGACGTTACAGCCAAAGGGAAGCCGCATTACTCCTTTTTGAAGGCGGTAGAGAAAGGCTGGTCACTTGCGCATAATCAGTTAGGCCAAGAGTTGCGGATTACCAAAGAAGATTTTCCAGGCTATGTTGCGGATGAATCCAAATCCTGTTTTGTTGAATTTATCGAATTATATTACTCCAATCCGTTAACCGATCAAGGAATCATCTTCGTGGATACGCCGGGGGCAGACTCTATCAATGCTCGACATACAGGGGTAGCTTTTAATTATATTAAGAACGCCGATGCCATATTGTTCGTGACCTATTACAATCACGCGTTTTCACAAGCGGACCGTGAATTCCTTTTACAGCTTGGACGTGTGAAAGATAGCTTTGAAATGGATAAAATGTTCTTCATTGTGAATGCGGCCGATCTGGCGGCAAGCACGGAGGAACTCGATGGCGTAATTAAGCACGTGGAAACGAATTTAGTCCAGCATGGCATCCGAAATCCGCGGATCTACCCGATCTCCAGTTACTTGGCGGCCGAAGGGAAAATAAAAGGGAATGAAGAACTGGTTGTCCAATCAGGGATTCAACCTTTTGAACAAGAATTTGTCAAGTTCACATTCAACGAGCTTAGCGAAGTGGCGATTCATTCCGCCAATTTGGAGCTGAATCGTGCTATTGCTACCATGCAGCAATGGTTGGAACGCGCCCAATCCGGCGAGGAACAACGGAAAATGCAGTTGACTCAGCTGCAGAAGGATGAGCAAACCGGGGCTGATCTCGTTGCCCAAACATGGTTTGATGCCGACATCAAAGAACTGAAAAAAGAAATCCAGGAGCTTTTATACTATGTGAAGCAGCGGACGACATACCGATTTGGCGAGCTTTACAATTATGCCTTTAACCCTTCTACGTTCCGTGATGAGGTCAGAGATCCCAAGCAAGCCCTTCAGTCCGCGTGGAATGAATTGCTGCGCATGATTGGGTACGACTTGTCGCAAGAAGTATTGGCAACGACGCTTCGGGTTGAGAATCGCATGAATGCGATCAGCGGCAATCGAGTCAAACGCTGGGAGGAGCAGCTTCGTCAAGTCATGGATGGTTACGAAAGCGGCGTGTATGAATCAACAGCATTCGTTACACCTGAAATATCAGCGAAGCTGGAAGTCCCGGAGATTACACTCAAGCTGCTGCAAAGTCATTTCAAAAATCCCAAGCAATTCTTCGAGGGCGATGGCAAGAGCAAACTGCGTGCCGATTTGGAAAATCGCGTTCAAGCGCCTGTCGCACACTTTATGGAGCTCCGAACGTTGGAACTTGAAGAGGCTTATGCCAATCAATTGGACAACTGGCTGCTTGAGCAGAAGACGCGGATGCTTGGACAGTGGCAAGAGCATGCGGAGGGAATGCGCGATGCGCTTGAAATGAAGATCGATTTAGACGAACTTATATCCAAACAGCATCAATTAAAAGGCTTTGTATCTTGAAAAATCTAAAGGTTGGCTCTGTTCTCAGGAACTTGGCCAACCCTTTTTTTTGTATCGTCATGTAAGGGTTTACATTGGCGGTTATCGGGATGATTTTAAAGAATAGGGGGGATTCCTGCAAGATTTTGTGAAGTTATGGTCTATTAAGCGTATATATCCTGTTTTCCTCTGATTGCTCGCTCCTAGTGATGGTGTTAAGATTCATTAAGTATTAAAACGCTTACCTAGCTTTTCCAAATTATCCTTCTGAGGAGGGGACACCCGACGTGGATGTGTTCAGGCAACTGAAGCCGTATTTCTGGCCAGAAAGAAAGTTATTTTTCGGAGCAATTTTATGTTTAGCAACGGCAACTGCGCTTGGTCTCGTGTATCCGAATTTACTCAGGTATTTAATCGACGACGTGATTGCCAAGAAACAATTCGAGCTCGTTCCCAAGTTAGCCTTAGTGGTCGTGCTGGTTGTTTCAATGAAAGGGATTTTTCAATTTCTACATGGGTTGTGTGGGGGAAGATTAGGTAATCGTGTTGCCTATCACTTACGGAATGCGCTCTACAACAAACTTCAGTACTTATCTTTTCAGTATTATGATCAGGCTAGAACCGGCGATTTGATGTCGCGGATGACAGCGGATTTGGAAGGCATTCGACAATTTATCGGTTTTGGTTTTGCACAGCTATTGAACGTTGTTTTAATGCTTGTTTTCGGGATGGGCATGATGTTCTCGATCAACTGGAAACTAGCGCTTCTAACGATGATTACGATGCCTTTTCTGGCATTTACCGCCATTCGCTTCGAAGGTAAAATTCACCCGGCTTTCCGGATGGTTCGACAATCGCTGAGTACAATGACGACAGCGGTTCAAGAAAATATCACAGGCGTGCGGACCGTCAAGTCATTTGCCCGCGAGTCGCATGAGGTAACGAAATTCTCAGCGCGAAATGAAGATTACAAAACGATGAACATCGAAACTTCCGGGATATGGGCCAAATATTTTCCGATTATGGAAATCCTAGCGAATCTGAGTGTCGTCATCTTGCTTGGCGCAGGCGGATATATGGTCATTCAGGACACGATCACACTAGGCGAATTGGTAGCTTGCTTCAGCTTAATCTGGTACATCATTGGACCTATGTGGGGATTGGGTTTTCATATCAATAACTTTACCCAAACGAAAGCTTCCGGCGAGAAGATTCTGGAAATCCTGCATCAGTACATGCATGTGAAAGATCAACAAGATGCCTTGGCTTTGAAAAAGGAAGAGGTTCAAGGACATGTGCGCTTTGATCATGTGACTTTCGCTTATCCCGAGAAACAGCCTGCGCTTTATGATTTTACCGTAGACGCGCCTCCAGGATCGGTTATCGGTCTGCTGGGGAGTACGGGGTCAGGCAAAACGACAGTGATTTCCTTGCTCATGAGAGCGTATAACGTCAAAGAGGGTCAGGTTCAACTAGATGGTAAGGATATTCGTTCGTTGCAACTAGAATCCTATCGCAATCAAATCGCAACGGTATTTCAAGAAACGTTCTTATTTTCTTCGACAATTCGCAACAATATCGCCTATGGACGCAAAGAAGTGTCGATGGAAGAGATCATTCGGGCGGCCAAATTATCCAAAGCTCATGATTTCATTATGGAACTTCCAGAAGGCTATGATACTGTTGTCGGCGAGCGTGGTTTGGGCTTGTCAGGCGGTCAGAAGCAGCGGATTGCCATCGCCAGAGCCCTGCTCAAAGATCCGAAAATTCTCGTTCTGGATGATGCAACGAGTGCTGTTGATATGGAAACCGAACATGAAATTCAAGCTGGATTCGGTGAAGTTATGAAAGGGCGTACAACCTTCATTATTGCCCACCGGATTTCTTCTTTGAAACATGCGGATGAAATTATTGTATTGGATAAAGGCCGCATTGTGCAAAGGGGCAAACATCTTGATCTGCTCCAGCAGGAAGGTCTTTACCGCCAAACGTATCAAATTCAGTACGCAGATCAACCTCCCAAAGCTATCGGTGACGAGCAAGCTGCTGCCGCTAAGGAAATAGACACAGAGTCAGTGACAGAGGCTCAC
Source organism: Paenibacillus marchantiophytorum (assembly GCF_014640555.1). GTDB lineage: Bacteria > Bacillota > Bacilli > Paenibacillales > NBRC-103111 > Paenibacillus_E > Paenibacillus_E marchantiophytorum. The sequence goes on along the minus strand of NZ_BMHE01000040.1, from coordinate 34,684 downwards.
AATCAAGTCATTGCGCAAGAAAGAAGGTTAGCACATTGAGTACGCATGCTAAGCAAGCCGATGCTTCTGACAATCAGGAACAGTCGCAAGATGGCCAACGCTTCGTCTATCAGGATGATGAATTAATTGACAAACCTTTTGATTGGGGTCAATTGAAACGTTTATTTAGCTACATGAAGCCTTACCGCAAGCAAATGCTGCCGATTATCATTGTGATGATGCTGGTTGGCGCGATCACGAAACTGACTGTTCCTTTGCTTATTCGTGAAGCGATTGATAAAGCTATCATCCCGAAAGATACCCATTTACTACTCATCATCGTTGGTATCATGTTTGCTGTTTATCTCATTCAATGGATTGCCAATACGTTTCGTATCAAGTATACGAATATGATTGGACAACGGGTCATATACGATCTGCGTCATGATTTATTCAGCCATATTCAGAAGCTTTCGTTCCGATTTTTTGATACAAGGCCTGCTGGATCGGTACTTGTACGGGTTACGAACTATGTGAATTCTTTGCAGGATTTGTTTACGAACGGTGTCGTTAACTTATTGATCGATGTTGTTCAACTGTGCGGTATTATTATTATCTTATTGACTTATAACTTCAAGCTAGGCGCTGCCATCATCGTGACAGTACCGATTATGTTCTTTATTTCTACTAAGCTGCGCAAAAAGATTCGTCATGCCTGGCAGGACGTTACCATGAAGCAATCTCGCTTAAATGCGCATTTGAATGAGTGTATTCAAGGGATTCGGGTGACCCAAGCTTATAGTCAAGAGAAAGCGAACATTCATTTCTTTACCAAAATGAACATGGTCAATCGGTTGTCATGGAACCGCGCTTCCATGCTCAACCAATCGTTCGGACCGATGATTGAGATTACTGGGGCGATCGGCTATTGCATACTGTTCTGGCTAGGCGCTCATCTCATTCAAACCGAAGAAATATCTGTAGGCTTGTTAGTTGCCTTTGCTACATATATCGGCTATTTCTGGGAGCCTATCACACGTTTGGGGCAAATGTATTCGCAGCTGCTTATCGCAATGGCATCCGCGGAACGTATTTTTGAATTTATGGATGAACAGCCTAGTGTGGCTGAGATCGACAATGCCAAAGCTTTGCCAAGCATTCAAGGTCATGTGAAATTCGAGGATTTGGTTTTTGAATACGAACCTGGCCGCCCAGCGTTGAATGGCATTCAACTGGACGTACAGGCTGGTCAGTCCATTGCGCTCGTCGGTCATACGGGGTCAGGCAAAAGTACCATTATGAACCTCTTGTGCCGCTTCTATGATCCGAATAAAGGAAGAGTCCTGATTGATGGTCAGGATATTCGCGAGGTAACGATTCAAAGTTTGCGCTCGCAAATCGGTGTTGTGCTGCAAGACACCTTTATTTTCTCGGGTACGATAAAGGAAAATATTCGTTTCGGACGTTTGGACGCAACAGACCGTGAGATTGAGGATGTAGCGAAGGCTGTGCATGCCCATGATTTCATTGCAGCGCTGCCGAATGGCTATGATACGGAAGTTCAGGAGCGCGGTAATGTGCTGTCCATGGGGCAGCGGCAATTGATTTCATTCGCCAGAGCGCTGCTTGCCAATCCGCGTGTGTTGATTCTCGATGAAGCGACGGCAAGTATTGATACGGATACAGAGTTGAAAATTCAAGAGGCGCTCAAGACGCTGCTGGCAGGTCGAACGTCGTTCATCGTGGCCCATCGCTTATCTACGATTCGCAATGCGGACAAAATCGTCGTGCTCGATCATGGCCGAATGATGGAAATCGGCAACCATGATGAGTTGATGAAAGAGCAGAAGATTTATTATGGCCTCATTCAAGCTCAGTATAAATTCCTGCAAGATGCGGTGTGAAGCAAGCGGAAGTCGATTAGCTGCTATGGCGGTTAATCGGCTTTTTTTAGCAAAATGTGTCATGATCGCGAGCTTGAGGGAACTACAGTGCGCTATAATTCTGAAAACCGCTATATTCCACGCCAGAGGGAACTACGATCCGCTATTGCACCATTTCCCGGTTGGAAACAGCAGATTCCGCTTACATAGCGGCTCTCAGTTCCCTTTCATGCTACGTTTACCCCATTTCCCGCCAGTTAGCGGATCAGAGTTCCTTTTCACACGACGCTCACTGTCATTGCAAAGCCCAAAGGGTACTAGGATCCGCTAGATGCGCGTGCCTATTCATCCCCTCGCCCAAATGTCCAAGAACCTAGCCGCAGGCTAGGTTTATAATACGATAAGCGCGAACGAACGATCTCTTTTTGAACGGATCTGAATTGTAACGTTTGCAAAATGAGGCAAGAAGCTATACTCTTAGAGTGAATTATGCCATTTATTCGCAGGAGGGGACTTCATTGAGATCAACTCGTTACATCTGGGGGGCAATTGGCCTAACCGCATCCATTTCCACGATTGTTTTCGCTGTAGGTTTTGCATATGCGGCGAATCAGATATGGTTCCCGAAAGCATCCGGGGATCTTAACATTGTTACAGCAGCTCCCAAAAAAGAAACGATGATTGAAAGTCGAAGCAAATTGCAAATTGTTGCACTCGGTGATTCTCTAACAGCTGGAACCGGCGATAATACTGGCAAAGGGTATGTAGGCCGTGTTCGCGAGAAGCTGGAGAAAGAAACAGGCAAACCGGTATTTGTGCTTAATAATTTAGCGATTCCAGGCTATAAGAGCGATCAGTTGTTGCAGGATCTTATGCTCAAAAAGACGCAAGATGCACTCGCTCAAGCGGATATTATTTTGCTGACGATCGGCGGGAATGATATTTTTGCCGGTGGGGAAGGTCTTTTTAGCGGTGAAAATCAGACTGAATTTAATCCTGAAGCGGCTGAGAAACGTTTGGGGCCTGCCTTACTCCAGATGGACAAGATTCTAAAGGCGATTAACCAAGCGAATCCTAAAGCTACCGTGCTCTATGTCGGTTTATATCATCCTTTCCTTGATTTGGATCCGAAAAAAGAAGGTTCATTAATCGTACAGCGCTGGAATAACCGTGTATTCGAATTGACGAATCAGTATCCACAAATGGTGATTGTCCCTACCTATGATTTATTTGAACAAAATTTGATCAAATATTTGTCATCGGCCGATCATTTTCATCCCAATGGTGACGGATATGAACGAATTGCTGATCGAATCGTACAAATTTTGAAATAGGGGGCGATGTAGATGAACGGATCAGGTGCAGCACCAACAACGGTTTTGTCGGTCAAGAATGTGAAGAAAAAGATCAAAAACAAAGAGATTATCAAAGGAATATCTTTCGATGTGTATGCGGGTGAGATTTTTGGTTTCTTAGGCCCGAATGGATCAGGCAAAACGACCACGATTCGAATGTTGGTCGATTTAATTCGTCCGACAGAGGGGTCGATCCAGATCTGCGGGTTTGACGTGCATAAGCAGCACGATCAAGCAATGCGTCAAGTGGGTTGTATTGTTGAGAATCCAGAGTTATATTCGTATCTAACCGGTTGGGAGAATTTAGAGCATTTCGCCAGAATGCTGCCGGATGTGGATCAGCAGCGAATCCAGGAGGTTGTCGAGATTGTCTCGATGGATCAACGGATTCATGATAAAGTACGCACTTACTCACTGGGTATGCGTCAGCGCTTGGGGATTGCCCAGGCACTGCTCGGGCGCCCCAGCTTATTGATATTGGACGAGCCTACGAATGGTCTGGATCCTCAAGGCATTAAGGAAATGAGGGAATTCATTCAGCGGCTGGCCGCAGATGGGTTGAGTTTGTTTGTGTCCAGCCATCTGCTTAGTGAAATTCAGCAAATGTGTGACCGGGTGGCGATTATTAGCCATGGCGAGGTGATTCAAGTCGGCGCTGTTCAGGATTTGATTGCACAAGGCGGTAAAGTGATCTGGACTGTGTCTCCGGCTGAACAAGCTGAGGGGCTTCTACTTGCGTCACCGCTCGTACATGCGGTTGAGCAAGTGGAACAGGAAGCTTCCGCACATGCACGAACATTGGGCAAACCAATCGTAACTCAGATGGACCAAGAACATGTTCCCGCGCTAAGTCGGCAATTGATGGAAGCAGGAATTAGCCTCTTTGCTGTAGAAATCAAAAATCCTACGCTGGAAGATTTGTTCTTGAGCCTAACCGAAGGTGAAACCATTCAATAGGGGAAGGTGAGAGAATTGCGTATTTTGGTGGATCTTGTCAAAAATGAATGTATAAAAATGATTAAGAAAAAACGCTTTTATGTCATCTTACTTATCCTGCTTGCGCTAATCCCTATGTTCACATATGCCCAGATGCGTGTGGCTCAAAATACACAGAAACAATTCGGGACGACCGATTGGAAAGCGGACCAACGCCAGAAGATTGCGGACTGGGAGAAGCGTTTAGGCTCAGCAAGAACACCGGATGAGTGGAAGCAGCAGCTGCGTGTTCAGATTCAGGTAGCTAACTATTATTTAGATAAAAATGTCGATCCAAGTTCACCGAATGCGGTGACATTTACCCGTGAATTTGTGAAAAATGCTGTCGGATTATTCATTCCATTGATCATCATGGTGATTTCCGCAGACATCGTATCGTCGGAGCATTCTACGGGGACTATTAAATTATTGTTGACAAGACCCGTCCGGCGATGGAAAATCCTATTGAGTAAATTAATTACAGTCGTCTTCTTTACTTCGCTAACCGTCCTGTCCACGGGCGTGCTCAGTTACTTAATTTCGGGGGTTGTCTTTGGCTATAATGGCTGGACGATGCCTGTATTTACCGGAATTCAGCTAACAGGATCAGATGTGGACTTTAGTCTGGTTCGTGCGGTAGATCAATGGTTCTTCCTTCTGATGGAGTTCGGGCTTGTCTGGTTCTCCGCCGTTGTGGTCGCCTTGATGTCATTGATGCTTTCGGTGTTAATCCGTTCTACAGCCGCTGGTATGGGGGTCATGCTAGCCGTGCTAATTTCAGGCACAATCCTTTCGAACATGGTGTCTTCCTGGGAAACCGCGAAATATTTGTTTATGGTTAATTTGGACTTAACCAAGTATTTGACCGGAGGCTTTCCGCCTATCAAAGGTATGGATTTGACGTTCTCGCTCAGTGTATTGAGTGTATGGGCACTGGTCTCGCTGATTGTTTCATTTACCGTTTTCTCGCGCAAAGATGTTTTGAATTAATGGATAAAAGAGGAGAGTCTTTGAATGGCTTCAAAGCTCCCTATATATAAAAAAGGAGGGCTTCAATGACTGAGCAGCTAGAATTTGCGAATGGAAAAGCCCCAACATCGGATTATGATGTGGATGATATACAGGTTCTCGAAGGTCTTGTCGCGGTTCGCAAAAGACCGGGGATGTATATCGGCAGTACCAGTGCTTCCGGCTTACATCATTTGATATGGGAGATCGTGGACAATGCCGTCGATGAGCATTTGGCCAAGCATTGCTCCAAAATTTCAGTCACGATACATAAAGATCAGTCCATTACGGTGCAGGATAACGGTCGTGGAATTCCTACAGGTATGCATAAGACAGGTGTTCCTACACCGCAGGTTGTCTACACCATTCTACATGCCGGAGGTAAATTTGGCGGTTCCGGTTACAAGAAATCAGGTGGGTTGCATGGCGTAGGTGCTTCCGTTACCAATGCGTTGTCGGAGTGGCTTGAGGTGGAAATCTACCGGGATAGCAAGGTGCATAAAATGCGCTTTGAATACTGGGTTGATGATAAGGGAATCGAGCATGTCGGGGAGGCAGTAACAGGCCTTGACGTAATCGGGAATACGAATCGTACGGGAACCAAAGTAACGTTCAAGCCTGACAAGCGGGTCTTCCAAGGCGGAACAACGATCAGTTACGATACGCTGGCTGAACGGTTGCAAGAGATCGCTTTCTTGAATTCAGGTCTTTTGGTCAATCTGAAGGACGAACGGACTGACAAGCTGGATTCTTTCCAGTATGAAGGCGGAGCAAGCCAATTCGTTGAGTTTTTGAATGAAGAGAAAACGGTGCTGCACCCTGTCATCCATTTTGCGTCCGAGAAAGATGACATTGAAGTCGAAGTGGCCTTGCAGTACAACGATGGGTATACCGAAACGATTGCCTCTTTCGTGAATGCGATCCCGACCCGCGGCGGCGGTACGCATGAGACAGGATTCAAGACGGCTTATACGCGTGTCATGAATGAATATGCCCGTAAAGCAGGAATTCTCAAAGAAAAAGAGAAGAACTTGGATGGTACCGATCTTCGTGAAGGCATGATGGTTGTTATCAATATCAAGATGGGCGATGTCGAATTCGTTGGCCAGACCAAGGATCAGCTTGGAAGCGCTATTGCACGAAGTGTTGTGGATGCGATTGTGACGGACAAAATGACGGTGTTTCTGGAGGAAAATCCCCAGATCGCCCAAATGATGCTGCGCAAAGCGGTACAAGCGTCCAAGGCGCGGGAAGCAGCCCGCAAAGCCCGCGAAGAAATACGCAGCGGCAAGAAAGGCAAGAGTGAAAGCTCGAACCTGAACGGCAAGCTGACGCCAGCTCAGTCCAAAGATTTGCAGCGCAATGAATTGTTTGTCGTGGAAGGCGATTCTGCCGGCGGATCTGCGAAGCAAGGACGTGATTCCAAGCATCAAGCGATTCTGCCGCTCAAAGGAAAACCGATGAATCCGGAGAAAGCCAAGCTGCTCGACATCATGAAAAATGAAGAGTACAAGGCTATTATTTCGGCCATTGGCGCTGGAGTCGGCTCTGAGTTTGAATTAGATGAGATGAATTACGGCAAGATTATTATTATGACGGATGCAGACACCGACGGCGCACACATTCAAGTGCTGCTGTTGACGTTCTTTTACCGTTATATGAAGCCTATGATTGATGCCGGGAAAGTATATATCGCCCAGCCTCCTTTATTCAAAGTGACCCGAAAAGGCAAGAATGGCGGACATCGATATGCATGGACCGATGAACAATTGCAAGTAGTTGTCAAAGAATTAGGCAAGAATACGGAATTACAGCGTTACAAGGGACTCGGCGAGATGAATCCCGATCAGCTGTGGGAAACTACGATGAATCCGGAGAGCCGGACACTCCTGCAAGTTCAGATTGAGGATGCAGCGAAAGCTGAGCGTCGTGTAACAACTTTGATGGGTGATAAAGTAGACCCGCGTAAGCGTTGGATTATCGAGAATGTCGATTTTACCGAATATGTAGAGTAGACCAAAAAGAGTGGTGACTGAAAGTTGAGCATGTTAGAAGAATTTTTACCAGCCTTTCTGGAGGAGATCGTTGGCGATCGCTTCGGGCGTTATTCCAAATATATTATCCAGGATCGTGCGATCCCGGATGTAAGGGACGGCTTGAAACCTGTACAACGACGCGTTCTATATGCGATGTATGATTCGGGGAATACCCCGGATAAACCGTACCGCAAATCGGCCAAAACGGTCGGTGATGTGATGGGGAACTACCATCCGCACGGCGATGCGTCTATTTATGACGGCATGGTGCGTATGGCTCAGCCCTGGAAAATGGGGCATACACTTGTCGACGGGCATGGCAACTGGGGTTCCCTCGATGACGATCCGCCGGCAGCCATGCGTTATACGGAGGCTCGTCTCTCGGAAATTGCGATGGAACTGCTGCGTGATATTGAGAAACGCACGGTAATGTTCAAAGATAATTTTGATAACTCCACGAAGGAGCCTGTCGTACTCCCGGCACGTTATCCGAATTTGCTGGTTAACGGTGTGAGCGGCATCTCTGCTGGTTTTGCTACCGAAATTCCACCGCATAATCTGCGTGAAATTATCGATGCATGCACAGCCATGATTGATAAACCGGAGATTACGGTTGAAGAGTTGATGGAGATCGTGAAGGGACCTGACTTCCCGACTTCGGGCATTATCATGGGCGAAGAAGGCATACGTGAAGCTTACCGCACGGGCAAGGGCCGCATTCATATTCGCTCCAAGACGGCGATTGAAGATATGCGCGGCGGCAGACAACAGCTTGTCATTACAGAGATTCCTTATCAAGTGGTCAAATCACGTCTTGTTACGGCGATGGAGAACATTCGACTTGAGAAGAAAATCGAAGGCATCGCAGAAGTCCGTGACGAAAGCGGTCGCAATGGACTGCGAATTGTTATTGAGTTGAAGAAAGAAGCCGATGCGCAAGGAATTCTAGCTTATTTGCTGAAGAAAACAGATTTGCAAGTGACCTATAACTTCAATATGGTTGCGATTGTGAATAAAGCGCCGCGACAATTAGGTTTCCGTGAGATTCTAGAAGCCTATATTGCGCATCAGAAGGAAGTTGTAACCTTCCGCTCACAATATGAGCTTGAGAAAGCGGAAGACCGTGCGCATGTGCTGGAAGGGCTAGTGAAAGCACTTAATATCTTGGACGAAGTGATTGCCACCATTAAAGCCTCCAAGAACAGACAGGATGCTCAAAATAATCTCGTCGACAAGTTCGGGTTCTCGGAGCGCCAAGCGGACGCGATTCTGGTTTTGCAATTATATCGTTTAACGAATTTGGAAATAACAACGCTGGAAAAAGAGTTGAAGGATGTCGAGAAGACGATTGCTTATTTGCGCGGCATTCTGGGCAGCTTGAAGAAATTAATGGGCGTTATCAAAGACGAAATGGGCGAAGTTCGCAAGAAGTATGGGATTGATCGCCGCTCCGAAATTCAGGGGGAAGTCGAGGAACTGAAGGTGAATCTGGAAGTTCTGGTTAATTCCGAAGACGTCTTGGTTACGCTGTCCAACGAAGGCTACTTGAAGCGGACGAGCAAGCTGTCATTCACGCGTTCAGGCGGGGAATTGGAGAACACGGGACTCAAAGAACGAGATTATCTCCGTTTCTTGCTGGATGTGAATACGATTGAGAATTTGCTGATCTTCACGAAGAAAGGGCAGTATTACTTATTGCCTGTCCATCAAGTGCCAGAGTACAAGTGGAAGGAAAACGGCACAGCGATCGTGAATGTCATACCGATAGCCAAAGAGGATCGGATTGTGAATGTGATTCCGGTCAAAGGCTTGGATGATCCGACGAAGTCACTCGTGTTCGTGACGCGCAAAGGTCAAGTGAAGCGAACCGAGCTGAAAGAATACATGACGAACCGTTCTAACGGTATCGTAGCTTGTAAGATCGGTGAGAATGACGAAGTGCTGCATGTGCATCTAAGTGACAACACCAAAGAAATTTTGTTGGTCACGAAGCAAGGCATGAGCATCCGTTTCCGCGAGGAGGAAGTGAACCCGATGGGCCGTGCAGCCGCGGGTGTGCGCGGCATCCAGCTCAAGGACGACGACGAAATCGTCGCTGCCGAGTGGATCTATGGGGATGAAGGGGAAGTACTCGTGATCTCGGACCTCGGGTATGCGAAGCGCTCCCTTGTTGTCGACTATCCGATTCAAGGACGCGGAGGGAAAGGTATTCTGACCTTCGAATTTAAGGAAGGCAAGCGTGTTAGACCTAACGGTGCTGCCTTAATCCGGACGTTTATCGTCAAAATGGATTATCTGATTACAGCGATTATGAGCAATGGCGAGAAGCTGCGTTTCTCCACGGAAACAGCTCCTCTGGAAGATCGCAAGTCGCAAGGAAAACAAATGATTCCGGTAACCAAAACGGAATCGATTATTGAAGTCCTGCGTTTTCCTCAATCATAACTGACGGTTGGCGGATCAAGTTTCTCGATAAGTTGAAAAGCAATTTCCAATAGGACCCACAGAGGCATCGGTTCGTCCAATCGATCCAGCCACTGTGGGTCTTTCAGTATGCCGGCTGCCATGGCTTTTTGGCCTAGCTCCATTTTCCAAGTTTCCATCCTAATCACTCCTTTGTTCTGTTTCCCGCTTATTACTATATGTCAATGCCCAGCAGGTTGTTAAAAGAAGTCGAAAGGCAGGAGGCCGCAGCGCAAGAAAAGACAAGGTTACCAAGGGCTCGACAACATGTCCTTTGAAGTCGCAGCATGTCCTACTTAGGCGCAGCTTTTGTCTGAAAATATTAATGGCATTAACCTTTAAACGAGCGAAAAGGCGTGCTATACTGGCATTAGGAGATGTTGGAAGCGAGTTGATGAGGATGTATTCCGATGAATTCGGAAAGCTATGGCTAAAATTATCCAAGGAATTAAAGAATCAAATGGAGGTAGGTTTAGCCCCTACCATTACAGAAGGGCAGCTGAATGTCCTGGAACTGCTTATGGCGCACGAGCGGATGAAGCCTTCGGATTTAAACGAATATTTATCCACCACGCCTGCGGCTGTCACAACATTATTAGACCGGATGGAAAAAGGTGAGTTGATTGCGAGGGAGCGGGATGAGAAAGACCGCAGAATCGTATGGGTCAATGTCACGACAAAAGGAAAGACGGAATGCGAGCGAGGCACGTTAATCCGAGAACAATTGTTGGATTCGTACCTGAGCCGCGTTTCCGCCCATAATCAGAAATTGCTTATTTATTTGTTAGGGAAGGTTGCCAACTAATAGCGATCCTTCCCTGAGAGGAATTTACCAATTTACAATTCCGGGATGGTAAATTCACTCCAAGGCCGCTGCACAGGCGGCAGCGACCGGAAGTGCATCAGCTCCTTGAGCGTTGGATGCTCGAAGGAAAGCGCCGTCGCCCACAGCGCGAGCTGCTGGCCGGGCTTGTTGACCGCGCTCCCGTAGCGCTGGTCGCCATAGAGCGTGCAGCCAATGGCAGCCAGCTGCACGCGGATTTGATGCGGCCGCCCGGTGTGAAGCTTGATCTGGATCAAGCTGAACCCGTCTTGGCTGCCGAGCAGCTTATAGTCCAGCACAGCCTCCTTGGCGTCCTGCTGGCCTTCTCTGACCACGCTAACGGTATTCGTGCGTGTGTCCTTCCAAAGCCAGTGTCGCAGCGTAGCGGACGGCTGCGGCGGCTTACCGTGCACGACAGCGACGTACGTCTTGTCGAGCTGTCTTGTTCTGACCGCGTCCGATAACCGTGACGCGGCTTTTGACGTTTTGGCGAAGACCATCACGCCGCCAACCGGACGATCAAGACGGTGTACAAGCCCGAGGTAGACGTTCCCAGGCTTGTTGTAACGCTGCTTGATATCGTCTTTCAGCGCAGTCAACAGATCCAGATCACGCGATTCATCTTCCTGCGTGGGCATGTTGACGGGCTTCTCAACCACAAGAATGTGGTTGTCTTCGAACAAAATCGGGATTTGAGATGCTCCCGAGACATCCTTCGATCGGCTCACGTTACGCCTCCCAGCGTCCCAGAATGCCGCACGGAAGCTTTAATCCGGAATTCGTAATCGGCAAGCCGATTTCTCCGCTGGAGATCGTGCCGCCATGCTTGGCTTTCATCGCCATGGACAAGATATTTTCAAGTACGGTTGACGAAATGCCTGTTGTATACGAGTTGATTAACAGGAATAACGGATCGTCCGTCAGAATCGTCTTGCACGTTTGGATGAAAGGGAAGAGATCATCTTCCAGTTTCCAAGTCTCACCATTAGGACCGCGTCCGTAAGAAGGCGGATCCATGATAATCGCATCGTATTTGCTGCCGCGACGCTGCTCTCTTTGGACAAATTTGAACACGTCATCCGTGATGAAACGAACGGGGCGGCTGCCCAACTCGCTAAGATGCAAATTCTCTTTGGCCCATTGCACGACGCCTTTGGAGGCATCCACATGACAAACCTCAGCCCCGGCATAAGCGCAGGCAAGCGAAGCACCGCCAGTGTAAGCAAACAGATTCAATACTTTGATCGGACGTCCAGCATTCTGGATCTTGTCGATCATCCATTTCCAGTTGACGGCTTGTTCTGGAAATAAGCCAGTGTGCTTGAAGCTGGTTGGCTTAATATAGAACGACAGCTTCTGGTCGTAAGTAATTGTCCAACGCTCAGGAAGTTCGGTGTTTTGCTGCCATTGTCCGCCGCCACTGGAACTGCGGTGATAATGGGCATCCGCTTCACGCCATTGCGAGGTTTCTTTTTCTAACGGCCATATAATTTGGGGGTCCGGTCTTCTCAGAACGATGGATCCCCAACGCTCCAGCTTTTCGCCGCCGCCCGTATCGAGAAGCTCATAATCTACCCAATCTTTTGCATAAAACATTGCTGTAATCCATCCTTCAACTTGTATACTTTAACAAACATCCATTGTACACCATTTATTGACTTAAATCGATATTTTCAATCAAGTCTTTCATTTCTTTGTCGGACAATTGTTGGAATTGTTCTTGCTCGAGTGCGGTTCTCAATTGCTCTTTGACGGCGTCAAAAGATTTCACGGATCTGCTGTCCACTTTAATCAAATGGTAGCCGAATTGCGATGCCACAGGTTCGCCAACGGTGCCAACCGGCTGCTCGATCGTGGCTTTCTTGAATTCAGGCACCCATTGATTCACATCAGCGTCCGCGTACAAGCCGCCTGTTTCTTTGGAACCTGGATCATCGGAATATTCTTTGGCCAGCTTCGCGAAGTCTTCCCCGTTTTTAAGTTTTTGCTGGACGTCTTTGGCAATTTTAAGCGCTTCTTCTTTGGTGCGCGTCTTGCTGGTATCCGTTCCTGCGTTGAGACCAATCAGGATATGGCGGACAGAAGCGATCGTGAATGCATTTTTATCGACTTTGAGGGAATCCTCATATTTGGCTTTTAATTGTGCATCTGTGATGCTGGATTTGATCACATTTTGCGCAGTAAGGTTGCCAACCAAGAAGTATTGGAGCTGAGTTTCCGTGACATTGACCTTTTTCAAATCTTCCTGAAATTTCGCGTCACCGAATTGTGATTTCCAAGCACTGACTTGCTTCGCAGCACCATCTTTGGCCGCACTTTGATCAGCCTCGGAAGATCTGCTGTACAGGATGCGATTTTGGATTAATTGAGTTACGATGCTTTTTTGATATTCGGGATCATCCTTGGCCGTGCTGTGGTTGCTATTAAAAAGCGCTTGCAGTGCAAAAAAGGTATCAAAGTCAGCTTTGGTGACGTTGCCGCCTTTATATGTAGCAATGATGTGATTCGGATTGTTGCCTACCCAGATCGTTTCGTTTGCTTCGTCCCATTCGACTTTTTTGCCAAGTGCTTCACTTACGAAGCGAAGGGGTACATAGGTAGTGCCTTCATACACGAAAGATTTGCCGTCCACAGGCGTTTTCTCAACACCATCAAACATGTACTTCAGGCTGCGGAAAGCCACTTCAATTTGGCTGCTTGCGGCGAAGGCGACAGTCCCGCTAATGAGGGAACCGATTGTCAAACCAACGATAAGTCCTTTTACTTTATCTTTCATCATTTTATTTCCACCTTTCGATTGAGTGTCGTTCTACTAATTCACCCGCGGCTGCGTATTTTCCTTTTTTTAATCTGAGGGAATTGAAGGAATTCTTTACCTGCTTGTTGTATTTGTAGAGTAAGTATTTTCTTACTGCACAGAGATTGGAACCAAAACGTTTGATTCAGGGAGGTTAACATGGGGGCAAATGTTGGTATACCCAGCTCAGAAGACTTATTTCTGCTTCATGAAGGTTCCCTTTACCAAAGCTATCGCATCCTAGGGGCACATGTGAGCAAGTTAGAAGGCCATGCAGGAGTACGCTTTACCGTATGGGCACCGAATGCCAAACAAGTTCATGTGCTTGGCGATTTCAATCAGTGGCTGTCGGGGATACATCCCATGGAGAAAGTAAGTTCACTTGGCGTTTGGATGGTCTTCGTACCGGAAGCAAGTGAAGGTGATTACTATAAATACGAAATTCAAAGTCAGACGGGTCAAATCATATTAAAAGCGGACCCCTATGCGTTTTGTTCGGAACTGCGTCCAGCTACAGCATCGCGTGTTGTGGATTTGGATGGCTATGCGTGGCATGATCAGAATTGGCAAGCGCAGAAGAAGGAAGTGCCGGCCTATAATAAGCCGCTTTCGATCTACGAAGTTCATCTGGGAACTTGGCGCAAAAAAGATCGGCATAACGTTGAAGAATTATATACCTATGATCAACTGGCAGACGAACTCGTGGATTATGCGGCAGAGATGGGCTACACCCATATTGAGCTGATGCCGCTGGCGGAGCATCCATTTGATCGTTCTTGGGGCTATCAAGCAACGGGTTATTATTCCGTTACGAGCCGTCACGGTTCTCCCCAAGCGTTCATGCGATTCGTTGATCGCTGTCACGCCAAGGGAATCGGCGTCATCATGGACTGGGTACCCGGTCACTTCTGCAAAGACAGCCATGGACTTCGCCAATTTGACGGCAAGCCGCTTTACGAATATGAAGATCCACGCAAAGCCGAGAAGCTGGAGTGGGGAACGCTGACGTTCGATTTCGGCAGACCAGAGGTTCAGAGCTTCCTCATCTCCAATGCCGTATTTTGGATGGATGTGTATCATATTGATGGGATAAGAGTTGATGCCGTTGCCTCCATGCTGCATTTGAATTTCGGAAGATGGAATGAGAAGCCGCTGATCAATCAGTGGGGCGGGGATGATAATCCGGAAGCGGTCGCTTTCCTGCGTAAATTGAATCAGGTCGTATTCTCTTACTTCCCCGATGCGCTGATGATGGCGGAAGATTCAACCGATTGGCCGCTGGTAACGGCGCCTGTTCATGATGGCGGACTTGGTTTCAACTATAAATGGAACATGGGTTGGATGAACGATATGCTTCGCTATATGAAGCTGGATCCCATCAACCGCAAATATCATCATAAGTTAATTACGTTTTCGTTCATGTACACGTTTAGTGAAAATTACGTACTCCCTTTTTCACATGATGAAGTCGTACATGGCAAACGTTCACTCTTACATAAAATGCCTGGTGATTACTGGCAGAAATTCGCAAATCTTCGTGTCCTCTACGGGTATATGTCGGGGCATCCTGGTAAGAAGCTGCTGTTCATGGGCAGTGAATTCGGTCAATTCGACGAATGGAAGGATCTCGAGGAAGTGGACTGGTTCCTCCTGGAGGATTATGAGAAGCATCAACAAATGCATCATTATGTGAAATCGCTCAATCAGTTTTATTTGAGCGAACCCGCGCTCTGGGAACTGGATCATTCGCAGGAAGGATTCCAGTGGATCAATCCGCACGATGAGAGTCAAAGTGTAGTGACCTTTATGCGCAAAGGGAAATCACCTGAAGATGATGTCATACTGATCTGTAATTTTACACCTGTCGTTCATCCTGATTACCGGATTGGCGTACCCAAGCATGGTGTCTATGACGTTATTTTCAACAGTGACGCGCCTGAATATGGCGGCTCTGGACAAGGAAATAAACTGCCGATTACGAGTGAACCCCGTCCATGGCATGATCTGAGCTATAGTTTATCCCTGTGTATTCCGCCGCTTGCGGCTGTTTATATAAAATGTAGTAGTGAATTCCAAACTGTGATTGACGAAGTTGAAGGGGGAAATCAGATATGCGCAGTAAAGAGTGTGTTGCCATGCTCCTCGCTGGAGGAGAAGGACGAAGATTAGGCGTTCTGACGAACAATTTGGCCAAGCCAGCCGTTCATTTTGGCGGAAAGTATCGGATTATTGATTTCACCCTTAGCAATTGCACGAATTCAGGAATCGACACCGTCGGTGTCTTGACCCAGTATCAGCCACTCGTACTCAACACGTATATCGGTATCGGCAGTTCATGGGATTTGGATCGCAAGTATGGCGGTGTCACCGTATTGCCTCCGTTCATGGAGCAAAAAGGCGGCGATTGGTACAAAGGGACAGCGAACGCCATTTACCGAAATATTGGATTTATCGAGCAGTATGATCCCGAATATGTACTGGTCATTTCAGGTGATCACATCTATAAAATGGACTATGATCTCATGCTTTCTT
Source organism: Paenibacillus marchantiophytorum (assembly GCF_014640555.1). Lineage (GTDB taxonomy): Bacteria > Bacillota > Bacilli > Paenibacillales > NBRC-103111 > Paenibacillus_E > Paenibacillus_E marchantiophytorum. The sequence goes on along the minus strand of NZ_BMHE01000040.1, from coordinate 18,833 downwards.
ATCACAAAGAAAAACAAGCGGATGCATCCATTGCTGTAATTGAAGTGAAGTGGGAAGAAACGAGCCGTTTCGGCATTATGAGTGTCAATGATAAGCAAGAGATTACTGAATTTGCAGAAAAACCAAAAGAAGCGAACAGCAACTTGGCTTCGATGGGTATTTATATTTTTAATTGGAGCGTATTGAAAGCTTATTTGTTGGAAGATGAAGCGAATCCGAACTCCAGCAAAGATTTTGGCAAAGATATTATTCCTATGATGCTCAAGGATGAGGCCCGGATGTTCGCTTATCCGTTCCAAGGCTACTGGAAAGATGTCGGTACGATTGACAGCCTCTGGGAAGCAAATATGGATTTGTTGGATGATAAGAACGAACTGAACTTGAATGATAAAGACTGGCGTGTCTATTCACAGAATCCGTACCAACCGGCTCAGTATGTAGCCCCAACAGCGAACATTAAACGATCGCTTGTAAACGAAGGTTGTGCGATTTTTGGAGATGTCGATCATTCCGTTTTGTTTTTCGGTGTTCAAGTTGGCGAAGGCAGTCAAATCCGCGATTCCGTTATTATGCCTAATGCCAAAATCGGCAACAATGTAACAATCAACAAAGCGATTATCGGTGAAAATACGGTCGTTGAAGATGGTGCTGTCGTGGATGGCAACGGGGAAATAATACTCATTGGTGGCAATGAACGGGTTCCAGCGAATGCCATTCAGAAGGGATGATGTCAGATGAAACAAGTGATGGGTGTCATTAATTTGGTGAATGAACCGGATGATTTGGAGGAACTGACTTATTTCCGCTGCCCGGCTTCAGTGCCTTTCGGCGGTCGCTATCGGCTAATCGATTTTACACTTTCGAATATGGTGAATTCAGGCATTGATAATGTGGCGGTATTCACTCAGCACAAATATCGTTCCTTAATGGATCACTTGGGATCGGGCAAAGAATGGGACTTGGACAGAAAGCGCGGCGGATTGTTCGTGCTGCCCTCCGTGATGGATGAGCCAACGGGCATATCCCGCGGTGATTTGTACCAATTCTACTCCCATCGCGACTATTTCTATCGCGGCAAAGAAGAACTGGTCATTATTTCGCGCAGCCATATGGTTTGCAATCTCGATCTGCGAGATGTTGTACGCTACCACGAAGATTCACAAGCCGATATTACGGTTATATATAAACAGACGGATGAAGAGATTCAAGGCAAGTTTCGTCGCCTGGCTGTGAAGGACAATGGGCAAATAACCTTGATGGAAGATCACACGGGACGACTGCGGACGAACAATATTTCGATGGAAATGTACGTGATGAGCAAAGCGCTGCTTCTCGATATGGTGGAATCCTGTCTAGCGCAAGGATACGATCATCTGGTTCGAGATGGGATCATGAAAAACATTGATAAGCTTAGCGTATTTGGCTACAAATTTGAAGGTCATGTCGGGATCGTGAATTCGATTCAAGGCTACTATAAGCACAGCATGCAGCTTCTGAACCCTGCGATTTGGCGCGAGTTGTTCTTCCAGAAAAATTTGATCTATACCAAAGTCAAAGATGAGCCGCCGGCCAAGTACTCGGATTCGGCAGCGGCCAAAAATACGCTAATCGCCAACGGCTGCATCATCGAAGGTAAAGTCGAGAACAGCATCTTGTTCCGTGGTGTGAAAATCCGCAAGGGCGCCTATGTGAAGAACAGCATCATTCTTCAGAACTGTGAGATTGAGGAGAATGTCATTATCGAGAATGCGATTCTGGATAAGGATGTTTTCATCAGCCGCGGCCGCGTGTTAACAGGCGATAATAAAGCCCCGTTCATCGCAGCGAAAACGAAAGTGATCTAAAATTTACGATTTGAAAAGATAGCTTTCAAACAGCTAAGGGGCTTGAGCGATGCGCAGGTGGCGCGTTGGTCAAGCCTCGCCACTGACCAATTAACTGAATAGCTTCGTTATCCGGGTGGCTTTTCAAATATCCATTGGAGGAGTGGGAAGATTGAACATATTGTTTGCTGCATCAGAAGCTGTGCCGTTTATTAAGACCGGAGGTTTGGCCGATGTCATTGGGTCCTTGCCTAAGGAACTGACGCAACAGGGGATGGATGTCAGAGTCATTCTGCCTAAGTATGGCGACATCCCAGCCAAATATCGGGAAGCGATGACCAACGTCGTTAGGTTTGATATCTATGTGGGTTGGCGCAAGCAATATATCGGCATTGATGTGCTTGAGCATGACGGCGTCACGTTTTACTTCTTGGACAATGAATTTTATTACAAACGGCCTGGCATTTATGGATACGGGGATGAAGCGGAACGTTTCGGATTTTTCTGCCGTGGTGTGATCGAGGCCTTGCCGCTGCTGGATTTCCAGCCGGATGTGATTCATTGCCATGATTGGCAAACCGGCATGATTCCCGTTTTGCTGAAAGCCCATTATCAGCACTTGTCATTTTTTAGCCAGATCAAAACGATTATGACCGTACATAACTTGAAATATCAAGGTGTGTTCGATCAGTCGCTCTTGAAAGATTTATTCGGTTTGTCTGACGATCATTTCTCGGGAACAGCGCTTGAACTGCATGGTGGGGCCAGTTTCCTCAAAGGCGGGCTGCTGTATTCAGACCGCTTGACTACGGTGAGCCAGACGTATGCGGAGGAAATCCAAACACCTTATTATGGGGAGTATTTGGACAGCTTGCTGCGTCACCGCCATGATCAACTGACAGGTATCGTGAACGGAATCGATTATGATATTTTCGACCCGATGACAGATCCTCATCTGGTTATGAATTACCGGGATTCCTTACCTAAGAAGCAGATGAATAAATTAGCCCTTCAGGAGCGCTTGGGCTTGCCAGTGAGTGGCGAAGTTCCGATGATCGCTTTAGTGACGCGGCTCGTGCAGCAGAAAGGATTGGATCTCATCCAGCATGTTCTTTCCGAGATCTTAGCGCTGGACATTCAACTAGTTGTTCTGGGCACCGGAGAAGCGGGTTATGAGCAAATGTTCCGTGACGCAGCCCAGAAGCATCCGGGCAAGGTGTCAGCCCTGATCAATTTCGATGAAGCTTTGGCGCATCAAATCTATGCGGCCTCGGATATGTTCCTGATGCCGTCTCAATTCGAGCCGTGCGGGATAGGTCAGTTAATTGCTTTGAGGTATCGCTCTGTACCTGTCGTGAGAGAGACTGGCGGACTCAAAGATACCGTACAGCCGTTTAATGAGTTCACGGGCGAGGGAACGGGCTTCTCATTCAGCCATTACAATGCGCACGATATGCTGCATACGATACGCCGCGCTGTCTTTTTCTATAAGAATGACCGGGATTCTTGGTTGAAAATTCAGCAAAATATGAAAAAAGGCGATTTCAGCTGGAAAAAATCGGCCCAACAATATATCTCGCTGTATCGCGATGTGGTGAAATTCCGACGAAGTCATTAAAGTGGGCGGAGTCTTCTATTTAAGGAAACTGTGCCTGATTAAAAAAATAGCATAAAGCTGCTGAAACCCCTTATTCACCTTCCTGTGTGTAAGGGGTTTTTCGTATTTGTCCTATTTGAGGTATAATGGTCGTATTCGGACAATCTAGATGTGGAGTTGAGTTATGGACTGGATATCACACGCACTTACTTTCTTATTCGTTATTAATATTATTTTGGCCGTAACCGTCGTTTTCCTGGAACGCCGCAATGTAGCTGCAACATGGTCATGGTTAATGGTGCTGCTGTTCATTCCGATTCTCGGATTCATTCTCTATGTGGTTTTTGGACAAAACTTAAGCCGTAGAAAGCTGTATAAGTGGAACCGCCTCATGTTGGAAAGAGTGCAGACCGTCATCTCGGAGCAGCGAGAACAGCTGATGGATGGGACTCTGCCGTATATTGACCCCATGGTAAGCGAATATCGAGATTTGATTTATTTGAATGTAGCCACGAATGATGCCTTCTTGACGCAAGATAACGGCGTGCATATTTTCACGGATGGTGTAGCTAAATTCAGTGATTTGCTTATGAAAATTGAGGCTGCTGAATCCCATATTCACATGCAATATTACATCGTTAAGAATGATTCGTTGGGTCAAAAGATTATGCAGGCGCTGACCAAGAAAGCGGAGCAGGGCGTCTCGGTCAAATTTCTGTACGATGATATTGGTTCGAGATCGCTAAAAGATGCCTTTTTTCGTGATTTCTTGAAAGCTGGCGGGCAGAAGGCTGCTTTTTTCCCATCACGTATTCCTTATTTGAACTACCGAGTGAATTATCGGAATCATCGAAAACTTGTCATTATTGACGGTCAGATCGGATATATGGGCGGTTTTAATATCGGGAATGAATATCTGGGGCTGGATCCGAAATTTGGCTATTGGAGAGATACGCATCTGCGTCTAACGGGCAGTGTGGTGCGAGCCTTGCAGTCTAGATTTATCCTGGATTGGAATTTGGCTTCTTCGACCATGATTGAAGTGGAATCTCATTATTTCCCTGAACCCAAAATTTCCGAAGAGACGTCCAATGTTCCCATGCAAATCGTCGCGAGCGGGCCGAACGAAGCTTGGCCTCATTTTGTTTATACGTTTCTGAAAATGATTCATATGGCGAAGAGCCGAATTCTTCTCCAAACGCCTTATTTCATACCGGAAGAGAGTATGCTCAATGCGCTTAGGATCGCCGCACTGTCTGGCATCGATGTGCGAATTATGATTCCAGAAAAGGCCGACCATCTGTTTGTGCATTGGGCTTCGTTATATTACGTAGGTGAGCTGCTCCGTGCAGGAGTGAAATGCTATCTATACGATCAAGGTTTTTTGCATGCCAAAACGATTATTGTTGATGGCAAAGTAGCTTCGGTTGGGACAGCTAATTTTGATATTCGCAGTCTGAGGCTGAACTTCGAAACGAATGCTCTGATGTATCATGCAGAGACAGCCAAAAAGCTGGAGAACACGTTCTGGAAGGACATGGAGGGATGCATGGAGTTGACGCTTGAGGAATATGACAAGCGTTCTCTGCGTATACGTTTTCTGGAATCTGTTTCGAAATTGATATCGCCTATTTTGTAGCGTGAGGGATGTTGGGGAGTGACGCGCTTCCCCAAGTTTGCGACTGTGATTAAAAAAACGAGCCTCTAGAATCGCTTCTAGGGCTCGTTTTAATTTAAGCATGCTTAGTAAGTTTCGCCGCTATCGAGGTTGAATTGCCATTGGATGCCGAATTTATCTTCCAGGTTTCCGTAGCACTTGCTCCAAGAGGTTTCTTGCAACTCCATACGTATGTTGCCGCCTTCTTTCAGCTTGTGAAAGGCAGATTGGACTTCAACTAAATTTGGGCTTACGAGCGAAAGACTGATATTGTTGCCAACAATATAAGGCATGCCTGGGAATGTATCCGAAAACATCAGTGTGCTGCCGCTGATCGAAAGTCGCGCATGCATGACCAAATTTTTGGCTTCCTCGGGTATCGGGTAATCAGGATTCTGCGGCCCGTCCCCAAAGGAGATAATGTGGGGTTTTTCTAAACCGAACACCTCTGCATAAAACTCAACAACTTCACGACAATTTCCGTTAAAATTTAAATAGGCATCTAAAGACATTCAATTCACTCCTCCGCTTGTTGGGTAGTCGTTTTACCTTATAAATTGTAACATTTTATAGTTCTAAATCCAATTATTGAAGCATACGAGTTTGGCCCTGTGGATGCAGTCCTCATTACTCATCATCATGGCGACCACTTTGATCCCGAAGCGACCGCGTTCGAAGCAGCCGCTATATCTGGAGGAGCCACTGCAGCTTGGCGAGCAATCTTTGAGGATGGAAATGTACAGGCAAGGAGAGCGTGTGCTCATTCATAGCGACGCAGGAGGCGTAGGGCAGTTAGCGATCCAAATCGCCAAATGGCGTGGTACCTATGTAATAGGAACAGCCCGATCAGGCAATATTGAATTTGTACGATCTTAGGGCGCTGATGAAGTATTCGATTATAGTACGGCACGATTTGAAGAAAAGGCAGATGAGATGAATCTCGTTTTGGACACGGTTTGATTGACGAGGGGGTTGTACAGACAACGATAGGGCCAGCATTTACGCTGCGCGAAGTGCGTCAAGCCCATGAACGCAGTGAAACGGGACATGGAAGAGGAAGAATCGTCCTTCATATCGAAGAATAACAACGAAAAAGACTAGTAGGAGTGAAACCGTGTCAAGCACGATCATATCGGCAATTACGAAAGCTAACAGCAGGAAATCGCTATTTCACTTCACGAGAACGACCAATTTGCCAGCTATTGCTCATTTGGATAAGTTATTGTCCAGTTATGCTTTATATCCTGAGTTTGCAGGGGAACGGAGAACAACGGCAAAGCAAGTCCGCTATCAAAATTATCAAGTGACAGTCAATGCCCATTTAAGGATTTCCGAAGCGATGATAGATCCTGCCAGCACATTGGAACAATTCCGTGCATGTTTAGATCAACATGTCTTCTTCTGGCCTACGGCTAAGGATTGCCGGAAAATGGTGGAGACGTATGCCAGAAGAGAACCTGAGCAAGGCTTTGCGGTCCTCGAATTTGATGCTTCTTCGTTGTTAACCGCATACTTCGCAAGAGTTATGCTGTCCAAGTATGATTCCGGAAGCTCGCCGCGATTTCCAAAAAGCTGCACATATAGGAAAAGTCCAGCGATGTTTCTGCCGCTTGGCCAATTCCAAACGATAGACAATAACTTAGTTCCAACCAAGCCTTCTGATATCAAAGAAGTATTAATTAAAGATCATGTCAACGACGTGTCCCACTATATGCGTACCCTTTATTTGGATGATACGAGGGATGTACCCTCACATTGGGTCGCTCAGACAATGCCCTTGGCAAGTTTGTAAAAAAAAGCATAACATCGCACCTTTAAGGTAAAGGTCGTGTTGTGCTTTTTTTAACATAGAATTTATATGTTTTTAAGTGAACGCAGAGTTGCTCCAGCTGCCTCGCGCGGAGAGGGAGGGAACTACAGTACGCTATTTTAGCAAAAAGTGGCATTATTGTTAGGGTGAGGGAACTAGAGTACACTATTTTGCTTTTTCAAGGGAAATTCAGCGCTTTTCGTGGAAATAAGACCCTGTAGTTCCGCTATGACCCTCGCATCCCTGCTATTTGCCGAAATAGCGTCCCACAGTTCCCTCAATAGGTTTTGCCACTAATTAAAGGGGCGGCAAAACCGTTTTTCTTAAGCATATGTTTTTGGGTTTGGGGTGAGCGAAGCTTGCCCCTTTTTGGCGTCCCTCGCAGCCTCCTTTGCTACGCGGTTTCGGTCTCAAAGGGCATCTAATGAACTGTACGATGCTTATAGACGAGAAAATGGCTACTTAGGAGATTTAATGAACTGAGTTGGCGCTACTGAGCAGATTTTAGGGGGAAAAGGTGGTCGTTTGCTAGAAATAGCACATCTGGAATTCGTTAGATTTTCAGAATGAGCGATTTTGGCCGAATAAAGGCTATTGAGTTCATAAGGAGGGCTTGGGGTTTGCCTCAAGGTGGATTGACTTCGTGACCTAGACGCAGCTAGGTTCTTCTTGTTTATTCATTTTCATTGTGAACATTCTGATCGTAAGTCGATCTCGCTGCTTCAACTTGGGAATAATGCATCGTTGTCCATTCCTTCAACTGTCTCAAAGGCTGAAGCAACGATTCGCCTAATGGTGTTAGGCAGTAATCAACAATCGGCGGAGCGTCTGTGTTAGCATTTTCATGGAAATTCTATCAATTCGTCTATTCATATCACCATAACGGATGGGGCCATCTTCCATCGCATAGATGACTAAGGCCGTCCATTTATTCGAGATGATCTCAAGCACTTTGCTGTATCCGCAAATCGATAGCGAGATATCGGAATGTATGTCTATACCCTCCAGAGAAGGAGCGATTTCGATGAAGCGCTAGAAGCTTTGCATTACTTGGATAAAGGTTCTTTTTTCAGGAATATTTGTATCCAGTTTTGAGGGACGAAAGCAGGATTCTTGCACGATTGTGCTGTGATTGCAAGAAAAGTCAGCATTATTAAGTATTCACAAAAAGAGTTGTTTCCTATATACTCCTAATATCGATAATGATTATCAGTATCATCTAAGGGGAAATAGAAATGAAACGATCAAGCAAATGGGTAGGTCTAACCACCGTGTGTATGTTAACAACGGTCATTCTTGCTGGCTGTGGAGCCGGAAACGATACCAAACAAGGGGGAACAGCTACTGCTTCCGCGCAGCCAACTGCGCAAGCGACTGCGGCTGTTACACCGAAAGAACGTACACTGAAGGATGCAATGGGGCATGAAGTGAAAATTCCAGCGCAGCCGAAAAATGTTATTGCACCATTCTTGGAAGATTCATTAACAGCGATTGGCGTGAAACCAGCAGCGCAATGGTCGGCAGCGGGTGAACCGCAGCAATATTTGCAAAATGTTTTGAAAGGTGTACCCATTCTGGACATGACAGGTGGATTGAAACCGGAGCAAGCTTTGAGCCATAATCCCGATTTAATTATACTAGTTTCTCCCAACTATATGAAAAATGGTACCTACGAGGAGTTTTCCAAAGTGGCTCCTACTTATGTGTTATCCAATGATGAGAATGATTGGCGCGGTAGTTTGACGAAGCTTGGTGAAGTGCTTGGCAAAACGAGCGAAGCGGAACAAGCGCTTAAGAAATACGATCAACAATTAAGTGAATCGAAGGATAAAATCCGTGCAGTTGTAGGTGATAAATCAGCCGTACTCTTCCAATCAGCCAATGAAAAAGGCTTCAAGTTGTTCGGGGCTAATTTCTACAGCGGCAAATTGCTGTATCAAGGTATTGGCTTCAAGCAGCCGAAATTGCTCAAAGGGGATTATGAGACGTATTCCTTGGAAGCGTTGGCTCAACTGGACGATGTGGACTATATCTTCGTGCTGTCCGGTAAAGGACGAGCGAAGCCACCTGTGGACAACCCGCTATGGCAGCAACTGCCTGCGGTAAAACAAGGGCATGCGTATGAGGTGGATTCCGGTCACTGGTTCAATCAAAACGCGATTGCGAACAAATTGGTTATCGATGATGTTCTCAAGGCGCTGGTGAAGTAATTCGGACTATGATACAGGAACAATCCATCGCCCACACAGACTATGAGGATCAATTTTCCAAACTATGGTTCAAATTAATTTCCGTTGATCGCTTGACAGACAAGCAAATGAAATGGCCTGTGGAACGGGATTTTATCGAATCCGATTCCCTCATGTTTATCGTATCCGAAACAAGTGAAGGACGTCTCGTGGTCAATGGCCATTATTTCCCGCTGCGTCCCGGTGCTGTCTTCATTGGCAGGCCGGGTCAGTTGATTGAAGCGGGGCTGCATGCCGAAGAGCAAGGGCTGATTATCATGCGGTTTAGGGCCATTGAGATGGCGCAATCGTCACACAAGCAGTCAACGAAACTGCTGCACATAAATCCTTTTCCGGGGGAGGGCGAAGCTATTCTTTTGAATGCTTCTGTCGTTCTCCCTTTGTGTCGATTGATTTGGATGAATTGGCACAATGGCAGCTTGGCGGATCGATTTAGCAGTGAAGCGGGGTTCTATGAATTCATGGGACTTGTGCTGAAAAATGAGGAACACAAAACAGCTATGGCGCTTGAATATGCCAAGTGGGTTCTGGAACGTGACTTCGCAGAAGAGATCACGATTGAACAATTGACGGCGACCGCTGGGCTGAGCCGCTTTCATTTCATGCGTCTATTTAAAGAGAAATTCGGTAAAGGTGTCATCGAATATGTGACTGAACTGCGGCTGAATGAAGCGAAGCAACTGATGAGAGATCAGCCGGACCTTTCGCTCAGGGAAATTGCATATCGCATCGGATATAAGAATGAAACTTACTTTAGTAATTTGTTCAAGAAGCATATGGGCGTCGCGCCAGCCGTTTATTTGAAAAACAGGACATTGAGAATTGCTGCTTACAGTTGGGTCAATTTCGGTCAGCTGCTGGCTTTGCAAATTATACCTTATGCGGCTCCGATGGATCATTATTGGACCGATTATTATCGAAATAAATATTCGTTTGACGTCACGGTACCGTTAAGTCATCACTACGAGTTCAATCGTGAAGCGCTGCAGCAGTCAAAGCCTGACCTCATTCTGGGAATTGATGATTGGATCAAAGTGGATGAGCAGGAGAGACTGGGGCAAATAACGCCTGTGCTTTTCTTATCCTGGGATCAAACCTGGCGCGAGCATCTGCTGCATATCGCAGAAATGGTGAACAGAACGAAGGATGCTGCCAAATGGCTGAAGCAATATGATGAAAAAGCGGCAAGCTTGAGGGAATCCCTGAAGTTAACTATCCAAGATGATAAGGTACTGTTGGTCGTGGTCTACTATGAGCGCTTGATCATTTGGGGACGCCGCGCTGGCACTGTCTTGTATGATGATCTCGAACTTGCCTATGGGCATCAGTTAGATCAGATAGAATGGACCAAGGACATTGAAGCTTGCGAATTGGTAGACTACGAAGCAGACCGCCTCATTGTGAATGTGTCAAGGGATGCTATCTCTCAGTCCACCTGGAAGCGTATTTCCAAATTGCCAGCGTGGAGCGGATTACAAGCAGTGAAGAATAATCAAGTGCATCTCACTACAGGCTTTACGGGTCTAGAATCACCTTGGAACGAGCATACGGCTTTCAATCATGAGCGTTTTTTGCAGCAGATAGCTGCTGTTTGTCAAACTCCAAAAAAGAGTCTGTCCGAAAAGTGACTAATGTTGATACCGGGACAGAGTCATTCGTTGGTAATAATGAAAAAGGGGCTAAGCGGCTTGTTCTGCTTAGCTTCTTTCTTTTTGGTGTCATCTAAAGGAATATTTGCAGTTATTGTCGAAATACAAACGATTATGCAAATTAAACGAAAATTATTACTAAACACTGGTATTTTCCTGTTCTTGCTGATCGCAGTTCGTATCGTCTGGATTTTTGTGTTTATGCCACCGCAACAGCCTGATGCAATCCGAGGTCAACTGGATTTGCGGGGGATGGACTTGACGCAGACACATGCACTTAAGTTGGATGGAGAATGGGAGTTCTATCCGAATGCACTGATCAAAGAGGCAAAGCGGGATACTGACACATCCGGTATCGATGATGCGTTCATTCAGGTACCTGGAGACTGGAAGAAATCACTGTCTGTGGAAGGTCGATCATCTAATGGATTTGGAACGTATCATCTTCGCGTCCTCGTGGATCCTCGGGAAGGTCAAACTTATGGCATGCGATTGTTGAATATTCCATCAGCTTTTACCTTGTATGTGAACGGGAAACTGCTGGCACAATCAGGGCAGCCTGGCCAAAACGATACGGACTATATTGCTCGAAATGTACCTTACTCTGCTGCTTTTATGGAAGATGGAGCCCAAATCGATATCATCATTCAAGCTTCGAATTTTGAAACTGCACATGTTGGCGGTATCCATTCTTCAATTACTTTCGGCACCCAGCAGGCTGTAAGTTATGAGACACGGTTGGCTATCATCTTGCAGTTGATGGTTTGTACGACCTTTTTGCTCCATGCCGTGTATGCTTTCATTTTGTATTTAATGGGAGTGCGTCAACGGGTATTGTTGTTTTTCGCTGGAGCTATTATTTTCTCAGCCCTATGGGTATTAGTATCTGACGATATGTTGTTGCTGGTCTGGCTGCCGCTTCATTATGATTGGATTGTGAAAATTCAATTACTAACGTTTTTGGGCGCTGCCGTTTTCATGCTTGAATTTACGAAAAGGCTGTTAACCGAATACTTGCATGTGACCCTATTTCGCTGGTATTCCATCATTGGAGCCATAGTTGCAGTCTATACACTTCTAGCCCCGGTTCAATATGTCCAACCAGCATTTGGTGGAATTATAGGCTTTGTGTTACTCTCCTATTTTATTGTCCCCATCATTACACTGCGAACGGCGATGAAGAGCGATACCGATGCGGTTGCTTTAGTACTCGGTGCGACGGCGCTCGCGAACAATATTATATGGGGAATCGTCAAAGATGCTGGATGGGTGGACATATTTTATTATCCTGTTGATTTGGTTGTGTCTTTTTTGGCATTCGTGTCTTACTGGTTTAAAAGGTATATATATACGTATGCCCAAACGGATAAATTGTCCAAAGAGCTGCAAAGAGCTGATAAACAGAAAGATGATTTCTTGGCGAACACTTCGCATGAATTGCGCAATCCGCTTCACGGTATGCTGAATATGACGCAGATTGTCCTAGACAGTGATAAACATTCACTGAGCGAGAACAATGTCAAAAATCTGGAATTGATTCTTACCGTAGGTCGGCGTATGTCGTTTATGCTGAATGATCTGATCGATTTAACGCTTCTCAAAGAAGACAATGTGCGGTTGCATGTGAAAAGTCTACAGGTGCAAACAGTTGTTTCCGGTGTAATTGACATGCTGCGTTATATGTTGGAAGGCAAACCGATTCAATTGAACAATACCCTGGCTGACAATTTTCCGCCTGTTATGGCTGATGAGGACCGGCTTATCCAAATTTTGTTTAATCTTCTGCATAATGCGATCAAATTTACGAATGATGGCGACATTACCATATCTGGATATGTCCAGGATATGAAGGCTTACATCAGCATGGAGGATACCGGCATTGGGATGGACGAGGAAACGAGGCAGCGGATATTTGAGCCTTACGAGCAGGGTGATTCCAGTCTAACGGCTTCTCCAGGTGGCGGCATTGGACTTGGGCTGAGTATTTGTAGACAACTGGTTGAACTGCATGATGGAACTCTTGAAGCCGTTTCATTCCTTGGTCAGGGTTCAAAGTTTACATTCACGCTGCCGCTTGCTAGCCTGTCTGTTCAGACGAAGGCGGAATTTAAATCGCCGGTTTATGCTGAAACTGCCGCCGCAAGCGCAGCAGTTAGTCCGGTGTTTGAATCTGTGGCTACGGTTCGCAAAGAAAAACCTGCCCTATTGGTGGTAGATGATGACACGCTGAATTTAAAAATACTAGGACATATCCTCGATTCTGAATCGTTCGAAATAGCTGCAGTAACTAGCGGCAAGGAAGCCTTGGCGCAATTGGAAACTAGAGATTGGGATTTAGTGATTACTGATATCATGATGCCTCATATGTCAGGTTATGAATTAACGCGAATAATTCGGGAACGTTTCTCAATTTCGGAGCTGCCGATTCTGCTGCTTACAGCTCGTAATAGACCGGAAGATATTGCTGCTGGCTTCCAGTCAGGGGCAAATGATTACGTGACGAAACCAGCGGACGCAACGGAACTGAAGACGCGAGTGAATGCGCTCATTAATTTGAATCGTTCTGTGAACGCAAGGCTGCTCATGGAAGCTGCCTGGCTGCAAGCGCAGATTAAGCCGCATTTCTTGTTTAATTCGTTGAATTCCATTGCTGCACTTAGTGAGATCGATCTGTCCAAAATGCACCTTCTTCTGAACGAATTCAGTAATTATTTGAGGTCGAGCTTTGATTTTAAAAATTCTGATCGGCTCGTATTGATTGATCGTGAGCTTGAATTCGTTCGCTCTTATTTATACATTGAAAAGCAGCGATTCGAACACAGACTAGAGGTTGTTTGGGAAATCGATGCAGATCTAAATCTTGAAATCCCGCCCTTGTCGATCCAACCCTTGGTGGAAAATGCCGTCAGGCATGGCATCATGAGCCGATCTAAAGGCGGCAAGATCACTATTGGGATTAAAAACCAACAAGATCGTGCAGAGATTACTGTTGCTGATAACGGGAGTGGCATGGATGAAGAAACGGTGCAACGCATCTTCGAACGACAGCTGGATGGCAGACAGGGCATTGGGCTTCTTAATGTCGATCGACGCTTGAAACAAATGTATGGGCAAGGGCTGCGAATTCATAGTCAACCTGGTCTGGGAACGGTCGTTTCCTTTCTTGTCTTGAAGTAACTTTCCCCTTACGTGTCCCGATTGCCAAAGAAAGCATCTTCGAAAGTATGCAAAGTTGTTGAATCGCAGGAATAGCAGATATTTGAATTGCGAAAGAGGGTTGCCCTGCGGCAGCCCTCTTATGCTTGTAACCCATACTTATGCCACTTCGAGCACAACCATGGAAATCCCAGATGGCCCGTTTTGTCATGCTTGTTGCAGAAGAAGTCCCTGTAAGTTTAGCTTGTCTTCTGGTTGAATTGATTGACATATAAGTCGTAGTAATGCCCTCGCTGAGCCAATAGTTCATCATGGGTGCCGCGCTCTACAATTTCCCCGCCGCGGATGACCAGAATCGCACTAGCTTCGCGTATTGTGCTGAGGCGGTGGGCGATGACGAAGCTCGTTCGTCCTTTCATTAGCAGGCTCATCGCCTGTTGGATGTGCAGTTCTGTGCGCGTATCGACGGCGCTTGTCGCTTCGTCGAGAACCAGTATCGCGGGATCGGCGAGAATCGCCCGCGCGATCGTTAACAGCTGCCGCTGGCCTTGACTAAGGTTACCGCCATCAGCGGTCAACTTCGTGTCATAGCCGTTAGGCAGCCTGCCGATGAACCCGTCCGCGTTGGCTAGTTTCGCGGCGGCCTCGACTTCTTTGTCCGTCGCGTCGAGCCGGCCGAAACGGATATTTTCTCGGACGGTATCCGAGAACAGGTAGACATCCTGCAGCACAATGCCCAGACGGCTGCGGAGGCTGTCTTTGTTGAGGTCGCGAATGTCGCGGCCATCGATCGTAATGCTTCCCGTGTTGATGTCATAGAAGCGCGTCAATAAATTGATGATCGTCGTTTTGCCGGCGCCAGTCGGCCCGACTAGAGCGATCAAATCGCCTGGTTGAGCTGTGAAGGAAATCTCCTTCAGTATGGGCACTTCATCGGTGTAGCGAAACGAAACGTTCTGAAAAATGACTTCACCTTTCACATCGCTTAACAATGCCGCACCAGAATCTGCTTCATATTCCGTTGGGTTATCCATGACTTCAAATACGCGTTCCGCCCCGGCAACGCCGGCTTGAATCATATTATACTGATTCGCCAAATCATTGATCGGACGGCTGAATTGTTTGGAATAGTTCAAAAAGCTGATAATAACGCCGACCATCGTCCAGCCTTGCAGAACCATCCAACCACCGACCGCAGCCAAGAGGATGAAGCTGAAATGATTGATCATATTCATGCTTGGCCCCATCATGCCGGAAAGCTGCTGCGCACCTGTACCAGCAACGCGCAACTGCTCATTAATCGTGTGGAGCTGTTCAACCGAAGCGGCTTCGCGGCGGAATGTTTTGACCACCTTTTGCCCGGAAATGGTTTCCTCGATTAAGCCGTTGAGCTGACCAAGCCGCTGCTGCTGCTCTTTGAACAGTCGCTGTGTGCGTTTCGTAATTTGCCTAGTAGTGAATAGGACGATTGGGACAGTAATCAGGGATATCAGAGTTAGCCAGATGTTCAAAGCAAGCATCATCACGAAAGAACCTGCGATGGTAATGATACTGGTAATGATTTGCGTGACATTCTGACTGAGAGTTGTCGAGACGTTATCTACGTCATTGGTTGTACGGCTCATTAGCTCCCCATGGGAGGTCTGATCAAAGTAGCTTACTGGAAGTTGGTGCAAATGTTGAAAAAGATCCTGTCGCATCTCCCAAACCGTTCGTTGAGATACGCCAGCCATGATATAAGATTGAACCCATGAAGCGGCTCCAATCATCAAATAACTGCCAAGCAGCAGGAAGCAAAGACGAACTAGTCCGTCTGCATTTCTCGGGAGTATGTAATCGTCGATGGCTACGCCGATTAGATACGGACCGAGCAGAGCGAGGCCGCTGCCAAGAATCGTGAGAACAGCAACGGTGACTAATCCAGCACGTTGATGCCGGAGATATCCCCACATACGGAGAAGGGTAGCGCCTGTATGCTTGGCGCGCGGTTTACGCGCAGGTTTATTAGCCATGAAGGGCGGTCTCCTTTCTCTGTTGGGAACGATAAATATCTTGGTAGATCGGGCTTGATGCCAGGAGCTCGTCATGTGTGCCTTGGGCTGCAATGCGTCCTTCATCAAAAATAAGAATTTGATCAGCGTGCATGACCGACGAGATGCGCTGAGCGATAATGATTCTTGTGCTGCCATTCATTAAATGCTCGAGCGATCGCTGAATGCGCCTTTCAGTACCCAGGTCAATAGCGCTGGTACTGTCATCAAGCACTAGAAGTGGAGAACGCATCAACAAAGCTCGTGCGATAGCGATACGTTGTTTTTGCCCTCCGGAGAGATTGACGCCGCGTTGTCCGAGCATTGCCTCATAACCTTCAGGCAGCTTGCGAATAAATTCATCGGCTTCTGCTGCTTGTGCGGCTGTTTCAACTTCCTCCTCAGATGCGTTCGGCTTCCCGAATCGAATGTTGTCCCGAATCGTCCCACTAAACAAAATCGACTGTTGAAGCACGATGCCAATATGACTGCGCAACTGCTCAACGGGCATATCATGCACATCCATGCCATTTAGGAGAATCCGCCCCTTAGTTGTGTCATAGAGTCGAGGAATTAAACTGACGAGTGTTGATTTCCCAGAACCCGTCGCTCCCAAAATACCAATGGTTTGACCAGGCAATGCTTTAAATGAGATGTCTTGAAGGACGAATTGGTCCGGCACAGCCTCGTAAGCGAAAGACACATGTTCAAATTCCAGTTCACAGCCTAGCGAAGCAGACGCCGAGATCTGGTTAAGTTTATTTCGTTCATGAACAGGTTCATTCATCTCCGGTGCTGTTTCTAGTACTTCACAGATCCGCTCTGCCGAGACTTGAGCACGTGAAATGACCATAATCGTATTGCTGATCGAGACCAAAGAAAATAAAACTTGCGTGATATAGATGATGAATGCGGCCAAGTCACCTATGGCCATCTCCCCATGCCACGTCTGACCGGCACCGAACCAGATTACAGCGACAATGCTGATATTCAAAATTAATGTCATTAAAGGACCGCTTGTGGCGAGCGCTCTAGCTGAACCAAGACTGGATTCCAACAAGGCAGTGTTTGCTTTGGAGAAACGGCTTCGCTCGAAGGCTGCCCGAACGAAAGCTTTGATGACACGAATACCTGTCGTACTTTCCTGCATCACTGTGTTCACTTTGTCCAGGCGCTGCTGCATCTTGCGAAACAGAGGTGTAGAACGCCTCATCAGCACAAACAGAATGACGAATTGAACAGGAACAACAAGGAGCAGAATCGATGACAGCTTGGGAGAAATGACGATACACATTAGGATACTGCCAATAAGTAAAGAGAATTCCCTCGTAAATTGACGGAGCAGCATTTGCAGTAAATTGAGCATTTGCATCACATCGCCAGTTAGGCGGGTTATTAATGATCCTGTCGAGAACGTATCCAGTTGGCGGAAGGAGAACGTTTGGATTTTCTGGAAAATGCTTAGCCGGAGATCGGAGCCGAAGTTTTGCGCCGCTTTGACTGTGAAATATGTACAGCCGACTCCACCTACAAGTCCAACAAGGGCGACGACAAGCATCTGAAGACCTGTCGACCATATGAATGCCAAATTTCCTTGGCTAACTCCTTGATTCACGATTGCTGCCATCAGTCGAG
This sequence comes from Paenibacillus marchantiophytorum, assembly GCF_014640555.1. Lineage (GTDB taxonomy): Bacteria > Bacillota > Bacilli > Paenibacillales > NBRC-103111 > Paenibacillus_E > Paenibacillus_E marchantiophytorum. Next base: position 1,227 of record NZ_BMHE01000040.1, on the reverse strand, counting down.
GCTGCGTCAGATCCATGCAGACTTCCATAATCATCAAAAGTGGAGCCATCAGGGTGATCAGCCAGTAAGGTTTAACAAATGATTTTAGTTTCCACATCGAAAGAGTTCCTTTCTTTTGTTTGTCGGCTAACTAATTTTGCGGATCTTTGAGGCGCAGATTATCCTGCATTTGAAGCAGAAGTCGGCGAAATAGCAGCAGCTCTTCAGGCAGAAAATGGGCAAACGTTTGCTCATCCGTGGCTTGAATGGCTTCTTTGACATGTACGGTTACTTCACGTCCCTTATCGGTCAAGTAAACGCGTGTGACACGCTGATCATGCGGATCTGGTCGACGTTCTACTAACCCTGTCTTCTCCATTCGATCCACCATAACCGTTAGGGTAGCGGGTTTGTTGTGAATACGTGCAGCGAGCTCGCTTTGGCTTAGGCCGTCTTCAACGGATAAACTTAGCAGAAGAGGAGGCTGCCCTGGATATACATCATAGGAATGAATAATTTGATCAATGGTTCGGCGGTGCATTTTCAGCAAATGGGACATCATGTGTGTTAAGGGTTCATTTTGAGGTTGTTGGGACATGATAGGCAACTCCTTTTTTAGTTAGTCGGCTAAATAATATATTAGAGTGCTTGTTGAGTGCTGTCAATACAAGATTTAAGTGTGGTGTATCAATGGAAATCATGCATTGTTTTTGTGGAATCTGATTGGATAAATGGTAATGGAAATGATGAGGAAGAGAAGAGCGTTGTAAAAATATAATTTTCAGAAAAGGCTAGCGTACAAGCAATGGGAACGGAATTTTCATTTACTAGTAATAGAGTTACTTTAAGCAGGTATGGAGTGATATCCAAGAAGAGAATAGGAGCTATTCAGATTAGATGAGGGGGGCTAGTCATTGTGAGCTTTTCAAAATATAGTAGGTTATCGTGCGGCTGCTCTACTAGTCATTGTTCTTGTTCAGGGGGTTTAAGTTGTGATGGTATAACGAAAAAAACAGGGGTGACTGGGCCAACAGGGCCAATGGGTGCGACAGGGGCGACTGGGGCGACGGGTGAAACGGGAGTTACGGGAGTGACGGGAGTAACGGGAGTGACGGGTGCGACGGGTGCGACGGGAGCTACGGGAGTAACGGGAGCAACTGGAGCGACGGGTGCCACGGGAGCGACGGGAGCTACGGGAGTAGCGGGAGTGACGGGGGCGACGGGAGTAGCGGGTGAGACGGGGGCTAC
>NZ_BMHE01000039.1 GCF_014640555.1 Paenibacillus marchantiophytorum | reverse complement strand
GGAATCAGCGTTTAACCAGCGTTATATTACGCAAGAAATTTAATCGCAATACCGAAGGTTACCTCAATGATTTAGAGCAAAAATGGGATTTATTGAACGGTTAGTTAATTATACTGTCGTAGTTTTAAAAGAGTTTATATGTTATGTTTTGGAGTGAACGCGGAGTTACTCCTGCTGCCTCGCGCGGAGGGAACTACAGGGCGCTATTTTAGCGAAAAGTGGAATTATCGCGAGTGAAAGGGAACTACAGTTCGCTATTCCGTCGTTTTCTAGGAAATTTAGCGCTTTTCGTAGAAATAAGACCCTGTAGTTCCGCTATGACCCTCGCAACCCTGCTTTTTGCCTGAATAGAGTACCAGAGTTCCCCTGAACAGGATTCTCTAAGTAAGATTCCCTTACTAGGTTTTTATTTTTATGTGTGCGATCCTATTGTCCGGCGAAATAGTCGTCGTTTATACTTAGTGGATGATACATGTATATGATCTCTGCCATGGCAAATGGTTTTGCGGCAGCCTTAGCAGTCTAGAAGAATTATGACATGACTTGGCGACAAGACTTTCGACTACATTTCGACATCCCTCTGCCAATGGAGCTGCGTGCTCAAGATCAAATTTTGATTACTGTTGGTGAAGTGGGTAAACTCACCTGGGCGGATTTTATCGGAACGGTAGTGGAATGCGGCCAAAAACTCGGAAAGTCGTGACATACCGAAGACGCTGTCCCTGTCAATCAGGCATACATCTTCAGGTGGGTTGGAGGCGTTTGTTGATCTCTATTTTGAAGACATCCAGCAAGAGGACGTGTCCCCTGCTGAGGCATGCAATATTTGTTTGCAATTGAGTTTCGCATGCCAAGGCGAATGTATGCGCGTCAAACTGGATGCCTTGTCCGGTTTCACAGCATCGTTTCTTTGCCGCAAAATTGTTGTCCATGTAAGCAGCAATTAGCGGGCACTGGTTTAACCTCGTGTCCTTCCTCACCAACTTCCATCTCACTGTTTCGTATGTTTCAGGATATCCCCCGAAATCTGCTCGAGGACCGATTGTTTGCCAATTGCAAAAAATGCTTCGTTATAATTTTGTCTACTAGTCATCCGATAGACATTTCCTGCCTTCATCGCCTTGAGGCTGCTCCAAATTTTACTTTGCTCCAGCACATTGTTATCACTGTTTACGAGTAGGATCAAATGATCAGGATCCAGGGTGGAGAGCCCCTCGAGATTCGTTACTTTCCCACCCCAAGGATCCGGGTCCGGCGTGCCTGGAGCTTTGGGCAGCTTAAGATCTTTGAAAATCATGTCAGCAATTCCGGTACTCGAATAAATTCTAATTTCTTTCTCAGTGGCTTCAATCACTGCAAATGTTTCTTGCTTGGTGATAGTTGTAATTTGCTCGTGCAATTGTTTGGATCGTTCATCGTATGTCTTCAACCAGGCCTCCATCTCCGCATTCTTATCGAGAACTTTCGCTACAAATGCAAAGCGTTCACGAAAGGCATTAAATCCATAAGGTACTCTAACCGTTGGAGCCATTTTCTGCAATTGTTCGTAAATCTTCTCCTGCGTGGGTCCTACCAGAATTAAATCGGGGTTCGCAGCCAAGATCGCTTCTACATTAACTTCGGTCTGAAACCAGCCAGCAGCGCCGACTTTGTCCCCCAGCTGTTTTTTGAGTATCGGAGTCACTTCTGTGGGGTTAGCCATATCGGTATTACCGGTTAGAACAGGCGGAAGGCCGAGAATGATCAGCTCTTCGGTGGAACCCGAAATATCTACGATTCTTTTGGGATTAACAGGAATATCCACCTGTCCCTTTGCATCCTTGACTGCACGTGTTTGCGACGAACCCGTTCCATCAGACGCTGTTGAGGAAGGTGACGGGGAGTTCGAAGGTAGGGACGAAGCGGTTCCTGCTCCACTATTATCACTACATCCATACAAAAAAAGCATGAGCACAATAATACCTGCAAACGACATCGGTTTTAGACAAAACATTTCCATCACTCTCCATTCATTGGTTGATTGATAATAGTTCTCAATCTATTGAGCTCGATTTTACCCGTTCCCCTTGCTGTCAGCCACCTGTAGACGGAATAAATAACGGTTGGGCGGATTTATTTTCGTGAAATGTTATGTCAGTCAAAACTATATAAATAAACGAATAATTTCTATCGATTTCATTTTTGAGTCGCTTCCCATACAATTGATTTAAGATCGAATCAACTTAAGCATGAAAGGGTGTTACGATGTGTCCCACACGATAAATGTCACAGACTATGGAGCTATTCCAGATTCAGGCCAAGATTCTTCAATGTCGATACGATTAGCTATTCAGGCGGCGTCTAGGTTAAATGGTCCTGTCATTTTAAATTTTCCTAAAGGACAATACGACCTTTATCCCGATTTAGCTGTCCGAGTTCCGTATCACATTTCGAATACAGCTAGTGAAGTGGAAGTATCGACCATTACGAAGGTGATTGGTTTATACTTTGATCGTCATCAACACCTGACCATTGAAGGAAATGGATCATTACTCCTGTATCATGGTAAGCAAACATTGATCGCCTTTGAAGCATGTGAACATGTCACGATTCAAAATATCCGGATGGATGTCGCAGATCCGTCAATGGTTGAAATGACGGTTATTGGCGTAGGGGAGCGCTATATCGATGTTCAAGTTCATCCAGATTCGAACTATGAGATCGACCAGGAACGAGTAGTTTGGGTAGGGGCGGGTTGGCGCTTCCATCATGGGTATATGCAGGAGTATGATCTCGAATTAAATACGACATGGCGAGTTGCTAACCTATGTGAACATGCAATAAAGGTCGAAAAGTTAGATGAACATCGGTTAAGATTGTATTATGCCGATAAGCCTACGGTTCCTGTTGGACGCACATTGCAGTTACGAGATGGCATCCGGGATCAAGTCGGTGTATTCATTCATCGTAGTCGTCATATGAAGTGGGTCAATGTGAGCATTCATTACATGCATGGATTAGGCATTGTGGGGCAAAGTAGTGAGCATCTGACATTTGATTCGATTCATATATGTCCACGATCAGAGACGAAGCGTACAGCGGCAGCTTTTGCCGATCTTATGCACTTCTCAGGCTGTCGGGGACTTATTAAGATTGAGAATAGCAAGTTGTCTGCCGCTCATGATGATGCAATAAACATCCATGGTACTCATCTGCGAATTGTAGGTGTTCCTGCTCCTAACCAAGTGGTTGTCCGTTTCATGCACCATCAAACTTACGGTATTGATGCATTTTACGCGGGAGATCATATTCATTTTGTAAGAGAACAAACACTTGCTGTCTTTGGCAGTAATGTGGTTAAGACCGGACAGCGAGTAAGTTCACGCGAATTACTGCTCACGTTGGAACATGATGAAGAGATGCAGTGGCAGTCTGGGGATGTCATTGAGAATGTATCCTGGAATCCTGAAGTTGAAATCAGGAATAATGAGTTTACGAGACTACCTACGCGAGGCATATTAGTTACGAGCTCTAGTCGTGTGACTATTGAAGATAATATATTCATACGTACCGGGATGAGCGGCATTCTTGTTGCCAATGATGCTAGCAGTTGGTTTGAGTCTGGTAGAGTGCAGGAGTTAAGCATTCGCAGAAATCGATTCATTGGTTGTGGTGGACTCGAACATCCCGTAATCTATATTATTCCAGAGAACAAGAGTATGGAGATTGAACAGCCAGTTCATCGACATATCTTGATAGAGGATAATGATTTCGAAATAACGGATTCATTGGTTCTTTATGCGAAGAGTACAACAGATCTTGTGTTCCAGAACAATAAGATCACCCCATTCGATGAGATGCTAGTGAGGAATGTGTTGTATTTGGATGGGGGCATGGAAATAGCGGATTCTCACGTTGCCAAAGAAAGATTGATGTATTTGACCGGATGCAGCAGGGTAGGCATCCAGAAGAACATTATTCAAGAGGGTATCCCTTCTCAAGTCGTGATTAATCAGATGTCGTATCCAGATATTTCGGTTGACGAAGCTCAGCAGTTGCATATTCGACGTATATGAGAAAAAGCTGTTCCCGATGGAAAAGGGAGCAGCTTATTTATGCTTAATCTTTATGCTTTGCTGGCTCTACGATTAATTGTTTTGCCTTATCTATTCTGAATTGTGTTAAATATTCGATTGGCAAGATGCCTCTGACCTTCTTGAATTCTCGGCTGAGGAAAGAAACGTTGAAATTCACCATATCAGCAATTTCTGCGATCGTAATCTCATTGGCCAAATGAGCTTGAAAGTATTGAACTACGACATCAATTGCTGTTTTTACCGAATTGGTCGCAGATTCCTGTCCTTGTGGGTTATAGAAAAATCTCTCAAAGAGAAAGGATATCATCCTAGTCAATTGGTATTCAAGCTTCAGGTTAGCTAGATTGTCCACGCGATTACTTAATGCAAAGGTAAAGAACAGCTGTTGATGGCTAAATGCTTCGTGAAAGGCTTGGTAGATCGCTTGAACAGGAAGCGCATCCTCTTGTTAGCATCGAAAGACGACAATCTGCTCGTTCATCGCTTCACCTTCGTAAACCCAGGCATCTTCATAGGTCATGTCAGTTAACTCAATCAGAAAGCGTGACATGTCGAATTTAAATATTGAGAGAGTAGGGGAGTCTTCTTTATCAAAACTTGATTAGACAAGCGGATGATTATGTTTATATAATTTAATAAACATACATGTTAAGTTGGTGAAATTATCTGCTATGACTAATAAATTTGAATTGAAGGATGCAACCGAAGAAGTATTAAAAGCAGTAGATGACTTTAGGTGGAAACCCGAAGGGCTAAAAAAACCGGCAAAGATTACACTTAATTACAGAACGTACATGCGAGTAGCGGCGTATGACCAAAACTCTGATCGTTTTGAAATAATCGTCCCAGATAAGGTGCGATTTATGGGCATTAATTTAGAGTGTGTACCAGATCAAAAGGAAAATGTGTTAGTAACTTGAGCTCTTCAACTTCGGGCAGTTGGAACAGTATTCCTCGACACTGGAGACCTCATAGTAGAAGCAGCAGGTTTTGCGAACCCGCGAAGGACTAGAAACGGATGAGAAGGTCAGTTTGCCATAAAAGTGGCTTAACGGGTTTTGTTTTTCCCCGAATAGAGCACCAGGAGCCTGATGAATCAGATACTGAAAGTCTGCTCGGGACTGCTCTTGCTGCTCACCCGTTACCCCGATTCGTTTCTCGTATAGCGAGAACACACGAACCGCAACATTTTCCCATAATATCGATTTTGGTATATTGGCTAGTCTAGACATGACCGCTATTAATTTCCCTATATTCCCCGCAAAAAGAGCTTGAATTACCGTATTGCGCCAAATATGCCGTTCGCCAGCTTCGGGCATGACAGCATCAATATCGGCAAGACTGACATTCTCCAGCCAGGAGTGACCCGGTGAAGATACAAGAGAGCAATTGTCGGCAGATAAATCGAGTCCCTTGTTGTACACTGTCATGGCGTACAGCAGCGGAACAGCGGTTAAGGCAGCGTACCTTTTGAAAAACTGCGAAGCTGTGATCATCCTCGACGGGGACTTCAGGAGCAATGTCAGCCGGTCCAGATAATCGGAGCACATCTCCACGTCGAGCAAGTCCAAAGCTCTCACCGAATCAACAGGACGAGTTGCACCATATTCACGCAAGCCAAAATGTTGGCTCAAGTAATCCCATTCATCCAGCGCGAGCCGCGACTGCTTGTTCATACACCAAAACCCCCTAATATTCTCGGTTCAAAAGGATTTATTTGAGCGCATCAGCGATCTGATCGACAATCAAGTTGATGGCAATAGGTCCATAATAACCGATCCACTGCGCTGTGTTTTCGGCATAGACATGTTTGTCCTTAACTGCCTTCAGACTTTTCCAGATCGATGTGTCCTGAAATTTCGTCGTTAGCTCCAAATTCGTATTGTCCTGAAGGAGAAACATATGATCGGCAGCCAATTCCGGGAGAACTTCTAGTGAAATCATTGTACTTGCATCCTTGGCGTTGATTGCCATTTGGGGTGGAGTCAGGCCCAGATCGTCATACAGAATCTGTGAAGTTCGATGTGATGTCGTTTGGAGACGAATCATTTTATCTCTAGGCCGGACCAAGGCAACCGTTTGTCCCTTCATTTTAGCTGCTAATGCCGTTTTTAGATCGCTTATTTTTTGTTTGTAACCATTAACGATATCCTGTGCCTCTTTTGGCTTATTCAAAATTTGCCCAAACTTCAGGAGTACGGTCTGCCAATCTTCAGTGCGCTGAAGGATAATCGTCGGTGCGATTTTCACTAAATTATCGTATATCTTATTATGGTAATCCGTAGCGATGATGAGATCCGGTTCTATGGCAATAATTCCTTCCAGATTAGGTTCCAAATAGGTGCCAAGCAACGGGATATTGCCCATCTTATCGCCCAAATAGGGAGGGAGTCCGTTGTCGGTTTCGGCTATTACGCTGCCCGCCGGCTTAAAGCCCAGCGCCAGCATTTGATCCGCGAACTGAACGTCCAACACGACGATTTTCTTGGGTACGCTCTTGAGCGTCAGTTCACCCTTCAGATGCTGAATAGTAACTGGCGCTGCGAGGGCGGGCGTCACTACGGAGTTGTCGTTTGCGGGCTCCGTAGCTTTGGCGGTAGCTGGATTCGTCGTTCCTACTCCAGCGTTATTGCTGCCTTGATTTGAGCAGGCGCCCAATAATAAAACCAAACTTACTAACAGGCTAAGGGTCCATGCAAACTTGATTTTTGGATACATATGATATAATTCCTCCACTTTTTCTTATTGAGAATGAAACTCATCGTCACTTACAACACTATAACGGCTAGTTCCATTATCTTCAATGGATATTTGCGCCAATATCGATGGATTGTGGCGACACAAAAACACTGTTGCTCGGATCGGCGGATCCGGAACCAACAGTGTTTGTATAAGAAATGGATTATTTGGCATCCAAGAAGACTTCAGCCACTTGATCGACCACCTGATTCATCGCGATAGGGCCGTAATAAGCAATCCAAATGCTCGCTTTGGCGTGATAAACATGCTGCTGCTGCACGGCGCGCAGACTTTTCCAAGTAGTCGTGGTCTGGATCTCATCCGACCAAGCTTGAAATTTGTTGTCAGTCAATACGAAGTAATGATCCGCATCCAGCTCCGGCAACCCCTCCAATGCTATCATTGAACTGGTCCTTTTGCGGTCAACCGCTAGCTTCGGCGGCTGCAGCCCCAGATCGCTGTATAGAATGGCCGCCGTACGATGAGCACATGTATGCAGCCTAATGGTATTGTCCCGCGGCCGGATCATCGTTACCGACTGCCCATGCAGCTTGGCTGCAAGCAGCGATTTCAGCCCGCTGATCTTGTGTTTATACTGCTGTATGACCTGTTCCGCCTCAAGTTTCTTGCCCATAATCCGCCCGAGGGTTCGCAATGTTTCTCGCCAGTCACGATTGCGCTCGAGCATGACGGTTGGCGCTATATGCGTGAGGCTTTCATAAATGTTCTTCTGGAACTCGGTACAGATGATCAGATCGGGCGCCAAAGCACGCAGGGCTTCCAGATCGGGTTCATTCAACGTACCCAAAGCTTGGACCGCACGGAGCTTGGTGATCAGATACTCAGGAAAGCCGTTAAGATATCCGGTTACCATGACGCTGCCAGCCGGCTGTTCACCTAGAGCCAGCATATGGTCCATAAACTGGGGATCCAGCACAGCAATTTTCTCTGGCTGCCGCTGGAGCAGCAGCTCGCCTTTAAGATGAATAATCGTCCGCAGTGAGCGACGGATAGCAGCATCAAGTGGATCTGACGCTGCATTCTTTACGCTGCCAACTGTTTCCAGCGTAGGCGCGATTACAGTAACATTCTCCGGTTCATCACCGCTGGCTTGATGCATTGATTCTCGATATGTGCTTGGAGAAACGCCCGTGTAACGCTTAAATAATCGGCTGAAATAGTAGCTATCTACGTAACCGACGGCTTCGGCGATATTCTTGAGCCCTGCATTCGTACGACAAAGTAATTCCTTGGCCTTGTCTATCCGGATCTGCATCAGGTAATCAATTGGCCCAAGTGCCAGCCGCTTGTTGAACATTCGCTGCATGGTCCTAGAGCTGCAATTCAATAGCGCTGCAAGTGTGTCTGCTGTGATCGGTTCGGAATAGTGTTCATCCATGTATCTGACAGCCTGCAGCACGATATCCTCCGGTGAAGCCTGCTCCAATCGCAGGTGTTGCAGTTGTCCCATCAGCTCGCAAATGAACTGATAAAATAACGATTTCACCTGCAGCTTCGCCATTGCTTCTGTCTGGTCCCATTCCCTCTTCATACGGGACAAGAAGACGAGCAGCGGAGCAGCATGGCTGACCGCGTAACCATATTGGATCTCAAAGGGGGCCGTGCGAGCCAGCAACTGAAGATGATCTTGGCTGCAAGGGAGCGGTAGAGAGGCCTTATACATAATAATATAATAGTCTAAATGGTCGGTGACGTCTGTGATAGTAAGAACTGTGCCTTTGCCAGCGTGACTAACATAGCCACTCTCCACATGGTGCTCATATCCGTCCAGCAGGAGCCGGGCACGACCTTTTATCGTGTATAATAGAGCACTCGACGAAAGCTGGGATGTGTTCAAATACTCGCCAATCGGCAGCACGATTCGCTGCACGTCCATTATTTTGAGCGATGCATGGTTCCAAAGTATAAGGTGATTTTCCACAATCATAGGTTGATGTCAACTCCTAGGAGAGCCTGTCGTCGAAATAGATTGAAAAGGCCGCTCTTTGTGAAAGAGGCGGCCTCTCGAAAAAGTCTACCATGTTTACCAAGCTAGTTCAAACCTTATTGCCAGCAGGTTGCTCAGATGCACGAAGCTCGTTGGCAGATCGAGGTGTTTTACCGTTGAATCAAGCCTGGGTTACGTAAGGGTATCATCAGCAGACCGTCCGCTTCAATCGTATCCAGACCGTGTATAATCGCGTTTTTTACGATGGGCTACAAAATCAATTTGACGGTTAAGGAATTTTGTAAGGCTGCTGAGACATCCCACATCCTAACTAATCCGCTTTTTTTGCTAATACTTCCTCTGAAAAATTGCCCTAACGCTGTTGTCATTTCAACGATTTCGTTAGCCCCCTGTCGAAAGGCCATCCATTTAATGGATTCAAGCGTGTTGTATAAAAAGTGGGGGTTAATTTGCTGCTGAAGGGCGTGAAGCTGGGCTTCTTTCTCAAGAAACATGAGCTCCTTCTCGCGGATCTTCGATTGATAATTTTCATGAATTAATTCAGACTTCTTCGATACGGCGGTTATCGGTCTCAAAGGCATCTCACGAACTGTAAGATGCTTATAGACGAGAAAATGGCTGCTTTGGAGATTTAATGAACTGAATTGTCGCTATCGAGCAGATTTTAGGCGGAAAGGTGATAGTTTTCCTGAGATAGAGCATCTGGAATTCATTAGATTTTCAGAATGGACGATTTTGATTGAATAAAGGTTATTGAGTTCGTAAGGGCTTGTCTCAAGGTGCATTGACTTGGATAAAAAACATTAACGTTTGTTGAATAAAGGACTCTAACAAACGATGAAGGAGCTGCCACGGCAGCTCCTTTTTACACGTTCACATGATACTAGGTAATCTACATATTCGAAAAAAATATCAAAAATGGCACTCGTAGAGTTGCTCATTAATGCTGAACAATACATTGAAAAAATCGGAAATCAAGGTTCGTAACGGTCAGAACGAGATGATGCAGATTGATATGCGTAGTAATGACACCTACTATTTTACAAGTGTAAGTTGTTCTCCTGGCTGGAGAGCGAAGCCTTCAATTCCTTGCTCCTTCAGCTGCGCGGTGAAGGCGACAGTATCTTGCGCGATGCCCGGGAATGTGCTGTGATGAACCGGGATCACGTTCTTTGCTTGCAGCCACTTTGCTGCAAGCAGAGCATCCTTAGGCCCCATTGTGTAAAAATCCCCGATTGGCAGTACCGCGTAATCAATATCGTGAAGTTCGCCGATCATTTTCATATCTCCGAACAAGGAGGTGTCGCGGGCATGATAAAGCGTAACTCCGTTCCAATCTAGGACAAATCCGCCCGGCATGCCTGCATAGACGATGCTTTGGGAATCGTAAAAGATGATGGAAGAGCTGTGGAATGCATGAACAAGCTTTGCTTTGGCAAATCCTAAGTCCACAGTTCCTCCGATGTTCATTCCGATCGTTTTGAGGCCCTTCCAAGAGTAATAGGTAGCGAGCTCAAAAGTGGCTATGATGGTGGCATCGTTAGCTCTGGCGATAGCTTCCGCATCAGCGGTGTGATCCGTGTGTCCGTGTGTAAGCAAGATATATTGAACTTTAATGTCCTCGGCTTTCGATTTGGCAACGGGATTGCCGGTCAAGAATGGATCGATGACGATTGAGTGCTCCCCATCCGAGATTTGAATGCAAGAGTGTCCGTGAAAAATAAGGTTCATTTTTTCAAAAACCGAATGCTGTCAATCGAAAAGCAGATACTTTTCCTGCTGACAAAAAAGCGTTGCATGCATACTAAAGAGTTAGTACAAATTTATACAAAACGCGGTTATAAGGAACAGTCGATTAGGAACGTTCTTTCACGAATGAAGAAAGAAAAGTATATTTATGCGGAAGAGCGTTCCCAGTATTCCATCATGGACAAAGGGGAGCAGTTTGTATCCTTCGTGAACCGGAAACCGCGGCAGTACGATGTGGACTGGAACCGTAAATGGTATTTCGTGCACTTCGAGGTACCGGAGCCGGAGAGGCAAAGAAGGGATCAATTCCGTTTACAGCTGCTGCAGCTTGGCTTCGGTCAACTATATAAAGGCGTATATGTCTCTCCTTGGGATTATAGAAAGCAGCTTTTGTCATTAATTCAAGCGGCCTCCATGGATGAATACGTCACTATCTCGGAAGCGTCGATTTTGTATCGGGATATTACTCCAGAGCGGGCAGCCGACATTTGGCCGTTAGCTGACATCCATCGCCTGCATCAGGAGAAGTGGCAGTGGTATCAAGACGAATTCGTGCCGGCTTTGAATAAGGAAATCAGAGGAAGGATGGATCCCTTAGAGCTGTTCGTCCTTTATTTGCATGTCGGAGAGGTTATCAGCGAGATTAGCCTTAGGGATCCCATGCTTCCGGTGTCGCTGCTTCCATACGATTGGATGGGGCACCGCGTAATCGCTGAGTTGTATCGTTCGTTTCAATCGTTCGCCACTCTCATCCCTAGTTCTTCTAATTATTATCAATTTCTCGTGTAAATACATGTGACTCCTTATTTGAACAAAGGCTGAACGATAGTGGGATAGATTCAAGACATAAAATGGAGGATCTCATGCAGGAAGCGATAGATGAGTTAGTTCGTAATTATTTTAAAGATGAGACTTATACTATTGAGTCGGTTCCATTTGGTCTGACAAACCTAACAAAAATAATAACGATTGATGGTGAAAAGTACGTAATTCGCATCTATAATCCATATACCAAAAATATAGAAGGCATTGAATTTGAATCTCAAATAACATCATTTCTCAATAAAAAAGATCTATCTTTTCAAGTACCTGTATTTCTTCACACACTTACAGGAAATGAATATGTACAATTCTCAAACGGAATGCTAGGTGCATTGGTTTCCTTTGTTGAAGGGATTGTCCCTGCATTGTTAGATATCAAATATGCTGCTGAATTTGGTCATGTTGTCGGAGAAATCTCTTCCACACTAATTAATTACGAAACTGGACTACTAGAGTACCAGGGGAAATCTTTTTTGGAGATTTATGCTCTTCATCCACTAGCCGATCATCTTGCGGTGATATCTTTTATGGAAAATCCACCTTTTCAAATTCCCGAAACTAACCTAACTTTTTATCAAGAAATGATTTCTTCACTGGATAAAAATATGCACAAATTAATGGAATTGCCCAAACAACTTGTTCATCACGACTTGTTGATATTTAACTTATTGGCACAAAATAATAAAATTGTTGGTGTACTAGATTTTGATTTTACATCAATTGATGCGAGCTTTATGGAGTTTACCATTTGCCTTAATCATATTCTTCAGATGAGTAATGGCTCTTTGGAAATGGCTGAGGCATTCATTCAGGGCTATGTCCGTCATCGAAAGAGCCTTCAGTTAATGACCCAGGTGTATCATATCGCGGTACTTCATTTCTATATCGGTATGCATCATTCAGGGAATGATATAAAAGAGAACTTCAATTACATATTCAATCAATTCTACAATAGAAATAACTGGCTGAATAAGAATAGCTCATCAATAAAGCAATTACTAGAATTACACATGCTTTGAGACAACTTATTAGATCGAGAAGGCTGCTGACAAAATTAGTTGGCAGTGATGGAACGGCTCTTTATTATCGCTCACTATTTTGCCAGAGTAACACATCCGCTTCACCCACAATATGATGTGTATAGAAATCTAAAGAGGTGAGCAAATGGCAGTCGTAAAAGCCAGGAAACAGGATATTGATATGTTGGCAAGGTTGCTTCGAGCAGAAGCTGAGACCGAGGGCGAAAAGGGTATGCTCCTTGTTGGAAATGTTGGCATTAACCGAATAAGAGCGAATTGCTCCGATTTCAAAGGAATCCGGACAATTCCCCAAATGATCAACCAACCGCATGCGTTCGAAGCATTGCAACATGGTACGTACTATCAAAACGCAAGAGAGAGGGAACGCCGTCTGGCCCAACGGACTGTGAATGGGGAACGGGATTGGCCAGGCAAATTCTCCCTATGGTATTTCCGGCCTGGATCGTTCGATAATCCCGGACCATGTCCGGCAACTTGGTATAATCAGCCGCTTGCAGGACGATGGAAGAAGCACTGTTTTTATGAACCGAGCGCGAAAGAGTGTGAAAATGTATATAATACTTTTTAATTTGTCGGGTTAGAGATTGAACTACCGCAGAACGATAGTTGAACAAACCACAAAAGGCTGCCTAGTGCAGCCTTTTGTGCGGAACGGTGCAGTACACTTCAGGTGAATCATATAGTTTGCAAGATTTTTTACCGTATGTTTTCGGAGTGTTTTTGTTGATAGTATCATTACCATGGTTTATATTTGGGGTCGCGTTGTGCTAACGAGCAGCATAGTTGAATAAACCGAAACTTTATCTTGATCCCCCTCCAAAACCAACCTATGATCAGATAGAATGGATTTTCTAAAATATGGATTTTCAACAAAAGGGGAAAATATTATGTTAGATAAAGTAGATATGAATAGAATCATTAATAATCTCCATGAAAAGGGTGTGATTGATACCATTGAAATTACGGTGAATAATATGAAAGGAACTACCGATGGGCTTGTTTATATTCTTTCAGAGCACAACGAAGCAAAATATGTGTTAAAGATAGATCATCAGCAACAAATTACCTTAGCCGAACACTTTCTCACTACATATCGGCACATTCGTATTCTACCTGAAATTGTTTATACGGATCCTGGAATGACTTTTATTGTGTATCCCTATATGACTGGTACAACTCATGAAAATCGTGGTTTAAAAATGAATTGGATGAAAGTTGTAGTTAAGGAGTTATTCAATCATTACGAAAAGTCTCAACAAACGGACAGCTGGGGAAGGTTGCAAAGACCAATTCAAACTTGGAGTGAATGGAATTATCGGAGTTTGGAGGATACAAGAAATGATTGGGGCAGCCTTTTGTCAGTTGAGGATTATGATAGAGTGAAATCAATTGTTGAAAACATATCGAAGAGTGCAGAGTATGGATCTAGATATTTGCTGCATGGAGATACGGGTGTACATAATTTTGTTTTTCATGAACTTTCACTGATTGGAGTTATCGACCCATCACCAATGATTGGTCCTTTGCTTTATGATTTTACATATGCTTTTTGCTCTTCTCCAGACGATTTGAACCTGGAAACTTTAATGGCAACATTTTCTTTGCTCAATCATGAACCTATTGAGAGATCAAGGCTAATTGAAGAAGTAATCTTTCAACTTTATTGTCGAATTGGAATATGTATACGATTCCACCCACATGATT
Source organism: Paenibacillus marchantiophytorum (assembly GCF_014640555.1). GTDB lineage: Bacteria > Bacillota > Bacilli > Paenibacillales > NBRC-103111 > Paenibacillus_E > Paenibacillus_E marchantiophytorum. The sequence goes on along the minus strand of NZ_BMHE01000039.1, from coordinate 56,624 downwards.
TAGAGGATTACTTAGAAGCATGGGAATATTGGAAGTCTTTGTCTAAATACGAATAATCTTAATAACAAGAGCTAAGACTCATACTTCTATGTTCAGGACTTCAGACCAGGCTTTTTTTAACAAGAGTACTCCGCGTTCCATGTCTTTTTCTTTTATTCCTCCGAATCCTAGATAGATTTTGGCTTCGTTTTGATCAGAATGTGTTTGTGCATCCTGGCCTCCATACACAAGCACACCCTCGTTTCGTGCTAATTCAATTAATTTTTCAGTGCTTATTTTAGTAGTGATAGATAATTCGATGTGTAACCCAGATCCACTGAATTCAACCCGGACAGATGCAGGCAGATGTCTATGCAGTAATTGAACTAAGAAATCATGTTTTATTCGATATAATTTCCGCATGCGTCTTAAATGCCTGTACCAATGCCCACGGGAAATGAACAGTTGCATGGCCCATTGATCAATTCGAGAAGGTCCAGACAAGATATAGTCTAAGTTTTGAAGTTTTTCAAGTAGACTAGGGGGTAAAATCATATAGTTTAAACGTAAAGCAGGGGTGAAAACCTTTGAGAATGTTCCAATATAGATAACGACCCCATTTTTGTCCAGCCCTTGAAGTGAAGGGACGGGTTTGCCGGAAAGCCGGAGTTCGCCATCATAATCGTCTTCTATAATATAACCATTATTTTTATAGGCCCATTGAAGCATTTCCTGCCTTTTACCAAACGGCAAAGGACTACCCGTGGGACGATGTGACGGAGTTACGTATAAGATGTTTATTTTATTCTTTGTTAATACGTTCTCAAAATGTTGATCATCATGCATCGAGATCGGAATGAGATGGAAATTATTTTGACTAAAAACTTGTCTGACTTGAGCTATCCCATGCTTCTCAATGCCAATGAAAGAACGCTCTCCAATCAATCTAGAGAGTAGCTGAACACTATAAGAAATACCACTACCAATTACAATTTGTTCAGGTGAACACGTGACGCCGCGTGAATTCCGAAGATAGGTTGAAATACTTTCTCGCAATGAATATTCACCATGGGATTCACCATATTGGTGAATGAATTGACAATGATTTGACAGAGATTCCCCAATGATTGATTTCCATATACGAATGGGGAACGATTCACCGTCAACGGTTAGAAGATTGAAATCAATATGATCTTTATTGTCCACTTGTGTTCGTGATAGATCCGAGCCTGTCGGTTCATTGAGAGAAGCAGATCGATTCGCTGGTTGCGGAAGAAGCGGGTTAACTACAATTAATCCCGATCTCTGCTTACTGAAAACATAACCCTCTTCCAACAACATATGATAGGCAGTTTCTATTGTCGTTTTGCTAATGTTTAGTTGTCCCTTAAGAGAACGAATAGATGGTAACTTCTCACCATCTTTTATGGCACCATCCTGGATTAGAGAACGGATATAGGTATACAATTGCAAATATTGTGGCCCAACAGCATTAAATGAAAGGATAATTTCGATGCTATTCCCCTCCTAACTGACCCCTAAATATGTATGTAAACTGTTCCTTATTAAAGGGTCAGGATTATTATAAAATTTGTAATATGTTTTTACAAATACTAATTTTGAGGAGCGATTTAAGATGAAGATGGCATTTATATTATTTGATGACATGACAACGTTGGATTTTTCTGGATTTCATAATGCAGTGACATGGCTAAAAAAGCGTAATATCCTAGATGATTTAACTTGGGAAACTTGTTCAAATAAACAAGAAGTCAAGGATGACCGTGGGATGGTAATTAAAGTAGATCGTGTATTTCAAGATTTATCTGAGTATGACTTAATCTTTATACCCGGCGGGATAGCGACAAGGTCTTTAATACATGACATAGAATTTATGACTTGGATTAAAACAGCACAAAATGTAAAATATAAAGTTTCAGTGTGCACGGGAGCTCTTTTGTTAGGTGCTGCAGGCTTTACTAAGGGGAAGACGATTACCACTAACCCCTTGGCCTTAGACTTGCTAAAGCCTTATTGCAAAGATGTCGTAAAAGTACGAGCCATGCGTGATGGTGATGTATTTACCGGCGGTGGGATCACAGCTTCAATCGATCTTGGTTTATTTTTTATAGAAACAATAACAAATAGTGAATCTGCACAAGAAATTCAAAAATTAATGGATTATCCTTATTATAAATTGTGATTTATTCGATTTGACAAAATATCAAATGAAACATCGTTTGTAATCGCTCTCATAAGCCATGTATAATGATTACAGAAATATGGTCAGGAGGTCATTCGTATGCGGCTGCAGCTCCGAAATTATAATAGGAGTGTAATTGTAACATGGATATTCTCTTACTTATCTGTATTGTTAGTCCCTATTGTGATTAGTTTAATTCTTTACTCTGCTACGCACAGTTTGGTGGAGAAAGAAATTAATCGGGCCAATGAGCTGCTGCTCACGCAAATCGAATTATCCATTGACAGTAAGTTAAAAGGCTTGGAACAATTAAGTTTGGAAGTTGCTTTGAACAAAAATATAGTCTCTTTCACGAATGTAGAAAAGCCATTATCCGATGATCATTATTTTCAACTGTTCAATATCGCTGAGAATTTACGAACGTATCAGAATGCGAATGATTATATGGAGCAAATCTATGTGATGTACGGGAATAGTGATACCGTCATATCTACGTTTAACCACATTGATTCCCGCGGTCTTCATGCCATCATGAGGCAGCGCGATGAGACTAGCTTTGAGGAATGGACTCAGTTATTTGCTGGTAAATATGTCAACAAGTATTCCCCCATGTTGTATTGGAACGAAGGAAAGCCCACGTCTACGGTGATGCTTGCCCGCTCGCTCATCTTTAATAATCCGATTCAGCCCCATCCTATTCTCATTTTCCTGATTAACGTGAATAAGCTGCTGGAAAGTCTCCCGCAATATAATGATTCAAGGGTTTTGATTCTGGATAAAGATAATCACTTCATTGCATCGTCCAAAGATAAAGAGAAGCTTCAAGATCAGCTGCCTTATGAGCGCTTGCTTGGGAAAAAGGGTTTGGTTTATGTAGAAATGAATCAAGACAAAGCGGCATTGTCTTACCTGACATCTGAGCTAACGGGTTGGAAATATGTATCGGTTTTGCCGGCAAACATTTTTAATGAAAAAATGGAATACTTGAAGAATATAACTAGATTGAGTATTGCTTTAGGTTTGTTGATTGGCATTATTGTCACTATTATTTTTTTGCGAAAAAATTATATGCCGATTCAGGTGCTGCTGCAGAACATGACGCAAAAATCAGGGTTTCGTTTTGATGGCAAATCAAATGAATATTCATTTCTACAGAACGCGCTTCATCATACATTTGTGGAAAAAGATGCTATCAGTGACCGATTGAAACTACATAATAATACGATTAGAACTCATTTCTTGACACGTTTATTGAAGGGGCAATTGGAGCGGAAATTTCCGCTTGAGGAATCTTTCATCACCCACAACGTTCAATTCCATTCCGATCGGTTTGCAGTGCTGCTTTTCAGTGTGGATGCTTATGGCAAGCTACAGGATGACGAAGGGCAGGACTCTTGCGGGCAGAAGACGCTGATGCTCCACTTCATTTTAAGCAATGTGATTGAGGAGTTGGCTGGCAAGAACGCAACGGTTTATTCAACGGAAGTGAACGAACTGATAGCGTGTATCATTAATTTGAAGCCATTTCTAAGTGAAGAAGAGGAAGGTAAGGAATTAAATCGAATGGCCTCCCAAACGCAAGATTTCATGAAGGAACAAATTCATGCCGAAATGACGATTGCTGTGAGCGGAGTTCACAGTGATGTTTATGGAATTTCACAATCGTATCATGAAGCGCTGGAAGCACTGGAGTATCGAATCGTACTTGGGAGTGGACAACTGATTCAGTACAAGGATAAAAGTAGGGAGTCTGCGCAATCTCAGCGGAATTATTATTATCCTTTAAGCGTTGAACAACAGCTCATTTACTATGTAAAGACGGGCAACTTGCCCAAAGCGCAGATGTTGTTAGGAGAGATTTATGAGGCGAATTTCAAGGCCCATCCTGTTTCGGTTGCTCTTGCCAAATGCCTTTTGTTTAATCTGGCAAGTACCATGCTTAAGACGCTGGATGAGGTGAGCACGATCAGCAGGCGGAATTTTGAGGCTCATGTCAAAGACGTGGAATGTTTGTTGAACTGTGAAACGATTCAGGAAATGATGACGCATATGAATCGGGTACTGATGCAGGTTTGTGAATGGATTCAAACCGAAAAGAAAAATCATCGCGCGTATTTGATTAATGATATACGAGCCTATATTGAGATGCATTTTCGAGATGTGAATTTGAATATTTCGATGATCGGAGAATCCTTTTCGTTAACGCCATCCTACGTGTCCAAAATATTCAAAGAACATACAGGTGAAACTCTGCTCGATCTCATCAACCAAACGCGATTGACAGCGGCCAAGGCACTTCTTTCCGAGCAAAAATTAACCGTAAATGAAATTGCCGGGCGTGTTGGCTATGCCGATGTAAGCACGTTTTTGCGGATATTCAAACGATTTGAAGGGATGACTCCTGGCAAGTATCAGAAGATCTAACTTTGGTAAAGAGTCCGAAAGGGGCTCTTTTTTTCGTTCAGCGGTGATATTTTTATTATTTCACTTACATGTTTACAAAAAACAAACGATTCAGTTTGCTTTTTACGTATCATACTTGTTTTTGCCTATAAACAAATGAAGCCAAATGAGGTTCAATAACGAGGTAACACGAGATAAACTGGAAAATGAGGAAAGGATGTGGTGTTCAGCAACACTTTGCAAGACAAGATTTTTGTAAGCACTTTCATGTCGCGGTAATCAATCAGATTAGATGAAAAGGAAGGTGTTAGTTATATGAGGATATCACTTAAGAAGGCTTCACTGTTACTGTTATGCGCATTCTTGTTCATGAGCTTGATTCCAGGATTTGCTGCTGCTGCAGACACCAAATTTACAATTTCGGGGTCTAATGTAACGGCAAGTTCCAGTGATGGGAATGTTCCTGCTAATACGGTAGATGGAAATACTGGAACCCGCTGGTCAGCCACCGGTGATGGGGAATGGATTAAATTTGATTTAGGTTCTAGTGCAACAGTAGCTTATGTCAAAATAGCTTTCTTGAATGGTTCGACACGCACTTCAACTTTTGATATTCAGACTTCTCCGGACAACACGACCTTTACGACTATTCAAGCAAATGTAACAAGCAGCTTAGTCGAGGGCCTGCAAACTTTTAATTTTACTGATGTTGCCTCTGTTAGGTATGTGCGCATCGTCGGACACGGCAATTCGCTGAACGCCTGGAATAGCTATACGGAGGTAGAGATTTATGGGAATGGAGGTGCAACTCCTGTTGAAGATTCAGTAACGGTTTCCACCCCAGGACAGCTGCAGACGGCGATTAACCAAGCCATTCCAGGCAGGGTCATTTATTTGGAGAACGGCACCTATTCCCAAACAGGCCCTATCAATATTAATGGGATTAACGGTACGGATGGCAATGAAATTACAATAAAAGCCGTTAATCGCGGGCAAGCCATTCTGGCTGGCGGCGCCTATTTCTATCTGTATCAGTCGTCTTATGTAACGATTTCGGGCTTGAAATTTACAACTACGACCAGCGCAAGCAACAATGCAGTGAAAATGGATGAATCCAACCATATCCGCTTGACACGCAACGTATTCAATCTGAATGAGACCGGAGCTTCGAACAACTGGGTGAATATCAGAGGTATCAACAGCGACAATAACCGGATTGATCGGAATGAATTCAGATCCAAAGCTGATCCCGGACCTATCATCGCCGTAGATGGAAACGGAAGCACCTATATGTCGCGATTTACGATTATTGACCGCAACTATTTCTATGACAGCGCGCCGAGGATTACCAACGGGAAAGAGAGCATTCGTCTTGGCTTATCCGGTGTATCCTTATTAAACGGGAATTCGACAGTTGAAAACAATTTATTTGAGAACAGCGATGGGGACCCGGAAGTGATTTCGGTGAAAAGCAGCAATAACACGATTAGGTACAATACCATCCGCAACTCGCAGGGACAAATAACGGCAAGACATGGGAATAACAATCAATTTTATGGCAACTTCTTTCTGGGCAATGGAACTAAAGCCGGAGTTGGCGGGTTCCGAATTTATGGCACAGATCATCGCATTTATAATAACTACTTCGAAGGTCTGACTACGGACGCTATTAACGTGGATGGCGGAGATTGGGATGGTGGACCGAATTCCACGAACTACGGCAGTGGGGATTTAAGCAAGCATTGGCGAGTGTATCGCGCACAAGTTGCGAACAACACGATCGTTAACAGCACATTCGGCATCATCATCGGCAGAAGCTATACCTCAGCACCCGTAGACAGTCGGATCGCCAACAACATCGTTCGCAATAGCACAGGGACGCTTTATGAGGAAGTGAAAACTTCGAACGCTGTGTTTGAAGGGAATATTGGCTTTGGCAGTACAGTAAATAATCGTTCAAGATCATCATCGGAAATTCTTAACATAACGCCTTCGTTCACAACGATAAATGGTCTGCAGAAGTTAACCTCTGGAAGCGCAGCCGTTAATGCCGCTGTCGGCAGCTACCCTTACGTTACAGAGGATATGGATGGTCAAACGCGTTCAACGAACGATATTGGGGCAGATGAATATTATAGCTCTTCTACTTCCATTGTCCGTTCACCGCTTGATGCTTCGAATGTAGGGCCTGACAGCCCATAATGTAAAAACGAAACCCGTACTCAAAACCTCGTATTTCCGGTTTTAACGTACGGGTTTCGTTTTTGAATATATACTTTTTCTATTCTTTTAAGCAAAATGATACATACAAACCGTTAACTATTGAATGGGGGAACCAATATGGAAAGCCTAAGATCGCAAGGAAAGCATCGCAAATATGGCACTGCGGGGTTAAGTATCCTCATGTTAACAAGTATTGTCCTTGCCGCCTGCTCGGAAACGGGAAGCGCTGGCAAAGGCGGCGTAAATACGCCCAATGCTGATCCAACCAAGTCTACAGCAACCTATCCTATAACTACGAAGGAAACGCTAACATCATGGGAAGGCCTCAATAACAATGCCATCACCTTTTATCAAAACTTGGCTGAAACTCCTTTTGGCAAGCAGCTCGTCAAAGAAACGGGTGTTGACGTCAAGTATATCCATCCGAACGATCAACAACTGAAAGAGCAATTCAATCTCATGATTGTCTCTGAGAAACTGCCAGATGTCATTGAATACGATTGGACGGGGCGAAGCTCGGGGTCTTACCCTGGCGGACCTGAGAAGGCCATCAACGATAAAGTCATTCTGGAATTGAATGATTTGATTGATAAATACGCGCCAAACTTGAAGAAGAAGCTGCAGGAAGACAAAGAGCTCGACAAAATGATTAAAACGGATAGTGGCAAATACTACGTATTTCCGATGATCCGCAACCCATCCGGACTTGTATTCCGCGGGCCGATCATTCGTAAAGACTGGTTGGATGAGCTTAAATTGCCCTTACCTGAGACGATTGATGACTGGGAAAAAACGTTAATTGCCTTCCGTGACAAAAAGGGAGCAAAAGCCCCGCTTAGTGTGACCTACGTCAATGGGAATTTTGAGATTCGCGATGCCTTTATCGGTGCTTATCATACTTCAAACAGCTTCTATCTCGATGACGCAGGTAAAGTCAAGTATGGACCTGTCGACCCCCAATATAAGGACTTTCTAACCTTGTTCCGTAAATGGTATGCAGAAGGCTTGTTTGATAAAGATTTTGCACTGACGGACGGGAAAGTGCTGGATACGAAAATGCTTGGCGGTCAAACAGGCGCAACCGTTTCCTTGCTGAGCGGAGGAATGGGCAAATGGATGGATGCCATGAAAACGAAGGATCCGAAATTCAATTTGGTAGGCTCACCCTATCCAGTCCTTCAAAAGGGAGAGAAGCCTTTTACAGGACAGAGAGATTTTAAGTATAATCCAGGTCCTAGCAAAGCAGTTTCGGCAACTACGAAAAATCCGGAGCTGGCTGTTCGCTGGCTGGATTATGCTTACAGCACAAAAGGCAGTCTATTGTTTAATTTTGGCGTCGAGGGCGAAAGCTATGTCATGAAAGACGGAAATCCTGCGTATACAGATCAGATCGTGAAAAATGAGAAGTACAGCTTGCAGCAAATGGTCGCTCAGTTTACAAAGCCAAACGGTCCTTATGAAGCAGATGAACGTCGAAACTGGAATACGTTTCCTCAGCAAGATGAGGCGGTCAAAGTATGGTCAAATACCGATGCGGCTAAACATACAATTCCAGCATTTCTTACGCCAACCGCAGAAGAAAGCAAAGAGCTCGGCAAAATTATTAACGATGTAAGCAATTATAAGGAAGAAATGTTTGCGAAGTTTATTATGGGCAAGGAACCGCTTGAGAATTATGGCAAATATGTGGAACAAATTAAAAAGCTGGGCATTGATCGCGCCGTAGTCATTTATCAGAATTCGCTTGATCGCTATAACAAGAGATAGAAGGGTGGTAGCTCAGTGAAATTAAATTCATTCCCAGGTTGGGGAATGTTGAATGACATTCGCAAAAATAAGCTGCTCTATCTCATGCTGGCTCCTGTGATTTTATTCTTTTCGCTTTTTCACTATATTCCCATGTATGGCGCAATTATTGCCTTTAAGGATTTCTCTCCAAGACTTGGCATTATAGGAAGCCCGTGGGCTGGATTCGAGCATTTTAATGTCTTTTTCGAAGGTATTTATTTCTGGCGCACGCTTAAAAATACGGTTCTTATCAGCTTGTATGATCTCGTTTTTGGATTTCCTGCGCCGATTATCCTGGCTCTGCTGCTTAACGAAGTGAAGAAGACGATCTTCAAGCGATCTATCCAAACGATTACCTATATGCCGCATTTCGTCTCACTCGTCGTCGTATGCGGAATGATCAAGGAATTCACCGTAAGCGGGGGATTAATCAATGATTTTATCGCTTTTTTGGGCGGGGAGAGACTCTCCTTGCTGCTTGAATCCCAGTTTTTCCGTACGATATATGTCTCGTCGGGTGTGTGGCAGCATATTGGTTGGGGCACGATTATTTATTTAGCGGCATTGGCGGGCATAGATACCGAGCAGTATGAGGCTGCGAAGATCGATGGCGCAGGACGATGGAAGCAAATGCGCCATGTCACGCTGCCAGGAATCATGCCTACGATTGTCATTTTGTTGATTCTTGAGATGGGCCGGATGCTGAGTGTGGGGACAGAAAAAATTATTTTGCTTTATAATCCGACCATCTATGATACCGCTGATGTTATTAGCTCCTATGTCTATCGAGTGGGGCTTCAGGAATTCAATTACAGCTTCAGCTCGGCCGTTGGTTTATTCAATTCGGCTATTAACTTCACCCTTGTTGTTGGGTCCAACTGGTTGAGCCGCAAGCTGAACGATACCAGCCTGTGGTAGAGGGGGGATGAATATGCATCGCAAATCAGTCGGTGAGTGGACTTTCGATATCGGAAACTATGCGTTATTGTCACTGCTCGCTGTAGCTACTGTGTATCCTATTGTGTACGTCTTGTTTGCATCTCTAAGCGATCCTACTCTCTATATGCAGCATAGCGGAATTCTCTGGAAACCGCTTCAGTTTAATCTTCATGCCTATCAGCTTGTGTTCCAAAATGGAACAATCATGAACGGCTATATCAACACGATGATCATTGTTGTCGTGGGATTAACGCTTAACATTTTTCTCACGTCCCTGGGCGCGTATGCGTTGTCGAGGAAATGCTTGGGCTATCGAAAGCCCCTCATGCTGTACATCGTTTTTACGATGTTTTTCAGCGGTGGTATGATTCCCTTTTATTTTACTGTCAAAGGGCTGGGCTTGGCGAATACATTGTGGGCCTTAATTATTCCGCAAGCGATTTCAGCATTTAATCTTATTCTGATGAAAACAGCATTTGAAGCGATACCGGATAGTCTGGAAGAATCGGCCAAAATAGATGGGGCCAATGAGTTTGTTATTCTGTTTCGAATTATGTTCCCTCTCTGTATGCCTGTTGTCGCCGTTATGCTGCTCTACTACGGGGTGAGTCACTGGAACGCTTGGTTTAACGCGCTAATCTTTTTGCAAGACCGATCGCTGTACCCGCTGCAGCTTGTACTCAGAGAGCTTCTGCTGATGAACGAAGCAGGCTCAATGGCGAGCGGATCCAGCGGTGCGGATGTGGCGATCATAGGGGAAACCTTGAAGCATGCTACCATTATCGTGGCCACATTGCCGATTCTTATGGTCTACCCCTTCCTGCAGAAATATTTTGTGAAAGGCGCTTTAATCGGGGCTATCAAAGGATAAAAAGGAGAAGATCACATTCATGGAAAAGCAAACAATCATTGAAAAGCAAACAATGGAAAAGCCAACAATAATAGAAAAGCAAACAATAATAGAAAAGCAAACAATAATTGATCCAGCATCTATCGATTTTTGGTGGAAAGGAGTACAGAACAAGGTTGATGTCATGCTGAGCCGAGGGATTGAACTAGCGCCGCATTCAGCCCGGTCAGGGGCATATGATGGCTTAAAGCTGGATCAGTGGATCTCCGGATTCTGGCCGGGGATGCTGTGGATTCTTTATGATTTAACCGCCGAAGAACGCTACAAGCTTGCTGCCTGGGAGTGGGATATACGGATGGAACGTCATCTGCTGGAAGACAACCATTTTCATCATGATGTGGGGTTCCAATATTTGCCGACCTCTGTCCTCAAGTACAAACTGACCGGAGACATGGACGGACGACGCAGGGGACTTGCGGCAGCCAATTTCCTTGCAGGCCGATTCAATCTGGCTGGGCAGTTTCTTAGGGCTTGGAATCGTGATATGACTGGGTGGGCCATCATCGACTGTATGATGAACTTGTCCATCTTATTCTGGGCTTCCGAAGAGCTGCAGGACCCGCGATTTTCTCAAATCGCCTGTGCTCATGCCGATACAGTTATCAAGCATATGATCCGTGGCGATGGATCGACTTGTCATATTGCTGTATTCGATCCGATAACGGGGGAATTGCTGGAGCACATGGGTGGGCAAGGCTTTGGACAGGATTCCTGCTGGTCCAGGGGGAATGCTTGGGCGTTATATGGTATGGCAAACACATATCGTTATACCAAGAAGGAGAAGTACCTGCATGCAGCTCAGCAGGTAGCTCATCATTTCCTTAGCTCGCTGCCAGAAGAAATGGTGCCTCCGTGGGACTTCCGGGTACCGAATGCAAGCGAGGCGCCACGAGATACGTCCGCTGCAAGCATTGCGGCGTCGGGTTTGCTTGAACTTGCCGAAGTCGTTCAAGCGGAGGACGCCAATAAGTACCGCTCGGCTGCTGAGCGCATCTTGAAATCCTTATCGGAGCGATATACCGCCTTCGATGAGCCGCAGCATGAAGGCATTCTCCGTGGGGGAACGGGGCATAAACCGGCGGAGACGAATGTGAATGTATCGTTGATTTATGGCGACTACTATTATGTTGAAGCTCTTGCCAAGCTGCAAGGCTGGAAGCATCGTGTGTTCTAAGCATGCAAGTGAATGATAGAGAATGATGGAGGGGTTAGGATATGGGGGAACATATGGAAGTACGGCCGATACTGACATACATAAAGGTTAGCACGGCTGCAGAATTGCAGATGGCATTGGATGAAGCGGTTGCAGGAAGCGTCATTGAGCTGCAAAACGGGATATATGAACAAAGCGGCCCATTCGTTGTAAAGGATAAGCAGGGTTCGGACGGCATGCCGATTCGAATTGAGGCTGCTAGCTTGGGAATGGCTATTATCTCAGGTGACAGCTATTTGCACATAGAGGATTCAAGCTATATCGAAGTATCGGGGCTTATGATGTATAGTGGGATTGGCTCTACCTCCAGCGAACAGTCGCTTAGAGATAGAGGTCTATCTCACCGTATTTTGCAAGGTGTACATCCAGGAATTCAACTGCAGAGCTCTAGCCGAATTTCGATTCTTCGCAATACGTTTGCCTTGAATGAGCTCGGGCAGCCATATCGTTTCCTCACGAATAAGGGTCCAGTATGGGGGTTGTATGGCATTGAAGGCAGCTGCCGTTATGGCAGCAGCTATGATCTGAATGGAGCCGTTTATAGCGGTCCGACCCCTTATGAAGATGCTAAACTGATCACCGACAATGGAACGCACCGCCATTATATCCGAGTGGAGGGAGTGAGCAGCTACAACCGGATCGCTTACAATGAAATTGGGCCCAAGAGAGGCTTTGGCGCCGTTCTTATTTATGATGGTGAGGGGCATGGCGGACGAACGATCTCGCAGCATGATGTGATTGAATATAATCATTTCCATGGGATCGGCCCGCGTGTTACGAACGGATTGGAGGCGATCAGGCTCGGATTATCCAGTCTTTCATTAGCTCCTGGGTACGTAACGATCCAGTATAATTTGTTTGACGGTTTTGATGGCGAGGATGAGATTATTTCTGTGAAGTGCAGCGACAACATCATCCGCTACAATACGTCTCGCAATTCGTACGGGGGATTCGTCGCTCGACACGGGAATCGCAATAGCTTTTACGGCAACTTCTTCTTCGGTGACGGGGAAAAGCCGGGGATGAGCGGCTTTCGCATCTATGGCAACGATCACAAAATTTATGACAACTATATGGAAGGCTTGACGGATCAGGTGATTAGACTTGATGGCGGATCACATGATGGAGGAGCAGATGGAAGCTTAAATCCCACTGTAAAGTGGATGAGTGGAGATGAGGAAAAGTCTGCGGTTCTGGAAGAGCTTTCGCAAGAGGAGCGAACAGCGCTTCTGCGTGGGCATTGGCGGCAGTATCATGTCCAGGTGTTCAATAATACGCTGGTGAATCCAGGGGCTGATGCCCATTTCCTTGCTCTTGGCGGAAAAACCTATCAACCCGTGGGTACGAAGGTGTACAACAATTTGATTGTCAGCCAAGCTGGAACGGTGATCTATGAAACAAGTGCTGCACAGCAGGCAGCGGCAAGCGGGCAATGTATAGTCATTGGCGCTGAGGAATACGATTCAAGTCATGTTCGAGCTATGAGACCGCTCACGGTAGATGACGTAGGACCTGTAAGGGCTTTCTCAAAATCATAGAAAGTATAAGCTTTTGGGTGTATTTAAGGGGTTCTCCCTTTTTAGAAATATTAGAGTTTATATGTTTTGGGGTGAACGTGGAGTTGCTCCCGCTGTCTCGCGCAGAGGTATGGGAACTACAGGGCGCTATTCTAGCCAAAAGTGGCATTATAGCGAGGTTGAGAGAACTGCAGTACGCTATTTTGGCTTTTTCTGGGAAATTCAGCGCTTTTCGTGGAAATAAGACCCTGTAGTTCCGCTATGACCCTCGCATCCCTGCTATTTGCCTAAATAGCGTCCCAGAGTTCCCTCAATAGGTTTGGTCGCTAACAAGAGGCTGATCTCTCAGGGTGGCGAGACCGTTTTTCTTATGATGAATTTAGCTGCTTTTACGGTTTTCAGCAATGTTGCCTAAAAGCTTCACAATACAGAAGAGGTGATGAGAATTTGAGCAAGATGTCCAAAGAATTCAGAGTGCGTTCGAAACGGGGAGTCAGCTTGCTGCTCGCAGCAGCTTTAACATTCACGTGGTTGCCGCTAGGGTTATCCAAAGTACAGGCAGATAGCGCAGTGACAGGAACACCAGGCGGTGTGGATGCCAACTTGCTGAAATTGTGGCTGAAGGCGGATCCCGACAGCGTGACCCGTAGTGGGAATGGCGATATAACGGTATGGAAGGACAGCAGTCCGCAAGGCAATGATTTCATCAATGACGGGACGGTTGGGGATAAGAGTCCGAGGGTAAAGCCGAAGTATACTCCGTCCAATCCTGCGCTGAATTTCCAGCCATCGGTGCAATTTATTCGTTCAGGCAATGGAAGTCTTTTGTTGGACAAGAATGGATTATTCAACCAGAATGAGTCTGTTGAACATGCCAGTGTATATATGGTTGCTGGCGGGATAACGTTATCGAATCAGACGTCGCAAATTTTTTATGAAAATTTGCAAGGAAACGGAAAGTTTGGAGCGTATATCCCCTTTTATTCCAGCACTTCGCAAGTTTTGTGGGATTCGGGAGCTACCGTATCTGGCAATCCACGGCTCACGACAGGCTATTCAATTCCTCCTCTTCAATACAACAGTTGGGGGTTTCATTATGATTCGCATCCAGCAGTTTCCAGTGCTGTTTATCAAGCGATTACGCTGGATGGGCAAACGATAGCCAAATCAACACAAGCCCGCCTCGCAATGGTTGGAAACGGAAGCAACCCCATGTCTCTTGGTTCAGCAGTCGGTGGAGGATCAGGCTATGATGGGCAAATTGGCGAGATGATCGTGTTTGGCGATACGCTTACGGAAGATCAGCAGAACCAAGTGCAAACGTACATGGCCCTTAAGTTCGGAACGCCGTTGAAGGGAAAGGATTATGTATCGGCAGGCCCTTCGCCGATGGTCGTTTGGCCTAAGGATTCCAATATGGCTTATGGCAATAACGTTGCAGGTATCGCCCGCGATCAGCAAGGAGCATTGGCTCAAGCAACAAGCCGGAGCAGCGAAGGTATAGCGTCTTCGCAGGTCATCATTACCGCTAAACAAGCTTTGGCGGACAAGCAGTACCTGCTCTGGGGCGATAACGGAAGTTTGGCTCCTTCTGTGCCCTATGGTGCGGACTTCAAGCAATCAACGCGGACGTGGAAGGTCCGCAATACGGGCAATGTCGGGACCGTACAAGTTGCCTTTCCAGCGGCAATGCTTCCGCTAGGCGGCTTGCTGCTGACGAGCGGAAGCAGCGATTTCAGCCACGCGGTTCCATTGTCACTAACGCCTGTGGAGGTGCATGGCGAAGCTTACTATGCTGCGGACACGGAGCTGGTTGACGGATCCTTGTTCACCTTTGTGGAGAAAATGCCAGCGATCCAATTATCCGCACTAGATGTTTGGGACGGCAGCCAAAAGATCGGGATGAATATTCCCTTCGTGTCTTCCAAGATGGACGGGTATGAGGTCATCGTTCCACAGGCAGCCGATTCCATCCGGTTAGCCATGCAAGTCAGTGGGGGTATTACAACCGCGGTGACTCTGACGAATCTTGAAGGAGTGAATCAGCCAATAAGCGATGTTGCCAGGGTTCATCTCGCGCCGGGCAATAATAAGCTCACAATCCGATTATCCAACGGCGATGCTATGAATACATATACACTGCAAGCCTATCGGCTATCGGCCAAAGGAACGAATGGCCAAGTGAAGATGAACGCAAGTACGGTTACCGCTAGTTCCTATCAGCCGAACACGACGAATATTCCCGCGAATGTCGTGGACGGTGTTTGGAATAATGATGTCCGTTGGTCGGCTTCTGGACAAGGGGAGTGGCTGCAGTTCGATATGGGGCAGCCTGAGAAAGTTACCTATTTGAATATCGCTTTCCTGAGCGCGATCGACCGTCAAACCAATTTCGAAATTATAGGCTCCAATCAAGCGGATTTTCAGAATCCGACCGTGTTGCTGCCTAAACGAAAAAGCAGAGTACTTAAAGCCGAAGATGATAGTATGCAGCCTTATGTGCTGACGACTCCAGCAGAAGTGCGTTATCTGCGGCTGGTCGGATATGGAAATACGGCCTCGGGCAGCTCAGGCAGTTGGAATAGTATTACCGAAGTTGAACTTTATACGGGTACAGCACCCAAAGTGGATGAACCTACAGAGCCAAGCGGCCCTCCGCAAGCAGGCGATAAACCCGTAGAGCCCCTCCCTCCGGTACGCTGGGTGAAGGTTAATTCCGCGCAAGAACTGCAGAATGCGCTGGATCAAGCCGCTAAAGGGACGACAATTGAATTGCAAAATGGTACGTATCAACAAAACGGCCCATTCGTTATCAAAGATAAGGCAGGTACGGCTGCGCTTCCGATTCGTATTGTCGCTGCTGAACTAGGGAAGGCCGTTATCGCTGGCGACAGCTACATGCATATGGAAAATGCAAATTATATTGAGGTTGAGGGACTTACGTTCCACTCCGGTGGCGGATCGGATCTTGGTGAGGATACGCTGCGGAGCCGAGCGGTCCCGGAAGACAGGATTGCATCATTGAAGGGACTGCACCCTGGTGTGGAATTGTATGATTCCAGCAATGTCTCCCTTGTGCGAAATACCTTTGCCTTGGATGAAACGGGTCAGAAATATCGGTTTACGAAAGTTGAGAACAGCGTCAATAAGCCAAGTTGGTGTGTGATCGGCGTTGAAAATAGCTGCCGTTATGGCGCCACTTATGATCCGAACGGAGCCGTTTATACGGGAGAAACGTCGCATTCCCCGAACTCGTCGCTGCTTACGGACGGTGGAACCGACCGGCATTATATTCGGGTGGAAGGCACCAGCAGCCACAATCGGATCGCATACAATGACATCGGTCCGAAAACCGGCTTCGGCGCCGTGATGACGTATGATGGCAAGGACTCGGTTTCACAGTACGATGTGATTGAATATAATCACTTCCATGATATCGGTCCACGGGTAAGCAACGGATTGGAAGCGATCCGCCTGGGGCTTTCCGGGCTATCTTTGGCCCCTGGACATGTTACGATTCAATACAATTTGTTCGACGGATTGAATGGTGAGGATGAGATCGTTTCGGTGAAGAGCAGCGATAATACGATCCGCTACAACACTGTCTTGAATTCCTATGGCGGCATGGTAGCTCGGCACGGTCATCGCAACAGCTTCTATGGCAATTTCATTATTGCGGACGGCAAGAAACCTGGAACGAGCGGTTTCCGGCTCTATGGGAATGATCACAAGATTTATAATAATTACATGGAAGGACTTACGGATGATGCCGTTCAGCTTGATGGCGGAACGGAAGATGCGGGGCCGGAGGGAGGCACGAACCCAAGTATACGTTGGGGCACAGGGCCGAACGATTTCGCTGATCTTAGGAGCCTTTCCGCAGAAAGGCAGCAGGAATTGCTGCGCGGGCACTGGCGGCAATATAATGTGCAAATTTTCAATAATACAATCGTAAACTTAAACAATAAAGCATCGGCCCTCAAAGTTGCCCAACGTACGTTCCAACCGACGGGAACGCAGATTTATAATAATGTTATTTTCAGCAACGCAGGGACGATATTCAATGAAACGAAAGATATCACACCTGCAGGCAGACCGTCTTATGTTGGCAATATGGCCGATGGTCTCGCCGCTGTGGCAACGAATGCAACGGTCGTTAGCGCCACTTACAAAGGTGATCTGAAGCTGGTCCGTGGCAGCGATGGTCTGATTCGCTTGTCGCCGCTAAGTCCTGCGATTGATAGCGCCCAAGGTCCATATGTTCCTTTGGACGATATGGATGGTCAAAGGCGTGCGCATACGCCCGACGCTGGTGCAGATGAGTACGACCCGGCAACCGTGCCTACACTTAAGCCGCTTACGGCTGCCGATGTCGGGCCAACTGCAGGCAGGAACATGCCACGGGAAGAGGGCAAGCCAGAGTTAAGCAGCCTTCAAATCAGCTCGACTCTGACACTCACGCCAGCTTTTCGCTCGGATATTACCTATTATACAATGATGGCTCCGTCCGGAATCGGCAACTTGACCATTACGCCGGTTTCCTTGAGTCAGAAGGCTGTTATTCAGGTGAGCGTAGACGGCGCTTCGACGCAGTCCGTAAGAAGCGGCAGCGATAGTGGACCGCTGGCCATTGCAGAAAGCGGTAGTGTTATTCTGATCGATGTGTCCATGCCGTCCGGTATTCATAAAACGTATACCATGTTGATAAAACGGCCGCAGATCAACAATTCGTCTTCATCGGATTCTTCATCTGGGTATAATCCAGCGCCTTTGCCTAAGCCGGTTCCTGAACCTACGGTCCCACAGCCTTCCAAACCGACGGAGCCCTCAACATCTGCACCACGGCCTGAGACTTTTGGAGATGTGCCGAAACATTGGGCTTCGGAAGCGATCAGCAAGGCTGCTGCCAAGGGCATTGTGAACGGCTACTCAGATGGCAGCTTTAAGCCTGACGAACCGATGACGAGGCTTCAATTCGCTGCCATGCTAGTTCGCGCTCTGGGCTTGAAGCCGGAACCAACGAAGCCGGATTTCACGGATGTGGCGAGTATTCCGACATGGGCGGCGGGAGAATTAAGCGCTGCGCTGAAAGCAGGCATAATCCAGGGCTATGAAGACCAGTCTCTGCGCCCTAATGCGGCAATAAATCGAATCGAAATGGTTGCCATGTTAGTAAGGGCACTTCCACAAAGCGAGGGAACGTCTGATGCAGCTTCGTTTAGCGACAGTTCTAAGATTCCCTCATGGGCATTGCCTTTAGTTGCGCGGGCTAACTCACTTGGGTTAGTTGATGGACGGGAGAATCATGCTTTTAAACCGTTTGACGTGGCGACGAGAGCGGAAGCTGTCACGGTAGTTATGCGCATGTTGAATCGCTAAGGTTCATAAATCTATTTAAGTTTTAAATAGAAAGTAGTTCGAGTTTCATATATTAAACAAATATCAAAGAGGCTGCCGGCACAAACGGCAGCCTCTTTACTTGTCTCACCTATTTGTTCTCCAATATCCTTGACCGGCACGATTTCAGCAGATATACCATACCAATTTTTGCTTTTCACAAACTATTCCTCTCTGATAAAATAATAGTTGTCTTCCATAGATGAATATACTATTTTTTCCATATATATACCTCGAAATTCATTGACATGGTGACCTAGCCCCAGGGCGCAGGCTAGGTTTTTCTCATTGGCGTCCAACGCAGACTTCTTTGCTGTGGCAGTCTTCGGTGTCCAAATGCATTTAACGAACTGTACGATGTTTATCGACGAGAAAATGGCTACTTTGGAGATTTAATGAACTGGATTGGCGTTATCGAGCAGATTTTAGGCGGTAAAGTGATTGTTTGCTTGTAATAGAGCTTCTGGGAAGCATTAGATTTTCAGAAGGAGCGATTTTGAACGAATAGAGGGTATTGAGTTCGTAAGAGGGTTTGCTTCAAGATTCATTGACATGCAGAACCACAACCCAACAAAAAATCCCGAGCCGCTGTTCTTTCTTTTCGTGACTGCATCAATTTGATCGAGCTGAAACGTGCGTTGACGGAACAGGCCGCAACACGCGTGGCTGTGGTGGATTTTGATCCGTTGTTCCTCACCGTATGCCGTGCTGTAATTACCGGACTGCTTGCAGGAGTGCTTCTCCTCATTTTGCGGCAGCAAAAGCCAGTTCGAAGTGACATCGCTCCGCTATTGGTGGTAGCACTAGGCGTGGTAGTAGGTTTCCCGCTTCTGACAGCCTTGGCGCTTCAGTATGTCACATCCGCGCATGCCATTATGTTCATTGGGCTTCTGCCGCTTGCAACTGCTCCAGCCATTCCTTGGCTTGCTGCTTGCGTATCTCGTTTTGCATGAAACCATCGGTTGGCCTATCCTTGCAGTGAATATAGCAGTCGTACTGTGCGTGCTGATCGCACGGCGGTTCACAGCGAAAAAGGTATCACAGTCAACTCCGCTCTAAGGCCTGCTAACGAGAAAGAATAGTTGAAAGTTGGGCTGCTGTAGTGATAGTATAGCGTCGTGATCCAAAGATAACTCCGACAGAAGGAAGTGGCGCTGGTGCAAATGGATGTGATCTCCGCACTCTTGGAAACGGCCGATTTGAAAATTCTAAAATTCGATATTCATAATCGGAATGAAATGAACTACCGCAATCGAACTTTAAATGAGCACTATATGATGACATATATAAGAAAAGGTTCAGCCAAGTTGAAAGTAGAGGATAAGGTATATAATCTGCACCCGGGCACGGTTATCTTTATCCCTCCCCACCTCAAGCATGATCAATACAAAGATAGCGACGAGGAAACGGAATTCCTGTGGTGGCACTTCACGTACACCATTCAACATGTGGTTGATGTTCTGCCTTTTCTGCAGATACCCTATATGTATTCTCTCAAAAACCACAAAAGATTTGAGGAAGTGTTTGATGAGCTC
Organism: Paenibacillus marchantiophytorum; assembly: GCF_014640555.1. GTDB lineage: Bacteria > Bacillota > Bacilli > Paenibacillales > NBRC-103111 > Paenibacillus_E > Paenibacillus_E marchantiophytorum. The sequence goes on along the minus strand of NZ_BMHE01000039.1, from coordinate 36,517 downwards.
ATGCTTTCCATGTCCAGAAAAGGGCATTTGCCCAATATCATTTTACAAAAGGCGAAATCGCTTGAATTACTCTATTTGCTGCTGGATAATGCCTTGGGAAGCGTCAAAACCGCAACAGAGAGCCAACCATCACACAGTTTTTTATCGATCCTGCTGAAAATTGTTAATCAACCTGAAGCGACGCTTTCACTCGCCGATTTGGCAGCCGAACTGCACATGAATCCGACTTATGTCAGCAATCATTTCAAAGCTATATTCGGCAAATCCCCCATTCTGCTGCACCGGGAAATCAAAATCGCAAAAGCCAAATCGCTTCTCGAAATACGTGAAATGAATGTGACGGAAATCAGCGAATTGCTTGGTTTTAACGATATCCAAACCTTTACCAGGCTTTTCAAAAAATATACGGGCATTTCCCCTCGGCAATACAAAGAATTGTTTATAAGAACGATTTAAAACGTTGTTGGATAACCTGTATAAGTGTTAAACTTCAGCAAACGTTTGCTCTGTTTTCCCAATGCTGCCCCCACTACACTTATCTCATGGGAAAAGATTCCCGCATAAGGAGGTAAAGTCAATGGAAACAGTCAGCATCGTTTTTGCAGAAAAGCAGAAGGTGGAGGTGAGAAAGCACTCTTTTGACGCTAATCTGGGTCCTACGGAAATTTTATGTGCGGCGATCCGTTCGCTGATTAGCACAGGGACAGAGCTTCAATGCCTAAGAGGCGTCTTCGATCCCGATACCAATTGGTCAAGCTGGGTGCAGTATCCGTTTCATCCCGGCTATTCAATGGTGGCTGAAGTGCTTGAAGTGGGGACAGCCGTTCAGCAGATACAAAAAGGCGACCGTGTGTTTGTGGAAAATGCACACACCCAGTTTTTTAAGACGGAGGCGGAGCATGCTGTACTTCTGCCGAAGGAAGTCAGCGCCGAGCAAGGCGTTTGGATTAATCTGTCCAAAACGACGCAGCTTGGAGTGAGAAGAGCCGAGCTGTTTCTCGGGGAAACGGTTGGTGTCATAGGACTGGGACTTCTTGGTCAGCTGGTGACGCAATATTTGTATCTTTCTGGCGCCAAAGAAATTTATGCGATGGATCCTGCGGAGAGCCGAGTCCAGCTTGTGTGGGATAAACCGGGTATTCATCGGTTGGCGATGGATGCGGGGAAGGCGAAAGAGCAGATCGCCGAGCAGACCAAGGGCAAGATGCTGGATGTTGTCTTCGATATCACCGGACATCCCGCAGTATTGGCACAGGCTACTCAGCTAGTTAAGCCTTTGGGCCGAGTGATTCTACTGGGGGACACAGCTACGCCATCCGTACAGGGGATGGGTCGCAATGTGGTTTCCAACTCGGTATCCATACTCGGTATTCATGCCCAAATGAATTATAAAGGATGGCATCATCCTGAAATGGCCGATCTGTTCTTACACTACATATTGCAAGGAAGAATGGATGTCAATCCGCTAATCACTCATCGCTTTTCCCCACTGGAAGCGCTGCAGGCGTACGAATTGCTCGTTAACAATCGAAGTTCAGCGATGGGAGTTCTTTTTGACTGGACTCAGCTGGGGGAAGGAAGCTAAGGAGAGGCGTTTTGAGGTGATTGTCGAATACAAGGGTGGGTCACGAAAGTGCTGCGAGCTTGGAGCCTTGCAAACCAATCAGATACTCTATAACCCGGCACAAGAGGCCATCCTACAAGTACGGGATAGAAAAAGGAGCTAAGCGGCTGTATCTGCTTAGTTTCTTTGTGTTTGGCGTCTACTGCTGTTATCGTAAAGCCCAAGGGAACTAGAATCCGCTATTTCACCATTTCCCGATCGGAATCAGCATGTTCCGCTTAAATAGCGCACCTCAGGAGGCTGTCGATTCATTGTGAGCAACTTGGAACAGTGCTCGAAATGTGCTGAAATTAGGCCTTTAGAGCGACTTTTTTGAATAAGCATTACACAGATAAAATTTAAATTGATCTGAGAGCCTTCCACAGGTAATTTTGAAAACTGTCCACAATGAATCGACAGCCTCCTCAGTTCCCTTCCATACTGCTTCTCCCCCGGTTCCCGTCAATTAGCGGATCATAGTTCCTTTCACATTGCGCTCTCTGTCATCGCAAAGCCCAAAGGGAACTACGATCCGCTATAAAGCTGAAAACCGCCAAATTCCACGTCAAAGGGAACTACGATCCGTTATTTCACCATTTCCTGGTCGGAACCAGCATGTTCCGCTTAAATAGCGTACCTCAGTTCCCTTCCATACTGCTTTTTCCTCGGTTCCCGCCAATTAGCGGATCGTAGTTCCTTTTCACATTGCGCACTGTGTTATTGTAAAGCCCAAGGGAACTAGAATCCGCTATAAAGCTGAAAACCACCTAATTCCACGCCAAAGGGAACTACGATCCGCTATTTCACCATTTCCCGGTCGGAATCAGCATGTTCCGCTTAAATAGCGCACCTCAGTTCCCTTCCATACTGCTTTTACCCCGGTTCCCGCCAATTAGCGGATCATAGTTCCTTTTCACGCAAAAAACAAAAAAGGTCATAGTGCAGCAAATAAACGCAATGATACCTCCCATGTACGGAGGTATATTTAAATGGAGCGAGGTGTGAGCAATAGGAAAGGGTGTGGGTTTTGTTGATGAAGACGAAGGTGGACTGGCCATCATTTATGGCAAGACATGACATGACTTGGTCCGTTAAGCCGATTTCGTGGGACGAGGGGGCTTTTATCGGCAACGGAGTGATCGGGGCCATGATATATAGTGAGGAACATCGCGATAAACGCAATGTGCTGCGTTTGGTGCTCGGATGCACAGACGTCACGGCGCATAAGCCTGGAGGCGGATTCCCGCCTCGTGTGCCGGTTGGCGAGCTGCACCTTGAACTGGTTGGCTGGTATTATCAACCGTCAAGCATTCGGGTTGATTTGTGGAATGCGGAGATGCGGGCGGACATTACAACGACGGTTGGCACGGTGAAGGTCCGCGCTTTCGTCCACAGCCAGGATAAGGTGCTGGCTGTGGAACTGGAAACTAGTGAAGGCGAGAAAGACGCTAGTATGGAGTGGTACGCTTACAGTGAAGTGGACCCGGTGCTCAAGAACGCCGATGGCAGCAACCTGAATCAGTATATCCCACAGGCAGAAGTTACCAGGCAGGCCAAGGAGGATGGGTTGACGGTTGGCGTGCAGAGGTTCCAACATGATGGAGGTTGTACGACGGCATGGCTGGAAGCGCAGGCAGAGGAGGGGGCAAACCTGCGCCAGCTATGGCTTTCGATCGGGAACGGTTTCAGTGATCAGGCACAGCATAATACGGAAACGAACGTTCGAGAAGCGGCAACGCAGCCGTGGGCGGCTTGGGTGGAAGCGCACCGGAGTTGGTGGCATGATTACTATCGCCAAAGCTTTGTTTCCATCCCGGATACGATGCTGGAAGGCTTTTATTGGGTGCAAATGTACAAGCTGGCTTCCGCAACCCGTGCGGGTGGGATGATCATGGACAATCAAGGACCATGGCTCACGACGACACCATGGGCTGGTGTCTGGTTTAATATGAATGTCCAAATGAGCTATTCACCTGTCTATACATCAGGCCGTCTGGAGCTCGGCGAATCGCTCGTTCGTGCTTTTCGCGACAATATGGAGCAGTTAATCTGCAACGTACCAGAGCAGTACCGTGAAGATTCGGCAGGGCTGGGTCGCAGTATGAGCTATGACTTGGTCGGCCCTGTCGGCGCCGAAGTAGGCAACTTGACGTGGGTGTGCCATAACTTATGGAGGCATTACCGCCATGCGATGGACACGCCTATGCTCAAGGAACTGCTATTTCCGCTGTTGAAGCGAAGTGTGCAGTACTATTTGCATCTGCTGGAGGAAGGCGATGACGGGAAATGGCATCTGCCCCCGATGATCTCGCCCGAATACGGCTCGTTCCTGCAGTTAGCCGTACCGGATACCCATTATGACTTGGCATTGCTGCGCTGGGGCTGCCAAACTTTGCTGCGTATTTGCAGCATCCTTGGCTTAGAGGACCCTGGCCGCGCCCGCTGGGAAGAGACTTTGGCGCAATTAACGCCGCTGCCAGTCGACGAGACTGGCTTCATGGTCGGCAGGGGCCAGAAGTTGGAATTCGGTCATCGGCATTTCAGCCACTTGATGGCTGTCTTCCCGCTGCATCTGGTGAGCGGCGATGCGCCGGAGGAACGAGAGCTCATCGTGCGCTCGCTTCGTCATTGGCTATCCCGTGAGGGAGACTTGCGCGGTTTCACGTTTACCGGTGCGGCTTCCATAGCTGCCGCAGTGGGGGAAGGAGACGAAGCGCTCAAGTACTTGAAGACGTTGATGCATCTTCTGAAACCGAACACGATGTACAAGGAAGCGGGTCCCGTCCTCGAGTCGCCGCTCGCAGGCGCTGAAGCGATCCACGATATGCTGCTGCAAAGCTGGGGAGAAGAGATCAGGGTATTCCCAGCTGTTCCTTCCGAATGGAAGGAAGCTGTGTTCCATGATTTACGAGCCGAGGGCGCATTTGTGATCAGCGCGACTCGTTCGGAAGGAGCTACGGCATGGATCAGGGTCAAAAGCTTGGCCGGACTGCCATGCCGCATTAAGACTGACATGATGGGCGACATTCGGATGTCCGCAAGCTCGGAGGTGCAGCTTCGCTCTCTGGGCGGAGGCGTTTATGAACTTGAGCTGCCGCAGGGCGAAGAAGCTGTGCTTTACAATGCCGACCACGCCGCAGCACGTTCATGGGAAATTCAGCCTGTACCGGCGGAGAGCCATATGTGCGGATATTTTGGAGGACGCAAGCCTTGGCGTCTTTATGGCCTGCCGATGCATTAAAAGGCGTGGCTTTTTGCAATATGGCTGTGATTACTCAGCCACATGCCCATATACAGACCGCTCGGCAGGCTTGCCGAACGGTCTGTCTTCATTTTGCATGCCCATTCGGATTATTAACTAAGGGTTTTTTCGATTTTGATGACGCTGTTCAGGTTTTAAGGGGTATCCAGGTTAACGGGAATCGGGAGATAATAAAGGTGGTTAACGTTATAAACAGGGGGGCAAGCGAATGGCCAGAATTGTTATTGTTGACGATGAACCTATCATCGGGATTGGCCTCAAAACGTTAATTTGGGAATATCAACGGTTTAGTGAGATCGATACGTTTACGGACGGTGAGTCCGCGTTGTTGAACATCATCGCTAACCCTCCTGACGTTGTGTTGACAGATATTCGGATGCCGCGTATGGACGGTCTGGAGCTCTGTCGAAATATTCAGCAGCAGCTCAAGCTCTTCACCAAAGTCGTTGTGCTATCGGGATACGGGGATTTTGCTTATGCACAAAAATGCATGTCTTACGGCGTGCAGGAATATTTGCTGAAACCTATTACAGAAATCGAACTTTTTCCAGTGCTGGATAAAGTGCTCGCCATGCGGGATGCGGCGCTTATTTCCTTCACCCTTTTTGAACAGTGGATCGATCAATTGGAGGAAGCGGTGTGGATGTTGGATACGGTCCGGGCCAATGAACTGCTTGAGGTGGGAAAGAGGGAGTTGTTCCCCAGTGATACGGACATGCAGCAGTACCAGCGGGTATGCGACGCTGTCAGGCTGCTGCTCAAGAAACTGAATGCCAGAGGGGCGTACAAGATGGAGGTGAAGCCGCTTTTGGAGGGAAATACGGTCACCACAATTACGTATGAATGGTTTCAGGCCGAAATCGGCCTATGGATCCAGCGACTGAGCGAGTATCGCAAGCATGAAAGAATCAATGTTTTGGAGGCGGCTATTCAGTACATCGAAGAGCATCTTTTCCAGGATGAGCTTTCACTGGACATGGTTGCTGGGAAGCTAGGCGTAACACCGACCTATTTCAGTCATTATTTTAAGAAAAATACGAATGAGACCTTCGTGCAATACCGGATGCGCAAACGAATTGACAAAGCCAAACAACTGCTTGCCGTTCCGCACTACAAAATCATTGATATTGGAGCCGAAGTCGGTTACGAAAGCTACCCCCATTTCTCCAGAGTCTTCAAAAAGGCAACGGGCTATTCCCCTACCGAATATCGCGCGCTGCTTGGGATTAAGTAATGAAAAACAGCTTAGTACGCAAGGTTTACCTTTACTTTGTCATTATTATCGCGCTGACCTTGGTGACGGTGGGGGTTACCGGTTATTGGCGGTCGTCCAACGAATTGGAGAATCAGTATGAAGCGCTGCTGACTCAAATCGTGGATATTGTCTTGCATGAAACCGATTTATTCCTGAAAAGCTATGAGCGGGCAACGGTTTCCATTCTAATCTCTCCTGTCGTGAAGGAGGCGCTGGATCTTCCAAACCATTCGACTTCTGGCTTCTATACATCTGAATTGGCTATGAAGGGGGTCTTTCAACCGGTTCTCATCAATAACCCGGAAATATCCATGACGTACATTGTCGGTTATAACGGGTTCCAGGCAACGGATTTCAATGTCCATATTGTTCCTTTTAATTATAAAGGCTTTGAAGAATATATCGAACAGATGAAGGAGGACGATGATATAAACGGAAAGCTGACGATTCAGGAATCCGGATTTCTGGACGGACATCTCACACTGATTCGCAAATTGGCCGACCGAACCTCGTCGAAATCATTCAAAGGCATCATGGGCTTCGAACTCAAGATAGGGGAGTTGAACACGCTCTGGAAGGGGATAAAACTCGGGAAATCCGGGTATTTCTTCATCGTTAACGATCATGGGAGAATCTTATACCATCCGGATGCGAGCCGGATCGGCAAGCAGCTTGACGGCATGCATTTCAATACGGTTGAAGCTAACAAAGACCAAATATTTGAATTGCCTGGAGAACCGGGACGGGTTTTCTTTAGTCGCAAGTCCGACTACTCCGGATGGACACTGGTGGCCAGCATGTCGGTTGCTGAACAGAGCAAGCCGATTTCAGACTTGCGGCAAACAACGCTGCTCGTAGGTATCTTTACCTTGATTTTGGCTTTATTTCTAGCTTATCGTTTCGGTCAATCTATCGTTCGTCCAGTTCGACTTTTGGAAAATGGGATGCGTCAGACGGCCAAAGGTCAGTGGACCCGCGTACCTCTGACTGGAAGCCGTGATGAAATGGATCAGCTTATTACCAGCTACAATACGATGGTCACCCGGCTGGAAGAGCTTGTCGATCGGGTTTATGAGACCGAGCTGCGCAATCAGGACAACTTAATGAAACGGCAGCTGGCCGAATTTCAAGCGCTGCAATTACAGATTAATCCGCACTTCTTGTACAACACGTTAGAAATTATTATTTGTTACGCTGTTATCCAGAAATCAAGCGAAATTAAAGACATCGTTCGTTCTCTGTCGTATATGCTGCGCTATTCCATACGCACAGATTTGGAAGAAATTACGGTAGCTAACGAGCTTAAACACATTCTGTATTTTATGTCTATTATGAAATATCGCAATCAGCGGGAATTTGAAATTGATGTTCGCATCAGTACGGATTACTTGCTGGACAGCATGGTTCGCTTAACGCTGCAGCCCTTGGTCGAGAATGTGTTTAAGCATGCGTTTCCCTATGGGATCGAGGATACGCACACGATTATTATTGACGCCTGGAAGGATGAAGCGGATTTTTATGTCATTGTAGAAGATAATGGATGCGGCATTGAAGCGGAGACGCTTCTTCAAATAAATACGCGTTTCCAGAACAGCCGGGAGGAAAGTCTGTTGGATACACAACCCACATTCGAGGGCAGCATCGGGCTGCTCAATGTGCATAATCGGATTCAGATGGTGTTCGGAGAACAGTATGGACTTTCGATACAAAGCGACCTGGGTGTAGGTACGAAGGTTACGATTCGCATGCCGTCGTCCAGCGCAAAAAAAGTCATGCCGGTGTAAAACAGCACAATGCCCGGCTGTCCCTAGTTTTGTATGCTACATATAGGAAAGACATCAAACATACCGAGTCATGGACATCGAGAGAGGGAGGGATTTATGGAAGTTTCGGCTAGCAAGAGGGGGATATTGTCTGCATCTGTCGTTAAAAAGGAAAGTTACTTGTCTAGACTGAAGAAGAACGCATCCAGTCATTGGCAGCTCTACGTTCTTATGCTGCTGCCGATTATTTATTTGCTCATATTCAAGTATGTGCCGATGTATGGGGCTTTGATTGCTTTTAAAAATTATATTCCTACTAAAGGGGTATGGGGCAGTGAATGGGTTGGTCTGAAGCATTTTGATCGTTTTTTCCATTCGTATGAGTTTGTGCGAATTATGAAAAATACGATCCTTCTCAGCATCTATAGTTTATTTGCGGGGTTTCCGTTCCCAATCATTCTTGCGCTTTCCTTGAATTACGTAAACGCTCGTTTCTTTAAGAAAACCGTGCAAATGATTACTTACGCACCGCATTTTATTTCTGTCGTCGTGATGGTAGGTATTATTCTACAAATGATGGACCCGCGGGTTGGCCTGATTCAAACGATTATGAAATATTTCGGCTTGCCGGCAATTAATTTCATGGGCATACCTGAATGGTTTTCACACGTTTTTGTCTGGTCTGGTATTTGGCAAAACGTTGGTTTTTCCTGCATCATCTATTTGGCAGCGCTTGCAGCTGTCGATCCTTCGCTGCACGAGGCAGCTGTTGTGGATGGGGCCAATAAAGTACAGCGAATGTGGCACGTCGACTTACCGGGTATTATGCCGGTTGCTGTTATCTTGCTGATCATGAACACCGGCCATGTGCTGGACATCGGCTTTGAAAAGGTATTGCTGATGCAGAATCCGCTGAATATGAGCTCATCTGAGGTCATTGATACTTTCGTCTATAAAGTTGGTTTGGCATCAACAGCCATCAACTATTCCTACTCGTCTGCCATTGGATTGTTCAAATCAGTCATTAATCTGGTCCTGCTGGTTCTCGTCAACCGGATAGCCAGAAAGTTGGGGCAAACCAGTCTGTGGTAATAAGGAGGCACGTTTATGATGGGAAGCATTAAAGAAAGTGCAGATGACAGGCTTTTTACAATTGTGAATTACATCATCCTATTCATTTTTACGATTACGATACTATATCCGTTGGTTTACATTGTCAGCGCTTCCTTCAGTTCATCCACAGCGGTTATTTCCGGCAGAGTCTGGTTGTATCCGGTCGAGCCGACGCTAGCGGGTTATGAAGCGGTATTCAAGCATCGTTTAATTATGTCGAGCTTTTTGAATTCAGTCTTTTATACCGTAGTGGGAACGACGATCAATGTGCTCTTTACACTCATTGCGGCTTATCCGATGTCCAGAAAAGATTTTATGCCACGCAATAGCATTATGGCTTTGTTTGTATTCACCATGATGTTTTCTGGCGGATTGATCCCGTCTTATCTGGTTGTGAAAGAGCTCGGTATGATTGACACAAGGTGGTCTTTAATTATTCCGGGAGCTCTTGCCGTTATGAATATGATTATTGCCCGCACGTATTTTCAAACGACCATTCCGGATGAATTGCTTGAAGCGGCTCAAATGGATGGATGCAGTGATTTTACATTTGTGCGGAAAATCGTGCTTCCTTTGTCAGGTCCGATCATAGCGGTCATCTCCTTATTTTACGCAGTCGGACATTGGAACCAATATTTTAACGCGCTGCTTTATTTAAAACATCAGGAGTTGTACCCGATTCAACTGGTATTAAGGGATATTTTGGTGCAAAACGAGGTCGACGCGTCGATGATCACCGACGTTGCCGATCAAGCAGCAAGGGATGGCCTGCGGGAGCTTTTGAAATTTTCCCTTATCGTCGTGTCTACGCTGCCCGTGCTCATCATCTATCCATTCATACAAAGGCATTTTGTCAAAGGCATGATGATTGGATCACTCAAAGGCTAAAGGGGGTTTTTACATGAAAAAAGGGTTAACAGCTTTAGTGGCAGTTACCGCTTCTCTAGCGCTTCTAAGCGCATGTGCGGACAGTGGACAAAAGGGTGCAGATCCAAAGAAGGAAGCAGGCAGTGACGATCAAGTAACAGCAGCAGGGGTATTCCCGATCACGAAAGAAAAGACGACGCTAAGGGTTATGGTCAAAGGCTCCAGCATTGTCGAAAACTTCGCAACGAACGAATTCACCAAGTGGCTGGAGGAGAAAACGAACATTCACATCGATTGGGAAGTCGCTCCAGAAAAGACATTTGCAGAGAAGCTAAACGTTTCACTCGCAAGCGGCGATTATCCGGACGTGCTGCTTAATTTGAACGTATCACCGGTTCAGCAGTCGATTTACGGTAAGGATGGCGTGTTTATTCCGCTGAACCCGTATATTGATAAATATGGCGTGGAAATGAAAAAGATGTTCGAGCAGGTTTCCTATGTCAAAGATTTGATTACGATGCCTGACGGCAAAATTTATTCGGTCCCTCAGGTGAATGATTGCTACCACTGTTCACTCGGTCAAAAGATGTGGATTAATCAAACATGGCTAGACAAGCTCGGATTAAAAATGCCAGAAACGACAGACGAGTTCTATCAAGTACTCAAAGCTTTCAAAGAAAAAGATCCGAACGGAAACGGCAAGGCAGATGAGATCCCGCTAGTCGGCGCTACCAACGGCCCTTCCTCGACACTGGACTTGTTTCTGACCAGCGCTTTTGTAGAGAAGGATTTCAACTTGAAATTTGTTAAGGACGGGAAGATTCAAGTTGCCTATAATCAACCGGAGTGGAAGGAAGCTTTGAAGTATATTCATAAACTGTTTGCTGAAGGTTTGGTATCTCCACAATCATTTACACAGGATAGGAACCAGTTGAAGCAAATGGGCATGAACCCGGAAATCCCGATCGCGGGAGCGATCGCCTCCCAAAACCAAACGGTCTTTGTCGATGCGGATAACCCGAGATTCAAAGACTATGTATCCGTGCCGCCACTCAAAGGACCGTCTGGCATACGCTCAACTGCGTATAATCCATATGCGGTATCTACAGGTCAATATGTCGTTACCAATAAGGCCAAAAATCCCGCTGCCGCTTTCCGTATGGCTGACTTGCTGCTTTCAGAAGAAGCGACGCTGCGCAGCACGCAGGGCCGCCCGGATCAGGAGTGGGTGCGTCCAGCGCAAGGTGAGCTAGGCGTGAACGGCAAGCAAGCGAAATGGAAACCGATTGCCACGTTTGGCAAGCTGCAGAACATCCACTGGGCACAGGCGGGACCTTCGCTGCGGACCAACGATTTGCGATTAAGCGTGGTAGCGGATCCGAAAAATTCACTTGAACTTATTTTGTATAATGAAACTAAAAAATACGAGCCATACGCAACCGATCCAAGCAAAATTGTGCCGCCGTTGTTCTTCACAAACGAACAATCGGAGGAGCTTTCTACGCTTGAGAAGACGCTTACGGACTACCGCACTGAATTTTTTGCGAAGACGGTTACAGGATCGCTGGACATTGACAAGGAGTGGAACAACTACTTGAGCACTCTGGACAAAATGAACATTAAACGCTACCTGGAAATTTATCAACAAGCCTATACCCAGTATAAATCGAAAAAGTAGCCGCATCGAAAGCGTAATTCTGTCTCGTGAGAGTGAGGTAGAGGATGAAAGAAGAGAATATGAAGAAGCTTTTAACCGGAAGACCTTTACCCGGAAGACCTTCGCCTGGTAAACCTTTACCTAGTAAGCCTTCGCCCGGTAAACCTTTATCTGGTAAACCTTCACCCGGTAAACCTTTACCCAGTAAGCCTTCCCCCAGTAAACCTAATGTGGTGTTTCTCATTGCGGACGATCATCGTGGTGAAGCCATTGGCGCGTTCGGCGATGAAACGGTGCAGACGCCAGTATTGGATTCGCTGGCTGCCAGCGGGACATCTTGTCGTAACACGCATATATTCGGCGGCCTAAGCGGAGCGGTTTGCGCGCCGAGCAGAGCGTGCGTCCATACGGGCATCCCGATCTTCCGGGCGACGATCGGCAAAGACATGACGAACCGCGAGCATTCGAGCGTTATTCGTCCGGATGTTCGGATCATGCCGCAAACGATGAAAGAGGCTGGATACCTGACACATGCGATCGGCAAATGGCATAACGACAAGGCAAGCTTCGCTCGAAGTTTCGAGGGAGGGGATAAGCTGGCTTTTCGCGGAATGAGCGAGCACACGAAGGTTCCTGTACACGACTATGACGTGACCGGGGCTTATCCGAAGGAGGAGGAATATATCGAACACACCTTCTCAACCGAGTTGTTTACGGACGCTGCTATCAACTTTATTGAGGACTATCAGGAGGATCGGCCGTTTTTCCTGTATGTAGCTTATACCGCACCGCATGACCCCCGAACCGCGCCAGAGCCGTATGCAAGCATGTACGACAAATCCGGCATTCCGCTGCCTCCGAACTTTGTGCGGGAGCATCCATTCGATACCGGCGATATGACGGTTAGGGACGAGAAGCTTGCTGGATGGCCGAGGGACGAAGACGAAATTCGTGGGCATATGGCCGATTACTATGCGATGATAAGCCATTTGGACGCGCAAATCGGTAGAGTCATCGAAGCGCTGAAGGCTAAGGGCCTCTATGACGATACGCTTATCGTATATACCGCTGATCATGGCTTGGCCGTCGGGCAGCACGGACTCATGGGCAAACAAAACCTTTACGAGCACAGCGTGCGCATACCGCTAATCTTCCGGGGGCCAGGCGTGCCGGTGGGCAAGCAGGAGCTTGCGCTGGCCAGCAATATCGATATTTTTCCTACCGTTGCCGGGTTATGCGGCGTCGACCTGCCGGAGGAAACGGAAGGCATAAGCCTATGCCCCATTTTTGCAGGGGAAATTGATGGCGTTCGCGCTATCGTCGGCTCGGTTTATCGAGATGTCCAGCGGATGGTCACAGACGGAAGATGGAAGCTGATCCGTTATTATCGCTCGCCAGAAACGAACACAGGAACAGAACGAATCCAGTTGTTCGATCTGCGAAGGGATCCTTGGGAAATGCAAGATTTGTCGGCAGCGCCGGCAAATGCCGGGATCATCGAGCGGCTTGCTTCCGAGTTGGCTTCCTGGATGCAAGCCAGCGGCGATATCATGCAGGATAAGCCGGTGATTCCTGTAAAATCCTTGGCTTGAGCGGAGGTCAGAATGCATAAAAAGTCGCGGAAATCGCGACTTTTTGTTTTCATACTGCATTTGGAGTGGGAGAGGAGTTCCCCGGCTGTCTCACGCGGAGCTATTCGGCAGCATTGCGTAAAGCTGCCCAGTTGCCTTGCGCGAGAGGGAACTAGCTGCCTTGCGCAGAGCAACCCAGCTGCCTTGCGCGAGAGGGAACTAGCTGCCTTGCACAGAGCAACCCATCCGTCTCGCGCGAGAGGGAACTACAGGGCGCTATTCCAGTCAAAAGTGTCGATATTGCGAGGTTGAGGGAACTATAGTACGCTATTTTGCTGGTTGGTGGGAAATTCAGCGCTTTTGGTGGAAATAAAGCCCTGTAGTTCCGCTAACCCTCTAGCATCTCTGCTTTTTGCCTAAATAGCGTCCCACAGTTCCCTTTATAGAGAGAATAAGGCAGCTGAACGTGCATATTACAAAATGTCCCACATTGGCAGAATAGGAATTTCTAGTTTGCCTATTTTATGAAGAGGTGAATGGAAACATGCAAACGATTGAACTAAATAAAGAATGGTTTCGGGGGGCCGTTTCCATAGAAACGACGGATACTGGGCTCCGGCCATGGCGATTGCCTCATGATCAGCTCAGCCTATTTGCCTCTAAATTGGTGGAGAAGGCAGGGGAAACAGCGGGAGTTAGAGTTGCTTTTATAAGCGATTCTACTTCAGTGGAGCTGCATGTCGCTAGAATGGATAAAGATATACGTTTGGCCATCGTGATTGAAGATGAATTAGTCGAAACAAAGACTCTCCTTGCAAGAGAAGGAATTTGTTTATTTACAAATTTGCCAGGCAGCATGAAGCGGATTGACATTTATTTGTCACAAGAAGCTGCCGTCATTGTGAAAGCACTGAAAGTAGATGAAGGGGCATCGGCCGCTCCCTTGCCAAACAATCAGCCCCGGTGGGTTGCCTACGGCAGTTCCATTACGCAGTGCAGCTCAGCTGCAAGTCCAGCTCTGACTTGGCCAGCAATCGTAGCACGCAGCAAAGGTTGGGACCTGACCTGTTTGGGATTTGCGGGACAATGCCATTTGGAACCGATGGTTGCTCGCGTCATCCGCGACCTTCCCGCAGACATGATTTCCATGTGCCTCGGCATTAATGTGATGGGAGGCAATAGTTTAAATATCCGGACATTTCGTTCGGCCATTATCGGCATGGTATCGATCATTCGGGAAAAGCATCGCAACACGCCCTTATTTATATTTTCGCCTATTTATTGCCCTCACAGGGAAACGGACGAAAACTTAGTAGGGATGAACTTGGTTACAATGAGGCAAGAAATCCACGAAGCGGTGACTATTTTAACTTCTTACGGGGATTCCAATCTTACATATATCGATGGTCTGGAAATTCTTGGAGAAGCCTATATTGGCATGCTGCCAGACCACCTGCATCCGAATACGGAAGGCAATAAAATGATGGCAAAACATATACTGGATAAATGGATAGGAGCTAAATAGAATGGTTAGAAAAATGTCTGTTCCACCCATGCAGTTGGTCGATTATGATGGCGAGGGTACACAGTTATGCGCGGTTGTGGAGGAAATTGGGACTATCACGTTAAAAAGGGCGCTAATACCCGAGCCTGCTGAAGGCGAAGTAAGGGTAAAGGTGAAATGGGTTGGCATATGCGGCAGTGATGTGGAAGTGTTTCGCGGGGCTCGCGAGCCCGAGTTTGTCTCGTATCCGACACGGCTTGGCCATGAAGTGGCTGGTGTTATTGATAAAGTAGGACCCAATGTCATCGGTCTTAAAGTGGGAGATCCTGTAGCACTTCGCTATATTTGGGGGGCCTTCGCTGAATATGTTTGCTGTACGCCTTTTTCTGTTAAAGTTCTTCCACAGGCGCTTCCTCTCATTGAAGGTTCGCTGATTGAGGTGCTCCCGGGCATTATTCATGCGGCAGAGCTTGGCGATATTTCCCCTCACAAAAATGTGCTGATCACCGGACAAGGCGTCAGCGGCTTGGTGATGACACAAGTAGTTAGCTTGTATAGTCCGCGGAACCTTGTGGTAACGGATTTGTTCGATGAAAAGCTGGAGCTGGCCCGTAAGTACGGCGCGACCCATACCTATAAGATGCCGTCGCCAGATGCGAATACGATGGACATTGTGGGCAAAGATTTCCCGGATGGCTTCGATGTGGTCATTCCCTGCTTGCTGGAGGGTGACGGGATGGTTGATGCGATCGATGCGGCTTCCCAGAATGGGCGAATCGTCATGTACGGGTGCATTGGGACTTGCCATAAGCCGGTCGATTTTTTCAAAATTCATAAGAAGAGGCTCGACATTTTCTCAACGGAACCGAAGCGGGATATCGATAATCGCCATTATTTCGACAAAGGTTTGCAGTTGGTGCTGGATGGACTCGTCAATACGGAGGAAATGATCACGCATGTGGTCCACTTAAGCAACATTGCCGAAGCGTTTAAGCTGCGTAATGAGCATAAAGGCGACACGATTCATGTCATGATTGATTGTGAAACGAACGTATGACGAGGGATCGAAGATCGATGGCTAACTTTACAGGAATGCAGGAAGAACCATGGTCTGGCTGGTGGAGTCAGCTTCAAACGAAAGTGGATCGGATGATGGAACAAATGGGGGATAAATGCCCGCATGCGTCCGTGTCTGGTGTTTATGACGATGTGATCCTAGACTGGTGGACTTCCGGTTTTTGGCCAGGCATGATGTGGATCTTATATGATATGACGGGCAAAGAATCGTATCGCCAGGTTGCATGGTCATGGGATGAGCGGATCGAACAGTGCTTTTTGCGTGAGAATCGGTTTCATCATGATGTAGGGTTTCAATTTTTAAGCACGGCTGTGATTAAATATAAGCTGACGGGTGACGCTGACGCCAGACGCAGAGGGCTGCAGGCTGCGAACCTATTAGCTGGCCGCTTTAACTTGGCTGGAGGATTCTTGCGGGCACAAAATCAGGCAGACCGCCCCGGAGGTTCGATCATCGATACGATGATGAACTTGTCGATCTTGTTTTGGGCATCGCAAGAGTCGGGCGATCCGAGATTTGCTCATATCGCGCGTGCACACGCGGATACGGTGCTGCGGCATACGCTTCGCGAAGACGGTTCTTCGCATCACATTACCGTGTTCGATGCGAATACGGGTGATGTGATGGACTACTTGGGGGGACAAGGATATTCGCCGACCTCTTCTTGGAGCCGGGGGCAGGCTTGGGCTTTGTATGGCATGGCCAATACGTACAAATATACGGGGGACAGCAAATATTTGGACGCCGCAAAGCGTACGGCGAATTATTATCTTAGCTGTCTTCCGGATGATTACGTCGCCTATTGGGATTTCCGTGTGCCGGATGTAACCGTAGAGCCAAGAGATACGTCAGCGGCAAGCATTGGGGCATCCGGTCTTCTGGCAATCGCAGAGCAGCTGCCTTCGGAAGAAGGAAAGGTGTACCGTAAGGCCGCAGAATCCATCATGCACTCGTTGTCGCAAAATTACAGCACGCTGGACCAGCCTGAATTCGAAGGTATTTTGCTTGAAGCTACAGGCAACAAGCCGGTCAATAAGGATGTCAACGTATCACTGATTTACGGTGATTATTACTACTTGGAAGCGATGGCTAAGCTGATGGGCTGGGACAATGATATATTTTAAACAGTGCAAGGAGCGGGTATAGACCATGATGAATCTAGCAAAAGCAAGCGAGCAGAACGAACGCCTCTCCTTATTTGATACGAAGTGGATTATCAAGCAAGCCCAAGCATCGATGAAGGAAAGCCCCATTCCGATTGCGGATGTCAGAGCTGCCAAAAGCGAAGGCGGCCTGCACGATTATTATTCAAACGGTGACTACTGGTGGCCAAATCCCGATACCGCAGACGGACTGCCTTATATACGCCTGGATGGCGAAAGCAATCCTGATAATTTTGACAGCCATCGGCTGTTATTGCGAAGCATGAGAACCCATGTGGCGAACTTGGCCGCTGGGTATTCGGTGACCAGAAACGAGGCTTACGCAGAGAAAGCAGTAAAGTTCTTAAGGGTGTTTTTCCTGGATGAAGCGACGAAGATGAATCCGCATCTCCTCTATGCGCAAGCCATACCCGGTATTTGCGCCGGCAGAGGCATCGGTATTATTGATACCCTGCATTTGATCGATGTGCCGTTTGCTATTGAAACTCTGAAATCGTCATCTTCCATGACCGCCGACATGTATCAGGGACTTCAGAGGTGGTTTGGCGATTATTTAACATGGATGAGCACACACGAGAATGGCATCGAAGAGATGAATGCGCCTAATAACCATGGGGTTTGCTGGTTTGTGCAGGCGGCCGCTTTTGCCTGGTTTACGAATAACGAAGAAATGCTTCGCTTTTGCAGGCAAAGGTACAAAGAATCGCTGCTCCCTGACCAAATGGCCCCAGACGGCAGCTTCCCGCGTGAGTTAGCGCGCACGAAACCTTATGGCTACGCGATTTTCGTGCTGGATAATATGGTGACGCTGTGCCACATTCTTTCGACGCCGGAACATAATTTGTGGAACTTCGAGTTGCCTGATGGTCGTGGAATCCGCAAAGGCCTATCCTATCTGTTCCCATATTTGCAGGATAAGTCCACTTGGCCCTATCCTCCAGACGTAGAGCATTTCGAAGGCTGGCCGGCTAAGGTTTCATCCCTGTTATTTGCCGGGCTGGCGCTTGACAGTAAGGCGTATATGGAGCTGTGGAACAGCCTTGATTCGGACCTTTCGGACATGGAAGTTCGTCGCAACATCGCGATCCGCCAGCCCTTGCTGTGGGAAAGATAGCTGCTGATGGGCTGCCGGGCAAATCGGCAGCCTTTTCTCAACTAAAGGGGCAGAAGAGCATGGTGGTAGCTTGTTTTAAAGTCATACGCAACTATAAATGTATGTAAAGCGTCTAATTATTTGGGATTATTTGTTAGTAAAGGGGAGGTGAGTGGTTTTATATGCTCATGGAAGAAGAAATCATTGGATTTCTGAGAGTAGGCTTACTAGTTGTAATGGTTCCTGTTGTAGTGTTAGTGATTAGATTAATGATTAAATTTAGGAAGCATGGCTATGGGTGGTTTTTAAGTCATTTACTATTGTTTACTATTGGTGCATTAACATGGATAAGAATACTTGAAACTAGGGCTTTTTCAAGTTCAGTATTTAACTCTTTAACTATAGCCGTGATAGGTGTTATGTGGATTATTAGTATGGTCTGTTTCGTTAAAGGTTTGTTGTCTTTGAGTTATTTGAAGAAAAGGGATGTTTAGCAATTATAAGTAAGAGTGATTAACGGGAAATATAGAATTATTATCTTAGGGGGAGGAGCTATGAAGCGAGGAAGACCGAAGTCACTTATAATAGCGGCTATTGGGGCTGTTGTTTGGATATTTAGTGCAGTAACAGGCTTATACATTCAGATAACCTCTATACCATTCCACCCAACATTCGAAGAAGCTATTGAACCTCATAGTCCAGCTCCGTTTTTTACATGTCTGGTAATTTCAGGTATTGGCTTTGTAGTTCTTGTTATATCAGGTATTAAGTATATACTAGACCGTTCTGCGCATCGTTTAGACAAATAATCGTCCCAGTCAAGCTGTATTATATCAAATTCAGGAAGATGTTCGAAAAGGGAAAGTTGGAACTGCACTGCCAAGTAGTCAAACAAAGTAAATGTTATGAATTAGCTGCTTTGAGCGGCCATTGGATAAATCCACTGTTTTGCCTCTACAAGCAGCCAATTCCTTGATTGGGTTGGACAAATCCAATCAAATCTGTAGAAACCGCCCCCCTAGAGGTCCCAAACCCAAATCCCACTGGAATAACTCCAGTGTTACCGTGTTTGGGAGGGGGGCAAGAGAAAAGGCAGATCGCTCCCATAAGGAGCAATCTGCCTAATCCACAGCTAAAACTCTTCATGCCCTATTTACTATCCACGCCAACATAGTTATCTCTCCAGCGAAGCAGCCGATCCTCGAGCTTGCGAACAAGGGAATCTGTCAGCTTGCCCACTAGCGCAAATATGACGATCCCGACGAAGACAACATCGGTTTGGGCGAATTGTCTCGCATCCGAGATCATGTAGCCTACGCCGGAGTTAGCTCCCATCAATTCAGCGACAATGAGGCTCAGCCAAGCCATACCAAGCGAAAGTCGTAGACCAAGCAGAATGTTGGGCATCGCTGAAGGCAAGATCAGCTTGGTAATCTGCTTGAATCGGCTGAATTCCAGTACACGGGTAACCTCGAACAGCTTGGAATCAATGCCTCGTATACCTAGAAAGGTGTTCAGATAGAGAGGGAAAAAGGCGCCTTTTGCAATTAATAAAACTTTCGAAAACTCGCCGAATCCGAACCATAGAATGAATAGAGGCATGATAGCCAAATGCGGAACAGTTCTAATCATTTGTAAAGTTGGGTCCAAGGTGTACTCCGTTTTTCGGAAAAAACCTACAAGCAAGCCTGACAGCAGACCCAGACCGCCGCCAATGACAAAGCCTATAACGGCGCGATACATACTGACAGAAAGGTTATCGAATAAAATACCATCTCTCGTTAAGCCGATGAAGGCTTTGATAATTGCGATGGGAGTAGGAAGCAATTGGGGGGGCACCAGGTGCAGCGATCCAACCAATTGCCAGACGGTTACAATGATGACAGGCAAAATGAGGCCATACACATATTTCTTATAATTCTCGCGAGTTTTCATAAGATGGTCCTCTGAAGTAGTAGTCTACTATTATTCATCTCGAAGTTGTTTGTTAAGATATTCAATAACGGTTTGATGGACGGTAATAACGCCAGACGCCAGACTCTCACGATAGCGCTGCTCGGAGGCTTGGCCAGGATAAGTGATGGACTTGTCTGGATCGAGTGTCGGGATGTTGTTAATCTCGCCCAAAAATCCAGTGATTTGTTCCCGGAAAGATTCCACGGTGTGACCGAAGGCGGTAGGATCGATGAGCTGGATTAACGCGCCTCTGCCTTTTCCGGTGCCTTTGGAGCCAATAGGGACATTAACAAGTGCGCCGCTTAGCATTTCAAATGCCAACGCAAGTCCAAAGCCTTTGTAGCCGCCAAAAGGAGACAAATATTTAACCTCAGCAGGGTTGGTGGTGGGCAACCCTTGTTGATCGACACCCCATGTGTCAGGGATGGACTCCTCATTGTATTTGGCTAAAGTCACATGACCCCAAGCACGCTCGGAAGTGGCCATATCCAGAACAAATAAGGGATCCGTATGCGGGAAAGCTATGCCAATTGGGGTGTTGTTCACGGCAGCTGCTGTTCCTCCCGGGGGAGTCATCACGCTTGTTCCGCCATAAGCGAATACGAGTGTAATCGCACCCTGTTCGGCGCCATACCTGGCAATCGTACCTGAACAATTAAAGCGGGTAATATCGGTTAGCCCAATCGTAATCATTTTACGGTCTGTTAGGAAGGGGATAGCCAGATCAATGGCTTCGCGAGCAACAATATGCCCAATGTCCCGATTACCGATGATATGCATGTAAGCTCCATCGAAAGGACCAACTTGATAAGTGCCTTTGTCCTCGAAGGACTCGACGGCATTTCTGAAGAAGGTAATGCCATGAGAGGAGCGGCCTCTTAGATGGGCTTCCAAATAATCCTCAGTTACGATTTCAGCTTCACGCTTCGTGGCTCCGTGTTTAAGGAGGACTTGTCTGCCAAGCTCTCTCAGCTCCTGAATAGGAAGAGTTACGGTATTCATGATGTAGGGTCACCCTGCCTTATGGATTATTTGTTGTTTTTGATATCTTCCAATGCTTGTTTCATATAAGTGTTATCAACGACTTTGGATGGGTCGACCAGTTTGTTGATCGCTTTTTCATTGAGCAGGAATTGGGCGAGTTCTTGCTGGCCTTTTACGAAATCATCAGAAACCGGTAGAGTCGCGAAGCTGACATTTTTGATGACAGATTTCACAACGTCTGCATTAAGCTTAGTGCCTTCGGAGTAAATTTTCACAGCTTCATCGAAGTTCTTATTTTGCCACTGCAACGTTTTCTCAAGTACTTTTAAGTAGGCTGTAACTAGGTCGGGATGCTCTTCAGCGAATTTGGTGCGGGCCACATGGAAAGCTGGGCTAATGTAGTTAATGTTAGAGCCGTCAGCAAGTACAGTCGCGCCGTCGTTGACCACGGAAGTAGACAGGTAAGGCTCTCCAATGGCCCAAGCATCAACGGAACCGCTGATGAAAGCCGCTTTCGCATCGTCGGCAGTAAGCTGAATGGTTTGAATATCTCCAGGCTTCAAGCCCGCTTTATTGATCAATCGGAACAACATATCGTAGCCGCTGGTTGCTTTGGCAACGGCAATTTTTTTGCCTTTTAATTGTTCAACGCTTTTAATCGGGCTGCCTTTTTGAACGAGCAAGGCATTATTTTTGGAACCTGTGCTGGCAACGGCGATTTCTTTGAATGGGATGTCTGCCATTTGCGCAGTAATAACAGGCGTATTGCCCGTTACAGCCAAATCAAGGCGATTCGTAAGGATGGCATCAAATTGGGGCGGTCCGCCTTGCACCTCGAGCCAGTTCACTTTGGCGTTATGTTTGGCAAACTCCTCTTCGAACCATTTCTTTTGCTGTGCTAGAACTAGCGGGGCCACGGCGTGCTGAACACCGATGTTCACGACAACTTCTTTTTGCGAAGCAGGTGAGCTTGAACTACTAGGGCTTGGCGCAGAGCTGCTGGATGCAGCAGGGCTTGTCTTGCTGCCGCATGCGGACAAAACAAGTAATAAACTTAGTGTCAAAGCAGGAACGGTAATTTTTGATAATTTCATAAGGAATCTCCCTTTCTAATCTTGAAGTAGTTAAAGCTTACTATATCCGAGTAAACAAGTATATTAACTATGTGTTATGATGGTATAACTTCAGGTTATAGCTAAAAGGGGTTTAGATATGAATATTGAGCAACTAGAATATATTGTTAATATTGCAAGGACAGGCTCGATATCTGCAACCGCTGAAATCATGCATGTATCTCAGGCTGGGATTAGTAAATCCTTAGCAAGGCTGGAGAGCGAAATTGGTTTTGAGCTATTTGAACGCACGCGAATAGGAACGATTCCTACTGACCGAGGGAGAATCATCATTGAGAAAGCGAATGAGGCTCTGCTGAAAATCCAAGATGTCAGGGATGCCGTGCTTATGCAGAATGATCACATCGATGGTGAAGTCCGTCTGTCTGTGAGCCCGAATTTCATGGCGGTATTACCGAAGTCTATCGTTTCTTTCAAAAATTACTATCCCTATGTTCGCTTAGAAATAACGGAGAAAGATTCCATAGATATTATCGAGGACATTAAGCAAAACAAAACGGACATGGGTTTGATTTATTTGAATCACGAGCCTAAAGTTACGGAAGATCTGTGGTTGACGAAGATGTTCGAATCGAGGGTTGTCGTATGCGTAAGCAAACATTCATGGCTCGCTTCCAAAAGCAGCGTTACCCGAAAAGATTTGATTACACAACCGTTTGTTAGCATAAACGGCAGCTTTTCAAAGCGTTACATGGAGCAATTCAAAGAGAAATATGGCCCGGTCAACATTATTTTCACATCCAACAATCAAGAGGTGCTGAAGCGAACGATCGCCGAGGGGGCAGCCATAGGCATTTTTATTGAATTTAGTATTAAGAAGGATCCGCTTATAACAAGTGGTGAGATTGTAGCCATTCCTCTAGTGAGTGATGAGAGCAATATCGTAACTTTTGGCTGCGCGCGATCCAAGAAGCAGAATTTCCCGCGAACGCACCAAGTATTTTTGAAATATTTATTAACCGAAATCCATTCGCTCGAAAAATAAAAAAAGATCCGCCTCAAGGGCGAATCGGTAGGGTCTTAAATGGAGTAAGCGGGTTCCATCTCTTCATGTCCGCCTAGTGCATACAGCACGCGTTTGCGATAGTCCATGAAAGAGGTGGACACGCGAGTACGAGGATGCTGGAGCTCAATCGGAATAATTTCCTTAATGGTTCCAGGTTTGGCTTCCATGACGACAATGCGATCAGCCAAAAAGATGGCTTCATCGATATCGTGAGTGACGAGCAGCATCGTCATCCGGTGCTCGCGCCAAATGTCCAGCAGAGCTTCCTGCATATGGTTTCGGGTAAAGGCATCGAGAGCTCCAAAGGGCTCATCCAGTAGAAGAAGCTGGGGCTGATGCATGAGTGCGCGCGCGATCGCCACCCGTTGGGACATTCCGCCTGAAAGCTGTTTGGGGAAAGCCTTCTCGAAGCCGGTCAACTTGACTAATTCAATGACTTTATTTACTTGCTGCCGGACGGCAGGATCTTTTAAAGATAAATTGGCTGCTATATTTTTCTCAACCGTTAACCAGGGGAACAGCCGGTGTTCTTGGAAGATGAATCCTTTTTCGATGCTTGGCTTGGTGACGGGTTGACCGTCTAGGAGGACAGAGCCTTCATATTTGACGTCCAGTCCAGCGGCAATTTTCAACATAGTGCTTTTGCCACAGCCGCTTGGACCAATGATGGCTACAAACTCATCCTGTTGTAATTCCAAATTCACATTGCGCAGTGCTTGGACAGTGCTTTCCTTGGACACAAACGTTTTGTTCACATTCATAAATGTCACATTCGCCATGCTGATTTCACCTCGTGTGTAGGAGCTTGAACAATTGGAGTTATATGAGTTGAAATCTTAATTTAAGAATTGTTGAAAGTCAAGGGAAATCTTTCGATCGGTGATTCTTCGAGTCATGTATAATAGGGTTAAACCAAGGATTGGTTTTTCAGAGCACCCCAATTGAGAGGATGATTCCATTGTTCAAGAAGTTTGCGGCAGATGCATTAGGTTTAAGTGATATCGGGAAAGTAATTAGCCCTAGTGATTTTGATAAGGTAGATTCAGATGATTATGTCATGCATGAGGATGGCGAGAAAATTTTCTTCATTATCAAGTCGAAGAAGGACGAATACTGCTTTACCAACCTTGCCCTCATCCACCTTGATGGAGATAGTGCTATTAGCAGCAAGCGTGTGCTTAAGCGTTTCAGTTACCACACAAATGCAATTTCCAAAGTGTATATGGAAACGGCTGGAACGATCGATCTTGACGTCGAGATCAAGTTCATAATCGGTGAAGTCAACTTCTCGATCGATGTGGACAAGAAACAAATTGAGCAAATCAAAGACTTGTATAAAGCCTTAATTAATATTTCCGAGACGGTAGCACATAATGAGCACTTGTATGATTACGCGAAGCAAAGCGTAGTTATTGCGAAGGAAGCGACAGGTCGAATCACAACGCAAACTACTTCCCCAGTAGCCCAATTCGATGCCATTAACGAATCAGTCTACAATTGGTTGAAGGGCAAGCATTCTGAGTTGAAGATTAAGGATTTTGGATACATATTCGAACGTTATATCAACAACTAAACGGTCATTAGTTTAAATCAGGGAGCAGATTGCCGCGGCAGCTGCTCTTTTTGTCGTTACGAACGGGCAGGATTTCGCAACATTATTTGGCTAATTTCGTCTAATGATGTGGGGATTTCTTCCATTCCGATGAGGTGATAAACATGTGGACAAGAGCAAGAAGGGTCATACTGATTTATTTGTTCGTGTTCGGTACATGGTTCGTGGTTGAGCCTTTGACTGTCCATGCATGCTCTTGCGCTGAACCGCCAAACATAAAAGATCAGTTGAATCAAAAAACCGCAATTTTTAAGGGCAAAGTATTGAGTTTAACCAAACCTGTTATAGGGAAGATTTGGTCTTCCGCAGATCCTGTAAAAGCTCAATTCGAAGTGAAAACGGTATGGAAAGGAGAATTAAGTTCTCAAACGACTGTTTACACAGCATTGAGTTCGGCAAGTTGTGGATATGAGGGATTCGAAGTAAATGAAGAGTATATCGTTTTTGCTTCCGGTGATCCAGAGCGACTTGAAACAGGACTATGTGAAGGAACTATGACTCTTGCATCTGCAGATGAAGAACTTAAAGCATTAGGAGGAGGATATGAACCCTCTAACATAACAATCCCTCAAGCAGATAATCGGTCTGTCATGATCGTTCTATTTCTTGTAATCTCTCTAACTTTGTTTATCTTGCTGGTCATATCAGTAAGAAGGCGACGCCGATGATAGCATCTGTAGAATTAACAAAATGTACTTTAAAAGCTTAACCGCTAAATTTATATTAGTGCATAAAAATAAAGTAACTCCTAACCGGGGAGTGGCTTTTTTATAGAAGAAAAGGTAACCGTAAGTGCTTATTTGTTGAATGGCTGCTGTGAGGGAGGCATAAGCAAGGCAGGAGTGCTTATTGGTCGTACATACGTCTGGAAGACAAGGGATTTCAGCGAATAAGCCCGTTTGGTGGTCTTTTCTTATGAAAAATCGCAAATTTAACAGCAATAAGCACTTCAAGTGAGCCTATTTATCTTCGAGCTCAATATGAAAGAGAACACAGCCGCAAATCAGGCTTTTGAGCATAGAAAGTTTCCGTTATTGATAATAAATGGATTGCATATAAATTCTTTTAAACGTATAATTATTCATTATCTGTGCGGAGGTAGTTGCGATGAAAGTATTTGTAGATGGCCAGTACGGGACGACGGGACTAAAAATACACGAAAGACTTAACCAACGAAACGACGTGGAAGTTCTATCGATTCCAGAGGAGCAAAAGAAGGATTCAGAGATCCGAATAAAGTTAATGAATGAAGCGGATATTGTATTCTTGTGCCTGCCAGACCAGGCTGCTCGTGAGGCCCTAAAACTAATTATTAATCCTAATACCCGGGTTATTGATAGCAGCAGTGCTTTTCGTACCCATGATGCGTGGACCTATGGCTTGCCAGAATTATCGGCTTTACAAAGAGGCAAGATTGCCAATGCAGCTCGTGTGTCAGTGCCAGGTTGCCATGCTACTGCCTTTGTGCTGGCGATTAATCCACTTGTCCAAAGGGGAATCCTTCCACGTGATTATCCGGTTAGTTGCCACTCATTAACGGGTTATAGTGGTGGGGGCAAGGCATTCATTGAACAATATGAGACAGGTCGTTTTAGTGACATAAGCGATAATCGAAGTCATCCACAGCACTATAGTTTAACGCTGGACCATAAGCATTTGCCTGAAATGAAGAAATTTACAGATCTTGAGTTCCAGCCTGCATTTCTTCCGACTGTTTGCGATTATTACAATGGTATGGTGGTGACGGTTCCTTTGGCTACTCGTTTGCTTATTAATCAACCTAGCCTCCAGGAAATTCATGCTGCCCTCACAAATTATTATCAAGAAGAAAGGTTCGTAAGCGTCATCCCGCTTGATGATACCAAGGAAATTTCCCAGTATGCTCTTGATCCGACACTGAGCAACGGAACCAATAATTCTGAGATTCTTGTCCTAGGGAATGACGAACAAGTTCTTGTCGCTTGCAGACTGGATAATCTCGGAAAGGGTTCCTCTGGAGCAGCAATTCAATGCATGAACATCATGTTGGGACTTGATGAGGAATTGGGGCTTATTCTCGAGCCTACAAAGTGAAAAATAGACCCCGATTGGGGTCTTTTTGTACGTGGTAGCCGTTACCACGATCGTTTGCGTTCCAAGGGTTCCGCCGACTCGTGCGGGAGGGAACTACAGTGCGTTATTCTAGAAAAAAGTGGCATTATCGCGAGCGAAAGGGAACTACAGTTCGCTATTTCGCCGTTTCCTGGGAAATTCAGCGCATTTGGTGGAAATAAGGCCCTGTAGTTCCGCTATGACCCTCGCATCCCTGCTATTTGCCTAATTAGCGTACTTGAGTTCCCTTGCTAGGCTTTGTCGCTTGGAAAAGGCTCATCTCCTAAGGGGGGGAGTCGGTTTTTTATACGTGGTAGCCGTTTACCACGATCATTTGCGTTCCAAGGGTTCCGCTGGCTTGTCTTCCCCATATAGCTCGTCCAAATGAGCCATATGAGCCACTCCCCAATCATTCATAGCCTGCAATAAAGGGGCCATTTGTTGGCCGTAGGCCGTAATGGAATATTCAACTTTGGGGGGGATTTGCTGATAGACCTCGCGATGTATAATATCGTGATACTCTAATTCTCTTAATTGTTGAGTGAGCATTTTTTTTGTGATGTCCGGGATCGCTTTTTGCAGTTCGCTAAATCTCATTGTGCCATTTGAAAAAAGGCGAAGCAGGATAACAGGCTTCCATTTCCCAACAAGGATATCTAGCGCTGTTTCAAATTTACAATAAGTAGTCATTAAATTCGCCCCCGTTCCTTTAACTTCCTAAGGTTTATTTTTATATACTATGTTTATTTTAAGTGCCTACTTCCCAAGTAGTTACCCTGCAAAATATTATATACCTAGGCGTTGAAGATGCACAAACAGGGGGCAAACGTTTCATAAACATCGCGTTATGGATTGTGCAAGGGATTTTAGCAATCGTATTTATTTTTTCTGGATGGATGAAGGCGTTCCAGTATGAGAAAGCACAAGCGTCCTGGCCATGGGCGAAGGAAGTTTCGCGAGGGTTGGTTTTCTTTATTGGAATAGCCGAATTGCTCGGGGTGCTTGGATTAATTTTGCCTCAAGCGACGAATATTTCACCTGCTCTGACGCCGATTGCCGCAATCGGGCTGGCCACAATTGTACTTCTGGGAGCCGTATTCCATGCCAAGCGTAAAGAGTATCAAGAAATTGGCGTGAATCTTGTTTTCTTGGTGTTAGTGTTATTTGTAGTAATCGGTTATGAGCTCACTAAGAATGAAATGAGCCCCTGTTGAAGCTATTGCTTTAACAGGGGTTTTTGCTGTTTTATACTCACTTTTCAATTTCATTACTTTTTTGCTGATGGTAAAATATAGCTATCATAATTTCGAAGGTGGACTGAAACGAAATGAAGATGAAGATAGAATATGACAATCTCATTCCAATTAATGCTTATCTTTGGTGTCCTAAACCGTATCTGCAGCCTCTTCATTTTCATTCAAGTTTGGAAATGGGCTATTGCTTGGAAGGCAAAGGGCAATTTGTTTTTGAAAATAAGCAGTATGAGGTTAGCAAAGGTGATGTATTTATTGTCAATAATACGGAACTGCATATAGCACAATCCGCTCAGCATGATCCAAGCCGATATATTTTTGTTAATTTCGACCCTAGTCTCTTCCTGGAAGAAGATGAAAGATTATTGCTGCCATTTGCTTATCGGTCTGAGAGATTTGAGAATCATATAGCAGCTGGGACAGCGCTTGCACAGAAGATAGGAGCATTAATTCAGCAGATTTATGAGGAGCTAAACACGAAAGATGAGGGTTATCTTACGATTTCTCGCTGCAAATTGCTGGAGCTGGGTGTTACACTGCTTCGCCATTACAGGAATACTTTCAGCAAAGAGCAATGGCTAAAAATGTCCAAATCCCAGCGTGAGATCAAAGAGATGATGCTATTTGTCAAAGAAAAGTATCTGGAGCCCCTACAGCTTACAGATGTTGCCGCTCATCTAGGCTGGAGCAGTGCGCGGACAAGCCGCTTGTTCAAGGAGCATACAGGGAGCAGCTTTTTGAATTATATGACACAGCTGCGCATTAGCGAAGCCAGGAAACAACTTGTCACTAACCTTGATAGTATCGCGGACATTAGTTTTTCCAGCGGGTTTCAGAGCTTGGCGTCCTTCTATCGAGCATTTAGTTTGGTCGTCGGAATGTCGCCTCAAGAATATCGCAAACAATTTGGCGTTAATCAATTATTTTGAGAAGTCGGAAGGAAATTGAGAGGATTGGAAGAGGCCAAACCATTATAATGAGCTTAAATTCTTTCAAAAAAGGTGGAATCACGATGGCTGGCTGGGAAAAATTAAAGGAACTTGTCAATTTAGAAATCGTTCAAAGGGGAGAAGAAGGCTGTGATGTAAGTGGATTTCAAGCGAAGTGGATTAAGGCTGGAGATGACGAAGCGAAGTTGATGGCCGTTTATCAGCAGTTGATGGAACTTGAGATTGGTGCGGATTTTAAGTTTATTGAGCCATCTGATTTGCCTGGTATTCTTGCTATGCGCCCGGAAGGACCTAGAAGAATAACTGTGGACAAGTCAGAGGCAGAATGGCTAAATCAATTTCAGGGTGCGTGGCTCGGCCGAAGTATTGGATGTGCATTGGGTAAACCGCTTGAGCAGGGACAATTTATGGGGGGAAGCGGCGGGAGAGCTGGCTGGAAGAATATTGAGCTGTGGTTTAAAGGAGCAGATGCTTGGCCAATTAGTGGATATACCCCAGGGAGTTCACGGGCGTCTGCTGAGTATGGATTGGAACTAAGTCACTGGTGTCATAAAAGCTTCAAGGAAAACATTCAGTTTATGGAATCAGACGATGATATACGTTATACCGTGTTAGGCTTGATTCTTTTAGAGGAAAAAGGATTGGATTTTGATTCTTGGGATATTGGCAAATTGTGGCATATGCACCTCAGCTACCAGCAAGTATGTACAGCAGAAACACAATCATATTTGAATTTTGCTCAGGTGACATCACATATGAATGATAGCAAACCGGAGGACTGGGCGCAGAAGATTGAATGGGTGCGAACATGGTTTAACCCGTATCGCGAGTGGATTGGCGCACAAATCAGAGCGGATAGCTTTGCTTACGGCGCAGCGGGGAATCCAGAGCTGGCGGCAGAATTAGCTTGGCGGGATGCTTCCTTTTCGCATGTAAAGAACGGTATTTATGGGGAAATGTTTGTGGCAGCAATGATTGCAGCTGCTTTTAATGAAACCGATAATGAACGTATTGTGGAAATCGGGCTTAGTGAAATCCCTAGAGACAGCCGACTGGCTCACGATATTCGAAAAGCTGTAGAAATTGCACGCGATGCTGTAGATCAATTGGATCTTGTTGATCGTATATGGGAAGCGTTCAAGCAATATCATTCTGTCCATACGAACAATAACGCAGCATTAGTTGCGGCTTCGCTCATCTTTGCGAAGGACGATTTTGAGCTGGCTGTTACGACAGCGGTTTTAGGCGGTTGGGATACAGATTGCAACGGAGCTACGGTTGGATCGATAATGGGGGCGAAGCTAGGTGCAGATAAGCTTCCGGCTCAATGGGTCGAGCCGCTTAATGATAAACTATACGCAGAAGTGAGAGGATTCCATCCCATAGCTATTTCGGATTGCGCCAAACGCAGCTATGAGGTGTTTAAGAAGATATCTGCTGAAAGTGGGCGGAAATAAGCTTATTTAGCTTGCTTATGTATCTCCCAGCACACAATTGTAGAGAACCTAGCCGCGGCAGCAGGCTAGGTCTTTTTACTTTAGCTGCCTCGTGTGAAAGGAGGAAACTATTTGGGTGAGCGAAGCTTACCCCTTATTGGCGTCCACCGCAGCTTTCTTTGCTACGGCGGTTTTCGGTCTCAAAGGGCAGCTAATGAACGGTATGATGCTTATAGACCGGAAAATGGCTACTTTGGAGATTTAATGAACGGAGTTGGCGCTATCCGGCACTTTATTGGTCGAATGGTGATCATTTACTTGAAATAGCGCATCTGAAGTTCAATAGATTTTCAGAATGAGCGATTTTGATCGAATAAAAGGTATAGAGTTCGTTAGGGGCTTGGGCTTGCCTCAGCCTGTTTATAAAATCACGAAAATATAAGACATAATATCATTGCTGCTTCCGTAGGGGATCCCGTATATTAGGCTGAAATAGCGTAAAGGTTCAGTAGGAAGTAAGAATGCCTTTACATGCAGCTATTCATTTGGATGCAGGGAGTGATGTGTAGTCCACATAGGTGGCGACATTTTTAAGAGCGCTTTAAGGTGATTGCAGTTGGGAAATCAAGCGTAATCCGTAAGGCAAAATCGCACGTACATCGCGCATTTGTTCAAGATGGTAACGGTCTATGCTGATAAGCCGGGAGAGCCTTACGCCATCTATAAGATTACACCGGACCTCACAGATGCGCAGATTGCAAGCGGGGATATCCCTGCTGCCAATAAAAAATACGAACAGTATGAAGTTGAAGCAAGTGGCGGAGACGTTTATCAATGCCATCGATGATAGCGGCCTGAAAACCAGTATGCTTGCGAATTTGAATGAGAATAAATTGGTTTCCGACACGGAAGAACTCCTCTTTGACCTTAATTTGAATACGTATTTTATTAACACACCCTAAGTGGTGGCTGCAACAGGGACTTTGAATAACAACAGCTATGAGCTTGGGCCTGTTACGATGAGTGCAAGTCTGCCGAAAGGAACAATGTCAGTGGCATCACTGGATGACCAGCCGCTGGATGCGAGCAACAGAATGCTGCTTATCTATACGACAGATTCTTTAAAAAGCTATTTTATGGCCGTGTGGTTACTCTTCATGAAAGCAGACAAAGTGCCGTGGTCCGGCTGAAGCCTACCAATTAACCACATCAGTTCATTATTTCTTTTCGTCTCGGTTTCCATCTTGCGAGATGAACGGATGCCGTTCATATAACAGTAAAGATAGAGCTTGAGAAGTTCTTCCCGGCGGTAAAGGTTTTTGCCCCGCTTTGGTGCCTGAATACACCTGAAACCCCAATTCTTCCAGGGCTACCAATGAATTTCGATTTTAATTTAAGATGGAAGACTAAAAAGAGTAGCTAAGAAATTAGCCATCACAGACAACAAATTACAGAATAAAATGGAAACTTTTTACTATTTCCTTCGTCTAATGAGTATATACACTTTAAAAGATGGTTACAAAAAATATTTACAAATAAAGTAAAATGTTATATTGTTTTATATTTAAATAAAATATTCTCATTGAAGGTAAAAAATGTATAAAAAATTCATTTGTACTCTATCTGTTTTATTTGTTTTACTAGTTACATTCATACCCAGTGCTGCATTAGCAAGTAGTACCACATTATCGGTTTATGATGTAACAGCTAATAGTCTAAGCGTTAGAATAGGCCCTGGAACTACTTATTCTACAATTGCTACCATAAGTAAAGGAGCTGATGTAATTGAGTATTGTAACTATGGGTCCCCAGCAGATTGTAGAGTTACTCAGAACAGTCCACGATACGACATGTTGAAGGCCTACTATCCAGTTTCAAGCATAGGACAATATTCAACAAGCGCAGTTGGGTGGATTGCTGAAGCTGATGGTACGAGTGGCTCGATGGTTAGTTATTTAAACCATGCTTTCGGGGGAGTCGTCCAAAAGAGTGGTGGTACACCAAGAGCATATAGCAGTACCTGCCCATCATTTTCAGGGCCAAATCAAGCACATTGGCCAAATGGAACTAGCATTCCAGGAGACCGTGCAGATTGGATTTCAGATGGTGGTGTTGAAGCGCAAATGTGTAACGTTAATGCATGGCGTATGGGAGACCCGGAGCATCCGTATGACGCTTCGTACGGGTACCCACTTAACGGATGGCATTTAAATTCATACTAGGAAATTATCAGGAGGGTGAAATGATGAATAAAAAATTAATTTTGATTCCTTTGAGTGCTTTAATATTAGGGGCAATTACTTGGCAAACCCTGCCTTCAGCCAAAGCAAATGCTAATGAAATTGCTAGGGATTCTGTAAATGCATCAAATGCAGTTCTTGGTGTAGGTATTGAACATGTTAAAATAACCTCTGAGAATAATAAAGTTGCACACTTCTATAGGGATACGGTTAATTTAGAAGAAAAGTCTGAAAATTATAAGCCTGATGGTACATTAGAAAACAAAGTAATCGTAACTGAATCAGGAAAAAGAGTCATATCGATTGGAAATAATAATGGGAAATTAGAATCGTTCACATGGTTACTTCCAGAGAACATAGCAAATGAGAACAAAGAATTAATCAGCAAATCATTACTTAAAGAGATAAAAGCTGAACTATCATTTAAAAAATGGATTGATGATAGTGGCCAATTTATTAATGATCAAAATACTAAAAAGATTAAATCTGTAGAAGGAAGTAAAATTACTAAAGTTAGTATTGATGCTAACACCGATCTTCCTATTAAAAAAGAGATGTTCGAAGTTGTTGGTGGTAAAGAAATTTTAGTATCAACAGAAGAATACACAATAGAAAAAAATGATTTAAAAGCTTCAATTTTTAATGTTGATAAAACTAACATCAAGGAAATATCTGCACCTGTAGATAAAGAAAATACTCAAAAAGGTAATTAAATACAGTGGATGGAAATCTGTATCAATCGCTATGATAACCGAGTTTTCATCCCGTTGAATTTGAATATTCGGTTCATTCGTAAACATGCGAATGGGCCGATTTTCGTTATCAACTGTCACTGGCAATTACAAATAATTCATTATTATCCAATTAGTTATATAATTTTAGAGCAATTCTTCAGGCGTTGAATCTCTATGCATCGATTATCTATGCGTTAGTATAAAAGAAAACGATAGTGAAGGAGTTTGCCTCGCGCATCTCTTTTTTGTTCATTCAGCTAAATATGCTGTTAGGGCTAAGAAATAGCCTTTGTCAAAAAAGGAGCGCCTCGGTATGATCGATTTGTCGACGAAAACTAGCACGCTCCGTGTGGAGCAGGTTGCGCCTTGAAAGCTCAAGAAACACGTGTTACCTGGGAAGGCAACCAGGATAAAATCTAACCAGCAGTTCTGCACCGATTGACGTTGATAAGGCTTTGCAGGAAAAGAAAAATGGCGGTAATGTGCAGTTTATCGCGCCACCTGTTGGGAAAAATGGGCAATCGGGGATTCAGGATGCTTCGATTTCAACGAAATACGTAATTATTCCCAAGCAAGCTAAAAACAAGCTGGGTGCAGCCCAATATCTGAACTTTTTGTACAAGCCAGAAACCGATATTCTGATCAACTATGGCATTAAGGGCGAAGATTACACAGAAGTGAATGGGGCATATACGCAGACCAAGGAGCAGAGCGATAAAATTAGCTGGCGTTCGATGTATGGTTTAGGCGATACCGATTTTGGTATTAATGCAAGACTTAAAGCCAAAAGTTTGTTGCCTTATTACGAGCCTCATCTGGCATTCAAAAAATCGCGTGAGGAAACGAATTTCGCGCCATCCATTGAAGCGTACGGTTCCAAGTTCGCGGAATTACGTAATTACGTTGAAGAAACCTCGATGAAATTTATTATGGGTAAACGAGATTTGTCTGAGTTCGACAAATTCACACAGGAGTTTGATGCTAAGGGCGGCAAGGCCGCGATGGATGCGGTGAACGAGTGGTATTCGAAGAAATGATTGTTTGATTCTAACGTAGATAATGAAAAGACCGGGACTCCCTGGGGTTTCGGTTTTTTTGTCTGGAGTTTTTATTTGAATTTAATGGTATAATGTACCAAATTATATAAATCCATTTGTGGTTAAGTCAAAGAATAACTTTTAATTGAAGTAACGAAAATAGTAGGAGGACAAGGTCAAATGAAGATTACAACAAACATTACGAGGTCTGATTACTGGGATTATAACAAGTACGCTTTATTCAATATACCTAAACTAAGAAACAGATTTATGATAAGCAATATATCGGTACCAGTCGTCCTAACTATTCTATTGTTGTTATTTAAACTTCCATTCGTTTTCTCTTTATGCTGGGGGATCTTTGGAGGAGGGCTTGCATGTGTATTCTCCTATTTAAATATGAAAAAAAGAGTGATGAGCTATCCAGATAGTAAAGAAGGAATACTAGGAGAGCGTACAGTTGAAATAAACGAAATAGGCATACATCAACTAAATTCAGTAAGCCAAAGCAGTTATAAATGGAGCGGAGTCAGAAGTGTAGAACAAGATGAGAAGTATATTTTTATTTTTGTTGATTCGATTATGGCGTATATCATACCAAAGAGATCATTTGGTAGTGAGGGAGAAAGTTTAGAATTTTTCCGTCAAGCTCAAAGATATTTAGATAATTGCTCCTCATAGATAGTTAAATTAAAAGTGTTTGGCAACGTATTGAGAATGAATGTGATTTATGGGACTTAAATATATTTATTGAAAACTGAGGGGGAGAGTTCACTTTGAAAAAGCTGCTAGTATGTATGTCCTTATTTGCTTTAGCGGCTTGTGAGTCGAAACCTGCTGTTCCAACGGTTCAGCTGACTCCGATAGTCACACAGTCCCCATCAAGCTCTAAGCTTGATGGTACTCCTTCTCCAAATCCTGAACCGTCTGCGACTCCTGCAACTTCTGCAACTTTTGTAACTCCCGGCTTTAAGTCTACTGACATTAAAATGTCCAAGCCCGAGTTAGAAGTCAGGAAGTCTTTGCTCGAACAGTTTACTAAGTTAGCCCAAGAAAAGCTCAAAGATGCTCACTTTAAGATGGGCACCCCCAAATTAGCCGTTGATGCTCCACACCCGATCATAGGGGGGAAGCCTTACTACTCATACAGCATCCCTCTTTCAATAACTTCGGACACTGGAGAAGTAGCATCCTTAGAGTACGATATTCTCGTTGAAGAAGATTCGTTAAAACTCTACCAACCTAATTATAAAGATGGGGAGAATGTAAACCTTGGAAAGCCAGTAACGAAGGATTACATCCTAAACATAAAAGAAAATGCGCAGGAAACCATAGATGATCGCATGAGGATTATCAATACTCAGAGTGACGTATACGCTATCTCAAGCAACGGTCTAAAATTAGCTTACTATAAGAACAACCAAGGCGTGACGATCCTAAATGGGGTAACTTCTAAAGAAGAGACCTTCATGGAGTACGATATGGTAGGTCAACTCGCTTGGTCATCAGACGCCCAGAAACTCTACATCGACACAGGAACGTCACCTTCTCGTACTAGTACCATCCTTGTTTGGGATAAAGTCGGCATGAAGAAGTACGATATGCACAATTATGCACGGTTAAAGTTCTCACCTGACGGTACCAAGATAGTAGGGATAGAAATAACTGACAAACACAATAAAGCCAAGTATGACCTTACGTTAGAAAGCGACAATTGTTCCGATGTCGTTGTCCTTGATTTGCTTACGGGTCAGAAAACAATAGTAATCGAGCAAAAACCTGAAGATAAATATGATTACTATATTAAGTTTTGGAAGGATAATAGAACCTTGATTCTGACGAAGAGTCTTATCGCAATGAACTCGCCAGAAGAAGAGATAATTGTCCCCATCGATAAGAGTGACCAGAAATGATAACGGGGGCATGGTAGTGGAAGAAGGAGCTATTTATGATAATCCAGCACTACTAACAAATTTTATTAATTTCGGTAGTTAAATTTCATCTGGCTTTAATGTAGTTCAAGTATAATGAACTCAAACTTCGCAGCTTGAAATGGGCAAGTAAGCCTTAAGATAACTGGGCAAACCGGCGATCCATTGTTGGAGTTGACTTTTAATCAATTTTGAGAGCTTTTTACTTGCCTGTGTGGCTACTTC
>NZ_BMHE01000038.1:12811-71783 GCF_014640555.1 Paenibacillus marchantiophytorum | reverse complement strand
TCGTCACAATCACTATACCAAACCGAAGCGGTGTTTTTCTATTTTAGCAAGAGGTCAATCATTATCCTGGTTCTGCTATATGTATCAAGGATTTAAGACTAATTTCGCTCTGCGAAGTTTGAGTAATGAACAATAAAAAGTTCGCGTAAGATGAAAATTGGAGGGATATTTTTGTTTATTCAGAAATGGAAAAAGATCATGCTTGTTACAGTAATCACTGGAATGGCGGCAGCATTCCCAATGTCAGCTTTCGCAGCGACTCAATCAACAACGGCACACAAAGCTGTACATACCTCTAATTCAACCCACACGGTGCAATCACAAAAGAAAGATTTGGAAAGTCAGCTCGCAAATATTCAAAAATCGATCGAAAACACGAAAAAGTTATTAGAGAAAGCGAAGAAGGACAAAGATCACAAAAAAATAACAAAATATGAAAATAGACTTAAAACTTTAGAAGCGACAGAAAAGAAGATTAAAACTAAGCTAAAAGAGCTAAAATAAGTTTCGTACTTAATTCCGATCTCTTTTTACAAGTAATATGATTCTCGACTAAGCTGTATAAAGGTGGGAAATTCTTGAAAAAGAAAGAGCTTGTAATTGGACTTTCTTGCTTGATTTTGTTGGTGTTGATAGGAGTTTATGTCGTCAGTTCCTATAAATGGATGAAGGGCGTCATTTCGGATGATAATGAAAGCTTAGAAGGAAGCTTCGTTGTGTTGATGTTTGATGCGAACAATAAACCTACTAAGTATTGGGTGCTTCAAAATGAGACGTTAGACATGTCGAAAGGACTCGTTTCGTTTGACGAGCTGGACGGACAAACCATTCATTTGCATGGCAATGTCATGATTAAAGAGTTTGATGATGACAAACAGTTGGAAACAATTAAAAAAGATTATGGTTTAAAATAAGGTGTAAATCACAGAACGTCTATGCGTCGTATGCATAGGCTTTTTTTGTTTGGAGGTGGAGTGATTATGGCTAGCCGCAGGCCGCGGGCTGGGTCTTTGGTGCTTGAATAGCGGTTTAAAGCAATCCCCTTACGCGAAAATGATGGAATAAGTACAAAAAAACGCTTTGAAATGTCCATTGCCCTAGTCCGTTAAATTATCTATAATAAACCCGAATGTAATTGAGAATCAATCTCAATAATATAACGTTGGACTAGGAGGATACCGATGCTTCGTCGTTTTTTTGCTTATTACCTTCCGCATAGAAATCTGTTTATTCTGGATTTCTCTTGTGCGATTTTGGCTGCTTTTCTGGAATTAGCGTTTCCTCTGGCTGTCAACAGGGTCATTGACGATCTGCTCCCTAGCGGCAACTGGAAGTGGATATTGATAGCTTGCCTTGGCTTGCTCGGCATTTATATCGTCAGCGCCGCTTTGCATTATGTTGTTACGTACTGGGGGCATATGCTGGGTATCAACATAGAGTCTGATATGCGGAAGAAACTTTTCGACCGGGTTCAGAAGTTGTCATTTCGTTATTTCGACAATAACAAAACGGGTCATTTGGTATCCCGAATGACGAATGATTTGATGGATATCGGGGAAATAGCTCACCATGGACCTGAGGATTTATTTATCGCGATCATGACGCTTGTCGGCGCTTTCGGTATTATGCTGAGCATCAACTGGCAGCTTGCTGTCATGACATTCATCATTGTCCCTCTTATGATTTATTTATCCTTGTATTTCAGCGGCAAGATGTCCGCTGCCTTCAAGCGCATGTTCGCTGATATTGCAGACTACAACGCGCGGGTAGAAAACAACGTTAGCGGAATCCGTGTCGTTCAAGCATTCGCGAATGAGAAATATGAAATCGACCGCTTCGCTGACAACAATAATCGTTTTCGTCTTACGAAGCTTGTTGCCTATCGAATTATGGCATTGAATTCGTCGCTTAGTTTTATTTTGATGAAAGGCATTTCGTTGTTTGTGCTCGTTTGTGGGACGTGGTTTGTTATACAAAATCGCATGACGTATGGAGAGTTTATTGCCTTCCTTATGCTGTCCAACGTGTTTCTGAGCCCTATTCAGCAAATTAATTCTGTCATTGAAACGTATCCCAAAGGAATTGCCGGATTCAAAAGGTACCTCGAGCTATTGGAAACCGCACCTGATGTAAATGATGCGCCGGATGCTCGTAATGTGAAGCATGTCGTAGGGGAGATTCGCTACAGCGGCGTTGTCTTCGGCTATGAAAATAAGCAAAAGATTCTACAAGGGATCAACTTGTCTATTCACGCTGGGGAAACGGTCGCGCTCGTCGGTCCTTCCGGTGCAGGAAAGACGACACTGTGCTCGCTGCTGCCGCGTTTTTATGATATAGATGAAGGCTCTATTACGATTGACGGCATCGATATTCGCCAAATGACGTTGGAATCGCTGCGTTCGCATATCGGCATTGTACAGCAGGATGTGTTTCTATTCGATGGTACGATCCGAGAGAATATCGCTTACGGCAAGCTGAAGGCTTCCGAATCGGAGATTTGGCAGGCCGCGCAGAGAGCACAGCTAGAGGAACTGATACTGTCGTTGCCAGAGGGACTGGATACGCTGATTGGAGAACGGGGAGTGAAGCTTTCTGGCGGACAGAAACAGCGGCTTTCCATAGCGCGGATGTTTCTCAAGAATCCGCCGATCCTCATCTTGGATGAAGCGACTTCCGCTTTGGACACCGCAACGGAAGCCGCGATTCAACTCGCACTTGCAGAACTTTCGCAAGGACGTACGACACTTGTAATTGCCCACCGGCTGGCAACGATTAAAAATGCGGATCGCATTATCGTCGTAGCCGAACAAGGGATTATCGAACAAGGCAGGCATGAGGAGCTCATAGCGGCCAAAGGGCTATACAATCGTCTGCATGAGGCTCAGTTCCGCAGCTAGGAGGATTGCACCAGTAGTTGGGGCAAAATTTCTAGCAGCTTTTCCCTGGTCAAAGCATCGCTATAATTCCATTGCTCCGCTTCGACCATATGAACGTGTCCGTTCTTGACTGCAGGGAGACTTCGCCAGAGAGCGGTGCTCATCATTTCTTCCACGGTTTGTCGGGCATTTCCTTCTGCTGGAAGCAGCATAAATATTCGATCGCCAGCATACTCAGGTAGGTTGGCAGGAGAAATTTCGGCAAATCCTTGCCCCGCATTCAATACCTCAGAAATTTTATCTACGGGTTGAAATCCGCATGGGTGGTAGAGTGCGGATGAAAGCCCTGACGTTCCCATGACGAACCATCGCTTTCCATGGCCAGTTATGAATACGGAGGCCGTTTCTTGCGGCTTTATGTAAACCCGAAGCTGCTGCCACATGGCGGCTGCTTTGACATGGTAGTCCTCCAACCATTGTTCTGCCTCGCGTTTTCTGCCTAACCAATTGCCAAGCGTTTGCAGTCGCTCAGTGAGTGGCGCGAAGGAGTTGAATGTGACAGTAGGTGCAATTCTTGAGACTTGGCTGTACTGTCTTTCATCGGCGCTCGCAAAAATGATTAGATCAGGCTTTAGTTTCATCGTTTTATCCAAACTGATGGGGAAGCCTACATCTTGAACGTTGTGGGTCAGCTGCTCAAATAAAGCATGTTTGTCGGATAAGAATCCACTTCCGACGGCTTTAACGCCAAGAGCGAGAAGGTCTCCAAACGTTTCTCCATAAT
This sequence comes from Paenibacillus marchantiophytorum, assembly GCF_014640555.1. Lineage (GTDB taxonomy): Bacteria > Bacillota > Bacilli > Paenibacillales > NBRC-103111 > Paenibacillus_E > Paenibacillus_E marchantiophytorum. The sequence continues at coordinate 68,123 of NZ_BMHE01000038.1, read as the reverse complement.
AAATTATCCGCTGGGGCTGTGCCGGAATTTCGACCTCGTGGCCCGTCCAGTCTCTCACGAGAGTGCTGCGACTCATGGTTCGGGCATATTGCTTGGGAGTCACGCCAGAAATCTGACGAAAGCGGCGGTTGAAGTAGTATTCATCGGTAAAACCAACCTGGCTGGCAATTTCCCGCAAAGGTTCCTTGGAATTCAGCAGCAATTGTTTGGAATGGTTAATACGTACTTCGGTTAAAAAGTGAAGAGGTTTTTTGCCGGTCAATTCCTGGAAGATAGATGTATACCTCCATTGCGAGATATTCGCTAATTGAGCAAGCTGCTTGACCGTAATATTATGCATATAATTGTTGCGCAAATATTGAATGGTATACTCCACAGCCTGTGTCAAACTTGTGGAGTGTTCGAAATGGAGGTTGTGTTCGAGCAGGAAGCCCATCAACTCCTGAAAGCGCATCTGTCTCTGAAACCATTCGAGGTCGTCTTCTTTTATTTGCTCCATATGCAGACTTTCTACGAGTCGAATCAAACGGGAAAAAGGGAAGGACAGGATCTCCTCTCGGCCGGGGAAGATTTCCCCCGTATACGTATGAGGATGTTTATTCGTCATTTGAATGACCACGAATGAAATTCGGTAGAGTTGTATCGCGTTGTCGTAGCCATTTTCAATCTGAAATGAAGTACCAGGCGCAATCGAATAACATTTGTCAGGTGCTATCAGGAAAATATTCTCGTTTAAGCGCAAGGTGCCTTTGCCATATTTAAAAACCAGAAGTGTATGGAAGGAGGTTGATTGTTGCCCAGAGTTCCAACCGACCGATTGTTCAATCCGTTCGACATCGGATAGTTGAAATAGCAAGGAGCGAAGGGGAGCCTCATTCTGTTTCTGAAGAACCATATCGATCATCCTACTTTCTAATTGAAAAACATTCTCAATGAATTTCATTGTATACAAATTAAAGAAGCTTTTCAACAAAGTTGAGAAGCTCCCAGTTATTTTATATCTTTCAACCGCATTGAACACGCGACTATTTATTTATCATCTTAGGAAGTTCCTGCAACAACCACTCTCTTGTGATCGCATCGCTTCCTGATTGCAAAATAGGGAGTGTATACACGTGGTTATTCTTAACGGCGCTCAAATTTCTCCAAATACTGCTGTTGATCATGGCATCCGTTGATCTTTTGGCTTCCTCATCGGTAGGGGTAAGGATGAAGATTCGATCACCGGCAAATTCCGGTAAAAGTTCCAGGGAGATTTGTTTGAAACCACTTTTTTCATCTAGCACACTTTGAATCGGAGGCGTAGGCTTAAAGTTGCCCGAATGGTACAGCACTTGGGATAGTCCTGCACGCGCCATCACAAACAAACGGTCACCGGGGTAGTAAGTGAAGACAGATGCTGTTTCGCCTGGTTTCACTCCAGCTGCTTGAAGTTCTTTGATCATGGTTTGCACTTTGACTTTGTAGTTCGCCAGCCATTGATCTGCTTGAGCTTTCTTGCCAATGATTTCCCCTAACAGAGGTATCCGTTCTTCCAAGGAAGCAAAAGTATCAAACATGACGGTAGGTGCGATTTTGGAGAGCTGCTCATAGGCCTTCTCATCCGTATTTGCCACTATGATTAGGTCCGGATTCAAATTCAGTGATTTTTCAAAATTGATTGGAAAGCCAATATCTTCGATGCCATTCAATTGCTTTTCGTAGACCGTTCCCTTCGTTGCTGATATATCGGTGCCAATCACCTTGACGTTCAGGGCCAACAAATCGCTGAATGTCTCTCCTGAGAAAATAATGCGTTGTGGAGCAAGGGGAATATCTACCTGGTGGCCCTTGTAATCCATATACTTGTGTGTGGTCGCTTGTTGATTCGAGTTTCCAGAATTGCTGCAAGCAGTCATGCTAGCTCCTATCAATGCGATAAAGGTAAAGGCAAGGAATACTTTTCTTGTTGGTTTCATTGTGTTTTTCATCGAGTTTTTCATTAAGTTTGTTCCTCCAGATGGGATATGTCCAAATTAGTAATGATAATCATTATCAGTAATATCCATCTTAGAGGATTCATTGTCCACACTCAATGGACAAAATCTACGCTTAGTTTCTTTTTTACACAAAAAACCATGCCGGCCAACAACCAAAAAATAGATGATGTGTTGAGATTACTAGTTATTTGATTGGTGGAAGCTTGCAGAAGTTGCACACCTACCCACTGAAATCGACAGAATTCGACGAATCGTTATATGAGCTATGCATAAGGAGTGAATCACGATGTCGAATAATTACAAACGCTTCATTCAAAATCAATTCGAAAAAGCAAAGTCTACCGCTTCTGAATTCATCTCTTCAAGAAGTGAAGAACAAGAAGATGGCATTATAGAACTCAATCCGCAATATTATGTTGAGCTGCAAGCAATCGCCGATAGGCAGCATACGACCGTACAAGCAATCGTTAATGGAATCATTGTCCAATACCTGGCAAGCGCCCCATACGAATCGGCACCCATTTCAGTGGATCAAAAGGAAGACAATCCGCTTCTGTATTTGGATGGCATTTGCAAATTAGAGGATTAAGGAGTGCTGATAGATGGATAACCACTTGAATATTCAGGATGCTATTTTTCTGGATGAAACAGCTTTGGCCGCTTTAATGAACCCAGAAGATCCCCGCTACATCAAAGCCCGTTCCCTGTTTCTGGATTTGCATGATCTTGAACGTAATTACGTGACGACCAACTCGATTATATTTGAACTTCATCAATGGCTGCGCAATGAATACAGCTATCAGAAGGCGGAATATTTTCTGAATGCAATTGATAAAGCAGTGAGCAAAGGCAAGCTGGCGCTCATCTCCAGCGGTCCCGAATTTGAGGGGGAATCGCGCAGACTGCTTATGGACAGGCCCGAGCTCCGGTTCTCGCTCAGCGAAGCATTCACGGCTGTGACCATGTCCTATTATCAGGTAAAACGGATATTTACTTTCAACCGCAATTTCATGATGCTTGCCAATCTGGATAGGGATATTCGAATTATTCCGTCCAATTAGAGGCCTTTAAACAGTCGTCAACCATGAGACAATGAAAGCCATGCACTAAAAAGAGAAAAGGGTGTCCCAGAAGCCATGAATTTGGCGAGGGACACCTTTTTATTTCCCCTTTAACTCCTTTGTTAAGAAGCGGAGCTGGCTGCTATGGCTAAAGCATAGTTCTAAGAGTGGCTGCGCCACTGCGAGGGTGACTGACCCATGTACTTTTTGAATACTGTGGCAAAATGCTGGCTTGTCTTATAACCTAGATCCATCGCAACTGTTGTGATGCTGACCTCTTGCTGACGAAGCATCTGACATGCAAGATCCATCCGTACCCGATCGATATAATTAGCAGGAGACTGCCCATGCAAATCATGGAACAATCGGTAGAAATGGGATTCGCTTACGCCAATCTGATCTGCGAGCACTTTATTGTTCCATCTCGCATCTGGCGCTGCTTGGATGTCATCTGTTAATTTATTTATGGCCTCATGGAGATCCAATGGAATTTGACGACTAGAGGACGGATTCATGATTTGCAAAATAATATCGAGTACATAGTGACGTACACGACAGGATGCCAGTGACTCTTTATGCTCAATAATATGTCTTAGTTTGTTGAAGGGTTCACGAACACGACTATCGACAAATACGATTCTTGGTAGATGAAGCAGTTGATTATGAATCTCCATACGATCTTCATCTTGTAAATTTAGCCAACCGGTGTGCTCTGAGGGATCCGCAATAATCATCCACCAGATGCTGGAGGGCTCGATGAAATTAAAGCGTGCACGATGCCATTCACCAGGCTGGGTGTAGAAGAACTGTCCCGCGTGCGAATGGAATAAGCGGCCGTCTACCTCCCATGTGACCTTTCCGCTGTCCACGAATACAAACTCGTACGAACGTTCATGCTGATGGACGATTAAAGGAGAAGCTTCATGAAAGCGGTCATAGCCTAGCATGATCAATTCAGGTACTCGGGATAGCTGATCTGACTCGGGGAATTTATAGACCCAACGCGCTGTTTCAGTCTTTTTTTTGGGCATAATCACGTTCCTTATTGTTTCTAATAATCCTTGTGTTTCTAATCCTATTTGATAGGTTTTGGAAAGTCAATCCTCACCTTGCGTTCTACAATGAGGGTAGTAAGTTACTTTAACCAAGAGAAGATGAGGTGTACAAAATGGGAGTAAATTCTTATAACATTACTGCAGCGGACAAAGAGAGGTTTGATCAAGACGGTTATTGGATTAGTCCGAAATTGCTTGATGACGAGACGATTGAGCGACTTCGCGGTGCTCATGAGCGCATTTGGAAGAAAGATTATGACGGGGCTGGTATGCCGTTACATGACTTCAAGCTTCCCGACAATCCATTTGCTCTTCGTAAATTCGATAATGGTTGGTGGATAAACGATGAAGTTCATAGTGTCGTCACAGATATGAATTTAGGCAAAATGGCTGCGGAGCTGCTGAACGAGGATGAGATTCGTTTATGGCATGATCAAGTGATTTATAAGCCGGGTACTTCAGGTCAAGAAACAAATGCAGGGAATGTAGGCTGGCATCAGGATTACGGCTATTGGCGCGCAAGCAGCACACTGAATATGATAACGGTTTGGATTGCCTTGCAAGACACGGACCTGAATAATGGCGGCATGATGACAATCTTAGGATCTCATAAGTGGGGCTCAATCGAGGGAAGTGATACTTTTTTTGAACAGGATATGACGAAGCTGAAGCAGCGTTTTGCTACGCGAGAGTGGGTAGAGGAACCTTGCATTTTAAAAGCTGGTCAAGCTAGCTTCCATCATGCCCTTACGTTCCATGGCTCGTCAACGAATTTGACAGATCAGCCTCGGTTATCTGTCGTTGCCCATCTAATGCCAGGAGATGCCTCATACAAAGAGGGCAGAGCACGTCATGATAATGTTAGATTGCTTGGGCCACGTCCACAATTCGGTCAGAAGTTCGATAATGAGTTCTTCCCGTTACTGTATTCCAAATAATTGATCGATAATTGAACAAGCAATGCTAAAAGGCTGCCGACAGCATAGAACGGCAGCCTTTTAGCGCAACACTATTTATTTAGCTAAGAGCAACAAGTTTTCATAGAGCCAACTGTCTTTACACAGGGTCATTATTTAAACCAAATGAAACAACGTTTCTCTAGACCCACATGAAGAGTGACTGGTAGTATAAGAAAGCACAGAAGGGGTTGAGAGGAGAACTGAGGTAGAAATGGAACAACAGATGAGATATGATAATTTGAAATTGGGCGAACGCGGCGCAATAGTTAGCATAATAGCTTATATTTGTTTATCATCAATTAAATTAATAATTGGCTATGTATCAGGCTCAGAAGCCTTAAAGGCCGATGGATTAAATAATGCTACAGACATCGTTGCATCTATTGCCGTATTAATTGGATTGAAGATCGCTCAAAAACCAGCGGACCAAGATCATCCTTACGGTCATTGGAAGTCTGAGACAATAGCTTCGCTCGTGGCCTCTTTTATTATGATGGCCGTTGGTTTACAAGTACTAGTCGAGGCTGCTATTTCAATGTTTCAAAGTAGAGAACAAGCACCTGATCTCATATCGGCTTGGGCAGGAGTTTTTTGTGCAATTGTCATGTATGGTGTTTATCGTTACAATAAAAAACTTGCGCTGAAAATCAATAGCCAATCTGTCATGGCGGCTGCCAAAGACAATTTTTCGGATGCCTTGGTGAGTATTGGAACAGTAGTTGGAATAATTGGCGCTCAATTAAGTATGCCTTGGCTAGACCCGCTCACTGCGATCATAGTAGGCATTATTATTTGTAAAACGGCATGGGATATTTTTCGGGAGGCTTCACATCACTTATCTGATGGGTTTGATGAAGGAATTATCGAATCGTACAAAGATACCGTAATGAGTATAGAGGGCGTAGAAGATGTGAAGGAAATTAGAGCCAGAAATTATGGCAGTAATGCTGTGGTTGACGTTATTTTGCTCATTCAGTCTGATTTGGAGTTTCAAGAAGCCCATGAAATTGCGACAAGGGTGGAAGATGAGTTGAAAAGAAAGTCCAATGTCTATGAAGTTCATGTTCATTATGAACCTGGTGGGTAGTCTTAGGCGGTATGGAAACTTTGGCATAAATCGAGGGGGGTAGCGATGCTTGGGAAATGTATAGGAAAGGGCTCAAGTTGCGAAGTGTATGAGTGGGGTGGAGAAGACAAGGTGGTCAAGCTGTTTCATACGAACACGCCATCGGAAGCCGTTCAACTCGAGTATCGGAATAGTTCCGCGGCTTGGAAGAGCGGCTTGCAAGTCGCTCGGCCGTTCGAACAACTTAATTGGGAGGGGCGGCCCGGAATTATTTTCGAGAAGATAGTCGGGGAAACGTTCTTGGATCGAATATTTGAAGGGTTATATTCGTTCAAGAAAATTGATTTCGGTGAAGCAGACAGCGAACTTCGACTATTTGCGAGAGTTCTGAATGACATACATAAGGCAAACCTCATCGAAATCGATACGGATCAAAAAGACCATTTAAAAGCAATTATTGGCCGCCCTCCACTGTTTACCAATGATGAGATATCAGCCATTCATGCTTATATTGACCGTTTGCCTGGCAAACGACAGCTTTGTCATGGTGATACGAATCCCAATAACTTGATACTGCGAGAAGGCAGCCCGGTTATGATCGACTGGATGCATGCCGCAGTGGGCAACCCGGCAGCGGATGTTGCGGAGGTTTGCGTAATGATTGAGTATGCGGTCTTGCCACCGGAAACTCCTGCTTCCGTCGATAAGTTCTTTCAAGAATGGCGGCAAGTGGCCTACCATGTCTTCATCGATGAGTATTGCAGGTTGTCTGGTGTGACAGAGGAAGAAATAAAATTATGGTACGTTCCATGCGCGGCACGTTCTATCGCATCAGGCGCTTTATCGGATGAACAGATTGCCAAACTTGCTGCTATGATTCGTCATAAGCTATGTAAAGAAGATCCCGTACAGGATCTCCCTTGTTAGTCAATTAAATAGCGACAAATCTAATAATTTGAAGAAGGAAAAGTCTTCTAAGAACGACTATTCCTCTGAAATTCATGAATCTGATGGTAATGAAAGTACGACCTCGGAAAACAACACGACCGTTAAAAACGGTTGTAGTACCATTGGCATTTCGGTAAACAATGCCATAGAAGTGATTAAGTAGTAGGGCCATTTTCTATCACTCCTTTCCTGCTGTGATGCTATAGGATATGCTAGAGTTTCTTGTTTGCGAGGGCTGATTTAATAGATTATTAAAAAAACCATCTTGCGACTAATCATCGTAGGGTGGTTTTTTTAACACCTAGAATTTATATGTTTTGGGTTTGGGATGAGCGAAACTTACCTTTTATTTATTGGCTTCACCACAGGCTCTTTGCTTTGGAGGTTTTCGGTCTTAAAGGGTAGCTAATGAACTGTACGATGCTTATTGATGAAAAAATGGCTGCTTTGGAGATTTAATGAACGGAGTTGGCGCTACCCGGCACTTTATTGGCCGAATGGTGATCATTTGCTTGAAATAGAGTATCTGGCATTCATTAGATTTTCAGAGTGAGCGATTTTGTCCAAATAAAGGGTATTGAGTTCGTTAGGGAGCTGGGTTTTCCTCAAGGTTCATTGACTGTGTGACTTAGCGTGCAGGCTAAGTTTTTCTTGTGAAGGGTGCCCCGACCTTAAGGTGGTGCCCTATTGGTGCAAGGGACGTTTTTGCACGACGTGTTAATGCGGAGAAACGGAAGAGTGGAGCCCGGATATTGTCTGAGGACGTAATTCAAGTCAACCATCGACAGGTTATCTTTACAATCGACGAAGGTCTAAGAGACATGGAGACATGCTTTTGGGGTGGGTGGTTGGGGTGAGTGAAGCTTGCCCAGAATGTAAATGTTGGAGATTGACGCCAGTCTCCAGGCTTGGGTTGTAGGCGGCCCCATCATGATGGAGGGGTTCGATGCGATCAGATGAGATGAGATGATGATCATGAGATGAGATGAGATGAGATGAGATGAGATGAGATGAGATGTGACGAGAACAAGGTAGCTGTGAACATACTTATTTGTTCGAATAGCAACTGGTTTGGAGATATAAACAAGCGATTTGGCAGAATGAGATCCGCTAGCTTAACTACCGCGCGGAGCTAAGGGAAAGTCAAGCCGCGATACTACCAAAATGTGTCAGGATAGCGAGCTTGAGGGAACTACAGTACGCTATAATTCAGAAAACCGCCATATTCCAAGCCAGAGGGAACTACGATCCGCTATTTCACCATTTCCCGGTTGGAATCGGCAGATTCCGCTTAAATAGCGGATCTCAGTTCCCTTTCATGCTAGGTTTACCCCAGTTCCCGCCATTTAGCGGATCATAGTTCCTTTTCACACGACGCGCTCTCTGTCATTGCAAAGCCCAAAGGGAACTAGGATCCGCTAGATTGCTAAAACCGCTATAAAGACACTCATCTCTCAGAGTGGCAAAGCTGCCTTTCTTATCCGATTGTAAATCTTAGATTGACGTAACTGCTTAAACCCCCTATACTGACCATGATTCTCATTCTCACAACACATGGATGTAATCCCAAAGAAGGTCACACTAAATATGCTAAAAAAGAAACAAATGATTCGTTTTATAGCGATCCTTCTGGTCGTTTGTTCGATAATCTTAACATGGCGATGGTTTGACTCGAAGGAGTGGCTAAGCGATGTGGAACTGCTATTCCATCAACCTAACTGGCTGGCTTTCATGCTTATCGTCTACCTAGCTTCCTTTCTCTTCAAAACGGCAGCTTGGCGGATATACGCAGGTCAAGAGGTTAAATTCGCGGTGTATTTTCACGCCATAAGCTACAGTTTGCTCGTGAACCATATCCTTCCGATCAAGGTGGGAGATGGCGTTCGTACAGGCATATTTATGAAATATGGCGGGAAGTCATGGGAGGAGGCAGTTCATTCCGTTGCAGTTATGCGTCTGCTCGATATGCTTATATTGGCTGGCATTGGGGGAATCGGCATAGTCCGTATGGGATTACCTTCATCATGGATTTGGGTGACTCTTCTGGCGTGCAGCACGGTGATGCTGGCAACTGCTCATTACTTGCCTGTGATTCGAAAATTTCCTTTTGTGGTCAAACACTCGGCTTATTTTCAGCTGAAAATGCTCTCGGGCAAAGGGCTTGTCATCCTAGGGTTAATCACGCTAAGTTGGGTGTTGGAAGCGGGAGTTATCTTCGCTGTGGTCCAAATGATTGGTTTACAGCTGGGGAGCATGGCACTCGTTTGGGCCAATAGCATGACGATTGCTGGACAAATTTTTCATATTACGCCAGGGGGTATTGGTACCTATGAAAGCACAATGAGCGGATCGCTCGCCCTGCTGGGCATCGATGGGAAAGACGCCTATAGGGCAGCACTTTTGTCACATACGTTCAAATTTCTATTTGCCTATTCGTTGGGCGGCTACTCCCTACTGCGGATGCCTTTACATTGGCGAGAAATGAAAACCTGGATTCGTCGAGTTACAGGTCAAACGAAGTCACGATCACATAGCAAAGTTCGGAAGGAAGATTAACATGAAAAAAGCTTCGTCATTTGAAATTGTGGCAGCTCGCTGCTGGAACCTGTTGAACGAGGGGAAACCATTTACACCTATCTTCGTTGTCGGCGTTTTTCTGCTTTACCATATGGGCACATGGTCTGATCCTAACTTTTGGAGTGCGGCCGGTTTAGGACTGCTCGTTACGCTTCCTCTATTTGTATTGTATTATTGCTTCGATTTCCCGCTCTTTCTACGCAATTATTTATGGATGCCCCTCATAGCTGCACTTCTAATTTGGGAACGAAATGATTTCACTCTGTATGTACTGGCGCTGGGGATATTTTACTTCTTTACGATCTATTTCTGGGGCACGTTTTACTATCATTTGCGAATTGGCACAACATGGTGGAATTTCACCCGGTTTTGGAAGCTTGTTTTAAAAAATAGTGACTCGACGAGCGGCAACGCGCAGGAGCAAATGCCAAAGTTTCTGCTGCTGCTGTTTGTATGGAGTCATTTCTACCGCAAGTTTGAAGCGGGTGCTTCTGCGGATGTGGGGACGGGGCTGCTCTTTGCAGGTGGCTTGTTGATTTATGCTTTCATTCTTCACCGCTATTTGTTCGACTGGAAACCAACGGAGATTCCTACCTATACACGGGATTCTAGTCCTGTACAAGCCGGTGGAGAAGCTTTGAACCAGAAGGTCATTGTTATCGTTGTAGATGGCATGCGCAAAGAACGGTTTGAGGAAGCCAATGCACCATTTATGAAGAAACTGCGAGCAGAAGGCACGGAATATGCCCAAATGGAGACGGTGTATCCGGCGCGTACGGTAGTGTGTTTCTCTTCGATGTTCACAGGCACATACCCACGGGAGCACGGCATTCGCTCCAACATGGTGTGGAGATTGGGCATTCGAGTTGAGAGTATTTTTGATTCATTGCGTAAAGTGGGGAAAAAAGGGCGATTGTTGGGGATCGCACATTTAATCGACTCGATGGGAGACGATGTAGAGAGTGTGACGGCTGTCATGCATAACGATGTAGCGGATCGCAATATTATCGAAAGAGCCAAGAAGATTATGGCGGAACAAAATCCGGACTTACTCGTTGCCCAATTAATTGGCGTTGACCAAACGGGTCACAGTCGAGGGGTTCTCTATGAAGATTACACGCAGAAAATTGCCGAAGCGGATCAACTGATAGAAGAGTTCGTCCATTGGCTCGAGGAGCGTGGCATGATGGCGAATACGACGCTGATTATCTGTGCGGATCACGGGCAGGCAGATGGTATTGGCGGACATGGACATCTCGACGAAGGTGAGCGTTATGTGCCATTCTTCCTGCATGGTCCTGCAATCGAAGCAGGCCGCCGCATTGACGAGAAGCACTCTCTTGTCTCCATGGCTCCGACACTTGCTTATTTGCTGGGAGCACCGTTCCCGAGTCATAGTCGCGGACCTATTCTAATGGAGGCTATCAAGCATCATGAATAAGAAGAAAATGATTGTTTTCATGCCTGCACATAATGAAGAAGATAATATCGGCGGGGTTATTGCCCGCGTTCCGAGAAATTTCCACCCGCAATATGAGGTGGAAGTGCTCGTGATCGACGATGGCTCCAACGACCGCACCGTCCATGCTGCGCGCGCAGCGGGAGCGGACCACATCGTGTCATTCCCGCACAATAAAGGACTCGGCGCAGCCGTTCGCGAGGGGCTGAAGCAATGCTGCCTGCTCGGCGGCGATATTGGCATCATGATCGATGCGGATAATGAATATCCGCCAGAGCAAATCCCGGATGTCCTTGCGCCCATTATCATCGGGCGCGCAGACTATACCTTTGGCTCACGCTTCAAAGGACACATTCAAGGGATGAAGCTGCATCGCCGCTTAGGTAATTATACCTTTACATTGCTGCAAGCTGCTTTGCTGCGCAGATGGATTTACGACGGCCAATCGGGGATGCGCGGGTTCTCACGCGATGCGATGGAGAATGCCGTCATTATCCATGACTATAACTACGCCCAAGTGCTCACGATTAATCTGGTTCGGCAGGGCTACCGGTTAGAGGAGATTCCAATATCGTACCAAGTTCGGACCAAAGGCCAGTCCTTCATTAAGTTCAGACAGTATGTGTCTTCCGTGCTTCCGGCGATCTACCGAGAAATGAGACGCCCCGTCTCAAAAAAGCGCAAAGTGACGCTCCAGATGCATCGAGATGAAACAAGCATATGACGCGGAGCACGCTTGTATCGGTTCTTTTCGCAGCTGCGGTTATGGCGGGTGTGACCTGTCTTAGTCTGCTATATGCCAGCCCCTTCGTGCGCACATGGGACGAGGTAGACTTTACGCTGGCTCTGCATCGCTATGATTTACTCGCCATGCAGCCGCATTTTCCTGGATACCCCTACTTTATTCTGGGTAGTTGGTTTATTAACCAATGGTTGGATGATTCGGTTCTAGCATTATCCGTTTTCAATACCTTTATGGCTATATGCTCGGCAATCCCTATGTTTTTACTATCACATAGACTGACTGGCGGCGGCATCAAGAATCTTTTACTGCCTGCGCTCGTATTAAGCAGCCCCTACATTTGGCTGATGTCCTCGCGTCCCATGTCGGAATGTGCAGGCATGGCCTTACTGTGGTGGTTTCTTTGGAGTATCCGCTTTGCGTTGGATCGCCCGGGTTCCACGCTTCGCCACGGATTGGCGCTGCTCATGTTCAGCTTGCTAATGGGCACTCGCCTATCCTTCTTTCCATACGGGCTGGCGCTAGTTCCGCTCTGGTACTCACTTTGGCGGCAGGGGGCAAAAGGTTGGAGAAGATGGCTCCGATTAGGAGGATCTGCGCTAACTGCCCTGCTGTTTCAGTTGATTTGGGTAGCTGGCTTGGTGCTCTCCGAAGGGAACTTAGCTGGCTTCTGGAAGCTATCCCTAGCTTTCGTAGAAGGACATTTCTCCGAGTGGGGCGGTGGTGTGATCTCATCACCTATGCCGATGGGAGAACGATTCTTTCAACTCATAGGGCATAATTTACTTGGTTCAGCCTTATTTGGCGGTTCCTTTCTCATTGGCTCGTGTCTCGCGGTTATGGTTGCAATGACCTTGGTCGTGCGGCGATTCGTCACATTTCCCAAGAAGCTAGAGAAAGAGAATAAATATTATGTATTCTGGTTGATAATCTGTGCTCTTGTATACACCCTATGGGCGCTGATTGGTCAAAATATTGAGAAACCACGACATATTGTTCCCGTCATTGTTCCAATCTTACTTCTCTTATTTGTTTATATGATTCGAACGGCAGAGGCTGTGAAGGCATCCAATTCTAAGAAGCGTCTATGGAGAATTGCGCCTAAGATGTTGCACGCTTCCCTCATTGTTTTGATAGCTATTCAAGTAATCTACGGCACTCAGTTGTTGAAAAGGCAATCTGCAGATGAGCCGGCAGTCTATCAGCTGAATGAATATCTAAGTCATTTGCAGGAACCTTTGATCCTGTTTACGTGGGAAGAAACAAGAGTTCTTCAGTACTTGCAGGCTGAATATGATCATGAACGCATCTATACATTTGGGTATTTTCAATCTTTGGCGGGTGCTGATTCGGAACGTCGGGTTTTCCTAACGGATCATGTCGTCCAAGGCTTTGAGCAGCAAGGGAAATCGGTGGAGAAGCATCTGAAGCGGATTGCTGAGTTTAGCTCGGATGCGATTTTTGATCCCGTTTATGGGAACATCATTTTGTACGAATGGGTTCGCTAAGCGAGAAAAAAAACATTGTGAAATAATGGTTGACATCTATTTGGACAATGATTATCATTATCAATGTCTTGAGAATCAATTTCATAGCAGGGGTGAAGATATGAAACACTGGCTACTAGCCGGATTGACTTTGGTTCTAGCGGCATTCTTAATCCTGCCGACTTCCGCGCTGGCCTACTCTTATGGTGATGCCAATACCGAAGATGTCGCTGAAACTTATAAACTGGTACAAACCAGTATTGGTAACGGAGCGAATGATTGGGGGGCCGCTGAGGGTGCTTACAAGGAGAGGAGAGCTGAGCTCGTAGCGCATTTTGGTGAAAAAGTCGGAACAACGCTAGATGCTAATTTCCAGGCCAAAGATAATAAATTAGTGATTGCTAACTTCAAAGCTGTGCTTGTCATGAACTTGGAGCGTCGATTCACGTATGCAGGCCAAGGAATTGATGATTACGCTGGAGCTAAGCTATTGCTGGCCAAAGCTAAGGCGACCTATGATGCCTTGGAGCCTTATGTGGGTTCTGGTAAAGAGGAGATTAACAAGGCATTCGACGCTGCGCTCGAGGCACTGGGTAATCCAGGATTGTTCGGAGTAGGAAAGAAGCCCGTACAACCAGATGTATTTAAGGAAAAGGTTGATTTGATTTATGGCAAGGTGAAGCCTTTATTTCCGTATAAAGCGTTTACTTCACCAGCCGCTACAAGCGTCCCAACGCCTGCGGCTGCGCAAGTAGAGACGCCTAAGACGGAGCCGGCAGTGAAGTCGGAGTCTACTCCCAAGCAAGAACAACCTGCTGTGGAGAAAGAGGCTAAGCCGACTGAAACGAAAGCGCCGGATGTGGCAGCAGCTGTGGAGACGCAGTCACCCGAGCCGTCTGCATCGGCAAGTCCAACACCGACAGCCGAAGCCGCTTCGCCTACGCCTGCAGCAACAGCAGCAGCGACTGCCAAACCAACTGATACAGCTAGCACAGCAGTGAAACAGGCTGAACCTGTGAAAGAAGCTTCCGCACATGCACCTATGCAGCGCACAGACAGAACGAATCCATTGGTCAGCGTTGCTGTCATTGGTGGAGTGATCATTTTGCTAGGTGGAGGGGTCTGGTTCGCTCGCAAAAGAAAGTGGATGTAACCGTTAGGTCAACCAAAAAAAAATGAATAGGGGAAAACTTACAATGCGTAAATTTTTAGCTGTCGTCTTGAGTGCTTCCATCGCTTTATCCAGTGTTGTTACCGTTTCATCCGTGGCTTTTGCAGAAAGCAAATTCCAAATTAAAGAAGATCAATCGATCACAGCGAAATTGAAATCTTTTGAGGAAATTAAAGCGCTTTTCACAGATAAAACAGTTCTTGCAGATGTTAAGAAATTATATGTAGATAAATTCCAAACGGATGTCAAACGTCTTGATGTGAACATCAAAGCCGATGATCCTAAAATTGACACTAACATCTTGCTTGTTCTGGATGCTGCAATTAAAGGTGATTTGCAAGTTGCTCAAGCGAAACAAGCGATCGATAAAGGGTTACAATGGTATTTCTTCTTCGCGCTTCGTGATTTGATGAGCAACCAAGTTCGCCCTGCTATGACCAAAGGGGACGTTGCAGGAGCAACTGCTGCTTTTGATAAAGTCGTTCAAATCTATGAAGGTGCACTGCAACCGAACGTTGTGAAACGCGATGCCAAATATAGCTTGAACATGGAAGCATTGTTGAAAACTTCCATTGAACTGATCCAAAAAGATATTAAAGACAACAATGTGAATGACTTCAACTTCCACCGTCAAATTTTAGACAAAACGCTAATTAAGAACTATGCGCTTGCAACATATACATACGGAGAAAGCATCGCAACCAAAGCGCCTGCTGACCAAGCAGCTGCGATCACAGAAGGCTACTTCCTCTTCATGCCTGTGTACACATACCTCAAAGGTGGCAGCCCAGCTGACGCAGATTTCGTGAAAAATGCCTTCGCTTCAGGCGATGCCAGCAAAATCAAAAAAGACGAAATCGGTGACGCGCTTCAACGCACGATGATTGGTAAAGTATCCGAGTACATTAACCAAGTGTTCGTTAAACAAGAAGCTGGCGACCTGCAAGGCGCTCGCGGTTATGTGGCTGAAGGCACGATGTTCCTAGCAAGCCAAGAAGTTTTCTTGGGCAAAGAGAAATATGCAGCTGCAAGTGTTGCGGCAACGAAACTCACAGAAGCTGTTAATAAATCAGATGTTGCTGCTACGAAAGAAGCAGGATTTGAAATCTTAAAGTTCCTCGTTGACAAAGATGGTTCCAGTCTAAAAGTTGGCGACAAAGGATATAAAGTCAATGGCGCTGCTTTCACAGCTGAGAATGCGCCATTCATCAATCAGGAAAGCGGTCGTACGCTAGTTCCGGTTCGCCTTATTGCGCAAGCAATTAATGCTCAAGTTGATTGGGTTGAAGCTACAAGAACAGTTGTCATCACCAAAGATGGCAAGAAAACCGAAATTACAGCAGGTTCCGATCAAGTTGTTGAGAATGGCAAAGTAAATGAGAAGCTTAAATTGGATCAACCCGTTGTTCTTGAGAACGGTAGTTCGTTTATTCCCTTGCGTGCAGTTGCTGAATTGTTCGGATATGGCGTATTCTACCAAAAAGGTGACATCATTATCCTTCGTTAATCATTGCGTTCATAATGAAGACACTTGTGCTGTATAGCGCAAGTGTCTTTCAGTGTGCAGGTGTAAGGTAGAGAACAGGAGGCAGACCATGGATTTACAGGCATTTCTCATTACGTTCCGCGAAGCGCTTGAAGCCATTCTCATCGTTGGTGTTATCCTTACCTATTTAACGCGTATTGAGATGATCCGCTGGCATAAATGGGTATGGGTGGGTGTCTTCTTAGCTTTAATCGTTAGTTACGGCTTAGCTCTTGCTTTCCAGGTGTTACTAACCGGATTTGCCAGTATGGGCAGTCAGAATTACTTGAAAATTGGTATCATGCTTGTCTCTTCAGGCTTATTAACGCACATGATTATGTTCATGGGTAAGCAAAGCAGTGAGCTGCAAGGGAAGGTTCAGAGTAAAGTTGCTCATATTCTGACGATTGGCGGCGCCATTAATATGGTTGTCCATTCCTTTCTGGTCGTTGTACGTGAAGGGGTGGAGACCGTATTCTTCTTCGCGGCCATTACGGGAGGCGACATTCAAAAAGCGCTCGAAAGCTGGGGGGCCTTATTCGGACTTGTGCTAGCCGTTGTGGTTGGACTGCTTTTTTTCAAAGGTACGAAGAAAATTCGTCTTGGTACATTTTTCCGTATAACGGCTGTTTTTCTGATGATGATTTCTGCAGGGTTATTCGTTCAGGCCATTGGGATCATGCAGGATTTGGGCATTATGGGGAGTTTATATCGTACAGCAGGTCATCAAATCGGTGAAATCTACAATATCACAGCCTTTATGCCGGAGCACCCCATCGATGGTGTGCAGTATCTCCGCGATTATGGGAAAGAGCCGCTAATAAACGGCCAAGTTGGCATTTTCTTTAAAGCTTTCCTTGGTTACACGCAGAACCCTTCGCTTGAAGAATTCGTTGGGTATTGGGGATACTACTTCTTCGTTTTTATCCTTCTTGCTGTTCAGAGGAAGCGTCATGAACAGGCCCAGATTCAGGAAGATAAAGCGGCAGCTTAATAAATGTAAGTAAGATTCAGGCGATCAACTTGAGGAGCGAGAATCATGATAAAGATTGGAATTATTGGATATGGCCATGTAGGCAAGGCGATTCATGCCTTATTTCCCAAGGCTGCGATTTATGATGCACCTCTGCAGAAAGGCAGTCAAGATGAGGTGAACGCATGCGATATGGTTTTCGTCTGTGCTCCGACACCCTCGCTTCCTAATGGGAAATGCGATACGTCTATTGTGGAAGAAGTCATTGTGTGGCTGACGGCCAAAGTAATTGTCATTCGTTCGACCATTCCCGTTGGCTTCACGGATGCTATGAAGGAACGAACAGGCAAGCGAATCGTGTTTCAACCGGAGTACTACGGGGAAACGGTGGATCACCACTTTTCGGACCTCCGCCATCGGACGTGGCTTACTTTGGGAGGAGCTTCTGCGGATGCTAGTCTTGTGATTCGTGCCTACCAACAGGTGTATAACGCTGAGGTGAGGATTCGCTTGACGGATGCCCGTACAGCGGAAATGGCGAAATACATGGAGAATTGCTTCCTCGCGCTGAAGGTATCGTTTTGCAATGAGTTCTATGATATTGCTGGCGCTCACGGCATTGATTACAATGAACTGCGGGAAGTTTGGCTCGAAGATCCTAGAATTGGGAGAAGTCATACATTTGTCTATGAAGATAATCGTGGTTATGGGGGCAAATGCCTGCCCAAAGATGTTCACGCACTCATCAGCATGGCGGAGGATAGGGATGTGAATGTCGATTTAATGAGATCGGTTCAGCATAAAAATAGCCAGCTTCGTGAAGCGACTGAGTAAAATGAAAACTCTGAATAGAAGGGCACAAGTGATCCGATTCTGGATGATTAATATGTTTGATAATAAATAGATGCTCGGTTTCCAGACTTGGGAATTCTTCGACCAGCATTTCATCGCGCATTTTCGTAGGAGATACGGCATTGCCTGGCTTCATGCTAAGCTCGGCATACAGCAACTCATTCAACGGATGGTTGACAGCTCCCTGAATACGAAGCGCATGCGGAACAATCTGCATGACGGTTACACGATCATTCCCAATCAATTTGTTCAACGAATAGCGAGCCTCTGACGTTCTTTCATCCAGATGATGGAACGATTGCGAGGCTTCTTTTTCACGTCCAACAAGCTCCGCAATATTCTATTCCAAGGCTGACGTTAATCGCAAGCTATAAGCGATTTTGAGGCGTTCTCTTTTAATATACAAGGTAGGCGAGTAGCCAACAGCCTCTTAATAAGCGACTGAATTAATATTCACTGCTGTAACCGACGGTGCTGGCTACTTCTTTGATGGAACAGGAGGGTGTCAGCCGGTCTTTGGCATACTTAATTCTTACTCGATTTAAATAATCAGTAAAGGAAATACCTGTTGCGCGCTTGAAGCCGCGACAGAATGCATTAGGAGTAAGCATTGCGATCTGATGTCGCTCCTATTACCGCTGTGAACACGCCAGCTGGAATATCTCGCGGCGGGAATAAGGTACGTCCTACGATGCATTCCCAAGGAATGCAGGAAGATATCGTGACCAAAGTTTTGATTCGCGAGGTGTATAGGATGGAGTGCGAAATTGACGCAGATCTATTATTTGGTACGCCGATGTGCATTCCGCATGGGAAGGGGCGCAAAATTTCACCTAAGGGGAAGCGGCAGGAGTTTAATATTATTTGACAATAACTATGACGATGATTATCTTTATCAATGGAATCCTTTCCAGCAGATTTCGCGCCTTCTGGATGCAAATTCTATTTAGAATATTGGAGCGGGTTAAGCTGGTATAAGGTGTCTGGAGACTGCTGGGATTTTTCCCCGCAGTCTTTTTCTACTTCATAGTCGGTTAGGGGCCTTTTACGCAAAACTTTGCTAATGTTGCGGCATGCGATAATAGACAGCATAATAAGAGGAGTTCCCTCAGGAGTCTCACGCGGGAAGGAACTACAGTGCGCTATTATAGCAAAAAGTGCCAATATAGCGAGGCTGAGGGAACTACAGTGCGCTATTTTGCTGTTTGTACTGTTTGTAGAGAAATTCAGCGTTTTTCGAGGAAATAAGACCCTGTAGTTCCGCTATAGCCCTCGTACCCCTGCTATTTGCCTGAATAGCGTCCTGTAGTTCCCTCCCTGGATTTGTCGCTTTGACAAGGCTCATTTCTCAGGGCGGCGAAGCCGGTTGTCACATCGTTTGTTTCGTCCAAGCAAAAATATGCAAGCAGCCAAAGGAGGCCCAAATGCATGAAGTCGCATACCTCTGACCGTATAAAAATGCCGCCAGGGTTCTGGGCAGGATTACGTCAATTAGGGATTGCCGCCCATGACGTAGCTAGCAAAGCACGACTGCCGCTCACCATTATTACGGAATCAACGGTCACTAGCTCGCAATATTTCGCAATCTGGCAGGCTTATTCCGATCTCATCGGTGACACAGCCAATGGAATCATCAAGCTGGCGACCGTCTTCGAAACAGCGAAGTACCCGCCGGCCGTCTTAGCGGCTTACCACGCTCGTGACTACCGTGACGCTCTCAACCGAATGGCTAGGTACAAACAATTGTGCCCGCCTGAAAGCTTGCGTATCACCGAGGAGGGCGACCATTGTACGATCGTTCTGGAATGGCTGGATAACGAGCAGCCGGTTCCACCGTTGCTGGTCGGTATCACGCTGGTATTTCTTCTGGAGCTTGGGCGGCGGGGCACAGGTCAACCTTTGACGGCGCAGTTCGTCGAGTTTTCGCATGCAATGGGCGATGTGCAGGTTCTTGAAGCTTACTTCGGCTGCCGTATCCGGACTGGTGCAACAGGCAACCGATTGACGCTGCATCGCAGAGATCTGGACAGGCCCTTTGTCTCTTATAACGAAGAATTGCTGGAGATTCTGACTCCCGCTATGGACCGATCGGTGGAGGAACAGAGGAGCAACCGCTCCATTACCGAGATGGTCAAATGGATTATGAAACGCAGCCTCACAGGAGGGCGCACCGACATTCAGACTGTCGCGAAGGAGCTCAATATGAGCGATCGTACTTTGCAGCGTCGGCTAACTGACGAAAACACGAGCTTCAAGCGTCTGTTGACACAAGCTAGACATGAGCAGGCTCGAAAGTATCTGGCAGACCCCTCGCTGGATATTAAAGAAGTGGCTTTCTTGATCGGCTATGAAGACCAGAACTCGTTCTACCGCGCATTCCGTCTGTGGGAAGGTGATACGCCTTCAAATTGGCGTGCGGAACATATAGGTGCAAACGTCTAAATATTTGGCGTGTTGAACAAGAACTTTGGCGCAATAGGCTAGTTACTGAACTATCCAGACAAGGTAATATAATCTCTATCCGGAAGACAATGAGAAGGAGACAAGTAGGATGGATATGGGATTAAACAATAAAACAGCCTTAGTAACAGGATCAACGAAAGGTATAGGGAAAGCAATTGCCATTGAACTTGCCAAAGAAGGTGTTCATGTACTAATAAATGGAAGAAATTATGAAGAGGTAGAACGAGTTGTTACTGAAATTAAGTCGGATTTCCCGGCTACCTCTCCTCAAAATGCGACAGCCGATCTTGTGGAGAGGGGGCAAAGAGAAGCTCTATTTGAAAAATACCCCGATATCGATATTTTAGTAAACAATATGGGCATTTATGAAATTATGCAATACGAGGATATTGACGATGAAGTATGGGAAAAATACTTCCGTACGAATGTTCTTGCTGCCAACGGATTATCTAAATTTTATTTGCCTAAAATGTTGAAAAATGAGTATGGCCGCATTATTTTTATCGCGAGTGAAGAAGCCGTTATGCCTTCTGGACAAATGCCTCAATATTGTATGACAAAATCAATGCTGTTATCCTTGTCCAAGAGTTTATCTAAATTAACAATAGGAACAGAAGTTACAGTCAATACGATCATGCCAGGACCAACACTCTCTGAAAATGTGCATCAAATAATTGAGAGCATATACCCGAATGGAGATATGACTTTTTCTGAAAAAGAGAAAGATTTTATGACTACAAACTTACCTCAATCGGAAATACAGCGATTTATCAAGCCTGTCGAAATAGGCAGACTAGCCGCATTTGTTTGTAGTCCTTATGCATCTGCATTTAAAGGTTCTCCAATTCGTATGGATGGGGGAATGGTACCGACTATTTTCTAATATTTAATCTCTTTCAAATAGACAATATCCCCCTTAATCATTGTCCACTGTACCTGGCATTGCTCATCTAACAAAACGAGATCCGCATCAAAACCTGTGGAGATCCTGCCTACCGTATCAAGACCGAGTATGCGCGCAGGTGTTGTTGAGGCCATTTTAACCGCATCTATGAGGGAAATTCCGGTTTCAACGGTTAGCCGCAGTGCCTCGTTCATCGTAACTGTACTGGAGGCTAAAGTTCCATCCGCTAGGCGTGCTACACCTTCGGTAACCGTAACATGATGGCCGCCGAACACATAATTTCCGTCACCTAGTCCCATGGCTTGCAAAGCATCTGTGATAAGTACCATGCCATCGGGTCCTTTCAGTCGATGCATCATTCGAACGATCGCAGGATGCAAATGAATGCCATCTACAATGGCTTGAAGGCTGACATGTTCTTCTTCAAAAGCGGCTACCACAAGTCCGGGATCCCGATGATGGATCGGACGCATGCCATTGAAACAATGGGTAACATGACTAGCTCCTGCTGCAAAGGCTTGCTTGGCTTCCTCGTATGAGGCATCGGAATGCGCGATGGCGATAACTACGCCCATTTCCTTCAAAAAGGAGATGAGTTCCATACCGCCAGGCAATTCGGGGGCGATGGTAACCATCTTAATCAGTCCATCGGCTTCGTTAAAAATGTCTTTCATTTCAGCCAGATTCGGATGTCGTAGAAACCGTTCATTTTGCATACCTTTCCGCTTAGGATTCAGGTAAGGTCCCTCTAGATGAAGCCCGGCAATTTTGGCCCCGACTTCATGCCCGATGACACGTTTCACGCTACGAATCATGGCTAGTAATTCTTCGATTGTCGAGCTGACAGAGGTGACCAAGAAGGAAGTACACCCAGTATCGGCACAAGCTCGGGAAACCTCCTGAATACTCGTTTCACTGCCATCCATCATGTCGAATCCGTTGGCACCGTGAATATGAACATCGATCATGCCTGGTATTAATTGATGTCCTTGACCATCTATATATTCATAGTCGCCCTCGGGTAGAGAAGAGAGACCACTTTCTATGTTCTCAATCCTTCCGTTTCGTATCCAAAGTGTCGCAGGTAGAGCGGGGGCATCTTGTTGAATCAGGTTTACATTGTGCACAATTTTAAGACTCATCGCTGTTGTCCTCCTCGTAATTGTCTTTCTCCTCACACTGAATAATTGTGATATTTTTATGATGAAGTACCTCTCTTATTTCGATGGGGACCTCTTGGTCGGTTATTAGAATATCTACAAAGTCGAAATCTAAACGATAAACCGACTTGCTGGCAAACTTCGTGAAATCGGCCACAGCAATGAGCTGATCAGATCGGCGGGCCATCTCTTTTTTAACAGAAACATCATCTTCGTAAGGAAAATAAAGACCATCGGCTCGTATAGCTGTAGCCCCGATAAATGCCTTATCAGCTCTTAGTTCTCTTAGTTTATCAATGACGGAGGGACCATATAATAAGCGGTTTTTGGCGTGTAAATAGCCGCCGAGCACATAAACTTGCAGATCTTCCCGACCTGACAGAATCCCTACAATATCGATGGAGTGTGTGATCGCCGTAATATGTTTGGCGGAAATTTGCTCCGCAACAGACTGTACCGTGGTTGATACGTCAAAAATGACGGTCTCTCGATCTTGAATCAGTTTGGCTGCGATCAGCCCAATTTTTCTTTTGCTGTCTGTTTCGTCGATTAAACGTTCTTGATAGGTGGCGATTTCCTTCTGCAATTGTGGCAGAGCGACGCCTCCGTGTGTACGAATTACGACTCCTTCTTGTACTAATTTAACAATATCTCTTCGGGCAGTATCCCTGGATACATCTAGAAGAGAGCAGATATCCATCACACTCATCGCGTGGTGTTTATTAATATAATCGAGTATTTTCAGCAACCGTTCTTCTTGATACATCGAATTCACCTCTTGTAAGTAAGTTTATCATATAATTTAAGTATTTTAAAGTATTATTTAAGTATATATAAGTAATTATTCAAATGTTCTTTAAGTGCTTTCATTGGCAGCCGTTTGCCGCCGATAGTTTTGAGGGCTCGCTCCATAGTGCTTTTTAAAAGCTCTGCTGAAGTAGCACAGATCAGCAAAGCCAGCTTGCTCAGCTATTTCTGCTATGCGCAGACCTGGCAGCTTCATCAATTCTTTGGCTTTCTCCAAACGAATTTGGTTCATGCGATGGATGATCGTCTGCCCAGTAAGCTTCTTATACTGGCGAGACAAGTGACCGTAGCTCATGTGCAGGGAAGCAGCCAGCTCGCCTACGCTCAGACGACTGCTTTGAAAATCCTCTAAATAGACCTCTACTTTCCGCACCAAAGGGTCCTTGACCGCAGTAGAGGAGGTTACTTGTCCCTGCATGGTCATCTGCAGCAGGCTGAGATATTCCAGAAGATGAATGAGCAGAAGCTGAAGCGCCAGCTCGGACTGGCCCGTCAGAGCTTCTTGAAAGAATTGCTCCAGCAAGCCATGCAGATTGCCATTATCCCGATAAGAGCCGGAATTCCATTCTTGAAGTCGCTGCAGGCGCGTGAAAAAGGACTCCCCCTGTACATCGGCTTTCTCCGTGCTTGCAGGACGAATACGCCATCTTAAACAAATTTCCTCATGAGGATTTCCGCGGGTGTAGGAATGGGAATGAATCGTGCCAGGAGGAATAAGGAAGAAGCCGCCTTCCCCCACTTGGACAAGCTCATCGCCGAAATGGGTCACCATTTGTCCGGATAAAATATAGTTGAACTCAAACCACGTATGGGCATGGGGAGGACACTTGCTGGCTGTGCCGATTTGCTCGAAAATGATATCGACCCATTCGATGACCGCATCATTAATTCTAATTTCCTGACAGATCTGATTAAAGACGGGTGGTAAAAGGCTTTTTAGTTGTTCAAGATCCATGCATCGTGCCCTCGCTTTCAGACTATTAGTTCAATCATATCATAATTAGACAAATATTCGTGTTAATTGGAAATGTACAGCGGAACTTGGCAGCCTCACAATAAATACGAGAGATTTCCATTCGTTCATAAGGAGGTTGCAAGAATGAAGAAGCTTCATTTGATCAGCAATGCCCATTTAGACCCTGTTTGGCAGTGGGAGTGGGAGGAGGGCGCGGCAGCTGCCGTATCCACTTTCCGTGCAGCGGCAGAATTCTGCGAGGAGACGGCGGGTTATGTGTTCAATCACAACGAAGTCATTCTCTATAAATGGATTGAAGAATATGAGCCCCAACTATTCAAACGCATCCAGCGTCTGGTTCAAGCGGGGAAATGGCAGATCATGGGCGGTTGGTATCTGCAGCCGGATTGCAATATGCTTTCAGGTGAATCTTTTGTTCGCCAAATTTTGCTGGGCAAGGCTTATTTCCGAGAGAAATTCGATGCGGAGCCGAGCACAGCGATTAATTTCGATTCTTTTGGTCATACACAGGGGCTTGTCCAGATTCTGCAGCTTGCTGGATATGATTCTTACATCTTCATGCGCCCCGATGAAATGGAGGGATTGCCCGCGGGTGATTTTGTCTGGAAAGGCTTCAATAATTCGAGTGTCACGGCCCACAAAATACGGGGGGGCTATAATACGCTGATGGGTAAGGCCAGGGAGAAAATCGAGGGCTGGCTGGCCGATAACCGGGACAAAAACGAGGGGCTTGTTCTGTGGGGAGTCGGGAACCATGGCGGCGGGCCATCTCGAATTGATCTTGCGCAGATTGACCAATTAATGAAGCGGGAAATAGAATTCGAAATTATTCACTCAACACCTGAAAACTACTTCCGGGATGTGGCTGGCCAGGACCTGCCCTCATATGAAGGGGATTTGAATCCCCGCTTTGTAGGCTGCTACACCTCGATGATTCGCATCAAGCAAAAGCATCGTCAATTAGAGAATGAACTGTATATGACTGAAAAGATGCTTTCCACCGCTGCGATGCAGGGTCTCTTGACCTATCCCTCGAATGAACTGCATGATGCCTTAAGTGATCTATTGACGGCCCAGTTCCACGATATTCTGCCGGGCTCCTCTGTGCAGCCAGCGGAGGAAGCTTCTCTGCGGTTAATGGAGCATGGTCTGGAGATCGTTGCTCGTCTTAAAGCGAGATCCTTTTTTGCTCTCGCCACGGGGCAACCGAAAGCAAATCTTCAAGAATATCCGATTCTTATCTACAATCCTCATCCCTTTGCAGTCAAAGGTGTGTTTGAGTGTGAATTCATGCTCGAGGACCAGAACTGGCAGGAGGCGTTCTCTCTGCCTGTTGTCTATCAAGAGGGGCAACCTATCCCGTGTCAGCCAGAAAAAGAAGGCAGCAATCTGAATCTGGATTGGCGCAAAAGAGTTGTCTTTGAGGCAGAGCTTGCTCCCTCATCCATGAATCGCTTTGATTGCCGGATTGAGATGTTGACGCACAAGCCGATTCCTCAGTTGGCGGAGCAGAATGGCTGCTATCGGTTCGAGACGGAGGAACTGCTTGTTGTCGTCAATACGCGAACGGGGTTCATCGATGAGTATGTTGTTCGAGGAGTCCCTTTCCTCCGGCCGAATGCCTTCGCTCCCCTCGTGATGGAGGATAATGAAGATCCCTGGCGGATGGATAAAGCGTCCTTCACACAGGTTGAGGGGATGTTCAAGCTAATGAATGAGGAGGAAAGCGGGCTCTTCTCCGGGGTGAAAGGCGCGCTTCCTGCCGTGCGAGTCATTGAAGACGGAGATGTGCGTACGGTAATAGAAGCGGTATTCACGTACAACAACTCCTATCTATGCCAGTTGTACAAGCTGCCTAAGACGGGCACGGAGCTGGAGGTACAACTGCGGGTGTATTGGAATGAGAAGGATAAAATGCTCAAGCTGTCCCTGCCAACTCAGCTGTCCGAAGGGCGATTTGTTGGGCAAACAGCCTTCGGGGTCAGTTCACTGAACCACGGGCATGAGGCCGTTGCACAAAAGTGGGTAGCTGTAGAAGCTCCTGAGCAGAATCTGGGTCTAACCTGCATAAATAACGGAATTTATGGCAGTGATTTTGTTTCCGGAGAGGTTCGGCTTTCGCTTCTGCGGAGCGCAGGCTATTGCGCTCATCCGATTAACGACCGACCAATCATGGTACAGGATCGATTCTTGCCGCGGATGGATCAAGGTGAACGCTGCTATACCTTCTGGTTGAATGCGGGAGAGCTTGCTGACCGCAGGAATCGTCAGGATCGTGAGGCGCTGGTTCACAATGAGCGGCCTTATGCTTTATCTTTCTTTCCTTCCGGAGAAGGCGAGCGGCTGGAGTCTTTTCTAGTACTGGAGGATGCAGTGGTTCAACTGAGCGCCTTCAAGAAGGAGGAGAGAGGCGAGAATTATATCATTCGCCTGTTCGAGCCCACCGGGTTTGGCAGATCAACGGTACTAAGCATCCCTTCGCTGGGAATTCGCCAAGAGATTCAGCTGAACGGCTTTGAGTGCAAGACGCTGCGTCTCTCAACCTCTGCGGATACGCTTACGGAAGCGCCTTTATGTGAAGTTTAATTCTATTTCTATCCCCAAATTCTGTAACATGCACCTTAGCTCTTTCACAGGGTCATTATGATATTTGCCATTAAATTAAGTTCACATATGTCCAAAATGACGATCATTTCTCGATATTTAATCGGGGATGATTGTTTTTTTGCATATAAACCTGAATTTATATGTTTTTGGGTGAACGCAGAGATACTCTAACTGCCTCGCGCAGAGGGAGGGAACTACAGTCCGCTATTATAGCAAAAAGTGGCATTATTGCGAAGGTGAGGGAACTACAGGACGTTATTTTGCTGTTTCCTGGGAAATTCAGCTCTTTTTGTGGGAATAAGACCCTGTAGTTCCGCTATGACCCTCGTATTCCTGCTATTGGCCAAAATAGCGAACTAGAGTTCTCTAATTGGGTTTGGGGTGAGCGAAGCTTACCTCTTACTTACTAGCCTCTACCGCAGATTGCTTTGCTACGGAGGTTTTCGGTTTTGAGTGGCACCTAATGAACTGTAGGATGCTTATAGACCGGAAAATAGCTGCTTTAGAAATTTAATGAACTGGATTGGCGCTACCCGGTACTTTATTGGCCGAATGGTGATCATTTGCTTGAAATAGAGCATCTGGCATTCATTAGATTTTCAAATTGAGCGATTTTGGCCGAATAGAGGTTATTGAGTTCGTAAGGAGGCTTGCGAAGGTGCATGGATTTGAAGACCTAACTGCAGGCTAGGTTTTTCTCAGTGCAGTATTGCAAATAATTAATTACTGATATAATCACTGAAAAAGAGACAGGAGTGAATCTATTTTGTTGACACAGGTGAAGGATCTATTTGCCATAACGTTATTCGATGTGAAAAAAATACAATATTACTCCCGGTTCATGTTTGATTTCACCCAGCCTTATCTAACGGTATCCTATATCAAAGAAGGGGAGGTCATCACGACAGACGACGGCAAGGAGTATATTGCCAAAACCGGTGACGTGATGATTCATCGTCCTGATACGCCTTTTAATGTGATTTCGCAAAAGGAAGGCATTCACTTTCTGTTTAGTATTGAATTGCACGTTAGAGAGGGAGAAGATTTCTTTCAGCTGTTCCCGTTTAATAAGGTGATTACCATTCGGGACACCGCTTTGTATGAAAAGAAGTTCGACGAACTCAAAGATATGTGGCAGCAAAAAGATCATGAACAGGGGTCTGTGCAGGCGGGTTTTCTGGCGCTGTTTCTGCTTCATGAGATTGTGGAAAGCTCCAAAATAGGAGGAAAGCGTGCATCCATAGATACGTTCGAAATTGCCCGCTTTAATTATGCGCTTCATTATATTGAGAAGGGGTTGGAACGGAATATTACGCGTGAGGAATTAGCTGACATTTACCATATGAATCCTGTCTATTTTAGTCGGGCTTTTAAGCAGGTATATGAACTGACTCCGATGCAGATGCTGCAAAAAATGAGATTAATCCAAGCCAAACGAATGCTGGAAGACCAGGAAAACACCATCGAGCAAATTTCGCAGGAATGCGGCTTTTATGACGCATCGCATTTCAATCGCGTTTTTCAGAAAGCTTTTCGCATGTCCCCTAGCAATTTTCGAAAAAGTATCAAAAGTACAAAAACTGGCATCGTGCCTACATGGTCTGAGGATAGGTTGTAGGATAACATAGGAAGTACAGATTAGGGTGAGGAGGGCTTGACAGCGCATACAATTAGCGAAATGTTTGACTAAACAAGGTTAACTGCGAATATTTGTAATCTTAAAAAGGGGGAAATATCAATGGTACAAAAAAAGAAATATTCTGCTATTTTAATCGGATCTGCACTAATTGTACAAATCATTACGGCTTGCTCTGCCTCTCCTGCGAATACAGTTAGCACGGGCACTCCTGCAGCACCGGGAACTTCGGGAAATAAAGCCGAAACAGCGCCAACAGGTGAGAAAGTTACCTTGCGAGTGATGGACTGGGCAGATAGCGAGAAGCCCTATCGCGAAAAATTTATCAAGGATTTTGAAGCGAAATACCCGAATATCAAAATCGAATACACGCTAATGAGCGTTGATCAATTCCAGAATACGATCACGACAGCGATTAAATCGGGAGACGCGCCGGATTTGTTCCCTATTCCAGGCAATATGTCGCTCAGTATGGCAGTTAAAGGTGAATGGTATCAGCCACTAGATGCGTACCTCGATGATGCTTTTAAGAGCCGATTCATTGATGGTGTGTTCGTGGAAGGTTCGACGGTGTTAAATGGCAAGGTGTATTCCATACCTGCGCTTTCCAGTGTGCCGAGTACGCTTGTTTATTACAATAAGCAATTGTTTAGAGATGCGGGACTAAACCCAGATAGCCCGCCCAAAACCTACACAGAATTCCGCGAGGCAGCAAAGAAAATTACGGCAGCCGGTAAAGGCAAGGCGTACGGCATTATCGAGGGGGGCAAACAAATCGGTCGGTGGAAACTGGCCGCTATGGACTGGTCCGCACTGGGCGGCAGTGGGTTAAACCAACAATCGCCGATCAGTTTGGTCACACATGACGCGAACTATGACAGCAAGGCCGTTGTAGATGTGATGAACTTGTTCAAGGGCATGAAAGATGACGGAAGCTTCCATCCGAAGACGATGAGCATATCTGCTCCCGAAGCTCGCGCCTTGTTTGGCGAAGGCCAGGCTGGTTTCATTTTGCAAGGGGAATGGTCCATTGGTGTATGGAAACGGGATAATCCTAACTTGGATTTCGGGGTGATGATGCCTCCGGTGCCGGACGATGGACAGAAGGGGTATCTGCCTAAATCAACCATTGGGGCTTGGATCGGAATGTCGAAGACATCGAAACATCCGAAAGAGGCTGCGCTTTATTTAAAGGAATATTTCAGCAAGGAATATCAGTCGGTATTGGTTAAAGCGGGAGACCGGTTCTCGATCTTAAAGGATGTTAATGAGAGCTCCTCCGAAATTCCGCAGTTTAAGCAATACTACGACATTGTTCAGAAATCTTCCCGTTTAATTCCGAATCCGCAGATTAGAAACCCTGAACTTACAAGTGTGTATGGGAATTATAAGGATGTTCAGCCTGGTGTAGGCGATATCCTGCAAGGCGTCGTATCCGGGGCGATCAAAGATCCAACCGCTCCACTAAAGCAATACTCCGATCTCATTAATAAAGCGTTGGATACGGCTATCACGAAGGCGACGGCAGACGGCGCCAAGGTAGACAAGAATGATTTCATATTCTCCAATTGGAGTCCAGATAAAAATTACTCCGAACAAGATTACAAATCGATCAAATAATGGGGAGTTCACACATCGTGAAAACCAAGTGCAAAATTGAATTGTGGTGTTGGATATTCCTGGTTCCAACGTTATTGCTTTTCGTTCTGTTTCAAGGCTGGCCGATTGCGGCCAGCTTCTACTATGCCACGTTGGATTGGTCGGGGTTAACATCCGATGCGACCTATGTCGGACTTGATAACTTCGCGAATGTGGCGAAGGACCCCTACTTTTGGAACGCTTTTAAAAATAGTTTCAAATTCATGTTCGGTGTCGTGCCGCTTAATCTGATCATTCCATTAATACTAGCTGTTGTTTTGAATCGTCCCCGGTTAAAAGGAGCCAGCCTATACCGGACCTTAATCTTCCTGCCCGTTGTTACAACGACATCGATTGTCGGTATTATTATGGTTTTCATATGGGGCAGCGATGGAGCTGTCAATGATGCGTTAATGAAAATAGGTTTGCTTAGCACACCGATTAATTGGCTGGGAGATGCCAAATGGTCGATGTTTACCGTGGTCCTCATTTCGGTGTGGAAAAATCTCGGCATTAATATGATTTATTGGCTTGCCGGACTTCAGGGGATACCAAAGGATCTGTATGAAGCGGCTGAAGTGGATGGCGCAAGAGGAATGAAATTATTCGTTCATATAACCATTCCTTTGCTTCTGCCTATAGGAGCCGTCATTTTACTGCTAAACGTTGTTAATTCCCTGAAAGTGTTCGATTTGATCAAAACGATGACCAACGGAGGCCCTTTTTTCGCAACGGATGTGGTGTCCACCTACATTTATCGATACGCCTTTTCCAGTGAGATGGGACTTCCGCAACTTGGGTATGCGTCTGCTGCCGGACTCTTCTTTGCAGTAACCATCAGTGCGCTCGCGATTATCCAATCCGTGCTGAATAAACGAATGAAAGGTCGTGCCAAATGATGAAAATCCTCAGATTATCATTGTTCCACGTCGTCATGACCGCCTTTTGCATCGTTTGGATTTATCCGTTCTTATGGATGGTTTCCGCTTCCTTCAAGACGCAGAGCGAATTTTTCAGCAATGGACTGCGGTTGATTCCTAATAGCTTCCAGATGGGGAATTTGGTCAGAGCGTGGAATGAAGCCAATTTTGAACGATATTTTATCAATAGTGTGGTTATTTCCGTCAGTACCATCCTCATCGTACTTCTGGCTACGGCAACATGCGGATATGTGCTTGGCAGATATGTATTTAAAGGGAAGAAGCTGGTCTTGGGGGTTCTCGTCGCCAGTATGTTTGTACCGATGGAATTTGCGATTATTCCGATTTATGATTTGATCAAACATTTGGGACTTATGAACAACTTGTTAGGCGTTATTTTAGCCGAAGCTGGGGGAGCGCATATCATCTTTATTTTGCTCTTTTCTACTTTTTTCGGCCAGATTCCCAAGGAGCTGGAGGAAGCCTCCATTATGGACGGCTGTGGATTTTTCCGCACCTTTTTTACCATTATGCTGCCGTTATCGAAGCCAATCGTCGGCAGTGTGACGATCATGCAGTTCATCTGGTCCTGGAACTCTTTTATGATCCCGCTAATTTTAACTCTCAGTTCGCCTAATCTGCGTCCACTTGCCGTTGGCTTATATGCCCTGCGGGGCGAGAATGTGGTGGATTGGACGGGGATTGCTGCTGGCGGTACGATCGCGATACTTCCGATTATTGTTATTTTCCTATTCTTGCAGCGCTACTTTGTGGATGGGATTGCCGGGGCTGTGAAGGGCTAACGACAGGTGATGCACAAACTACAGCTGCAAATTACAACTACTAATTATAAAATACATCAAAGGCAGGTTACATGATCTATGAGAATCCTATATTTGGATTTAGATTCCTTGCGTCCTGATCATCTCGGCTGCTATGGTTATCACCGTGCGACATCTCCTAATATTGATCGTATCGCAGAAGAGAGCGTACGATTCAACAACTATTACTGCTCCGACGCGCCATGTATGCCATCCAGATCGGCATTAATGTCAGGCAGATTCGGGATCCACACCGGCGTAGTTGGACATGGGGGCACAGCTGCGGATATGAGGCGTGAAGGGATGGAGCGGGGTTTCAGCGACCGATTGGCCACGGAAAGCCTTCCTGGCGTATTGCGCAAGATTGGCATGAAGACGGCATCGATCAGCACATTCTCGGAAAGACATTCCGTATGGACTTTTAACGCGGGATTTAATGAAGTGTTGAATGTTGGGGGCAGAGGCGGAGAATCTGCTGAACAAATTTTGCCAGTAGCGCTCAAATGGTTAGAAGATAACGCGAAGGCAGATGATTGGTTCTTGCATCTGAATTTCTGGGACCCGCATACGCCTTACAGAACCCCGGATCACTTCGGTAACCCCTTTGCGGATCAGCCGATGCCGGCTTGGATTACGGAGGATGTCTTCCAGCAGCACAAGCTCAAAAAAGGGCAGCACAGTATTGAAGATATGAATAAGCTTGCTAAGTCGCATTACTATAGACATCCGCGACACAGTGAGATGATTAAGGAACATAATGATTTGAGAGTCATTATCGATAATTATGATGCTGCCATTCGTTATATGGATGAGCATATCGGACAAGTGATTCAGACGCTTGAAAGGCTTGGCGTTCTCGAGGATACGGCGATTATTGTGAGTGCTGACCATGGAGAAAACATGGGGGAACTCGGCATTTATTCCGAACACGGTACAGCCGATCAAGGGACCTGCCGAATTCCGATGATTATCCGC
Source organism: Paenibacillus marchantiophytorum (assembly GCF_014640555.1). Taxonomy (GTDB): domain Bacteria; phylum Bacillota; class Bacilli; order Paenibacillales; family NBRC-103111; genus Paenibacillus_E; species Paenibacillus_E marchantiophytorum. The sequence continues at coordinate 35,362 of NZ_BMHE01000038.1, read as the reverse complement.
TGGCCAGGTGGTTTGCAAGGAAGCGTAGACGATGGGCTTCACTATCAGCTGGACCTCGCCCCTACACTGGCAAGCTTGCTTGATGCGTCTAAGCCGGAGTCTTGGGATGGTTTAAGTTATGCCGATAGTATTACAAAAGGCATAGATACGGGCAGGCCGTATCTGGTCGTATCCCAGTGCGCGCATGTTTGCCAGCGAAGTGTCAGATTTGAGAACTGGCTGTACATCCGTACCTATCATGACGGACATCATGGATTTCCCAAAGAGATGTTGTTTGATTTGGTTAATGATCCTTACGAACAGTATAATCTTGCTGAACAAAGAAGCGAGATCTGCCTGAAAGCGATCTACTTGCTAAATGAATGGCATGATGACATGATGCTTTCCATGAAAGAGGATACGGACCCGTTGTGGACCGTAATGAAAGAGGGAGGCCCTTACCACGCCATGGAATATGTATAGATAAGAGTCTTTAGCAGCTCCTATTTGCTCAAAAAGTGGTTTTTTTATGAATAGCAGTCCTTGAAAGTTGGAGCTGCAACGCTGAAAAACAGCGTTAGCTGGCAGAGTTGAGTACCGCCGGCCTAGGGGCTGCCGAGCTTCCGACCCTCTGATAAGCGAACCCACCTGGCCGCCCCCCCGGCGTTCCGGCGCTCCCCCGCCGCCTAACCTCTCTATCATTCTAACGAACTGCAGGATGCTTATTGACGCAAAAATGGCTACTTTGGCAATTTAATAAACTGTATTGACGCTATCGAGTAGTTTATAGACGAAATAGTGATCATTTGCTTGGAATAACACCTCGGGAATTCGTTAGTTTTTCGAAATGACCTATTTTGATCAAATAACGGGTGTTGAGTTCGTTATTGCGGCTAGGTTTGCCATGGACCGGCTAGTTTAGTCAATACGAAGCTGTCTGATGGCAAATTCTTAGTGGAAGGCAAACGCATAACGGCCTTTACAGATTCGGAAGAAAAAGCTGCTGGATTGGATCGCTATATGCCATTCCTGCTGGAGTCCAAGCTTCGTCAAGCAGGTTCCAACTTTGCTGCGGCGCCAGATTGGAGCGACCACTTTGAGGTTGACGGCATTTTAATCACAGGTCAAAATCCTCAGTCCACACTTAGCGTAGCCAAAGCGGTTATAACAAAATTGAACGAACTACGAATTCCAAAACATGCAAAAGAGCTAAGCCTGAATGTAGGCTTGGCTTTTTTTGATTTGTTTGATTCCTTATAGCGCAGCAGACAAGTACGATTTCACATCATAAGTATTTGTATGTTTTCAGGCGCTGAAAACGACAATACCGACAATTCCAAACAACAAGAATTGTCGGCATCATGTTCCTAAAGAGAATTAGTTTACAACAAATTCGATTAGAATTGGAGTCGCTGGATCAAGTGTATCACCACCAGGAATGGTAATTGCTGTGGTAGTAACGGTCGAAGTATCGGCTGTTTGTAATTGTGCATTAATGTAGAGATTATAATACGCTGGAGCTGTTGGAAATGCTGTTGCAGCAGTGCCTGCGTCATTCGTGGTGGCTGTAGCTAGAATATTATACGCAACACCGACGCCTGTGCCTTCTCCTGCTGTAGCATTGAATCTTCTGGCAGCCATAAAAGGTTTTGTAATTGGCATGTATATCACCTCCTTTTTCGAATCTCTATTAGTAGATGTCAGAGATAGAATAAAGGGAAGGGCAGCTATGTGATTAGATCGTACATTTTAAGAGGATGTTTGAGCAAAAAATTGAATAATTTCGAGAATAATCGGCGTACCAGAAAATATAGTTTGATTGTTGGCGCTAATAGTCAAGGCGTTTGTATTTAAGCTGTATAAGCTGCCTTCTTGCAACATGCCATTGATGTAAAGATTGCTATAGCTATTTTGACCTACCTCTATAAATGCGGATATGAATCTTCCTTCATCGTTAGTGAATTCATTAGCTGGAATAGTTACAAGGGATTGCGTATCAGAAATAATCGTATAAAAGTATCTTTGGGCACTTGGAACAATGATAATTTCAGGGATGATGGAAGGTCCTGGGAGGCCAGGAGGGCCTTGTATGCCTAGTGGTCCTTGTACTCCTTGAAGCCCCAGAAGTCCCTGAGGACCTTGTATGCCTTGCGGAGCAGTTACATTAATTTTTGGTGAAGGACAAGCAACACGTTTATTTTTTTTGCAGATGACAATCATTTTCTTGCGGCCCTTTTTTCTTGGCAAAGGGCAAACCGTAATTGTCTTCTTTTTACAATCTTTTCTGCCATCGGAATTAGATTTTTTACACACATGCTTTCTTGTTAATGGAACCCTTCGTTTTTTTTTGCGGGTATTGCGACACAACAAGCGAAACACCTCCTTATCAACAGTTTCCAATTTGTTCCTAGCCGTGATGGTTCAGTGTACGTGAGTCGTTTATTTTATGGATGGACTAATCGTCTGTTCCTGTTGGGTCATAGCCTATTTTTTGGGAAAATAGGTTGGTGTTAGAGTGACGGTTCCGTCATTAAGAATTTAACAGAGGAGAGAAGCGCTTTTTTAAGTTTTGTTAACAACAACAGCATCACATTCTATGATAAAGTAGGATAAATGCATGAAGATGATATCTTCGCAAAAAGGTATAGAATCCGGCGACGTCAGATGCTATCGAATGGGAAGTGACCAAATGTGATTCCGCTTCGCTTTAAGGCTCGAGGCCATGTAATGTTGAACAAATATTTTACAGGGGAATCCATTGATTACCGACAGGTGATATCGTTGTTTCTCCCAATTCTTATCGATCAAGCCTTCCTTGTTGGTCTAAGTTTGGTGAACACTGCTATGATCAGTTCGTCGGGCGTGGCGGCAGTTAGCGCAGTGAGTATGGTTGATTCGCTCAATCTCTTGCTGGTTAACGTTTTCGTTGCTTTGGCGACCGGGGGCACAGTGGTGGTAGCACAATATAAGGGCAGCGGGAATGATAAAATGGTTTCCAAGGCGGCAGCCAATTCGGTAACTACCGTGACTTTGTTGGGGCTAATCCTGAGTCTGTTTGTACTCCTATTTTATCATCCGATTCTGAAGGTTCTCTTCGGTGCGGCGGATCCAGAGGTGTTCACCTATGCGGGTACTTATCTGGTGGGTAGCGGTTTATCTTACCTCGGAATTGCCTTCAAGGAAGCCGTCAACGGGGCACTTAGGGGAATCGGGAAAACCCGAGTTACCTTGGGGTTGTCCTTAATTATGAACCTTACATACGTACTTCTGAACTTCATATTCGTTCATTTCATGGATATGGGGGTTCTAGGCTTGAGTGTGGCTGTGAATATTTCCCGCTATTTGGCTGCGGGTTGCGCACTGTACTATTTGCTCCGTCTGGATGCCAACCTGCGAATTCAACTAAAGGACTTGCTGGACTGGAATTTCTCGATGTTCAAGAAAATTATGTTTATCGGGCTGCCGTTCGCCGCGGAGCAGGTGTTTTTTAACGGTGGTAAAATGTTAACCCAAATCTACATCGTTAGCTTAGGCACGTATGCGATTGCGACGAATGCGATCAGTTCGGTTTTCGCTATGCTCTTGCAAATCCCCTCGATCGCTTTGTCTACAGCCTTGGTCACAGTGGTTGGGCAGTGCATAGGGAGGGGCAGTATACAGGATGCCCGCAAATTTACGAGGTCGTTTCTATGGCTATCGTCGGGCTCGCTGGTTCTAACAGGCTTGCTTCTGCTCCCGTTTTTCAAGCCTCTCGTAGGTCTGTTCCACCCGCCAGCGGAAATTATGGACGATCTGTACCTGATTATGCTGGTCAATATGCTCGTCCAAATCCCTCTATGGTCGATCAGTTTTCTGCTGCCTGGAGCGCTGCGAGCTGCGGGTGATTCTCGGTTCACCTCGATTACGGCGATGTTGACTATGTGGTTGTTTCGGGTCGTTCTCGGCTATGTGTTTGGTATCACACTAGGCTATGGAGTGTTCGGCGTGTGGGCGGCTATGCAATTGGAATGGGGCGTGCGCGGGGCGATTTTCCTATGGCGTTATCGCGGAGAGGGATGGTACAAGCACCGTCTGGTTGATGCCGCGAGCAAGAAGTAAGGGGATAACAGCATGACCATTCTGTTCAATTATCAACCCTTGCAGTATGATGGGTTTACATGTTTATATTGGAAAAAGGAGTTCATAATGCAATGAACAACATACTTATTGTGGATGATGATGCCAACATCCGCGAGCTGATGAGTTTCTTTCTACAGAATGATGGGTTTGACGTTATCGAGGCGGAGAACGGAGAGGAGGCACTCTCGGTGCTGGAGAGAACGGATATCAATCTCGTCATTCTTGATATCATGATGCCGCTTATGGACGGCTGGGATTTGTGCAAGGAGATCCGAAGTCGAGATCCTCATATCCTGCTCTTAATGGTTACGGCCAAAGGGGAGTCAGGGCATAGGGTAAAGGGGTTTCAGTTGGGAACGGATGACTACCTGGCGAAGCCGTTCGATCCGGTGGAGCTTGTGCTGCGAGTGAAAGCACTATTGAAGCGCTCCCGGATTTCCTTCTCAAAGGTCATACAATTGGGTGGAATTCTGTTGAACCTTGACACTTATAAAGTTGTGCGTGGAGACGAAGAACAAGCGCTGCCACTGAAAGAATTCGAGCTATTGTTCAAGCTAGCCAGCCATCCAGGGCAAATTTTCACACGAGAGCTGCTGATCACTCAAATATGGGGGATGGACTACGAAGGTGATGACAGGACCGTGGACGTCCATATTAAGAGGCTGAGGGAAAGGTTTGCCGCCGACAAAAAGCATTTTCACATTGAAACGGCACGCGGTCTAGGGTATAGGCTTGTGGTTAACTCGGGATGAAGAGCTTATATGTCCGTATCGTGCTTACATTTCTTGCTGCTATTGTCATCGGCTTGATTTCTGCCTTCCTGCTCGGGGTCGCCATATTCCAAAAAGAGTTAAATGATATCGGACAAAACGATATGATCGCTGTAGGCGAGAACATCGTGGGGCTTTATGAACAAACAAAACCTGAAGACTTGGATGCGTTTATGACGAAAGCTTCCCAATTGACCATGTACCCGATTCAATTTTATTCTGCCTCAGGCCAAATGAAAGCCTATGGGCAGAATCATCAAGGCCAAGTGGTTACTGTCGCCACGGAATCCATCGACCAAGTTCTGGGAGGCGGGCACTACCGATCCAAAGTGAAAGCAGAAGGGGCGGTCTATGTCGGGCTTCCGTTTTCTTTCGAAGGCAAGAACTTCGCCTTGTTTTTGCTGTCTTCAACCCAAAATGAGAAGGCTATTATCCGGTTATTAATAACGATTCTATTATTAGTGCTTGTCATAGGAAGCTTATGCATTCTTATTGCAGCCAGATTTCTGGTGAAGCCGCTTCAAGCATTGACGAAAGCAACCAAGCGACTGGCCAAGGGCGATTTTGATGTGCAATTAAAGATGAAGCGTAAAGATGAGTTGGGGATTCTCGCCCAGAGTTTTAATGAGACGGCTCGGGAACTCAAACAGCTAGAGATGATGCGTCAGGATTTCGTTTCGAATGTCTCCCATGAGATTCAATCGCCGTTAACTTCCATCTCGGGCTTCGCGAAAGCACTCAAGCTCGATCATCTGGTTACTGCGAAGAATCGGGAACGATATTTGGATATCATTCTAAGGGAAAGCGATAGACTGTCCAGACTCAGCGATAATCTACTCAAGCTTTCTTCCCTCGAATCCAAGCACCATCCCTTTGTGGCAAAAACGTTCAATCTGGACGAACAAATCAGACAGGTCGTCGTCTCCTGCGAGCCGCTGTGGTCATCCAAAAACATTCGGATCGATCTGAAGCTTCCAGTAGCTTCCAAAATCACGGCTGATCCCGATCAGTTGAATCAAGTCTGGATGAATCTGCTTGGGAATAGCATCAAATTCACGCCTGACGGCGGAAAGATCGGTATCGAGCTCATCGCACACAGCCATACCTATACGGTTGTGATTAAGGATTCCGGGATTGGTATTACGCCGGACGCATTAACCCATATTTTTGTGCGGTTTTACAAAACGGATAGCTCGCGCAACAGCATGGGCAGCGGTCTCGGCCTCGCGATCGTGAAGCAAATTATTGCTCTCCATCACGGAAGTATTGAAGTGGAAAGCGCAGTCGGGCAAGGCACGATGTTCACGCTAAATTTGCCCAACACTCCGCCTGACTAGATGTATAAGAACAAGGCTGTCTCAGAAGGTTGAAAAACCTGAGAGACAGCCTTTATTTGAATATAAGAATTTATATGTTTTGGGGTGAGCGAAGCTTACCCCTTATTTATGCAGGGGGTGTTTCTGCACGACGTGTTCATGCGGAGAAACGGAAGAGTGGAGCCGTGTCTTGTCTGAGGACGTATCTCAAGTCAACCATCGGCATGTTATCTTGACCATCGACGAAGGTCTAAGAGGCAGGTTTTAGGTTGGGGTGAGTGAAGCTGGCCCAGAATTTAAATGTTGGAGATTGACGCCAGTCTCCAGGCTTGGGTTGTAGGCGGCCCCATCACGATGGAGGGGTTCGATGCGATGCGATGAGAACAAGGTAGCTGTGAACGTACTTATTTGTTCGAATTGGTGCTGGTTTGGAGGTATAAACAAGCTATTTGGCAGAATGAGATCCTCTAGCTTTGCAATAGCGCGGAGATAAGGGAACGTCAAGCCGCGATTGTAGGAAAATGTGTCATGATAGGGATCCAGAGGGAACTACAGTCCGCTATAATTCCGAAAACCGCCATATTCCGCGCCAGAGGGAACTACGATCCGCTATTGCACCATTTTCCGGTTGGAATCAGCAGGTTCCGCTTAAATAGCGGTTCTCAGTTCCTTTTCATGCTACGTTTACCCCAGTTCCCGCCATTTAGCGGATCATAGTTCCTTTTCACACGACGATCTCTGTCATTTCAAAGCCCAAAGGGAACTAGGATCCGCTATATTGCAGAAAACCGTTATGAAGATGCTCATCTCTCAGGGTGGCAAAGCCACTTTTCTTAGTGTCAAAGATGATATGGAAGGCGCCCGACTTCTTTGCTTCAGAGAGCAGGCTGCCCAAATAGCCATCGTGTTCATGCTCTGTTCATATTTCTTTTTTAAGCTAAAAATAATAAGCTTTGAAGAGAAGGAGATGCCAATGAGCTATTTAGGAGATGTATTTCAATCGTTGAAATGGTTTACTATGTATGATCTGATATTACTTGCTATCAATATGATCGTTCTAATCTGGTATGCTGTCCCTATTCAAAGGTATATGAGATGGTTTGATTTTTTGCCTAGCATGGGTCTTCTTGTGGCTATTGCAAGTGTACTAAGCGGTGATACGTCACTCCTGGCGATAGTGCTGTACGTCATGACCGCGATACTTTTCCTATGCACTTTTAAGAAAATTTATAAACCGGTCTATCGCATCGCCGTACCCAAGCACAGAATTATAAGAGCCGTCTTATGTCTAGCTGGTGTCATCCCGCTAATCATCGTTTGGATGATTGCCGGCGAGGTGCGCTTTAATCCGGTTAGTCATTTCAGTGAAATGAGTTATTCCCAAGCCTTTGTGAAATTAAACGAGCGGCTGTCCAAAGAGTACCCTTTCGGGGATTGGAAAAAGATAGACTGGCGTGAAATGGAAAATAAATATGAGCCCCTTTTTATAAAAGCTGAGCAAGAAAAGAATAAAGATTTATACTATAAAACGTTAAGAACGTACCTTTTTTCGCTGCGAGATGGACATGTCAAAATTATGAATGAGAAATTGTACGATGACAATCCCGTTTTCAAACAAGAAGTTGGCGGCAGTGTGGGCATTAGCACGATTCAATTGGATCAAGGCAAGGTATACGTCAATTTGCTGGTGGCAGGCAGTCCGGCTGATAAAAGCGGTATCCAGCTTGGTGCGGAGATCCTGTCCTGGGATGGAAGAGATGTTCAGGAAGCCTACCAGTCAACCTACTGGAGCGAAAACCCGATGGCTACGGAGGGTGATCAGCTTAATAATCAGGGTAGGTTTATGACAAGAATGGCTATTGGCAAAGACATCGAGGTTGCCTATAAAAACAAGGGTGATCATGAAATAAAAAAAGCAACCTTAAAGGCCTATGATGACCATTATGAGACGCTCAAGAAAACAAATGTGAAATTGGTTAAAACGGATGCTCCCGTGGAAGGAAAAGTTCTAAGTAACGGATACGGTTATGTGAAGATCAGATATTTACTGCCAAGTGAAGCCATAGCTCATCCGGATAAAGCGTTGGGAGACATCTTGAACGGGTTTCAGGAAAAGCAAATAAAAGGCTTAATTATTGATGTTCGGGACAATCCAGGCGGGAGTGATGACCTTGTTGCTGCGATGGCTGGTTATTTGGTGAATAAGCCTAAATTATATGAATATGTAAGTTATTACAGTCGAATGACCGGGAAATTTGAAATCAATACCAGTGAAACGCGGACCATACAACCCGCGGAGCCTTACTATGGCGGCAAGCTAGCCATTATCATCAATCAACGGACAGGAAGTTCAGGAGAAGGATTGCCGATTCTGGCAAAGGGCTTGCCCAATGTGCAAATCGTTGGATTTACCTCTACCAATGGTTCATTTGGGGTTGTCTCCAATCCCATACAAGTTGAAATGCCGGAGGGGTACGTCCTGCAATTCCCGGACGGTCGATCGCTGAATGCAGATAAAGCGATTCAAGGGGACAGTGATGATCAAGGAAAAGGCGGGGCGATTCCGGATATTCGTATTCCATTAAATGAGCAAACTTTCGAACAAAAGGTTGTTCTAGGGCAGGATGTCGAGCTGAATTATGCGATTCAAGCCTTGGAGAACATGAAGTGATATGAGGCGAGGCTGCCTGGTCAAGTCGTTTCCACGACTTTATCCAGGCAGCCTCTATGACGTGTTCCTATATGACTCGCTAGTACTTCACAGATGGCTTACGCTCTGAGATATAGCAAGCAATTCCCAAGATAAGAGCCAGACCTACGAGCACGGCGCCGACCCAGGGGAGGGCGGTGATGGCTAAATGAGTAATGACCCAGCCTCCAATGAAAGCACCAGCGGCGTTGCCGAGATTGCCTGCTGAATGGCTGGAGGTTGAAGCGAGAGCAGGCGCCGCTTTGGCTAGGCTCATAACACGCAGTTGCAGACCTGGGAATACGGCGAAAGAAGCAGCTCCCCACAGAAAGATGGTCACTACGGCAGCAGTTGGGCTATACATCGTGAAGGTGAAGAGGGTTAGGATGACGCAAGTCGCAAAGTAAATGCCCAGTACGGAAGGCATCAGCTTCCAGTCCGCCAGTTTGCCGCCAACCATATTGCCGATGGTTACACCACAGCCGAATAGGACCAAAATCCAAGTTACGCTATGCTCAGCAAAACCGGAGACTTCCGTAAGCAGTGGTGTAATATAGGTAAAAATAGTGAAAAGGCCAGCGTTGCCTAGTGCCCCGATCAGCAGATAAATCAGGAGCTTGGGCTTGATTAGTGAAGTAACCTGCTGAAGGATGCTGGCTGGTTTATCTTGCTTCAAGGATGGGATAAAGATAAGTATGCCGACCAATGCGATCATTCCCATAATCGAAATGGCGCCGAATGAGGCTCGCCATCCCATGTGCTGGCCGATAAATGTCCCTAGCGGAACGCCAATAATGTTGGAAATGGTTAAACCGGCCATCATGATGGATATAGCTCCGGCACGTTTGTCCGGGGGGACCAGGGTGGAGGCAATAACAGCCCCAACGCCAAAGAAGGTCCCATGTGTCAATGCGGTGATTAGGCGGGCGCCCATCATAATCGCATAGTTGGGAGCGAAAACAGAGATTCCGTTGCCCAGAATAAATAAAACCATCAGCAAACATAATAGTTTTTTTTGTGGGATTCGGTGGGTGAGCACGGTCAATATAGGAGCTCCGATGGCTACCCCAAGAGCATACATCGTTATGAGTTGTCCGGCAGTTGAGATACTGACTTGCAAATCCGTCGCGACATTAGGCAGAAGACCCATGATGACAAATTCAGTCATGCCAATTGCGAAGGAACCAACGGTTAGAGAAAGCAAAGAGATGGGGAACGCTTTTTTGGAACCTTGATCAGTGGAGATATGTTGAGATAACGCCATGGTGTCAATATCATACCTTTCTGAGATGTTGTATAAATCAATCTAGCATATTAGTGAGGGAATGCATAGACGCGGGAATAACTATTATTTTGGTAATCATAATAAATTACCCCATATACACCTTGGAATTATCCATACAATAAGGAATCTAATCCGCTACTAAAGCAAACACAAAAAGACTGCCCGTGAGTAAATCTACTTACGGGCAGTCTTTTCTCTTGTTACGGAGTGTTCGCTATCGAGCAGATTTTAGGCGGAAAGGTGATCGTTTAATTGAAATACCGGATGAAAACGATTCCCAAATCAGCGTGGGATGCCACTATGAAGAATTTTCGATCCGGAATTGCCCAGGCGTAATGTTCTCGAATTTTTTAAACACTTTGAAGAAATGCCGTGGATTCTCGTAGCCAACAAGCTCCGCGATCGTATTGATCGGCCATTCCGGGTTCTCTTGCATGATCTGTTTGGCTTTGGCAAGTCGGTAGGTGTGCAAGTAGTGCAGGAAGGTCAGTCCCATCTCTTTGCGAAACAACATGCTGATGTAGTTGGGATGCATCTGCACATGGTCGGCCACGGCATCGAGCGATAAATCGAGCTTGTAGTTTTGTTCCACGAAAGCGACGATTTTATCAATGGCATGTACGTTCGGCTGCTGGTTGTCGCTTCGTCGCATATAACGAATTAGCTGCACAAGAATCTCCGCTACACGGACATCCTCAAGGATCGCGCCGCTGGATGAAAATAGATGGGCTGCGGCTTGCTCACCCCAGATCGCTTCAGGTGTTAGATTGACATTTTGCAAATAGAGCCCTATGCAGACTAGAAACTGCTCACGCAGTTTGCTATGGCAATCGATATCGCCAGAGAAATACAGAAGTATGGGCTGCATGTCCTTCTCGATCTGCTCGATGGAGGTTTGATGCAGCAAGGAATGTTCAATATAGTGAACAAGGCTGTCGTAGCTGCTATAGAGGTTCTGAGTTTCTTGTTTGAAAACCGTTAATCCGCAGCTGCCAAAATACCGCTGAAACAACAGGGATGCCATCGCTTCGATATATAGATTGCGTAAGCTGATGCCATCGTTCATGCCCCCGCTGGCTCCTATGCAATATCCACTGCCCTGTATCTTTGTTGTATGGATAAACGCGCCGCTTAACCGGTGCAGTTCTGCGTCCGACAGCACGTGGGCACCATTGACAATGAGGATAGTTTGCCGCAAGAAACGTGACTGGGTTTTGTAAATCTTGCTGCTTATCGATGCCAAAGCGTTAGCGATACCCTCCAGACGTTCGGCCGGAAGAGGAGGTTCGTTTTCACATGCCTGAACTACGATGATGGTTGTGTAAGGATAGGGGAACAGAGGCTGCAGCTGCTCTGGCCTCAGCGACAGCTCCTCGTAGGGAGTATTGTATAGGATATGTTCCTTGAGCAGCAGCAGGTCGTGCTCGATGGTTCGTGCCTGCTCTTGCTGTATCGTTCTCCCGATTTTATGGAGTATGGTGATTAGTTCATCCTTGTTGATCGGCTTCAACAAATAGTCGATGACTTGGTAGCGCAGCGCTTGTCTGGCATAAGCGAAATCGCTATAGCCGGTTAAGATAACGAACCGGCTGCAGAGATTCATCTCTTGTATGTGCTTAATTAGCGCTAGTCCATCCAATTCCGGCATATGAATATCAGTCAGGATCAAATCCGGCTGGAAGTGCGCTAGCTTTTGTATCGCATCAATGCCGTCGGCTGCTCCGACGATCTCGGTAAACGGTGTATCCGCTTTCTGGATCATACGGATGATGCCGTTCAGAATGATAGGTTCATCATCGACAACCATCAATTTCATGGCGTTGCCCCCTTAGCTAACTTGAGTATGCATGTCGTTCCCTCGTTAAGCTTACTCTCCAATTGAATGCCTGAAGGTTCGCCAAAAAACATGTTCACGCGTTCGTTTACATTCATAATACCCAGGCCACCGCCGCTCTTTTGCAAATGCTGAACATCCATAGTTCCGTTTAGTACAGCCTGGATGAGCTGCAATCGTTCTTCCTCAATGCCTGCGCCTGAGTCAACAACGGCAATGTACATGAACGCTGCATCTTCCCAAATGCGGATCGAAAGCGAGCCTTGTTTTCTTACATTCGCGATTCCGTGAACAATGCTGTTTTCAATAATCGGCTGCAGCATATAGTGGGGGCAAATAAAGTTATCGATCCTTGCGTTAATGTCATAGGATACTTGCAGTCGGTCAGCGAGTCTGATTTGTTGGATTTTGATATAGTCTTTGATATTCTCGACTTCTTCTCGCAGCGAAGTCTCACTTTTGGTTCCCGACAGGCTGTAGCGGAACAGCTTACCAAGCGTATAGGACATTTCGGCTGCTTCCGGGTCATCGTTCGTTTCCGCGATCATGCGAATCGATTCGAGCGTATTGTACAGGAAATGAGGCTTGATTTGGGCCTGCATCATCAGATAGGCCGATTCCTTGCGCAGCATTTCTGAACGATGTACGGTATTGACCAGCTCATCCATGCGTCTGATCATCGCATTGTAAGACGAAGTCAGATGTCCGACTTCGTCTTTATTAATTTCCCCGCGATAGAGCGGGAAATAGTTCTCGTTCACTTGCCGCATATGCTTGGAAAGCTTCAAAATCCGCTTCGTAATGGAGCTGGCGATCAGATAGTAGATGCCGGAAAGCAGCAACAGCAGGGGGGCTACAATCAAAACGAGCACATACTTATTTTTTTTGACCCCAATAAAGACATCGTCCACTTGCTCGATCATCACAAATTGCAGCTTGAGGCTTTCCGTATAGAACGATTCAATAAGCAGTTTTTTCCCATTAACTGTCTGGTACGCGTATTTGGCGTTTGCTTGGAACGCATCGGCGAGCATGGCCTTCTCGGAATCCTTCGACAGGGCAATCTCTTCGATATGAGAAATAATCTGATGATCCTGATCAAGCACATATAGATTGCTGCTGATGTTCAAATTCAGCGATTCCAGTAAAGGCTTTATTAGATTCGAGGTTACCTTGATATCGAGAAGGCCGATGTCCTGCTCAAAGTTGCGGTTTCCAATTTTGTGGAAATAGTGGAGATTGATATCGGGATAGGACCCATTATTAAACGTAACCCATTTGCCTACGCCAAGCGGAAGCTTTTTAATGTCCTCGTCGAGCTTGAACTCGTCCATCTTAGCCATTTCTGGTCGGAAAATCATGCCATTCTGCTGCTCCATATAAATGGTCATTCCTTCAATCATGCGATTGGATGACAAAATATAAGAAAACAAGGGCCTGATATAGGTCAAAAAATTGGAAACCTGTTCAAAATCGGTTCGGTAGTTCCCACTTAAATAGGCGATCGTATTCGAATTATTTTGGAATAGCTGATAAGCGGACTCGATCTGCACCGTACTTACGTTGATGTTGTTAAGCACTTGATTGACAATTTTTTGTCTGCCTTGGGCGTATTCTTCAAGAAAGCTGTTGTAGTTCTGATTATACAGAAACAAACCGAACGAAATAATCGGAATGAAGATAATGACGATATAACCGATGGCCATTTTTTTCACAATCGACAAGTTTTGATAGCTGAAAGCCAGCTTGGATTTCATCGATCACACCACCTTATACCTTATAAACGGACACTGCATCTTAAAAATGATCACTATAAATATGTGACAGACTCCTTTATCATAGACCTTGTAAGCGCTTAATAATAGCGGATAGGCCATTGCATCGAGGGGGAGTATCATGAGTATAGCACTTAAAATGGTAAAGAAAAACTGGCAACTCTATCTGATTATTTTACCGTCACTCGTTTATTTAATTATATTCAAATATGTCCCCATGGTTGGCGTCCAGATCGCCTTTAAAAACTATATGGTCACCAAAGGGATATGGGGAAGCGATTGGATCGGCTTCAAGCATTTTGTGGACTTTTTCCATTTGCCTATTTTTTGGAGAGTTATCAAGAACACAGCGCTGCTTAGTCTTTACTCGCTGCTTATCGGCTTCCCGGCGCCGATCATACTCGCTCTGGCGTTAAACGAATTGAAAAACGGGATTTTCAAAAGGACGGTTCAACTGGTCACATTCGCGCCTTATTTCATTTCAACGGTCATCATGGTTTCAATCATTATGCTGTTCCTTTCTCCACAGCTTGGCTTCGTTCATCTCTTGGCGGATAAGTTCGGATTTCCAGCGGAAAATATAATGTCCAAGCCGGCGTACTTCAAAACGGTGTATGTACTCTCCGATGTTTGGCAGTTTACGGGATATGCCTCGGTCATTTACATTGCCGCTCTGGCAGGGGTTGACCCCCATATGTATGAGGCGGCCAAAGTAGATGGCGCTTCCCGGTTTCAACGGATGATTCATATCGATTTGCCAAGCCTAATGCCGACGGCTGTTATCTTGCTCATTCTGAATGCAGGACAAATTATGAATGTTGGCTTCGAGAAGGTCTATTTGATGCAAAATGCCATTAACGTTGGGACCTCCGAGGTTATCTCCACTTATGTCTACAAGATGGGCTTGGTTGGAGCGAACTTCAGTTTCTCTGCAGCAGTCGGACTCTTTAATTCTATCGTTAATTTGCTGCTGCTCATTGTGGTCAACTATGTGGCTAGGAAAAATTCAGAGACGAGCTTGTGGTAGGAGGTAAACAGATGGTTCATTCCGAACAGACATTGACGATAGAGGCGCGAAAAACCTCAACTCGTATTCTTGAAAATAGTGTGGACAGACTGTATTTGTTCTTTGTCTACTTGTTCTTGCTCATTTGTTTGATCATTGTTGCTTATCCGCTCATTTATATTGTCAGTTCTTCTTTCAGCTCGTCATCAGCCGTCATCTCAGGCAAGGTGTGGTTGCTGCCCGTGGAGCCAACGCTTCGCGGTTACAAAGCGGTGTTTCAGAATCCGCAAATTTTGACGGGTTACGGCAACTCACTGTTCTATCTCTTCTTCGGAACGCTGCTTAGCGTAGCCTTGACGATAACAGCAGCTTACCCGCTTTCACGCAAAAACTTTTATGGACGCAATGTCATCACCGCGCTGTTCATTTTTACGATGCTGTTCAACGGGGGATTAATTCCCTATTATTTGACCGTGAAAGGCATGGGCTTGCTCGACACGAGATGGGCGATGATTATTCCAGGGGCAATTTCCGTCTGGCAAGTCATTCTCGCGAGGACATTTTTCCAGACGTCGATTCCTTCGGAACTAACGGAGGCCGCACATTTGGATGGATGCAGTGATTTCAAATTTCTACTGCGAATCGTGATCCCGCTTTCCAAGCCGATCATTGCTGTTCTGGTGCTCATGTATGCCATCGGCTATTGGAATTCCTACTTTGATGCGTTAATTTTCTTGAAATCGGCTAATTTGTATCCGCTGCAGCTTATTCTACGTAACATTCTGATCCTGAACTCCATCGATCCTACGATGATTAAGGATGTCAAGGAGCTTGCGGATCGACAAGGGTTAAAAGAACTGCTTAAATATTCGCTGATTGTTGTGGCGAGCGCTCCCGTTCTAATGCTGTATCCATTTGTGCAAAAGCATTTTGTGAAAGGGCTGCTGATTGGTTCTCTGAAAGGTTGAATCCGGTTACACATCGAAAGGAGGGATGCGCGGCAGTGTACAGACCAGGCTTGTCCAGACGGAATTGAATAGCTATGAAAAACAAGGAGGGTTTGAGTATGGTAAGTAAAGGAACCAGAAAAACATGGTTATCGGCGGTCCTGATTTTATTCATTACTTTGCTTGTAATTGGCTGCACATCCAATAGCGATGATCCCAAGGGCAGCACCAGCCCTGGCACTAGCCCAAGTGGGGCAGGAAGCTCAGGCGGGGGGAAAGACCTTAATGCAACCGGCTTTCCGATTGTCGCCAATAAAATTACGATGACTGCTTTCGCGCCGCAATCCGCTAATATTGCCGATTTGAATACGAATTGGTTTACCAAGTATTTGGAAGGCAAGACGAATATTCATTTGAACTGGCAGCTTGTGCCGGGCGAAACAGCGGCATTGAATGAGAAGAAGCAACTGCTGCTCGCTAGTGGCGACTATCCCGATATTTTCATGCAAGGGAATCTAACGAAAGAGGAGCAGCTGCTCTACGGTCAACAAGGGGTTCTGCTTCCGCTGAATAAGCTGATCGATCAATACGCACCGAACATTAAGAAAGCATTCAAAGACATTTCGTACTTGGAGAAGGCAATCACTGCGCCAGATGGCAATATATACGCGATTCCTTCCTTGAATGAGTGCTACCACTGCCAATTTTCTGCCAAAATGTGGGTGAACACGAAATGGCTGCAAAAGCTCGGTCTTACTGCACCTAAGACGACTGACGATTTCTACAACATGCTCAAAGCATTTAAGGAGAAAGATCCGAATGGCAATGGCAAGGCAGATGAAATTGCCTTGACGGGTTCACCGACAGGTTGGCATACGGATATTGAAACGTTCGTCATGAACGCGTTCGTCTACTATAATGCGGATAACAATTATTTCATGATGAGCGGCGGCAAGCTGGCAACGTCGGTCGATCAGCCAGGCTTCAAAAAAGGTCTGCAATTTTTGAACAAACTGTATGCGGAAGGCTTGATTGACAAGGAAGCTTTTACGCAAAAATCGGATGCGCTTACGCAAAAAGGGAATAGCCCTGATATTGCGATTGCCGGCGCGATTCCGGCAGGCTGGTTCGGCGAATTCACGGATGCCTCGCCAACAGCAACGCGGCACAAAGACTATGATCCGATTGCGCCGCTTACAGGACCGGACGGAGCATCGTTCACGCCGCACTACATCGGTGTCGGGAACTCCGTATTTGCCGTGACGAATAAAAATAAAAATCCAGAAGCCGCCATTCGTCTAGCCGATTATCTGTATTCGGATGAGGGCACGACGTTGTCGAACTTCGGAGAAGAAGGCCGCAACTGGGTGAAGGCCGATGCAACCGATAAGAATACACGCGGGACGGCGGCTAGGTTCAAAGTGAAGGAAACGTCTTATGGGGTAGGTCAGGTGCAGAACGACCATTGGAATCAAATGGGACCGAACTTCCGATCTGCTGAATATCGCGAAACAGGGTACGCAGCCAGTCAGGATCTCTACAGCATGGATGGCTTGGAAACGCGTCTGTACAAAGCTACCAAGGAATTGTACGAAGGACATCAACCGAAAGAAGAGTTCCCGACAGATATCTTCTTGACGAACGACCAGGCCAATCAAGTGAAGCAATTAAAGCCGATTATTACGGATTACGTCAAACAATCCATGCTGCAGTTCATCATGGGGGCAAAGAGCTTCGACAAAGATTGGGACGCTTATTTAAAAGGTCTTAAAGATTCCGGTATGGATCAATTTATCAAAATTTATCAGGATGCCTACGATAAAGTGTATAAGAAGTGATTGCGGTAAGGATTGCATAGGAACAAAGGAGGAGACATATGAACAAGCGTTGGGAACGAACCGAATGGTTTCGGGAAGCACGATTCGGCATGTTTATTCACTGGGGATTGTATGCAATCCCCGCGAGGGGGGAGTGGGTCCGAAGCTTCGAGAAACTGAGCAATGAGGCATACGAACCGTACTTCCGCGAGTTCAACCCGGACCGTTACGACCCGCGGGCATGGGCCAAAGCGGCGAAGGCGGCAGGACAGCAATACGCTGTGCTGACGACGAAGCATCATGACGGCTTCTGCCTCTTTGAAAGCGAGTTTACGGACTACAAGGCTTCGAATTCACCCGCACAGCGGGATTTAATCAAGGAATATGTCGAGGCTTTTCGCGATGAAGGGTTGAAGGTCGGCTTCTACTATTCTTTGATCGATTGGCATCATGACGATTATCCTGCTTACGGGGACCGCATTCATCCAATGAGAGACAATGAAGCATATCAGAACCGTCCCATTCAGTTCGAACGCTATGTGGACTATCTGCATGCGCAAGTGAAAGAGCTGCTTACCAATTATGGGGAAATTGATGTCATGTGGTTTGACTTCTCTTACGATGATATGACGGGTGAAAAGTGGCGGGCAACGGAACTAGTCAACCTGATTCGCTCCCTGCAACCCAATATTATTATTGATAATCGGCTTGGCGGTCATATCAAAGCGGCCGAGCCAGAGGTATATGCCGGGGACTTCTATTCCCCTGAGCAAATTCTGCCGCCCGGCGGCATTGTAGACGAGAACGGGCTGAATGTTCCCTGGGAAGCCTGTATTACGCTCAATGACAATTGGGGTTACCATGCGATGGATCATGCTTACAAGTCACCTAAGCAGGTCGTGCGGGCTTTGGTTGAATGCATTAGCAAGAACGGCAATTTGCTGCTCAATGTCGGGCCGGATGCACGAGGGGAAATTCCATCTCAGTCTCTAGAGATATTGACGGCTGTTGGTGAATGGATGAGGCGCAATGGCGAAAGCATCTATGGCTGCGGAGCAGCGGATCTTCCTAAACCGGAATGGGGGCGGTATACGCAGAAAGGAAATATGCTGTATGCCCATGTCCTTGATCGCGGTATCGGCCCCATCTATTTCCAAGGACTTAAGGGGAGAATTAAGAAGGCAAGACTGCTTGCAGACGGATCTGAGCTGAAAATATCGATGCCATGGATGGCGGAACAGTATTCGGATATCGATAGCGGGGCATTCATTCATTTGATCGGAGCCGAACTGCCGGACGATATGGATACGGTAATCGCGCTTGAATTAGTGACTGAGGTGATCAACGTTGAAAGTAGGTCTTAGCACATACAGCTTGTTGGGCGTATTAAAAACAGGAGAAATGACTGTGCTTGACGCGATTGAGTGGATTGCCGACCATGGTGGCGAACATATGGAAATCGTTCCCTATGGTTTTACGCTGATAGATCAACCCGAACTAGCGGCTGCAGTCCGCGCGAAGGCCAAGGAAGCAGGCATCGAATTATCCAATTATTCGATGCCTGCCAACTTCGTCCAAGAAACGCAAGAGGCTTTCGAAGCTGAGCTTGAGCGCGTCAAGCAGCATGTTGATTTGGTAAATGAACTCGGCATGACCCATATGCGGCATGATGTGACAGCCTTTACATTGCCGCCGGAGATGATGACGATTCAATGGTTCGAAGCGAACTTGCACAAGATGGTAAGAGGAAGCCGCATCATCGCCGATTATGCGGCCCAATACGGGATTACGACGACCATCGAAAATCACGGCTTCAGCGTACAAGCCAGCGATCGCGTGCAGCGTGTTCTGACCGAAGTCAATCGCCCCAATTTCAAAACAACACTCGATATTGGCAATTTCATGTGTGTCGATGAACATCCTCTTATCGGGGTGCGCAAGAATTTGCCTTATGCGTCACTCATCCATATGAAAGATTTTTATTTCAGACCCTACCATGAACATCCCGGAGAAGGAGTCTGGTTCAAGACGGCCAATGGCAACTATCTAAGAGGCGCGATCGTCGGTCAAGGAGATATCGATATGCGCCGAATTATCAAATTGATTAAGGATTCGGGATATGATGGTTATGTCACGGTGGAATTTGAAGGCATGGAGGAATGCAGGGCAGCCTCCATCATCGCGATGGACAATGTAAGGCGGCTATGGCAGGAAGCTTGAGGCATAAGGAGGTAAGCAGCAGCTAATGACTCATGCGGCTTTGCTAGTGGAAGAACGGCGTGGACATATGGTGGAATGCGAATATTGGGGGCATGTGGTCGGAATCGATGTGCTGGGTGGCATCCGATATCAGGTCGGGGACCCCTATCATGTAACCTATCTACGATCAGCGGCGAAGCCGTTCCAAGCGATCCCCTTTTTTCGCAGACAGCTTCATAAGAAATTTGGTTTAACTGTGGAAGAACAAGCGGTTCTGACAGCTTCCCATCGCGGTCAGTCGTTCCATGTGAACGCTTTGGAATCCGTTCTGGATAAGTTTGGATTGGCTGAGGGACACTTGGTTTGCGGAGCTTCCTATCCCCTGCATGCGCCAAGCCATTATCGACTGCTTCATGAGGGGCAGCTGGAGAGGAAGCTGTATCATAACTGTTCGGGGAAGCATTTGGGCCATCTTGCGGTATGTCTTGCAGAAGGGTACGCGCTTCAAGGCTATGAAAAGCATGACCATCCGCTGCAGCAGGAGGTGCGCGCAGTCATAGGCCAAATGGCGGGCCTCTCCGAGGAGCGCTTGCAGCATGGAGTTGACGGCTGCGGCCTACCGGTCTATGCGCTGCCTTTGTACCATGCGGCGCTGGCGTTTCTGAAGCTCGCGCGTCCGGAACTCATCGAGGATGCCGCTACTTCTGCGGCTGTGCGGGAGTTGACGAGTGCCATGAACAGCTGTCCAGAGTGGGTGTCGGGAACAGAACTCATCTGTCCGGCGCTGCTCAAGGACGCGAATATTGTCGCCAAAGGAGGCGCCAAAGGCATATACTGCTTTGCGCTCAAGCGCGAGGGTCTGTCCTTTGCTCTGAAGGTTGCTGATGGCAGCGAAGACAAGTGGGCGTATGTTGTGGCGGCCATTCTCTCCCAAATTGGCTATCAGGATGAGGCTACCATCGCGCGCTTGCTCGCGTTGTGCCCGCATGAAATCCGCAACAGCCTGGGAGATATCGTTGGTCGGCATCGTGTTGGATTTCAACTTGCCTGAATACTGGAAGGCGTTGAGGGCCGGGTGGCTAGGGAGCTCGGAAGGCCGAAGCTGGGAAGGCTGGAGGCGTGGAAGCGCGAATGCCCGAATGCTTGGAGGCGCTGAAGAGGCTGTCCCCAAAGTCAATATAATGACTGAAGGGCAGCCTCTTGCTTTCAATATTGCACGACATGGAAAATATACCATTAATTTGGTTATTCAGCATGGAAACAAAGGGTTTATATGGAAAATCTACTGTTATTTCTGGTGCTTTCTCACGATATAGCGATTTTCCCCTAAATTAGCGGGACGCTTTCCAGTTAGATGACCGTTTTGAGTTAGTAAAGCCAAAATAGCAGGAGAAATTCCTGCTAGATTTCACTCCCACTCGAAACAAAATAGAGGCTGCTCTCTAGGTTCGTAACCTTTTGAGCCAGCCTTTTTTTGTGGGTTTCCGCCGCAGATTTCTTTACTACGGCAGCTTTCGATATCCCAGAGATCTAACGAACTGTAAGATGCTTATCGACGAGAAAATGGCTACTTTGGCGAATTAATGAACTGGATTGGCGTTATCGAGCAGATTGTAGGCGGAAAGGTGGTCGTTTGCTTGACATAGAGCATCTGGGATTCATTAGATTTTCAGAAGGAGCAATTTTGGCCGAATAAAGGGTGTTGAGTTCGTTAGGTGGCCCTGCCCCAAGGTACATTGACTTGGTAACCGACCTAGCCGCTGGTAAAGTGTTCTCATTGGCATCTATCGCAGAATAGGTCTTTCATAGAGGCAACTACCGCAGAATAGGTTTTTCTTAGAGGCATCCACAGCAGATTTCTTTACTACGGAAGTTTGCTGTTCTTCCAGGCATCTAACGAACTGAACGATGCTTATCGACGAGAAAATGGCTACTTTGGCGAATTAATGAACTGGATTGGCGTTATCGAGCAGATTTTAGGTGGAAAGGTGGTCGTTTACTTGACATAGAGCATCTGGGATTCATTAGATTTTCAGAAGGAGCGATTTTGGCCGAATAAAGGGTGTTGAGTTCGTTAGGGGCCCTGCCCCAAGGTACATTGACTTGGTAACCGACCTAGCCGCTGGTAAAGTGTTTCTCATTGACATCTACCGCAGAATAGGTCTTTCATAGAGGCAAATATCGCAGAATAGGTCTTCATAGAGGCAACTACCGCAGAATAGGTTTTTCTGAGAGGCGTCCACCGTAAATTTCTTTGCTAAGGAAGTTTTCGGTCTTCCAGGCATCTAACGAACTATACGATGCTTATCGACGAGAAAATGGCTGCTTTGGCGAATTAATGAACTGGATTGGTGTTATCGAGCAGATTGTAGGCGGAAAGGTGGTCGTTTGCTTGACATAGAGCATCTGGGATTCATTAGATTTTCAGAAGGAGCGATTTTGGCCGAATAAAGGGTGTTGAGTTCGTTAGGGGCCCTGCCCCAAGGTACATTGACTTGGTAACCGATAGCCGCTGGTAAAGTGTTTCTCATTGGCATCTACCGCAGAATAGGTCTTCATAGAGGCATCTATCGCAGAATAGGTCTTCATAGAGGCAACTACCGCAGAATAGGTTTTTCTTAGAGGCGTCCACCACAAATTTCTTTGCTACGGAAGTTTTCGGTCTTCCAGGAATCTAACGAACTGTACGATGCATATCTACGAGAAAATGGCTACTTTGGCGAATTAATGAACTGGATTGGCGTTATGGAGCAGATTTTAGGCGGAAAGGTGGTCGTTTACTTGACATAGAGCATCTGGGATTCGTTAGATTTTG
>NZ_BMHE01000038.1:0-12647 GCF_014640555.1 Paenibacillus marchantiophytorum | reverse complement strand
TGGTAACCGACCTAGCCGCTGGTAAAGTGTTTCTCATTGACATCTACCGCAGAATAGGTCTTTCATAGAGGCAAATATCGCAGAATAGGTCTTCATAGAGGCAACTACCGCAGAATAGGTTTTTCTTAGAGGCGACCACCGTAAATTTCTTTGCTAAGGAAGTTTTCGGTCTTCCAGGCATCTAACGAACTGTACGATGCTTATCGACGATAAAATGGCTACTTTGGCGAATTAATGAACTGGATTGGCGTTATCGAGCAGATTGTAGGCGGAAAGGTGGTCGTTTGCTTAACATAGAGCATCTGGGATTCGTTAGATTTTGAGAAGGAGCGATTTTGGCCGAATAAAGGGTGTTGAGTTCGTTAGGGGCCCTGCCCCAAGGTACATTGACTTGGTAACCGATAGCCGCTGGTAAAGTGTTTCTCATTGGCATCTATCGCAGAATAGGTCTTTCATAGAGGCAAATATCGCAGAATAGGTCTTCATAGAGGCAACTACCGCAGAATAGGTCTTCATAGAGGCAACTACCGCAGAATAGGTTTTTCTTAGAGGCGTCCACCACAAATTTCTTTGCTACGGAAGTTTTCGGTCTTCCAGGAATCTAACGAACTGTAAGATGCTTATCGACGAGAAAATGGCTACTTTGGCGAATTAATGAACTGGATTGGCGTTATGGAGCAGATTTTAGGCGGAAAGGTGGTCGTTTACTTGACATAGAGCATCTGGGATTCGTTAGATTTTGAGAAGGAGCGATTTTGGCCGAATAAAAGGTGTTGAGTTCGTTAGGGGCCCTGCCCCAAGGTACATTGACTTGGTAACCGATAGCCGCTGGTAAAGTGTTTCTCATTGGCATCTACCGCAGAATAGGTCTTCATAGAGGCATCTACCGCAGAATAGGTTTTTCTGAGAGGCATCCACAGCAGATTTCTTTACTACGGAAGTTTGCTGTTCTCCCAGGCATTTAACGAACTGTACGATGCTTATCGACGAGAAAATGGCTACTTTGGCGAATTAATGAACTGGATTGGCGTTATCGAGCAGATTGTAGGCGGAAAGGTGGTCGTTTACTTGACATAGAGCATCTGGGATTCATTAGATTTTCAGAAGGAGCGATTTTGGCCGAATAAAGGGTGTTGAGTTCGTTAGGGGGCCTGTGCGTGCTGCTTTACGTGGTCCTGCCTGTAATGTGGCTCGATGCTTCCATTCCTGCGTGGACTATATTTACAGTGTGTAATATAATTTACACAAATTGAATTGGATTGTAGGCAGAATTGAGTGATTTACAAGCAACGGTTTAATATAATGTGAATGTTATTACATAAGAGCAAAGGAATTAGGTACATGGAAAACAAAACATCCCGCACCGATCCCCGTATACTCCGCACACGTCAATTGCTGAAAGACGCTTTTGTGGAATTGCTTCAGGAAATGGAAATCGAGAAAATTTCGGTCAATCGTATTGCTGAGCGAGCCACCATAAACCGTGTTACCTTTTATCTGCATTATCGGGATATTCCCGATATGCTGGAGAAGATGGCAGATGATATGATCGAGGATATCCGTAAAATTCTGGACAAGGATTCAGGGAATCAGTATGTCGCAGAAGAAGGCGCGTGGCCGCTGTTGGTGGATTTGCTGGAGCATATAGCCGAACATGCTAAATTTTATAAAATTATACTTGCGTCGAGGCGAACGCCGATCTTTACAGACCGATTGTTAAAGCTGTTGTCTGAATTAATCACCGCAAGACTGGACAGCGCGGAGAGTGAAGCGATCCTTGCTGATGCTGGTATTCAGAAGGATATTGCTCTATGGTATGGATCAGCAGCCTTAATCGGGACTATCGTTGCTTGGCTTCGAAAGGATATGCCATATACGCCGCTATATTTGGCCAAACAATTTACTCTAATGCGTTCGCTTTCATAAAATCGTTTGATATGGACAAATAGGGCAGCCGAGAGTGCTTATTTGACCCATTTGCACCTGTTTGGGTGGCATAAGCAAGGTGCGAGTTCTTATTGTTCGTTTATGTGCCCACTTCTAGCTTCGCTATATATCGCAGATGGTTAACTAGCTCGAGAGCAGTGGTTTGAATATTTTCGGTTTCCTAAAGTTTGGAGTCATAGACTCCAAACTTTTTTCTATTTGTTGAAACCAATGCCTTAAACCGAAGATATAACACATAAATGTTGTTTTATTTGGTATTAAAGTTGATATTTGCGTGATGTTCAGGCTTTTTTTATCATATAAATTCAAATAAACAACAATAAACAACAACATTTAACAAAACTTCACATCGAGTTAACATTGTGCTAACAAAACTTATTTATCTTAAAGGTAGGAATAGTATAGGAAGATGAAAGAGGAGAATGTTGATGAGGTTACGTCGAAGTTTGTCTGTTTTATTGCTGATCTGCTTCATGTTTGGAGCATTGGCATCTACCATGATCCCAGGGCAGGCAAGTGCTGCCTCATCTTGTATGGGCCCTGTGCCTGTGCCCGATTTAGTTGATTTTGATTTTACCGAAAGCACGATTAAAGATAAATCACCTCGGCATGTGGATGGTACAGCGTACGGCAACCCGCAGCTCGTATATGAATCAAAGCTGCAAAAGAACGTGCTGAAGCTGACGGGCGGCCAGTTTATTATGATACCGAATGCTGCGGAACTCAACAATTTCCCCAATGGGTTTACGATGTTGGTTCAGTTTGCGGCAGATGCCTTCAGCGGTGAGCAAGGAATTTTCCAGAAAACGCAAAGCACAGGCTACGGCTTGGAAGTAAATCCAAACAAGATGGAGACATGGGATTATATTGGCGGTGCAACAAGGAAGCTATATAGCCCTGTCTTGAGTGTGAATAAGTATTATGATGCTGCAATTACTTATAACGGAGCTCAGCATGTTCTTTATGTGAATGGGCAGGTAGCTGCTACCGAAAATCGTACAGGAGCCATAACCTCGCCTACATCAGTCGGGCTGGCTATAGGCGGAGATCCACAAAGTGCAACTACGGCACAGCTAACGTTCAAAGGTTCGATCGGCTACGCCAAGATGTTCAGCCGAGGGTTAACGCAAGCCGAATTGGCGTGTTATTACGAAAGTACGGGCCTCCTAGCTGATCAACAAGCTCCATCCTGGCCTGTCGGCAGTCAGCTAACGGGCGCACCGGTAGGCTCGACAAGCTTTAACTTGAACTGGCCGTCAGCGACGGATGATAAAGCAGTGACGCAGTACCGCATTTACAAGAACGGTACTTTAGTGAATACGGTGAATAGCAGCACCAACAGCTATTCATTCGATCTAGTGATTCCGGGTGAAACGGCGACCTATAAAGTCGAAGCCGGCGATGCGTCAGATAATTGGACGACAAACGGACCGTCGTTGTCCTATGCAATGCCGGGGACGGTTGTCGCTCCTCCGGGCATGGCGCCAGATTTGCTCCAACTGACGTTCGAGCATTCAGCGGGTGAAGACGGCAGTGCTGCTCATAATCACGGTACGCCAGTTGGCAATGCAGCGGTGAATTACAATCCCGATTTTAACAAAAATGTCCTCGCGCTTGATGGAAAGTCCTATGTGCGGATCCCATCCAACCCAGGGCTTAGCCCGAGCTTTATGACGATGGCGGCGTCTTTCTCGCTGGATGACCTGTATCGAACGCAGGACATTATTGGAAAAGCGCAGCGATCGGACTATGCATTGGAATTCAACCCAATTACTCAGAAGCTGGAAGCTTGGTTCTTCATTCATGACATTGCAGGTAACGATTCCTTCGTTGTTGTGCCTAGTACCACGAAACTAACGGCTGGTCAAATTTATGATGCGGAAGCTACCTTTGATGGACAGTCAGCCAAGCTGTATGTGAACGGCATACTGGAAGGAAGTCAGTCCAAGAATGGCATCATCAGCGGTTCTACGAAGGTCGATCTAGCGATTGGCGCGGATGCGGAACCGACAGATGCCACGAGTTATTTTCAAGGCAAAATCGGGTTCGTAGAATTATACAGCAAAGTGCTGGATGCTAATGCTGTGCAGCAATTGCATGCCAAGTATGCGCCTGCTGCCATACCGCCCGTGTCCTCGATTGCCTGGGATATTCCGCTTGATTGGTGGGTAGGTCAGAGCGGGCTTGCGGTATTGAAGAAAAAGGATGCCAACCAACTGGAAACGGTTATTGACAATGGACTTGTTTTTCAAAGCTTGAACCCGAATGTTGCAGTGATTTCAAGCTCTGGGATGATTACACCGCTTCGTGCAGGGACAGCAACGTTAACAGCCAACTACGGATCTCTAAGTTCCAAGGTGACCCTAACCGTCCATGACAAAGTGCAGCTCAAGCCGCAATCTCTCTTATTAAACGGACCGTCCGCCATCATGGCCTCAGAGACGGGGAAGGCAGTGACGACGGTCGTCTATGAGGATGGAAGCACGGAAATCATGCCAGCTGGTGTAACGTATAGCTCCGATCAGCCTGCTGTTGCGTTCATCGATAATAACGGCATCATCCATGCAGTTGCTCCGGGAACAGCTGTGATTAGCGCTGCAGCGGTTGGGTTACGAGCTGACTTTATCCTAACGGTTAGTCCAGCAGGCAATCCTAACGGGAATCCGCAGATTAAGGAACTCCGATTTGCTGGACCCACTGCCTTGACGGTAGGACAGTTAGTTCATACAGTACTCACGGCCGTATATTCGGATAACTCGACGACAAAATTAGAAGCGGGAGTCACCTATTGGAGCGAAAACTCTGATGTGGCTAGAATTGATTCCGTCTCTGGCGCCGTTTACGCAGCTCAACCTGGGACTGCGCGTTTAGTTGCTCGTTATCAAGGTCTTAATGCAAGCTTTTCGATGGTTGTTAATGCCGTAATTGTACCGGAACAACGCCCAGATGTGCTGCAGTTGAACCTTCCATCAAGCTTGTATATGGGAGCTAGTGGCGCGATTTCGGTCAATGCCATCTATATAAAAGGAAGCTCATCGACTTCTGTGCCCGTTACAGCCATGGCCAAATGGCATGTTATGAATCCGGCTATTGTTCAGATTGACGCTCAAGGTACAATCACCGGGCTTCGTTCTGGCACAACGGTGGTGACAGCGACTTATCAGAATCTGGTGGCTCAATCGACGATTACGGTTATGGAACAAAGTTCTACGGGGAGCGACGGTGGAGGTGGAGGGGAGACGTCTTCCAAAAAAACCGATACGTTGATAGTAGACGATCTACAGCGGCAATTAGCTTCCAACAGTACTATTAAGTTGGATACTGGCATCAAAGAGATTGTATTTCCAGCGCTTGGTGAAAGCTCAGTGAAGAAGACGATTAGCTTAGATCGAGGCGATCTTACGCTAACGATGCCTGGCAATCTATTCATTGGAACTTCTGACATCAAGCTGGTTCTGGGTCTGTCAACCAGTCATTCAGCACCTGATACGACAATGAAATATGCTTCGTCGCTCTTTGATGTAACAATCGTATCACAAGCATTAAACGGAGCTAGAACGCCAAACCAACGATGGGGCGATCCGATTCAAGCGGAGTTTACGGCAAGTGGCGATAGACCGCTGTTGGGCGTATACCGCATATATGAAGATGGCAGCATGACCTATATCGGTGGGGAATTAACAGATAAGGGCATTCGCGCACAGCTCCGTGAGAATGGCAAGTATGCGGTATTGGAGTACAACAAAGTGTTCCAGGATCTGCCTAAGCAGCATTGGGCGAATCGTACTGTGCAGATTATGAGCGCTATGCATATGGTGGAAGGCGTGAACGATACATTCTTCGAACCGGAGAAGTTCATTACGCGGGCTGAGTTTGTAGCCTTGCTTATGAAATCATTACACTTTCCGCAGCAAAAGATAAGCAGTTTCAAGGATGTTCCGGCAAGCGCATGGTATGCGCCATATGTTGCAGGAGCTGCATCATCCGGCTTGGTCAGTGGTGAGAACGATGCCTTGTTTAATCCTGAATCGGTTATCAGCAGAGAGCAGATGGCTGTGCTTCTCGCCAGAGCAGTTGAACATGCAGGCGGTAAAATAGAACAAGGCGGCAACCAAACGTTCAAGGATGCCGATCAAATGGCAAGTTGGGCTCGTCCATCGATCGAGCTGACTGCAAAGCTAGGACTTCTGCAAGGACGTGCAGATCAATTATTTGTTCCAACAGGAACCGTATCCCGTGCCGAAGCGGCGCAAGCGGTATTTAACCTGATTCATAATATGACCCAAAAATAATGATTTTCATAGATAGAGTGGAGGATCATCCATGCTGAGAATTCAGCGTTTCAAGCCAATAATAGCACAACTTGTCATCCTTCTATTTCTCTGCCAAATAGCGTTGCCATCATTAACTCAGCAAGCGAATGCCGCAACGGCTCCCGCAACATGGGTGGACGGAGACCGGAATTATCGCATGCAGTTAAGTTTTGACAATTCGGTAGGTACAGAGGATCTGACGAACTATCCTGTATTGATTAAACTTGACGCTAGCAAAATCGATTATTCGGTAACTGCGTCGAACGATCTCAGATTTTATACATCCGATCAGTCATCTGAGCTTCCGTACGAAATTGAAAAATGGGATCCTCAGGGAGAGAGCCTGATATGGGTTAAAGTCCCTATCATCCATGCGCAATCCAGCGCAGACAGCATCTGGCTGTATTATGGAGGCAGTTCGACGATCAACCTGCAACCTAAGCAGGTGTGGGATGCGAATTATTTGCTGGTATATCATTTCCCGGACAGAATCGCTGACTACTTCTATCACCCTGCTCAAGCCCAGCAGTATACAGACTCGAGCATGAACAACAATACCGGCTTACGGAATGCAGCTAACGCAAGTTCAAGCGGCCCTTCTTATACATTGGAGGCTAAGGACCCTCGATACAACATGGTTGGAAGATACTATGAAAGTCATCGGGGTTTGGTCAGAGCGACGAACGGCAATGTTGGCGATGGTCAAGGCCAGCTTACGATATCAGCTTGGGTGCGGGCCAATGAGTACGAAATAAATTCGCTTAACTATTACGTTATTGCTAGAAAAAGAGGCGCAGATACGCAAAATCAAGCCTATTTTATGAAAATTGGCGGCGGCAAATGGAGCGCTAATTTGTTTACGAACGATGCCGACCCTGTTAAAAACGGCAGCACGGCGCCGGACTTGGACGCAGGAGTCGTGACGGCAGAATGGACCTATTTGACACTAACGTATGATCAAAGTCAAGCCAGCAACAACCTCAAGCTATATCGCGATGGAGCGCTTGTGGCAGCCGCAACCCGCAGCGGAGCGCTGATTACGACTAGCGGTTCGTCAACGACGCCGTTCACAATCAGCAAGGCTTCCGATGCCGGAGCTGCTGGCGGGGGTTACCGTGGCGGTGTAGACGAAGTCAGGGTTTCCAAGCAAGCTCGGAGCGCAGCTTGGGTCATGGCTGATTATCAAACGATGAGCAAGAGCAGCCGTTTTGTCATTTTCGGTGACAAGGAATCCAAAGGCGCTATGCAGCTAACGCTTATTCAACCTAAACAGGGAGCCGTCTACTACTCGCCAGATTTAAGCTTCGGTGGCGTGATCAGCGAGGCCTCAACGATCCGCTATCAATTGGATAATCAGCCGGAAGTCGTTGTGGATGGCAGTTCCAAAGCTTTTCAATCCATGCTGAGCCAACTGAAAGGCGGCGCGCATACGTTGCATGTCGAGGCTGTTTCCAAAGCTGATGCTTCCGCTAAGGCCAGCAAAACAGTGACGTTCACAGTCGATGGGCGTAATTTAAGCCCATCAGCTGCTCCGCAAGGAGCCAATGGGACATTGATTCAGCCAAGCGGCGATGTCACTTTGCAAGTCAAGGCAGAGTCTCCGACTGGTGAGCCGGTGCAAGTAAACTTTTATCAGAAAGATATGAAGTTCGTCAAAGATTACAGCGCCAAAGTGCCGACAGATATGGCCTATGAGCGAACAGATACGATGGATCCGCCAAGCAGCGCTACGATCACTTCCGAAACGGCTTTGCCGGCAAGCGCCTATGATCAATTGAAATCGTCGGATGGCGCTTATTACAACAGCAAGTCGTTGTCGAACTATCCTTATCAGCGCTTCGATTTAACGATTAGCAGCGATCTGAACACCGTCAATCAATTGGATGTGACATGGGAAGGACATTCCAAGGAGTTGGTCAAACTGTTTGCCTGGAATTATTCGACCAGCAAATGGGTGCAGATCGCTTCCAAGTTGGGAAATGCGGACAATAGCGATTTTAAATTGACGGGCACGTTGGATAAAACGACGATGGTGAACAGCTCAACGAAGGTTGCCAAACTGTACGTCGCCGCAACGCAGCATGATACGATGCTGCCAGGCAAAAATCCAACGCCAAGCGATTATGATTTCTCTTTCGTCTGGATGACAGACACTCAGCTTGAAGCGGAGTCTTTTCCAGGCGTTTACGATGCCGAAACACAGTGGATCGCTGATAACAAGGACGCGCAGAAAATCCAGTATGTGATTCATACCGGAGATATTGTGAATTCAGCGAGCCAAGAAACGCAATGGAAGAATGCCGACCATAGTATGAAGATTTTGGAAAACGCAGGGATTCCTTACGGTGTTATTCAAGGCAACCATGATACGAACGATGCTCTCTATAGTAAGTATTTCGGCGCATTTCGTTTTAAGGACAAGCTCGTCAATGGCAAGCCTTACTATACCGCTTATAATAGCATGAACAAGAACCACTACGATTTGATATCATCTGGCGGTGTAGATTTCATCATCTTGTACATGGGCTGGGGCGGATTTGACGCGACATCCATCAACTGGGCGAATCAGGTATTGCAGCAATACAAAGATCGTAAAGGAATATTAGCTGTACATGAATACTTGTTATATGAGGGAGCCTACGGTACAGATGATTATGATGGCATCAATATCATGAATCAGATTGTCAAACCAAACAGCAATGTCTTTATGGTATTATGCGGTCATAATCAATCTACGTTCTATAACGTTAAACGAATTGGCGGCAAAGTCGTCTACGAACTGCTGCACGACTATCAGGATGCGGCTCTGGGCGGTGCGGCGTACATGCGGATGATGTACTTCGATTTGAAACGCCAACAGATTTATATGGTTCCCTATTCGCCGATTACGAATGATAATTATGGATTTTTTCAACAGAAGCATGAGTTCTATACAATGCCGATTAAGTGGAACAACGAGCCTATTGAGCTGGCCACTGGTTACGTTGCCATTACAGGAAGCAACGTTAGTACCAGTTCGTTAAATCTAGCGCCTGTTACAGCTGCAGATGGAATGGCCAGTTATGTATGGAAAGGCTTAAACCCCAACCAGTCTTATACGTGGTATGGCGAGGTTTCCGATGCTTTCGGCCATAAAGTGAAAACGGAGGAAAGCACCTTTACTATTGCGGCTCCTGCCGTGCAATCCATTCGATTGAATGGGCTGGCTCCGATGAAAATAAGACAAAAGCTTAGCTCGGTCGTAGAAGCTACGTACACAGATGGCAGTATCGTGCCAGTAAAGGATTACGTCATAAGCAGCAGCAATACAGCGGTTGCAACGGTTAATGCCAACGGACTCGTTTCGGCGATCGCCGAAGGGCAGACGGATATCACAGTGAGAGTGGGATTAATCGCAACGTCCTATCGGTTGATTGTCCAAGCGCTGCCATCGGTGCAGCCCCTTATTCAATCGATAGAGCTGACAGGTTTGAAGGCTGCTGTCGTTGGAGTGCGTCAGCAATCGGTAGTCACAGCAACCTATAGCAATCATACGACCTCATCGCTGCTAGGAGCGGATCAGTCATTGGCACCAGGGCTAATCCTGACCAATGCAGATCCAAGCGTCGCGCAGTTGAATGCGCTAACTGGCGAAGTTGTAGCCTTAAAAGCGGGGCAGACCGTCATTACAGCAACGTATCAGGCCCTCTTCAGCAGCTATACATTATTGGTGAAAGATAATGTGGACGTGCCGACTCCAGATCCAGGGCCGAAATTGGAATCGCTGGTGATCAGTGGCATTGATTCGCTTAAAGTAGGTGAGAAAGGCCAAGCTGCCATATCCGCACGTTATAGCGACAAGCCGAACTTTGTCCCGGTTCAAGACGGCGTTCAAATTACAAGCAGTATGGAATCTGTAGCAAGCGTGAACGCTCAGGGCGAAGTGATTGCAGTTAGTCCAGGTCGTGCGACCATAACCGCAAGATACAAAGGGTTAGAGGTCAGTCATGAGGTTCAGGTTGCTGCAGCAACGGCCCCACCACCTGGAGGCGGTGGAGGAGGCTTCATCCAGACACCTGTTCCAGCGGATCCGGACGATATCTTTATTCAGAAAGTAAAGGCAAGCGAGTTAACGGCTAATGACGGAACTGATTCTCTCATTGTGCGTGCCGAGAAAGGCAAAGTTCAGATGGAGCTTCCTTACTTAACCGCAGATCAGGCTAAGGCATCGAGCATTCATATTCAGTTCGACTGGGGAACTTTGAAAGTGTCAGCTAGCGCTTTAGTATCAGATATGCCTAATAAAAATCCGGCGCTTGTGCTGTCTGGAAGTGTATGGAACGATGACTATATGGACATTCTGAAAGACTTGGAGTCTCATCAGTCGCTGCGAGTGAAGCCTGTATCCGATATGATGCATGTTGCCTGGGGAGCTTCCGCACAGCAGGGGATGATCGATATTCAGATGCCTATGAAGGAAGGGTTTAACAGTAAAAGAGTTGGATTGTACCGCATCAGCAACGACGGTCAACTGCTTCTACAGTCCTTGAATGCTTCAGTAGATCCGTCCAACATGAAGTTCAAAGCGACTGGCAGCAGTGACTTTGTCATCGTCCAAAAGGAAGTAAACTATTTCGACGTCAAAGGACATTGGGCTGCGAATGTGATTGGAGACTTGGCTGCGCGTAATATGTTCGATTCCATGGTAGCTGATCCCATTGTTGCCGTTCAAGGCGAAATAAGTTTCAATCCTGAAAAACAGATTACCCGCGCCGAATTTGCTGCGCTAATCGCTCGCTCGTTGGCGCTTCCGAGGGCAGGCAGCAGCCCATTTGCCGACATTCCACATACAGCGTGGTACTCACAAGAAGTTGCAGCTGCGTTGGCCGCTGGCATCGTTGATGGAATCAGCGACTCCCAATTTGCCCCGGATGCGCAGATTACAAGAGAGCAGATGGCAGCTATGTTGATGCGGGCTTGGAAAGTCAAGAATAGCGGGGGCGAAGCCCCGCGTGACGGGAAAGCCTTTGTTGATTGGCGTGAAGTTGACGATTGGGCGAAAGAAGCAATAGCTTCCGTATCTTCTTTGCATTTGATGAATGGACGCGCGGATGAATCGTTCGTGCCCAAAGGAACAGCGACGCGAGCAGAGGGCACGCAGGCCATTCATAATTTCTTATTTCAAACTAATAAATAATTCAGATACTCCCTATTGGAAAAAGTACACAATTTTAATATACTGAGACATATATGTATCCATGGGTGGTGTGTCGCTCTTGTCGTTGTTAGGCCAGGAAAGAAGAGAGCATATTTTGCAAACATTGCTTCGTGATGGCAAAGTTAAAGTGTTGCCAATGGCGGACGAACTAGGTGTATCCTCGGAGACGGTACGTCGAGATCTAGATGCCTTGGAATTAGAGGGGCACCTTCAGCGGGTGTATGGCGGAGCTGTTCGTGCCAGCTATGAGAACGGTGAACCCACCTTTGTACAGCGCACACAATTGTTCGTCGATGCCAAGAAGAAGATCGGAGAGCGAGCTGCCCAGCTTATCGAGGACGGGGACACAATCGCATTGGATGTAGGAACCACCATGATGGAGCTGGCGAAAGCCATCCAAGGCAAGCGCAACTTGACGATCTTGACAAACTCGCTGCCGATAGCTTCCTATTTGTGTGAAGCGTTGAACAGCAATCGGTTTACGGGCAAAGTTTTTTTGCTCGGCGGACAGCTTAATCCAGAGCAGCAGTCGCTCACAGGCCCGCTCTGTGAACAGCTCATGGAGCAGTTTTATTTGAATAAAGCATTCTTGTCCATTGGCGGCATCTCGCTGACGGGCGGTGTGACCGATTATGATTTGAACGAAACGTATATGACGAAGAAGTTTGCCAAATCGGCACGCGAAGTCATTGTCCTCGCGGATCAGTCCAAAATCGGTGTCCAAGCATTCGTTCACCTGATGCCTCTCGATCAGATTGATGTCATCGTCTCTGACCAGCCTTATCCTAAGGAGTGGAAGGAAACGATTGAGCAGAAGGACATTTACTGGCTAACTAGCGAATGAAATGGCACAATATACGGAAGAAAAGGCTCTTATTGGGGAGTTTCCAATAGGAGCCTTTTTTTACATGATTTATATGTTTATGTGTTTGAGATGAGCGAAGCTTACCTCTTATTTATTGGCGTCCACCGCAAACTTCTTTGCTTTGGAGGTCTTCGGTCCCAAAGGGCATCTAATGAACTGTATGATGCTTATAGACCGGAAAATGGCTACTTTGGAGATTTAATGAACGGAGTTGGCGCTACCCGGCACTATATTGGCCGATTGGTGATCATTTGCTTGAAATAGAGCATCTGGCATTCATTAGATTTTCAGAGTGAGATCCTCTAGCTTTGCAATCGCGCGGAGA
>NZ_BMHE01000037.1 GCF_014640555.1 Paenibacillus marchantiophytorum | reverse complement strand
AATAGTCATTTTAAAGTAAATTCGGGGTTTTCATTGGGGGGGGAGAGGAATAGACGAAACCTACTCCTCCCGATGTTTGCTAAATTTAAGGAGTTAATCGACGGTCTCTGTAGTTCCGCTATTACCCTCGCATCCCTTCTTTTTGCCTAATTAGCGTCCTCTAGTTCCCTTACTAGGTTTTGCCTCTAAGAAGAGGCTGATTTATCAGGGCGGCGAAGCCGGTTTTCTTACCAGTCGCGGAGACTAGGCATCTGGTTCTTATCTGAATCAGTTCAAGAAGATTTACGAAGTATCCGGGGCTGTTGGCATTTGGGATTATCGTTTTTTCTGCAAGCTGTTCAAAAGCTATACAGGCAGCACCCCGACACAATACAAGAATAAACAAGGATAGCTGTGGTTAGCGCCGTCATGTTCACTGTGACGGTTTTTGTGCTTTTTATGAATTAAAAGGACTATATAAAGACTTGTCTTTAATGTAATTACTATTTAAAATATACATAGAAGAAGGAAGGAATGATCAACCGATGTCGGAGAAAAAGCTGAAAATTGGCCTTATCGGTCTGGATTCATCGCATGTAGTCGCATTTACCGAATTGCTGCATGATCAGAACCATACTTATCATATACCTGGCGGAGAAGTTATCGTCGCCTATTCCGAGGTTTCGCCTGACTTTGAGATGAGTTACTCCCGTGTGGAAGGCTTTACCGAACAAGTACGCAATCGATTTGGCGTCAAAACCGTTAATTCCTTGGAAGAAGTTGCGGAGACGTGCGATGCGATTCTGCTAGAGTCAGTGGATGGACGCATTCATTTGGACCAATTTCGCCGTATTGCCCCTTATGGCAAACCGACTTTCATTGATAAGCCCTTTGCTCTTACTTCTCAGGAAGCGAGAGAGATAGCTGATTTAGCTCATAAGCATGGGGTGCCGCTGATGAGCTGTTCGGCGCTTCGTTATGCGGAGAGCTTTACGGAGGCGTTGTTAACAACCGAGCATGGCCCTGTTATCGGGATGGACTGCTATGGCCCAATGGCATTGCAAGCTACGCAGCCCGGCGTATTCTGGTACGGGATTCATACGGTGGAAATGCTGTATAGAGCGTTGGGTTCAGGTTGCGTGCAGGTTTCTGCCGTATCGAATGAGCATCATGATGTGATTACAGGCCTCTGGGAAAATGGGACTATCGGTACGATTCGTGGGAATCGTCAAGGGAATTCGGACTTTGGGGCGCTGCTGCACCGGGAAAAGAAGACACAATTCATCGATGTCTACGGACATCCCAAATCGTATTATGCCAGCTTGCTTGAGCAGATTATGAGCATGTTCGTTACGAAAAAAGCGGATATTGAGCTCACGGAAACGCTGCAAATTGTTCGGTTTCTGGAGGCGGCTAATGAAAGTCGTGAATCCGGTCGACCGGTCATTTTATAAAGATAACAGAAAAGAAGGGACTCCTATGCAAAAAGCAGAATTAAGTGTAGCGGTGCTTGGCGCGGGAATTATTGCCAAAAATCATTTCGACGCGATCCAGAAAACGAATGGCTTCGTGGCTTGTGCAGTCGTAGATATCCATCTCAAAAAAGCCGGGGAAATCGCGCAAAGCTACAATATTAAGGCGTATAGTGACTATAAAGAAATGATAGACACGGAGCATCCGGACGTTGTGGTCATTGCACTGCCGCATTTTTTGCACAAAGAGACGGCTATTTATGCGGCTGAACGAGGGTGCCATCTGATGTTGGAAAAGCCAATGGCACTGTCCGTAGCGGAGTGTGACGACATCATTGAAGCCGCACGCAAGGCGGATATCCGCATTCTGGTCGGCCATACCCAACATTATATAGCGGAAAATAGAGCTGCCAAAAGCATCCTCCAAAGCGGAGAACTCGGGAGCTTAGTGATGATCAATGATGTGCGCCACACGAATTATTTCCATGAATCCAGACCACAATGGTTTCTTGAGAAAGAGAAGTCGGGCGGCGGTATTTTAGCCAATCTCGGTACACATTCAATCGATAAAATTCAGTGGCTCACCGATCAAGCCGTAAACAAATTAAGGGCATCTGCCAGTTTCCATGGAAGTCGCGGGAACGTTGAAGGAAGCGGTCTGATTTACCTGGAACTGGAGGGCGGAATTCCTGCGACTATCTCGCAATCCGGTTATTTGGGATCTTCTCGCAACGAAACGGAATTGATTTTCACTGGAGGCATGTTGAAACTTATGACCGGTGACAGTTTGTGGATCAGCCGAGGGGGACCGTATGAGCAAGTGGATATTGGAGATAGCAGCCCCCCTTTCGAATTGCAGTATATGGATTTGCTCACAGCTATACAACAGCGCAGTGAAACAAGCTGTTCACCTGCCTATGCGCGAGGGGTTATCGCTGCACTGGAGGCTGTGTATCGTTCCGCTGAAACAGGGCTGGAGCAAATTGTTGAGAAAAGCTAAGTGTAAACGGGTAGCTTTGTCTACTGCAGGTTGATGGACAGAAGATAGACAGATAGATATATAGATAGATAGATAGATAGATAGACAGGCAGGAAGGCAGGCTGGTTGGCAATAGCAGCTTGCTGTGCAGGCACAAAAAAAGCCTTTTCTCCCGTTAAAAGGGAGAAAAGGCTTTTTTGCGCTATCATTTATCTGGTTTGGGGTGACCGAGGAGTTACCCCAGCTGCCTCGCGCTTTGGGAGGGAACTACAGGCCGCTATTCTAGCAAAAAATGCCATTATCGCGAGGTTGAGGGAACTACAGTCCGCTATTTTGCTGTTTCAACGGGAAATTCAGCGCTTTTTGTGGAAATAAGACCCTGTAGTTCCGCTGTGAGCCTCGCATTCCTGCTATTTGCCTAAATAGCGCACTGTAGTTCCCCCTAACAGGAGTTGTCGTTTTGAAGAGACTAATAGCCCAGAGCGGAGAAGCCGTTTTTCTATGTTGCGTTCTATGCGACAATCCGTGATGATAAAGACAAATGAATAAAAAAAGGCAAGGTTCGCAAGAATGTCCTGTTTCGAGTCAGACTCGTGAAATTCTATAATGAGAGCGTATCCAATATGAATAGGCAAACGAGGGGGAAATGGCAATGAAACAAGGAAGAAAATACGGCGCCGTATCGGTAGGTTCCATCATGCTGTTATCGTTAATCGCAAGCGCTTGCAGTAATTCTGCCGATAAGCCGGGGGCTTCAACTGCAGCTACGACTGCGGCTGGTACGACTGCTAAACCGACAACTGAGGTTGCTGTTAAGCCTTTGACTAAGTATGATCCGCCTATTGAAGTAACGACAGTACGTTCGGTGGATGCTGCATTCAAGTATGCTGCAGGGGATTCCATTGACAGCAATATTTGGACGAAAATCTTTGAGCAGGATTACGGAATCAAAGTCAAGAATGTGTGGTCGGTGGATGGTACGCAATATCATCAGAAATTAAACGTTTCGATCGCTTCCGGCGACATTCCAGATTTCCTCGAGGTGAATAAGGAAGAAATGAAGCGTCTTGCGGATGCCGGGATGCTGGAGGATTTAACCAAAGTATGGGAGCAGTACTCGACCCCGTTCTTGAAGAGTTTAATGAGTCAAGACCAAGGCATCGGGTTAAAGGCAGCCACGATTGACGGCAAGCTGCTGGGCATTCCGCATACGTTTAGTAACGGCGGTGTCAGTACAGCAGAAATGCTCTATGTTCGTACCGATTGGTTGAAGAAACTGAACCTGCCTGAGCCGCAATCGATGGATGATGTATTCAAAATCGCTACGGCATTTGCCAAGCAAGATCCAGACGGCAATGGCAAAGCAGATACAATCGGACTCGCGGTCAACAAAGATTTCCTCGACTACGGACATGGCTCGCTGCGCGGTTTCTTTAACAGCTATCATGCTTTTACCGATATTTTCATTAAAGATGCGGCTGGCAAGATTGTCTATGGATCTGTTCAGAAAGAACTCAAGGAGCCTCTAAAGAAGCTTCAGGAAATGTATAAAGACGGCATTCTCGACAAGGAATTTGGCGTTAAGCCGCCGGCCAAAATTCAAGAAGACGTTGCGGCTGGCCGTGTTGGTTTAGCTTACGGTTACGTTTCTGATGCCGGATACATCCAGAAGGAAAGTCATACGAAGGACCCTAAAGCCCAGTGGAAAGCATTCCCGCTGTTATCCATCGACAGTAAACCTGCTGTACCGCAGTTGTATGATACGGCCAATACCTTCTATGTGGTTAAAAAAGGATCAAAACATCCGGAAGCAGCGATTAATTTAGCGAATATTTATACAAATCGTTTCTATGAAAAATCGTATGCACCGGATCCAAATCCGTTTATTACCGACACCAAAACCGGTGTTATGCCAGCTAAATATGCGCCGGTTGCGCTCGATCCGCTTAACTTGAACCTGGAGGCTTTTGGCTTGGTGCAAGCAGCAATTAAAGCTGGTGACGGAAGCAAACTCGGCTTCCCGGCAAGCATTCATTTCGACCGTGTGTCGAAATATCTTGCTGGCGATGATTCCCAGTGGGGTGGTAATTTTGTTATGGGCGAAGGCGGCTCCTACAGCGTCATCGACAAGTATAGCAAGGCGAAGCTTGGCCAGTATAATCTGTTTCTAGCTCCTGCAACGCCGACCATGTCCGAGAAGCTGCCGACAATCAAGAAAAAAGTCGCAGAGACATTCACTAAAATTATCATGGGCGACTCCTCCATTGATGAGTTTGACAAATTCGCCGATGAGTACAAAAAGCTGGGCGGCGATAAGATCGATCAAGAAGTCAACGATTGGTACGCGAAAAATAAATAGATGATCTGAAGTGAAGACCCTCAAGCTGAGCTTGGGGGTCTGGTTTTTTTCACCAACGAGACAATTTTGTTTTACTTGCTTTTTATTGTCGAAGGAGGCTGTGTTATATCCAACGGAAGCAATATTTTGTATAGTGAAAATTAGGACGAAGAGGTGAGGGGTTAAACGCATGGATTTGGGCAAAAGACGGTTTTCGATACTTGGCAAATTAATCTTGACCTTTTTAATCGTAATCTCACCCATGTATGTGATTGGAACCCGTATTAATGAATGGGGAGCACAGCTTGTCCGCAATGAAATTTCCAAATCACTGCAATCGCAGATCCAGTTCTATCGAACTTCGCTGGAAAATGAAATTGACCGGATGGGCCGCATCCAGCGTCAATATGTGAATGATGAGGACCTGGTATCTCTGAGCGTAACGCCTGAGAGCTTGACGGAATATCAGAAGCTGGTCACGGTCAAACGCTTTCAGCAGCGACTCGTACTCTTGAAGGAATCGAGTATTTATATAGCCAAGGCAAGTGTTTATATCCCGCCGATCAACAAAATCATTTCATCAGAAGAACTGGCAGGAACACTGCCCAGAGAGCGGCTGGATGCGTTGAAGCGGGATGCCACTTCTTTGCACAAAGGGCTTTTTTACCTCGATGACAATCGCTTATATATGAGAGAATATTATCCGAGCAATCAGTTGATAGATGGACGCGACCCGGTATTCGTGCTGGAACTGGAGCTATCCATTCCAGCTATGCAACAGTACCTCACACAAATTTCAAATTATGAGCTTGGCGGTGCTGCCATCGTGAAAGACGACTGGGACCTCGTCAATACGCAAAATAACGAAGCGTACGCGATCATTAGCAAAACGGTCCGCGAAAGCATGACAACCTGGCGTGATCAGCCCTCTCAAGCGACTCCAGTTGAGAATCACATTGTCACGGTTGGCAAGCAGAGACTGCTGACTGTCGCTGCTTATTCGTCTTCATTAGACCTTTCTGTACTGGCGTTTGTTCCAGAAAAGGCTGTCATGGGACCGCTTGAGCATTACCAAATCTATCTGTGGCTCATTTCCTTTATTGCATTAATCGTTATTGTTTTGTTCTCCTATTATGTATATCGGATTATTCATCGGCCGCTCAGCAGACTTGTTCGGGCTTTCCGCAAGGTGGAATCCGGTGATTTGCAAGTCGAGTTAACTTACAAAAGCAGCGATGAATTCAATTATTTATATGAACAATTTAATAATATGGTAGCGCATTTGAAAAAACTGATCTTTGAAATCTATGAGCAAAAAATTCGCGCCCAACAATCCGAGCTCAAGCAGCTCCAATCGCAGATCAACCCTCATTTCTTATACAATAGCTTTTATTTGCTGTATCGAATGACGAAAGCGCATGACTTCGATAATTCAACACGGTTTACGAAGTTTCTGGGTGATTATTTCCAGTATATGACGCGTAATGGCAGCGAAGAGGTGCCGTTGGAACGAGAACTCAGTCATGTGCGTGCGTTTGCCGAAATCCAAACAATCCGCTATATGAATCGGATTACTTTCACCATGGAGCCGCTGCCGGACGCGTGCAAGATGATCATCGTGCCTAGACTTATTTTGCAGCCAATCGTAGAAAATGCTTATCATCATGGCTTTGATCTGGATCATACGGATCGCCATCTTCGCGTCTATGCGACGCATAGTGAACTGGAGGACGGAATGTCTTTAGTCGCTATTCATGTGGAAGACAACGGACAGGGGATGACGGAGGAAGAGCTGCGGACTTACAAAGCCAAAATGCTCGATGAGGATGCTGCCGAAGAAATTACCGGAATGTTGAATGTGCACCGCAGATTGCGGCTGAGATTCGGCGAGAAAGCGGGGGTTCACCTAGCATCCCGAGAGGGTGGGGGATTAATTGTCTCCGTGTGCATTCCGGTCGCCTATTCAGATAACACCATGATGAACCATGATTAAGAAGGACGTGATCCCATGTTGACGATGATGATTGTTGATGACGAGCCATTGGCCGTGCACTATTTGACAGAAACTTTGCTGGAACTGGAGGATATGGAGTTTGAAATTGTCAAAGCCCACTCGGGGAAGGAAGCGCTGGAGAAAATGGAAGCCGGCAAAGTGGATATCCTGCTGACAGATATCCGGATGCCGGGGATGAGCGGAATGGAGCTTGCCGATATAACGCGAAAAAGGTGGCCGCGATGCCGCATCATCTTCCTTACAGGCTATGACGATTTCTCGTATGCGCAGACGGCGATTCGCAAGGGTGGGATTGATTTCGTCCTCAAAACAGAAGGTGATGAAGCGATTATTTACGCCGTAGAGAAGGCGATTCAGGACATTGCGCTGGAAATTGACCGCGAAGAGATTCTGCAGCGGTCCAGGGATCAGCTGCGCACAGCTTTGCCGACGATCCGCAGAGACTATATGCTGCAGTTGATTCATGGCGAGACAGAAGCGCTGCCCGTTCGGGTTCGCCGTTTCGAGGAGCTCTCGATCGGCTTGGATGCAAGCCGAGCTGTCTTGCTCGCAATTGGACGCATGGATGAGTGGGGATCATTCGCCGCTCCTGCGGATCAATCGCTGTTGTTCTACTCCGTTCATAATATTGCCGAGGAATATTTGAAAGGGTCGCTTGCGCTCATCGCGCTTCCGTATGATCGCAATCGGTTTATTTGGCTCGTGCAGCCAACCGATCCTGCGGACAATCAGCCGCTGCAAGAACAAGCGCTCCGTTCGCTTGCTGGTGGGGCCGAACTCGTTCAGGCCGCTTGCCGCCGGCTGCTCAAGGTGCCGGTCTCCTTGATGCTGGCCTCCAGCTTCTGCAGCTGGGAGTCTTTGATGCAGCGCATAGAGCAGCTCAAGCTGCAGTTGGCCTACGGTGTAGGGAAGGGGCATGAGATGCTGCTGACCGAGCAGCCGAATGCGAACAAGGAAGAGCAGCGGTCCAGTCGTGACTTCTATGACGAGCATGATCTGCGCATTCAATTGCGGAAGCTGGAATTACTGGAAGCATATTTGGATAACGGGGAAAAGGAAGCCTGTGACCATCTGTTTACGGAACTCAAAGATGCGATTCGGTTGCTCGCCGCCAGTTCCTCTGGGGAGGCACTCGGTTATGAAGCGTTCTCGCATTTATCCGCTTTTTTGCTGACGTACATCAACAAACGGCACCTGATGCCGCAGCTAGGAGGTTCGTTTCGAATCGAGGAGTTAGTGAATCCTTTTCTGCATAACGATCCGCTCGCTGCTGTGCACTATTTGGCAGGAATCGGTCTATCTCTGGCGGACTACAACGGACTAAAAAAAGCGGAGCGCACAAGCGACATGATCGGCCAAATTCATCATTACGTACATGCTTTCTTGCAAGAAGAACTGTCGTTGACACGTCTGGCAGAGCTTGTGTATCTCAGTCCCCCTTATTTGTCGAGGATGTACAAACAGACCACAGGTCAAGGGCTGCTTGACTATATTACCGAGGTGCGCATTCAACGGGCGAAGACACTGCTAATGACAAGCGAGCATAAAATTCATGAGATTGCCGCACTCGTCGGATTGGAATCTGCCCCCTATTTTACAAGGCTGTTTAAGAAGATAACGGGCATCACTCCACAGGTGTATCGGGATACCATACTAACTGGTTAAAATAAGGCAAGACCCGCAATAATGTCCCGTATCGCAAGCCTGCCCGTTGATTTTATAATAAATATATGGAAGAGGTTGGAGCGATTCCAGCCTCTTTTTTCATCCGGTAAGGGGGGAAAGATGTGAACAGACTAAAATGGAAAGCGCAGATGCCCTTGCATTTGATGCTCATTCCCGGATTGGCAGCGATCCTCATTTTTCAGTATTATCCGATGGCTGGCATCGTTATTGCCTTCCAGAAATTCATGCCTACGCAAGGATTGTTTCATTCCAAATGGATCGGTTTGGATAACTTCCGTTATCTAGTGGAACTGCCCGATTTCTACCGTGTGCTGTGGAATACCATTTATATTGCGTTCATGAAAATTATTGTTGGACTCGTAGTGCCCATTGTCATTGCGATCTTGCTCAACGAGGTGCGCAAAGAAGTTTTCAAAAGGCTGATTCAGACATTGGTGTACCTGCCGCACTTTCTATCGTGG
This sequence comes from Paenibacillus marchantiophytorum, assembly GCF_014640555.1. GTDB lineage: Bacteria > Bacillota > Bacilli > Paenibacillales > NBRC-103111 > Paenibacillus_E > Paenibacillus_E marchantiophytorum. Next base: position 63,260 of record NZ_BMHE01000037.1, on the reverse strand, counting down.
GTCATTCTGAGCGGGATCTTGCTCGATGTGCTTTCGCCCAAAGATGGGATCGTGAATGCCGCCCTGCGCGCACTCGGCTTGCAGTCAATCTTCTTCCTCGGAAGCAATCACTGGTTTCCCATCACGCTTGTTGTGACCAACGAGTGGAAGGAGTTCGGTTTCAGCACGATTGTGTATTTGGCCGCTATCCTGGGCATTAACCCCGCGCTTTATGAAGCAGCGACCATGGATGGCGCGAACCGGTTTAAACAAATTCTCCATATTACGCTGCCGGGAATGGCGCCGATTATCGTGCTGCTGGCTACGCTCAGTATCGGCAATGTGATGAATGCGGGCTTCGAACAAGTGTTTAACCTGTATAGTCCAGTGGTTTATGAAAGCGGAGACATTATCGACACCTTCGTCTATCGGATCGGTATGATCGATGCTCAGTACGGCGTTGCGACAGCTGTTGGTTTATTCAAATCGCTTGTTTCCTTGATTCTTATCTCGGTTTCGTATGTATTGGCTTATCGCTTTGCTAACTATCGCATTTTTTGAGCAGAAGGGGGAAGATCGTGATGAACAAGAGTGCCTCATGGGCATTAAGAAGCTTTACCGTTGTGAACTATGTGTTTCTGATTGGTATATCAGTCCTGTGCGTGCTGCCATTAATTCATTTGCTAGCGATGTCGCTAAGCTCAAATAATGCGGTAGCTACGGGGTCTGTTACCTTCTGGCCTGTTGAATTTACATGGAAGTCGTACCAATTTATTATCGAGAAACCGGAATTCATGACCTCTTTTTTCATTTCAGTCAAAAGAGTGTTCCTGGGCGTGGTTATCAATATGGTTTTGACCATTCTGGTGGCCTATCCCTTGTCCAAGGAAGCTGGTAAATTCAAAGGCAGAACGATTTATGTATGGATTTTCGTCTTTACGATGCTGTTCAGCGGAGGCATTATTCCGTTATACATGACTATGCGGTCACTTGGTCTATTGGACACGATTTGGGCCTTGGTCCTTAATTATGCTGTTCCTGTCTATAATGTGGTTATTTTATTGAATTTCTTCCGTGCTTTGCCCAAGGAACTAGAAGAGGCTGCTTTAATTGATGGAGCCGGTGCGTGGCGCACGTTATGGAGCGTTTACCTGCCATTGTCCACGCCTTCCTTGGCAACCCTCACCTTGTTTGCCACCGTATCGCATTGGAACGCATGGTTTGACGGAATTTTGTTCATGAATACGCCGGCTAACTATCCGCTTCAAAGCTATTTGTACACGGTTGTTGTTGGACTGGACACGTTAATTAAAAGCAACACCGACTTGGATGTACTTAATTTGATTTCCGATCGAACAGCTCGCGCAGCACAAATATTTTTGGGCGCTTTACCGATATTGGTCATCTACCCCTTCTTGCAGCGGTATTTCACGAAAGGGATTATTTTGGGCAGTGTGAAGGAATAAGCTAGAACGAATCAATCATTGGTGAATAAGGCACTAGGGAGAAACCGAAGGGGAGTTAGACAAGATGGGTGAGTCCTTGCGAATAGGCAGTCAATTGTTTATTAACAAAGATGATACAGAAGAAGCAGTGAGAGTCTGGGTAAGAAGCATGCAGGAACACGGTCTTACGGTGATTCGGCTGTTTATGATCTGGGAACAGGTGGAACCGCGAGCAGGGGAATGGCAATTTGGTTCCTATGATGCTTGTTTGGATGAAGCTTCAATATGTGGGCTGAAGGTGGTTCCCACGCTGATGTCGATAAGTCCTCCCGGTTGGATGAAATTGACCGATGGCCCGCAATCTGTCACGGATTTGGATGATCCGGCCTACCAAACCAAAGCACGTGGCTATGTGGAGAAGATCGCTCAGCGTTATGGGAACCATCCTGCGCTGGACTCCTGGATTTTGTGGAACGAGCCTACCCGTTATATAACTAAGAGCAAATTTGCTATGCAGGCCTATGCAAGGTACATCCGTGAGAACTTCGATACGATCGAAGCTTATAATCAAATTTCGTATACGCAATACGAAAGCTTCGAGGCGTTGGCAGCGGATGACGATGAGGGGAGTCAGCTGAATGCGCAGCCATTTCAATCTTTTGCCGAACGACTCAGTTGGTCGCGGTTTTCTGTGTACAACATGAATCAGCAGCTGGCTTGGATCAGGGATGTTATTCGGGAAAATGGCTCTAGCCACGAGGTCCACATTAATCCGCATAATCTTGGGGCTGAGATGCAAGTCGGGGGACAATCCATCTGGCAGCAAAGCGAGGTCGTTGATTTCCTCGGTTGTTCGGCGCATCCGATGTGGCATTCGCTCCGCTTTCCGGAGAAGAGGTGGGGACAGTCGGTCGCTTTCTTCGCCGACTTGATGAAGAGCGCAACGCGCCACGCGGACGGGAAATTCTGGGTCACAGAGCTTCAGGGCGGGCTGACATTATACTCCGCCGGCCAAGCTTACACACCATCCAAGGAAGTTATCCGCGAATGGATCTGGGAGGGCTTGGGCAGCGGGGCCAAAGCCGTTGTCTTCTGGTGCTTCAATGCCCGGAATTCGGGCTACGAAGCAGGGGAATGGGCGCTTCTGAACCCGTGGGGCGGTTCATCGCCAAGGCTCGAGGCCGTGAAGGAAGCAGCTGGCGTCATTGCGGAGCATCAGCCATTGTTCGATCTGAGCAAAAGCGAAGCAGCGCGTGTCATGGTGCTATATTCGGAAGCCTCCTGGGCGCTCGGAGCTGTTGAAGGCACTGGTCATGACCCCGGCAATCCGCGCAATGTCAATATGTATGCGGATGCGCTGGCAGGCACGTATCTCATGTTCTCTGACCTGTCTGCGGATGTCATCTTTATCAATGAAGATCGGTTGGTACATGAGGGGATACCGGAAGCGATCCAGGTGTTCGTACTGCCGAATACGATTGTGCTTGGGTTGGCAGAAATAGCAGTACTTAGGGCTTATGTAAGTCGTGGCGGTTTGTTAATCGCCGATGGACTGATCGGAATGAAAGACCGCAATGGCAAATTGGATCCGGCTACGATGCTTGAAGCATCCCATCTGCTGGGAGCTCAATTCAAGGATATTGTAACAGTTGGAGAGCCCTTTAGCATTACTGGACTTGATGGCGCCGAATGGCCGGGTTGGTTTTATCGGCTGCCGCTAGAGCCGCTGGGTGGCGCTGAAGTCTGGGGACGATTCGCAGATGGAAGTGCGGCCATGGTCAAAGAGGAATGTGGATCAGGTGGTCAAGTCATTCGGATAGGCACCAACTTTTTCCAACACTATTTTGCTAAACCGGATGTCCGCTTGTTGTCCCTGCTTCAAGAGCACGCGGGTAAACGCATCGATGGAACTGTCAGGCTGGCGAACAGCCATGCGAATTTGAGGATGAGAACGTTGGAGCATCCCGAAGGCGTTATCTTAATTATTATGAATAAGGGGCATGAAACGACAGCCAACCTGTCGTTTGCGGTAGCAGGTCAACTCAAAAGTCTTACGAAGACGGGGGAAGCGTTGGCCTTGGGAGTGAAAGCGAGTGAGACGCTGCCTTGCCAAATGGCGCAGGAAGATGTGACGGTTCTCTTTTTCCAACAACAACAAGGTCCAAGGAGATGAAGGAATTGCCTACCCATCCTACCAACAAGAAGCTCAAACGGGCTTCATTAGAAATGAGCCTAAAACCTTTCAAAAGTCTAGAACCGTCGGCGATCGACGCCGTCATTACAGAGGCTCTTCGCCAGTGGCAGCCGCTGCTCGATATGGCGGAAACCGCCTCGATGCTGCTCTGGGTTTCCGATGGCAGTGAAATTCTCACATGGAACGATGATTTGAAACAGCCCTTCGAGTGGGCGCGGTATATTGGGTTCGCGAATGAAGAGATGTTCAGTCATGTGTCTGATACAAATGACCCCCATATTGTCAAGCTTTATACGGAGTCCCCGGTTTCATTCACTTACGGGGATCTCAAGCGAGTTATTGCCTCAATTAAGCGGATCGCTAAGCAGCAGTATGGCGTGCAGATGGAGGTTGGAGCCACCTTCGATGCCGGACCGGAATTTGCCTACTCGAATTTCAAATATAAGGACCATCCAGAGATTAATCGCGCAGAGCTCGGCGGAACTTATGTAAATCTGAAATCACACTACACCGTTGTGTGCAGTTGGTCGAAGCTGCAATCCGATGCCGTCAGCTATGCCGCCTATCCGAATGGCATTCCGGAAGATTTGCCGTTCGGCGAGTTTCTTGGCAAGCAATGCCACCATTATTTGCCGGCGCTTGGCTTTGATTACATCTGGTTTTCCAATGGCTTTGCGATTTCGTATTTCCCATGGACATATTTGGGCGCTAATTATGACGGGACCAATCTGGGGATTGCTAATTACGAAGAAATTTCGTCCAAAATGCTTTCGTTTTGGGACATCTTCAAGCGGGAATGTCCTGGCATCCGCACAGAAATCAGAGGCACTAATTATGGAACAGGAATGGATATCGCCAAAGATTATATTCCCATGCTCGATCTTTATGATAGAGAGTATCTCGAATATCCGGCGCCGAATTCGCCATGGGGAGCGCTTAACTATGATTTCGGACTGGAAATAACGGGGCATTTATCCAAAATAGCGGAGATTCCTAAAGATACGTATTTCTACCGGTTCTATGCCAATGATCCTTGGTTCTGGCAAAATCCTTGGTGGGATTACTATGATCGTGAGCCGCACGACATTTATTGTCCACTCGCAGCAGCAAGGGTGAATGCGAATGGCGATGTTGAGCCGCCTGGTGTTGTTCAAATTCTCACGATTGATACGGAATATGGCGAGCTGGATGGCGAAGCTGCGGCGGAAATCCTTCCACACATTCAGAAAGCGTTCAAGGATGCGCCCGATCAACCAGGACTTGTCACATGGCTGTACCCGTTCCGTGAGATTCATGAAGCGGCGAAGGCAGACAATCAGGCAACTGGAAGCATATTTTTCCACGACTGGCTGATTCGCAATGCGATTAATGAAGGCTTGCCGCTGAATACAGTCCTAGGGACGGATACGTTCCGTACGATGAGTGAGGAAGCTAAAGCCAAGATGAAAGGCACCGTGCTGCTTATATCGACATTGGGATTGAGCGCAGAGCGACTTTCTGAGATCGAAGAACTTATTCAAGAGGGCGCTCAAGTCTTATTTTATGGTGATGTCCGCGAACCGGCCTTACTGGAACTGCTGCAACTTACAAGAGCAGACGAGCTGGAAGGGGATTTCCAACTCCATATTTCGTTGAAGCAAGATGAAGTGGACAATAACGAGCCAACGCATCTGCTCAGGCATCGTGCCGAAATTGGTGATGGAGGTCTTGCGCTCACCTTGCGCGCAGGTTCGAATGCGCAGGTTCACGCAGTTGCGACTCAACAGGGAAGGGAACGCGTGTTTGCTATATCGAGAACGGTAAACAAAGGGCGAATGGGCTGGATGCGCGGTTCCTTGCCGTATCAGCCTGCGGGTGTCACTCACTTGCCAGTTCGGCAGCCAGATGAATGCTATGATTCCTCTGTGCTTCTGCGATATATGCTCCAACTGTTTGGATACGCGATAACTCAAAGGAAACAAAATCAGTCTTCGCAATCAGCGCTCTTCTTCGTGTCACGTCACGAGAACGCGTTCTGGTTCACAGGTTGTAAACAAGATACGACAGTGCAATTGCAGTTAGGAACACCGGAAGGCGTGCCTTTATTTCCCGGGCAATCGGTTCAGTTGGGGGAAGCGACAGGGCTGTATGCATTGGATCGAACTTTCCATGAGGAGTGCCGCATCTTCGTCTCCCAAACAGACCGAACAAAGGTTCTCTGTCGGGAAAATCAAGCCTTTCCAACGTGGAAGAGGCAATCCCATCGCAATCTGTCGGTTTGGCATTTAAGCAACGCAGATGTAACTATTTTTCCTCCGGTAGAGGCTTTACAGAACGGGAATGTAGAAGTACGATTGAATGACAAAGAGTATTTGGATTTATCTGGATCCGTACACCAAGACCAGTTACTGCTGAAGGGGATTACAGGTAAAATTGATATACTCTGGTAATCATTGATTTAGTAGGAGTGTGTCAGAGTGGGGATTAGCAGACAGATCGGGGAAACGTTTGTATTCACTGGAACGGAACAACAAATCATGCGGTTTATGCCACTTTCCGGAGAGGGTGGCATTCACCTTAGGAGTCAACCGGGAGATTCTACCCCAGATTCCATCACATACGCTGAGGGAATCGACTATACAGTTGACTATGTGAAGGGAACCCTTACCCGAATAGCGAGTGGGCGATTGCCTGATTGGCAGCAGCATCCGCTTTACGGTTTGCCAAAGTTTGACCATCGTGAATATGCCAATGTTTCTAACCGTTTGTTTACCGTTTATGCGGACTACGATTACGAAGCGCCTAACGAGGGAGAAGCCGCTTTGGGCGGCCTGTCAACCCAATGGACGGACAAGCTGCAAGAGAAAGAGGCTATCTCCTATGTTGTGTTGGGTGACAGCATCTCGGCGGGCGCAGAGATCCTAAATCCGCAGCATACTTTCGCTGAACGTTTCAGAGAGCATCTGCGGAAGCAATTCCCTCATGCGGAAGTAACTTTGACGAATAAAGCCATTAGCGGTGAAGCCAGCCCAAGCGGCTTGCGGCGTCTGCAAGCGGATGTGATCGCAGCTAACCCTGATTTGGTGACAATCGGTTATGGTATGAATGACCAGAATGTGAGTGAATCCGGTGGCAACGGCGTGCCTCTTCAGGCGTATGAACAGAATGTAGCTGCAATGATTGAACGTATTCAGGCGCAGACAGACGCTGTTATTATTTTGATTACACCTTGTCTGCCTAACGCTGAGTGGCATTTTGCCAGCGAGAATGTGACTGACTATGCGGATGCCTTGCGCCGATTAGCCCGAACCTACAAGGTAGGGCTTGCTGATGTTCAGCAACTGTGGCAACAAGAGCTGGCGGCAGGCAAATCACAAGCAAGTCTGCTCATAAATCACATCAACCACCCCAATGAGTACGGACATGCTCTGTACGCGAAGGCGTTGTCGAGCTTGGTATAGGTTTTACTTAAAGAATAAGAGCTTTCCCCAAGGTTGAAATACGGCTTCCTGGGGAAGGCTCTTTTCTTTTTTTACCCATGAAATTTGTGAAATCGTCTATCGGCCATGTTGAAATCAGCATGGTTTTTCGGTTTTTGCTCATATCGCACGGCGGCCCCATCCCTTAGTCTTAGGAAAGAGATGCATCTCACATTTCCTACTACACATTTGGAGGGTCATTTGAATGAAGAAAATGCTCGAAGGCAGATACGAAACCAACAACAGATACACAAGAGCCTGCTGCGACGACAGCAACAACGTATCCGATGAAAACAGATAAAACGCTGACCTATTGGGGAGAAATGAACGGAAATCTTACCGGCGTGAAAACCGCGCATAGCGAGGTGCCTTTCTTCCAAGATTGGCAGAAGAAAACGGGCGTGCCAGTGAAATTCACAGCGCCGCCGACAGGTCAAGTGAAGGAAGCACTTAACGTGATGCTTGCTTCCGGAGATTTGCCGGATATGATCGAATATAACTTCCTGAATGATTTCCCAGGAGGACCTGAGAAAGCCATTAAGGATGGCTACATTCTTAAACTGAATGATCTATTTGATAAATATGCGCCGAATTTGATGAAGTATTTGAAAGAACATCCAGAGGTCGACAAATTGATCAAAACCGATAATGGCAGTTATTACGCCTTCCCTTTTATTCGAGGTGACGACGCTTGTTGACGAAATGTCGCTGAAAATCATCCTCCGCGTTGAATCCCCCGACACTTTCGACAGCTATGTCGGCCAGCTCAAAGCCCTGAAGATCGACCGGGCGATCCAGATCCAGCAGCAAGCGCTGGAACGGGACCGTAAACGGTAGGCGTACGAATTTGTTCTGTTGGTGGAGCTAGATAGAAGTTTGGGAGAACGCATAGAGTAGGTGTAAGGTAAAGTAGCTGATTAGGTTGGACGATGCGGCAGCACGCCCAACTTAGAGGAACCAGGATGCGCTATTTGTGACAAATCGGCAGAAGGCTTCTATTGCGTGGATTCAACCAATATAGAGGATCTACGATTCCTCTGGAGTCTGCATTTGTTCTGTTGATAGAGCTAGATAGAGGGTTGGGAGAACGCATAGAGTAGGTGTAAGGTAAAGTAGCCAGTTTGTTCTGTAACGCTGTTTTACAGCGTTACAGATGCGTTTTCCGCACATACTTCCACTTTAACGCTGTATTTCAATCTTAAAACCTGATGCGACCGCTTTCAAGTAGCTGTTCCCCAGCTTTAAGCATGTTTTACAGCGTTATAGATGCGTTTTCCGCACATACTTCCACTTTAACGCTGTATTTCAACCTTAACAGCGCAAATCTGCTGCATCCGCGCGAATTCTCCCTCCGTAACGTTGTTCCACAGCGTTAAGATTCAACAAAAGCCAGCCCCAACCATCCCATTAGCTATTTTTGGCGCATAGAGGAAATAGGTGTTTATCCGCGAATTAGTTCAAAGGGTGAACAAAGTGACATGGGAGGAGGGACTTCATTTGATAGGCAACATGAGCGCGAAGGTGAAGTCGGCATTAACGGATTATTTAACTTTAAAGAAGAGGATTTTTATTATCTTCTTATTCAGCACGTCAATTCCGTTTATTTGTATTGTGCTTATTTCCTACTACACGATTTATTCGATTCTGACGAACAAAATTCAGAATGGGATTCAAAGCAATTTGAAGCAAGTGGAGTTGTCCCTGGAAAGCACGATAAGCAACTTGAATCATGTCTCGCAGCAGCTTGCTTTTGCCGGAAGCGTGGGCAAGAAGCTGGATGAGATGCTGCAGCTTCCGGTCAGTCAATCGTTTGAACGGTCGCAAATGATCAGTGATTTGAAGGATGAACTAAGTTTAGTCACGTTCACGAATCCAAACATCGGGTTAACGTTGTATTATTTTCAGAATGATCGTACGTATGATCTTGAGAATTCGGCTGTGAAGGAGAAGTTCACGCCGGAGAATCTGCCGCTGCTCGCTGAATACTCGGGAATTTCTTATTATGGGCCGCATGTCAGCAACAATCGGTTTGATAATCAGTTCGTGCTGTCTGCGATGCGCAAGGTGGATTTGCCTCTGCGGGATGATGTTTATGTGTATATTGAAACGGGATTTCATTTGACGCAAAATATTTTGAACAGCGATCAATTTGGCGGCGTAAATTCGCATATTTTTCTCGATAATAAGGGGCGGATTGCGTTTAGCGAACTGCCTGACGTATTTGCGAAAGATACGATATTCCCTAATTTTGCCCCAAATCAAACCTTTGGCACGCTCACGGATTATTACTGGTTCAGGCAAGTTAGCAATCAAGGCTGGAGCCTGGTCTCCATGATTCCAAAAGCCGATTACAACAAAGAAATGAATCAATGGTTTGTACAAATTGCTTTGTTTTCGCTGATTTTTCTAGGCATGAGTTTGCTGTTGGCTTGGCTTCTATGGAAGATGGTCTATCGTCCTTTAAATGGTTTTAATAAAGAAATCAAGCTAATGGCTCAAAGCAGAGCGCAGACGGTAGCGGTCAAAACGAATATTCCCGAGTTTGATTTCTTATTGCATCAATTTCGTTCAATGAAGGAGCAAATATGGACGTTATTCGCCGAGGTAGAGTTGAAGGAGAAGCGAAGGGTCGATTTGGAAGTCGAAAAGCTGCTCTACCAAATTAATCCGCATTTTCTAATGAATACGCTGGATACAGTGCATTGGTTAGCGCTTATGAACGGGCAGACGGAGATCGATCGACTGGTGTCATCACTCAATAAGCTGCTGCATTACAATCTGGGGAAGCTGGGACAGGCCTCAACGATTAAGGAGGAAATTGAAGCTTTAAAGCAATATTTGATCTTACAACAAATTCGCTACGATTTTAAATTTGATGTGCAAATGCATGTCGATCAAGAGGTGTGGGATGTGCCGATTCCGCGGTTTATTTTGCAGCCGCTTGTTGAGAATTCACTCTACCATGGGTTAAGCGATGATGGCTATATTAGGGTGGATGTCACGCAAAACAGCGCAATTCAGATTGCCATTCGGGATAATGGCTCAGGTATGTCAGATGAAACGATTCACAAATTGTTGAACAATCCAGATGCTGAGAACACGAAAGTCGGCATGGGCATTGGACTGAATTATGTGAAGCGAATGCTCGAGTCGCAATACGGGGACCAAGCAGAACTGCGAATTCAAAGCATACGTGGAAAAGGGACAACGATAACGGTGTCATTACCTATTACGGAGGTGAAAGCTCGTCATGATTAAAGTGTTAATTGTCGATGATGATAAATTGGTGCGAAAAGGGCTTATCTCAGCGATGCCTTGGAACCGATTTGATATGGAGGTTGTGGGAGAAGCGAGCAACGGTGAGAAAGCGCTGGAGTTTCTGGCAGCGAATGCGGTGGATCTACTGTTGACGGATTTGGCTATGCCCGTTATGTCGGGGATTGAACTGCTGAAGATTGTTCGTAAGCAATACCCCCACATGCATACCGTCGTGTTAACGTTCCATCAGAATTTTGAATATATTCAAGAGGTTTTGCGGCTGGGAGCTATTGATTATATTGCCAAGGTTCAGTTGGAAAAAGAGATTTTTGATGAAGTGCTGGGAAGAATTCATAAACGGATTCTGGAAGAGCAGAAGCAGGTTCCCCCAGCCCAAGCGACCTTTTATGATGAGGAGGTTCAGGCAGGTTGGATCTCAGCTCAATTGGACGTTACCGAGAAGGACTTATCTTTGGTGAAGGAACAATGGTCTGGGCACGAGTGGATTTATCAAGACCAGGTATTTGCCAGCTATAGGCAAGATTTGAAGCACTTGTTGCTGCCGCCAACGAAGTTGATGGGGCTGCTGTATGCGTTGATCGATAAGTGGAATTTGCTATTTAATCGTGTGCATAAGGTGGATATTCAGCTGCCGGACGCTTTTGGGAATTGGCGTGAGGTGGACGAGTGGTTCGCGCAAACACGCGAATTGATTAGGAAAGCTATGGAGAAGCCATCATTCTCCCAGGAAGTTGTGGCTTGTATTATCAAAGCTGTGCATATTGCGCAGGAAGATTTGGGCGAGCAAACGACTGCATCGCATATCGCCAAAAGGGTGAATATGAGCAGAAGCTACTTCAGTCAGTGCTTCAAAGAAATCGTTGGCATCAGTTTCAGTGAGCATTTGCGCCATAATCGCATGGAGAAAGCCAAGGAACTTCTGCACTATACGAATCAAACGATTGCCTTGATTGCCGAGCAAGTGGGGTATATGGATGAGAAGTATTTTAGCCGCACGTTTCGGGAGCAGACAGGTCAATTGCCGAGTGAATATCGACAGAAAGCTACCATGGGTAGAGAAATGTCCGATAATTAGAGGGAAAAATGCGGATTGGAGCGCAAATGGGGAAGAAGATTGTGTGATTAGCAGTCATTTACCCCTCTATATCTGTAACCGCTTTCTATCCATCATAGGTCAGATTACATGATACTTTTAGGGTGTAGACAAATTCTAAAAGCGAAAGAAGGGGCTTCACATGAGCAAGTCTAAAAAAAGTATGCTGCTGCTGCTCGCTGGCATGCTAGTTGTATTATCCGCTTGTTCGGATGCAGGCAAAACGAAAGAATCACCAAAAGCTTCTGCTGTACCGGCAGCAACAGGTGGCACACAGACAGCTGCTGCGTCTGGTGAGGCAGGTCCATTCGCCAAATCGGCGAAGCCGATAACGATCAAGATAGGCAAAGATGTTGACGCCGCAGATAAGAGTTTGCCAGCCGGAGATTCCCCGGAAAGCAACCCGTACACCCGTTATATCAAAGAGAATTTGAATATTGATACGAAAATCGTTTGGCAGGCCGCCACGGGCAAAGACTACGATCAGAAGGTGAATCTATCCATTGCCAGCAATGATTTGCCGGATGCTCTGGTCGTGAAAGATACCCAATTCAGGCAAATGGTGAAAAGTGGGCAGCTCGCTGATCTCACCGAGGTTTATAACAAATATGCCTCACCTGCGCTCAAGCATATCATTGAAACGACGCAAGGACTTGCCCTGAAATCGGTTACCGTTGACGGCAAGATGTATGCCCTTCCGAACGTTACGACCGAATCTGACATGGTTCATATGATGTGGATCCGCAAGGATTGGTTGGATAAACTAGGCTTGCAGCCGCCCAAAACGATGGATGATCTGGAGAAAGTAGCCAAAGCATTCGTCGAACAAGATCCTGATGGCAACGGTAAAGCGGATACGATCGGGATCACAGGTCCTCAACTTGGGGGATTGCTGAACGCGGATTTTATTAATCCTAATAATAATAACTATGGTTTCGATCCGATCTTTGCCTCCTACCATTCCTATCCAGGATTTTGGGTAAAAGGGGCAGACGGGAAAACGGCCTACGGCTCTTTGCAGCCGGAAACGAAGCAAGCGCTCTCCAAGCTCCGCGATTTATATGCCAAAGGCTTAATAGACAAAGAAATGACTATCCGCAAGGATGCTCAGGAGTTAATTAAAAATGGCACGTCCGGAATTTACTTTGGCTTGTGGTGGGCCGGCGGTTATGGTCCTTTGGCCGATGCGATCAAAAATAATCCCAAAGCAAACTGGCAAGCCTATGCCGCACCGCTGGATGTGAATGGGGAATTTACACCGCATATGGGGAACCCAACGAATCAGTATCTGGTTGTCCGCAAAGGATACGAGCATCCAGAAGCTGCTATTCAGATGGAAAATTTGCTGCTTCGTGATGAATCCAAATTTGATGTCAAAGTGAATATTGGCAACTACCCTTTACGTATTGTTTTTGCTCCGATGGATGAAATGGATGTTACGTACAAAATGATAAAAGAGGTTCTGGCGGGCACCAAAAAACCGGAAGAGCTTGACCTTCCAGGCTACAAGCTGCTGAAAGCGGATGCCGAGAACATAAAAAAAGTGAAGCTTGAACCTTACGATAAGGTGGATATTCAATATTGGAATCCTAATGCCGACCTAGGCGCTTGGAAAAGAATGTATTCCACATTGGTAGGCATGGCTCCACTGCAACAGCCATTCAAGAAAATGTATAGTGTGACTTATTCACAAACGAAAACGACGGAAAGCAAGTGGGCTACACTGGATAAGTTGGAAAAGGAAACATTCCTGAAAATTATTATGGGGGCTGCACCGCTTGATTCTTTCGATAAGTTTGTTCAGGACTGGAAGAAGCAGGGCGGAGATCAGATTCTAGCGGAAATCGATGAAATAGCCAAGTAAGCTAACCTTGGAGGCGTCAGTGCAAGCTGGCGCCTTCGCTTCACAACAGAGAGAATGGAAGTGATGAATCGGATGGTTACGAAAGGGTTTGCCAAACATTATTATCTTATGCTGCTTCCAGGCTTTATCTGGTTGACGCTATTCAGCATTGTCCCTATGTTCGGAATCGTGATTGCTTTTCAAGATTTTAATCCAGGGTTAGGCATGTTTCATTCGGATTGGGTTGGGTTGGAGAATTTTCGGTATATGTTTACGCTCAACGATAGCAAAACCGTCTTTTTTAACACGCTGTTTATTGCTGTTATGAAAATTATTGCGAACATGATTGTGCCGCTTGTCTTTGCACTGATGCTGAATGAATTACGGATTGCCATCTTAAAAAGATGGGTGCAAACGATTGTTTACTTGCCGCATTTCTTATCGTGGGTCATTCTTTCCGGCATCCTTTTGGACGTATTGTCTTATAAAGGTCCTGTAAACGGAATTTTGGGCATCTTTGGCATCAGCCCGACCTTATTTTTTGGCAAGGCGGAATTGTTTCCTTTTATCATTGTAGGCAGTGATGTTTGGAAGGAATTTGGGTTTAATACAATTATCTTTTTGGCCGCTTTAACCGGTATTAATCCTTCACTCTACGAAGCTGCGGCGATAGATGGCGCATCGCGGTGGCAGCGATTAAGGCATGTCACGCTTCCCGGTATCATGACGACGGTTATCTTGCTTTCTGTCCTCAGTTTGGGCAATGTGCTCAACGCAGGTTTCGATCAAATCTTTAATCTGTATAATCCACTTGTGTATTCAAGCGGTGATATTATTGATACCTGGGTCTATCGGACAGGATTGCTGAATTTACAATATGGACTGGCCACGGCTATGGGATTATTGAAATCGGTCATTAGTTTTGTGCTAATTACGACGTCCTATTTTCTAGCTGCTAAGTTTGCAAATTATCGTATTTTTTAATATAAAGGAGCATGGCTATGGTTAAAGAGACAACACTCGGCTCCAAAGCATTCGATCTTGTGCTCATCGTGCTGCTGGTCGGGATCGCCATCATGTGTGTGCTGCCGTTGTGGTATACACTGGCCGTCTCATTGAGTGATAATGCGGCTGCTTCATCAGGGCAGGTCAGTCTATGGCCTGTGGGCTTTAATTTCAACTCGTATCAGGAGATCATGGGTGACAGCAAATTTTTCAATTCCTTCTGGATTTCCATTCAACGTGTCGTTCTAGGTTCGAGTCTCAATTTCGTCATTATTATTCTGATGGGTTATCCGTTATCCAAAAATGCCAAGGATTTGCCGTTCCGCAATGTGCTCATGTGGATTCTGGTCTTCACGATGCTGTTCAACGGGGGATTGATTCCGTGGTATCAAACGGTCAAATCATTAGGTTTAATCAACAATATTTGGGCGTTGGTGCTTGGCAACAGCGTGCCGATTTTCAGTGTGATCCTGGTTATCAATTATTTCCGCAATTTACCTAAAGAGCTGGAGGAAGCTGCGCTTGTAGATGGGGCAGGTCCTTGGTACATGTTGATCAAAATATTTATTCCGTTAGCCGTCCCCGTTCTGGCGACTGTCACCTTGTTTAGCATCGTGTATCACTGGAATGAATTTTTTAACGGCCTTGTGCTGATGTCCAACGCGGATCATTATCCGCTGCAGACTTATATTCAGCAATTGGTGGTCATTGTCGATGCCAATACGATGACAGCGGAGCAAATTCAGAAGATGAGTGAGCTGTCCAATCAGACCTTGAACTCCGCCAAAATATTTATTGCGATGATCCCGGTTTTAGTGATTTATCCGTTTCTGCAGCGATTCTTTATTCATGGGATCACGTTAGGATCGGTCAAAGAGTAGGGATGACGGAGTTAGATAGATGGTGGGGAGAACGGGTAGAGTTGCTGCAAGGGAAAGTAGCTGGTTTGTTGGGCGGATGCGGCAGCATGTACGTCTAAAGTCAGCCAGTCAGTCAGTTACCAAGGTCACCCAAGGTCACCCAATCAGTCACCCAGTCGGCCATAGCTAACGAATTGTATGATGCTTATAGACGAGAAAACGGCCTCTTTAGAAATTTAACGAACTGAAACGGCGTTATGCAGTAATTAATAGGCGGAATCGTGATCATTTGCGTGAAATAAAGCATTTGGGATTCGTTATAAATTCAAATGTGCCCATTTTAATCAAATAAAGGTTATTGAGTTCATTAGTGCTTCCGTTCATCAGGCTTTTCGTACACATGGGGCTTCCCCCCAAAGGGCATTGGCCAGCAGGGGGAAGCCCTATTTCCGCGTCACGATTGATTTTCTCACATCGTCGGAATTTCTGTAATTTTCTCAGGTCGAACCTCAGGCACCTGTTTCGGCGTTATTTCGGGCGTAACCACTGGTTGAATCTCATGGGGGACGTCCGGCTTTATTTCTGGGATGAGCTCCGGTGTAATCTCTGGAGTTTTCTTTTGTTCATTCGTTTTATCGTTGAAAAAATTTGTCATGATCAACACCTCCTCTTCATCTTTTACCCTTACTATCGGTTTCAGAATCTGATTTTCCAATTCTCTAACCGTTGTCTGTTATTTAAATAGCCAAAAAGGGTAATCGTATAGTGTAAGCATGTGAATACATGTAAAAGAGGAGTGGATCTAGATGAAGATGATGGTCAAGAAAGTTGCTTTTCTACTCGCAGACGGTTACGAAGATTCAGAGATGAAGAATCCTTACGAGGCGCTAACGCAAAATGGAACCGATGTTGTCATTATCAGTTTGGAAAAAGGCGCACAACTAAACGGCAAGAAAGGCACGATTTCGTATACCGCGCATTTAGCCGCTGAGGAAGCGAATGCGGGAGACTATCAAGCCGTCGTGATTCCTGGAGGGAAATCTCCGGCCAAGCTGCTGGAGAATGAACATATTTTGGCTTTTGTCCAAAAAGCCGATCAAGCGGGCACGACGATTGCAGCGATCTGCCATGGGCCGCAAGTGCTTGCCAAAGCCGGCTTGCTGCAAGGCAGGACGTTGACGGCCTATCCGGGAATTGCCGATGAGGTCAGAGCGGCAGGAGGCACTTTCGTCGACCAGGAAGTCGTGGTGGACGGCAATCTGATTACCTCACGCACACCGGAGGACGAGCCAGCGTTTATTCAGGAAATTATTAATCGAATCGGCGTCGTCGCTTACTGATCTCAGCGCGCGGATCCGGCGATGCTCTTAAATAAAGAAAGTGTATAAGCCAGTGACGGCTTATACACTTTCTTTTTTGAACGGAAATGTAGCTGAGAGTGCTACCTCGCGCAGAGGGAACTACAATCCGCTATTCTAGCCAAAATTGCCCATATCGCGGGGGGGAGGGAACTACGGTCTGCTATTTTGCTATTTCAAGGCAAATGGAGCGTTTTTCTTGGAAATAAGACCCTGTAGTTCCGCTAATACCCTAGCATCCCCGCTACTTGCCTAAATAGAGGCCTAGAGTTCCTTTAAATAAAAAGTTGTCACTTTTAAGAGGGTCATCTCGTAAGAAGGCGAAGCCGTTTATCTCAAAGATCTTTATTTGGCCTCTAAACGGGCTATCTCCTTGCGAACGATAGGGGCAACTTTGGTGCCCAGCAATTCAATAGCGCGGAGAACCTCACGGTGCGGCATTGTGCCGACGTTCACATGCAGGAAGAAACGAGAGATGCCTAAGTTTTTGCGCAGCAGCAGAATTTTCTCTGCCACATATTCCGGATCTCCGACATAAAGCGCCCCGCGGAGGCTTCTTGCGGCATCGAATGTCGCTCGGTTGTAACTTTGTCCCCAGCCGCGTTCACGTCCGATGACATTCATTTGGGCTTGGGTCGGAGCGAAGAAGGACTCCGCAGCCTGCTCGGTCGTGTCGCTTACAAAACCATGCGAATGCGTTGCGATCTGCAGCTTGCTTGGGTCATGCCCAGCGCGCACAGCCGCTTCTTTGTAGAGAGCGACTAAGGGAGCGAAGCTCTCTGGCATGCCGCCGATGATGGCGAAGGCGATCGGAAGCCCCAGCATGCCGGCGCGCACAGCGGATTGAGCATTCCCGCCACTGGCAATCCATACGGGAAGCGGGCTCTGCACGGATCTGGGATAGACGCCCAGATTGTCAATGGCAGGGCGGTGGCCGCCGCGCCAAGTGACCTTTTCCGATTCTCTGATCGCGAGCAGCAGCTCCAGATTTTCTTCGAATAATTCGTCGTAATCCTCTAGGCTATATCCGAAAAGCGGGAAGGATTCGACGAAGGAGCCTCGACCTGCCATGATTTCGGCGCGGCCATTGGAGATGCCGTCAAGGGTAGAGAAAGCTTGATAGACGCGAACGGGATCATCAGAGGACAGCACAGTTACCGCGCTGGTCAGCCTGATATTCTTGGTCATGGCGGCCGCGGCAGCCAGCACGACGGCTGGAGCAGTTCCCGCATAATCGGCGCGATGATGCTCGCCAATGCCATAGACATCCAAGCCTACTTGATCAGCCAGCACGATCTCCTCAACTGCATTGCGCAGTCGCTCGGCGTGACTCATCACCTCTCCGGTCTTGGGATCTGGTGTTGTCTCTAAGAATGTACTAATTCCAATTTCCATGTTTGCTATTTGATCGGTCATGTAATCTTGACGCCTCCTTATCTAAGTTATAGTTTACTCGTTTTTTGTTAGTTTCTCAACTTTAGTAAGCAGAATACGCGATATTCATCTGAACATGTATAAAAAGAGCTATCCCGCAAAGCCCAATGGGCCTTGAGGAAAGCTCTTTTATAGAACCAAACCTTATTGAAGGGACTGCAAGTGCTCGGATAAGCGATCCCAAGTTTCTGTGATACCTTGCTCCATACCCATGTCCATTACTTTCTGCAGTGCTTCCGCAGACGCATATTTAGAACGGCTGATCAGTTTTGTTATCCCATCGTGCTCTTCAAACAACATGCTAATTTCAGAGGATGGCAGATCTTCCTTTACGTTGCCCTCGGCATCCGAAAAGAAGTCGACATAGTCGATTTTCTCAGCTGGGACGATGTCGCCATATACGGCTTTGCCCCAAGATTCATAACCGTAAAAATCACCTTGGTTTTTATCCATACATTTCATGCAGTAGTGCCAGATTCCGCCTGGGCGGAAGTCGACCGTGCAAACGGTAACTTCCCAGCCGCGAGGCCCCCACCATTGCTTCAAATGTTCAGCTTCTGAGAATGCTTTGAAGACGAGCGCACGAGGAGCTTGAAACTCACGCTCAAGAATAAGGACTTGACCTTCTATTTTAGTTATCATTTTGGATGTCATTGCGGATTCCTCCTGAATTTGAATTGGTATTGTGTTCTTTTAACTTTAGTTTCTGCAGGTAATTCTCCAAGGCGTCAAATCGCTCATCCCATACTACGCGATATGTTTTGAGCCAAGCATCCAACTCCTGAAAGGGGTCCAGGCGGAGCTTGTAGTTGCGCCGATTTGCCATGGCCTGAACTTCGACGAGTCCGGCATCGAGCAGTACGCGCAAATGTTTCGAGGCTTGCGGTTGCTGGAGTTCAAGCCGTTCGGCGATTGCCCCAACGGGCAGAGGGCCGTCCAACAGCAGCTCCACAATACGCAATCGATTAGGTTCAGCCAGCGCGCTAAATGTCGTTATATCCATCGTTGTGATGTTCCTTTAATAAATCGAGTGTCTTCAAGTCACGGTCTCTGTGTGCGGGTCCCTTCATATCAGGCCACCTCGTTTCTTAGGTATGTACCGTCCTTGTATTAAATATACCTCTAATGGAATATTCCTGTCAAGGAATATTGTTAAGTGGGATTAACTTACCCCCGCCAACGCATGGAAGTAAGGGGCGGAATAGGCGGAAGGGGCGTGAAACCTGAGAGGGTTTCTCACAATTCCTGGGATTTCACCCAGGGAGAATACAAGTTCCTGGACGTTCTCCGAAGCTTGGCTTTCACTTGAACATCAAGATCAGCATGCGGTAGGATCGACTCCTCCCATCGATCCTTGATTTGCTTCCACTGCCTGGGATTCCTATCTTCCAAGTAATTGCCGAAAGCAAAAATATCTGATTGATAGTCCACAGCTATTTTTTGGAAAGCCACTTTCACTTCGTTTTCGACCTTTTTGGCGAATTGTTCCTCTAAATAGGCAATCGATTTCTCATCTGTTTTGAAAGTAGTGCTCGCTTTGTCGCCAATATTGAATTCCAAAGCAATATGAACGCGGATGGTGGCTTGGCCATCTGTATAGGTAACCCTTCTGACGCTCTTTTTCTCTCCCGCTAATTCTAGCGATATGTGGCAATCCTTTTCGTTCTGGCAGGGGACTACAACGATCGCAGATTTCAACTTTTCTATTGCCCACAAAAAACCTCGTGTCTCCTGACCGCTCAACGTTCCTGCAAGTTGACCATTATGAAATACGGCTGAGCCGGAAGCATAGAATAAGGAGGATTGATGGGTATCTTTTCCTTGGTAAGGCTTCATGCCGACTATCGATTTTACATAATCATTTTGTTCGATTAAATGGAGAATCGGCATGAAAGGCTGGCCGCCGATAGGTTCCGCAAGCTTGCGAAGGAATTCAGTTAACAATACTTTACTGGATTTGCCTTCCAAGTCCGTATTCGACAAGAGGTCTTTCATATATCTTGAAGATAGGGTGGAAATATCAGGACTGGATTCCAGTAGATCCAACGCACGTCCACTCACCATAGCGATATTAGCGGTCCCCCGGAGTTCGGGGTCTGATGAGAAGAAGTCCAAGTATTGACGTGCATTGGTTTTAGCCGCTTGTTCGCCGATCAAGAGCACCTGCAAATGAGCCCAGAAGAGCTTTCTTCCGGTGATTTTAATATAATTGCGCGCTGCCTCGAAGGTTGTATTGCCTGCAACACTCAAGGTTTTTTTTTGTTCGCCCTTAAGCCCGCCGGAAGGTTTCATTTCTTCTAGAACGGGGGTGAGGACAGTTAGCACGATTTGTCCACGATCGTTGATATCAATGCCCGCCGCTAAGACATATTCGACTTTATCAGATTCATGCCGATTCCAACAACCGGTAGTTAAAGTTAGCAACAAGCTTAGCAGGAGCATGGTTTTAACGGTTTTCTTCATGTGCGGATCTCCTTGCTTTCAACTTGCCAGCAAGCCATAGAATGGTTAGAAGAAGCAGTGCGTAGAAGCAGAAGACCGCGCCTTTCGCAATTTCGTATTCGACTATGGCGTTATAAACGTTGTCAGGAATTAAAGACAAATAGAAGACAATTACACTTATCGGAATCATAAGGCCACGAAAATGGCTAGTTCCAAACCAATCTTGGAAGCCGGTACAACAACAATAAAAGGTGAATGTCCCTTTGGTTAAGTTCAGGAAAATCCATAGCGCTAGAAAGGGACTTTCCAGATGTTCAATAAATTCAAAGATGGCAATATCTTTAATTAATTCCATAACTGGGAAGGTGAGTCGTTGCGTAAATGCGCTGCCATAGGTGCCCAAGGTAACAAGAAAGACGATCTCGAACGAAAAGGTAACGATAATTGTTGTCCAAACCATCGTATGAATCATTTTGCTTTTATTTTTGACTTGTGGATAAATAAATAGCACCAGCGTCATTTCCGAGAACGCGCTGCAGATACCCAAGGAGCCTTTGAGCGTAGCCAGCATCGAGGCGTTGAAAAGAGGCTGCATGCGCTGGAACTCGACATTTTCCAATGAGAGTACAAATAAAATCAGCATTAATGCAGCAATGCCAGGTAAAATAACCTCACTCCAACGTGCAATGGACAGTATTCCGCCGTGAGCTAAGTAATATCTTAGAATTAGCATCATGATAATAATGAGTTCGAGGGGAGTCTCCGGCAGTATTAGCGTAACGAATAATTCTGTAATGATGCGGACGGTAATTGCTGAAAAAAGGAGTAGAGGACCTAGCAACAGGAGCGCAAAGACGCGTCCAAAGATAGGTCCGAATAGACTTAAACAATAGGCGATAATACTTTTCTCCTGCATGGATGAGCCTACTTCTGAGATTAACCAGATAATCGGAATGACCAATAGACTGCCGATTAGAATCGATAGCCAGCCGTTGTGTCCTGCTGCTTGTGTCAAGTTGCGCGGCAGCGTAAAAAAGAGCGTGCCATAGACAGTAAAACAAAGAAGCAAAAGTGTTTGTTTGGTCGTCAGATTTGGTGAGAGCAAGAAGGTTCCTCCAACTGTCTAAGGTTTTTGCTTTCTAAGTCCAAGAAATCGTTGTCGATAATTCAAGGCATAGGAAGGTTTTTTGAAAACGAAGGAATCGTCTACAGCACTTAACGTTTGAGGTGTCAATGTAGCCAGATAGTTGACCCCAAAAGAACGTAAATGGATCATATGAATAAGAATCATACTGGTGCCAAAGACGATGCCAAAAATGCCGAAGACTGCGGCAAAGACCATTAATGGGAAGCGGAGGAAACGGATGGCGAGCGACGCATTATAATTGGGAATGACGAAGGTCCCGATAGCGGTAAACGACACGATGATGGTTAGCACCGGACCGACGATATTCGCTTGTACAGCCGCTTGTCCGATCACTAATGCGCCAACGATACCGATCGTTTGTCCCATGGAGCCTGGAAGACGAAGACTGGCTTCCCGCAGAAGTTCCAAACTGATTTCCATAATCAAGGCTTCGAAGAAAGCTGGGAATGGAATCCCGCTGCGATTGGCTGCAATCGCAAGCATCAGCTGCGTCGGCAGCATTTCTTGGTGATAAGAAGTAATCGCAATATAAATGGAGGGAAGCATAAGCGCCATCATGATTGCGAAGAACCGAACCCAACGCAGCATTGTAACCGCTAGATAGTTGGTATAATAATCCTCAGTCGACAGCAGGAATTCTGGAAATGTAATCGGCATGAGCAGAGCGAATGGCGTGCCATCCACAAGCACAACAATTTTCCCCTCTAGAAGAGCTGCCGCAGCCTTATCCGCTCTCTCCGTCGAGCTGACTTGCGGGAAGGGGGAGCGCGGTGAATCCTCCAAATAATCTTCCAATTGCCCGCTATCCAAAATGCCCTCCGTATCAACCAAAGAAAGTCTCCGTTTAACCTCTTTCACAATGCTGGGGTTGGCGACGTCCTGCAAATAAGCGACAACACCATCCGTTAATGTGCGAGTACCAATTTGAATCGGATAGAAAACGAGTTGGGGATCTTTGATTTTCCTTCTGATTAAAGCCGTATTGGTTCTAAGCACCTCATTAAAAGCATCCTGAGGCCCCCGAATGATCGGCTCTACGGTAGGCTTGGAGACGAATCTATGTTCCCATCCCTCGGATGTGATAAGCAATGACTCAGCAAACCCATCGATGATCAGCAGTGTGCTCGAATACAGAAGCCCTGAGATGCTTTCCTTCAAAGTGGTCTCCCGCTTGATTCCACTGGCTGTAATCACATAATTCTCGATATAGCTTAGCGTTATCTCCGTTGTTTGCTCCATTTTCATAAGTGGAAGTATGACGCATTGATGAACAATATCTTTCTCCGCTAGTCCGTCAATGTACATAACAACTGCTCGAATATCCAGATTTTCCTCGCTTTGCAAAATAATTTCACGAACGATTAAATCTGATGCATGTTGAATAGTTTCTTTGATTGCAGCCAAGTTTTCTTCCAGGCTAGCACTCAATTGCAGATCGGCGAGCGCTTGCAACCGGGCTGATTCCTGATGAAGGGGGGGAGGTGCAGGGACAGTGGTTCCTTTGAGCAGCTTATCTAAAAAAGACATATTAAGCGCCTGCCTTTACAACGATGCTGTGCATCACATTTTGAAATAAGGTCGAGAGGATGTACAACGTTCCGGTTAAATGAAGTACAGAGAGAATAAGGCCTAATAGGAATAAAGAGACATAGGCAATCACGATTCGGCTGTCTTGTTCACGGACTTTTTTGGAGGGAAGACCAATTATGAGCAGGATTAGAGCGGCTAAGAATAACAACATGGCTATCACCTTGGGCTTGTTTGCCTTTAGGTTTTGCCATTCCAACTATTTTTATCCAAGGGAAATAATGTATAGCGCGGATCAAACCGCGGAAGAATACCCTGTAATGGAGAAATCAAAGATTGAAAGGTGAGGGCATGCATCATTCAACTCAAGATGTAAGGACCTACTTTCAAAAGGAATTTAATCATGCAAATGATTTAATTATACATACGTTAAGTTGGAACCATAAACCGATTCATATCGTTTACTTAATCACTTTAGTGAATGAGCAGTCGATCCAAGATGGTGTTTTGACGCCGCTTAAACACACTGCAAAGGGAGAATTTCTGCAAACCATAACCTTGGGGCAGATGCAGATTACCTGTCTGCTCGAACAAGCTGTTGACGCTTTATTAAGAGGCTATTGCGTGATTTATTTCGATGATGATGCAGATCTGTATCTCTTCCATACCCCATCGAGTTATCAGAGAAGCATTACGGAGCCTGTCAATGAAAAGGTGCTGGGCAATTCGCATGAAGGATTCATTGAACGATTGGATATTAACTTGCACCTGATTCGAAAAAAAATAACAAGCCAGCATCTAGCTATCCGTTATGCCCATGTTGGATTGGAAGCCGACACCAAGTTGGCTATTGTTTATATGGATCAACTGGCGAATCTGGAAATTGTCGAGGAGATTAATAAGCGGATTGCAGAGATCAGCATTGATTATATTTCTTCGGTTGGCATTGTCGAACAATTCATCGAAGATGCACCGTATTCACCATTTCCACAAGTTCTGAGTACAGAAAGAGTTGACCGCGTATCGGCCAATCTTATGGAGGGGCGCATCGCCCTGCTGGCCGATGGTTCATCGAATGCCATTATTCTGCCTGTAAGTTTCTTTGCTTTCTATCAATCTCCGGATGATTACAATCTGCGTATTCTGAATGGCAGTTTTTTTCGACTGCTGCGGGTTTCCAGTTTTTTCATCGCTATCACGCTGCCGGCCATTTATATCGCAGTGGTCAGTTTCCATTTCGAGACGATTCCGAACGAATTAGTGCTGCCCATGCAGAACGCGGTGCTTGATATCCCTTTCCCGCCGATTATGGAAGCGATGCTTATGGAGTTAACCGTGGAGCTAATCCGAGAAGCGGGGCTGCGTCTACATTCGGCTGTAGGACAAACCATCGGCGTTGTAGGAGGATTGGTTATCGGAGATGCCATTGTCCGAGTGGGTCTTGTCTCTAATATCATGATTGTTGTTGTAGCACTAACGGCAATATCTTCCTTTGTTGTGCCCTCGTACGAATTTCGAGAGACGCTCCGTATCCTCAGGTTCCCCATTATGATTCTAGCAGCCTCATTTGGCTTTCTTGGAATCGCCTTTGGATTATCCATCCTGTTGATTCACATGTGCAAGCTGGAAGTACTGGGCATTCCTTACTTCTACCCGCTGTCGCCACTGAATTGGAAGGGAATGAAAGATACATTTATCCGAATGTCCATTTGGCAAATGAACCAGAGGCCTCAGGATAGTAAACCTCAGAAGAAGTGGAGGAATTTATGGTTGAGAGGCTCGGTGAAACATGGGAGAAACAAAAAATAAGATCTCATCGACACAGTTAGCCTTTTTTACGATACAAACAGCTATCGGTGAAGGCGCATTAACGTTGCCGTTCGGCTTGCACGCCATCTCATCGGGTGATGGTTGGATATCGCTGCTTTTAGCTGGCATTACGACCCAAATTATCATTGTGCTTATTTGGGGGATATGCCGGAGATACCCGGAGCTGACCCTGATGGACATTTTGCCAAAGCTGGTGGGAAAACTGCTGGGCAGAGTGGTCAGCGTTCTATTTATCGCCTATTTCACTGCTTTGGCTAGTATTGTGCTATTAAACTACACAAGAATTATTTCTTCATGGATTTTCCCGACAACGCCAAGATGGGTCATTATGGCATTAATGATGTTGACCACCTTTTATTTGGCCAAAGAGAGCTTGCGCATGATTGTACGGTTTGAAGTGCTTCTATCGAGTATCTTCGTTATCTTATTGGGCCTGGTCATGTTTCCTCTATTCAAGGGGAATGTGCTTTACCTGCTGCCGATTGGCATATCGGGGAGCGGGTCTATTATCAAAGGGATAGAGAATGCGGCGATTGCCATGGCTGGTTTTGAGCTGATGTTCGTGATTTATCCGCAGATTCAATCAAAGGATCGAACAGTGCTGAAAACAATGATGCTGTCTTACGTTATCATTACTCTTTTCTATTTGATTATCGTAATTTCATGCTTTGTATTTTTCAGTCCGAAAGAAATGGATATCGTGCCTGAGCCTGTACTTTATATGCTCAAAGCCGTTTCCTTTCGATTTTTTGAGCGCACTGATCTTATCTTCCTGTCTTTTTGGGTTCCGATTGTTATGACCTCCATCGCAAATTACGTCTTTTTCGCTGCGACGAGTATTCAGAAGTTATTGAAAGTGAACCAACCTACTCTGGTAACCTTCATCGTGGTCATGGTTTGTTGGCTGCTGGTTTTGATGCCCAGTGACGTCTTGCAAATGGAAACGATCAATAAGTGGTTCTCGAAAGCAACCTTAATCATGATCTATGGGTTTCCTATTCTCCTATTTGCAGTCTCCGTGTGGAAGCACAGAAAAAATAAGACGGTGGTAGAATGAAAATTTGGTGTAAATCAGTAAGCTTATGCCTGCTTTTATGTGTATTAACAGGCTGTTGGGATCAAATATTGTTAAAGGATGTAAGGCTGATTCTGAATACGGGATTGGATGAGGGGACGCAAGAAAACCTGAGGACAACTTTTGTCGTGGTGGATAAAAAAAGCAAGCCGCGCTTAGTCGCGGCAGAAGGCAATACGCCAAGGGATACGAGGGTTAATCTTGCCAAAGAGCTAACGAGAGCGCCGGACACTTCCAAGAATCGATTAGTCGCTATTGGCGATAAAATGGCGAAAAATAAGCTGGGTGATATTCTGGATGTGTTTTACCGAGATCCCAAAAGCGCTTTAAGCGCTAAAATTGTCATTGTCGATGGAAAAGCTAATGATTTCTTAGCCAATGAACATAAGCATAAGCCCGACTTGATCGTTAACTTAGACAGGCAAGTAATCAGCGCTGAGAAGATCACGATTGTTCCGAATATCAATTTGCAATCCGTTCTGAAGTTTATCCATGATCCTGGTCAGGATATTGTACTTCCCTATATGGGGCCTGGACATTCCGGCAGCAGGGTGAAGGGGGTTGCCCTTTTTAGCAACCAGGTTTTGTCAGGATTTCTATCCGATTCGGAATCGCCTATTTATTTGTTATTGGCTGGACAAATGGGTGAAACCGCAACTTTTAGCGTGAAAACAGAAAAAAACACAAATAAAGTTGGCAGCTTATTAACGCTGCGGGTCTACAAAGCCCATAGTCAGATGAAGCTTGCTATCGTTGATCAACAAGTACAAGTTAATATCCAGTTAACGATGAAAGCTCAAGTGGAGGAATATCCGCAGGAGCATCAGTTCGATGAAAGCAATGTAAAAAAACTAAATGCGTTTATTTCCGCAGAATTAACAGAAGATGCGAGGCAAGTCATTCAAAAACTTCAGAAGATGAACTGTGATGCTTTGGGAATTGGCAGAAGGTTAATTGCCTTTCACCATGACTACTGGAAAACGTCGAACTGGGATGAGGTTTATCCAGGGATCAAGATAGAGCCGCATGTCACCGTGAAGCTGACTAGACCTGGAATCATTAACTGAACGGCACGGCAGCTTGTGCTGCTGCAATACGAATCAGTAGCTGGGATTAATAATCACAGCAAAGAGGCTGTCTCACAAGGTGTAAACCTTGGGGGCAGCCATTTTTTATTTCCAAACCAATAAAGGCCTTTCAATGCTCCAATACACGCCAAAAGCGGCTCATTCTAGAGAAACGTATCGCGAAAAGGAACTACGATCCGCTAATTGGCGGGAACTGGGTTAAACGTAGCATGAAAGGGAACTGAGGTACGCTATTTAAGCGGAAAAGTTGAATTCCGACCGGGAAATGGTGAAATAGCAGATCGTAGTTCCCCTTGGAGTGGAATTAGGCGGTTTTCAGCATTATAGCGGATCCTAGTTCCCTTTGGGTCCGATTATTTATCTTCCGCGCCTTCTGTGCTGCTCTGCTTTTCCTCTTTGCTCTGAAGCAGCTTCAGATAGTCGTCCAAGCGGTCGAATCTTTCTTCCCACATGCGACGGAATGAATCCAACCAGGCATCCATCTCTATAAGCGGCTGAGGCTGCAGCGTGTAAATGCGCCGATTGGCGCTAGGGTGCACTTCAACGAAACCGCAATCACTTAATACACGAAGGTGTTTGGAAACCTGTGGCTGTGCTAGCCCAAGTTGTACGGTGATTTCTCCTACCGTAAGGGGGCCGTCACGTAGTAGCTCGACAATGTGTAAGCGGTTGGGCTCGGCAAGCGCACTCATCGTTGTAATCGTCATGCCCATGATACCGATCTCCCTTCTTATGTAAATATACCGCGCAAAGAATATGCCTGTAAAGGAATGGTTGGAGAAATTTTATGGGAATACTTCTTCGTGTTAGCTATTTTTTAATGAAAATGTCACAGACATATTGACAACTTGACTGAGA
Source organism: Paenibacillus marchantiophytorum (assembly GCF_014640555.1). Lineage (GTDB taxonomy): Bacteria > Bacillota > Bacilli > Paenibacillales > NBRC-103111 > Paenibacillus_E > Paenibacillus_E marchantiophytorum. The sequence continues at coordinate 35,345 of NZ_BMHE01000037.1, read as the reverse complement.
ATAGTTATCATTCATAATGACTAATGCAAATGAGTATCATTCTCATCTTTGGAGAAGTAGGAAGGGAGCGTGTCGGACCGTGGGTCTTTTGTATGAATTGGTTAAAAAGAATAATCATAAGCGCGATCAGCAAAGCAAGGATTCACAAGCAAATTCGAACGCTGGCTACATAAAGAAACCCAAAGCGGCAGCTCTTAGGAACATTGAGGAATCCAGCAATAATCCAAATAAATAACAACTAACAGGAGGAATACAAATGAGTTCAGTAATCGTAGTTTTTGCAAGCATGACAGGTAACACGGAAGAAATGGCGGAGGCCATCGCAGAAGGGTTGCAAGAAGCAGGGATTGAGCCTGTCGTGAAAAATGTGATTGACACGAATGCCGAAGAGATTACCAAATATGACGGTATCATCCTGGGCAGCTATACATGGGGAGACGGAGATTTAGCCGATGATTTCCTCGACTTTTACGATGAGATGGATGTTATTCAGTTAGATGGGAAAAAGGCGGCAGTGTTCGGATCCGCTGATTCTTCCTATGCGGAATACGGGGCGGCTGTTGACACATTGATAACAAAATTGAAAGAGCTTGGCGCGGAAGTAACGCTCGACGGATTGAAAGTTGAGTTGTCGCCTTCCAAGGACGATAAAGTATTATGCCGTGAATTTGGCAAACAATTCGTCCAGTCGCTTGGCGCTTAGTCCATCCGAGTGTGAATCTCAATGAACATTCAACAGGACTACAAGATTGCAACGCCGCCACTGCTAGCTGATTATCAACTTGAGAATTGGATTCACGCTAATTTTTCCGATCCGCGAGCCCACTCTCATGAAGATCCAGAATGGAAGCAGCTCACACAATATGCAGCTTATCACGCCATTCATGATTGGCATTGTCTACATCCCCAATACCAAACAGAGATGACATTAGCCGCAATGTTCGAGCGGCGCTGGACTAACAAAGTACATAAATTCAAATCTTCTGCGTTCTATTGGGAAGTCAAACGCATCGTGGTGGCTAATCTGTATAAGTTCCTGTCGGATTCGGATCATTCAGATGAACCGTTTATGGTGTTTGAGAGCAAAAGCGTTTGGGTTCAAGAGCTGGAAAGCCATCTCTCGATGATTGTGCAAGTCATGGAGGTAACTGAGAACTTATTCACCATCCATAAATATATGATGGAGCCGAGTGAAGCGGCTATTGAACTGTTCGTTCATTGGACCATTGTATGCAGCTATGAGGCATTCGGTAAACCGCCCGAGCAGCTGCTGATCTATCATTTGATGAGTGGAGAATGCCAACGGATATCCACAGCCGGTTGTGATCGGCAGCAATCTATTGATTATCTGCGTCTAGTGAAAGATGTGTTTACAGACAGCAGTATGTGTTTTTGCAAGGATTGCTCACCCGGTTCTGGCCGTTTGCTCATGTGATTCTTACCTAGAAATGATAAGATAGGAAGAAACGTGTGAGAGGAGCAGCCAGCTTTGAAACGGATGATTTATAGAGCGCAGTGGAAAGAAGGGCAAGAGGAAGCGGGGCTAAGTCGTATGGCGGATACCGCTTCCGCACAAGCGCGTTTGGATAGCGGCGAGATCATGACCATTGCGGCATTCAAATGGCTTCAGCATATTTTTATCTATTACGAATGCGTACAGGATGAGATAGTTCCTGAGGTAATGTTTGGAGCGATCGATGCTTATCTGGAGGATTGGCCGGGGAAAGTAGTGAAACGGAAATGGATGCCTATGGTCGATGTCTTTCATTTTAATGAACCGGTCAGCTATGAGCATTGGCTTCGCAAGGAGCCCGTTGAGCGCAGGGTGGGAAGGGTCGCTCATCTCAAGCCGGAAATGATTCCGAGCTACATTTATTATCATTACCAGCTGCAGGAAGAGCGAGCGTTCTTAGGAGACAAGTATGAGATGATTGCCTTGCATGACAACCTCATGTTCGGTTATCAAGAATTCCCCCAAGTGATTGAGCAGCCATTAGCTCCTCCCCGATTAACGACATCCGGAACACCGGAGAACTGGAACGATTCCCGTATGGATCTCCACTTCCAGCCGTGGGCGGATGGACATCTGTATTTTAAACCGATTGAGGCTATATTCACGTTGTATAGCGGTGCACCTCTTAAGAACCTTCCTTTCCATCCTTGATGGAAGCAAGGTTCTTTGTGCTATGCGCGGGTGCTGCGCTTTTTGGGCCGACATAACGACAATGAGTATACTCATCAGCCGTTTGTTGCGATCAATGAGCGAGTCGACATCGCTGTAAAACGCGGGGCATTCCCTTAATAAAATGCATGGAATAGCCCATTTTTTTGATCGCTACGAGGTTCCAACCCTGAGCTTCCATCTCTTCCAGATAGTCTTCAATCTTATCACTATTCCAACTAGCCCAAATTTTTGTTGTTTTTTTATTTTCCGACATGCGGATCAGCCTCCATCTGCTTCGAATTATGATACAGCTCACGGATACGAGAAATTTCTTGCGTGAGGATTTCACGTCCCAGTGGTGTTATCTGATACATTTTCCGCCGCTCTTCCTCGGCGATGACAGCAATTAATTTATCCTTTTCCATCTTCGAGAGGCTGCCGTATAAGGTGCCTGGTCCTAGCTTGATTCTACTCTTCGTAATCTCCTCCACATGCTGCATAATGCCATATCCGTGACGGATCTGGGCAAGGGAAAGCAGGATGTAATAGGCGGTTTCAGACATGGGCAGGTAGCTGCGCTGCAGCTTATCGTTACTCATTGGAAAGTCTCCTTCGGTATGGCATAGTCGTCCATACTAGATCGAACTTCGCTATAACGCGTTGCGATATATCATATTATGAGGTATATCGCGGCGCGATGTATAAGTCAAGAGCCGATGTCATAAAATTGCTAGATTCGGAATACATAGTAAGAGAGAGAGAAAGGAGGACGCTTGTATGCTCACTTTGAAATCATGGACAAGCATTTTTCATCGGGCCGCGCCCGCTTTCTATTTGACCGTGAAGGTTCGTGCGCCTCGTGATTATTTCGATCGTGCGGACATTTTTATAGAAGATTTGCTGTATACCACGGAGGAAGAACTTCCGGGATTGAATAAAACTTTCCTGGTCAAACTCTTGTTTGACAATTTTCTGAGTCATGTAAGACAAGGGAAAGATTTGTATGACTACATGTTGAATTTGAAAAGTAACTACGAGGTTTATTTAAATGCGAATACGTATGTTAAAGAACGGAAACTAACGTTTCCTGATAGAGTTCCTAACTTTCAGTGGAGCCTGCCTGGCAAAGGAGGCGTGGACGGATCGAAGGGATACTTAACTTTGAATGTGGGTCTTCGCGAATCTGAGGTCAAACGGGTAGACGTGTTCTTTGCGGACTGGGTATGTAACTACGAAGATTCTCTAGACATGGATATTCATAAGCTGTTGTCGCTGTTATTTATTGAGTTTATTACAGAAATGCGGCATGGATTTACCGGGGAAATGATAGAAGAAATCGTAGCATCGATATTAGCAAAAACGGATGAACGAAAATGAAGTTCAATTCTGAGTTGACAACTATGAATAATGTGTTTATTATGATAAACACATAGCTTTTGTCCAGGATACCGACTAGTAAACTAGAGGTCCAGATGGAAGGAACGGTAGTTATTTTGCCGCCTTCTTATCTGGATTTTTTTATTGGCTTTTTTTTTACGGCACTATGAAACTTTTGTCCGAAAAAACAAAGAAATAATGTAACAATTATCCGAAGATAGGGGGAGAATCAGATGGTCAAAGGTGGTTTAATCAGTATTCGTGAGGCCTTTCATTCCTTGACACCAATGGAACAGCAAGCGGCCCGCTTTATACTGGATCATCCGGAACTGGCTGTGCAATGTTCGATTCAGAAACTGGCAGAGCAGGCAGCAGTTAGCAAAGCGACGCTTATCCGTTTGTCCCAATCCTTGAAGTACAAGGGATTCAAAGAGCTCAAGATCGGAATTGCTTCTGATGTTGCCATTGAGCAGAAAGATCCGAATGTGTATCAGCAATTCCAAGTCAAAGGATCGACGAGTGATTTATTGGAGTCAATCTCCAACAACAACATCAAATCGATCAAAGATACGTTGTCTGTGCTTGATGCGGAGGCCGTGGAACAAGCGATTAACACCTTGTTCAGTGCGCGCAAAATTGCTCTGTTTGGCATCGAGTCATCCTCCGTAGTCGCAGACGATTTCAGGCATAAAGCCGTTCGGCTGGGGCTGTGGTGTGAACCAGGCTATAGTGAAGACGCGCAAACCATCATCGCAGCAAACTTGACTGCGGAGGATGCGGTTCTCGCTATTTCCTATACTGGCCAGACACAAACAGTGCTCGAAGCGATGGAACTAGCCCGGCAAAATGGGGCTAAATTAATTTCGCTGACCCAATTTGGGGTGAACCCGATTGCTCAGTTTGCTGAGATTAACTTGTTCTCCAGTACGGTTGAAAAAGACTTTCGCAACGGAGCCATGGCTTCCAGGATTGCGCAGTTGAATGTCATTGATATTTTGTATGTGGGGCTAGTTGATCGGAATTATGACGTACATATTGAAGCACTGGAACGGACCAAAAAAGCCGTCCATCATGCCAGAACCAGAAAATCGAATTAGGAGGATTTATTTATGAAAATGCGGTTGGGAAGAAAAATGCGGAAAAGCGGAAGTATTGTAGTAAGCATTGCGACGATTGGTGCTTTATTGTCAGGTTGCTCACAAGGAACTACGTCAAGTGTTGCCAGTCCCAAAGCGTCATCTGATGCCGTCAAGACAGCAACAGCTGCACCTAAGGAGAAAGTAACCCTTAATTTGGCCGTCTGGGTAGAAGAATTGAAAGAGACGATCAATCAAACTGTCGCCGTATACACGAAAGACCATACCAACGTGGAAGTCAATTTGACCATAACACCTGTCAAAGATTACTATACGAAGCTGCAAACCTCGCTGGTCGGCGGGGAAGGGCCTGATCTCTTCTTGATGAATGGTCCCAACTTCTATAAATTTGCTTCTTTGAATTTGTTGGCGGATCTTCAACCTTTGGTGGATCGCGATAAATGGGATACGTCCGTCTATCCGAAAGGGATCAACGAGCTGTACAGATATAACAACAAGCAGTACGGCATCCCTTATTTCCAAGGTACGGTCGGCTTATTTTATAACAAGGAACTGTTTGATAAAGCAAAAGTGCCGTACCCCGACGATACGTGGACTTGGGAGACGTTGAAGACGAACGCGGCAAAGCTTACGGATAAAAGTCAAAAACAATTCGGTTATATCGCGGCTAACGAGATCCAAACCGGCTTCTATCCGCTTATTTATCAAGCTGGCGGCTCCGTCATCAACAATGAACATAACAAATCAGGTCTGAATTTGCCGGAAACACAAGCGGCTATCCAGTTCATGAAGGATTTCATCGATCAAGGGATTTCGCCTACGGCTCAACAGCAGGTTGAAACGAAGCCTACGCAAATTTTCGGCTCAGGTAAAGCGGCTATGGTTCCTGGCGGATCGTTCGATGCCTCAACCTTATACAAAATGCTAGGTGACAAGCTAGGTGTGGCAGAACTGCCGGCCGGCAAACAAAAAGGCTACTATATACATGGATCAAGCTGGGTTATCAATCAGAAATCCAAGCATCAGCAAGAAGCTTGGGAAGTTTTGAAAGTATTGACTGGGAAAGTGGGCGAAGATTTGCTCGCCAAAAGCGCTTTTAACTATCCAGCGCACAAAGGGTCTGTCGATCTCTGGCTGCAAGCCATTCCATCGCTGGATATGAAAGCTTTCATTCGCACCGTTGACCAAACAGGACCTTATCCGGTTTCGAAAAACACGGCAGAATGGCAGAATATACTTATTGAACAAGTGACGAACGCTTTGCTCGGCAAAACGCCGGTCAAAGAGGCATTAGACAACGCTGCTGTCAAAATGAATGATTTGTTAGCCAAAGAGAAGTAAAACAGAAAGGGGCGTCTTCCATTGGATAATCACAGCGCAGCGAGAGCAGTCGTACCTCATATGGCTGGTGGCGTATCCGCAAGTAGGAGGTGGCGCAGTAGAACCGCGGAGGCTTGGTGGGCGTATGTCTTCATTCTGCCCGCTTTCCTGTTTCTCGGTTTGTTTCACCTGCTGCCAGCAGCAGCTTCTATCGTTATTTCCGTCCTGGATTGGGACGGTCTTTCCACAGCCAGCTTTGCAGGCTTGAACAATTACATTGCGCTCGTTCATGACGAGCATTTCCTTCAAGCTTGTCGTCATACCTTCTTATTTGCGCTTATAAGCGTGCCTGTTTCTGTGGCAATCGCAACGGTCATTGCTGCTGCGCTGAACAAAAACATTCGCGGACGCACCTTCTACCGAACGATGTATTTCGTGCCGGTTGTTACGATGTCAACAGCGGTTGGATTGATCTGGAAGTGGTTGTTTAATTCCGATTATGGCCCCATTAATGCCGTTCTTCACACGCTGCATCTGCCAGCGCCGAATTGGCTTTCTGATCCTAGTTACATCATGCCGTCCGTTATCATCGTTAGCGTATGGTCTTCACTTGGACATCATATGATTGTGCTGCTTGCAGGACTTCAAGGCATCGCACCCAGTTACTATGAAGCGGCTGAGATGGATGGAGCGAGCAGATCCTATACCTTTTTTAGAATTACACTGCCGCTGTTGTCGCCCAGTTTATTTTTTGTGATCCTAACGGCAACGATACAAGCGCTCCAATTGTTTGATCTCGTATTTGTCATGACCAATGGCAATCCAGCACTTTTGAATACGTCGCGAAGCGTCGTTTATAACGTATATGAAGAAGGATTTACCCTATTTCACATGGGTGCAGCCTCCTCGCAGGCGGTTGTTCTTTTCCTGGCTATCTTCGTGGTGACCATGATTCAGTTGAAATTACAGCGTAGATGGGTTCACTATTCGGGATAAGGAGGGGTACATGTGAAATTAGGAAAATTGTTGCTGCACGCTGGGCTTCTGCTGGGCGTTATGGCAATGGCGATGCCTTTGCTGTGGATGGCGCTTACTTCCGTCAAAACTTTTGCAGAGTCCATGCAGGCGCCGCCAACGATACTGCCAGCTGCCTGGCAGTTTGCCAATTATGGCAAAGTACTGCAAAAAACCGAGTTCTTGCGTTACTTCGGCAACACGTTGTTCGTAACCGTAGTCAAAACAGCAGGGCAGCTGCTATTCTGTTCGCTGGCTGCGTTTGCCTTCGCCACCATGCGTTTTCCATGGAAAAATAGCTTGTTTTTGTTGGTTCTATCCGTCATGATGCTGCCGCACCAACTCGCACTCTTGCCTACCTTTATTCTGATGAAACAGTTAGGCTGGCTGAATACGTACCAAGCTCTAATTGTTCCGGGGCTCGCCAGTGGTTTTGGCATCTTCCTGCTGCGCCAATTCTTCCTGTCCCTACCTATTGAAATCGGCGAAGCTGCCAAAATGGATGGCGCATCCTATCCGCGGATTTACTGGAGTTTGTATCTGTCGCTCTCGAAGCCGGGATTGATCTCATTATCGATCTTTGTCATCATTGCTTCATGGAATGATTTCTTGAATCCCTTGATTCTAACTAGTTCGGACAAAATGCGCGTGCTGTCCTTAGGGGTAGCCAGCTTCGTTGGCGAATTCGCCACGGATTATCCGCTCATGATGGCGGCTGCTTGTATTTCCGTCATGCCGCTGATCTTGATGTTTATTTTGCTGCAGCGGTATTTTATCCAAGGAATTGCTTTGACTGGGGTGAAAAGCTGATGAATAACGTCATTCTGATCATGACTGATCAGCATCGTGCTGATGCGCTGGGTTGTTATGGAAATAGTGTCGTAGAAACGCCTAATCTCGATTGGCTAGCCTCACAGGGGACGCGCTTTACACATGCATACTCGCCATCGCCATCCTGCGTGCCAGCTAGGGCTTCCCTGCTTACTGGCTTGGACCCCTGGCACACAGGAATTCTCGGGATGGGCAGAGGACAGGGACCGATGGGGGTAGGCTTCGACTACACCTTGCCAGGAGCGCTTGCTGAAGCTGGCTATCAAACTTTTGGTGTAGGCAAAATGCACTTTTACCCGCAGCGCGCTAGGAATGGATTCCATGAGACGGTCTTGGATGAATCTGGGCGCCAAGAAGATCCTGGCTTCGTGTCTGATTACAGGAGCTGGTTTTTGCAGCAGCGCAGCGGCCCGTACGACATCTCTGATCATGGCATTGGCTGGAATAGCTGGATGGCTCGGCCTTATCATGCTCCTGAAGCTCTGCATCCAACGGCGTGGACGGTTAATGAAGCCATCTCCTTCGTAGAAAGGCGGGATCCCACCAAACCGTTTTTCTTAAAAGTATCCTTTGCTAGGCCGCATTCCCCTTATGATCCGCCATCGTATTACTTTGATCTTTATGGGGATAAGCCGATTCCTGAGCCTTATCGGGGCGACTGGGATGAGCAGCATAACGATCCGGTAGAAGCATTGAAGCCTGACGCGTGGCGTGGCGTTCAAAGTCCGGAAGCGATCCGGCGCGCGCGGCAGGGATACTATGGTTCCATTACTTTCATCGATCATCAGTTGGGGCGATTAATAAGGGTACTGCAAAAGAAAGGCTTGTTTGACCCCACGTTATTCGTGTTTCTGTCTGATCATGGCGACATGCTGGGGGATCACAATTTGTGGCGCAAAACGTACGCTTATGAAGGATCGGCGCGTATTCCACTCATTGTGAAGCCTCCTGCAGCTTGGCAGCAACCCGTTCTTAGGGAAGTCTCTCACCCTGTCGTCATGCAAGATGTCATGCCAACTATCCTTGATTTTCTCGGTCTGGAAGTGAAGAGGAGGCTGGATGGAATCAGCATGAAAAGCTTAATGGGCGGGGATAAGGAGCATGAACGCACTTATATTCACGGTGAACATGCCACCTGTTACTCGGAAGAGCAGGAGATGCAATTTCTGACGGATGGCAAAATCAAATATATTTGGTTTCCCCGGCTGGGGACTGAGCAGTTGTTTGATCTGCAAACGGACCTGAGCGAAAGTGTGAATTTGGCTTCTCATCCGGAGTGGCATGACGTAATAGCGATGTGGCGGCAAAGGCTGGTGCAGCGCTTGGCATCACGCAATCTCGGATTGACGGAGGGGGATCAGCTCGTCTTGCAAGCTGGTAAACCTTATATCGTCTCTCCGTATTATCAGAAGCGATTAGAAGCTTCTTCCTACGATTGGCTATCCTAAAGCGATGGATTGACAGCGAAAAGTAGGGGATGGTAAAGTTAGATTCATATACGAACATATACCCAGTTAATATATCGGGATAATGTTACTTTGAATCGTCGGGAGTGTTACACAATTGGAAGATGTAGAAATCGTGGAGGCTTCCCCCGCACAAGTGGATGACGTGTTGGCCTTATGGCTGGAAGCTGCGCATTGGATGCTGTCCAAAGGCATTAATCAATGGCGTCCTGAACATTTTAATCGTGATGTCGTGCTGGCTTATTTTGAGGATAGACAGATTTTTCTGGCTAAGCATAAAGGGGAATATGTAGGCAGCTTCGCTCTGCAATGGTCTGATCCTCGCGTGTGGGGAGATTTGCATAATGAAGAGTCCGGTTATTTGCACAGATTTGTGGTTCGCCGAACAAAGGCAGGACACAAATACGGTGAATATTTGCTCAAGTGGATTGAAGATTATGTGAAGTCTCACAACAAAAAGTACGTAAGACTGGATTGCATGGCTACCAATGAGGTGCTGAATACTTATTATCGCAAACAGGAGTTCACTTACATCGGCACCTATGAATTGCATGCGGGAGAGCATAGCTGGTTAGGGAGCTTATATGAGAAGCAAGTATAAGCTGGAACCACGCGCAAGCCGATAAGCTACTGGTGGTGGAATTGGATAGATGGTTGGGAGAACACGGAGAGTTGGCGATTGGAAAAGTAGCTGATGGATTCGACGGTGCGGCAGCAAACCATCGGAGAAGTGAGGCTGCTAGAATAGAGGTTACAAGCAAAAGACCGCCAGGGTGAGAATTCCCTGACGGTCTTTTGCTTATATATGTTGGGACTTTGAGACCCCACCAGGGAGGGGGTGATGCGCGGAGGTAAGAGAACTACAAGCCGTTATTCTGGCCAAAAGTGTCCATATCGCTAAGTTGAGGGAACTACAAGGCGCTATTTTGCTGTTTGCATAATTTCCTTTTGGGCGTACAGAACCAAATTGATGCTTGGTCCAAAGGCGTGGGCAGTTCAATCCTGAAGGAGTATATGGATCAATACAAAGCCGCTCATAAATGATGCTGAAAAGATGATGTTGGAAATTCGTGATCCGTGCTATATGATGAGGTAAGCGATGGGCAGAAGGGAAGGCGAAAGTAAGTGTCAGATGAACGATTAGCTGTTTTACAAGTACATATTGATCAAGCTGGGTATGAGGAACAGCCTGATACCATTAAACAGATTCATTTTGATGTGAAGCAAGGGGAACTGGTCGGTTTATTGGGTCCCAATGGAGCAGGAAAGAGTACGACGATTAAGAGTATCCTAGGTTTGTTGAAGGATTTTAAAGGGGAAATCTCCTTTATGGGTGAACGCAAAAGTTATGCCTACATTCCCGAGCATCCGATTCTGTACGATGAATTGACATTATGGGAGCATATGGAATTCGCGGCTTCCGTCTATGAACTGGATCGTACGGTATTCCTTGAGCGCGCGGATGATCTCTTGCATCGTTTTCGACTGCTGGATGAGAAGCACCAATTACCTGGGAAATTCTCCAAAGGGATGCAGCAGAAAATTATGCTGATCCTCGGATTTTTGAATAAGCCTGATGTGTATATTGTGGACGAGCCCTTCATCGGTCTGGACCCTAAGGCAATCAAAGATTTCTTGGGGATGCTGGATGAAGAACGCAAGCGCGGCGCAGGAATTCTAATGAGTACACATGTATTAGATACGGCAGAACGCATCTGTACATCGTTTGTGCTCCTATCAGGCGGACGATTGGTCGCCAATGGAACGTTGCAGGATATTCAACAACAATGCGGCATGCCGGAAGCGCCGCTCTTCGACTGCTTCCATTCCTTATTATGAAAGGAGGGAGCGCATTGTTGAACAGCAGCTTTCAGCTATTTACGCGAAGAGTTCGTTCGGATTGGTACTTTCAATATAAAGCTTTGCGGATGGCAGTGGATTGGATCATAGCGATTTATTTTGTTATTCCGCTGATCATTGTGGCTGGGTATCAGTATTATTCATGGTGGGTGAAGCAGCCTGATTGGTTTAGTTGGATAACCCCAATGGTTGTGGCTGTGGTCTTCTATCTGTTTACTTGGCTGGGCACGATTCGATATTTTGTGGAGGAAGGCGATCAGCTCTTTCTGAGGCAGAACCAGACGTGGTTTCATCATCTGATGGTGCTTGGCTACAGGTATTCTTTGGTTTTGCAGGGCTTAACAACACTTTTGTTGATCCTTGTTTTTCTTCCGCTGTTGATGCAAAGCTATGCCTACAGCGTGACGCAAGTGATTGCTTTCTGGCTGCTAACCTATGTGTTAAAGCTTAACTTTGGTTTGATGCGTCAATTGCTCGCATTGCGGTTCTACGGGATTGTACTGTGGCTGTTGCGAATCGTCATTTTTGCAGGCGCATTTTTTATGTACCAGTTTATCGTCAAAGAGGCAGATCACGCCTTGTACAATTGGGTTGCGATTCTTTTGCTAGTAGTCTTGTTTGTTTTCTTAACCCGAGCTCGTTTGCAAGAAAAAGGGACCTTCTTCGCGGACATTGCCAGAGAACGTGATGCGCGGATGCGAATCGTCTCGTTAATGTTAATCCGTGTACTGGAGAAGAAAAGAAAACCAACGCGGAAGTATCCGCTGTTTTTTGCCAGATCACAGCGCTTGTTCAAGGGAAAAGGGGCCGGCAACGGGCTTGCTGATTTGTTGACCAAATCCTTTTATAGAAGTGGCACGCAGTGGAAACAGACGCTCCAATTCGTTGTTGTGCTTAGCGGGGCTATGTTTGCTCTGCCTGGTGCGATTAAAATCATTGTTTGGATAATCGCCGCTTGTTTGCTGGTCTTCTGGCGGAAATCCTTTTGCAAAGATGAATTAAGAGCGCCGTTTTTGACCCTTTTTCCAATACAGGACACCGATAAGCATCAAGCGCTGCAAACAGCAATTCCCGTACTAGTGCTGCCAGCCATTGTATTAATCAGCTTATTCGCCGGCATTTCATTCTTTACTTGGTGGGGGCCGCTGCTGATGATCGGGGCTGCCATTCCGCTTGCTTATGGGACATCATCGGTATTTACAAGTTGGTATTAAACGACCAAAGCCATGCTGCTCGGATATCCGTGGGCATGGCTTGACGTGTTTATGCCGGGGTGATACGATGAGTTTAATCCAAGTGAATGACTTGGCATTGAGAACTTGGCAATGAAACGTATATGTGATATCGATTGTTCTACCGTATCAACGGAGACGTGCTTCAAAAGAAGTGCTGCTTCGTTTTTTTGTCTTTCCTGGAGTCGGTACTTATCCTAGATTATTTTGTAAGTATGAATAGCAAGATTAGGGAGATGATGGTATGAGTATTGGCTTTCGAACATTAGGCAGAACGGGATTGCAAGTATCTGAAGTGAGTTTGGGGACCATGGCCTTTGGCCGCTGGATCAGTGAGAAAGAATCGGCTGAAGTGTTGGATGCAGCGCTTGAGGCCGGTATTAATTTGGTGGATACGGCAGATGTCTACGGCTCGGGCATGGATAAGGATAATCCGCTTGAGACGGGAGAATCCGAGACGATTCTCGGTAATTTGCTTGGCGCGCGCAGGCATCAGATCGTTCTGGCAACGAAGGTCCATGGACGTGTCGGGCTGGGCATTAATGATGCTGGACAAAGCCGCTATCATATCCATCGGGCGATTGATAACAGTTTGCAAAGATTAAAGACCGATTACATAGACTTGTACCAAGTTCATCGTTTTGATGAGCAGACTCCGCTTGAAGAAAGTCTGCGTGCACTGGACGATCTGGTTCGCTCGGGGAAAGTCCGTTACATCGGCGCATCCAATTATGCAGCTTGGCAAATTGCCAAAGCGCACGGAATCTCCGCGCAATTGCACTTGGAGCGGTTCCAAAGCGTTCAGCCGGAATACAGCATTATCACGCGCGGCATTGAACAGGAACTGCTGCCATTTGCCATTTCGGAAGGCGTGGGCGTTATTGTCTATAGTCCGCTCGGCCGAGGTCTTTTGACAGGCAAATATGCTTATGGCGAGCAGCCGCCGGCCGGTACAAGAGGCGCTTTCGGTGAAAAACGGATTCAGACCTTGCTGGAGCAGGAGCATCATTTCCGCATTGTAGAGCGATTGAAGCCAATTGCTGCGCGGAAAAATCGGACCCTGCCACAGTTGGCGCTTAGCTGGGTGCTGAGCAGACCAGGCATTACCTCGGCTATTCTGGGGGCGTCGAAGCCTCATCATATTACGGACGCGTGGCCGACAGCTCATGAAAGATTAAATGTGGAAGAATTGAATGAGATTGATGCAATTACGCGTCAAGCGCATGTGGAACTTGTAGGCAAATAAAGGCAGTCGAACATAGGAGGAATTGATCATGAGCGTTGTGTCAGAATGGGTTCATTATGGACAAGGAGCATATACAGGATATGTGGCGAGACCGGAGGATGTGGCTGGTCCGCTTCCTGCCGTGATCATTATTCAGGAAATCTGGGGTTTGGATGCACACATCCAGGACGTAACTAGGAGATTTGCAGAAGCGGGGTTTGTGGCTTTTGCTCCTGATTTATTTTCCCGCAATCAGTCGAGGGAAGCGGTTCTTGAAGCGCCTCGTGTAGCCGCTGCACAGGCGTTTCTGAATGCCATTCCTTCATCTGCATGGCGAAATCCCGAGGAGCGGGCAGAGGCGCTGGCTGGATATCCGGAAGCGGAGCAGATCCAAATCACCGAGACGCTGAATCTTCTCCTTAATTTGCAGACGAGATGGAGCGACTTCGTCCAGCAGTTGCAGACGACATCGCAATTTCTGCGCGATGAGTATGAGCCGACGCAGGGCCAGGGCGTGGCCTCGGTCGGATTCTGTTTGGGCGGCGCGCTGTCAGCCGCGCTTGCGGGCCATGACCCGGCGCTTCGCGGCGGAGTCATTTTTTATGGCAATCCGCCATCGCCAGAGCTGCTAGCGAACATCAAAGCGCCGCTGCTGGGACTTTATGGCGAGCTCGATACGCGGATTTCGGAGCAAATCCCAGGCTTTGCGGAGCAAGCGGAAGCCGCGGACAAATCCTTCGAGTACTACATTTACCCAGCTGCTCAGCATGCGTTCTTCAATGACACGCGTCCAAGCTACCATGCTGCATCCGCCAAGGATGCTTATGAGCGGACGCTGAAGTTTCTTCGTGGTGTGCTGGCTGATCGCTAGCGAGTAGGGATGAGTGAGCCAGACAGCCCAAGCTGTTTGGCTCTTTTTGTTGCCAGTTTTGTTAATGTCGACCGCGGTACCGCGGCAATAGATAGGTGTAGGAGATAGCAGTCTCCCAAGATTTGCGACAAATAGAGGATCTTAGTGTAGTTCCCTTCAAGCTTGGACGTGCCACCGCACAGTCCAGGTATTTCAGCTACTTTCCCTTGCAACTACTCTCAGCGTTCTCCCAAACATCTATCTTCAAGATTCCGTACCAGACTAACAGGAGGAATCTTATTACATTGGATAAATCCAATGTAATCGTGAAATTGGCCGCCCATCGGGCTGTTGGATTGGATTTATCCATTGAAATCCTCAAATCTGTGGCCTATATGGCGTCTTTTATCAGATACCATTGGATTTATCCAATCAACAGCGTGAGGCGATCTTTAGACATTGGACGTGCCGACGCACAGTCCAGGTATTTCAGCTACTTTCCTTTGCAGCTACTCTCAGCGTTCTCCCAACCATCTGTCTAAACTAGCTAACTTCAAGATTCCGTACGAGACTAACAGGAGGAATCTTGTTACATTGGATAAATCCAATGTAATCGTGAAATTGGCCGCCCATCGGGCTGTTGGATTGGATTTATCCATTGAAATCCTCAAATCTGCCGCCTATTTGGCGTCTTTTATCAGATACCATTGGATAAATCCAATGTAGATGCGAAAATAACCACCTATACGGCTGTTTGATTGGATTTATCCAATCAACAACGTGAGGCGATCTTTAGACATTGGACGTGCCGACGCACAGTCCAGATATTTCAGCTACTTTCCTTTGCAGCTACTCTCAGCGTTCTCCCAACCATCTGTCTAAACTAGCTAACTTCAAGATTCCTTACCAGACTAACAGGAGGAATCTTATTACATTGGATAAATCCAATGTAATCGTGAATTTGGCCCCCCATCGGGCTGTTGGATTGGATTTATCCATTGGAATCCTAAAATATGCCGCCTATTTGGCGTCTTTTATCAGATACCATTGGATAAATCCAATGTAGATGCGAAAATAACCACCTATACGGCTGTTGGATTGGATTAATCCAATCAACAACGTGAGGCGTTCTTTAGACATTGGACGTGCCGCCGCACGTCCATGCTAGCACTCCTGTTGATGGAGTCAGATAGATGGTGGGGATAGCGTATAACATGTGAATAGGGTAAATCCCTTGTCCATCTGGGCAGCATGTGGTTATAATGGGGTCACTAACCACTTAAAGGAGTCAGCCTGTTATGGATATTGCCAATCGGATCGCGATCGGGATTCTTGGACCGGAAGCGTTGGTGAACAAGGTGCTGCATGTCATCACCTCGTCATTTCCTTCCTTTCATCCTGTGGCGCGAATATGTTCGGTGGAGGAAGCGCCAGCCGCTGCGGAAGAACTGTTGACGAAGGTCGAGGTGCTCCTGATTACCGGCCCTACACTGTACCGTAGGGTGAAGGAGCAAGTGGTTACCCCGCTGCCCGTGCATGTGATTCCACTAACGGATACAGGTTTATTCAGTGCGCTTTATCGTCTCAAAAGCGGGCGCTGGCATGACTCGAAGCCAGCCATCTACAGCATTGATTCCTTCACGGCCTCTGCTGTGGGAAGGATCGTCGCCGAAATCGGCGAGGCGCCAGCCAGCTTTGAGGTTTATGACGGTCAGCCCTATCCGCAAGCAGACGAGCTTGTGGCGTTTCACACCGCTGCCTATGAGAGCGGCAGCACCCTAGCAGCTCTAACAACGGAGAGTGAGGTTGCGGACGCACTCACGAAGAAAGGGATTCCGTGCGAATGGATCAAGCCGACGGATCAAAACATTACGGTTGTGCTGGAACGGGCACTCTTGTCAACGGAGACGAGACGAAGCAAGGAGGCGCAGATTCTAGTCGGTATGCTGAATGTGGACGACTTCGGCAAAAGGCTGCAGTTCAAAGGATCCGAACACGATATCCAGCGCTTTAAGCTTGATATCCACCGGATGCTAATCGATTATGTGGAATCGTTGGACGGTTATTTGACCCATCTGGGGGCCGATGAGTACTTATTCTTTACGACACGAGGCATCTTCGAGCGGGAAACGGTTGGTTACAAGACAGTGCCGTTGGCCAGAGAGATCTGGAAATCGCTCGGGCTGTCGTTAAGCATGGGCATCGGCTTCGGACGCAGCGCGAATGAAGCGGGCACGCATGCAAGGTTGGCGCTGCGGCGGTGCAAAGAAGCCGGAGGCAATACTTGCTTCATTGTTCGTGAAGACAAGACGTTAATTGGCCCGCTGGAAATGGCGGATTCACTAAGTCGCGATTTATCCGTAACAGACCCTGAACTTCTCAAAAAAGCCGAGGATGCGGGAATGACTTCGGCCTATTTAAGCCGACTATTAGCCACTGTCGCGAGGACGAGCAAGTTGGATTATGAAGTGCATGACCTAGCCACGATTCTTGGCATAACCGTGCGCAGCACGCATCGACTTTTACTGCAATGGATGGATCATGATCTGATCACGATTGCAGGGTCTGTGAAAGTGCCCAAAGGAAGGCCTAAGCAATTGTTTCGTCTTTCATTTTTGGAGAATATGTAGCCATGAAAAGAAGCTCCTGCGCATTCGGATGTTTTCTCGCTGTAAAGCGATTTCCATCTGAAATCGTGGGAGCTTCTCCTTTATTTAAAGACAATTAATAGATTTGTCTTTTATATATCTGGCACGGTATACTTTTTTCATAATCGCACAATATGGAAGGTGAGAGGGGAAAGACAGGATGAGAACATTGGAAGATTTGGAGCAAGTAATGGCGGAGCCGTCAGCGGCATTAATAGCGTTTATGCGGGAATTAGACGGGGATATCATGCTTCTTGGGGTTGGCGGGAAGATGGGACCCAGCCTTGCGAAGCTGGCTATGAATGCCATTGCGGCGGCAGGCGTGAAGAAAGTCGTCTATGGTGTTTCGCGTTTCTCAGAGGCAGGATTAAAAGACGAGCTACAGTCTTACGGCGTGCAAACCATAGCTTGTGATCTGCTCAACGATCAAGCATTGCAAGAGCTGCCAGACGTGAAAAATGTGATCTACATGGCAGGAACAAAGTTCGGAACGACGGGCAAGGAACATTTTACATGGATTATGAATGCTTATTTACCGGGGCGTGTAGCAGATAAATTCAGCCAATCACGCATTGTCGTGTTCTCTACAGGAAATGTTTATCCTTTTACGCCAGTGACTTATGGAGGCGCACATGAAGCTATTGCTCCAGCACCAATCGGTGAGTACGGACAGTCCTGTCTGGGCCGTGAGCGGGTATTCGAGCACTATAGTCAAAAGAATGGAACGCCGGTGTTAGTGTACCGATTGAACTACGCGATCGACCTGCGTTATGGCGTACTGCTTGAAATCGCGAAGTCCATTAAAGAAGGACGTCCAATCAATTTGGCCATGGGACACTTTAACTGTATTTGGCAAGGAGACGCCAATGAGATCGCCATTCGTTCGCTGCTTGCGACGCAAAGCCCGGCTAATTTCCTGAATGTCACAGGTCCTGAGACGGTTTCCGTCAAATATGCTGCTCAGCAATTAGGATTGCGACTTGGTATTGAACCGCAGTTTGTCGGTCAAGAATCCGAAACTGCCTTGCTCAGCAATGCTTCCAAAAGCATGCAATTATTCGGTTATCCGCGTGTTTCCCTGCTGCAAATGTTTGATTGGGTCGCAGAATGGCTGCAACATGGCGGCAGCACGATCAACAAACCGACTCACTTTCAGGAGAGAGAGGGGAAATTCTAAACATGGCGACACGGCGGGAATTATCTACTTTACAGAAAATTGCGCTGCATGACGGGCTGGTCATCCCGGCACATCCACTTGCGCTGAATGTGGATCGACAGTTGGATGAACAGAGTCAACGGGCATTATCCCGATATTATATGGCAACCGGAGCGGGCGGCATCGCGGTTGGTGTGCACTCGACGCAATTTGAAATTCGCGATCCTAAGTTTAATTTGTTTGAAAAAGTGCTGCGGATGGCGTCAGAGGAAGTGGATCGCGCGCAATTGGATCGGCCCTTCCTCAAGGTAGCCGGCATCTGTGGTCCAACGGAGCAGGCGCTGCACGAGATCGAGATCGCCAAAGGGCTTGGATATGACACAGGACTTCTGTCCATGGGTGGATTGAGCGATTGGAGCGAGGCGCAAAGTCTGGAGCGAACCGCACGAATAGCGGAACAAATTCCGGTCATCGGCTTTTATTTGCAACCTTCCGTTGGAGGGAAAGCATTCAGTTTCGATTTTTGGAAAGAATTCGCTAACATCCCTGGCATTGTCGCCATCAAGATGGCTCCGTTCAACCGCTATCAAACGATCGATGTTGCTCGTGCCGTTTGTTACTCTGATCGTCGTGATGAGATCGCCTTGTATACCGGCAATGATGATAATATCGTCAATGATTTGTTGACGGTCTATCGTTTTCAGGTAGAGGGTCAAAGCGTGGAAAAGCGCATCGTTGGTGGGCTTCTCGGTCATTGGGCTGTTTGGACGCATAAAGCAGTTGAGCTTCTGGCTGAAGTGAAGAAAGCAAGATTGAATGATCAAATCGCCTTGGATTGGTTGACACGCAACGTGGAAGTCACCGATTCGAATGCAGCGTTCTTCGATCCTGCTCATGCATTTGCTGGCTGTATCCCTGGCATTCATGAAGTTTTGCGCCGCCAGGGGCTGATCAAAGGAACATGGTGTTTGAATCCGCATGAACAATTGTCACCTGGACAATCGGAAGAAATCGATCGGATGTATCGCGATTATCCGCATTTGAATGATGATGCATTTGTGAAAAAGCATTTGGCCGAATGGTTGTCATAAACGAAAATTTTGATAGGTTTTCGAAGCGGCAGGTTTATTTAAAGGAGGGGATTGCATGCGGTTTAAGGACGTGTTTTCGATCATTGGACCTGACATGATAGGACCCTCCAGTTCACATACAGCCGGCGCAGTAAGGATTGGGTTAGCTGCTCGTCAGTTGTTCGGCAGGTTGCCTGAGCGCGCTGAACTTTATCTCTATGGATCATTCGCCGAAACTTACCGCGGGCATGGCACGGATGTGGCACTTGCCGCAGGCTTGCTGGGTTGGGGCACGGATAACGAAAGGATTCCGGAGGCGTTGGAAGCTGCGAAGGAGCAGGGGGTGGAGCTGCTGCTTATTCCCTCACAAGGTATCGTCGGTCACCCAAACACAGTGCGCATATGCCTCAAAGCAGAGGGTTTTTCTGATTTAACTGTATTAGGCACTTCTATCGGGGGCGGAAATATCGAAATTGTCGGTATCGATGATTTCGATGTCCGTTTCTCGGCTAGTTTCCCGACGATGGTCATTACACATACCGACCAGATTGGCATGCTGGCTGAGATTACTGGTTGTTTTCGGCAAAGTGGCGTGAATATAGGTTCTATGGATGTTGACCGCCGCAGCCGCAGTGGTGAAGTTCTAACTGTAATCGAGGCAGACAGTGAATTTCCGGATGAACTGGTGCGTGCCGTTTCTGCTATTGATGCTGTGCGTTCACTGCGTTTGCTTGTTCTTTCCTAATTATTGTCATGATTAAAATGGGATCTTCAAGCCCCGGGAGGTTATATGAGATTTTCTCATTTACATGAGCTTGCGGCGCTTTGTGTTCAGGAAGGAAAGCCGATTCATCAGCTTATGCTTGAGGAGCAAGCGCAGGAATCAGGACGTTCCTTGCAGCAGGAAAGCGATAAAATGCACAGTTATTATCTGGTGATGAAGGATGCCGTAAACCGTGGGTTGACGAGGGATACTTTGTCGCGCAGCGGGCTAACAGGTAATGATGCCAAACGGGTCATGGCCTTGATTGACGCGCAAACTTTCCTCCTGGGTCCTGTTGCTGGCAAAGCGCTAGCTTACGCGTTATCTGTTTCGGAAGTAAACGCCAGCATGGGTCGTATTATTGCGACGCCAACGGCAGGATCTTGCGGCGTGATCCCTGGTGTTTTTTTGAGTGTGCAGGAACACTTCGGCTGGAGCGATGAGCAGATGACGAAAGGCTTGTTCACCGCTGGCGCGCTCGGTTATGTGATTGCGAACCGTTCGTTCGTTTCGGGCGCAGAAGGCGGCTGCCAAGCCGAGATTGGCTCCGCGGTCGCGATGGCTGCAGGTGCTCTAACGGAGCTGCGGGGTGGAACGCCTGATCAAGCTGTTCACGCTGTAGGCTTGGCCCTAAAGAATTCACTGGGTCTGATTTGTGATCCTGTGGGAGGACTTGTTGAAATTCCTTGCATCGTACGAAATGGTTTCGGCGCTGTTTCGGCAATCACGGCATCAGAGATGGCGATCGCGGGTGTTCGCAGCGCAATTCCGTCCGATGAAGTCATCGGTGCGATGCTCGAAGTCGGCGCCAGTATGCCGGACAAATATCGTGAAACCGCGAAGGGGGGCTTGGCGGCTACCCCGACAGGAACACGTATCATGAAGGAACTGTTTGGCCAAGGCAAACAGCATGAGAAGTCTGAAGATGGGGGTGAGCAGCTATGAAGGCTAGCGACTTGCAGGATGAGTTGACTTCTTTGCTGCATGAAGCGCAAGCGAATCAAGCTGACATTGTGGCGTTCCGCCGCAGCTTGCACGAAGAGCCTGAGCTGAGTTTGGAAGAAGGCGAGACAGCAGCCAAAGTCGCCAGCGAGCTTCGCATGCTGGGGCTCGAACCCACGGTTGGTGTTGGCGGCCACGGTCTTGCAGTCGATATTCAG
Organism: Paenibacillus marchantiophytorum; assembly: GCF_014640555.1. GTDB lineage: Bacteria > Bacillota > Bacilli > Paenibacillales > NBRC-103111 > Paenibacillus_E > Paenibacillus_E marchantiophytorum. Next base: position 14,112 of record NZ_BMHE01000037.1, on the reverse strand, counting down.
TTTGGCGAAGACGGCCCAACTATCGCCCTGCGGGCAGATATGGATGCTCTTCCTATTCAGGAAGAGACGGATTTGCCTTTTGCCTCCAAGAAGCTTGGGCGGATGCATGCCTGTGGACATGATGGTCATACCGCTATGTTACTGGGCGCAGCTAAGCTGCTTGTCAATTGCCGCGTTCCTCTTCGCGGACGGATTCGCTTGCTGTTCCAAGCAGCGGAGGAGATCAATGCCGGTGCGAAGGCCATGATCGATGATGGCGCGCTCGCTGGCGTTGATGAAATTTATGGACTACACAATTTGCCAACGCTAGCTCATGGGAAGACGGCAACTAGGCAAGGTGCTTTAATGGGCTCAGTCGACAGGATTGAGATCGAACTGACCGGTAAGGGCGGCCATGGTGCTATTCCTGATCAAAGCATTGATCCCATCGTAGCTGCTTCGGCTATCGTGATGGGTCTGCAAACGGCTGTCAGCCGAGAGATCTCGCCATTCGAGCCGGCGGTCGTTACAATTGGCAGTTTTCAGGCGGGCGAAGCGAACAATGTTATTCCCCATCGGGCTGCATTGACGGGCACAGTTCGAACATTCGCCAAGACAACGCAGCTCGGCATGGAGGAGCGGCTAACGCGCATTATCCATTCGATTGCTGAAGCTTACCGCTGTGAAGCCAAGGTTCGCTATATTGAGCAAACACCAGTGCTTATCAATCATGATGATGCTCTGCAGCATGTAGAGAGCGTCATTAACCTAATGCTTTTGCCTGAAAATAGGGTGGAAGCAAAGCCGACCATGGCTGGCGAGGACTTCTCGCTGTATTTGGAACGTATCCCTGGTTGTTTCTTTTGGCTTGGATCCGGTCCTGAGGAAGATGCCGAGCATGCCTATGGACTTCATCATCCTAAGTTCACAGTCCATGAGGAGTGCCTGCCAACGGGAGCCGCGTTGTTAGCCGGGATCGCTATTAGCAGACTGGCAGACTTGAAAATATAAAGAAAAGACTCCGCTACTTGGAGTCTTTTTGCGTTGCGCGTAGATAATACAACCCAGCTGCCTCGCTTGGAGCATTCCGCTAGTTGCTAATATTTTGGCTTTGCAAGGGAACTACAGTGCGCTATTATAGCCAAAAGTGGCATGAAAGCGGGGGAGAGGGAACTACGGTGCGCTAAATTGCTGTTTGACGGGAAATTCAGCGCTTTTCGTGGAAATAAGGTACTGTAGTTCCCCCAGTACCCTAGTTTCCCCGATATTTACCTAAATAGCGTACTCTAGTTCCCCTCCCTCCCCCAATCGATCCCACGGGAGTTGATTCCCCTCAAGTGAAATAAAAAAGTGGTTGTGCAGTAAGTTGCACAACCACTTTGGATCAATTAAGCCGTACGGAAGCGAGCCAAAATTTGCTGAAGTTCCTCTGCCATCTCGGATAAAGATTGTGCGGCCACATTCACTTCGCCCGTTGTTTCCAACTGGTTGATCGCAGAATGCGAGACGTCTTGAGAGGAAGTTGCGGTTTGTTTGGCGATTGATGCGACTTGCTGTACAGAGGCTGTGATTTCTTGGGCGCCTGCAGACATTTGTTCAGAAGTTGCTGCCATCTCTTGAATTTGCGATGCAACCTGGGAGGTTGATTGCAAGATTTCCCCGAAGTTTTGCTCTGTTTTCTGAACGAGTAGGATGCCCGTTTGCACTTCATCTTTCACATGGCCAAGGGCATCGCCAGATTCGTGAACAGTGAATTGAATTTCTCCCAACAGCTTAGATATTTCACTCGAGAATGAACTTGATTGCTCAGCCAGTTTACGAACTTCTGAGGCTACAACCGCAAACCCGCGTCCTTGTTCACCGGCCCTAGCAGCCTCAATAGCTGCGTTGAGGGCAAGCAGATTTGTTTGCTGGGTAATGTCCTGAATAGATTGCAGGATGTGGCCGATTTCTTGGGATTTGATTTCCAGCAAAGCCATGACCTGATCCGTTTGATGTACGGAATTATGGATGTATTCCATCTGTTGAACGGTGTTTTGCACGTAGGATTCCCCAGCTTCTGCTTGCTGTTTGGTCCATTCGACAGATTCAGCGATGGAAGAAGCACTTTCTGCCATTCGATATATACCTGCGCCGACTTCCTCCATGGAACGAGAAGTTTCCTCCATGGTTAGCGTTTGCTGATCCGCTCCGATGGCAACTTCTTTGACTGTCAACGTAATTTGCTCGGATACTTGCTGCATCTCGTTGGAACTGACTCTCAATTGATCGGCGGAAGAAGCAACACTTTGTGCATGGCCATTGACCGTTTGGATCATCGTTCGCATATGATCAGACATTTGAGCAAAAGAGGTACTGAGTCCCCCAATCTCATCTTGTCGAGTCAGTGCAACATATTGGGTGGAGAGGTCTCCGTCGGAAATCCGCTTAGCAGCTTTACTTAAGGTAATAATGGGCTGAGATACATGGCGAGCGATCAGGAAGGAAATAACCAAACCGAGAATGATGGCAATCGCACTTAAAGTAATAATCCAGCCTAGTCCTGCTTTGTAGGTAGAATCGAGATCGGTTGCCCAGCCATCTGATTGTTCCTGAATTCTTTTGGTAAACAATTCGATTAGGATGCTGCAGCTGCCAAGATTGGAATCCGATTGCTGAATAAGTCTCAAGCCTTCTTCTCCGTGTTTCTGAGCACCTGCCAACGTGGAAGGAAATTGATTGGCGTATTGTGTCCATTGTTCTTGGAACACTTTGATTAATTTATTATCATCATCGACATGAGGGATAGTTTCAAGAAGATTGACTTTCTTCTGAATGTCCTCAAACAATGTTTTTGCTCGATCAGATGGTGAGGAAACACTATCCTCCGTTGAACTGCCTGTTTCATAATTGCCTTGGGATTTATTTTGCATGTTCAATTGAATGCGCAGCATAAGGTCATCCAGGTTCTTGAGATCATGATTCAGGTTTCCTAGCATGATGACATTAGGCAACCCGGTTTGTGTTGTTTGTCGTCCTGTCTCGCCCATTGATTTCATCTGCATGATGGACGTCACACTAATGGCAGAAAGTAGCAGCAGAACGATCACAAAGCTAAAAAGCAGTTTCTTGAAAAGCGTAAGTTTCATTGCGCACAGCCTCCGAAGTTTCTCTTTTTTTATAAGGGGTCATGTTTTCCCTTTGCTATGGATAAATTATCCTTATCTTATTTCGGCGAATGCTGTCGAATATGTTATAGGTTTCCAGAAAAAGATGTGACTAAATTAAGTCATCAACAATGAAGGCTCATTGTTGATGACTTAATTTGTTCCTTAGCACTCTGTTTTATTTCGTCGTTTGTTCTCCTCCATTGGACCTTGGTTCAAAGGAATGTTTGACCGAAGCTTCTTCAATATCTCGGCTTGCCCAGTGATTATCAGGCACGTCCATCCATGACGAATGTTCCGTTCCAAGGAGGGGCCCTCTGCTTAGCATATGATTAATTACAGTAACGGCTTCGGCGCGTGTTAATGGATTAGCAGGGCCAAAGGAGCCATCGGAATATCCGCTGATAAATCCTGCGTTTTGAGAAATTTTAATGACGGCTTCTGCCCAATGGCCAATGGTGTCAGAGAAGCCAACGCCTGATTCAACGGAGTCAGGTGCGAATTTAGCGGCAAGAGCGGCCATTTCGGCGCGGGTTATCGGCTGCTCAGGTTTAAAGGCTTCATCTGCATAGCCCTGCATGAGCCCCATCCGAGTTACCTTTGCAATAGCCTCTGATGCCCAGTGATCCGACTTCACATCCGTGTATAAAGGATCGCTGGCTACTTCTTTATTGGTTGCAATTCGGGAAAGAATCATGGCCATTTCTGCACGAGTGATTTGATTGTCCGGTTTGAAAAAGCCGCCGTCATAGCCCTGAATGTAAGGAGTATGCAAGAAAAGCGAAGAACCCGTTGCGACCTTCAATAATGCGAATGTGCTGAATTTGTTAATTGTGAACTGAACGCCTTTGCCGCCATCGAACGTTGTAAGAGCGACCTTCTTGAACTCAGTCGTGCCATCGCTATGTTCGATGTACACACCAAGCTGTTCCAAATCGGCATCATGCCAATCCATTGACTTCACTGGCAGCACCACTGTGACCTCGCGGTTTTGCAGGTTGGTCTCAATCTCAATCGGACGACCAAGCAACGTAACGTTGGCTTTTCCGGCAACGGCTAGCACAATCTTGGACGAATGGGCCCGATTCACTAGTTTCTGAGTGGCATCTGTCGATTTGACGGGCGTTAGGTTAAAGTAGGCATCTTCGCTAAAGCCATGAAGCGAAACGCTTGGAATGTGAATCTTTACATTGGCAGTGTCGAGATCCAAGCCCAAGCCGCTCTTTTCGATTAAGCTGTGTGAACTTTGTGGAATGCTTATCTTGGTTAGCGATACTGCATCCTTGGCATCCGGCAGTGTGATGATTGCTGACTTGAGCCCAGCAGCTTTGGCCTTGTCGACCAGCGCCTGTGAGTTGTCGTTAGTAAGCTTCACTTCGTCTTGGCTGCTTCCATCAGCTTGCGTTGTACGTACAACATTAACTGTTCCAGTAATGGAGCCTGCTCCACCGCCGCCATAGCTTCCGCCACTTGTCGGAGGGAGTGTTGTTTGGGCAGCTACGTTAAATTTAAGTGCATCCACCAGCATGATGCTGCCCGACTTCTTGACGACTTGGAGGGTATGCGCACCAGCTGCCAGCGAGTCTGCATGAAACAAGCTTTGTTGGGAGCTTCGTATGGTTGAATAAGCATTAATGGTTTGCTTCAAAACGCCATCGATAAATACGTCCATTTCTCCTTGCTCTGGTCCTAAAGGGGCCAGAAGTTCAATGCCCGTACCTTTGAAAGTATACTCGAAGAGATCACCATTGGCAGCAGCAGCATGAATATCATCCGCATAATCGCCTATGAAGGAAAAGGTGAGCTTCAACGTGCCGACGGATTGAGCTGCCAAATAGTCTTTTTTGATCGTGACATGATTGCCCGAAATTTCATAATCCGTGTGATTGCGGAGGGACTGGGTTCCGTTCGAAATGCCGCTTAGGCTTTGCGAGTTGCCAATGATGTTGAGCGTAACATCAGCTTGTGCAGATCCAGCTTTGTTAAAATCCGCAGATGAGATGTCAATCAGATCGGGAAGCTGAACTTTCAAAGCGTCAAGCAGCATAAATTGTCCGGTTTTTTTCACGGCTTTGAGTGTATGAACGCCGAGCGGTAAATTCGAAACGGTGTAGACGTCCCTTTGAGCGTCATTGTGAGCATTGGCCCCATAGGTATGTGCGGTGCCATGCAGCTGCCCGTCGATATACATATCGACATCGCCTTGACCTTGATCGACCTCGGTTATATAAGTGATGCCTGTTCCAGTAAACGTGTAGGTGAAGTAGTCGTTATTTTTCTCCAAATAATGCACATCTTTGCCATAATCATTAAAAGGACGATTGGTGCTGCGATTCCACGATCCAGTGTAATGAATGCCCGGATGATCGTCGTTGATGTAAGCAAATCGTCCAGGAGATGCTGAGTTGCTTATCGTGATCGCTAACGTCTGCGGGTTCCCGGAACTGAATGTGAATGTCAAATTGGTGACGCCGATTGGCTGCTGAACCAAATAAGATTTGAAAATTTTGACTTGACCATTTGAAATCGTATAATCTTCATTTGCTGTCAGAGGGGCTGTTCCGTTCGTGATGCTAGTAAGGCTGTTGCTGCCACCTAGGGTCAACGATGCTGCTACATCGGCTTGTGCAGAAGCTTTTTTATCAAAATTGGCGGTTGTGGGATGCAGCGATGTCCCGGTAACCGCGATGGACAGCGATTGGGTATCCCCGCCGGCAAAAGCGAAATCCAGTGTTGTCAATTGACTGGAAGGCTGCTGTAGCCAGAATTCTTTTTTGATCGTTACAATGTTGTTGCTTACTGTATAGTCCGTATTCAACTGGAGGGAGGTCGATCCGTTCTTAATACTACGGAGCGAACTTGCGCCGAGCACAAGCTGCGACGTAATGTCGGATGGCTGATCTTTATCAAAAATAGTTGCGGAAGGTGGGCTAAGCAGCGATGCTGTTGTCACCTTCAAAGCATCTAGAATGAAATAGTATTGACCACTAGCATTTCTTACTGCCTTGAGCGTATGTGATCCCTGTGGCAAATCGGTGACTTGATACACTGAATGCTGTCCTGCCTGCGGCGTACCCTCTGAGTCGACGGTTGCTTTCAGCAAACCATCGATATAGATATCCATGCGACCATTACTGGAGCCTTGCTCGGATAACACCTCGATGCCGGTGCCTGTAAACGTGTAGGTAAACTCAGGTTCTATACCATTATCAGGTTCTCCGTAATGAACATCACCAGCATAATCATTGAATGACCTTCCGCTGCTGTAACCCCACCTGTTCGTGTATTGAATGGTCGGATCATTGTCATTGATATAGACGGAATGGGTTACAGACTGATTAGGCGAATTAGGCGGCTGTGTGTTGTTGCCCGTAGTTGGATTCGAAGGAGTAGAGAAAGAATCGGTTATGGCGATTGACAAGTCCTGTGCATCACGTGTCCGTTCTTGGCCGCCATTACGTGTCCATCCGCCCGAATATCTCATTCCCGTATCGTCGTCATTAACGATCGACGTCCCATTCTGCGCCGTTACTTTGAACAAGCGCGAAGCATGAGGCTCCAGGTAAATTTGACCTAAACCGGAGTTGAATGAGCCGAGCTCTGTATGACTCCATAAGTCACGAACAGAGGCTGCCCCACTTAATCCCATATCGCTCCAATTCACGCTGACGCCCGTGCCTTTGTTGCCAAGATTGAATAGCGCCACGGTATAGGTGCCATCTCCATTATTGGCATACCATACCTGCTGACTGGTAGCCGTGGAAACCGGGTGTACCGGTCGGCCGGCTTGGTTGACGGCAATGACCTCATCGTTCGTCAATAACTCGAGGCCATAGGCGTCCAAATTGGTTAAATCGTCCCCCGTATACAACTGAGCAGACGAAGCTGCCCATAGGGTCGTCGCTGTTTGCCTTTCATCTTTGGTCAGTCCAGAAGTTGAGCCGTTGCCGACATTCAGGGAATCGAAGTCATTCCAGCCGCCTGGACCGGCATCTCGCCACCATAATGCTGCGTCAGGGAACAAACGGGCGATATTAGCCCATTGTGTCATGCCGATCTCGCGATCGTAGGATTCCACATCCCAATCGACGCGCCAACCATTGGCGTATTTTTTCCAATAATCCACATAGTTGTGATCAAGAGCCCATGACAGCTCGAACCAAATGTTATGCCTGCCGAGCGCAGCGGACCAAGCTTTCACGTCATCGCGAGCATCAATGGTCACATCGTTATGACCAGATCCCGGTGTGACACTGTCGAATTTGACGAAATCGATGCCCCAGGAAGCAATTAAATCTGCGATGGAATCGATATATTTCTGCGCGCATGGATTGCTGAAATCGATTTTATAACCAATATTCCAATAATCTGCGTATTTGTAGGGTTTGACGGCGATGTCACCGATTGTGCAGCCGGGAGCATTATAAATCGGAAGATTGCTGTTCACGGCTTCGGGCGATAGGCCAGGGATGAAATAAACGCCTATTTTCTGACCGTTAGCGTGCACATAGTCGATTAGATTCTGGAATCCGCCTGGATACAACGTTGTGCTGGGAACCGGTCTTCCGTATTCATCCATGCTGCCGTTCCAACCTGCATCGATATTAATCCGATTATAGCCGTGAGCTTGCAGCTTCTCGTGCATCGCATCGGACATTTGTTTGATCTTGGCTTCGGATATCCAATTGCCAGCGGGACCGTCATATACTTGCATACTGTAACTGCTCCAGCCCATATAAGGCTTCTGCGCTAATCCATTGTCTGCCGCTTTGGCGATGCTCCCACTGGCAGGGACGTATCCAATTTGCGCAATGACCACAATAGCTAATAGCAATCCCAGCCAAATTTTCTTGTGGCGTTGTAGCTTATTTCTCATCTTTTCTAGCTCCTTTGTCGTTAGCTTGAATTCAGGGTAGATAATTCTTCTGTGTATGCGCCGTTGCGTGGCTGCGAGTATGCACCTCCTTGTAAGCGCTTTAGAAATGGCGGTCTTCAAGCTGCTGCACAAGTCCGATTATATATAAACTATTCTGGCTGTGGATAGGTACACTTCTGTCCAAAACCGTACGAATTGCCCGATTTCATTGGAAGATCATACGAAACAGCCCTTGCTGATGTTCAAAATAGGAGAAGGGGGCAGCTATCGCAGTCATGCTGCAATGGAGTGGGATGCTGAGGATTTGCTGGAGGAAGTCCACAAAAATGGGTAGAAAAAGTGGGGGGGAGCCCCCCCTAATAATTAAACAGAAGAGCTCGCAACTTGAACAAGAGGTCTACGTTTTCGACTTGTATATACAAAGAAATAACTGAGTGTCATCAGCAAGCAGATGGCGACGTCAACACCAATCAGTACTTGATAATTGTGGAAATAATCGAAGGAAAGTCCGCCGATCAGCGCTCCAAGGATGCCTCCGCCTTGATGGAACAGGAGGAGGAAGCCCGTATGTTGGCCTTTTCCTTTGGCGAATTCATTGATAATCAGCAGTCCGCCAGGAATGGCACTTAAATAGGTGATACCAAAGGCGATGGCAAACAAGAGAGGTGACCATCCAACATGCAGGAAGAGGAAAGCAAATCCCAGTACGCGGATGCCATACAGAATGCTCATCATCATTAGCTTGTTGAGACGATCTAGAAAGTAGCCAAACAGAAGAGAACCGGTAATTTCTAAGACGCCTAGCACACTCATCGAGAGAGCAATCATACTTGGAGAGACATTAGCCAACTGATGGATAGCGACTAAGTTCATTTCCACGGTTCCCATATTGAAGCCGCAGGTAAACAAAGCGAGCGAAACCACAATGAAAATAGGCACATAGAGGGCTGCTCTTTTGATTGGAGGACTCTCAGCTTCCGGTTGCGTCTCCTTCGTCACTGGCTGGAGCTCTGCATCTGGTGAATTTGCTTTATTTGGCGAAGCCGCCGCCTTAATGCCAAACCAAATAACAGGTAAAGTGACGATAATACCCAGGATAAATGAGGCTAGGAAGGCATCCTTCCAAGTCAGCCAACTCGATGAAACGAAAATCGGAGTGCTGATCGCCAATCCAACGGAGGAAGCACTTGCCAGAAGCGCAGTAGCTTTGGCACGATGATGCTGGAACCATTTAAACATCAGCATATAGGTCGTAGTTGATCCGATGCCAACGAACCCGGAGATAACGCCATATCCAATAAAAAACAGCATAGAATCATGCCCGAATACGACGGTACCCGTGCCGACAGTACTCATAATTGCGCTAGCCAGCATGATTTTCTTAGGACCGTAACGATCGACAAGCCATCCACCCAGAGGCGCGCATAGAGCTGCGATCAATAAATTCGTAGACCATGCCATCGAAATAAAGCCCCGGCTGATGCCCAGATCCTCTGAAATCTGCACTTGGAAATAAGCCATGATGAACCGTGTCAGTGCGCTAATAAAGCCAATTATCCAAAGCGAGCCTAATCCAAGCCATGCATATTTAGATTCGTTAAACCATGTCGTTCCCATGCAACACTCCCCTTTGATAAAGATACCGATTGGTATCTTTATCATAACATAATCATTTTCCTTTTCAATAGTTGAGATTCATTTGTTATAATGAAAGGGCTATTTCACGCGCATAACGGAGGAATGTATATGCAAAAAGGAGAAAATACCCGCAAGCATATTATTGCTAAATCGGCTGAGCTTTTTAACCAGAAAGGCTATTCAGCCTCATCCTTATCGGATATAACGGAGTTAACAGGCATTAAGAAGGGTGGCATTTATCGCCATTTTGTCAATAAAGATGAGATTGCGCTTGAGGCGTATAACTATGCAGGCAGCGTAGTTGGCAGCAAGATGCAAGAAGCGATCAATCAACAAGAAACGGCGTCAGACAAGCTGCTGGCTTATTTGCATATTTATGAAAATGTGGTGGAAAATCCGCCCTTTATCGGCGGTTGTCCGCTTCTGAATGTAGCGATCGAAAGCGACGACGGCCATCCCATCCTGCGGAAGAGAGCGCAGCAAGGGTTGGAAGCTACGCTGGCTAAGATGCAAGCTATAATTTCACAAGGGGTGGAAAGCGGGGAGTTTAAAGCTGATCTCGATATTGAAGCATTAGCCACCTTTGCTTTGTCCATTATGGAAGGCGGCGTGATGATGAGTAAGCTCGAAGGCAGCAATCGACATATCCGCATGAATATCACGAGTTTTAAAGCTTATCTAAAGCATGCATGCCTACGATAGATTATGCGCCAGAAGGGGGGATAAAAACTGCTTTTTGCCGATTTTAAGGAAAAGTGTTTGCAATATGGTTTCTCTTTGAGGGCTTGCTATCAGCAGTGGAGAGAAGCACCCAGAGATCGCATTTCGGACTGCCAAGCCTGATTTGGTGTTACCATTTCAGAATTAATCACAATAAAAGAGGGATGCAGGTCCTCAAACCGATCTTAGAAGGAAAACTAAGCTGCCGCACGATTCCGCAAAATACATACAGCCTAATCATTCAACCGCTGCTTAAATTAGGTGAATTTGACCAAGCGATTCTTACAGCGAATAATGGAGCCAAACCAAACGTCGCAAGAAGTTGGTGGAATCCGCTACGGTCACTTTGGCCTGGTTGGATGCTGAGATTCACCGATTAGAACAATCCTTTCACGTCAGAAACAGGAATGAGTATGTGAAACAAGGTATCGCAGAGAAAGAGTTGCAATTCCGCAAATTAATTGCGAAATACAACAAAGCGCAAACAGACAAATAAACAACAGACAAATAAACATAATTCAGTCGTGGAGGCTAATCATTATGCAAATTAGAACATTAGGTCGCAGTGGGCTTGCCGTTTCGGAGCTTTGTTTGGGGACGATGAGTTTTGGCAATACAACCAGCGAGGCGGATGCCATTCGGATGATCCATCAGTTCAAGGAGCAGGGTGGCAATTTTCTGGATACGGCTAATGTTTATGTCGCTGGCCGCTCGGAAGAGATTGTAGGCAAAGCGATCAAGGATATTCGCTCAGAGGTTGTTTTGGCCACCAAGGTGCGTATGCAAACGGCAGATCATCCGAACGGATCGGGTATTTCGCGCAAACATATTTTACAAAGCGTAGAAGAGAGCTTGCAGCGGCTCCAGACGGACTATATTGATCTCTACCAAGTTCATGTGTGGGATCATCTAACACCAATTGAAGAAACGCTTCGCGCGCTTGATGATCTGGTTACTTCAGGGAAGGTCCGGTATATCGGCTGTTCCAATTTTTTTGCTTGGCATCTGATGAAATCTCTCGCTTGCAGTGATGCAAACCGCTATGTGCGCTTTATTTCCATCCAGCCGCAGTACAGCCTTGTCAGCCGTGAAATGGATCGTGAAATGATGTCATTATGCTTGGAAGAGAATGTTGGCGTCATTCCTTGGGCTCCGCTTGGCGGCGGTTTTCTTACTGGCCGTTATACGAGAGAAGAGCCGACATCTGGGCGCCTGTCAGCCAAAGTGGGCGAAAGCGCTTGGGCATTGCGCGGAACAGAGCGTAATTTCGCTATTTTTGATGCTGTCTATTCGGCAGCTAGTGAATTGGATAAGACTCCGGCGCAGATCGCTCTAGCCTGGTTATTGCAAAGAAAAGGCATCACATCGCCGATTTTTGGCGCAACCACGCTTGAACAATTTGCAGATAATATGGGGGCTGTAGGTTGGCAAATGCCGCAGGACATCTGGGACCGACTGGATGAAGCAAGCGCTCTTCCTTCCGAATATCCCAACCGTTTCATTGCGAAATTTGCCAGACCTTATGCGTCCAATTGATTGAACCCGAATCCAGAATCCGACGAAATTTTGTGTAAAATGATTCTTTCCGTTGACCTCATCGTGGAAGTTTCACTATAATAACCCTAACGCGGAAGCGAGGGAGTGGTATAGATATGGCAATAAAAGATTGCCAGATTGGCACAGCCTCATGCAAAGCCTAAGTTTAGAGGCGATACTTTGTGTGGGTTGATCGTGAAATGAAAATCATCGCCCAAGTAAACAAATTCGTTTCTAATACTTGGCTTTGCGCCTTATTCAATAAGTTATCCAATAAGGGGCTGAAGAAACCATGTATAAACCATTTATTAGAAACCACCAATATAATTTTATGAAGAAACAAGCCGATCTGCTGCAAAATACACTTAGAACGAATGCGGATCTCAAAGTCTTGGAATCGGTGAAATATAGCGTTCAAAGCAAAATTGTTGACCTGTTTCCGGATGTTCCGGCTAGCGAAAAAGCCATGCTGGGAAGCATTTCTACCGTGGAAAAAGCGGAGGATTTCCAAGCTTATCTGCGGCAGTTTGTGCCGTATGTATCGGAATTTCCAGCCATCACGGAGAAACAGATTCAGAAGCTATTTCCCAAAAATAAAAAGCTCAAGGTCCCGGATTTATCCACGATCGATTATCGGTACATCACGTATCTGAGTTGGGTGGATATCTCCACGAATAAGCTGTTTCTGGTGTATCATCAGAACGGGCAATTCATCGGAATTGAAGGGAAGTACACGCTGACTTCTAAGAAAAGCTTCTGCTTCTTATGCAATCGGTTTGAGGAGCTTGTTCTGTTCTCCGCCGTTTCCAAAACAAGGCCAGCGAAGTCCTCGCCGGACTATTACAAATCCGTGGGCAATTACTTGTGCATGGATAGTCAGGCATGTAATAAGAACATCACAGATACTTTGGCACTGGAAAAATTTATTGCTGCAGTTGTTGGTTAGATGATGTGAAAATAGGGGCTGCTCCCGCGAGGTTAATTACCTAGGGAGCGGCCTTTTTTTACATAGAAGCGCCAGAATTTATATGTTTTTGGGTTTGGAGTGAGCGAAGCTTACCTCCTATTTATTGGCGTCCACAGTAGACTTCTTTGCTGCCTTCTTTGCTAGAGCGGTTTTCGGTCTCAAAGGGGAAGGGGCAGCTAATGAACTGTATGATGCTTATAGACGAGAAAATGGCTGCTTTGGAGATTTAATGGACTGGATTGGCGTTATATCGAGCAGATATTAGGCGGAAAGGTGATCGTTTTCTTGAAATAGAGCATCTGGCATTCACTAGATTTTCAGAATGAGCAATTTTGGCCGAATAAAGGATATTGAGTTCGTAAGGGGAGCTTGGGGTTTGCCTCAAGGTTCATTGACTTGATGACCTAGCTGGCAGGCTAGGTTATTCAGAAGAAAGTATAAGTTTCTGGGTGGATTTAAGGGGTTCTCCCTTTTTAGTTTTTTGGTACATGTAGAATAAGAAACAGGACATCCTACACCGAATTTTCTTTGATGAGAATCGGGACTGGGAAGCCTTTAAAAGCAAGCATGGCAAAAAGATATGTCCCGTAGTGCTGAAAGAAATCCAAAAATGCCGAGATTGTGGAGACCCGAAAAAAGGGTTAAACTGCTCGCATGTGAAGGGTGCCACGATCTTAAGGTGGTGCCCTTTTCGGTGCAAGGGACGTTTCTGCACGACGTGTTCATGCGGAGAAGGGAACGTCAATCCGCGATACTAGCAAAATGTGTCATGATAGCAAGTTTGAGGGAACTACAGTACGCTATAATTCTGAAAATCGCTATATTCCACGCCAGAGGGAACTAGGATCCGCTATTGCACCATTTCCCGGTTGGAATCAGCAGGTTCCGCTTGAATAGCGGATCTTAGTTCCCTTTCATGCTACGTTTACCCCATTTCCCGCCAGTTAGCGGATCAGAGTTCCTTTTCAAGCTGTGTTCTGTGTCATCGCCTAGCCCCAAAGGAACTAGGATCCGCTATATTGCTGAAAACCGCTATGAAGACGCTCATCTCTCAGTGTGACAAAGCCACTTTACTTATCCACTATGCTCCTGTTTTCACCTTCTATGACTTTTAAATCTCCCGCAAACCCGTTGCACCGCTGCAGCAACCCCATCCAACCCCATCGACCCCAACCAATCCATCGACCCCATCGACCCCATCGACCCCATCGACCCCATCGACCCCATCGACCCCATCGACCCCATCGACC
>NZ_BMHE01000036.1 GCF_014640555.1 Paenibacillus marchantiophytorum | reverse complement strand
CCCATCTCGAACACGACCGTTAAGCCCTCCAGCGTCGATGGTACTTGAACCGCAGGGTTCTGGGAGAGTAGAACGTTGCCAAGCAGCTTAGAAACCTTACAAGGAGAAATCCTCGTAAGGTTTTTTTTTGTTACTTTGAGAGTGACCCCATTTTCCTTATGCCTGCGAAAAAAAGGTACCTTACACATAGTAGATACCCACGAGGGCTATTTCTGACCTCGACGCCTATTGGGTGTAACAAGAAGTTTCTTTTTCCGTAATTTTAACTAATCCAGATTTGTTATAGGGACGGAACCGGAAGAGGATCCATAGCCGCGGCATCAGCATCCACAGATGGAAGATAGCCAGATAAATAAGCCATTTTTCAGGGATCCAAGGGTAGAGCAACAGAATGATAGAAAGTCCGATCCAGAATAAATGCAGCTGAATCCTGGAGACTAGTCGCACGGAAGCATGTCCATCCGGGATAAAGCCGGACCAGAAGATACCAAAGCGATAGGACCACCCTCTCATGGCCATGCCAATCGTGAATTGAAAGTAGGTACGAACAAGCAAGGTATGGAACATTAGAAGGAGTGGGTAGCTTGCAAGAAGCGGAAGCCAGCTAGAGGAATCGAATTTATAGAGAACCGCTATGGCGAGTATGGCGAAATAAAGAATTGTTTTGTAAAGAGAGTGGTAGACGCGCTTGACTAGTGTATAACTGTAAATCGTAGATTGTTTAGATAAGTTGGGCTCTTGGTTTATTGACATGATGATGACCTCCGCAAGGCGGTTAACCTGATTATAAGACTATATCGGCAATATCCTTCCAAAATATGAGCGTTTAGCTAGTTTAGGAGAATCAAGAAACGGTTATACTAGAAGTAAACGAATATGGGGTGATCATATGGAGGAAAACCGAATTGGGATATGTATGATCTGTGAGCAGCAAAGGTTAGGCGGTATTCATATTATAACAGCTTTTATCTGTGATGAGTGCAACAATGAGATTGTGAAAACGAATGTAAATGATCAAAGGTATCCATTTTTTGTGAAGCAAATGAGAAAAGTGTTTCATACGGGGAATTCTAGACAATATATGAACTAATGGGAGAAGCTTCTTATAGAAGCTTTTTTGTTTTTTTCGCGTCAATCTACTACTATAAGGGTATAAAATAGAAAGCTCTGGGAGCTTGAGGAGTCATTGAACGTATGTCTAGTTTCAGCCGACAAGTAGAACCTAATCGTGCGCCACTTTTCGAAGCCATGGTAGCCCATCATCGGCGGAATCCGGTAAGCCTTCATGTACCGGGGCATAAATCCGGACAAGGCTTGTTGGAAGAAGGCGAAGATTATCTGAAGATGGTGATGTCCATCGATTATACGGAGATCACAGGGCTTGATGATTTGCATCATCCGGAGGGGGTCATTCAGGAAGCAGAAGAGCTGGCGGCGGATTGTTTCGGAGCAGAGGAAACATATTTTCTGATTGGCGGAAGCACAGTGGGAAATATTGCGATGATTGGGGCGGCTTGCGGCCGCGGGGATCTTATTCTCTTGCAAAGGAATGTACATAAGTCCGTAATTCATGGTCTGATGATAGCAGGTGCTCACGCTGTATTCATTGCTCCTGAGCTGAATGCGCAGACAGGCGTAGCGACAGGCCTTTCCATCCAAAGCGTACAGCAAGCACTGCTACAGTATCCTGAGGCGAAGGCGCTATTTCTGACGAATCCTAATTATTATGGGATGGGCGTGGATTTGAAACCTTTTGCTGAGCTGATGCATGCAAGAGGAAAGCTGCTTTTGGTAGATGAAGCGCATGGCGCACACTTCGGCTTTCATCCGGAGGTGCCTGACTCTGCTTTATCGCAAGGTGCCGATGCTGTGGTGCAATCCACGCACAAAATGTTGACGGCCATGACCATGGGAGCCATGCTGCATGTACAAGGAACTCTCATAGATCGTGGCAATATCAAACAATTGTTGGCTATGCTGCAAAGCTCCAGTCCTTCTTATCCGATTATGGCTTCTTTGGATTTAGCGAGAAAGAGGATGCATACGGAAGGAACTGTGTGGATGGAGAAAGGCCTTGCTGTCTTGAAAGAATTCAGAACCTTATTAGATCGGCTTGACCGATTCGATTATTACCCGAAAGTATTTCCGGTGGTGCCAAGCTACGATCATCAGACGGCGGATCCGTTCAAAATAGCAATCTGCGATAGAACGAACACACTGACAGCAACGGAACTCAAGGATAGGTTAGAAGCTGATGGTATTTATGTCGAAATGACCGACGGGCGACAGGTTCTACTGGTTTTCTCGCCTGCATCGGGCAGAGCCGATATGCTTAGGGTAATTGAGACTTTGCATAACATTTGTCTGGACGGGTCCTTACAAAAGAAGGAACTTCAGGAGCCTATCTCGAATATACTTAAATTACCCTACTACCCGCAAATCTCATCTCCTGTTGTTTTCGATCTGAAAGAGAGCTCAAGAACATCACGTGAGAAAGAAACGGTTAGTCAGGTGAACCTGGATGATGCGGTTGGACATCGCTCAGCCGATATGGTCATCCCCTATCCACCGGGAATCCCCTACCTTTATACGGGAGAAGTGATCACGGCTTCTGTTGCCGAAGCTTTAGTGCAGTTAGCAGCAAGGGGTATCAAGTTTCAAGGGACAGAATTTGGTCAGACACACAAGCTAAAGATTTACACATAAACTATTTCAAAAGTTGTGAAGCAGCAAGTAGGAGGAAAGCGTGAACGGAATATTTATTACTTTTGAAGGGCCGGATGGCGCCGGGAAAACAACGCAGCTGAAGCAATTGGCTGAGGGGCTCAAGAAACTGGGACATGATGTCCTTGTGACCAGAGAACCGGGCGGTACGGCAATCAGTGATCAGATTCGAAGCATTATACTTGACCCCGCGCATAAGGAGATGGTGGATCAAGCAGAAGTATTGCTATATGCGGCATCCAGAGCACAGCATGTGCATCAATTGATTCTTCCGGCGCTTCAAGCTGGACGCATAGTCCTATGTGATCGATTCATTGATGCGAGTGTAGCTTATCAAGCGTACGGGCTAGGCATTGACGTAGATCAGGTCAAAGAGATTTCGCGATATGCCAGTTCAGGGTTGCAAGCGACACGCACTTACATTCTGGATGTTCCTGTGGAAGTAAGTTTAGCCAGATTGCATCATCGTGCTGGTTCGGGTTCAGATGCCCAGCAGCTGGATCGGATTGAACAGAAGCATGTTGATTACCACAGCCGGGTAAGAGCAGGATTTCACCAGATCGCGGCCGATCATCCTGAACGGGTTCGTGTCGTGGATGCCAATCGGAGTGAAGAAGAGATAGCTGCAGACATTTGGACGGATTGTAATCAATTGCTGGAGGAACATATTTCCGTGTAAAGCAGAAAATCCATTCTTCGTTTATAATAAAAGGGAGGCAACACTTATGAAACTAGTCGTAGCCATTGTACAGGATAAAGATAGCAATCGTCTTTCCAATGCTTTAATCAAAGAAGGGTTTCGCGCTACGAAGTTGGCGAGTACTGGCGGGTTTTTACGTGCTGGGAACACGACTTTCATGATTGGTACGGAAGACGAGAGAGTGCAAGAGGTCATGCAGGTGATTCGCGCTAATTGCAAAATTCGTGAACAACTGGTTACACCGGTTTCACCAATGGGTGGAACGACGGATTCATATATTCCGTTTCCCGTGGAAGTGCAAGTGGGTGGAGCTGCGGTTTTCGTATTGCCAGTTGATCGTTTCGAGCACTACTAATCTTAATTAGACATACACAAGGATGGATGCGTCTTGAAAATTAATCCGGGGTGGCAGCCCATCGGTAAAAACGTCAAAGTAAATGAGAACGTCCCGCCGGCACAAATGGCCCCCCGGAATTTCTCGGAAATCATGCAGCAGCAGGATGAGAAATTTACTCAGGAGCAGTTGTCCAAAATGGTGCAGCAAATTACGCTGCAAGGCGACCGTCTATCACGGGGGATGACTGTGAGGGAGCTTCTTCAATATAAATTGTTGATCAAACAGTTTCTGGAGGAAACGGCACGTCGTGGCGTCAACTTACGAGATACGAAGGGCTGGGATCGTCGCGGCCGTTCGAAGCGATATAAGCTTTTGGAAGAAATCGATCAGGAGCTGCTGGCTTTGGCTGATGAACTGTTGGAGAGCGAGCAGGGTCGAATTGAAATTTTGCACAGAATCGGAGAGATCCGAGGCATGCTGATTAACTTGTTATTTTAGGAGGGTGTTAACCCATGTCCTTCCAAGCGATACCGGGACAAGCAGCCGCCAAGCAGCTTTTACAGAATGGGCTTAGGCATGACAAGCTGTCTCATGCTTATATTTTTAGCGGGCCTGTTGGGACAGGACGTTCAGAGATGGCAATTGCACTAGCGAAAGCGATTTATTGTCAGCGCGGGAAGGATGAAGCCTGCGGCGAATGTTTGGAGTGCCGCAAGGTTGAGCACAGCAATCATCCGGATCTGCACGTGGTCGCGCCTGACGGAGCGTCGATCAAGATTGAACAAATCCGTGAGCTGCAAAAGGAGTTCGCCTACCGTGCGACAGCTTCCGGTACCAAAATATATATTCTGCATCATGCCGAGAAGATGACGGTACAGGCTGCGAACAGCCTGCTTAAATTCCTGGAGGAACCGACTTCGCATGTCGTCGCGATTCTGATAACAGAGAATGGGAATGCCTTGCTGCCAACGATTCAATCGCGGGCGCAGTGGATTCATTTCACACCCATGCCGCGTGAGCAGATGATGCTTACTTTGCTGGAAGAAGGCCATCCCGCCGCACTTGTTCAACCTGCTGCGCATTTAACCGCAGGATTGCAAGCTGCCAGAGAGTTAATTGCTGCGAATTGGTTTGCAGAAATGAGAACCGTAGTGTTACAATTAGCTAAGGAGACGCTCACACGTTTCCCTACTTCTATGATCACGGTGCAGCAACGAATTGTGAAAACAGAACTTGCGGACCATATGTCGAGTTTGTTCGACTTATTGATCCTCTGGTTTAAAGATATGGTGCAGTTGCGCCTGGAGCGCAGAGATAAGCTTGTATATAATGATCAACTGGACTGGATGAGCTCCCTCGCGTTCAGCCGGGATGTCTCAGATTGGGTAGGTATGATGGAGCAAGCCGTAGATTTACAAAAACGACTGCGCTTCAACGCCAATTCTCAGCTGGTGATCGAGAAAATGCTCGTGGAGATGCAGGGGGTGTAAGATGTATTCGGTCGTAGGCGTCCGCTTCAAGAAAGCGGGTAAAATATATTATTTCGATCCAATAGATTTGCCTATTGAGAAAGAAAGCGCCGTTATTGTTGAAACCGCTCGCGGTGTAGAATATGGCAAAGTCGTTGTAGGCAAGAAGAACGTCAAAGAGAATGATGTTGTGCTTCCGCTCAAAAAGGTGATTCGCATAGCCGATGATACGGATGCTGATCTGGTTGAAGAGAATAAGAAAGCAGCCAAAGACGCGTTCCAAACTTGTCACGAGAAGATTAAGGACCATAGTCTTAAGATGAAGCTCGTAGACGTAGAGTATACCTTTGATCGTAATAAAATTATTTTTTACTTTACAGCTGAAGGACGGGTTGATTTCCGGGAGCTGGTCAAAGATTTGGCAAGTATTTTCCGCACACGTATCGAACTGCGCCAAATTGGCGTAAGGGACGAAGCGAAAATGCTTGGAGGTATAGGTCCGTGTGGGCGGATTCTGTGCTGTTCATCCTTTCTAGGCGATTTTGAGCCTGTATCCATCAAAATGGCCAAGGACCAGAATTTATCGTTGAATCCAACGAAGATATCCGGATTATGCGGTCGGTTGATGTGCTGTTTGAAATACGAACATGATAACTACGAGAGTGCAAAAGATTCACTGCCAACTGTTGGGCGGCATGTAATCACTTCTTTTGGGAATGGTAAAGTGTTAGGGTTAAATATTAGTGAGCGTACCGCGAAGGTTCAATTGTTCGACCTTGGTAAAGCACTTGATTTACCTTTCGATGATGTGGTTGAACAAGAGTAGCGGCATAAGATCCAAGGAGGCGCTGGCCAGTAAGCATGCATGGCACTAGAGGTGAAAGCGTGGATAAACAGGATATTTTTGGACAAATAGATGATATTGAAGAACGCATGGGTGCCACTTATGCCGAATTGGGTGCCTTAAAGAAACGAATTATTATCCTCATCGAAGAAAATAAGAGACTAAGCATAGAGAATCAGCAACTTCGCAAACTGATCCGACAAGAGGAAACGATTGTCGAGCAGCCTGTAGGAGAAGCAGAAGAAACTCTTCCGTTACCAGGAGCCGGTTATGATAATTTGACCCGCTTATATAATGAAGGATTTCATATCTGCAATGTGTATTACGGACACCTTCGGACTGAAGGAGATTGTTTGTTTTGCTTATCCTTTTTAAATAAATAAGTGCTTGTGACCGTAGGGGTTTATGCCTTACGGTTTTTTTCCATAAGGAGCAAGTTAAGAAAGGAAATGACGATAGAACGCATGGTGCCTTTACGACCGACAGAACGAATTGATGATTTATTGACGTATGATTTGAAAATTATCCAAAGTGACGAGGTATTCAGCTTCTCAATGGATGCTGTACTTTTAGGACGGTTTTGCAGTGTGCCGCCCAAGGGGCGTATGATTGATCTATGCACAGGCAACGGGGTTGTTCCCCTGCTGCTGGCTACGCGAACTCGTGCTGACATCTGGGGGGTCGAAATCCAAGAGCGGCTGGCCGATATGGCGGTTCGCAACGCACTGATTAATGGCTTGGAACATCGGCTGCATATGATTCAAGGGGATCTCAAAACAATTCACCAGACGTTGGGCCACGGCCAGTTCGACGCGCTAACCGTAAATCCGCCCTACTTGCCGGTGCCGAATGGCGAGCAGAATGTAAATGAGCATTATGCAGCTGCGCGTCATGAGATTCATTGTACGCTGGAGGACGTTATTGCGGCCAGCGCAAAGCTGGTCAAAGCAGGCGGGAAAGTCGCGATGGTTCATCGAGCTACGCGCCTCATCGATATATGCTGCCTGATGCGGAAATATCGGCTTGAACCGAAACGGATTCGTTACGTGCATGCTCGTGCCGGAGAAGAAGCGATGATGGTGTTAATTGAAGGCATGAAGGATGGCAAGCCGGAGATTCGCACGCTGCCTCCACTGATCGTTTATGATGAGAATCAGGAATATTGCAAGGAATTGAAGGAGATTTATTACGGCGGCCGAGCTTCTTTGGAATTCTCAGCAGAAGCAACGGAATAAAAGAGCCAAAGTCTATATACAACTAAGTCGAATAGTAAAGAGGGAATTCTGTGAGTTTGAATGTACAAAAAAGTTACCGCGAAGAGGGGAACGGCGCAGGCACTTTATATTTGGTGGCTACGCCAATAGGCAACCTCGAAGATATGACCTTCCGTGCGATTCGCACTCTGAAGGAAGTCAACATGATTGCCGCCGAAGATACGCGGCAAACGCGCAAGCTGCTGACGCACTTCGAGGTCGCTACGCGACTCGTCAGCTATCACGAACACAACAAGCAGGCAAGCGGACCCGAACTTGTCCGCTTGCTGCTTGAAGGGCAGAGCATCGCGCTGGTCAGCGATGCGGGACTGCCGGCCATCTCCGATCCAGGTTATGACCTGGTGAGGATGGCCGTGGAACGGGACGTGCCGGTGGTGCCCATCCCCGGCGCGAATGCGGCTCTGTCGGCGCTGATTGCATCAGGCCTGCCGACCGAGCGGTTCGCCTTCGTCGGGTTTCTCCCCCGGGAGAAAAAGGATCAGACGAAGGTGCTTGAAGGGCTGCAGCACGTGCAGGACACGCTGCTGTTCTATGAATCCCCGCACCGCGTGGATAAGACACTTGCCCGCATGGCGGAAGTGTGGGGGGCGGAGCGCCGGGTGTGTCTCGCCCGCGAGCTGACGAAGCGGTACGAGGAGTTCCTGCGCGGCACGATTGCAGAGTGCCTTGCGCACTTGGAGCAGTACCCGCCGCAGGGCGAGTACTGTATCATTGCCGAAGGCACCTCAGCCGCGGCAGCGCGGGAAGCGGCGGACGGCTGGTGGGAGGCCATGTCGCTAAGCGACCATGTTGAGCACTACGAGCAGCGAGGCAGCGACCGCAAGGAAGCGATGAAGCTGGTCGCCAGTGATCGCGGACTGTCCAAGCGCGATATCTATAATGCACTTCTTGAGCGCTAAGGCGCTCAGAGATGTGCTAAGCTGTCGGAAACATTCCCTTCCAGTACTCCTGGACAAAAAAAGATCTCTAATCAGTGGCCTAAGCCAACAAATTAGAGATTAAAGGAGATATGAAAAAGGTTAGAATTACCAATAGGATAAGTGCTACTTCTAGTATACACTAAATTTCTTATTTTGTCACAGGTGTTGGCATTTCAGCTAAACAAATATGACAAACAATTTTTCCTTTGAAGTAAGAAACGTTTTCGGCGTTGCCACAGAAGATACAAGCAGGCTCATATTTCTTCAGCATGATGCGTTCGCCATCCACATAAATCTCCAAAGCGTCTTTCTCGCCAATACCCAAAGTGCGGCGCAACTCGATCGGGATAACAACGCGCCCCAATTCGTCAACTTTTCTTACAATGCCCGTAGATTTCAACATATATAAAAAACCCCTTTCGATTTTATTAAAACTTTATCAATATCGTCATGTTTCGACATATCGTCTTGCCTTATGATACCAACCATTCCCAAAATAGTCAACCATATTTTCATGAGAATTCGCCTAGAATTTATTATTTTTCAATTTCTTATCATTCGTTAAAAATACTAAGAACCCTGTAGTGTAGGGATTTGTAAGGCCTATATTACGAACAGCCTTTTAAGAAAGCCTCATTTCTGTTAAATGAATAAGAAGAATTGGAGTTGTAAAATTGGGATTTAAGCTTCGACAAATTACGACAACGATGTCGAAGTACTGGCGAAACAATGTCGAAAAGGTTACTATTTCATAAAGAAATCATAAAGAGAGGTTGTGAAAGAATGAAGGAAGAAAAGGTATTCAAAGATCCCGTTCATAAATATATTTACGTTCAAGATGCAACGATTTGGGATTTAATTAATACGCGAGAGTTTCAACGCCTGCGTCGTATTCGTCAGCTAGGCACATCGTATTTAACTTTTCATGGAGCTGAGCACAGCCGTTTCTCTCACTCCCTTGGGGTGTACGAAATCACCAGGAAAATTATTTCCCAATTCGAGCGCAATCAATACGATGATTGGCCTAAGGAAGAGCGTTTACTCTGTCTATGTGCGGCCTTGCTGCACGATTTGGGCCATGGACCTTTCTCCCACTCGATTGAAAAAGCCTTTGGTACAAAGCATGAGGATTGGTCATGCCGAATTGTGCTTGGCGATACCGAAGTAAATCGTGTGCTTAGCCGAATTTCCCCTGATTTTCCTAAGCGGGTAGCCGGTGTAATCTGCAAATCTTATAGTGAAGAGATTGTAGTAAGTCTTGTATCCAGTCAATTGGATGCCGATCGTATGGATTATTTGCTGCGGGATGCTTATTTCACAGGGGTTAATTACGGAACTTTCGATTTGGAGCGTATCCTTCGCGTAATCAGGCCCTACAAGGGACATATCGTTGTTAAAGAAAGCGGCATGCATGCGGTAGAGGACTACTTGATGTCCCGTTACCAAATGTATTGGCAGGTCTATTTCCATCCGGTCACACGCAGTGCCGAAATATTGCTGCATAAAGTGTTTGCTCGTGCTAAACATTTATACGAAGACAACTATTCGTTTGGATTTATGGTGGAGCCTATTTTGCACCTGATTCAGAATAAAATTACGTTGGAAGATTATTTGCTATTGGATGAATCTGTGATGCAGACGATGTTGACTTTCTGGTGCCAGGAGAAAGATGAGATCCTTGCTGATTTGTGCAAACGATTCTTGGACCGGAAATTGTATAAATACAGCACCTTTGAAGAATCTAATCAGCATCTGATTAAACGGATGGAACGAGTGATGGCGGAAGTTGGTTTCGATCCAACGTATTACATGGAAATTGATTTCCCTTCGAATCAATCTTATGATGTGTACAGACCGGGTGAAACCGATGATAATTTGCCAATTTTGCTGCTTGATCATAAGGAAACACTAACGGAAATCACACATCGTTCAGAAATCGTACAGTCGATCAGCGGTTTCCAAATGGGCAAGCATCACGTGTATTATCCAGAGGAACTGCTGGAGCGACTGAATGCTACCGACTACCCGGATTTGTGGGAGCTGCTCGGGGAACAAGAATAACAAGTATTTTCAAACATAAGGGAGAACGAACATGCTGACAGACTCACATACCCATTTAAATGCAGAACAGTTCAATGAAGACCAAGATGAAATGATACAGCGCGCATTGGACGCAGGAGTTACACGAATGGTGAATGTAGGCTTTAACCGCGAGACGATTCCTAGTTCGATAGCTCTTGCGGAGAAATATGATTTCATCTACTCGACAGTGGGTTGGCATCCTGTGGATGCGATCGATATGATGCCCGGCGACTTGGGGTGGATTGAAGAGTTGTGCAAACATGAGAAAGTGGTCGCGATCGGGGAAATTGGGCTTGATTATTACTGGGATAAATCGCCAAGGGATGTCCAGCAGCGTGTATTCCGGGAGCAAATTCAATTAGCCCGCAAATTAGGGATGCCCATCGTTATTCATAATCGGGATGCGCATCAGGATATCTTGCATATTTTGAAAGAGGAGAAGGCTGAGGAGGTTGGCGGGATCATGCATTGTTTCTCAGGAAGCTGGGAGACGGCGAAGCAATGCCTGGACATGAACTTTCATATCTCTTTCGGAGGGCCTGTCACGTTCAAAAATGCCAAACAGCCTAAGGAAGTTCTCGCTCAGGTTCCATTAGATCGGCTATTGATTGAAACGGATGCGCCTTATTTGACCCCGCACCCTTTCCGCGGCAAGAGGAATGAATCAGCCTACGTTCGCTTAGTAGCCGAGACAGCCGCGGAAATTCGGGGGTTGACGGTGGACGAAATCGCCGAAATTACGACAAACAACACGATTCGCTTGTTAGGACTCAAGTAAAGCGTTTTTCTGGAATTTGCGGAGCAGTATAAACCTGCAAATGAATGTAAGCACCAGCAGTGCCGCGAGCGGCAGCAGGATATACATAGGTGAAGACCGGATTAGTAAAGGTATCGTCAGGATGCATAACTCTGCTAACAAAGCTAACCAAATAATGAGCGCTAGCGCACCAGCTTTCCATTGACGCTCAAGCGGATACATGTCCAGCCAGAAGGTGTAGCGGTGGGCCCTCTCCAGGGAAGTTAGCTGAATCAGCGAAACTAGCAAACAGATGAGGAAGATTGCTATTCTTGCTGTGCTGCTGCTTGAAACAGCAATGGCTAATGTTCCTATGACCGTCAGCCGCAAGATGATTGTGAATAGTTCCGTACGCAGCAAAGTCTTCATATATATGTACAGATAAGTAGCATCTTGTCTAAAAGGAATAAACCGTGTCAACCCGCTGACCCAAGCTCTGCGGGTTATTCGTGTTGGCAGCGCAGGCACATCCACGAACCAGTTGAAAAAGGCGTAAAGTCTAGCTTGCTGCTGCCTCTCCCTGGCGATCAGGTAATCCCATCCAATCATATACTTGGAAACGAAACGCGTGAGCGCTAACCAAATCATAATAAGCACAATGGCAGCAGCGCTTGCCCATAGCATATGGTAGTGGAATTGCAGGATAAGAAGAGCAATTGTGGCTAGCCAACGGAAGCTGGCCGAGACCATTCGTGCGCGTTCATGTGCGAAGCGGCTCTCTTGCCAGCTCGCTAATAAATTAGCTGTCTTTATTAGAAGAAGGAAGACAAGCATCAATAAAAAATGCTGCGCGTTAGTCCCCAGGCAGTGGTGATAAAGCGGCCATAACACAACCCACGCGAGAAAGGTCAAAATAGCTTGCAGCGAGAAGCTGTAGATGAAACTGCCGCGGAAATAAGCGCCCATTTGGTGTTCGATTCGCAGCAGGAACATGCGGTCTGCGCTTCGCACCAGCGTTCGAATTGGGCTGGAAGCTATCGACGGAACGAGCAAGAGCAGCACGAACCACAAATAGGGATAATCTGTCGGAAGACGCTGTAATATTTTTGCGTAATAATAGGAAGCAAGAATGACAAGAAACAACACAAGGCCAAGAAAATTGCTGCGTGCCGCATATTGCCAGTAGCCCATGGATTCCTTCATATAATGCTGGAATCTTTGCTGCCAAAGAGAGCGGGTATTCATGTCCATCTGGCTCATCATGAATCCCCTTTAACGAGCTTGTAGAAAATGTCGTCCAGGGATGCTGCAGGAAGCTCGGATTGATCGCGCAATTCGACTAAATTTCCTTGTGCCACCATATGCCCTCGGTGCAAAACGACATAATTATCGCAATATTTCTCAATTGTAGACAAAATATGCGAGGATATGAGGAAAGAGGCGCCTTTATTTTTCATTTTAACCATAAGTTCTAATAAAGACCGAATGGCTAAGGGGTCGAGTCCAAGAAAGGGCTCATCAATGATGTATAAAGACGGTTCGATCAGGAAGGCATTCATGATCATTACTTTTTGCTTCATCCCTTTGGATAGGTGGCTGGCGAAGCTGTTTAACTTGTCCTGCATGTGAAACTGCTCTAATAATGCGTGAGAGCGACTCAGGTAATCTTCCCTTGATAAACCGTAGGCCATTGCGGTAAGTTCGAGGTGTTCGCGGATGGTTAGTTCTTCATAAAGCTCCGGACTCTCAGGAACATAAGCGTAAGTGGCGCGATAAGGGAGCGGCTGCTCAGCTAGTGTCAATCCATTGATGCGGATCGTTCCCTTCTGAGGTTGAAGCAGGCCGAGGATGTTCTTGATCGTCGTACTTTTGCCTGCTCCATTCAGTCCAATCAGACCCATCATTTCGCCCTGAAGAATCGAAAAAGTCAGGTCATGAAGAACAGGTTTGTTCGGTAAATATCCTCCGTATAAAGCGTCAACTTGTAAAATGGGCCCCATCTCAGTGCCTCCCTAAATAGCAATATATTGGTATTTCCTACTCCATTTTGTACACGATCATTATAAACAAATTTGCTTTCCAAGCCTAGTTTGACAGTGTAAATTCGAAGATAGTTAGTATTCGTACGTTATAAAGAGTTAAATGTAGATAAAAGGCAGTTTTGTTGGATAATTAAGCTAATTTTCGTCGATTTAGCCCTTTTTAGCAGGTGTCATTGCCTTTACAGGTTCAGATTAACAGCGTAATATACTTTTCATAATAACTTAATAACCAATTTGCCGATTTTCCATTCGCTGAGTTCCATTTATGGGAACGGGGGAACCACTGTAAGCTAAAGCAGCCTTAGCGTTGCTGAAGTGAACAGAGTGAGTAACAGGGGTGAATCTTAGAGCATACTGTGTATGCTTGTAGTAGGGCGACTCTCACGTCCGAATCCGTCAGCTAACCTCGTAAGCGTAAGAGAGGTAACGATTGTCGTTCGTGCTATTTGTGTATTTCACTATGCAAACTATGCCAGCGAGAAGAGTCCTCTTCTTGCTGGCTTTTTGTCTTCTTTCGGCGTTATACGCAGGATGGACGACTAAAAAGGACCCGGAATTCATAGAATGATGAATGGCAGAAATGGTGTGGGACGACCGAAAACGGCGTTTAGTAGCGTCTGTGGAAGGCGAACACATTAAGTTAAACTAAAAAACCTTAGTCGCGTCAAATTTAATCATGCTGTAACCTGGCGGCGAGGCTTTGAAGGAGGACCGAAGAAGTGGGCAGTATCTCAATTAGCGAGACCCATGTAAAACGATCATCCAGCATGTCCTTCGCATTGCGATGGAAGCATGAAAACTTGCGTTTGATTTTAAGCTTAGCTCTTATCTCAATCGCAATGACTTTCATGTTTTTGGTGTTGTTGTACGGTACGGCTACCAAGAGCGTATCCGTGGTTGTGAATGGACAAGAAACCGTTGTACATACGAAACAATGGGTCCTGCAACGCCTACTGGATGAACAAGCCATAACGATTGGTGAACACGATGAAATATCTGCAATGCCTACGACCAAAATCAAAGGCGGAGACAAATTTGTTATCGAGCATGCATCACCAATTCAATTGACTGCTGATGGAAAGACCACCACTGTTTACACAACTGCAAGAACGGTAGAAAGTGCATTGCAACGTTTACATATTGCACTTGGGGAGCTTGACAAGATCACTCCCGAACCGACAGCCGCTCTGGCTTCCGGCGATGAACTCAAAATCGTCCGTGTGAAAAAAGAGACGGAGGCAGTCACAGAGCCGATCGCGTTCGATACGGAAAAGAAGAACGACGCATCGCTGCTCAAAGGCAAAGAGCAAATCGTCCAAGAAGGCAAAGAAGGCGTGCTCTTGAAGAAGAAAGAAAAGACTTTCGAAGACGGTGTTTTAGTCGCGGAAGCAGTTGTGGGTGAAGAAGTACAAACAGAAAGCATTAAGAAAGTCGTGTCGATTGGCACGAAGAATCCAGTCGTGGTTCTTTCGGCTTCCTCGCCAAGCGTGGATGAAGTTTCGAAGAATGGGGTTACTTTCGGTTATAAACAAATCCTCAAAAATGTGAAGCTCACGGCTTACTCAGCGGGAGCCGAATCAACAGGTAAATCAGAGGGGACTCCTGGTTATGGTAAAACCTATACGGGCACTACCGTAACGGAAGGAAGAACAATTGCTGTTGATCCGAAAGTCATTCCACTCGGTTGGTGGGTGTACATTGAAGGTATTGGTTTCCGCCGTGCAGAAGATACCGGCAGCGGTGTGAAGGGCCAAACTATTGATGTCTACTTCGAGGATAATGGTTATGCCAATAAATTCGGAACAAAACAGGGGTATACGGTCTACGTGGTCGGACCGAAAAAGCCTTCCGAAAACTAACGTGTAAACGTCTGTTTCGGCGGGAAGAATGTCATATATACGTTGCCAGGCCAGCAGCCTGGGCGAAAGAAGAGGGGACCCCTCTTCTTTTTCTGCGTACTGGGAAGGGAATCGTTATGATTAAAGAAGTCATTGTCGTCGAAGGAAAAGACGATACAGCAGCCATCCGCCGAGCAGTCGAGGCGGATACGATTGAAACCGGCGGCTCTGCGATCGGCCAAGCCGTCTTGAAGCGAATCGCACTCGCTCAGCAGCGCAGAGGCGTTATTATCTTCACGGATCCGGATCACGCAGGTGAACGGATTCGCAAAATTGTAGCGGCCAAGGTACCCGGCTGCAAACATGCTTTCATCACCCAAGAGCAAGCAGCGTATAAGGGTGATATCGGGGTTGAGAACGCGACGCCGGAGACGATTCGTCAAGCTCTTCAGAGCCTGCGGACCGAATACGAGGGCGCGGTGTCCCAATTGACGATCGAAGACCTCGTGTCGGCAGGATTGATCGTTCACGCCGAGGCGGCAGCTCGTCGGCTTATTGTGGGCAATGCCTTAGGCATTGGCTACTGCAATGGCAAACAGTTCTTTAAACGCTGTGCGATGTTTCAGATCTCGCGAGAGGAATTTGAGGCAGCTGTAGAGCTTCTGGAAGCTGAGAAGTAGAACTTAGGTCAAGATTGCGCTTACATCGCTTGTACTGGCCTTTAGAGGCCTTAGAGAAGAAATGCCCAGAACCTATAGATGAAGAGGTCTACATGATGAATATACCCGGAAATGAAGTCATTGTAACAGCTGAAGATGTCGCAACACCCAGTAAAACAAAACAAATTATTAAACGAAATGGTCTTGTGCTCAAAAAGAGCCTGGGTCAGAATTTCTTGATTGACCAAAACATCCTCAGCAAGATCGTCATGGCGGCTGAGCTTGGACCGAATAAAGCAGCCTTGGAGGTTGGCCCTGGGATTGGCGCGCTCACGCAGCAATTGGCCAAACTCGCCGGCCGCGTCCTGGCGGTTGAGATCGATCAGCGTTTGCTGCCTATTCTGGCCGAAACGCTGGAGCCTTACCCCCATGCCACTGTGGTTCATGGGGATATCCTGAAAACCGACCTCCAGGCGTTGTTCCGGGAGCACTTCCAAGGCGTAGATGGCGTCAGTGTCGTCGCCAACTTGCCCTACTACATCACGACACCGATTATTATGAAGCTTCTCGAGGAGAAGCTGCCTCTGGAGAATATCGTCGTGATGATTCAGAAAGAAGTGGCCGACCGCATGGCGGCACGTCCAGGCACTAAAGATTACGGCAGCCTTAGCATTGCCGTTCAGTTCCACTGCGAGCCGGAGCTCGTCACAATCGTGCCGCGCACCGTCTTCGTGCCGCAGCCGAACGTCGATTCCGCCGTGATCCGGCTGCGCGTGCGTCAAACCCCGCCGGTCGATGTTACCGACGTGGACTTCTTCTTCGCTGTCGTCCAGGCGTCCTTCGTTCAGCGGCGCAAAACCCTGTACAATAACTTGGCTGCGCGGTTCTTTACCAAGGAAAACAAGCCTGAGCTGGAAGCGCTGCTGCACGGCATTGAGATCGAGCCTTCGCGCCGCGGCGAGACGCTCAGCATGGAAGAGTTCGCGCGCTTGTCGTCGGCTCTCCAAGCGCACGGCTGCAAATAACCCGCACCAAATGCCCAGTATCGCCATAGGATACCCCTAGGAGGGGATTTCTGCGATGAGGCAAGGAGACTTTGTTACCCGTAAATCCTATGGCGGAGACGTCATGTTTAAGATTGAGCGCATTGAGCAGCTCAAAGCTGTTCTGCGCGGTGTGGACTACCGATTACTTGCGGATGCGCCTTTAGTTGACCTCACGATATCGAATCCGGCGGAAGCGATGGATCATCCGCGATCGAGTTCACCTGAATTTCGCGAGTCGCTGCGGCGGTTGGCGGTAGCCCAAATGCAATTGCAGGAGAAAAATCAACTCTCCCTCCCCCATAAACAGAAAGCGGAAATCAGCTACTTTGAAGTTCCGGGTAAAGTGCTGCATCTCGATGGCGATCCGACCTATTTGCGCAAAAGCATGCAGATCTATGGGGAGCTGCGCATACCCGCGGAGGGCTTCTATATTCCTGAATCGCAAATGGCTGAGGCCCTGCACAGGCTGCTGCCGCAGATTAAACCGAACATTGTTGTGATTACTGGCCATGACGGCATACTTAAGCATCGCAAAAGTGGAGGCCCCGGCAATCTTGGCAGCTATAAGAATTCTCAGAACTTCGTGAACGCAGTCCAGATAGCTAGGCAGTATGAACGCAACCTGGACTCGATGATTATTGTTGCTGGGGCTTGCCAGTCTCATTTTGAGGCTCTTCTGAGGGCTGGGGCGAACTTCGCCAGTTCTCCGGCACGCATCCTCATTCATGCCTTGGATCCGCTTTGTATTGCAGCCAAACTCTCGTATACCTCAGTGAAGGACACGATCTCGATGTTGGATATTGTCGATTTGACGGTGACAGGCCTCGATGGATTAGGCGGCGTAGAGACGAGAGGGAGCTACCGCATGGGCATTCCAGGGATCATGCATGCGCATTCGGAAGAACATGCTTAGGCATTATGCTGAAGAGCGGATCGAGAGACGAGCGAGCCCGCTGATCGGTCTGAGATATAACACCTGCTTGTTATTCAACTCTTAGGAGGGGATGACGGAGTAGGTGTTCTTTTTTATTGGAAAAGTGTGAATAATTTGCGAACTTTGGAGACAACCTGTAAGATGGGGAATTCAGAAATTAGGTGAAAATGCCGTTGACAACAGGATTGTGGTGCTGATATAATATTTGCCCCTGTTTGACATGCCTGTCTGAATGGGTTATAATTAACAAGGAAAGAGGTGGTAGTTGACAATGGCAAAAAATGCGCTGTTGGAGATCAAACGCAGTTTGGAGCCCCACGTTGGGCAGAAGATCATGTTGAGAGCGAATGGTGGCCGTCGTAAGACTGTCGAACGTTCCGGTGTTTTAGAAGAAACCTACCCTTCTGTATTTATTGTGAAATTAGACCAAGAATCTCATGCCTTTAAACGAGTGTCTTACAGCTACGCCGATATTCTTACTGAATCCGTAGAAGTTACGGTATGTAACGATGATGGCCAAGTTCGTATCACCTATATCCAACATTAGCTTAAATAGTTTCCTATATGAGCAGACCTGAGGGTCTGTTTTTGCATTTGTATGGACCTTCTTCTCTTGGGCATACTAAACCTACTTTCAGAGGAATGGATTAAACAAAGGAGGTTAAAGGTATGGGTCGCAGAAGAGGTGTGATGTCAGAAAATTTCAAATATGAGTTGGCCAAGGATCTCGGGTTTTATGATGTGGTTCAGCGTGAAGGTTGGGAAGGCATTCGAACGAAGGATGCGGGGAATATGGTGAAACGTGCTATCCAAATCGCGCAGGAGCATTTGGCGAAGCAGCACTCGGCTTCATCGCCGTCTGTCAGCTCATCCAGTTACAATCAGCAGGCTTATAGCCAACCAACGTATAACCAAGCGACATACAGCCATTCGGGATATAGTCAAGTCACATATAACCAGCCCACATACAACCAACCAATGTACAACCAGTCAAATTCCAACCAACCAATGAATCAGCAACAAGCTGGTTTTATGCCATCGACTTATGTGAATCAGCCGTATTCCGTGGCGTTTAATCCGCAAAATACGGGCTCTGGGCAAGCGTCTCCGTATGAACAACGCCCTAACTGACGGCTAAAGCAATTGCTTTAGCTTTTTTTTTGCGCTTTTGTTATAATATTTTAACGGCAATCGAGCAAAAGAAGGTGATCGTATGAAGATTTTTGAGAAAGCACCGGCGAAAATAAATTTATCCCTTGATGTTTTACATAAAAGAGCAGACGGCTACCATGAGGTTGAGATGGTGATGACGATGGTCGACCTGGCGGATCGGATCGAAATGCAGGAGCTTGCGCGCGATACGATTATCATCTCAAGCCAAGCAGGCTATATTCCGCTTGATGAGAAGAATTTGGCCTTCCAGGCGGCGCGTCTGATTAAGGATCGCTATGACGTCAAGCAAGGCGTCTATATCCACTTGGACAAGCAGATCCCTGTGGCAGCGGGTTTGGCTGGGGGGAGCAGTGATGCGGCGGCGACGCTCCGGGGCTTGAATCGACTATGGAACTTGAATATTCCGATGGAAGAGCTCCGAGTGCTTGGTGCGGAGCTTGGTTCGGATGTGCCTTTCTGTGTAACGGGAGGGACGGCTTTGGCCACAGGCCGTGGGGAGAAGCTGGAACACATGGCCTCCCCGCCGCAGTGCTGGGTTGTCTTGGCGAAACCGCCGATCAATGTGTCTACTTCGGAGATTTATGGGAAGTTGAATGCGCGTGAGATCAAAAGTCATCCTTCTACGGCCAATGTGCTGAGCGCTATTCGCAACAAGCAGTTCGACCAGCTCTGCGGAAACCTAGGCAATGTGCTGGAGGAAGTGACGCTGGATCTGTACCCAGAGGTCAGACATCTCAAGGAGTGCATGCAGCGGCTTGGGGCTGACGGAGTGCTGATGTCGGGCAGCGGGCCAACGGTATTCGGGCTTGTCTCGAAGGAAGCTAAGGTGCCGAGGATTTATAATGGCCTACGTGGATTCTGTAAGGATGTCTATGCGGTGCGGATGTTGACGTAAAATGCTGCGGAAGCAGAGGGAGCCCTTTAACAGGGCTCTTTTTTAAATTCTAAGTGTTTATATGTTTTGAAGTGAATGCGGAGTTACTCCACCTCCCCGGAGGTAAGGGAACTACAGTGCGCTATTCTAGCAAAAGTGTCCGTATCGCGAGGTTGAGGGAACTACAGTACGCTATTTTGCTGTTTCAAGCGAAATTTAGTGCTTTTCGTGGAAATAAGGCCCTGTAGTTCCGCTATGCCCCTCGCATCCCTGCTTTTTGCCTAAATAGCGTCCTACAGTTCCCTTTAACAGGTCATAAACCCTTAAGAGGCTGATCTCTCAGGGCGGTTAAGCCGGTTTTCCTCTTGCAGGGGAGTTCTTCGGGTGAGCCGCTGCCTAAAGTTGAAATGTCACATCTGTGTCATATTTGTGTCAATATAATTTTCATGAGAAGCTTGAATAAATACGTATAAAAGTGGTATATTTTCTTTATAATATTCGGATTTATGGGGGGTAGTGCGATGAAAAAGTTGAAAAGGAGCGCTAGGCTGGTTGAAATGACACAATATTTGTTGTTTCGCCCCCACTCGTTAATCCCTTTAACGACTTTTGCCGAGCGTTACAACTCAGCTAAGTCTTCCATTAGCGAAGATTTGGCGATTATTAAAGAAGTGTTCGAGGAAGAGGGCTTGGGTGAACTGAATACGCTTGCCGGAGCAGCTGGCGGGGTGAAGTTTTCACCGAAGGTGCCAAAGGAAACCTCACTCAAATTTATTCAAAATCTTTGCTTGCAATTGCAGCAGCCAGAGCGGATTCTTCCTGGCGGTTATTTGTATATGTCTGATATTATGGGGCAGCCCCAATATTTGAATGAAATCGGCAAAACATTCGCATCGGCATTCGCTGGTCGTGACATTGACGTCATTATGACTGTAGAGACGAAAGGCATTCCGCTCGCTTACGCGACGGCTACTTATATGAACCTTCCCGTTGTTGTTGTTCGCAGGGATAGCAGAGTGACAGAGGGATCGGCGGTTAGTATCAACTATGTGTCCGGATCGAACAAACGGATTCAAACGATGTCGCTCGCAAGACGAGCTTTGAAAGAAGAATCCAAAGTACTAATTATCGATGATTTCATGCATGTGGGCGGTACGATCCACGGGATGATGGATTTGTTGGCGGAGTTCAAAGCTTCTGTTCAAGGGGTTGGTGTCTTCATGGAGTCCTGTGAAGCCGAGGAGCACTTAGTGGATCAATATGTTTCCCTAGCTCGCCTGTATGGCGTAGATTCCAAAACAAAGCAGATCACGGTAGAGCCAGGTAATTACTTTGACAGTAAAGAAAGTAAAAAAGGAGATGCGTAAACGATGGAATTGATTTCAACGTCGGCAGCGCCTGCTGCCATCGGACCTTATTCCCAAGCTGTGAAGCTGGGCAACCTGCTCTTCACTTCGGGGCAGATCCCACTTGGTTTGGACGGACAGATCGTAGAAGGCGGCATCAAGGAACAAGCGCATCAGGTGTTCGCGAATTTGAAAGGCGTGCTTGAGGCAGCGGGCTCCTCTTTGGATCAAGTTGTAAAAGCGACTGTTTTTCTTAAAGACATGAATCAGTTTGCAGAGCTGAATGAGATCTATGGTTTCTATTTTGGAGATCATAAACCAGCTCGATCAACGGTTGAAGTGGCCCGATTGCCACGCGATGTTTTTGTCGAAATTGAGTTAATTGCTGTGATTCCTGTCGAATTTTAACATTAACATTAAGATTGTATAAAATTATCGAAAATTTCAAAAAAAGAAGAAGGAATTTGCATGACGATGTGGAATATATCACCCAAGTCTCAGAGATGGAAAAAGGTGGTGAACACAAGTGCAAATTACAGATGTAAGACTCCGCCGGGTTAACTCCGAGGGGAGGATGAAGGCGATTGCTTCCATTACCATTGATAACGAATTCGTCGTACACGACATACGTGTCATCGATGGGAATAACGGAATGTTCGTGGCTATGCCTAGCAAACGGACACCAGATGGGGAGTTTCGTGATATCGCCCATCCCATTTCTTCCACAACACGCGAGAAAATTCAAGCAGCCGTTTTAGCTGAATATGATCGTGCAGCTGTTGAGGAAGAGGTAATAGAAGAAGGTGCATAATGTCAATTATTGAGAGAGCCTTCCCGGCTCTCTTTTCTTTTGGGGCGTATTGATGCTATATTTGGTCATGAACTGATTATCATTCATCAACATAAAATAGGGGAACAATTTCGAATAAGGGAGTTGAATATTCGTTGAAGCTAATGGCGATTGTATTAGCAGCAGGACAAGGGAAACGGATGAAATCGAAGCTCTACAAGGTGCTTCATCCTGTCGTGGGTAAACCGATGGTGGGGCATGTTGTAGATACGCTGAAGCATATAGAAGTTACAAAAACATTGGTGATTGTTGGATTTGGAGCGGAAGAGGTCAAGGGCTATCTAGGAGACCTCGCGGACTACGCGCTGCAGGAGCAGCAGTTAGGTACGGGGCATGCCGTCCTTCAAGCGAAGGAGGCGTTGGGTGAAGAGGAAGGGATGACCGTTGTTATTTGCGGGGACACCCCTCTGATCTCGGCAGCGACGCTGCGAAGCACGATTGAGCTGCATCAACAATCAGGTGCGGCGGCGACGATTCTGACTGCGAAGCTCGATGAGCCGCAAGGCTACGGACGTATCATTCGCGGTGAAGACGGCCAAGTAACACGCATCGTTGAGCAGAAAGACTGCAACAGCGAGGAAGCGGCGGTTCAGGAGATCAATACGGGCACGTATATTTTCGATAATCAGAAGTTGTTCAAGGCGCTGGCTTCCGTAACGAACAGCAACACGCAGAACGAATACTATTTGACAGATGTTATTGGCATTCTGAAGAGCGCTAGTGAGGTTGTTCAAGGTTATTGCATGGTTGATGCGGCAGAATCTATTGGTGTTAATGATCGTGTGGCGCTTGCTGAGGCTGAGCGTTTGTTCAAAGAGCGCATCAACCGGGAACATATGCTGGGTGGGGTGACGATTATTGATCCGTCCAACACCTACATCGAGGTGGGTGTGACGATTGGGGCTGACACGGTGCTGCTGCCGGGGACGATTCTGCGTGGAAACACAATCATTGGCGAGGCATGTACGATTGGACCGCAAACGGAAATCATCGACTCCGTCGTGAAGGATGAAGTGACGATCAAGCAGTCCGTTCTTCAGGATGCATTCGTAGATAATGAAGCTAGTGTCGGTCCTTTCGCTTATCTTCGACCGGGCGCTATTATCGGGAAACAAGTGAAAATCGGCGATTTCGTAGAGATTAAGAACGCGACGCTTGGCGATGGCAGCAAAGTCTCTCACTTAAGCTACGTAGGCGATGCGGTTGTAGGCACGAATGTTAACATCGGTTGCGGCGCTATCACCGTCAATTACGATGGTTTCAATAAGAGCTTAACGGAAATCGGCGATGATGCTTTCGTGGGCAGCAATGTGAATTTGATTGCTCCTGTGAAAATTGGCAATGGCGCTTATGTCGTTGCTGGCTCTACAATTACGCATGCTGTGCCAGACGGCGATCTGGCGATTGCCCGTGAGCGTCAAACTAATAAGCCTGGCTATGCGGACAAAATTAAATCCCGCATGAAGGCAAAGAAAGCCAATAAAAGCAGTAAAGAGTAAGCAGCGGCATTTTGTACAAATGGCAGCAAATTTTGGATGGAACTTCTTAAGGTTGGGTACGCTATGCATTAGCTATGCCCCACTCAGGATCCCTTATGAAAGTGAGGGCGCCGAGCAAAACCCTTAGGAGGTTCTTTTTCTTATGGCATTTTCGTTAAAAGCTGAAGCGCGCAAGGACGTTACCAAATCAGATATTAAACAGCTGCGGCTGAAAGGCAGAGTTCCTGCTGTCGTGTATGGCAAGAAAGTGGCTGCTACGGTCATTACCGTTGATCAAAAGGAATTAACTGCGCTGCTCCAGCGCAATCCGCACGCAATTATCGATCTGGATTTGCCGGATGGCGGCGGCAGACAGCCTGTGATGATCAATGAGATCCAGCGCAATCCGCTGAATCTCCAACTGCTGCATATTGATTTCCACCAAATTAATATGGATGAGCCGGTCAAGACGGTGGTCTCCCTTGATTTCGTCGGCGAAGCGGAGGGTGCCAAAGAAGGCGGGATTCTGCAAATTCAAATGCATGAGCTGGAAATTCGCTGTTTGCCAAGTCAGATCCCTAGTTCCATCAAGGTTGATATTACCGGTGTTGGTCTCGGGGAGAACATGCTGGTGAATCAAATTTCTGTTCCTGCAGGCATTGAAGTGAAATCGGATGCCAATGATTTAATACTTACCGTGCTAGCGCCGCAGAAGGAAACTGAGGAGCCGCAGGCGGCCAACAACGAGGAAAGAATCGGTGAAGCAGAGACATCGAATGAAGCGGCTACGGCCGGACAGCCGGTGTAGCAGACTAGCGAGAAGAAGGTACCCCTGCTTGATGAGCGGGGGTATCTTTTGTTTGCCTACTGAAAGCGTTTAATATCCAGGCCGTGAAAGAAAAACGTGTGTTTTTCGATTATAAAATGTATGATTTATTTTGACGAAATGCGGGCTGTAAATTTCGATGAAGCCTATATCCTTATGGTGATTTTGATAGTATACTTGGACGGGAATAACGGCATTCAGATGATCTTGGTAATGCAGATTGCTGGTAAGCTTTTGACCGTTTACATACATATTCACCGATTCACCCGCAATTGTTGGATTTGAATAACGTTAAAGCCTGATTAGATCTAGGAGGACTTAGAAGAAGATGAAATGTTTTATTGGACTGGGTAACCCGGGTAAACAATATGAGCTGAACCGGCATAATGTCGGTTTCATGGCCATCGACCGTTTTGCTGCCAAATGGGGAATCTCTTCTTTTCAAAATAAAGGCAAAGGGCTTCTTGGCGAAGGCAATGTGAATGGCACGAAGGTGTATTTACTGAAGCCGATGACCTATATGAATTTGTCCGGCGAGTCGATGAGAGCCTTCCTGGATTTCTACAAAGCGAAGCTGGAAGATGTGACGATCATTTATGATGATATGGACACCTCTTTCGGTCAGATACGGCTCCGTTATCAAGGAAGTCCAGGTGGCCACAATGGGATTAAATCGATCATTCAACATGCGGGAACGCAGAGTTTCAATCGGATTCGCATAGGTGTGAACAGACCGGCACCAGGTTACAATATTGCTGATTATGTCTTATCGAACTTCTCCAAAGAAGAGATGAAGTCGATCGATGACGTGCTTGATCTTACCTGTGAAGCGATGCTGTTCAGTTTGGAAGAATCCTTTGAGAAGACGATGGGGAAATTTAATAAATAAAGGCGGCTGGGTCGCTTCAAACTCATTGTATGCAAGTTCCTTATTCGAAAATGCCAATGGCACATTCGGCTAATTTATCCGAAGAATGGTCATACTAGGATGTAATCGAATAAGTGAAGGAGGCATACATATATGATTAAGTATATTTGCAGGCATTGTCATACCTTCGTAGGGGAAATTAATCAGCATGAGATTACGGAACAGCAGTTAGGTTTCCATTTCTTGACCCCCGATGAGCGTAGAGATATAATATCGTATAACACGAATGGAGATGTTACGGTTAGGGTTGTTTGCGACTACTGTCGTGAAGCGTTAGAAGCGAACCCGGAGCTTTCCCTGCTGGCCAGTCCGTTGCAATAAAATTCAAGAAGATAAAGAGTTAATAGCCGAGGCAAGCGTGCCAAGGCTTCTTTTTGTGAGAGGAGTGTACTTGTTTGCAAGCTTTAATTCAAGCTTTTTCTGCGGATACCGACTTTCAAACGATCGTGACAGGCATCAGGTCCGAGATGAGAGAGCAGCTCGTTGCCGGACTTACCGGCTCCTCTAAGCAGGTGATGATTGCAACACTCACCCGAGATCTGAATCGCCCGCTATTCATTGTTACTCATAATATGTTTGCCGCTCAAAAAATAGCGGAGGATTTACTAGAATGTTTATCCACGGATGAAGTGCTGCTCTATCCATCTCAAGAGCTTTTGACGGCCGAAGAAGCGGCTTCAAGCCCGGAGATGCTGGCGCAGCGTATTGACGTTCTCACGAAGCTCGCGGGTGGTTATCGCGGGGTTGTTATTGCGCCGTTCGCAGGTGTGAGAAGACTGCTTCCGATTAAGCAAGTTTTCGAGGAGTCGCGCGTTACGGTCAACGTAGGCGATACGGTTCAATTGGAAGAGCTGCTAGGCACGTTATCCAATCTTGGTTACGAGCGCGTGGAGCGGGTAGAGACCAAGGGGGAGATGAGTGTTCGCGGGGGTATTCTCGATTTGTTCCCGTTGACATCGGAGAATGCGATTCGTATTGAGCTTTTTGATGTGGACGTAGACTCTATTCGGAC
Organism: Paenibacillus marchantiophytorum; assembly: GCF_014640555.1. GTDB lineage: Bacteria > Bacillota > Bacilli > Paenibacillales > NBRC-103111 > Paenibacillus_E > Paenibacillus_E marchantiophytorum. The sequence continues at coordinate 47,710 of NZ_BMHE01000036.1, read as the reverse complement.
ATTCGATGTGAGTGACCAACGGTCAATAGATAAATTGACGTCGATCACGATCCCTCCGTGCCGTGAGATTCAAGCGGATAGAAAGCGATTACAATCAGCGGCTCAGGGTGCTTATGAGCTCCTGCAAGCCCAATTGGAGAAGATGTCCGACCGGTCATCGAAAGACAAGCTTCTGGAAGGAATCGGGCACGATATCGAGCTGCTCCGTGAAGGGCAAACCTTCCCCGGCATTTATAAATATATTTCTCTGTTATATACGGAAAGACAGACCCTTATTGACTACATGCCTAAGGATGCTGTGCTGATTATCGACGAACCGGCCCGTTTGCTTGAAACGGCGAAACAGCTGGAACGCGATGAGGCAGAGTGGATGATGCATGCGCTGACTGAGGGGAAGAGCTTGCCGGCATTTGTGCTGTCCAAATCCTACGAAACCCTGCTCCATCGCAGGCCTTTCCCGACCTTATATCTATCGTTGTTCCTTCGCCAAGTGGTGGGGATTCAACCGCAGAATATCGTAAACTTCGTTAGCCGTGTGATGCAAAACTTTCACGGACAAATGAATTTGCTCAAAGCGGAGATGGAGCGGTGGAAGAAGAACGGCAGTCAGGTGATCCTGCTTGCCAATGGGGAAGACCGGGCGGAGCGCGTGAGGCGGGTACTGCAGGATTACCAAATCGAAATCCCCGAGATTGTCGATGGGAATCTGCAAACCGGCTTTGAAATGCCCTCGATTCATCTGGTTGTGATCACAGAAGGCGAGATCTTCACGCAGAAGCAGCGCAAAGCTCGCAAAGTCGAGAAGAAGCTCGAGAATGCCGAGCGGATCAAAAGCTATCAAGAGTTGAAGGTCGGCGACTATGTTGTTCACGTGAATCATGGGATCGGGAAATACGTAGGCATCGGGACCCTCGAAGTGGGCGGTATCCATAAGGATTACCTGCACATTATGTACGCAGGCGGCGATAAGCTCTCCGTGCCGATCGACCAGATTGATTTGATCCAGAAGTACGTGGGTTCCGAAGAGAAGGAGCCTAAGGTTTATAAGCTGGGCGGCGCAGACTGGGCCAGAGTGAAGAGCAAGGCGCGCGCATCCGTCAAGGATATTGCCGATGAGCTCATCAAGTTGTATGCCGAGCGTCAGGCGACGACGGGCTATGGATTCAGCAAAGACAGCTCCTATCAGAATGAGTTCGAAGCGATGTTCCCTTATGACGAAACACGGGATCAGCTTCGTGCGATTGAAGAGATCAAAGTCGATATGGAGAAGTCGCGTCCGATGGACCGTTTGCTCTGCGGCGACGTTGGCTACGGCAAAACAGAGGTTGCGGTGCGTGCAGCCTTCAAGGCGGCCATCGATGGCAAGCAAGTTGCTGTATTGGTGCCAACGACGATTCTGGCGCAGCAGCACTACGAAACGTTCCGGGAGCGATTCTCCGGCTATCCGTTTAATGTGAAAGTGTTGAGTCGGTTCCGCTCCAAGAAAGAGCAGACCGAGGTTATGAAAGGTGTTAAAAAAGGCACGGTTGACGTCGTAATCGGAACGCACCGCCTGTTGTCGCAGGATGTTCAGTTCAAGGATTTGGGCTTGCTGATTGTCGATGAGGAGCAGCGTTTCGGTGTGTCCCACAAAGAGAAGCTGAAACGGCTCAAGACCAATGTGGATGTGCTCACGCTGACGGCGACGCCGATTCCACGTACCCTGCACATGTCGATGCTCGGTGTCCGCGATTTATCGGTTATCGAGACACCGCCTGAGAACCGGTTCCCGGTACAGACCTATGTGGTCGAGTACGGACCAACGCTGGTAAGGGAAGCGATTGAGAGGGAGCTGGCCCGTGAGGGTCAGGTGTACTATCTCTACAACCGCGTTCAGGGCATCACCCAGATGGCTGACCAGATCTCGATGATGATTCCGGATGCTCGAGTGACCGTTGCACACGGACAGATGGGCGAGCAGGAACTGGAGAAGACCATTCTGGATTTCCTTGACGGTGAGTATGATGTGCTCGTAAGTACGAGTATTATTGAGACCGGTGTCGATATTCCGAACGTCAACACACTGATTGTGCATGATGCTGATAAAATGGGGCTCTCTCAGTTGTACCAGCTGCGGGGCCGTGTAGGCCGTTCCAACCGCGTAGCCTATGCGTATTTTACGTATCAGCGTGATAAAGTGCTGACCGAAGTAGCCGAGAAACGGCTTCAAGCGATTAAAGAGTTTACAGAACTTGGTTCAGGCTTTAAAATTGCCATGAGGGATTTATCGATTCGCGGCGCTGGCAATTTGCTTGGCGCAGAGCAGCATGGCTTCATTGCCTCGGTTGGTTTTGATTTATATTCCCAAATGCTAGCTGAAGAAATTGCAAAGCTGAAACTAGAAATAGATGGAGAAGCGGTCATTCCCGAGCCGGAATGGCATACTTCGATCGATATACAATTGGACGCGTATTTACCATCCGACTACATCTACGACAGCATGCAGAAAATCGAAATTTACAAAAAAGTGGCCGCCATTCGCACATTGGAAGAAGCCGCGGATCTGCATGATGAGCTCGTGGATCGCTTCGGTGATCTGCCGCAATCCGTCTTCAACTTACTGTCAGTGGCTCGTTTGAAAGCGTACGGTTCGGATTATCGGATTGAAACGATCAGCCAAAAAGGGGAAGATTACCTCATTAAGGTGCATATTGACCAAAATGGCAGGCTGGATGGACAGAAGCTTATTGCCTTGTCCAAAGGCTTTGATGGTCGTATCAAGCTTAACGCAGATCCTCAGTTGCAAATAGTTATTCGCTGTAAAGGCTTGAAACCAGAAGCTTCCATCGAATTGGTGGAGAAATTTTTGGTACAATATAAGGATGTTTTGAAAACGAAAGGGGAATTAAAGGATGTTGCCAAATCATACTAGCAAACAACGACTTTTATCCAAAAAAATGATCGTGACCGTGGCGGCTGCTGTCGTGGCATTTTCAGTATTAAGCGGATGTGGTAGTAAAAAAGAAGGCGGAGCTACAGCGACTGCTTCCGCTTCACCTTCTGCAACTACTGCAGCGCCAGCAACGACAGGAAACCCTGCCGATGTGATCGCAACGTATAAGGATGGCGGCAAGATTACTCGCGCCGAGTTTAACTCCTTCATCAATGTGAACAAAATGTTTTCGCCGCAATTGGCGCAATACATGACAGATCCTGCTTTTCAACAAGACATGTTGAAACAAATGGTAACTTTCCGCGTTCTATCCGCCAAGGCAGACGATAAAGTGAAGACGGATGCAGACAAGCAAGTAACCGAGCAAATGAAAGCTATTACGGATTACTTCGGTAAACAAGAAGGCGGAATGGACAAGCAGTTGAAAGACAACGGGATCGAATTGAAAGATATCGAATCCTTGATGAAAATGAGCTTCTACACAATGGGCAGCATGGAAACCAAAATTACGGACAAAGCGGTTCAAGATGCCTACAACGAGCAAGCAGCAGCGCATGCTTTTGATATCGCAACAGTTAGCCATATTCTTATTTCCTTGAAAGATGCGGCAACGCAAAAAGATCTGCGCACCAAAGATGAAGCCTTGGCCAGAGCGAAAGAAGTGAAAGCCAAATTGGATAATAAGGGCGATTTTGCAGCGCTTGCGAAAGAGTACTCCGATGATCCAGGTTCCAAAGACGCTGGCGGTACGTACAAAGATGCCGATGTGAACCAATGGGTGCCTGAGTTCAAACAAGCGACTATGACACTGCCTTTGAACACAGTTAGCGATCCGGTAGAATCCTCTTTCGGGTACCATGTTATGAAAGTGGAATCCAGAAGCACGAAGCCACTGGATGATACGATGAAAACACAAATCAAATCGCAGTTGGCAGAAAAATCGCTATCTGAGTTTGCAGAAACAGAATACCCCAAATTGATTGAAACGAATAACTTGCCGAAAGCGGAAGCGAACCCAGCTCCAGCGGCAAGTCCGGCAGCAAGCCCAGCAGCAAGTCCTGCTGCAAAGTAAGAACTTACCAGGATGTCCGATTATGGACATCCTGTTTTTATTTGTTATTTTTGGACATGATAATCGCAGCAGGGTGCAAAGCTACATAAAGTTGAATCCCTTAGCAGAAGCGACTGCATAGAAGATTGGGAAGTGAAGAATACTATGGATAGAATTTCAGTTCCCCCCAAATCCCGAGCTAGTATACAAGATTTCATGCTCCTGTCGTATCTAATTCGTAAGCGGAAAGTGAGGCATCTAGAGGTATGAAAGCAACTGGAATTGTCCGTCGGATAGATGATTTAGGGAGAGTTGTAATTCCCAAGGAAATACGACGCACGCTGCGCATTCGCGAAGGTGACCCTTTGGAAATTTTCGTTGACCGCGATGGTGAAGTGATTCTTAAGAAGTACTCACCGATCGGCGAGCTTGGCGACTTTGCCAAGGAGTATGCGGAGTCCTTATTCGAGAGCACCAATCATGTAGCAATGATCTCTGATCGAGACAACATTATTGCCATGGCTGGTGGATCTAAGAAAGACTATTTGGAGAAATCCGTAGGGGCGATTATCGAAGCCTGTATGGAAAATCGCAAGGCGGTATTGGAGAGCAGCAGCGGCACGTTCGAGATCATCAAAGATACCAATGAAACGTTCTCTTCCTTTGTAGCGGCGCCGATCGTTGCAGGCGGAGATCCGATTGGATCGGTTATTCTGGTCTCCAAGGACGAGAATGTCAAAATGGGCAATATGGAAGTCAAAATGGTCGAAACAGCTGCTGGATTTTTGGCCAAACAGATGGAACAATAGCGAAATAGATACTCAAAAGCTTCCTTACTCAGATGTCGCCATCTGTAAGCGAAGCTTTTTTTTGTCTGTGATGACCGATTTCGTTATAATACGTCTATAGGTATCAATCAGGATTGAGGCGAACTTGTTATGAAGGAAACCGACGCGGGGGATCACGTTCCATTAGAGCGACCCCAGGGGAATGTCGGTAAACCCGGCGGGAAGCTGCTGAAAGGTGCTGCTATCCTTGGGGCTGCTGCCGTGCTTTCGAAATTATTAGGTACTCTGCAAAAGATTCCGCTGCAAAATGTAGCGGGTGATACGGCTTTTGGCATCTATAATGCCGTCTATCCGCTTTATATTTTAATTCTCTTCGCGGCTACAGCCGGTTTCCCGGTTGCTGTCTCCAAATTCGTGGCTGAACAGGCCATTCAGGGAGAGCATGAAGAAGCCAAGCGCATAGTCCGCGTGTCCTCAGCTCTGCTGCTGGGAACTGGCTTTGTTTTGTTTCTGCTGCTTTACGGGGGAGCGGGAGAGATTGCGCATTGGATTGGCATCAGCAAGACGGAATCAGCCATTCGAAGCGTATCTTTTGCTTTGTTGTTATCGCCGGTGCTTGCTGTGCTGCGCGGTTATTTCCAAGGGTATCAGAATATGGTGCCTACGGCTGTTTCCCAAGTCATTGAACAGCTTATCCGCGTCATGACGATGGTCGCTCTTCTGCTCTACATGGTTGCATTGGCTTATGAGGAAGAATGGATCGCTGCAGGGGCAACGTTCGGCTCTGTGACAGGCGCTGCAGCAGGGCTGATCGTGATGTATGTGTATTGGCGCAAGGCCATGCGTTCGGAGCGGGATGAGCGGGCGGGCTTGGGTGTAGGTGCTGGTGCAGGTGCGAGTGCGAGTGCGAGTGCGAGTGCAAGAACAAGAACAAGCCAGCAAACCGTAAACAGTCTGGTCGCCGCTCGGCTAACGTCTTGGCAGTGCATGAAACGGATCACTGCCTACGCGATTCCTGTTTGTTTGGGGGCTATTGTTGTGCCGCTGCTGACACTGGTTGATACGTTTACAATGCCTAGGTTGCTCGAGGCTGCACAAGGCAGTGAAGGGGAGGCTATGCGGCAATTTGGTCTATATAACCGTGGCTTGCCGCTTATTCAGCTTGTGGTTATGATCGCTTCTTCGATGTCAGCGGTACTAGTGCCTGCGATGGCGGAGGCGAAGGCCAAGGGTGAGTTGGAGGTCTTGCGCTTCCGAGCGGAGATGGCGGTGAGGCTCTCTTGGCTGATTGGGCTTGGCGCTTCATTCGGTCTTGCTTTCGCAGCTGTGCCTATCAATGTGATGCTGTACAAAAGTGATGAGGCAAGCTGGACGATGGCCGTGCTGGCCTTCACGGCCTTGTTCAGTACGCTGAACGCTGTCTCCGCCAGCGTTCTCCAGGGGGCCGGCGCGATTCATACGCCGGCGAAGGCCCTGCTCGTTGCCATCTTGCTGAAAGCACTCGGCAACGTGGTGCTCATGCCCCGCTGGGGCATCGACGGCGCCGCGCTGAGCGCGGTGATCGCCTACGCCGCTGCGGCGGGGCTCAATCTGGTGCAGCTGCGCCGCAGCACCGGGGCGCGCTTCGCGCTGCGGCCGTACGCCGTCAGTCCCGCGCTGGGCGTGGGACTGATGGGCGGCTGCCTCGCAGCGCTGCAGCTGCTGGCCATGCCCGCTGTGGCCGCATGGCACGTGCCTGAGCGATTAAGCGCTAGCGCAATCGCTTTGGTGTGCGTAGTCGGCGGCGCGGCCGTCTACGGACTTGCGCTGCTGCGCAGCGGCGGCATCAGCCCCGCTGAGCTGCGGCTGATGCCGGAGCTGGACCGGAAGCTGGCGCCGGTCCTGGCGAAGCTATGGCCGGCGAAGACAGCCGTCGGCCCCCGCGAACGCAGATAGAGTTCCATTTCGCAACGGCTGCTGGCTGCAAAGGGAACTACAATCCGCTATCTGAGCGAAAATGGACCATTCCGCTTGTTAGCGGAACTACAGGGTCTTATATCATCCAAATCTGCGGTTTTCACGGTGAAAACGATGAAATAGCGGACCACAGTTCCCTCTGAAGCGCAGAAGAGGCGGTTATGCACAAATAAGGGAACGTAGTTCCCTTTGAGATGCTGGAGAGACTGCGGAGGGACGCTGGGAGACTGGAGAGACTCCGAAGAGACTCCGAAGAGACTCCGAAGAGACAGCTATGCCACGAATAGCGCGGCAATGCTTGCGCATTGTCCGCTTTCCTTGCACGTATACAATACCAATTCAGGAGGTGTTCCTTATATGTCAAACAACAATGCACAACTTACCGTCGTCGGGCTTGGCACAGGAGATGAAGATCAGCTAACCTTGGGAGTATGGAAGAAACTGCAGCTGGCCTCCCAATCACAAGCTGCTCTGTACTTGCGCACGAAGGATCATCCTATGGTGCATATGCTGGATAGCCATCAAATTCCTTACGAAACCTTCGACGAGAATTACATGGCGCACCAAAGTTTTGAGCAGGTGTATGAATCCATAGCGGAAGCGTTGATTCAAACCGCCAAGGAGAAGGCCGGTGAGGTCATTTATGCGGTTCCAGGACATCCGATGGTGGCGGAATACACGGTTCAGCTTCTGAAGCAGCGCTGTCCTGAAGAGGGGATTTCTCTAACCATTCTGGGCGGGGAAAGCTTCCTAGACCAAGCATTCCTGCGCTTCGGCTTCGACCCGATCGATGGTTTTCAGCTGCTGGATGCGACCAGCCTTAGCCGCTACACCTTGAACCCGCATCTCCATACCGTGATTGGGCAGGTCTATGACACTTATACAGCTTCTGATCTCAAAATAAGTCTGATGGATATGTACGCCGATGATTATCGCGTTGTTGTAGGCCATGCTTTGGGTGTCGCGGGCGAAGAGATGATCATTGAAGTGCCGCTCCATGAGCTTGACCATGTGAAGGGTTACGGCAATCTTTCGCTCGTCTGGGTACCCAAAAGTGAGAGGGACGAAGACGACTACCGCACGTTTGGTCGCTTGCATGAAATTGTGCAGATTCTCCGCAGCCCGGATGGCTGTCCGTGGGATCGTGAACAAACACACGAGAGTTTGCGCAAGAATCTCATCGAGGAAGCCTACGAGGTGCTGGAAACAATCGATGAAGATGATCCGGAGCATATGTGCGAGGAACTGGGCGATCTGCTTTTACAAGTGATGCTGCATGCTCAGATGGAAGAGGAAATAGGCACTTTTACCGTGTATGATGTGATTGCTGGATTGAATGAGAAGCTGATCCGTCGTCATCCCCATGTATTCGGAGAGAATAAGGCTGAGGATGCGGACGAAGCTCTGGTGAACTGGAATGCCATGAAGGCCGAAGAGAAGCGGAAGAAGGGCATTGACGTCGCCAAGCAGTCTGTGCTGGACGGAGTGCCGCGCGAGCTGCCTGGGCTTATGAGGGCGATGAAGTTGCAGAAGAAGGCGGCAACGGTAGGTTTTGACTGGACGGAGCTCGAAGATGTGCTGAGTAAAGTGGATGAAGAGTTGGCCGAGCTTCGACAAGCCATTGCGAATCCCTCGGAAGCGGGCGCTTCAGAATGCTTGGGCGAGCTTGGAGATGTGCTTTTCTCCATCGTCAATGTGGCTAGATTTCTTAAATTGGACCCAGAGGATGCCATTGCCCAGACGAACCGTAAATTCGTTGGACGGTTTTCATATATCGAGGAACAGCTACGTTTAAGAGGTCGTTCTTTTGAACAGACTGAGTTATCAGAGATGGAAAATTATTGGCAGGAAGCAAAAAAAGTTGCAAAACAATCACCGCAATAGAAGGATTTTGGGGAAATAAGCAGAATACTAAGTTTGGTGTAAGGATGAATATGGAATTAATCATCATAGTACATAGAAGACTTTGATCTTCAAACATTTTTGGGAGGTAAAGAAAACACATGAACAAAACAGATTTGATCAACAACATTGCAGAAAAAAGCGGACTTACTAAGAAAGACGTAGAAGTCGTACTTAATGGATTCCTTGGTGAAGTTACAGACGCTCTTTCATCCGGAGATAAAGTTCAATTAATCGGTTTCGGTACATTCGAAACTCGCAAACGTTCCGGTCGCACAGGCCGCAACCCACAAACAGGCAACCCGATCGTGATTGCAGAATCCAACGTTCCTGCTTTCAAAGCGGGCAACAAGCTTAAAGACGCAGTAAAATAATGCGAATCGATAAGTTTCTGAAAGTATCTCGTCTGATCAAACGTCGTACCGTAGCGAAGGATGTGTCCGATCAGGGGCGCGTCTGGATTAACGGCCGTGATGCCAAAGCGAGTACCCATGTGAAAGTCGGAGATGAGCTGTCCATTCAATTCGGTCAGAAAAAAGTGACGATTCGAGTGGAAGTTCTGTCGGAGTCAACTCGCAAGGAAGACGCTGCTCAGATGTACTCACTGCTTAAGGAAGAAGCTTTTCAATCCGAATAAAGCTGCAATTGCATAAAATAGTCCGAGATTCCTGAATAGGGGTCTTGGGCTATTTTTTTGAGATAAAGCGTTTCTCACGAACACATTCTTTCTAGGCTTGTTCAGGTTCCGTCTGGGCTCGCTGCGCATATCATACATCAAAGATTAATGAATGAGGTGGTGGAGGGATGCATTGGTTTACAATTGTGGCGATCGGCATTGCCGCAAATCTAGATAATTTGGGCATAGGCTTATCCTTTGGCTCGCGTTCAACGAAAGTGCCGCTGTTGTCCAACCTGCTTATTGCTTTGCTATCGATGGCTGCAACCTATTTGGCTATGTCAGCTGGTATCTATGTTTCGCATCTCCTATCCCCATCCGTGGGCAATTTGATCGGTGGTATTATTATTATCCTTTTGGGTGCATGGGGACTGCGGGCAAGCTTGAAGCGATTTAGACATGCGGCCAGGGATGCCCAATTAGGCGAGCAGTTCGCAGGGATGGCCCAAAGATCAGATAAGGATGGGAATCACGTTATTTCGTGGGGAGAATCGTTATCTCTGGGCTTTGCGCTGTCCATCAACTGCCTGGCGAGTGGCTTGGGTGCCGGGGCAAGTGGGGTTTCTCCGATCCTTTCTGCTATTTCGGTGGGCGTTTTTTCCCTGCTAACTGTCGATTTGGGCATTCGTATGGGCAGTAGAATTGCCAAGTCATGGTTTGGACGCTATGCCGAGTTGTTGGGATGTTTGTTGTTAATTGTCATAGGCTGTTATGAAGTGATCGTATAAACGTTCGTGAGAGCAATGGGGAGAGTGTTTGTCGATTCATGAAAGGGGCTCTCCCTCTGTGAAAAAGCCGCATTTTTTATTAGCGATGACCGTGTTCCGTGGTTCTAAAACAGGACATCCCCCCATATCGTAGTGATAGATGAAGGAGGGGTACAGGCCATGATCGAACCGGTGAAAAACAACAAACGGCAAGAAATTAAAATGCTTAATCGCAAGCTCTTGGAGATCTCCGGAGTTTTGAACGTAGAAAGCTTTGACAGTGAAGAGTTCCTCCTGGAAACGGAAATGGGCTATTTGATGATTAAAGGGCAGAATTTGCACATCAAGAACTTAAGCTTGGAGCAGGGGTTAGTCGCCATTGAAGGATTAATTCAAGAATTAGCTTATGTAGATGGGAATACCCAGGAGAAATCCAAAGGGTTTCTTGGTAAGTTATTCAAGTGACCCTTCACGTTCAGTTTCAAACGATTTTCATGATGTTTCTGAGCGGAATCGCGATCGGTGCGATGTTTGATGTGTTTCGTGTGCTTTCGGGGAAGTTAAGGCTGCCGCGATGGACGATTCCGCTTGTTGATATGATGTATTGGATTGTGGCGACAATCCTTGTTTTCCGCCTGCTTCTGTACAGTAATGAAGGACAAGTTCGTATCTTTATCTTTCTGGGCATGGGTATTGGAGTTTGTTTTTACTTCGCATTTCTGACTAACATGGTTGTTCGATTTACCCTGATACTCATCCGGATTATCGTTGCGTTGTACCGTTTTATTGCTAAAACTGTCGAATATATCCTGATTAAACCGATTATTGGCTTATATCGTCTAACCGTGATAATTTTAGGCTTTTTGCTAGCTGTAGCTATATTCCTTTACAGAATTGTGCTACAATTGCTCTATCCTTTGTGGAGAATGCTCCTGTGGATGACTCGGCCTGTGCACAAATATTTCGTAATGCCTGTTTGGTTGAAGAAACTAATGGGTAATATCATTACGATCTATCGCAGGTTATTCTCAAAGTAGGAGGAAGTCCTATACATGCAAGCTCATGCAACCGTACCATCTAACAAGCGCAGCGCTAGCGTAGGCTCAAAGCGAAGACTGCGTTTTCTTCTGATCTTTGTCCTATGTTTTATGAGTTGGGCTGCTGTTAACATTTGGGGGCAGTTCGCAAAGCTACACGAGAAGAGCAAAGTCGTCGTGAACATGGAACAGCAACTCGTTGATGCGAATAAGCTGAAAGAGCAAACACAGAGGGAAATCGCAAGACTTCACAATGACGAATATTTGGATCAAATCATTCGCCGGGATTTTCACTATAGCAAAACGGGAGAGACGCCACTGAGTGTCTCGAAGTCGCAATAAAATTTATCTGAAGAAGCGGCTCATGCCGTGTTGACCGTGGTTTCTGCATCGGTTATAATCGGCGTAGCCAGTGTTTTCAACATTTTAAGGGAGGAACATTTTACTTTATGGCAATTGAAGTTGGCACCAAGTTAGAGGGAAGAGTGACGGGGATTACTCACTTTGGAGCATTCGTCGAGCTTGCTGAAGGAGTTACCGGTCTTGTTCACATTTCAGAGATCGCGGACAATTATGTGAAAGACGTTAATGACCATTTAAAGCTGGAAGACAAAGTAACGGTCAAAGTGATTAACGTGGACAAGGATGGCAAGATCGGACTGTCGATCAAGCAAACGGTTGACAAGCCAGTTGAGGAAAGACCAGCTCGTCCTGAACGTACAGGTGGCAGCAGCTATCAAGGACGCCCAAGCGGAGATCGTCCAAGCGGCGGTTATCAAGGTGGTCGCCCAAGTAGCGGTGGAGAACGCAGTGGCCCTCCAAGCGGTGGTCCAGGTGGTGGTGGCGGTCGTCCAGGTGGCGGCGGTGGCTTCAATCGTGGTGGCGGCGGCGGTGGCGGCGGACGCGGCGGCTTTAACAAGCAGCAAGGCGGAGCTAGACCTTTCTCGTTCGAAGATAAAGTATCGCGTTTCCTCAAAGATAGTGAAGAGCGGATTTCGTCTCTGAAGAAGAACACCGAGTCCAAACGCGGTGGCCGGGGCGGAAGAAGAGATTAATAGATGAGTAAACGAACCACATCCGCTTAGGCGGGTGTGGTTTTTTGTTCACGCCAGAATGTTTTCGGGTTTGGGGTGAGCGAAGCTTTCCCCTTATTTACTGACGTCCACCGCAGACTGCGCTTTAGGGGTTTTCGGTCTCAGAGGGCATCTAATGAACTGGATTAACGCTATCGAGCAAATTTTAGGCGGAAAGGTGATCATTTGCTTGGAATAGGGCATCAGGGATTCATTAGGCCCGTTATAACGGAAAGATCTGTCGACATGGTATTACGGGTATCTCCCTCATATGCAGGGTGAAAGTTCGAGGTATTCAGACTTCTGGAAACGTTCTCAAGCAGGTAATGCGAGTCTGTGCAAGGGCTCAAGGGTGTTGACAAAGCTGGCGCGGCTTGTCGGAAATTTCTTTGAATCTAGCAACTCATTCTGACAAACTTTCTACTAGATTGTCTCTATACTAGAGAAACAAATAAGGATGGAATGGATGGTGTTCGCAAACATGCAAAGAAGAAGCATAGGTACAGTGATTGGTGGCGGATGGACAGGACTTTGGCAGAAAGCCAAAACAGGCGCTCACAGCGCAGCGGTGGAAAACCGATTTGTTCAAGCATTTGTAGCTAAAAAGTGGTCGATGCTGCTTATCGTGATGGCCTTCCTGCTCGGACGTGCAATGATTTTGGAGCAGCTGTCACCGTTCGCTTTAGCATTTATTGCGGTCATTTATTTTACAAGGCGAGATATTTTACACTGGGTTGGTGTGGCAGCCTTCGCGGGTAGTCTGTTGTCGCTGAATACCAATACGGGGTATCTCGTCACTGAGATTATTGTGTTCTTGCTCATTCAGAAAGCATTAGAGAAGTTCGAACGCTCCGATCTATCGCTAGCTCCGCTGCTGGTGTTCAGCTCTACCTTCTTGGTGCAGCTATTTGCGGAACTGGTCGTGTCCAATCTAAGCTGGTACTCCTTGATGATGATTTCCGTGGAAGCCCTGCTCAGCCTGGTGCTGACCTTAATTTTTATACAAGCGATCCCTGTATTTACCCTTACCCGTAAAAACTATCATTTGAAACATGAAGAAATCATTTGTTTGATTATCCTCCTAGCCTCGGTGATGACGGGGACGGTCAGTTGGGCTGTAGGGCCCGTCACGGTGGAACATGTGCTGTCCCGGTACTTGATTCTATTGTTCGCGTTAGTGGGAGGAGCGCCTTTCGGAGCATCCGTGGGAGTCATTACGGGTTTAATTCTAAGCCTTGCCAATAGCAATGCGATTTATCAAATGAGCTTGCTGGCTTTCTCCGGCATGTTGGCTGGACTTCTCAAGGATGGCAATCGCTTGGCGGTTGCTTTCGGCATGCTGCTCGGCTCCTCGATTCTATCGTTCTATATGGGGACGGGCGTGGATGTCCTGAATTCTACGTGGGAATCATTGGCGGCTGTGGCCCTCTTCTTATTGACGCCGCGAAGTTTCATTCTAACCCTTGCGAAATATGTGCCAGGCACGCAGGAAAATCTGAAATCACAGCAGGATTATGCCAAAAGAGTGCGCGATGTCACCGCCGGGCGCGTGGAACAATTCTCGGAAGTTTTCCGGCAGTTGTCGCGCAGCTTCAAACAGTTGACGACGGATGATGCGGTGAGCCGCAAAGAGGAGGAAGTTGGGCACTTCATGAATGCCGTTGCGCAGAAAGCGTGCGATTCCTGTTATAAAAAGAGTCAGTGCTGGGATCAGAAGTTCTACCAAACCTACACGTATATGACCGATATGATGACCAATATTGAGACAAAGGAGAATATGACGAAGAAACAAATACCAGCTGACTGGAAGAAGGTATGTATTCGCACGGAGCAGGTGCTGGAAGTGATGAAGCAGCAGTACAGCCTGTACAAGAATGATTTGCACTGGAAGAAGCAGATTATGGATAGCCGACATCTGGTGGCTGATCAGTTGTCCGGCGTTTCGCAAGTCATGGAGGACTTGGCTAAGGAAATTAAGCGGGAAGGCCAGGAGCTTTTCCTGCAGGAAGAACAAATTCGCAATGCGCTGGAGGAGCTCGGCTTGTCGATTCATACCATTGACATTATTTCCTTAGATGAAGGAAATATTGAAATCGAAATCATTCATCAGTATACGAAAGGCTTCGATGAATGCCGGAAAATCATTGCGCCGCTCCTGAGCGAAATCATCGGCGAGAACGTCGCCGTGATGCGGGAGGAGATGCATGAGCGCGGCGAGGGCTACAGCACGGTCGTCTTCGGCTCCGCCAAGGAGTACGAGGTGGAGACCGGTGTCGCCGGCGCTGCCAAGGGCGGCGACCTCTTCTCGGGCGACAGCTTCTCCACGGTGGAGCTGGGCAATGGCAAGTATGCCGTTGCGCTGAGCGACGGCATGGGCAATGGGGAGCGGGCTCGGGCCGAGAGCCAGACCGCTCTGAACATTCTGCAGCAGCTGCTGCAGTCGGGCATGGACGAGAAGCTCGCGATCAAGTCGCTGAACTCGGTGTTGATGCTGCGCTCCTCGGACGAGATGTACGCGACCGTGGATATGGCTTTGATCGACATGTACAACGCTAACACGACGTTCATGAAAATTGGCTCCATCCCCAGCTTCATTAAGCGAGGGAATGAGGTTATTTCCATCTCGGCGAATAATCTACCGGTAGGTATCCTGAGCGAGATTGAGGTGGATCTCGTCTCGATCCCGCTGCAATCGGGCGATATTCTCGTGATGATGACCGATGGCATCTATGATGCGCCGGGCCATGCGGTGAATAAGGAGATGTGGATGAAGCGGATGATCCAAGAGATAGATACGACTTTGCCGCAGGACTTTGCGGACTGTTTATTGGAGCGAATCTTCCGCCACCATCATGGCGAAATTCAGGATGATATGACGGTTGTCGTTGCCCGTGTGGAGAAAAGGCAGCCGGAATGGGCTACATTCCGTTGGCCAGGCATTACGCGTATGGAGCGGCCCAAAACCGTTAGTTAACTTTTGATTTGTCAAAGCTATAACAGCTCATTTGCTGTTGTAGCTTTTTCTATTATTTTATCCTGTATACATTATAATGGAAGCATACATATTCGGAGAATAGGTGATAGCATGAAGGTGCTTTTAGTTGACGATGAGCCACTTGCTCTAAGGAGCATGGAGAAATTATTAAGCAAGCATGAAGATATAGATATCGTTGCTTCATTAATAGATCCCAAAGAAGCGCTGAATTTGGCTAGGCTGCAGAAGTTTGATGCTATATTTCTAGATTTGGAAATGCCAGAAATCGGGGGAATGGAACTCGCGGCGAGATTATTTACGAAGCAGCCCGATGTGCACATCGTGTTTGTTACAGCTTTCAATCATTATGCGGTAGAGGCGTTTGAGCTGAATGCATTGGATTACATACTGAAACCCGTATCGGACACGAGACTCGGCAAAACGCTAACCAGAATTCGCAAATCCATGGCAGAGGTAGCTTCTAATGTAGATATGGATCGAAAAGAACGCACGCTAATCTGTTGTTTACAGTCCCTTCATTGGGTCAATAGTACGTCTGGCGCGCATTCTTTTCCATGGCGAACGAATAAAACGCAAGAGTTGTTCTCCTTTCTGCTGCATCATCGCAATGCACCTGCCATTCATAAGGAAGTGCTGCTGGAAGTATTGTGGCCAGAGCAGGACCCGGCGCGCGCGGGTGTGCAGCTTCATACCACGGTTTATCAGATACGTAAAATGCTCAAAGAGCAGGCGCTGGCCGTTCAAGTCATCTATGAACAAGAAGGTTATCGCTTGCAATTGGATCAGGTCGGCGTGGATGTGGACGTATGGGAACAGGAATTATTGAAAGCGCCTGAGCTCACCTTAGCTTCAGTAACTGTCTATAAGCAGTTGGTGGAGATGTATAAGGGGGATTATTTCGGGGAATCCCAGTTTCTTTGGGCGGAGGGTGAGCGGGAACGGCTGCGCCTTTTCCGTTGGACGTATCTCCAGCATTTGGCCGACTTTTGCCTAGAGCAAGGTCTACTTAAGGAAGCGGCAGAGGCCTATCAACAAATGAAGGATCAATTTCCTCTGGTGGAAAATGGTTACTTTGGCTTGATGCAGGTTCATCAACTGCGGGGTAATTTTGCTGACATGAAGCAGCAGTATGACACCTTAAAGCAGCACTTTGAGAGTGAGTTGGGAATTCCTCCAAGACAGTCGGTATCCGAGTGGTTTAATGGCATATTGGAGCAAAGACAATTATAATTGTAAGTGTAGATAAGAAAGGAGGAGGCTTCTAATGAAAGGAAGATATCTCTCGCTGCTTTTGATACTAGCAGGGGTGATTGTTCTACTCTATCCGACCTTGAATGATCGTTATGAGAGTTACCAGCAACAGAAGATTATGAAGCAGTGGCAGGATAATTTGAAATATATGGATCAAGTCGTTGATCAAGAAGAAACAGAGAGATCACCTGTATGGACTCCGACTTCTTTAAGCGGAGGGTCAGCAGATGTTCAGCCGAAACCGTTGGTTGCAGAAGCGACATCCGCGCCAGTGGTCGAGATGCCTAAGAACATGGAGGGTGTCCTCCTCATCGATAAAATTAATCTGAAGATTCCTATTCTAACGAATGCGACACAGGCGAATATGAAAGTTTCCGTTGCCAGTATTGCGAATACAGGACGACCGGGGGCTGTCGGCAACTATGCGATTGCAGGACATCGGAATTTAACCTACGGCAAAAATTTCAATCGCTTAGATGAAGTTGATGTCGGTGACTTAATAACGGTGGACACAGGAACTAAACAATATACTTATAAAGTAGAAAAGAAACTGTACGTCCTCCCGGAAGAAGTTTGGGTTCTCAATGGCAACGACAAGGATCGGGAAATCACGTTAATTACGTGCCATCCTATGGAAAATCCAACACATCGTATTGCGATCAAGGGGAAATTAATAGAAACGAAATAAAGGAGCCTACATACGTGTAGGTTTCTTTTTTTGCGTCCTTTTGCGTTCGCATGTTCAGAATATGTTCAGTCTAAAATTCTACAATACGAATTGTGCCATTTCGTCGGAAGAGATCAAGTCATCGAAGTCCCATTACAGTTGCCGACTAGAGAATTAAATCATAGAAACATGCAAATGGAGGAGTAGAAAGAAATGTTTAAGAAAAAGACAAGTGCTTTACTAATCACACTGCTAATTTTTATGCAAAGCATTTCAGGTTTCGGGTTTGTGAATCAAGCCAACGCTGCCGTTATTTCCAGTAACATCATCGATTCTGTGAGTTTGGCTGTCTATGACAGCAGCAACCATGTTGTGACAGATAATGTCTATGAACAGGGTTCCAAAGTGCAAGTGGATTATACATGGTCGTTCCCTAATAGTCATGGGTACCACAGTGGGGATACTTTCACCTTCACACTGCCGCAACAATTTTTGCTTGTCAATAATGTGACAGGACCCCTGGTTAGTGGTAATGGTGACGTGGGGACGTTTGTTGCCAATTACTTAACTCATCAAGTTGTCATGACATTTAATGAGAATATTGGTTTAGACGAGGTCCAAGGGACGCTTACTTTTAACACCAAATTCGATATGTCTAAAATCACTGGAAGTACGAATCAAACGATCAGTATTCCAGTTAAGGGCGGAACGCAAGTCTTTTCACTTAACTTTAAGCCTAATGTGGCTTCAACCATAGGAAAAAACGGTGTTCCAGAAGGGTATAATGCCAAAAATATTGATTGGACGATTGACGTCAACAAGAAATTGGAGCCCGTACAGAATGCAGTAGTAACCGATCCTATTCCAGTTGGTTTGTCTGTGCCCGTGACAGTTGCTGTCTACGATCTTGGAATAAATTTGGACGGTACTCCCGTTCAAGGAGCATTAACGGATACAAGCAAATACACGTTTAATACGACCGGAGGCATTCTGACCGTTCAATTCACGGAAGCTTCCATTGACACAGCTTACCGGATTAAGTACACGACACCTGTCACAGATTTCGATAAAACGTCATTCCTGAATAAGGCCACATTCAGCGGAAGCAATAAAACGCCAGTCGATGCCAGTGCAACGGTTACTGTTCAGCAGGGTACGGCACTTGATAAGACATCATCAGGTTATAACTCAAGCACCCAAACGATAGATTGGGCCATCAAGTACAATTATAATGAGAGAGCTATCGTACAAGCCTCTGCGTATTTAACCGATCTTTTTGATAATACTCAAGCGTTAGTTGGAGGCGTCGCGCCTTCGTCCATTAAAGTGTATCCAGTTACGCTAGATAATTCTGGGGCTGAATCCTTAGGTAGCGCTCTGCCTGTTTCCGATTATACAGTCAATGCTGCTCCGACACCGCCAACAGGAAAGACCGGCTTTAAATTGCAATTCAATAATCCGATTACCCAAGCATACAAGCTGGTTTACCAAACCAAGGCCATTAATCGTGTTGAAGGACCTGCTACTATTTCGAATACAGCCACTACTGGCCTGGGAGCAACAGACACGGCTACACGTGACATTGACCAAGTTATTATTATCAAAAGTGTAAATAGTAAAGACTACCATGCCAAAACGGTAGATTGGAAGATTGCGCTCAATGCAGACAGCGAATCGATGAGTTCTGTTGTGCTCACTGACAATTTTCCTAAGAAAGGGTTGGAGTACAGACCTGGAACATTGTTTGTCACGCAAGGTTCTACCACATTGAACAGTCCTGCGGACTACTCCATTTCAAATGTGCTTAACGACACAGGATTTACTATTAATTTCGTGGGTACTTTAACAGCGCCCGTAACGGTGAGCTATTCCACTTATTATAATAATGATTGGATCTTGCCGGTTGGCAGCACAACGAATTTCCTTAACGATGCGACGGTTAACTGGACAGGTACTTTGCCTAGTCAAGAGATAACCGTACATGGGACTTTCACGCCAAGAGACGAAGTTAAGAATAATGGCTTCAAGAACGGGTCTTATAATGCAGCTACCAAACAGCTCACATGGGTGGTAGGCGTAAACTACAACGGCAAAACGATTAATCATGCTGTAGTTAAGGATCTTTTGGAGTCCCAACAAAAACTAGTTCCAGGTTCACTTAAAGTGTATGAAATGAACATCCCAGTTAACGGCAATCCAACCATGGGTGCATTCGTTAATGGCAGTGAATATGACTACCTGGTAGACAGTGGCAATACGCTGATTTTAAATTTCAAAGCAGCTATTTCTAAAGCCTATTACATTGTCTACAGCACGAGCTTAGATGGTGAACTTATTGATACGAATGTGAGCAATACAGCTAACGTCTATGAGACGGCAGCACCGGTTTCCAAGAATTTAACAGCTACTGTTAACATTCCTAAGGCTGGAGAGTATGTCAATAAAAACGGTACACAAAGCGGAGATAAAATCAATTGGACCATTAATATTAATCGTGGACAATCGACGGTAGACACTGCCAAAATTACGGACATCCCTTCAGACAACCAGTTCTTATTACCGGACTCGTTCCATCTATACGCTACCTCAGTAGCATCTGACAGTTCTATTACGAAGACGACCGAGCTTCTCAAAGGCACGGACTACAATGTCGTAATCCTAACTGACAATGATGGCAAGCAAAAGTTTGAATTGACCTTTACGCATCAGATTTCGAAGCCGTATATCTTAGAGTACCAGTCATTAATTGTGGCTAATGACAATGATACCGTTTCTAATCAAGTGAGCTTTACGGGTAGTAACGACACAACGGTTTCCAAAAGTACATCGAAGAATGTCATTGTAGCTGTTTCGAGTGGATCGGGTACAGGAAGTGGTGTTAGAGGGTCCTTAGCGGTTAAAAAAGTGGATTCCGGTAATCATGCCTTGTTGTTAAACGGAGCGACGTTTGAATTGTACCGTAAAACGGGTGCAACAACGAAAATCCTTTTTAGTACGCTAACAACAGATTCCACGGGTATCGTCTTGTTCAAAAATTTACTTCAAGGTGATTATGTTCTAAAAGAAGTAGCTGCTCCAACCGGATACACCCTTGATTCGAGCGAACGTGCAGTTACGATTAATTCGACAACTGCTATCAACTTGGAAGTCACGAATGTGAAGGTGCCACCGGTGGTAGTGCCGACACCAACGCCGGCTGTGCCGACACCGACGCCAACGCCAGTAGTGCCGACGCCAACGCCGGTAGTGCCGACGCCAACGCCAACTGTGCCGACGCCGACGCCAACGCCAAGTTCAGGCGGAGGTGAATCCACGCCGGCACCAAGCACGAGCCCTTCGCCGTCGCCGAGCGCTAGTCCTAAGCCAACGCCGAGCGCTAGCCCGACGCCAGCGCCGAGTGCGAGCCCGACGCCAGCGCCAAGCGCAAGCCCAACGCCAGCGCCGAGCGCAAGCCCGACGCCGAAGCCTCAGGCAGATGAGAAAGTAACTAATCAAGATACACCGATTGAAGGTAATATTGAAGTTCCGTTAGGCAGCACTCCGTCTATCGGCAAACAACCGGAGAATGGGACAGTAACCATAGATCCCAACGGGCATTGGGTATACACGCCTAACCCTGGATTTACGGGGAATGAATCAATTAAGGTTGTTCTAAGAAATGGAACAGGGGAAGCAACGGAAGCAACGATTGATATTGAAGTTCAAAAAGTTCCGCTAGGCAATAAGAAATCAGGACAAACGCTTCCTCAGACAGGCGAAGCAAGCCGTAGATATTATGAGCTAGCAGGTTTTGCTTTGATTATTGCGGGTGTAGTTTTGAGAAGAAGAAGACTAAACAAATAATAGGTTGATCTAGTTGTTGGTTATATGAACGAGGCTTTCCCAAGAGGTTATTACCTTGAGGGCGGCCTCTTTTTTGACACTAGAGCAGGGTGGAAATCCGCTATTATTTGCGGTGAGGTTGAAATTCCGACTCTGTTTATGGTCATTAGGCAGATGGAAGCGGATTGGGCAATAAATTGTCTAATTATGTATATTCAAACCGACAAGCATATGATATGATGACAGCATATTAGGCGTTTATTCATCGGTGGTTTCTCCCGATAAAGGCAAATCTAGCGAAAACTAGAGACGCAAAACTAAAGGGCCTTCCTTACTTCAACTAAGATGGCAGCCAGTTACCGAAAGGGGAATTTTTTGTGTTCAAAAAATCAATTCTAGCAGCTATTATACTATCGTTCTTCTTGATGCTAGTACCTCAAGCGATATTTGCCGCTCCCTCCATTGTGGACCAAAGCGCATTGAGCAAAGGAATTATTTCAATCCATTATACAAGCCGTCCAGACACCAAGGTTCTCGTTCGGATCTCCAAGGAAAATGTGAAGTATGACTACACCTTTGAAGAAGGAGACCAGTACCCTCTGCAGCTTGGAAACGGTACCTATAAAGTGCTAGTCGGGGAGTCCATAGGGAACAACAAATATAAGGTAATTGCGCAAGAACAAATAGAGGTGAAGTTGGCAGATGAGAAGACAGTTTTCCTTCAATCTATCCCGCTTATCGACTGGAGCGAAACATCGAAAGCTGTCGTAAAGGCCAAGAAACTAACGGTAAATAAGAAGACTGACATGGATAAATTAAAAGCCATCTACGCCTATATCACGACAAATTTTACGTATGATTACAAAAAGGCACAAACCGTAGCAGATACCTATATACCTGACTTGGATGAGGTTTACGAAGCATCCCAAGGAATCTGTTATGACTTCGCAGCAACTTTTGCGGCGATGGCTAGAAGTGAAGGATTGCCGACCCGCCTGGTGATGGGATATGAGGCCAACTCGCCAGAGACGTATCACGCTTGGAACCAAGTATTTCTAGCTGATCGGAACGAGTGGGTAACGATAGATACCACCTACGATGCTACGCGTGTGCAAGGTGGACAAGCAACAGACATGTTCAAAAATGCAGATGAATATCAAATAGTCAAAGTGTATTAACTAAATTAGAAGCCTGTGCTCAATTCATGAGCGCAGGCTTTTTTTTGTTTTCGCAGCAGCAGAAAAAAATAAATCCAATGATTTACAATACAACTTGTATCATATAATATTAATAATGATACAATTTGTTTCATATTCTATGTCTACAAGCAAATAGTCTATACCAGGCTTGAATCGTGAATGGAGGTATGAAAAAAATTATGTTAAAGAAAAAAACGAGTACACTGCTCATTGCCCTATTAATTTTTATGCAGAGTATTTACGGAGTAGGCTTCTTTGCGAAGGCGAGTGCGGCTACGATTTCGAACAACATTATTGACAGTGTTACATTAGTTGTATATGACAGCTCAGGGCAAGTCGTCACAGGCAATGTTTATGAGCCGAACGCCAAGGTGCAGGTAGACTATACGTGGTCGCTGCCGAACAGCCATGGGTATAAGGCTGGTGATACGTTTGCGTTCACACTGCCGCAGCAATTTTTACTTTATAATGATATCAGCGGCGGTTTGATGATGGGGCAGGAGCAATTAGGCACTTTCCATGTGGACCGGGCCAGCCATCAAGTGCTGATTACGTTTAATAATTACATCGAAAGTCATGATAATATCCATGGCACGCTAACCTTCAAAACGCAATTGGATAAAAGCCAACTTACGGAAAATACCGTCGTAACGATTACGATTCCGATTAAGACCGGCGAGCAAGTCTTCACCCTTCATCTCAGGCCGACCGTAACATCAACGATTGAGAAGAGTGGCGTATCGTCAGGCATCAACGCCAAGAGTATCGATTGGACGATCGATGTGAATAAGATGCTGGACGCCGTTCAGAACGCAGTGGTCATCGACGTTATTCCAACAGGCTTATCTGTTCCTGTTACTGTAGCTGTCTATGATCTGACTGTTAAGCTTGATGGTTCTGTCCTGCAAGGCGGGCTGCTGGATAGCAGCAAATACACAGTAAGCGCCAGCGGAGCAACACTTTCCGTTCATTTCGCAGATAGTCCGATTCAAACGGCTTACCGACTCCAGTTCAGCACGCCAATCGTTAATTTGGATAAGACGTCGTTCGTGAATACAGCCACTTTCGGAGGCAGCAATAAATCGCCTGTGGAGGCATCCGCGACGGTGCAGGTCTCGCTGGGCAGCGCTCTGGACAAAATCGCGGAGAGCTACGACCCTATAACGCAAACGATCGGTTGGGCAATCAAATATAACTATAATGAGCGGACAATTCCACAATCTGCGGCATTCCTGACAGATCTCTTCAACGATACGCATGAACTGGTCTCGGGCTCCATGCATATCTATCCGGTTACGCTAAATCCGACTGGTGGGGAAACGCTCGGCAATGAATTGCCGAGTGCGAGTTATACCGTGACACCAGAAGCTGCAGCAGGCAAAAAAGGCTTCAAACTACAGTTTAACAGCAGCATTTCTTCCGCGTATAAGATTGTATACACGACCAAGGCGATTAATCGGGTATTTGACAATGTGACTATTACCAATCGGGTTATATCGGGCAGTGGATCAAGCGACTCCGCCTCACAAGCTGTTGAGCAGCTGATCGCAACCAAGTATCCAGGAACGGCAGATTATCAAGCAAAAACCGTGGATTGGCATATACTCATGAACAAAGACAGCCAGTTGATGAACAATGTGGTTGTAACGGACACCTTTCCGAGTAAAGGCTTGCGTTTCGTGCCTGGGTCACTAGTCATCAAAAAAGGATCCGTTCTGATGCCGTCAACAGAGTACACGCTCGATAGCGCTGTTGCTCCAGACGAAGGCTTCACGGTTAAATTTCTGACGGCCATTGCAGATCCTATTTCAATTGATTACAAGACAGAATTTAATCTGGACTGGATCAGTCCGCTTAGATCCACCAACAATTTCATTAATGCGGCCCAAATTGAATGGTCTAACAACCCTAGTGATTCACACATCAAGAAGGTAACATCCACATTTATTCCAAGGAATGAAGTGAAGAATAACGGATTTAAATTTGGTGCCTACAACGCAGCTTCCAAACAAATTACTTGGACCATAGGCATGAACTACAATGGCAAACCCCTTGAAACGGCTAGCCTGCAGGACATTATTGAGCCTAATCAGAAGATTATCGACGGCTCGGTTGCCGTGTATGCCATGACCATTCCGGCAAGCGGGAGTCCAACCATGGGTGCGCCAGTTAGCCCAGCCTCCTATACGTACAGTTTGGATGGCAATAAACTGATTGTTAAATTCCCGCAACCTTTCTCTAAGCCTTATTATGTTGTATTTAAAACCAGTGTACAGGGACAATTGGTTCACAGTACGATTTCCAATACTGCTCGACTATTTGTTGGGGAGACACAGGTCTCTGGTAATCTGAGCGCCACGCTTAATATCCCTAATGGCGACGAATTTGTGAATAAAACCGGGGAGCAAAGCGCGGACAAAATTAACTGGACGATCTATATTAATCGCAGTCAATCCACGCTGTCTGAGGCCAAAATCGTCGATACGCCAACAACGAATCAAGTGCTGCTGCCCAATACGTTCCATTTGTTTAAGGCAACAGCAGCAATCAACGGTAATTTAACCAAAGGTTCCGAGTTAGAAAAGGGGAAGGATTATACGGTAGTATTCAAAACGAATAATGACGGGAAGCCGATTTTTGAATTAAGCTTTGCTGAAACCATCTCGACAGCTTATATCTTGGAGTATCAATCTCTCATAGCTGCCAATGACCATGATACGATTTCCAATTACGTAACTTTGAGTGGCAATAACGTCAGTACGGTCATTAAAGAAACGACGAAGGATATTATCGTGGGTGTATCGGGCGGATCAGGAACAGGCGGTGGCGTCCGAGGTTCATTAACGGTCAAAAAGCTGGATTCAGCCAATAACAGCTTATTGCTGAGCGGCGCTACGTTTGAGTTGTACCGCAAAGCCGGAGAATCCAAAACGTTAATTAACACGCTTACTACCGGTGAAACAGGGATTGTAGTCTTTAAAGAATTGCTTGCAGGCGAATATACGGTTAAAGAGAAGACTGCTCCTGCCGGGTATAATCTGAATTTGGAAGAGAATGCAGTGACCCTTCACTCCGGGGAAGAGTTTAACTTAAACGTGATAAACGTTAAAAAGTCGGATCCTCCAGATCCATCGGGTCCGGGAACAACCCCGAGCCCTACGGAGACACCTGCACCTACACCGATTCCAACTAAACCCCCAAGTACAGGGACGGGAGGAATCACGCCGACGCCAACAGTAACACCTGCACCTACTCCAGCGCCGACAATAGCACCAACGCCAACACCGTCGCCAGTTGATCCCAAGCCATCTACGGATTCGGATCCGCCTTTTGATGGCGATAATAATGTGCCTTTAGGTGGAATTCCACCTATAACTAAACAAGAAACACTCCCGACGACAGGGGAATCTAGTCATTTGTATGTCGAGTTAGCAGGTATCACCTTGATTCTTATGGGTCTGCTCTTAAGAAGAAGGTTTACGAAGTAACAGCGGGAAATCACGGGGCAGCTTGCCAGATAAACTGGTAGGCTGTCTTTTTATTTTCACGGGATCAACCCATGATTAGACTCTCTCTAAAATGGAAAAACTAGAAAGTAAAACTGCTAGAGTGCAAATCAGAGTGTCAGGGAGGCAAATGAGATGATGATGCAGATTCTTTTAATCACAGACGGATGTTCAAATGTAGGGGTAAGTCCAGTCATAGCCGCGGCGCAAGCGCAGGGAGAAGGTGTGACCGTGAATGTGATTGGCGTTATCGATCACGGAGAGCTGGGGGTGCTAGGCTCAGAGGAGATTAAAGAGATCGCCGCTGCCGGAGGAGGGATGAGCCGAATTGTGAATTCGGGTCAACTTTCGCAAACCGTTCAGATGATGACGCGCAAAACCGTTACTACAACGATCCAGCATGCCGTAGGCAAAGAGTTGCAGAGTATTCTAGGTGTTAATCAATTAGAGCAGCTGCCGCCTGACAAGCGGTCTCAGGTCGTTCAGGTGATCGATACGATGAGTGAAACGTCTTCCCTTCGTGTAGCGCTTCTAATAGATGCCAGTGCTAGTATGAAACCGAAACTTGCAGCAGTTCGTGAGGCGATTCATGATCTTCTATTGAGTCTTAGGGCGCGCAGCGGGAAGAGCGAATTAGCGGTTTTTCACTTCCCATCAACCAAAACAAGCGATCAGGAACTGGAAATGGATCTGAATTGGACGAATCAGCTTGCAAATTTAGACAAGATGTTCTATAAAATAAACATGAAGGGTACGACGCCGACAGGTCCTGCCATGCTGCAAACGCTGCAGTTCATGACAGAAAAACCTTTCTTACCAAAGACCGAGGATGGGATGCTGAGTGACTACGTGGTATGAGGATGCCTTCCGTCCAGGATCAGAAATCCGAGGGAAATGGAACGGCCGCGTCTATATGGTCGAACGTTTATTAGGTGCTGGTTCTAATGGGGTTGTGGCTCTCGTACGTAGAGGGACTGGTAGATTTGCTCTGAAAGCAGGTCACGAAACCGTTGATCACCAATCCGAGATTAACTCGTTGCTGGCCATATCGCTGACGGAGACCTCGTTCAAGAACTTTTTAATCGATGCTGATGATATGACAGTGGGAGAGAAGGAAGTTTCTTTCTACGTCATGCGATATATTGAAGGAATGACCATTTCTGATTTTATACATAAGCGCGGACAAGATTGGGTTTATGTCATCGGTACGAATCTGCTGCGCAAATTAACGGAATTGCATCGCAATGGCTATATATTCGGGGATTTGAAGATTGAAAATATGATTGTTTCGAATTATGGGGATGTGGATCTCATCGATTTTGGCGGAGTCACGTCCAAGGGAAGAGCGATTAAGCAATTAACGGAAGTTTACGATCGCGGCTTTTGGAACAAAGGAGAACGTATCGCAGAGGAAAGTTATGATTTGTTCTCTTTTGCTATTTTGCTGTTGAAATCGCTGGATCAGCGGAATCGGTTTACTGGATTAACGCAAACGCTGCCGCAAACCAGAGATTTGGAGCAACTAACCGCCATTATTCGTGAGAATGCAGTGGCTGCTCATATCGCGCCATTTCTGCATAAAGCATTGAATGGGGAGTTCCATACTTCACAGGAAGCTTATCAATATTGGCGCTCACTGGTGTCTGGGAAGAAGATAGGGCCAATGACACTGAAGATGCCTTGGTTGAAAATATGCTTCGCTGCTTCGATTTTTATTTTTGGAGCAACCGTTTATATTTATTGGTAGAAAGGGAATACCATATGGAGCACGATCTAGTTGCGAGGGTAGAACAACGTATCAAAGAACAAAAGCTCGTAGCCCCAGGAGATGTCGTTGTCGTTGCGGTTTCAGGAGGACCTGATTCGGTAGCGCTGCTTCATGTCCTTTTTGTATTGGGGGAGAAGTACAGTTGGCAGTTGGTTGTCGCTCATGTTAATCATCAATTCCGAGGCGAGGAGTCGGATGCGGAAGCTGCTTTTGTCAACGAACTTGCTGCAAGCAAAGGACTTCCCTGTGAAGTTGGCGTTATTAATGTGCCGGCTTATATAGAAGAAACTGCTCTTAACGGGCAGGCAGCCGCGCGTGAGAAGCGTTATGAATTCCTGCATCTGGTAGCTGACCAATATGGCGCCAACCGCATCGCGCTAGCCCATCACGCCGACGATCAAGCGGAAACGGTCATGATGCGAATTCTTAGAGGGACGGGCCCCTCAGGGCTTACGGGCATGCCCGAACGAAGGCTTGAAAAAAAAGTGGAACTCATTCGACCTTTTCTACGTATATACAAAGCAGATATTGTGAACTATTGTGCTCAGCATGAAATGCTTTATTGTATGGATAGCAGCAATGAGCTGCGGAAGTATTTCCGCAATCAAATTCGTCTTGATGTGCTGCCGATGCTGAAGCCGTATAATGAACAACTTCCGGAATCACTGAATCGACTAACGGAGCTGATGCAAGCCGAGGATGATTATTTGGCCAAAGAGACCGAACGGGTTTTTCAGCGAATAACCGTGACTGGGCAAGCAAGTTACCGCTTAGAGCGAGGTGATTTCACCGAACTGCACCTTGCTTTACAAAGGCGTTTGATTAAATTAATATTAAACTGTCTTTGTTTGGGAATGGATCGCCTTGAATTAGGGCGGATTGAACGAATTCGCGAGTTGATTGTGCATGATCAAGTTTCGAATCAAGTCCTACAGGTGGATGAAGAACTTTATATAGTGAGAGAATATGAAGCTATTCACTTTCAGACGATTGTGCCATCTCCGAAGTCATATGCGTATGAGATCGGTTTTGAGACAAGCGGACTGAGCCTGCCGGAAGTCGAAGCTAGTCTGTACTGCTCCTGGATGTCTGTTCAATCCAATGACACTATTGATCTTATCTCATCGGCAACGGATGTATATTTGGATCTGGATCAAATCCAATTGCCGCTCGTGGTCAGAAATCGACGGTCTGGAGATCGATTGGAACCACATGGTTTAAACGGGTCCAAAAAGGTAAAAGATATGTTCATTGATGCCAAAATGCCGCTAAGTCGGCGTGATGTCATCCCGTTACTGGTCGATGCTTCCGGGCAAATCCTCTGGATTGCTGGCTTTCGCAGGTCCAAACACGCATTGATTGGACCGGATACAGAACGTGTGCTTCATATGAAGCTCGTGCTGCAGTAACATGTGTAAATTTCGTTCTTCTAGAATGTAAATTTATAAGGATTCATAATATAATCTAGGGGGTTCATCCTTGTACAGCGACATTCAAGAAGTTCTTTACAGCGAAGAACAAATTCAAGGCAAAATCAAAGAACTAGGGGATCAGCTCTCGAGCGATTACGAAGGTAAGAACCCATTGGTCATTTGTGTACTCAAAGGCGCTTTTATTTTTATGGCTGACTTGGTCAAGCAAATCAGAGTGCCGCTGGAACTTGATTTCATGGCTGTATCCAGCTATGGTCAATCCACCAAATCTTCCGGCGTTGTCAAGATTATCAAAGATCTGGACGTACCCGTGGAAGGGCGTCACATTTTAATCGTGGAGGACATTATCGATAGCGGTTTAACGCTTAGTTATCTGATAGATGTGCTAGAACGACGCAATGCCAAGACAATCTCGGTCGTAGCGCTGTTTAACAAGCCGGCACGCCGAACCGTTGAGCTCGAGCCTGATTATGCAGGATACGTGCTTCCTGATGAGTTCGTAGTCGGATATGGTCTGGATTATGCAGAGAAATATCGCAACCTTCCATTTGTCGGCATATTGAAACCAGAGATCTACACTACCTAATGTCATTTCCCGCAGGCCCGCCAATGCTGTTATGTTGTAGTGCTTTACCGGGATGTGGTAAAATAATAAAAGTGTGCCGTTCGAGAGGAGGCTAGGGATGAATCGAATTATCCGGAATACCGGTTTTTATTTACTTATATTTTTGGTAACCGTAGGTATCGTCCATTTCATCAGTACCCAGAATGAACAAAAGGAGTTAATTACTTACGACAAATTCCGCCAAGCGGTTGTTAACAAAAATGTGGAATCCGTCACGCTGAAGTTTGATGGATACACCTATTTGATTAAAGGTAAGTATATTAACCCGCCAAGTGGTGCTGATAAGAAGAGCTTTGAAACCCATGCCCCGTATGAGCCTTTGGTCGTTCAATTAATTGAAGCCAATGGCGTACCGCAAGAAACATACGAGACCATGGAACGGGATAGTGTTTGGATTAGTTTCCTAACTTCCATTATTCCATTCGTCATTATCTTCATCTTGTTTTTCTTCCTGTTGAATCAGGCTCAAGGTGGCGGCGGGAAAGTAATGAACTTCGGCAAGAGCCGTGCCCGCTTATATAATGAAGAGAAGAAACGTGTCACGTTCGAGGATGTGGCAGGTGCAGATGAAGAGAAGCAAGAATTAATCGAGGTTGTTGAGTTCCTCAAAGATCCACGGAAATTCGCAGCTGTCGGTGCAAGAATCCCCAAAGGGGTTCTCTTGAATGGTCCTCCGGGAACAGGTAAAACATTGCTGGCAAGAGCAGTCGCTGGTGAAGCAGGCGTACCGTTCTTCAGCATCTCCGGTTCTGACTTCGTTGAGATGTTCGTCGGTGTCGGCGCATCCCGTGTTCGTGACTTGTTCGAGAACGCGAAGAAGAACTCGCCTTGTATCATCTTTATTGATGAGATTGATGCGGTTGGTCGTCAACGTGGCGCAGGCTTAGGCGGCGGACATGATGAGCGCGAACAAACCTTGAATCAATTGCTTGTTGAGATGGATGGATTTGGCGCAAACGAAGGTATCATTATCGTAGCAGCAACGAACCGTCCTGACATTTTGGATCCGGCATTATTGCGTCCAGGCCGTTTCGACCGTCAAATTACGGTAGATCGTCCGGATATCAAAGGCCGCGAAGCGGTTCTGAAAGTACATGCTCGCAACAAACCACTTGCCAAAGACGTGAAGCTGGATTCTCTATCACGCTACACAACTGGATTCACAGGTGCTGATCTAGAAAATTTATTGAACGAAGCGGCGCTGATTGCTGCTCGTCGTAACCGTAAAGATATTTCCATGGCTGAGGTTGAGGAAGCTTTTGACCGTATCATTGTCGGTACGCAGAAGAAGAGCCGAATTATCAGCGATGCAGAGAAGCGCATTGTTGCTTATCATGAAGCCGGACACGCAATCATCGGCTATTACGCCGAGAATGCTGATATGGTACACAAAGTTACGATCGTTCCGCGCGGACGCGCTGGCGGTTACGTGATGATGCTGCCCAAAGAAGGCGAAGATCGCATGATGCAGACGAAGAACGAATTGCTGGATAAAGTAACAGGACTCTTGGGTGGCCGCGTTTCCGAGGAATTATTCATCGGTGAAATCGGTACTGGGGCGTACAGTGACTTCCAGAAGGCAACAGGTATCGTTCGTCGCATGATTATGGAATACGGAATGAGCGACAAGCTCGGACCGATGCAATTCGGCAGTTCCCAAGGCCAAGTGTTCTTAGGACGCGATATCGGCCATGAACAGAACTATAGTGATGCCATTGCGTATGAAATTGATCAAGAGATGCAAAGCTTTATCCGCACCTGCTATGATCGTGCTCGCACAATGCTGACTGAACATGCTGACCAAATTCATCTCGTAGCCAAAACGTTGCTTGAGAAAGAAACATTGGACAAAGATGAGATCATTGCGCTTTTGGAGAAAGGCAGATTGAGTGACGTCACAGATGACGAAGAAGTCAAAGTGAACATTCAAGGTCAAAGCCAATCCAGTGACAGCAATAAATTAGAGTTAAACAAAGAGAAAGATCCGAACTCGGATCAATCCGAAGAGTAACAAGCAATAGCAACTCGTAAATCCGGTGTACACGTCAGGTGTACCCGGATTTTCTGGTTATTTCGGCCTTTTTGCGCATTGACAGGGGATGCGGGAATGTGTAAATTAGTTGTAAATCTCTAATTTTATTAAGATTAGCTCATACTACTTTTAGATAAGAGGGTTAGTCCATTTTACGTCCCAGATAGGGGAGGAAGCATCCATGGAAGCTTTAGCATTGGAACGCAAGGCTGAACAGAACCGCGAACTCAAAGAACGGTTGCTGCAGCTGAAGAAAGAACGCAATGCCATTATACTTGCTCATTATTATCAGCGAGACGAAGTTCAAGAAGTTGCCGATTTCCGGGGGGATTCCTTTCTGCTAGCGCAAAAGGCGGCACAAACAGATGCAGATGTTATTGTGTTCTGTGGTGTTCATTTCATGGGAGAGAGCGCTAAGATATTAGCTCCTAACAAGACGGTTATCATTCCTGACGAACGTGCAGGGTGCCCTATGGCGGACATGGTGAATGTGGAAGGCTTGCGTGCTCTCAAGCGGCAGCACCCCAAGGCCAAAGTAGTTGCTTACATTAACACATCGGCTGATGTAAAATCAGAAACAGATATTTGCTGTACGTCAGCAAATGCCATCAATGTCATCAATTCCGTCGATTCGGATGAAATCATCTGGGTACCGGATAAAAATTTGGGTGACTATGTATCAAAATTCACAAGCAAAAAAGTGATCATCTGGGAAGGCTATTGCAACACCCATGATATGCTGACCGTGAAAGATGTTGAGGAAATGAGAGCGCAGTATCCGAATGCGCAGTTCGTTGTCCATCCAGAATGCCGACCAGAAGTGGTGAAATTGGGCGACTTCGTAGGTTCCACAACAGCGATCATTAAATATTGCAAAGAATCAGACTGCAAGGAATTCATCGTTGGAACGGAAGACGGCACTGGCTACCAACTTCGTATGGACAGCCCGGACAAACAGTTCCATTTTGCGACCAAATACTTGGTATGCCCGAACATGAAAGTAAACAATTTGAAGAAAATTGTAAAATGTCTTGAAACGATGCAGCCAGAAATCTACGTACCGGAAGATGTAGCTGATAAAGCGAGATTATCTCTGGAGCGTATGCTTCAAGTGAAATAAATTCTAAATCAAGACAGAATGACCATATAGAAAAGACCGCCTTTGACCAAGGATCCGGTCTTTTTCTGATAAGCCCCCCGTTATGGCAACTGACGGAAGCGTTAGTTATCATGACGGGGCAATACATGGCGGAGAACAGGTGAAACGGCCCAATGATTCCAAGATACCTCGTAGATGTAGATTTAGATTCCATTCCTCATGTACATACAGATGTTATTGTGATTGGTGCAGGCATTGCAGGATTATTCACTGCAATCCGCGCTAGTGAAAATAAGAAAGTGCTGATGATTACGAAGAAATCGCTCCTCGACAGCAATACGCGGTACGCCCAAGGCGGCATTGCTGCGGTTATATCGGACGAGGATTCGCCGGAATACCATATGCAGGATACACTGATTGCGGGAGCAGGGCTCTGTTCGCCAGAAGCTGTTGACGTGCTCGTTCACGAAGGTCCTAACGGCGTGCAGGACTTGATCAAGATGGGGACCCAGTTCGATTTGGAGAACGGGGAGTTCGCCTTGACCAAAGAGGGCGCGCATAGTCAGCGCCGCATCTTGCATGCGCATGGCGACGCCACTGGCGCTGAGATTGTACGAGCCCTGTCGGAACGCACGAAGCAAGATCCGAACATTGAAGTCTGGGACGATCACTTCGTGATCGACCTGATCACACAAGACGGCGAGTGCTACGGCGCACTCGTCCAGAAGCCCGGCGGCCAGCGGGTGTTCGTCCGCGGCAACGCCACGATCCTGTGCTCCGGTGGAGCAGGGCAGCTGTTCCGCTACACCACGAACCCGGACATTGCCACCGGAGACGGCATTGCCATCGCGCATCGTGCTGGGGCGCAAATCCAGGATGTGGAATTCGTTCAATTCCACCCGACCGCGCTTTGCTACCCAGGCGCACCGCGCTTCCTCATCTCCGAGGCTGTGCGCGGCGAGGGCGCTTATCTGCGCAACATCAAAGGAGAGCGCTTCATGGAGCGGTATCACCCGCAGCTTGAGCTTGCGCCTAGAGATGTAGTTGCCCGCGCGATTGTCGATGAAATGGAAAATTGCCGATCGACCTTTGTTTACATTGATATTACGCACGAATCGGAAGACCTTATTAAACATAGGTTCCCTACGATTTACGAATATTGTTTGAATTATGGGCTCGATATGAGCACAGACTGGATTCCGGTTGCGCCGGCAGCACATTATATGATGGGCGGCGTGAAGACGGATCTTCATGGCGAGACGGCGGTTCGACGACTCTTCGCTTGCGGCGAAGTGTCATCCACAGGCGTACATGGAGCTAACCGCTTGGCGAGCAACTCGCTGTCCGAGGCGATTGTTTTTGGGCGGAGAATTATTGAACGCATTCAGGAGCTTCCTCCACTGCAAGGAAACATCCAAATCCGTGCTGAGGCTGAAGCGCCGAGAACTGAAATTTCCAGCCAAGCTGTAGTTGAGAAAAAGTTGAAGCTGCAGAAAGTTATGCTGCGTTATGCAGGACTCAAGCGATCAGCCAAAGGTTTGCAAAAAGGGTATGATGAATTGACCAGACAACTAGCCTTCTTCGAATCGATGATGTCGAAACGGGAAGATTACGAGTTTGCGAATTTATTGAACTGCTCCTTGCTTACGACAATAGCAGCTTTGGCGAGGGAAGAAAGCCGCGGTGGTCACTATCGGGAAGATTTCCCGGAGCGGGATGATCAGATGTGGAAGAAGCATATTGTATTTAAGCGCGGGGAAGATAGGATTGAGGAGTGGATTTAAATGCTGGATTTAAATATGGAATTAATTCGTAAACATATTCGGCTTTGGCTGGAAGAAGATATTGGCACCGGCGACGTCACCACATTGACAACAATCCCTTTGGAACAGGTGTCCAAAGGGATTATCCACGTCAAAGAAGACGGAATTGTTTGCGGGCTGCGCATTGCCCAAGAAGTATTCGCGGTCGTAGATGCTTCACTCCGTTTTGAAACAAAAGTGGTAGAAGGATCGTCTGTATTAAAAGGGACCATACTAGCTGAGGTGGAGGGAAATACGCGCAGTATTTTGCTCGGAGAACGCTTGAGCTTGAACCTTATGCAGAGAATGTCAGGTATTGCCACCAAGACTCGTGAATTCGTCAATGCGTTAGAAGGCATGTCTACCAGACTTGTGGATACGCGCAAAACGACGCCAGGACACAGACTGCTTGAGAAGTATGCTGTACGTGTCGGAGGCGGTCATAATCACCGATTCGGTCTTTATGACGCTGTCATGATCAAAGATAATCATATTAAGGGTTCAGGCGGCATCACGCAAGCCGTTCAATCGGCACGGCAGCAAATTCCGCATACGATGAAAATTGAAGTCGAAGTCGAAGACTTTACCCAGCTTGATGAAGCATTAGCAGCTGGAGCCGATATCATCATGTTGGATAATATGGTTCCGGCCAAGATGAAAGAAGCCGTTGCTATAATTAAAAGCAAAGCCCCGCATATTGTTGTAGAAGGATCGGGCTCAGTATCTGTCCAGACCATTAAAGCGATGGCAGAATCAGGCGTAGACGTCATTTCGGTTGGCCGTTTAACCTATTCGGTTGCGGCGCTCGATATTTCACTAGACCTGAATGAACGGAAGGAGACAGCACTATGATTCTCGTTATCGATGTAGGGAATACAAACATAGTGCTCGGACTTTATCAAGAACGCACGCTGCTGCATCACTGGCGGATCAGTACGAACCGTTCGGCGACAGTCGATGAATATGGGATGCAGTTGTACAGCTTGTTCCAGCACTCGGGTATCCTTTTCAACGAGGTAGAAGGCGTTATTGTTTCATCCGTTGTCCCGCCGCTTATGGGTGTGATGGAGAACTTAAGCCTGCATTATTTGAAAAGAACGCCATTTATCGTAGGCCCAGGGATCAAAACAGGGCTCAATGTGCGTGTTGATAACCCCAAAGAGGTCGGTGCCGATCGCATTGTTAACGCGGTTGCAGCTCTTGAACTCTACGGAGCGCCTTGCATTATTGTAGATTTCGGAACGGCAACTACGTACGATTATATTGATCCTGCCCAGCAGCTTGTTGGCTGCGCGATTGCTCCGGGGATTGGCATTTCTACCGAAGCCTTATATCAAAAGGCGGCGAAATTGCCGCGCATTGAACTCGTCAAGCCCAAGAGCGTTGTCGGGCGCAATACGGTAGCAGCTATGCAGGCGGGTATTGTTTACGGCTATGTGGGTCAAGTAGATGGGATTGTTGAACGCGTAAAGCAAGAATTCAATGTCAATCCAACTGTCATTGCGACGGGTGGACTGGCGGAATTGATTTCAAGTGAGTCGCGTACGATACAAATTGTAAATCCTTTGCTCACTTTGCAAGGTTTGCAAATGATTTATGAGAAAAATGCATAAGCTGTTTAAGGAAAGGACGTAACATGAGCGATTATTTAATTCGAGGAACGGCTCTCGGGGGCAGGGTTCGAGCTTTTGCGGTGCAAACGACCGTTCTCACCGAAGAACTCAGTCGGAGACACCAAACGACGCCGACGGCCACGGCTGCACTTGGACGGACAGCTGCGGCTGGCCTTTTAATTGGAGCCATGTTGAAGGGTGAGGAGCATCTCATCATTCAAGTGAAGGGCGAGGGGCCCATCGGTCAAATCGTCGTTGATGCCAACGCGAAGGGTGAGGTGCGTGGTTATGTAGATAACCCGCTGGTTGACCCGCCGCTCAAAGAAAATGGCAAGCTTGATGTAGCTGCCGCTGTAGGAACAGAAGGTTTTTTGTACATAACGAAAGATTTGGGATTGAAAGAGCCTTACAAAGGCAGTGTTCCTCTCATCTCAGGGGAATTGGCGGAAGATTTCACCTACTACTTTGCAAAGTCGGAACAAACACCATCCGCCGTGGCGCTCGGCGTGCTAGTTAATACCGATCATTCTATCCTGGCCTCAGGCGGGTTCGTGATTCAATTGCTTCCAGGGTTAATGGATGAGGAGATCGCTGAAATTGAGGAAATGCTGGGTCGTACTCCTTCTTTCACCAGTATGTTGGGTGAAGGACTCAATTTAGAAGAGATTCTGCAAACGGTACTGCCTTCGTTCCAGTCATTGGATCAGATGGATGTTATGTTCCGCTGCAAATGCAGTCGTGAAAAGGTTGAGTCCACATTGATTTCCTTAGGGAAATCGGAACTGCAAGAGATTCTTGAAGACGAAGGATTCGCTGAAGTGGTCTGCCATTTCTGCAATGAAGCTTATCGCTATGGAGAAGAAGATTTACAAAGAATGATCGATCTATGACCACACAAGCAAGATGGAAGTAAAGAGGGAGTCAGGATGCAGAACGTAAAACGATTGTGGGGAGCCATCATTGTGCTGGCTGTATGTAATCTCGTGCTCACATCCTTGCTGATCACCCATTCCATGAATCAAACAGAACCAAGTCAGCCTACAGAACCTGAACAGCAAGGTGAGCAGAAGAACGAGCGGGTAGTCGCCAAAATTGGGGATCGTGAAATAACCATAAAAGAACTGCATACGGCGTTGGAACGCCATTACGGGACGGAACTACTGGGTCAATTGTTGGATCGCGAAGTGATAAGTCTGGAAGGAACCGAGACGGGGACTGCGATAGGGAACGCGGAGATTAACCGTGAATTGAAGCGGATGCAGCAAGGATATGAGAGCGAAGTACAATTCTACGCATCTATGCAAAATCAGTTAGGACTGTCGAAGCAAGAAATCCAAGAGGATGTAACGAATAAGTTATTGCTTGAGAAGCTGGCAACGAGTCATGTCCATATTACCGATGCGCAAGTAGATGAGTATATCAAGACACATGCGGATGAGTTCAAACAAGCAACAGAGTACAACATCCTTCAGATTATCGTGTCCACCAAGGACCAAGCGAACAAAGTCATTGCGGAACTGGCAAAAGGGGAGAGCTTCGCAACCTTGGCCAGAGATCGCTCGCTCGATGATGCAACCAATAACACCGGTGGTGATTTGGGTTGGATTGAGGGAGATGATCCCTTTGTTGCTGCGCCCGTTCTGGAATCGGCTAAATTGCTGAAGGTTGGGGAAGTAAGCAAGCCTGTCAGTTTGCCACAGGGCTTCGCCATCGTGAAATTGAAGAACAAGCGAGAGAAAGCGAATCCGGATCAAGGCTTTATTCGGGAGAATGTGCGCAGGGAACTGGCTCTTCAGGAGGCCCCGCCATTGAAGGATTATGTGCTGCAGCTCCGCAACAAATGGAAAGTGTCAATCATAGACCCGCAATTACGTTAACGCATTGTGAAAATATGGTTGACAACCTGTAAGCGCATTGATAAGATTAATGTATTAATACCGACTAATTAACTCGGAAATCATTCATCACTTAACCTGGAGGGGAAATAAGATGGCAAGATTAGTTCAAAGCATTACTGATTTGATTGGAGATACACCTCTTGTTCGTTTGAATCGCGTTGTTCCGGAAGGAAGCGCTGAGGTTTATGTAAAGCTGGAGTACCAGAATCCAGGTGCCAGCGTGAAAGACCGCATTGCCATCTCCATGATCGAAGTAGCTGAGCAAGAAGGCAAGCTCAAGCCAGGCGATACGATTGTTGAGCCAACTAGCGGTAACACAGGAATCGGAATAGCATTAGTAGCAGCAGCCAAAGGCTACAAGGCGATTCTGGTTATGCCGGAAACGATGTCTTTGGAAAGACGCAACCTGCTTCGCGCCTACGGTGCACAACTCGTTCTGACGCCAGGTGCAGAAGGAATGAAGGGGGCTATCAAGCGTGCGGAAGAGCTTCAAGCAGAGAACCCTTCTTACTTCATCCCGCAACAATTCAAAAACCCGGCCAACGTGAAGGTTCACCGCGAAACAACAGGACCAGAAATCGTTGAAGCTATCAATGCGCATGACGGTAAATTAGATGCTTTCATTTCCGGTATCGGTACAGGTGGAACGATCTCGGGCGCTGGCAGCGTACTGAAAGAAAATTTCCCGGGAATTAAAATTTACGCCATTGAGCCTGCGGCTTCCCCGGTTCTTTCCGGCGGTAAACCAGGTCCTCATAAAATTCAAGGGATCGGTGCAGGTTTTGTTCCGGACATCTTGAACACGAAAATTTATGACGAAATCATTGCCGTAGAGAACGAAGATGCGTTCGAAACTTCCCGTCGTGTAGCCAAAGAAGAAGGTATTCTTGGTGGTATTTCCTCCGGCGCGGCGATTTTCGCAGCACTGAAAGTTGCAAAAGAGCTTGGAACTGGAAAACGTGTTGTTGCGATTATCCCAAGTAACGGAGAGCGTTACCTCTCTACGCCACTTTACCAATTCGAAGAGCAATAAGACTCCAAGAACTAACGAGCTCCCGGCTGCTGCAGCTGGGGGCTTTTTTTCTGTGTAAGGTTGGAGTATACTAATGGACAACTAATCATCGGAGACGAACGGAAGGAGGGCAAGCATGATCCTAACATCCCTAGAGCAGTGGCGTAATTGGTCATCCACCTACACCATGCTGCCTTATGTCATGAAGCTAGGTTTGGCCGAAAAGCGGGTAGCTTCATGGGAAGCAGCCTGGAAGGACGCCTCCCCGGATTCATTTGTTCTGGAAAGCGGCAAGGGTGGCCGCTACACCTTTTTTGGTCTGCAGCCTTTTTCCACGGTGCGTGGAACCGGTTTGGCTGCCGAAATCACCAGTTTGCCCCTCACAAACCATGGGGGAACCAATGTTTTGCATCGGGAAGGCAAGCCGCTAGACATCGTCAAGCAATGGATGGCGCCTTTTCATAGTCCTAATGTGGAGGGAGCCCCTAAGTTTCTAGGCGGGTGCGTTGGCTATTGGAGCTACGATGTAATCCGTACGATCGAGAAGCTTCCAGAAGAGGCAGCTAATGATTTGCCGATTCCAGACTACAGCTTCGCTATGTATGATCAGGTATGGATCTTGGATCATAGCGAGAAAAGCTTGTATATCGCGGTTCATACACAGATATCCGATATCTCAGCAGACGCTGCCGATCTCGAGCAGCTCTACCAGCAAGCGCGCGATGACGCGCACGCGATGCTCGCTCGCTGGCAGGCCATCCGCGCCTCTGGCAGCGCGTCGCTTGGCGGCGGCGCGGGCGTTGATCTCGCGCGCGAGCAGCTGCACATCGACGTCGAAAGCATCGCAGGCATTCAGCCTGCCTTCGGCAAAGCCGATTACAT
This sequence comes from Paenibacillus marchantiophytorum, assembly GCF_014640555.1. Classification (GTDB taxonomy): domain Bacteria; phylum Bacillota; class Bacilli; order Paenibacillales; family NBRC-103111; genus Paenibacillus_E; species Paenibacillus_E marchantiophytorum. Next base: position 7,984 of record NZ_BMHE01000036.1, on the reverse strand, counting down.
CGCGGCGGTGCAGCGCATCCAAGCCTACATCTCGCAAGGTGACGTGTTCCAAGTCAACTTGTCGGTTAGACAGAGCCGGCAGCTGAGCACTACGCCGGAGGAGATCTACGAGGCGCTGCGCATCGTCAATCCCTCGCCGTACATGGGCTTGCTGCGCTTCGACGGCTTCGCGCTCGTATCGGGCTCGCCGGAGCTGCTTGTGCAGCTCGAGGACGGCGTCCTGCGGACGCGTCCGATCGCTGGCACGCGCCCACGCGGCAAGGACGAGCAAGATGATCTGCGCCTGGCTGGCGAGCTCATCGACAATGACAAAGAGCGTGCCGAGCACGTCATGCTGGTCGATCTCGAACGCAACGACCTGGGCCGCATCTCCAAGTACGGCACCGTCCAAGTGAAGGACTTCATGGTCATTGAATACTATTCCCATGTCATGCACATCGTCTCGGAAGTCGTCGGCGAGCTGGCGGAAGGGAAGGATGTCTATGATGTCATTGCTGCGACATTCCCTGGAGGAACCATCACCGGAGCTCCTAAGATTCGGACGATGGAAATCATTGAAGAATTAGAGCCCGTGCGTCGCGGACCTTATACGGGTTCGATGGGATGGATTGACTATAATGGCAATATGGAATTTAATATTATTATACGAACGCTGGTAGCTGTGCAAGGAGTAGGCCATATTCAAGCAGGGGCAGGGATCGTCATTGATTCTATCCCAGAGCGAGAATATATCGAATCCCTGAACAAAGCCAAAGCGATGTGGAAAGCGATAGAATACAGCGAGCGGAGCATGAGCCGAGCTTAGGGCCCAAGATGGGCTGACGAAAGGGGAGCTTAGAATGATTTTAGTGATTGATAATTATGATTCGTTTACGTACAACCTCGTCCAATACTTGGGGGAGATCGGTGAAGAAGTCATCGTTCGTCGCAATGACGAAATCGATTTAGCGGGTGTAGAGGCTTTGGCGCCTGATCACATCTTGATATCTCCGGGACCGTGCACGCCGAATGAAGCCGGCATTAGCTTATCACTGATTGACCATTTCAAGGGTATAATTCCCATCTTCGGCGTTTGTCTGGGCCACCAATCCATTGGTCAGGCTTTTGGCGGCGACGTTATTCGCGCAGAACGTTTAATGCATGGCAAAACCTCAGAAATTTTCCATGACGGGAAAACATTATTCGAAGGACTGCCTTCGCCATTTATAGCAACACGTTATCATTCTTTAATTGTCAAAGCGGAGACACTGCCAGATTGCTTGGAAGTAAGCGCACATACGGCAGAGGGAGAAATTATGGCTTTGCGCCATAAGGAATATCCGATCGAGGGTGTTCAATTCCATCCCGAATCGATCATCACACAGCATGGCCATCAGATTCTGCGGAACTTTCTTCGCCGGACAGCCAAAGCGGGAGTGTAGCTATGATCATTAGCGTCAATGGAAACCTGATCGATGACAAGCTGGCCGTGGTCTCGGTTTACGATCACGGCTTTCTTTACGGGCTTGGTCTCTTCGAAACTTTCCGTACCTATGGGGGGAAGCCATTTTTACTTAGGGAGCACCTCGACCGTTTATCCGCAGGCTGTCACGAACTTGGCATCGTATTTGAACCAAATCTTGAACGTCTCGAAGGTTTAATCGCGTCATTGTTGCAAGCTAATGAGCTAGAGGATGCCTATATTCGCTATTCCGTTTCGGCGGGAGAGGAAGCTCTAGGTCTGCCTACGGAAGATTACAAGCAGCCAACAGAGATTATCTATATCAAATCACTTCCGGCACGAGATGAGGAAACGTATCAGCAAGGCAAAGCGCTGCAACTGCTCAAGCTGCCCCGCAATACGCCTGAAGGGCTGTACCGCTTCAAGTCTTTTCACTATATGAACAACATTCTTGCCAAAAGAGAGCTTCAGCAATACAGCTGGGCTGCTGGCGCAGAGGGTTTAATGCTCAGCGAAGACGGCTATGTGGCCGAGGGCGTCGTCAGCAATATTTTCTTCGTCAAAAATGGCATCGGTTATACGCCTTCTTTGGACACGGGCATACTGCCCGGCATCACTAGAGCCCATGTGCTTGGTCTTGCGCAGCAGCAGCAAATTCCAACCCAGGACGGCTTTTATCGCTGGGAAGATCTTGTCGAGGCTGACGAAGTATTTCTCGTTAATTCCATTCAAGCTATCGTTCCCGTCACAACATTGTATACACCCAGTGGACAAGCTTACCCAGTTGGCTCTGGTTTGGTAGGACCGTTAACGCGCCGACTTATGGAGTCGTATCACTAAACATCTGACAGCTATAGGAAGTGAACAGAAGATGAACGTGTTATCTTGCAGAGGACATGAGCTGCCCATTGGTGATCGAACGATCATTATGGGCATATTGAACGTAACACCAGATTCCTTCTCTGATGGCGGGGAATACGTTCGGGTTGCGGATGCGGTGAGCAGGGCTAGGCAGATGGTTGCTGAGGGCGCTGATATCATTGACATCGGGGGAGAATCTACCCGGCCGGGATTCGCTGCGGTTACTCAGGAAGAGGAGCTGCGACGTGTTATCCCTGTCATTGAGGCACTGCGTCGGGAAGTTAATGTTCCTATTTCGATAGATACTTACAAAGCTGAAGTCGCTCAACAAGCACTAGAAGCGGGAGCGCATATTATCAACGATGTATGGGGTGGTCAAGCCGACGCGCGTATGGCAATCGTAGCTGCCAGCTATGATTGTCCTTTTATCATTACCCATAATCGCACGAACTCGGTATACTCCGATTTCATTCCCGATGTTATCAACGATTTGCTTCTTTATACGAAACAAGCGCTAGAGGCTGGTGTTCGGGAGGAGCGTATTATTTTAGACCCCGGTATCGGATTTGCCAAGAGCTATGAGCAAAATTTGCAGTTAATGAATCAACTGGCTGCGATTACGGCTCTAGGTTACCCTGTCCTCCTGGGAACATCACGGAAAAGCGTGATTGGTCTAACCCTTAATCTGCCACCTGAGGAGCGTCTTGAGGGCACGGCTTCAACGGTTGTACTAGGGATTGCTCAAGGCTGTGGAATCATTCGTGTGCACGACATTCAAGCAATGAAACGAGTAGCGGTCATGACAGATGCCATTATCCGCTCATAACATAACGATGGAGGCAATAATGATGGATAAAATAACCCTGTCCCGCATGCAGTTTTTTGGTAATCATGGCGTGTTTCCGGAAGAGAATAAACTAGGTCAGCGTTTCTACGTTGATGTTGAGCTTGTGCTGCCGTTGAGCAAACCGGGAAAGTCGGATCATCTGGATGATACCGTGAATTATGGCGAAGTTTTTTTCAAAGTGAAGGAAATTGTCGAAGGGCGCACCTTCAAACTAATTGAGGCGCTTGCAGAAAATATTGCATCCGAGCTGCTGCATACTTATACTAGTATCAATGAAGTGACGGTGCGCGTCATTAAGCCGCATCCACCCTTTGCCGTTATTTTCGACGGCGTCACCATTGAGATTAACCGAAAGCGGGCCGTACAATGACAGCCGAAGAACGAGAACCAACTACTACCGCCTATGTGGCGCTAGGATCTAATATCGATGACCGTGAACATTATTTGCAGGATGCGATTGCAGCGCTTCACCAGGAGTCGGGTATCCAAGTAACTGGCCTTTCCAGTATTTACGAAACCGAACCGGTTGGCTATGTGGATCAATCTGCTTTTCTCAATATGGTTATTCAAATTCATACGAGTCTGCCTGCAGAAGCATTGCTGTTCACTTTGCTTGCCATCGAGAACCGTTTGGGCCGTACGCGGGATTTGCGCTGGGGTCCAAGAACCATCGATTTGGATCTGCTCCTTTACGGCGATGAGCAGCTTGCAACCCCCGACTTGATCATTCCGCATCCGCGGATGCATGAGCGGGCTTTTGTATTAGTTCCTCTCACAGAGGTTCTCTCTAAACGGCAGGATGCTGCATTTGAATTCATCTCCGGGCATTTGGAGAAACTGGAAGGAAAGGAAGGCGTCGTTCTATGGAAAAAAGCTCAGTAGCTCAGCGCATTCGCGCTTTTCGCAAATTAAAGGGATATACACAGAACGAACTGGCTGATTTGTTAGGCGTCTCGATTGCCATCTTGGGAGCGATCGAGAGAGGCACACGCAAGCCGGATACGAAAATTATAAACAAGATCTCGCAAGTCCTTCATATAGAGCCCGACGAGTTAGTCGCGGCGGTTGCGAGATGAGAGGAGTGGAATCTTCGGTGCTGAAAATAGGAAATGTCGAAGCTCCCAATCGCGTTGTGCTTGCCCCCATGGCGGGCGTATGTAATCCAGCATTTCGACTGATTGCCAAGGAATTTGGCACAGGTCTGGTATGTGCAGAGATGGTTAGTGATAAAGCTATCGTTCACGGGAATGCGCGTTCGATGGAGATGTTATATGTAGACGATCGTGAGAAGCCGCTAAGTTTACAAATTTTTGGTGGTGATACCGAAACCCTCGTGCAAGCAGCCAAAATTGTTGATCAGCATACGAATGCGGATATCATCGATATCAATATGGGCTGTCCGGTTCCCAAAATCACCAAGTGCGACGCGGGAGCGCGTTGGCTGCTCCAACCCGACAAGATCGAGCAAATGATCGCAACCGTTGTTGCTGCTGTAAGCAAGCCGGTAACCGTGAAAATGCGGATCGGTTGGGATTCCGAACACATCTACGCGATTGAGAATGCGAAAGCTGTCGAAAGAGGCGGAGGAAGTGCCGTCAGTGTGCATGGCCGTACACGAGAGCAGCTGTATACAGGGAAAGCGGATTGGGATATTATCCGTGACGTGAAGCAGGCGCTCTCTATCCCGGTAATTGGGAATGGCGATGTTGTAACCCCCGAAGATGCTAAGCGCATGCTGGATCACACGGGTGTAGATGGCGTCATGATCGGACGTGGAGCGCTGGGCAACCCATGGATGCTATACCGCACGGTACAGTATCTGGCTAACGGGGAACTGCCGCCTGAGCCTACGCCGGAAGAGAAAATTCGTATCGCCATCCTCCATATGGACCGTCTTATCGCCCTCAAAGGCGAGCATGTTGCCGTCAAGGAAATGCGCAAGCACATGGCTTGGTATCTCAAAGGCTTAACGGGATCAGCTCGTGTGAAGGATGCCATCATGGAGATGCTCAAGCGGGATGAGATGGTGCGGGTTTTGAATGAATATGTCGAGCATCTCTCTGTAGAAACGCTGGCGCCAACCGTTGAAGAATCAGCTATTGTGCAATAAATAATCACGTGATGGTTGAGATTGACATTTTGAAACCGTTGCAATATAATCAGTCAATATTAATGTGTTCCTGCATATATTGAAAGACAAACGCGCACCTATGCGATTTATGAAACGTGAATTCATACTACTTGAATCAGCTCTATAAAGACCCGACTCCTAGCAGGAAGCATCGATTCAACGATATGAAAATCTTTCACATGACGGGAGATCAGTTGTTAATGGCTGAAAAAGAGGTCATTCTTACACCACAAGGTTTAAAGAAGCTTGAAGATGAGCTCGAACATCTGAAATCAGTGAAGCGTCGCGAAGTGGCTGAGAGAATCAAGGTCGCCATCGGATATGGTGATATTAGTGAGAACTCAGAATACGAAGATGCTAAGAACGAACAAGCTTTTATTGAAGGTAGAATCATTACATTAGAAAAACTGCTGCGCAATGCGCGTATTATTAATAACGACGATGTCGATACCAATACCGTAAGTGTTGGCTCAATTGTAACGCTGAAAGATTTAGAATTCGGCGATTTAGTTGAGTACAACATTGTAGGTACGGCGGAATCCGATCCGTTGATGAATAAGATTTCCAATGAAAGCCCTGTAGGCAGAGCTATTCTAGGTAAACAAAGGGGCGCGAACGTCGATGTAATCGTTCCTGCTGGCGTCATTCAGTATCAAATTATTGATATTAAAAAGTAGCGTGCAGCCCTTTGGAAAGCTTCCTTTCGGAAGCTTTTTTCCGGTTTAGCACCCTTTACTAATAAGTGGGAGATGAAATCATGAGTCAGGAATTGGAGTTAAATGAATTGCTCGTCATTCGTCGCAATAAATTGGACGAGCTTCGCGGTTTGGGCGTCGACCCATTTGGCGGGAAATATGTGAGAACGCATACGGCCCAAGAAATTCTTTCGGCCTACCAAGATAAAACCAAAGAAGAATTGGATGCTGAAGCCGTTGAGGTCAGTATTGCCGGACGTATTATGCAAAAAAGAGGGATGGGTAAAGCTAGCTTCGCACATCTCCAAGACATCACAGGCAAAATTCAGATCTATGTTCGTGAAGATGCTTTGGATACTGCGATCTATAAAGCCTTTGATATTTTGGACTTGGGCGATATCGTGGGTGTGCAAGGGGTCGTTTTCAAAACAAAAACCGGTGAAACTTCTATTAAGGTACATTCCCTTGAAGTTCTAACCAAGTCCTTGCTGCCACTGCCGGACAAATTCCATGGTCTTAGCGATGTGGAACTGCGTTACCGTCAGCGGTATGTTGATTTGATTATGAATCAAGATGTGCAACAGACCTTTATTCTGCGTTCCCGCATTATTCAGTCTATGCGCCGCTATCTGGATTCTCTAGGATTCTTGGAAGTAGAAACACCTACACTCCATACGATCGCGGGCGGAGCTTCAGCACGTCCTTTCAACACACATCACAATGCTTTGGATATGCAGCTGCATATGCGAATTGCTATTGAGCTTCACTTGAAGCGTCTAATTGTAGGCGGGCTGGAGAAAGTATACGAAATTGGGCGTGTATACCGGAATGAAGGTATCTCTACGCGTCATAACCCTGAGTTTACGATGATAGAGTTGTACGAGGCTTATGCGGACTACAAAGACATCATGAAGCTTACAGAAGAACTCGTTGCTCACATTGCTCAAGAGGTTCTTGGCGGTACGACAGTTCCTTACGGCGATCACGAGATTGATTTAGCTGTTGGCTGGAGAAGGGTCTCCATGGTCGATGCGATTAAAGAAGTCAAAGGCGTAGACTTTAATACGCATATGTCTAATGAGGAAGCGCACCGTTTAGCGAAGGAACACAATGTATCTGTTGAGCCGCATATGACATTCGGTCATATTGTGAACCAGTTCTTCGAGACATTTGTTGAAGAAACGTTAATCCAACCGACCTTTGTTTACGGACATCCATTAGAAATTTCACCGCTTGCCAAAAAGAATCCAGAAGATCCGCGTTTTACGGATCGGTTTGAACTCTTTATTGTGGCGCGTGAGCATGCCAATGCTTTTACAGAGCTTAATGATCCGATTGATCAAAGAGAACGGTTTGAAGCGCAGCTTCGTGAGAAAGAACAAGGCAATGATGAAGCGCATGAGATGGATGAAGATTTCATCCGAGCTCTAGAATATGGCATGCCGCCTACTGGTGGATTAGGAATAGGGGTAGATCGTTTGGTTATGCTATTAACGAATGCGCCTTCCATCCGCGATGTCCTCTTATTCCCACATATGCGTCAGCGTCAAGGGGAATAATACAATTGTTTTGGGGCATCGCTGGGTGTCCCAAAACTTTTTACGACAAGTACTTGCAATGTTTGCATCGTCTGTGGTATCTTATAAAAGTTGCCGCTGAGCACTGAGAAATTGGTGAGAACAACAACTTGAAATTAAGAGTTGCAATGCGAAACTCAGTATGGTATATTGGTCTTCCGGCTTTCGAAAGAGAGCAGGTCGGACAAGAATAATTGATCTTTGAAAACTGAACAACGAGTGAGTAAGCACGAACGAGTAATCGTTCAAAAAGAGATTGCAAAATCTCGCTAGCAAGTCAATGAGCATTTCAGCTTTCAGATATATGGACAAGCAATTGTTCGCTACTATGGAGAGTTTGATCCTGGCTCAGGACGAACGCTGGCGGCGTGCCTAATACATGCAAGTCGAGCGGATTTGTTCCTTCGGGGACAAGTTAGCGGCGGACGGGTG